>JAKFGP010000041.1 GCA_021502835.1 Streptomyces thinghirensis
GGTGTCGACCTCCTTGACGGCGGCGAAGGGGCCGGCGGTGACCTTGAGCTTGCGCCGCGCGCCGTCGTTGAAGGCGTCCGGGGTGCCCATGACGTCCTTCGGGTACAGCGGCGTGAACAGCGACTTCCAGTCGCGTATAGGGCGTCACTTGAAGGTGACGCTTAGACCTCCCGCATCGCCGGCGCCGCGCTGGATCTTCTCGATGCGGTCGTAGCCCGCGTTGCGCGCGGTCCAGTAGGCGCTGTCCTTGCCGGACAGGGGGCGCGCCACTGGGCGGCGAAGTCGGCGGCGCCGACCTCCCGGCCGTCGCTCCACACGGCCTGCTGGTTCGGGCTTGTAGACGACACGACCTGCTTGGGCTCGGTCGCAAGCGACCCTCGGCCGATTCCAGGTAGTCGGGATCGCGCACCGGGCGGCCGGTCTCGTCCATCCGGTACATTTAGGCAGCACGGCCTGTGCGACGCGGGTCGCGGTGGCGTCGGCGTCCGACTGGAAGGTGTTCAGCGTGTCGGTACGATCCACGGCCCAGCGCAGGGTGCCGCCGTCGGAGATCGGGCGCGGCTCGCCGAGGCTGATGTCCTGGTCGGCGAGCGGCTTCTCGCCCGACGGGTCCTCGAACTGCAGCCGGCCAGCGCGGGGACCGCGAGCACGCCCGCGTGTGAGGCAGGCCGGGCGAGCGCGTCACCGCGCGCGGTCCGACGCCGACGTGGGACATCTGCCTACCACCTCCGGTAGGCCGCCGGCCTGGTGATCACTTGTGGCGGCGATTCCGCGTTGTACGCGGGTGTTGAATGCGTTATATGCAGTATTGGGTTGATCATTTGTATCCCGGGCAGGGATGCCGCCACTGAAGAGGAAACGGTTCGGCGACGCTGGGGAGACAGCGGCGACGGTGCGTACCTCACCCGTGCGGCGCAACACCACCCGTGATGCACCGACACGCCCCGGCCAATCGTGCACGTCCTTCCCAGCGGCAGGTGTGACGCGCGGCCACGCTAGGCGCATGAACGTCGCCACCAGGGGCCGGCCCCGTGCCGGTGTCCCTACGGAAGTGAGGATCACGTCATGTCCGTGCACGACGACCCGTCATCGCTCCAACGCAGTCTCGACGACCTGTCCCGGTCGGTGGCCCGGGCTGAACAGCAGCTGGGCGGCGGCGGCCTAGAGATACCGCCGCGTCCGCACCGACGCCGACCATCTGCGCGAGAGCTTCGCGCTGCTGCGGGCGGCGGCGGCCGCACCGACGCGCCAAGCGTCCGGACCTCGTCCCGATCCCCGACACGCCGTACGACGGCTCGCTGTGGACGGACTCGGACGACGAGGGCCTCGGCGCCCACGACCGCCGCGCCCCTAAACCCGACCCGACCGACCGGAGTCAACCCGGTGGCCCTGGCACGGAACCTCCAGCCACCGAACCCCATCCCCGAGGCGGCGGCGTCCGCGCCGACGCGCGGGCGCCGCCATCCGCGCCCCGCACCTGCGCACCGACCGCTGGTGGCACGGCACCCGCCGCCACCGCCGCGGGCCTGCTCGCCGATCACCGTCTACTCGACCTGGCGGGCGGCCGCCGCCCAACGCGGACACTACGCGGCCCCGTACGTCTCGCCGTTCTACTCCCCGCACCGGCGGAGAACTGCGAGCCGATGCGCTCGGACCCAACTGGAGATCTTCGGCACGCGCTGGTGGGGCATCTCCCGCGATCATCGCATCCTGATCTTCCCGCTCGGTTCCGCCTCACCTAACTACTACTACCGCAAGGCCTACTACCGGGGCTTCTGGGCGTCACGCCCGGCCGCCGCGCGGTGGCCGAGCCACAAAGTACACCGGCGAGACCCGCTTCCCGCTCATCATGCCGCAGAACATCCACCGGTACTTCTACTCTGCGACAGCTCCTGGTCGCGCCATCCTTACCTACGACACCGCGTGCTCGCCTTCCGCGACGAGCACTACGACTGGGGGCCACATGGGCCTGGGCACCCCTGTGTTCCTGGCCAACATCGTGCTGATCTGGGCGTACACCCTCTCCTGCCATCCTGCCGCACATCGTCGGCGAGGAAAGCTCAACACTTCTCCCGGCACCCCGTGCGCTACAGGATGTGGGTCAGGAGCTCAAGCCCGCCACATGCAGTTGGCTGGGCGTCCCTGGTGAGCGTCGCGCTCGCCACGACTTCTACGTGATATCTGCGTCGGCGTCCGGTGCCTCCGACGATCCGAGGTTGTTCTGATGTCCGTGGTCGACCGGCAGGAATGGGACGTCGTCGTGGTGGGCGCGGGCGGCGCGCGGGCCGCGCGCCGCCATCGAAGGCCCGCGAGCGGGGCGCCCGTACGGCCGTGATCTGCAGTCGCTGTTCGGCAAGGCGCACACCGTGATGGCCGAGGGGGCGGCATCGCCGCCGCCATGGGCAACGCGAACTCCGGCGACAACTGGCAGGTCCACTTCCGCGACACCATGCGCGGCGGCAAGTTCCTCAACCAGTGGCGGATGGCCCGAACTGCACGCCCAGGAGGCGCCGCAGCGGGGTGCGGGAGCTGGAGACCTGGGGCGCGCTGTTCGACCGTACGAAGGACGGCCGGATCTCGCGCAGCAACTCCGGCGGCCACGAGTACCCCGCGCCTCGCCCACGTGGGCGACCGTACCGGCCTGGAGCTGATCCGCACCCTCCAGCAGAAGATCGTCTCGCTCCAGCAGGAGGACTTCAGGGAGACCGGCGACTACGAGTCCCGGCTGAAAGGTCTTCCAGGAGTGCACGGTCACCCGCGTGCTCAAGGAGGGCGGCCAGGTCTCCGGCGTCTTCGGCTA
Source organism: Streptomyces thinghirensis (assembly GCA_021502835.1). Next base: position 2,801 of record JAKFGP010000041.1, read on the forward strand.
CGAGCGGGAGACCGGCCGCTTCTTCGTGCTGGAGGCGCCCTCGGTGGTGATCGCCACGGGCGGCACGGCAAAGTCCTTCAAGGTGACGTCGAACTCGTGGGAGTACACGGGCGACGGCCACGCGCTCGTGCTGCTGGCCAGGGCGCCGCTGCTGAACATGGAGTTCGTGCAGTTCCACCCGACGGCATGGTCTGGCCGCCGTCGGTGAAGGGCATCCTCGTCACGGAGTCGGTGCGCGGCGACGGCGGCGTGCTCAGGAACTCCGAGGGCAGGCGGTTCATGTTCGACTACGTCCCCGGACGTCTTAAGGACAAGTACGCGGTGACGGAGGAGGAGCGGCGACCGCTGGTACGACGACCCGGACCACAACCGGCGGCCCCCGGAGCTGCTCCCCGGGACGAGGTCGGCGCGCGATCAACTCCGAGGTGAAGGAGGGCCGGGGCCCCCGCACGGCGGCGTCTTCCTCGACGTCTCGACCCGATGCCCGCCGAGGTGATCAAGCGGCGGCTGCCCTCGATGTACCACCAGTTCAAGGAGCTGGCCGACGTCGACATCACCGCGGAGCCGATGGAGGTCGGGCCCACCTGTCACTACGTGATGGGCGGCATCGCCGTCGACTCCGACACCGCCGCCGCGCGCGGTGCCGGGCTGTTCGCGGCCGGTGAGGTGGCCGGCGGCATGCACGGCTCCAACCGGCTCGGCGGCAACTCGCTCTCCGACCTGCTGGTGTTCGGGCGCCGGGCGGGCTGGCACGCCGCCGAGTACGCGGCCGGGCGGGGCGTCCGGAGCGCGGCCCCCGGGTGGACGACGCCCAGGTCGACGCCGCCGCCGCCGCGGAGGCGCTGCGGCCGTTCTCCGCCGAGGCCGAGGCGCCCCAGCCGTCCGACGGCCCGCCGGAGAACCCGTACACCCCTCCACCAGGAGCTCCAGCAGACGATGAACGACCTGGTCGGCATCATCCGCCGCGAGCCGGAGATGAAGCAGGCTCCTGGAGAAGCTCGCGGAGCTGCGGGTACGGGCCCGCCGGGCCGGAGTCGAGGGGCACCGCCAGTTCAACCCGGGCTGGCACCTCGCCCTGGACCTGCGCAACATGCTGCTGGTCAGCGAGTGCGTGGCGCGGGCCGCGCTGGAACGCACCGAGTCGCGCGGCGGGCACACCCGCGAGGACCATCCGTCGATGGACCGCCGGTGGCGCCCGGCCAACCTGCTGTGCTCCCTGGCCGACCCGAGCGGCGGTCCGGCGGCGACGGATCCCGAGCGCGGCCAGATCACTCTGGAGCGGCGGACCACCGAGCCCGTCCGACCCGACCTGCTCGCCCTCTTCGAGAAGGACGAGCTGGCCAAGTACCTCGCCGAGGAGGAGTTGTCCTGATGAGCGGCTACGAGGCCCGCTCAGTGTGGCGGGGCGACGTCGAGGGCGGCGGCCTGGAGGACTTCAGGGTCGAGGTGAACGAGGGCGAGGTGGTCCTCGACATCATCCACCGCCTCCAGGCCACCCAGGCCCCCGACCTCGCCGTGCGCTGGAACTGCAAGGCGGGCAAGTGCGGTTCGTGCTCGGCGGAGATCAACGGGCGGCCGCGGCTGCTGTGCATGACCCGTATGTCCGTCTTCACCCCCGAGGAGACGATCACCGTCACGCCGCTGCGCGCCTTCCCGGTCGTGCGCGACCTGGTGACGGACGTCGGCTTCAACTACACCAAGGCCCGCGAGGTCCCGTCCTTCGTCCCGCCCGCCGACCTCGGGCCGGGCGAGTACCGGATGATGCAGGAGGACGTGGACCGGTCGCAGGAGTTCCGCAAGTGCATCGAGTGCTTCCTGTGCCAGGACACCCGCCGTGTCGTCCGTGGCCACGAGGAGAACAAGCCGGCTTTCGCGGCCCGCGTTTCCTCATGCGCGTCGCCGAACTGGACATGCACCCACTGGACTCGGCCGGCGACACCGGCCTGGACCGTGGGCGCACGGGCCCAGGACGAGCACGGCCTCGGCTACCGCAAACATCACCAAGTGCTGCACGGAGGTCTGCCCCGAGGGCATCAAGATCACCGACAACGCGCTGATCCCGCTGAAGGAACGGGCGGTGGACCGCAAGTACGACCCGCTGGTGTGGCTGGGGTCGAAGATCCGGCGTCGGTCCTAGCGGACCCAGCCCTTGCGGTGCCTCGTCCCAGTTCGTCCCCGTCGCCGCGAAGTCGATGTACGGGCGACGCCGAAGAGGCTTCCGGTCGGCGTCCTAGTCCGGGACAGACCGAGGCGGACGCCCCGGACTGCGGCCTCGACCGTCTCGGCGTGGCCCCAGTGGTCGAAGTTGCTCTCGTAGTAGAAGGGCAGGCCCATCAGCAGGTGGGTGGTGGGCGGGGGTGACCTCCAGGGCGAGGGAGGTCGCTCAGGCCACGTAGCCGCCGTAGGTGCCCTCCAGCGGCTGCGCGGTGTCGTAGGTCATCACGGCGATCTGGTCGACGCGGCGGGCGACCTGGCCGAAGAACTCCTGCGACCACCACTTGGGGTTCTCGGTGAAGACGCCGAAGACGGAGTGGAGGGCCGGGAGCGGGTCGATCTGGTGGGCGGCCACCGAGAGCTGCGCGTCCTGGGCACGGGTGACGGCGCGCAGGTCGTCCAGGAGGGAGAGGTAGTTCCGGTCACCGGAGCGCAGGGGCTCCAGGTCGAGGTGGACGCCGTCGTAGCCCGCGGCCAGGACCTGGCGGGGCGGAGTCGACGACGGCGGCGCGGGTGTCGGCCTCCGCCAGCCGTGCATGCCCCCCGGTGCCCTCGGTGACCAGGACGTCGCCGAGGAAGGCCTGGACGCGGACTCCGGGCAGCTCGCGGTGCGACGGCGTCGATCAGCCAGCGGGCCTTGGGGTAGCGCGCCTTGGGCAGGGTGCCGTCGTGTTCCAGCGGGCCGGTGTGGACGTACAGGTCGCGGATGCCGGTGTTCTCGATGCGGCGGGCGAAGGCGGCGAGGTCGGCGTCGTCCTTGCGGCCGTCGACCCAGGCGGTGGCCGAGCCATCGCGTCGCGGTTCCTGGTGGGTGCCGTCGGCGGGGTCGCCCATGTAGTTGACGCGGAGGGCCGCACCGGCGGTGAGGAGGGGCACGAGCAGGACCAGCAGAACGGCGAGGGTGACGCGGCGCAGGCGGCGAGCCGTCTTTTTCTGTTCGTGTTCCCTCCGCACCGGACGTGCGGCTCTCGTCGCCGGGTTCGGGTGGTCCCCGGGGTGTCCTCGCCGCCGGCGGCTCCGGTTCCGGGTGCTCCACGGCGTTCCCTCCCTGTGGCCCGTCCCCGGTCGCGGTGGCCGGTTCACGGGCATACGCTCCGAGCGTGTTGCCAGCGTGGACGACTCGAACCGGTGTTCCGGCTGCTGGTCGGGGAGCGGGGCGCGATGATCTCCGCCGACCTGGTGCCGCCGCCCCCGGTCACGGCCGGGCGGCACTGCTGCTCGCCGGATGGCGGCCGCGTGCGCCGCACCCGGCGCGCCCGGAACCGTACGACACCGGGCCGGGTCAGAACAGGCTCAGCAGGGCCTCCGCCGGGTCCGTGAGCTGGGTGTCGGCGCCCGGGAGGGGCAGTTCGAACCACACCGTCTTGCCGCGCGGCGTACGGCGTGAGCCCCAGGCCGCGCTGAGCAGGCCGACCAGTTGCAGACCCCGTCCGCCCTCGTCGGTGTCGCGGGCGCGGCGCCGGCGGGGCTGGACCAGGCCGGAGTCCCAGACCTCGCAGACCAGGGTGCGGTCGAGGAGGAGGCGGAGTCTGATCTCGCCCTCGCCGTATCGCAGGGCGTTGGTGACCAGCTCGCTGACGAGCAGCTCCGTCGTGTCGACCAGCGACTCCATGTCCCAGTCGAGCAGCTTCGCACGGGCCAGCTCGCGGGCCCGGCCCACGCTGCGCGGCTCGCGCGGCAGGGTCCAGTCGCCGACGGACTCGCTGGGCAGGCCCTGGACGCGGGCCATCAGCAGGGCGATGTCGTCCTCGCCGTGGTGGCTGTCAACGGGTGTTGAGGACCTGGTCGCAGACGTCCTCCAGGGGGCGCGCCGGGTCCGTGAGTGCCCCTACGAAGGCCTGGAGCCCCTCGTCGAGGGGGTGATCGCGGCTTTCGACCAGTCCATCCGTGTAGAGCGCGAGCAGAGAGCCTTCGGGCAGTTCGACCTCCACCTCCTCGAAGGGCTCCCCGCCGACGCCGAGCGGCAGGCCCGGCGGCACGTCCAGCATCAGCGCGGACTCGCCGGGCTCGACCAGGACGGGCGGCAGGTGGCCCGCGTTGGCGAAGGTGCAGCGCCTGGTCACCGAGTCGTAGACGGCGTAGACGCAGGTCGCCAGGTAGACCTCGGAGAGGTCGGCCTCGCGAGGCCGGCGGGCGGCCCGGGTCGCCTGCTGGACGCCGCCCGGGGCGCCGAGGCCCCGCGCGATCTCGTCCAGCTGGGAGAGCACCTCGGCCGGTTCGATGTCGAGCTGCGCCAGCGTCCGTACCGCCGTGCGGAGTTCGCCCATCGCGACGGCGGCGCGCAGACCGCGCCCCATGACGTCGCCGACCACCAGCGCGGTGCGGTGACCGGGGGAGTTCGATCACGTCGAACCAGTCGCCGCCGACCTCGCTGGGCCGGCCGGTGGCCGCGTTGCCGAGCAGGTAGCGGCAGGCGATGTCGAGGCCGGACGCCTCGGGGTCGCCGGGCGGGAGCAGGGAGCGTTGCAGTATCAGCGCGCGTTCGTGTTCGCGCCGGTAGAGGCGGGCGTTGTCGATGCAGACGGCGGCCCGCGCGGCCAGTTCCACGGCGAGGTCGCGGTCGCGGTCCCCGAACGGCTCGCTGCCCTTCGTCCGGGCGAACCCGCGCGAGTCCCACGACCTGTCGTGGGCGACCATCGGCACGGCGAGCGTGGACTGCACGAGGCCGCCGTCCTCGGCCGGCACGATGCGCGGGCGGGCGGTGCGCAGGGCGTCGGCACAGGGCGAGTTGAACCCGTGGTGGTGGACGGCGCCGAGCTCGACCTGATCGCCGGTGCCGGGGAACGGCGCGTCGGGAGACGGCGCTGGAGAAGGCGACGCGGCGCAACCCGCGCTGCCGTCGGCGAGGCCGGGCGGGTCTCGTCGCCGACCAGCAGCCCTGGTAGAGGTCGACGGTGGCCAGGTCGCAGAAGCCGGGGACGACGACGTCGAGGAGTTCGCGGGCGGTGGTCTCCAGATCGAGGGAGTTGCCGATGCGGGCGCCCGCCTCGTTGAGCAGGGCGAGGTTGCGGCGGGCGGCGGCGGCCTCGCGGGCGGCCTCGCGGCGGGCGGTGATGTCGGTTCCCAGCCAGGCCACGCCGATGGCCGGCCGGAACCGCTGTGCACGCGGTAGAGGTTGACGGACCAGTGGCGGCGTTCCTCGGTGCCCGGCACGAAGCCCGTGACGTGCATGTCGGTGATGGAGTCGCCGGTCTCCAGCACCCGGCGCAGGGTGGCGGAGACCCGGTCGCCCTCGGCGCGCGGCAGGTAGTCGTGGACGCCCTTGCCGCGGTGGTCGTCGGGCGTGCCGCCGAAGACGGAGGCGAACCGCTGGTTGGCGCGGCGGACCCGGAGGTCGGGGTCGATCAGCAGGAAGCCGAACGGAGACTGGCCGAATATAGGCCTGCGAGGCGGCGAGGTCGGTCTCGATGCTGCGCAGGACGCGGACGTCGACGACGATGCAGACGGCGGCCTTCTCCCCGTCCTCCGTGCGCGTCGGCATGACGTACACCTCGGCGAGCCCGCGCTGCCCGCGTCCGCGCTGTGCGCCGCCGGCCCCTGGCGTCCGGCACCCGGAAGGGGACCACACCGGTCCACTCCCGTCCGTCGAGGATCTCGGCCATCTTGCGCTGGCCGCGTTCCCGCAGGTCGGGATCGATGAATGCCTCGATGGGGTCGGTGCCCACGGCGTGCTCGGCCGGGATGCCGAGCAGTTGCTCCGCGCGCAGGCTCCACTGGTCGACGAGTCCGTCGGCGCCGATGGAGAAGGACGCGACCTTGATGTAGTCGTAGATGGAGCCGGGCGGGCTGCTCTGCCACACCGCGTCACCGAACGGCGCGCCGTCCGACGGGCCCTCGGACCCCGTGGCCCTCGCTGGTATCTCGCTCACGCGAACCGTCCCCTCCAGCTCACCGCGTCCGGCACCGGTCACCGGGGGGCGGCTGCCCGCAGTATCCAGCACTACGGCGCCGCACAACACGGTGTTCACGATCACAGCACGGTCCCGATGGTTTTCGGTCCGGACCGTGACAACACTTCCAGTCTTCTAACCAGCGGACACGGCATCGAATCACGTAGTTCCACAACTGCCACTGGCCTGAACCAGTTGGCCCGTGGGTCCGGGCCCGGCGCGGGGGCGTTTCGGCACGGTTCCGGGCGCTGTGAAACGGTGTGACACCCGGTCATTACGGCACCGTGAGTTCGAACCACACCGTCTTGCCCACCTCTCCGGGCCGGGTTCCCCAGCGGTGTGCGGAGGAGGCGACCAGTTGCAGGCCCCGGCCGTCCTCGTCCCCGGGGCTGGCGACGCGCTCGCGGGGCGGGTCCGGAAGCGGGTCGGAGACCTCCACCAGCAGGACGCCGTCCGGTCCGGCGGGGTGGCGTACCAGGCGGAGGCCGATGGGGCCGGCGGCGTGCCGCAGGGCGTTGGTGACCAGCTCGCTGACCAGCAGGGCGGCGATGTCGCCGACGCTGTCGAGGTCCCAGCCGTGCAGGGTGCGGCGGACGAGGGAGCGGGCGGTCCGCACGGCGTCCGGTGCCGCGGGAAAGACCCATTCGGCACAGCCGCCTTCGCTGTCGATCACGCCGATCACTTCCCCGGCCCGCGACCCCACCCATGTCCGAATTCGTGGGGTTAATGGGCACATACCCGATATTCGGGCTCCGGTACCGCCCGGGAGGGCGCACTGTGGCACCGACGGCGCACGGGGCGCTCAGGCCGGTGCGCTCACACGCCCCGCGTGTCCGTCGCCGCCATACCGAGGTGGGCGGAGGTGCCCGCTCGACGGCCGGCACGTCCTGGTCGAGCCAGGGCACGTCCCAGATCTCGGCGGGGGCGAGCCAGCGCAGCGCGTCGTGGTCCTCGAGGGGGTTCGGGGGAGGCGGATCCGGGAGAGCAGCCGCGCGGTCCACACGTGCAGGACGAAGGGCGTTCGCAGGGGCCACTGTCCCGGGACCCGCTCACCGGGCTCGGCCGTCACGCCCAGTTCCTCGCGCAGTTCGCGCACGAGCGCCGCCTCGGGCGTCTCGCCCGCCTCGACCTTGCCGCCGGGCAGCTCCCACCGCCCGGCCAGCTCCGCCGGTGCGCCAGCGGCGCGCGGCGAGCAGTCGTCCGCCGTCGACGAGGGCGGCGCCCACCACGATCCGTTCCGTCATGCGCCGGAGCCTACGGCCTGCCCTGCCGGCGCGGTCAGCCGGCCGCGCCCGCCCCGTTCGGGCCGAGCTTCTCGACCCAGTAGAGCTGCTGGTGGCCGCGACCGTCGAGGGTGTCCGCGATCTTCTGGGCCTCGGCCCGGGTCGCGTACCTGCCCACGCGGTAGCGGTTGCCGTTGTCGTCCTGCCGGAAGACCAGCCAGGGAAGAGTGACCGTGCCGTCGTTCATCGCGCCCCTCCACTTCCCGCCCACGGCCCGCGCCGCGCCCCCGCCCGCTAAGGAAACCGCAATCCGCATATGCCCGAGCCTACGCCTAACCTTCACGCAGCGAATACGGCTTTACACAAAGAGGTACGCAACCAGCCAGAACGCAGGGGGCGCACGACACGAAACGCGCCGCCCGCGCGCGCCGACGCCTCCGGTCGGAGGCATACCGGGAACCTCGCGGACGACCTGCGAGAACGACCGGATTCCGGCAGCGCGCGGACGGCGCCATGAAGCACGGACACCAGTGCGAGCGAAGAAAAGGGGCGCGGGAGGCGCACGAGAGGCGTGCGCCATCTCACACCACCGGCGGGCGCGTGAACTCCCCCGGCGCCGCCGCTACTTGACGGGCAGGTGGTACGCCACCCGGTAGCGGTCGGCCGGAACGACCACGTCGGCCGTCTCCACCGCCCGGCCCGAGGCGTAGAACGTGCGCTGGATGACCAGGACCACGTGCCCCGGCACACCCCCGAGGGCGAGCAGTTCCTCGGCGAGGCCGGGGCGGGCGCCGACCTCCTCGGTGACGTTGTCGACGACCACGTCGATGGCGGCCATCCGCTCCACGACACCCATGCCGCCGAGCGGGCCCTCCTCGGGCAGCATCACCGGCGTCCGGCCGATGAGGTCCAGCGGCTCCCAGGAGGTGGAGAGCATCATGGCCTCGCCGCCCTCCCGGAAGACGTACCGGGTGCACATCACCCGGTCCCCGGGCTTGATCCCGAGCCGTTCGGCGACGGCGCCGCTCGCCTCGGCCTGCTCGCTGCGCGACCCCCAGGTGCCGCGCACCCCGGCGTCGGCCTGCTCCTGCCGGAAGGGCGTGGCACCGCCGGCCGGCCGGTACCCGGAGCGGGCGATGCGCCGGGGCACGGGCCGCTCGCGCACATACGTCCCGGAACCGGAGCGGCCCTCGACCAGCCCCTCGGCCATCAGCACCTTGCGCGCCTCGAGGGCGACGGTGTCCGAGACGCCGTACTCCTCGCGGATGCGCGCCTGGGACGGGAGGCGGGTGTGGGGCGGCAGCAGGCCGTCGGCGATCTTCTTGCGGAGATCACCCGCGACACGCAGATACGCCGGCTGCTCACCGAATGTCACTGGCCGCTCCCATCAGGTTGTACAGACAGCAACAGCGTGGCAACCGTAGGTTGTGCCAGGCAAGCAAAGGCCAAAGAATCACTCGATGTGATGACTTGTATCGTCGGAGGGCTTTACGCAGGCACTTTCTCCCCGCTATAGCCGCCGTCACACCTCCTTGCCGGAGCTCTCTCCCCCGCCGCCACCGCTCTCCTCGTACACCGGCGGCGTGGTATCCAGCCCCAGAGCCTTGCGGGCGGTGACCGTCGAGTCGGCCTCGATGAGCGCGAAGGCCTCGTCGAGGTGCAGGTAGTACGTGTCGACGTCGGCCGCCTCGGCCGCCAGATCCCACTCCTCCCGCGCCGTCTCCAGGTCCTCGACCAGGTCGGCGACCGGCCGCTCGGCGTCGTCGGGCCAGCTGTGTCCGCGCAGCATCCCGGTCTCCCGGACGAGCGCCTGCGACATCCGCCCCGCCCACGCCTGGTACCCGGCGAGGTCCTCCTCGACGGTCTCCGCCACCGGCATCTCGTCCATGGCCCGGTTGAGGAAGCCCTCCGCCACCAGGTAGGTGTGCTGGCCCGGGTCGAGCCCGGTGCCGTCCCTGCGCAGCGAGCCGGTCAGTGTGCCCCGCTCGTCCGTGTTCCCGAACAGGCAGGTGATCTCGCGGTCGCCCGTGCGCCAGCTCTGCGAGGTCGGGGTCAGGTAGTACACGTCGACGTCGGTCGGCAGGGCCCACCGGTCCATGGCGTACGTGTCCTGGAGGGCGTAGCACCGCTCGTCGGCTTCCCGGGTGATCTCCCCGTCGCCCGGGAAGGCTCCGTCCGGCAGCTCGAAGGCGGCGAACACCTCGCCGTCGTGCTCCTCCTCGCAAGGACACCTCGTCGACGTCGTACGTCACCCCTGCAGGGATCCGCTGGGGGTGGTGAAGCACTGGCCCTTCTCGAGCGAGTAGGCGGTGCCCTCGCCACGCGCGGCGTCCCGGAAGCCCTCCCAGAACTCCCCCGGCGGCGCCCGTGGAGAGCGACACCACCCACAGTGCCAGTCCCACGGACGACAGCACGGAACCGGCCACGGCGAACCCCTTGCCCCGCTCGCCCCGCCGCCTGATCTGGGCCAGCGCGATCAGCCCCAGCACGAGCCCGACCGCCGGCACGAAGCACAGGACGCCGAGCACGAACGCGGCGATGGCCACACCGTTGACGGGAGGCTGCCGCGGGTACGCCCCGTAGGGCTGACCCCAGCCGCCGGGATACGGCTGCTGCGGCGGGTAGGCCCCCGGCGAGTGCGGCCCCGGCGGGTACTGCCCCTGGTTGTAGGGCCCTTGAGGGCCGGGCGGCGGCGGTATGGACACGTGTACCGTGCTCCTGTTTCGGGCGGTGACGCGAAGACGCCGCGGGACTGGGGGGCGACCGGTCCCGACGGACGGCCGGCCGATCACTGAGCGCATGGTAAGCGCGCGCGGCGGCACGGTCTTCTCCGAGGTGGGTGCTCACGGGCGACGGGGGGTCATCGGCACACGCGGCTCGCCCTCGTGGCGGGCTGGGTCGTCGACCCGGAGCCGCACCGCGAGGGCGAGGTTCTTCACTGAGGTGTCGTCGGACTCAGGGGCGTGTCAGAACTGCAGGGCCCAGGCGTCGATACGCCCGGTGTCCCAGGACGCGTTGTCGCTGACCCGTAGCTTCCACGTGCCGTTGGCGGTCTCCGAGGAGGCGTTCACGGTGTACGTGGTGTTGATGTCGTTCGCGCTGCCGCCGGTGCCGGTACGACTTCAGCGTGTACGCCGTGCCGTCCGGGGCGACCAGCTGGACCCGGAGGTCACCGATGTAGCTGTGGACGATGTTCACGTCGACGGCCAGGGACGAGGCGCGTTGCCCGAGACGCCGGTGACGGTCACCGGGGACTCGACGGTGGCGTTGTCCCGGATGGTGTAGTCGCCGGTGTTCTCGAAGCGGTCGCCGGTCGGCGGGGGCGTGGTGTCGCCGTCGCCGACGTACAGCAGGCGGTTGGGCGAGCCGCTGCCCGGGTTCGAGACGACGCCGCTGGTGGCGGTGGACGTCAGCGCGGAGGCGACCTGGGAGGGGGTGGCCGTGGGGTTGTCGGCCAGGTACAGCGCGGCCGCCCCGGCGACGTGCGGGCTCGCCATGGACGTACCGGAGATGGTGTTGGTGGCCGAGTCGCCGCTGTTCCAGGCCGAGGTGATGGACGAGCCGGGCGCGAACGGGTCAGGACCGAGCCGTAGTTGGAGTAGCTCGCGCGGGCGTCACTCGACGTGGTGGCGCCGACCGTGATCGCCTCCGTCACCCGGGCCGGGGACTTGGTGGAGGCGTTGGTGGACTCGTTGCCGGCCGCGACGGCGAAGGTGATGCCGGAGGCGATGGCGTTGCGCACGGCCGTGTCCAGGGCGCTGTCGGCGCCGCCGCCGAGGGACATGTTGGCGACGGCCGGCTTGACCGCGTTGCGGGCGACCCAGTCGATGCCGGCGACGACCTGCGCGGTGGTGCCGGAGCCGGAGTTGTCGAGCACGCGGACGCCGACGATCTTCGCCTGCTTGGCGACGCCGTAGGCGCGCCGCCGACGGTGCCGGCGACGTGGGTGCCGTGGCCGTGGCCGTCCTGGGCGGTGTTGTCGTTGTCGATGGCGTCGTAGCCGTAGGAGGCGCGGCCGCCGAAGTCGTTGTGGGTGATGCGGACGCCGGTGTCGATGACGTACGCCGTCACGCCCTGTCCGGCGCTGTCCGGATAGGTGTACGAGCTGTCCAGCGGGCGGTTCTGCTGGTCGATGCGGTCCAGGCCCCAGGACGGCGGGTTGGGCTGGGTGCCGGTGGCGTGGAAGGTGCGGTTCTGGACGACGGAGGCGACGGCCGGGTCGGCGGCGAGACGTTTCGCCTCGGTCTCGGACGCCTCGACCGCGTAGCCGTTGAGGGAGCCTTGGTGTACGTGCGCTCGATGTCGGCGCCGTACTTCTTGCCAGAGCGCGGCCTTCGGCGGAGCCGGACCTCGCCTCGTCCGCCTTCAGGGTCACGATGTAGCTGCCGGCGACCGCGTTCGCCGCGTCCTCGTACTGGATGTGGCCCTCCGCCGCGGTGGCGGGGAGCGCGGAGACGAGGCTCGCGGCGAGGGCCGCGGTGGCTGCGCGGCGCTGACGGCGGCCAGTCTTCGCCGGGTGGTGCGGTGGGGGTGGTGACGCAGCACTGCCATGTGAGGGGTCCTCCTCAGTCGGTGGTGCGTGGTGGGGTTCGTGCACGCCGAGCAGGCCGCCCTCGACGACGACCATCGGGTCATGGTCATGTCAATCCGGGGCGACTTTGGTGCGTCAGCCGAAAGATTGAGGCTTCCAGAGGAATTACACAAGAGTGCTGCACGGATGTGCGGACCCCGATAGCCGTTTGAGCGCCTTGCCTCCCGATTCGCTTCCTGAACCGTCGTTCAGCCGGTACGTACGTGCGCGCGCACCCTTGCAGGCCGAACAGGACGAGCAGCTCGACCGCGCCGCCGTCGGCAGTGCCCAGCCAGTGCGGCAGGGACGTGTCGAACTCGGCGGCCTCACCGGGCGCCAGCGTCAGGTCGCGCTCGCCGACCACCAGCCGCAGCCGGCCGCCCAGCACGTAGAAGCCATTCGAAGCCCTCGTGCGTCTGCGGGGTCGGTTCGAGGGGGCTGGGGCGGCTCGGGATGATCATTTTGAAGGCCTGGGTCCCGCCCGGCCGCCGGGGACAGCGGCACGAAGACCATCCCGAACCGCCGGATCGGCTTGAGGTGAATGCGGGGGTCGCCCGTGCGCGGGGCACCGACGAGGTCGTCCAGCGGAACGTCGTAGATCCGGGCGAGCGGCAGCAGCAGTTCCAGGGTCGCCCGGCGCTGCCCGCTCTCCAGCCGGGACAGCGTGCTCTCCGACACACCGGTGGCCGCCGAGAGGTCGGCGAGGGTGATGCCGCGGTCGCGTCGCAGCGCACGCGGTCGCGAGGCCCACCGCGCCGAGTACGTCTTCCGTTCCGCCGCCCATCGGGCCACCTTGCCACAACGGCAAGTTTCCGTGCCGGTTCGCGCGGCCTCCGGTGAGACTGGCCGCGTCCCGACAGGCACTCCCGGCGAGGAATTCCTGCATGCGATCCAACAGGAAATCCCGACACACGAAGGAGCTTCGATGAACGCCACCGATGCGGTCACGTTCTGGGACGGCGTCTACGCCGGCCGGCCGTCGGCCGCCGACCCGCGGCCGAACGGCCGTCTCGTCGAGACGGTCACCGTCCTGCCCCCCGGCGACGCACTGGACCTCGGATGCGGCGACGGCGGCGACTCGCTGTGGCTCGCCCGCCGGGGATGGCGGGTCACCGCCGTCGACATCTCGGCCGTGGCGGCCGAGCGGCTCGCCGGCCACGCCCGCTCGGTCGGCCTCGGCGGCCTGGTCACCGCCGAGCAGCACGACCTGCGCGCGTCGTTTCCCGAGGGCCGGTTCGATCTGGTCTCCGCCCACTACCTCCACACCCCTTCGACCTGGACCGGGCGGCGGTCCTGCGCACGGCCGCGCACGCGCTGGCCCGGGCGGGCGGCTGCTGGTCGTCGACCACGGCTCCCACCGCGCCGTGGTCGTGGAACCAGGATCCCGACGTCCGGTACCCGACCCGCGGGAGGTCGCGGCGGGCATCGGCCTGGCCCCGGCGACGTGGACGGTCGAGCGGGCCGACGCGCCCCGCCGGATCGCGACCAGCCCGGGCGGGTGCACCGCCGAGGTCGTCGACCACGTCCTGCTCGTCCGCCGCACCGCCTGACCGGCCGGCCCGAGACCCGATCCGCCAGCCCCCCCAGACTCGATCCGACAGACCCGATCCCCGCTCCCCCGCCCCCCCCCCCCCGCCCCCCGCCCCCAACGCCTGATGCCTGATGCCCGACGCCCGACGCCCGACGCCCGACGAAGGAGGCCACCATGCCCACCTCAGCCCGCCGCAGGGACACCCCTCCGCCCCGGACCGGAAGCAGCGAGGCCCAGGTCCTGCGCGGATTCCTCGACTACCTACGGACCTCGATGACCGCCAAGGTCGACGGTGCCACCGAGCCGCGTGGGGGGGGGTGCGCGCGGCCCAGGTCCCCTCGGGCACGAACCTGCTCGGCCTGCTCAACCACCTGACCCTCGTCGAGCGTGCGATCTTCCTGGGCGAGCAGGTCACCGACTGGCAGGCGACCTTCCACGCCGCACCGGAGGACCGCGTCGCCGACGTCGTCGCCCGCTACCGGGAGACCGTCGAGCGCGCGAACGCCGTTCTCGACGAGTGCACGGACCTCGGCGAGCCGGTCCCCCGGCCGCGGCCCGGCCGTCCCGCGCCCAGTGTCCGCTGGGCCCTCACCCACATGATCGAGGAGACCGGCCGCCACGCCGGTCACGCGGACATCCTCCGCGAGCTGATCGACGGCACGACAGGGCGCTGACCCCGCCCGGACCTCCGGTTGACGGCGCGTCAGAGCGGGTCGGCCGAAGCGCGCCGGGACCTTCTCGCCGTGGGTGTGTGCCGTGTCACGCACCCAAAGGCCGCCCAAGTTGCCTGCATCACAGCGGAAATGTCCCTTTAGCGTCCATGCTCGGAACGGATGCCGACGCCCGAAGCAGAGCGCAGCGGCGTTTTCCCCGGACGTTCCCGGATCTTCCCGGGTGCGAAGTGCCAAGTACCTCGTCCCCAGGCACTCCTGACGTCCTCCCCTGTTCCCCGCAGAAAGGCGCGAACCGTGGCCGCTTACCTGTGCCCTCCCGCCGTGATACACGGCGAGCACACCGTAGAGACCGATCAGATCGTGGCGGAAGTACGCGGCCGGCACCCGCACGCGGCGTGGGCGCCCCGGATCGACGGCATCGCGGCCAGTACGGGCATCGAGACCCGCGGGTGGATGCTGCCGCTGGAGACCGCCGTCGCACCCGGCGACGGGAACGGCCTGGTGGCCGGCGGCATCGGGGCGGCCCGAGAGGCGCTGGCCCGTGACGGGTTCACCGAGCAGGACGTGGACCGCGCGGTCGCCGCCCTGAGGTCGATACCCGCACCGCAGACCGTCCAGGAGCGCACCGCGCCGGCCTGGGAGGCCGTGCAGGCCTACGGGGAGCGCGCGGCGCGCGGGGCCTGCAGATCGCCGGACTGGACGCCTCGGACGTCGACTGTCTGATAACCAGTCACTCCACCACCCCGGCGCTGCCGGGTCTGGACGTCGCACTGGCCAACAGGCTTCCGCTCCGCAACGACGTGATGCTGCTGCCGGCCACGCAGTGGCGCTGCGTGGCCGGGACCCGCTCCCTGGCGTTGGCGGCCGATCTCGTGGCCGCGGACCCCGACCGGGTGGTCCTGGTCGTGATCGCGGAGGCGCTCAGCACGACGTACCAGCCCGCGGACGACACCCTGGAGTCCCCTGATCGTCCGGCTGCTGTTCGCGGACACCGCGGTCGCCACGGTGGTCACGGGCCGCCCGAGGCCCGAGTCGGTGCTGCGGCTGGACACCGCCTGGCACCACACCCTGCCGGGCACCCAGGACCTGCACCGCCTGGACACCCGGTCGGACGGCACCCACTTCGTGATGGACCGGCGCGGGCCGCGCGCCGTACAGGAGACTGTGACCGCGATGTGGGAGTGGCTGCGCCTGCGCTACCAGGACGACCCCGACTCCTGGCACCCCGACGTTCTGCTCGCGCACCCCCGGCGGGACGCGGGTGCTGGAGTACATGGAGCAGACGATGCCCGACTCGTGGCCGTCGGGGCTGCTGGACTACAGCCGGGACAGCTACACCAGCGGCAACCGCGGAGGCGCCGCCGTGTTCGACATCATGCGCAGGGCGCACGACGCCGGGCAGAAGCCGGGCGACCGTGCCGTCCTGTACGCGGCCGCCCCGGGCCTCACGGCCACCGCCCTGGCAGGCGAGTGGCTGTAGCACGCCGGCCCCACGGTCGCGTCACCTCGCGACTTTCGCCCAGACCACCTTGCCGTTGTCCGTCCAGCGCACCCCCACCCGGTGGTGAGTCGGTGCACCACGTGCAAGCCGCGACCACCGTCGTCGAAGGGCCCGCACGGGCCCAGTCTCGGCCTGCCGTTGCCGGTGTCCCCCACCTCGCACAGCAGGTCGTGACCGGCCCTGATCAGCCGCACCGTGATGGGTCCGCCGGCGAAGCGGACCGCGTTGGTGACCAGCTCGCTGACCAGGAGCAGCACGCTGTCCCGGGTGTCGTCCCTGCTGTGCCATTGCCGCAGCAACGCGGAGACCAGCGTGCGGGCCCGGGCGGCCGCGTCGTCGCGGGCGGGCAGCCGCCAGGTCGCGGTGTCCCCCTTGCGGTAGCCGATCATGCGCGCGAGCAGCAGGGTCACGTCATCACGCCGGCGCACGGGCGCCAGCCCGGAGACCACGTGCCGAGCAGCCGCCTGCAGGCCGTCCCAGGGGTGCACACGCGGCCACGGCGTCCGCCAGCCTGCCGATGCCCTCGTCGATCGACAGGGCGGGATCCTCCACCAGACCGTCGGTGTAGAGGGCGAGCAGGGGAGCCCGGGGGCACGGCGAACGTGTGCACGTCGAACGGCTCCCGCAGCGCGAACTCGGCGCCCAGGCCGGGGTGGGGACGGACCGCGAGCGGGCCGGAGCGCCCGTCCGGGGGGCACCAGTACCGGGGGGAGGTGGCCGGCGCTGGCCAGCGCCACGTGGTGGCTGACCGGGTCGTAGACGGCGATGCAGCAGGTCGACCCGAGGGCGCTGTAGCCGGCCGCCAGCCCGGACTCCGCGTCGTCCAACAGCGACACGGTCTCGTCCAGGTGCTCAAGCACCTCGTCGGGCGCCAGCCCCGCGGACAGCAGCGCGCGGGCCTCCATGCTCAGCTGGCCCATGGTCGCCGCGGCTCCCCAGACCGTGCCCGACGACGTCACCGACCACCAGCGCGGTACGGCCGTCCGGCAGCGGAAAGCTGTTCACCCAGTCACCGCCGACGCCCGCGCTGTCGGGGGTGGCCGGCTGGTAGACACTGGCGGTCTCGATGGTGTCGCCGCCGGTGCGCGGCAGCAGGCGGCGCTGCAACGCCAGCACCTGCGTGTGCTCACGCTGGTGCTGACGGGCCAGGTCGACGTGGTGGGAGGTCCTGGCCACCAGTTCTTGCAGGTCGAACAGCTCGCTGTCGTGAGAGGGACGGTCCGCCCGCCGCCAGACCTCCGCCACACCCAGTACGACGGGCGGCGTGCCCTCCAGGACCAGCGGTATGCACGCCACACCCGCCGACCGCTCACTGGGCACCAGGGCACGCACCAGCCGCGGACTGCCGAGTACCCGCTCGATCGCCTCCCGGTCGGGTATGACGATGGCCTGGGCGGCGTCGTCACGCCGTATCGCTTGGGACAGCAGGCGACTCGCGTCGCGGGAAGGTCGTCGCCCGGAGTCAGATATCCCTCGGGCCACGCGCGGTCCGGCACCAGGGCCGCCCGCCGCAGCCGGATGCGCCCCGGCGCCTGATCGGTGACCCCTCGCCCGTCCACACGGCGAAGTCGAGGTCGATGGCGGCCACGTCTCCCCCAGGCCAGCAGGGACTCCGCCAGCGACTGCGCGGTCTCCCCGATGTCCAGCGAGGTGCCGATCGCGGTCTCGGCGGCGTACAGGTGCAGCCTCCTGGCCATGGCGATCAGGGAGACGGTCAGGCCCTCGTGGGGTTGCGCGGCGGACAGGATGCTCATCGAGACCACCAGCTCCGACCCGTCGCCGCGCCGCAGGCGCTGGACCCGGGCGACGTGCGCGTCACCGGTCTCGAGAACCTGCCGCAACCGGCGCGTGACCGTCGGTACGTCCCCTGGCGGCAGCAGATCGACGACCGGGCTCCCGGTCGCGGCGTCCAGCCCCGCGAAGACGGGGGGCGTCCAGATTGCTGCGGGTGATCCGGAGATCCCGGTCCAGGTTGACCACGCCGAGGATCTGCTCCTGACGGCGGGCCGCCGGGTCGGCGGGCACGGGTGGGCGGGCGGTGCGGTCGCCCTGCAGAGTCGGCCGGACCGGCGTCCGCTGCCGCTCCGCCGCGCGGGATGTACTTCCCCAAGGCACTGCTGACCAGGTCGAACGGCGACGAGGGGAGGGTGTGGAGTCCATGCGGCTCTCTCAGCTCGCTCACCAACCCCGGCAGCGCCGGGGCCGTACCAAAGCCGTGCGACGGGACCCCGAGATTCCTGACCGCACACCTCATTCAATAACACCCGGACCCGCCTCGCCCACACCAGCGGAAATCACGGTGAACCGGGACAATGGGGGGACTACGGCGCTCCCCCCGCCTCGCCTGCCGTCTCCGGGTTCAGCCCTGCGGCGTCAGCTTCCCCGCTTCAGGATCAGCGTCTCGTCGCAGGCGGCGGCGACCTCCTGGAGTGCGTCACGACGATCACGCACTTGCCGTCGTCGTGGGCCAGCTTCCGGAAGACCTCGATGATGCCGGCGGCGGTCTCGTGGTCGAGGGCACCGGTCAGCTCGTCGGCGAAGAGGACGTCGACCTCGCAGGCGAGCGCGCGGGCGATGGCCACGCGCTGCTGCTGTCCGCCGGAGAGCTGGAGGGTGCGGCGGGTGCAGTCACCCTGGCTCGATGCCGAGGAGGTCGAGCAGTTCGCCGGCGCGCGCTGCTTCCTGCGGCCGCCCTTGACCCCGGTGATCTCCATGGCGGAGGTCACGTTTGGACGGCGTTCATGTAGGTGAGCAGGTTCGGTGACTGGAACACGGTGGCCACGTGCCGGTTGCGGTACGTGCCCAGGCCCAACTCGGCCACGTCGCGGCCCTTGAAGCGGACCCTGCCGGCGGTGGGCGCGTCGAGTCCGCTGGCCAGGGACGCAGCGTCGTCTTGCCGGAGCCGGACGAGGCCGACGACGGCGTACATGCGGCCGGCCTCGAAGGCGTACGAGACGGACTTGAGGACGACGCGACGACGGCTGCCGGTGCTGAACGTGCGGCTCACGTCGGTGAGCTCGAGGATCGGCGGGGTCGTGCCGCCGGGAGCGTTCGTGCGGGTGGGGGAGTGGTGGTCACGTGGGGTCGCCCTTCGTGAGGATGTCGCGCGGGTTGAGACGCAGGACGCGGGTGCCGGGGACGAGGGTGGCCAGGGCGGCGATGCCGAGTCCGGTGGCGCCGACCTTGGCGATGTCGGCCGGGCCGAGGCGCACGTCGAGCGAGTCGATGGGATCGATGTCGGGCTGGTCGCCGCCCTGCTTGCCCATGCCGCTGGGGTCGCTGTAGTCGGGTTGGAGACTCTCGTTCTCGGCTTCCTCGTTGGCCGATTCGACCTCGCCGGCGAGCAGCTTGTTGCCGATCGCCTCGGAGACGAACTGGCTGCCCAGGCCGGCGAGCGCGATCGCGACGACGGCGCAGGCGACGACCTCGACGAGGTGCTGGCCGAGCAGCCTGGGCTTCTTCTCGCCGAGAGAGAGCAGGATGCCCAGCTCGCCGCGGCGCTCGCGGCAGGTTCGAGGCGACGACGAGGGCGAGGATGATCGATGCCGGCGACGGCGACGAGCCACACGGTGACCGTCGCGAAGCTCGCGGTCTTGGTGATGGGGCCGACGAGCGCCTTGTACTGCTTGTCGTTGACCGAGATCGGGAAGATCTGGAGATCGGCGCCCGCCTTCTTGGCGTCTTCCTCGAGCCGGTCCAGGTCGTCGGGGTCGGCCAGCGTGAAGGTGGCCGACTTGAGAGTGCCGCCGCCGTCGGTAGTCCTGCCGCCGAGCAGGCTGGCGCCCTCGATGTTCGTGTAGACCTGGTTGGCCGGGTCCATCATCGCGGGCACGTACTGGCCCGTGTCGGCCGTGTTGTTCCTGTAGATGCCGATGACCGTGAAGTCGTGCTCCTCGGTCGGCATGCCGTTGCTCAGGTCGCCCTTCTTGAGTTTGACCGTGTCGCCGACCTTCAAGCCGTTGGCCTCGGCAACCCGCTCCTCGACGACGATCTCGTCCTTCTTGGGTGTCGGGGCCGACGCCCTTGCCGGCGATCACCTCGGAATCGCCGTTGCGGAAGGCGCTCACCTCGTCGAGCTTGCGGACACCATCGACCTTGAACAGGTCGGTGCCGGTGGTGTCCTGGCCGGCCGGCGGCGGAACGGGCTGGTGGAGTTCGGTCGACGGTCGGGAAAGCCGCGCCGTCGGCCGTGTAATTGCAGTCGGCGACGACGGAGGACGCGCATATCCTGTCGACGAGGTCGCGCTTGAGGTCTCCGGCGGACCCAATGGTTCCACCCTGTTGGCCGGACGGCTCACGGCCGTCGTTCTTGCCGGATGCCATGAGCCCGTTCACGTCGAGCTGCATCGTGGCCACCGCGCCGACGCTCTTCTTGGCGTTGTCGGCCGCGCGCGCCGCCGCCGACTGGATCAGGAAACCGGACAGCACCAGGGTGCAGATGACGAAGAAGAGGCCGCCCAGCATGAGGGTCTTGCCCGGAGCGCCGGTCAGCCGCCACCAGGCACGTTTGAAGAGGTTCATGGACGGCACGCTATGAAGCCGGAGCTTTGAGCGACGTTTGCGAAAACGCTGCTCGCACGCACCCTCATACATGAATCAAATACGGCATCTGGTAGACGTGATGGAAACGCCGGTGAACGGCCGAAATACCTCCGGCCGCCTCGCGCGTTCTCAGGAATTCTCAGCAATGGTGAAAGGGCCGACGCGGATGCGGGTCTTGGTGGTCGAGGACGAGCAGTACATGGCGCGCGTCCTGGAGCTCGGGCTGCGTCGCGAGGCCATCGCCGTCGACGTCGTCCGCGACGGGGCGACGGCCCTGGAGCGGGTCACGGTGTACGACTACGACGCCGTGGTGCTGGACCGGGACCTGCCGGGTGTGCACGGCGACGAGGTGTGCCGCCGCATCGTCGGGATGGGCCTGGTTTGCCGTGTGCTGATGCTCACGGCGGCGGGCCAGCTCGGCGACAAGGTGGAGGGGCTGGGCCTCGGCGCGGACGACTATCTCGCGAAGCCCTTCCACTTTCCCGAACTGGTCGCCCGATTGCGCGCCCTGTACCGGCGCAGCCCCATGGCGCATTCCCCGGTCCTGACGTTCGCCGACCTGACCCTCGACACGCACAGACGCCGGGTGATGCGCGCGGCGCGGAAATCAAACTCACGCCGAAGGAAATGTCCGTCCTGGAACTGCTGATGCGCGCCGACGGCGGCATCCTGAGCGCGGAGTATCTGCTCGACAAGGCCTGGGACGCGCACGCCGACCCTCTCACCAACGCGGTCCGGCTCGTGGTGCACACGTTGCGCAAGAAGCTCGGCGAACCGCGGCTCGTGCACACCGCGATCAGCGCGGGCTACTACCTGGGCGCGAGGTGAGGCGCCGCCGGGGCGGCGAGCGCCGGCCGCGCACGCTGAGCATCCACGCCCGGCTCTTCTTCGGCTTCGGCGCCGCGCTCACGGCCTGCTCGGCGCTGATGGTGGCGATCATCTACGTCGGGATCCGCTATCTGCCGACGTACGACTTCACGACGCCGATCGTCGTGCCGCAGACCGAGGCGAGCCCGCCCTCCGTCGCACCGCCATGTACGAGCCGGACCTCCGGGGTGCGCCGCCCCTCGATCGGGGCGACACGATCGACGTGTCCGGCCTGATCCGCGACAAGGAGGACTATGGGCGACGGTCCTCTCGCTCTCCATCGGCGGCGTGATCGTGGTACTCGGCGTCGGCCTGGTCGCGGGCTGGCTCCTGTCGCGACGGCTGCTCGCACCGCTGCACACCATCAGCCGGGCGGCGGCCAAGGCCGGCGAGGGCGACCTGACGTACCGGATCGACGCCCAAGGCCCGCATGACGAGTTGAAGCAGCTCGCCGACACCTTCGACACGACGTTGGGGCGCCTGAGGAGGTCGTTCGCGTCGCATCAGCGGTTCGCCGCGAACGCCTCGCACGAGCTGCTCACACCGCTCGCGACGACCCGGGCGATTCTTCAGATGGCCGACGGTGACACGTCGAAGGAGGAGTTCGCCGAGCTGGTGCCGATGCTGCGCGAGACCAACGAGCGCAACATCCGGGTCGTGCGGGGAGCTGCTGCGGCTCGCGGCGGCGGAGCAGGAGGCCCACCACACCGAACCGGTGGACATGGCCGAGCTGACGGAGCAGGCCGTCGCCGAGCAGCGGGCCGCCGCCGGCGACGTGCTGATCACCGTCACGATCGACACCCTCGAACCGTGCGACGTCAAGGGCAGCGAGACGCTGTTGCGGCAGCTCGTCGTGAACCTCCTCGACAACGCCCGTACGCACAACGTGCCCGGCGGCACGGTCGGAGTGCGGGTCGACCGCCTGGTCGACGCGATCGTCCTGGAGGTCACCAACACGGGCCCGGCCGTCGACCCCGAGGTGGTGGACCGCCTCTTCGAGCCCTTCTACCGGGCCCGCCCCCGCGTGGCCCAGCGACCGCAGCGGCCACGGCCTGGGCCTCGCGATCGTCCGGACCATCGTGCGCGGCCACCACGGCACCGTCCACGGCCCGGGCGAGGGCCACCGGCGGCCTCTTGCTACGGGTCGAGCTGCCGGCCTGGCAGGAGACGCCGACCGGCTGAGCTTGCCGCACACCCCTGCCGCCGCGGTCGTCGGCTCGGACGTCCTCGATCCGGGCGCGGTCGCCGCACAGCTCCGACCTCCCGTCGGCGACACCCTGGGAAAGCCGATTGTGGAGGAGGGTCAGCTCCAGGCCCGGCGTTCCCGGCATGGGGGTCGTCGACCTGGGTCCACTCCGCGTCGATGCGCATGGTGGCCCGGCGGTCGGTGTCGTACGGGGCCCAGCCGGGGGTCGCCGGTCCGGGCGAACCGGATCCGGGTCTCGTGGACGCGGGTGGCGAGGTCCGCTGGGGCCTGGTCGGGGCCGAGCAGGGCGCCCGGGCCGTTGAGTTCGGGCCGGTCCGCGACGTCGAAGACGAAGGGCAGTTCGACCGCGTGGGTGGCGCCGAGTTCTCCGGCCAGGGCGTGGGAGCGCCAGGCGAACTCGTAGGCGTGGGTGGCGGACCGCCGGTGGGCGGCATGGGCGCCGGCCAGAGCGCGGCTGCCCGCGCCGAACAGGGCGTCGGCCATGATGGCGGAGCGCAGTTCCGCGAAAGGACGCCTCGGGGCGGGACTCGCGGTAGGTCTCGACGAGCCGCGCCGGATCGGGGTGCGAGCGTGCGGCGGCCTCGTCGACGTCGGCGGCGGTCGAGGTGGCGTACTTGCCGAACGGGACCAGGTAGAGGTTGCCCTCCTCGGTGTTGGTGCCGACGAGCAGGTCGACGTCGGCGGCGAGGCCGGCGGCGACGGATGCGGCGGGCTGGGCGTCGAGGACCAGGCTGAAGGGGCTGAGGCCGATCAGCGGGTCGCCGTGGGTCTCGGTCCGCAGGTCGATGCCCGCGAGCTCGGGGACCGTCTCGACGAGCTGCTCGTCGGGGATGCCGGCGAAGGCGTCGACGTGGGGCTCGATGCCCAGGGCCCCGGCCGCGGCCTCGGTGACGCGGGCGGCCTGCTCGAGGGCGTGAACGCGCCCAGGCCGCTGCCGCTCTGCACGATCGCCCGGCGGAACAGGCCGGCGGCCTCGGGGGTGGCGAGGACGCCCCCGACGGTGGTCGCCCCGGCCGACTGGCCGAAGAGGGTGACGTTGTGCGGGTCGCCGCCGAAGGCGAGATATTCTCCGCACCCAGCACAGCGCGGCGACGACGTCGAGCAGGCCGCGGTTGGCGGGCGCCCCGGGGATGTCGAGGAACCCGGCGATGCCGAGCCGGTAGTTGAGGGGTGACGAGGACGACACCGTCACGGGCGAACGCGGAGCCGTCGTACAGGGTGGACCGCGTCGATCCGGCGACGAAACCGCCGCCGTGGACGAAGACCATGACCGGCAGTCCGTCACCGCCGGCGGCCGGCGGCGAAGACGTTGACGGTGAGGTAGTCCTCGCCGCGGCTCCATCCGGTACCGAAGTAGGGGTCATGTCGACGTCGCCGAGCTTGCGTTCGGACTGCGGGGCGTTGGGCCCCGGCACGGTGGCGTCCCGTACGCCGTCCCACGGCTCGTGCGGCGCGGCGGGGCGAACCGGGCGGCGCGCCGCCGGGCGGGCGGCGTAGGGGATGTTCAGGAAGGGTGAGGGTGTTGGTGCTGCCCTGGCGCAGGCCGCGCACGGCGCCCTGCGCGGTGGCCACGACGGTGTCGGGGTGGCGGTTCATCTCTCGTGTCGCTTCGCTCGTGTCCTTCACGGGCCTTCAGGCCGGCTCGGTGTACTTGGCGAAGGCCGCCCAGCCCTTGACGGCGAACTTGCTCCCCTCGCGGACGACCTCGGCGGCGCCGTGGCCGCCGAGGTGCGCGGGGAAGACGAGGGCGTTGCTGTCGACCGCCGAGCCCAGGAGCTTGTGGCGGGTGGCGCGGGCCTCGGCGGGGTCCTCGCAGAAGCAGCTGTTGGCGTCGGGCTCGACGATCTGGATCGGGCTGTGCATCAGGTCGCCGACGAACAGGGCCCGGTCGGAGCCGGACTCCAGCCTCCAGCACGGACGAGCCGGGGGTGTGGCCGGGGGCGAGATCGAGGTGCAGGTTGCCGTCGATTCGGTGGCTGTCCTCCCACAGGTGGGTGAGGCCGGCCTCGTGCACGGGGGCGACGCTGTCCTCGAAACGTTCTGGTTGCCGCGGCCGAGCAGAGTCTTGACCTCGTTGGCGGGGTTCCAGTAGTCGAAGTCCGCCTTGGCCATGAGGTAGGTGGCGTTGGGGAACGTCGGTACCCAGGTCCGGCCGTCGAGGTAGGTGTTCCAACCGACGTGGTCGACGTGCAGGTGCGTGTTGATCACGATGTCGACGTCCTCGGGGCGGACCCCGGCGCGGGCGAGATTGCCCCGGAAGTCGGTTTCCAGGCGGTTCCACACCGGCGCGTACGGCCGGTCCTTGTGGTTGCCGACGCCGGTGTCGACCAGGATGGTCCTGCCCTCGCTGCGCAGGACCCCAGGTCTGGATCGCCGAGTTGACGATCCGGGTCTCCGCGTTCAGGAAGTCCGGAACCAGCAGGGGAACGGTGTCTGTCCCACGCCTCCGCCGGGCTCCCCGGGACGAACGCCTCGGGCGTCAGGTCGACGGGGCCTAGTACTCCCGGACTCGGGTCACGGTGACCTCGCCCAGGGTGATGGTGTCCATGGTTCGCTCCAGGTCGATCGGTTCCGCGTCCCTCGGACCGCGGGCGGGGGCGGATCCGTTCCGTGAAAGCCCTGCTCGGCAATGGTGCGTTGCAGGTGACGGACCGCGGTATGCGTCATGTGACTGCACCTGGATGCGGCGGTCGGCCGTGGCGCATACGCCGCGTACTCGCGGCACCTCGCCAGCCGTGCGGAATTGTCGCTGCCCATTCCTCCTTGCACTCCAGTGGAACGGGGCGCTTCTCCCCTTCCTCGTGCAGCAGCCTCACGTCAGTCTCTGGAGCATCCGTGGAAAAAGGTGGAAGCGCTCGAGCGGGCCGAAGCCGCCCGGCGGGAGATCCCGGTCCGACCGTGGTGGGCCGGGGAAACCGAGACCGCGGAAATCATGAAGCGACTGGCCGCTGACCGGTCCCACAGCGAAGTTCTGATCATCGAGGGCGACCCCGGTGCCGGCAAGAGCGTCCTGCTCGACCTCGCCATGAAGCCGACGCGCAGGGCCGGCCATCGGGTGCTGCGCGCGGTCGGCAGCGAGTCCGAGGCGCATCTCGCATACGCCGGTCTGCACCAACTGCTCCGACCGGTCCTCGGCGACTTGGACGGCCTGCCGGCACGGCGGCGTTCCTCGCCCGGATCGCCCTGGGACTGGCCGAACAGGCCGAAGCCGCCGAGCCCCCGATGCCATGCTCGTCGGCCTGGCGGTGCTGACCCTGGTGTCGGATCTGGCGGAACCGGCACCGCTGCTCGTGGTGGTCGACGACGCCCAGTGGATCGACGCGCGCGTCGCTGGACGTTCTCTCGTTCGTGGCCCGGCGCATGGACAGCGAGCCCGTGACGCTGCTGATGGGCGTGCGTGCCGCGGACGTTGCTGCCCGGGTTCGACAAGGGGTACGAGCGCCTGGAGATCGGTCCCTTGAGCGGCGATGCGGCGAACCGGTTGCTCGACGAGCAGCCGACGCGGCCCACCGGCCGCACCCGGGTCCGGATCCTGCGGGAGGCGGCGGGCAATCGCGCTGGCCCTGGTCGAACTCGCCCGCGCCGCCGCCGAGCAGACAGCCGGAGGGCGGCGGAGTGGAGGGTCCGCTGCCCGTCACCGACCGGCTGGAGGGGATCTTCGCGCGGCACGTGAAACACCTGCCGGAAGCCACCCGCAGCGCCCTGCTGCTGCTCGCCGCCACCGACGCGGCGGACGCGCCGATGGCCGCGCGGGGCCTGCCCGAGGCGGACGACACGACGTGGGTGCCCGCCGAACGGGCCGGTCTCGTACGACGGGACAGCGCCGGGATCTCCTTCCGGCACCCGCTCGTCCGCTCGGCGGTCTACCAAGCCGCGTCCTTCGAGGAACGCAGGCGCGCACATCTCGTTCTCGCCCAACTGCTGGGCGAGGAGCCCGACCGCCGCGCCTGGCACCTCGCCGCCGCGACCGTGCGGCCCGACGAGCGGGTGTCGGCGGCCCTCCTGGAGACAGCGGGCCGGGCCAGGCGCCGGGGCGGCCACGCGGCCGCCGCCGCCGCTCTGGAACGCGCCGCGCGACTCAGCCCGCGCCGCGCGGACCGGGCTCGGCTGCTGGCCGACGCCGTGGACATGGCCGTCTTCACCGGTCAGCTCGGCTGGGTGGAACACCTGGCCGGCGAGGTCCAAAGCGCAGTGACGACCCGGCGCTGATCACCCGGACCGCGCTGGCGACGGGGCGACTCATGACCATGGGTCCGCACCACACGGCCGCCTTCACGCTGCTGGCGCGCATCGCCGACGAGGCGGCGGACGCCCGGTCGCCCCGCCTGCTGGACGCGCTCGCCGCGGCAGCGGTGGTCCGCTACTACTCGGGCGAGGAGTCCCAGCGGCAGCGGATCGAGGCCCTGCTCTCCCACATGCCGGACTCCGCCGCAGGCGGTGCCGCGTGCCTGGGTACTGGCCGTCTCCGACCCCATCGGCGCCGGAGTGTCCCTCGCCCCGGCGCTGCCGCAGCTGATCACCGAGGCCAAGGACGACGCCGGATCCCTGACCGCGCTCGCCATCGTGGCGTGGCTCCTCGACCAGACCTCCCTCGCCGCCGGCACCTTCGACGAGGCGTTCCGGACGTTGGCAGGCCCTAGGCCCGCTACCGGCCGGTCTGGGCTGCGCCGTCGGCTGGGCCTATCTGGAACAGGGCCGCTGGGCCGAGGCCCGCTCGGTGGCCGCCGAGATCGCGGTGGTGGCCTCGCAGGCCGGACTGGACCACGCCGAGGCGTGCGCACGAGCGCTCGAGGCGACAGCAGTGGCGTTGCTCGGTGAGTCGGCCGACGCACGCGGGAAGGCCGAGCAGGCCCTGGCCCTCGTCGATCCGCTGGAAAGCCGCTCCGTCGCGGTCTGCGCCCGCCGCGCCCTGGGGCTGGCGGCGGTGGCCGACGGTGACTACGACACCGCGTACGCACAGTTCCGCTCCGCCTTCACCGAGGACGGCGACCCGGTCCACTACCACGTCTCCTACACCGTCCTGGCCGAACTCTCCGCCGCGGCCGTCCGCCGAGGGCAGCGCGAACACGCCGCCGGAACTGCTGGAGCGGTCGGTGCGGCGCCTGGGCACCGGCATGTCGGCACGGGTCTCCCCTCCTGGTCGAGCGAGGGCCGCGCCCTGCTCGCCGAACCGGAGCACGCCGAACGCCATTTCCAGGCGGCGCTGGCGGACGAAGCGGGCGAGCAGTGGCCCTTCGAGCGGGCACAGACCCGGCTGGACTACGGAGAGTGGCTGCGCCGACAGCGTCGTATCGCGGAGGCCCGCCCGCTGCTGACCGGAGCGCTCGACAACGTTCCAGCGGCTCGGCGCCCGACCGTGGATCGAACGCACGAAGGCAGAACTGCGAGCCGCCGGCATCGAGGCGAACAGCGTCGCCCCCAGCGCGATCACCGAACTCAGCCCCCAGCAACAGCAGATCACCCGGCTCGCGGCCCGCGGCTGACCAACCGTGAGATCGGGGAGAAGCTGTTTCCTCTCCCCGCGTACCGGTCGGCTCCCACCTCTACCGAGTCTTCCCCAAGCTGGGGATCACCGCCCGCTCGCAACTGCGCGACGTGGTCGACGGCACCCTGCCGGCACGGTAGAAGAATCAGGGGCCTTCCCGGCGGCCCACTACGGGTGCCCCACGGACTCTTCGCGGACCGCTCCCAGCCGCGCCTGCTCCTCCTCGACGATCCTGGCGGGCCATCGCCGTGTCCGAAACGTCGACCGCGTCCGGCGTCGACTCGGCGACCGCGCTGCGACGCGCGTACGCGTCGAACAGACGGGTCTTGTTCTTCAGCATCTCCACCATCCGTTCGTCCACCCCACGGGTCGCGAGCAGCCGGTGCACCTGGACCGAACGCACCTGTCCCATGCGATGGGCCCGCGCCACCGCCTGGTGCTCGATGGTCGGTTTGATCTGAGGCTCACAGATGATCACGACGGACGCAGCCTGCATGTTGAGCCCGACCCCGCCGCCTCGATCTGCGCCACCAGCACCGCATGACCCGGCACGGCGGCGAACTCGTCCACCAGTCGCTGCCTCCGCGCGGGCGGCACGCTTCCCGAAATCGGACCGAAGACCTGACCGCCACCTTCGCTCCGCGTGGCATCCAGCGTGTCCTTCACCGCTCCAAGGACCTCCTGAAGTTGGAGAACACCACCACCTTCAAGCCGTTCTCGGCGGCTTCCCCACGATCTCGCGCAGCCGGTTCAGCTTGGCCGACTTCTCGGGGCGCGCGTACGCCGCTCTGCGCATCGCCATGAAATTGCCGGCGTGCACGGCCTCGCGGTAGGCGTCTTCGTCCGACGCGCTCAGTTCCTCCCCACTCGTCCGTCTGCTGGAGCGCGGGCAGTTCCGTCCAGCACGTCCTGCTGGTTGCGGCGCAGATAGACCGGGGCGACGGCCTTCCGGAAGGCCTTGGAACCGGCCACACCCTCTCGATCGCCGACAGCCTCCGCCAGGTGCGGCTGGAGAATCCACACAAGGCTGCGAAACTCGGCGACTCGGTTCTCCATGGGCGTGCCGGTCATGAAGAGAACGCGCTCGCAGTGCCGGGACCACTCAGTCACGGCCTGGGAGCGACGCGTCTTCGATTCTTCACGTAGTGCGCCTCGTCCACGACCAGCATCCCCAGCTCGCCGCCTCCGGGGGCCGGGAAAGCACGCAAGGCGTCGAAGGTAGTCACCCCTACGCCGCCCCTGTCGCTCCAGTCGGCGAATGCTTCCCGCCTGTCGGGGCCGTGAAGAGGCGTCACGCGCAGCTTGCTGCGGGCCTCGATCTCACGCGTCCAGTTGATCGGGACGCCGGCCGGGCAGACGACCATGAAGTGGCTCTGCCCCTCGGCGGCGAGATGAGCCAGAGCAGCGATGGCCTGGATGGTCTTGCCGAGGCCCATTTCGTCGCCGAGAAGCACCTTGCGTTGCGCCAAGGCGAAGCGCGCTCCGAAGGCTTGGTAGCCGCGCAGCTACACCCTCCGATGAGTGTCGTCCAGCATCTGATCGCGGACCCGCTCGGCAACTTCGTCGGGCAGGAACCCTTCAGCGGCGGCAGCGTCGGGTCTGCGGCCGGGAGAGCTCCGCGAGCAGGCTGTAGTACTCGGCGGAACGCAGCTCGAAGTCGACCCAGGCCGCGACCTCGGTCGAGGTACCGCGCAGCAGATCCACCGAGGCCTGTGCAAGCAGCTCCGGCACACCGCCCTGCGCTGCTTCCTCGGTCAGCCTGCGAACCTCTGCCACGGCCTCCAGCGCCCGAGTTCGTTTGGCCTGCCCCGCCAGCAGCATCCGCAGCCGCCCGGCGGCCGGCCTGGCCTCGGCCAGCAGCGGACCGAGCCGCTCCGAGAGAGCCGCTGCCGCATCGACGGCTCGCCGCGCGTCGGGGCCCGCTTCCACCAGCACCTGCAGGGCCATGACGAGTGAAGTGGTTCGCGGCTCCGGCCGATCCACGTCGATGTGGACGGCGATGGTCTCCCGGACGGCATCGGACACCTGACGCGCCGCCGCGATCACCTGATCGGCGGTCCGCTGCCCCACGCCAGGAATCTGTCGCAACCGGTAGGACCCGGCATCGAGCACCTGCCGGACGGACGCGAGCCCGCTCCTCTCGACTTCCCCGAGCCTCAGCCGCCCTTCGGTGACCTCCTTCAACCGAGCCACTGGGATGGCGTCCAGCGCCTGCTCAGCCGCCGTGTCACAGATCGGCCTCAGCGCCGCCCGAACCGCCTCGACAGCCCGCCCGTGATCACCGGCCACCGCCTGCGCCGCCTCGTACAACCGCCCTCCGCGGCAACCGCATCCCGCTCGCTGCGCCCCATCCCGCCCCGGCCCCCCCTCTCGCTGCGTCCCCGCATACTCCCACCGCTGCCCTCGAGCACCGGCCGAAGTTCGCGGGAGCGGGAAGAGCGCGAGATCAACCGCATCATCGACGAGCGCATGGCGAGCCCGGCCGCCGGCGTCCCGATCGAGGACGTGATGAGGGAGACGCTGGCACGCGGTGAGTGACTATCGCGCGATGTTCCGGCCCGAGGCCCAGGCCGAGCTGCGCAAGACCCCGCGCGACATGGCGCTTCGCATCCTGGCCGAACCGACAGAGCTGGAGAGCGACCCCTTGGGCTTCAGCACCACCGCTCTCGTGTGTCCCAGCCTGAGCGCCGCCGCCTACGGGTCGGCGACTACCGAGTCGTCGACACGATCGACAACGGGGAGCTGGTGGTCTGGGCCGTACACGTCGGACACCGCTCCACGGTCCACGACACGTAGCTGCTCCCGGTCCTGCGCACTGTTGGGGACAGCAGGCGGCCTGACCTGCATCCTCGCAGGTCAGGCCGCCTCTGATCACGCGATCCAGACGTTGAAGCGGAACTCCACCACGTCCCCGTCCTGCATCACATAGTCCTTGCCCCTCCATGCGCGCCTTACCCTTGGCGCGGGCCTCGGCGACCGAGCCGGTGGTCACCAGGTCGTCGAAGGAGATGACCTCGGCCTTGATGAAGCCCTTCTGGAAGTCGGTGTGGATGACACCGGCGGCCTCGGGGGCGGTGGCGCCCTTGTTGATGGTCCAGGGCGCGGGACTCCTTGGGGCCGGCGGTCAGGTAGGTCTGCAGGCCGAGGGTGCGGAAGCCGACGTGGGCGAGGGTCGCGAGGCCGGGCTCCTCCTGGCCGACGGACTGGAGGAGCTCCAGGGCCTCGTCCTCGTCCAGCTCGGCGAGGTCCGCCTCCAGCTTGGCGTTGAGGAAGATCGCCTCGGCGGGGGCGACCAGGGCGCGCTGCTCGTTTTTGAAGTCCTCGTCCGTCAGCTCGTCCTCGTCGACGTTGAAGACGTAGAGGAAGGGCTTGGTGGTGAGGAGGTGCAGGTCGTGGAGGAGCTCGGCGCGCTCGCTGCCCTGGAGGATGCCGTGCGCGAAGAGCGTGTCGCCCTTCTCCAGGATCTCCTTGCCTCCTCGACCGCCTTGACCTTGGGCGCCACGTCCTTCTTGATCCGGGACTCCTTCTGGAGGCGCGGGAGGACCTTCTCGATGGTCTGGAGGTCGGCGAGGATCAGCTCGGTGTTGATCGTCTCGATGTCGTCCTTGGGCGAGACCTTGCCGTCGACGTGGACGACGTTCTCGTCCTTGAAGGCGCGGATGACCTGGCAGATCGCGTCGGACTCGCGGATGTTGGCGAGGAACTTGTTGCCCAGGCCCTCGCCCTCGCTGGCGCCACGCACGATGCCCGCGATGTCGACGAAGTCGACCGTCGCCGGGAGGACCTTGTCCGAGGAGAAGATCTCGGCCAGCTTCGTCAGGCGGGGGTCGGGGACGCCCACGACGCCGACGTTGGGCTCGATCGTGGCGAACGGGTAGTTGGCCGCCAGCACGTCGTTCTTGGTCAGGGCGTTGAACAGGGTCGACTTGCCGACGTTGGGCAGACCGACGATTCCGATCGTGAGCGACACGTTGCGACTTCCCGTACGTGAGGATGCGGAGGGGTGGAGGGGGTTGGGCGGGCCGGGCAGGGCCGATCCACCAGTCTGCGGGGTGGCCGGTACCGGACCCGCGCGGTGTCGAACGCTCGGCCAAGCTCGGACCGACGGCGTGTCTGTCGGGCTATTCGGCTCATAAACCGACCTAAGTTGGTCCAGTGGAGCAACACAGGACGCGACCTGCGCAGTACGGACCGCGACGGGGCCGGGCGCCGCTGCCCCGCAGGGCGGGGGCGGGCGGCGCCGCCGGTCAGGCGGGCCGTCGCGCGCCCGGTCGGACCGGGTGCGGGCGGCGCTCCGCGCAGGCCGGCCACGGGACGGCCGCCGGTGCGCTCGGTGCGCCGGCGGCGCGGTCCAGGCCGCCGGTGGTGCGGGCGCTGCGTGCCTTGCGCGGGATGCCCAACCCGCTGGTTGACCGGGCTGGGCAGCGGCCTGTTCTGCGCGGCGGTGATGCTGGTGCTCGGCTTCCTCGACCAGTTGCTGTTCGGCGCGTCCCCTGACGGTGTACGGCGTGCTGTTCCTGCCGGTGTGCCTGCTTTCACCGCGCTCTGGGTGCGCAGGGGCGATCTGCTGACCGCCCCCGTCGTCGTGCCGATCGCCTTCGCCGTGGGCCTGGTGACCGTCGCCGAGAGCGGCAAGGGGTGGGAGGGGGCGGCTGATGGGACTTTCGTCACCCGCCCTGGCCACGGAGGCTTGGCGAGGCTGGCTGTACGGCGGGACGCTGGTGCGGGGTCGACCGTGATCGTCCGGAGGGTCCGGCTGCTGCGGCGCCGCCGGCGGCGCCGTCCGGGAGCGTACGGCCGCGTGACGGCAGGTTCAGCCCGTGGCCGGGGCTCAGCCGAGACCGGCAGGTTCAGCCCGTGGCCGGAACTCAGCCGAGATCGGGGCTCAGCCGGGACTCGGCGGGGTTCAGCCCGTGGCCGGGACTCAGCCCACGACCGGGCTCAGCCCACGACCGCCCAGCTTCACCCCACCACCGAGGGTTCAGCCCGAAACCGGCAGGCTCGGCCCGAAGCCGGCAGCTTCCAGCCCACGACCGGGGTTCAGCCCGAGACCGGCAGGCCCAGCCCGTGACCCACAGCTTCACCCCCGCGACCGAAGCTCAGCCCACGACCCACAGCTTCACCCCGCGACCGGCCGGCCGAATTTCCCTCCGCCGCCCGCATCGCCGCCCCCACGATCCGGCGTTGTTCTGGAGCTGCGCGGGGACGATCTCGGCTTCCGGACGCCCTCCGATGTAGTGCAGGAACTTGTGCGCCTTGCCGCTGACCCCACCGCCGATGACGGGCAGCTCCGGTGGAGAACAGCATCTCGACGTGGGCCGGGTAGCGCTGCACCCGGTGGGCCCAGTGCTCCCAGGACAGGTCGTGGTCCTCGCTTGGCCTTGCTGGAGGCGCGTTTCTCCGCGTCGTGTCCATCCCGGCTCAGGTGGCCCAGCTCGCTGTTCGGGACGAGGACGCCGTCCGGTGAAGACGGCGCTGCCGATGCCGGTGCCGAAGGTGAGGAGGATGGTCGTGCCCTTGCGGTCGCGGCCGGCGCCAGTGCATCTCGGCGACGCCCGCCGCACGTCCCGCGTCGTTGACGACCGTACGTGGGACCCGCCGAGCCGCTCACTGAACAGGGCGCGCGCGTGTGTCGACCCAGCTCTTGTCGACGTTGGCCGCCGTGCGGACCATCAGCGCCGCCCGTGACCACGCCCGGGTGAGTCAGGCCGGTCCGGTCCAGCCGAAGTGCTCGACGACCTGCTTCACCCCGTCGGCACGCCGTCGAGGGTGCGCCGGGTGCGGGAGGTCGGTACCTTGCAGCGCTCCTGGGGCCAGGTCGCCCCTGTCGAGGTCCACAGAGGCGCCTTGATCCCGGATCCGCCGATGTCCACGCCGAAGATCTGCATGGCACCACGTTACGACGGACGACTGACGGTCACGCCCGGCCGGACCCGAAGCCGCCCGCTCCGCCACCAGGGACGCCGCCTCCTCGCGCGGGTCGCGGCGGGAGCTCCTTGGGCAGCGTGAAGATGATCAGAGCTCCTCGGCGGCCTTGACGATCTCCACGTCCTCGAAGCCGCGCTGCGGCGGGAAAGCCACTCCAGGACCTGCTCGACCAGCACGTCCGGGACGGAGGCGCCGGAGGTGACGCCGACCGTGGTGACGCGCCATCCAGCCAGGTCTCGCCGTGCGATCTCGTCGGCGAAGTCTGCGAGGTACGCCTCGCGGGAGCCGGCCTGCTTGGCGACCTCGACGAGGCGCTTGGAGTTGGAGGAGTTGCGAGCCGACCACGATCACCAGCGCTCGGCCTCGGCGCCCATCTGCTTCACGGCGAGCTGACGTTCTGCGTGGCGTAGCAGATGTCGTCGCTCGGCAGGGAGATGAGCTGCGGGAACTTGTCCTTGAGCGCGTCGACGGTCTCCATGGTCTCGTCGACGGAGAGGGTGGTCTGGGAGGCCAGACCACCTTGGACAGGTCGCGGACCTCGACCTTCGCGACGTCCTCGGGGCCGTCGACGAGCTGGATGTGGTCGGGGGCCTCGCCGAGGTGCCGATGACCTCCTCGTGGCCCTCGTGGCCGATCAGGAGGATGTCGTAGTCGTCGCTCGCGGAAGCGGAGCGGCTTCCTTGTGCACCTTGCGTGACGAGCGGGCGGTGGCGTCGATGGTGGCGAGCTTTGCCGCGTTCGGCCTCCTCGTGGACGACCAGGGGCCACGCCGTGCGCGGAGAACATGACGATGTTCCCTCGAGGACCTCCTCCGTCTGCTCGACGAAGATGGCGCCCTTCTTCTCCAGGGTCTGGACGACGTACTTGTTGTGGACGATCTCGTGCCGGACGTAGACGGAGTCTCCGTACTGCTCCAGGGCTTTCTCTGCCAGCGATCACGGCGCGGTCCACACCCGCGCAGTAGCCAGCGGGGAGCGGCGAGCAGGACACGGCGGCCAGGCGGAAGCAGTCATGGCACCCATCGTAAGGCCGCGTTCGGCGGGTCAAAGATCGCGTGGGTACGACGTCGCCCGGGAGACTGACGGAGACGTTGAGCGACGCTGACGGGAACGTTCCGAGGCACAGTCCGATGCGCTGGCGGAGGCAGCGATGTCCGAGACCGGTACGGCGGCCCAGGGGGCCGGTGGGGAACACCAGCTGAAGCGCAGCCTGGGCTTCAGAGACCTGGTCGTCTACGGGCTCCTGTTCATCGCGCCGATGGCGCCGGTCGGCGTGTTCGGCACGCTGGACGCCAAGTCGCACGGCGCGGTGGCTCTGTGTACGTCGTCGCCACGGTCGCGATGGCGTTCACCGCGTTCAGCTACGCGCAGATGGTGCGGGTGGTCCCCAGGCGGGGTCGGTTTTCGCGTACGCGCGCGCGGGGCTCGGCAACGGGGCCGGTTTTTGTCGCCGGCTGGATGGCGATGCTGACGACGTCCTCATCCCGGCGGTGGCGTATCTCTTCTCCGGCATCGCGATGGAGGCGCTGGTTCCGGAAGTGTCGCGGTGGGTGTGGACGGCGATCGCGGTCGTCGTCACGACGCTGCTGAACCTGTGGGGGGTGCGCGCGGCGGCCCGGGGTGGCTTCCTGGTGCTCGCCATGGAGATCGTGGTGCTGCTGGTGTTCGTGGTGGCGGCGAGCGTCGTCCTCGCGCGCGACGGGGCCGAGCGCGGCTGGCTGTCGCCGCTGTCCGGGGACGGCACGCAGGGGGGCGTTCGCGCTGTCGGCGGTGGTCGGCGCGGTGTCGGTCGCGGTGCTGTCGTACCTGGGTTTCGACGTGATCGCGACCTTCGCGGAGGAGGTCACCGGCGGTTCGGCGAAGGTCGCGCGTGCGCTGCTGTTCTGCCTGGCGCTGGCGGGCGTGCTGTTCGTGGCGCAGACGTATCTGGTGGCGCTGCTGGAGCCGGTGTCCTCCCGCCCGGCTCGCGGCGGAGCCGGAACGGCAGGGTCGGCGTTCTACGACGCCGTGGACGCGTCGGTCGGAACGTGGCTGCACGACCTGGTGGCGGTGAGCAAGGCGATCGGTGCGGCGTTCGCGGCGCTGGCCGGGCAGGCGGCGGCCGGGCGGCTGATCTTCGCGATGGGCCGCGACCGGCGGCTGCCGAGGGCTGTCGCGGACGTACTCCGGGGTTCCGCGCGTGGCGCTGCTGGTCTCCGCCGTGATCACGATGGCGGCGGCGGTGTGGGCGGCCCGTCGGGACGACGGTCTCGACCATCTGGTCTCGGTTGTCGACGTCGGCGCGCTGACCGCGTTCACGCTGCTCCACGCGAGCGTGGTGGGCTGGTTCGTCGTCCGGCGCCTCGGTGACACGGTGAGCTGGTGGCGCCACGCGCTGATTCCGGCGCTGGGGCGGCGATCACCATCGCGGTGATCGTGGGAGGCGTCGTGGACCGCGCAGGTGGCCGGGGCGATCTGGCTGGCGGTGGGGTTGGTGGTACTGGCGGTGCAGGCGCGCGGGAGGCGCTCGGTGGGGGCGTGAGGCAGGTGGGCCGGGCCCGGCGGGGGGCGCCGCGTGCCGGGGTGGGTTGTCAGACCCGGCCGTTACGCTCGGGCGCATGGCTGTTAACTCGACTCCCGAAAGCCCGCTGCCCGTGGGTGAGGTGTCCCGGCTGATCGGGGGCTGGATCGACCGGCTCGGCGCGGTGTGGGTCGAGGGTCAGATCACGCAGTTGTCGCGGCGGCCGGGTGCCGGTGTCGTCTTCCTGACGCTGCGCGACCCGTCGTACGACATCTCCGTGAGCGTGACCTGCTACCGGCAGGTGTTCGACGCGGTGGCGGACGTGGTGGGCGAGGGCGCGCGCGTCGTCGTGCACGCCAAGCCGGAGTGGTACGCGCCGCGCGGGCAGCTGTCGCTGCGGGCCGCCGAGATCAAGCCGGTGGGTGTCGAGGGCTGCTCGCGCGCCTGGAGCAGCTGAAGAAGACACTCGCGCGCGAGGGGCTGTTCGCGCCGGAGCGGAAGAAGACGCTGCCGTTCCTGCCGCAGCTGATCGGCCTGGTGTGCGGGCGGGCGTCGGCGGCCGAGCGGGACGTCCTGGAGAACGCCCGGCACCGCTGGCCCGCCGTCCGCTTCGAGGTGCGCAACGTCCCCGTGCAGGGCGTGCACGCCGTGCCGCAGGTGGTGCAGGCGGTGAAGGAGCTGGACGCGATGGACGACGTGGACGTGATCGTCGTCGCGCGGGGTGGCGGCAGCGTGGAGGACCTGCTGCCGTTCTCCGACGAGCAGCTGATCCGGGCGGTCGCCGCCTGCCGTACGCCGGTCGTCTCGGCGATCGGCCACGAGCCGGACAATCCGCTCCTCGACCATGTCGCCGACCTGCGCGCCTCCACGCCGACCGACGCCGCGAAGAAGGTCGTACCGGACGTCGGCGAGGAGTACGAGCGGGTGCGCCAGCTCCGGGACCGCGCGCGCCGCTGTGTGGCGGCGTACGTCGACCGCGAGGAGCGGGGGCTGGCCCACGCGCTGGCCCGGCCGTCGATACAGGATCCGCACCGGATGATCGACGAGCGGGCCGAGCAGGTGACGGCCCTGCTGGAGCGGGGCCGCCGCACGCTGCGGCACCACCTCGACCGGGCCGACTCCGAGCTGACGCACACGCACGCGCGCGTGGTGGCCCTCTCCCCGCCGCGACCCCTGAAGCGCGGGTACGCCGTGCTGCAGCGGGCCGACGGCCACGCCGTCCGTGACCCGGGCGAGGTGGAGCCGGGCGAGACGCTGCGCGCACGCGTCTCGGAGGGCGATTTCTCCGTACGAGTCGACGCATAGGGTGGGTGGATGACCAGCGAGGTGGAGCAGCCGACGGCCGTGTCCGAGGCGCTCGGGTACGAGCAGGCGAGGGACGAGTTGATCGAGGTCGTACGGCGGCTGGAGGCCGGCGGTACGACGCTGGAGGAGTCCCTCGCCCTGTGGGAGCGGGGCGAGGAGCTGGCGAAGGTCTGCCGCCGCTGGCTGGACGGCGCCCGGGCCCGCCTCGACGCGGCACTGGCCGAGGAGGCCGGGGCGGAGGACGAGGACGGCTAGCCGCGCCCGCGCGGGGACGGGCGGGCTACTTCCCGCTGTCCTCGGCGAGGGTGTGCGCGACGAGCGCGTTGGCGTGTCCGTGGCCCAGTGAGTGTTCGGACTTGAGCCAGGCGACGAGCTCCATGTGCTTGGTGAGCGGCGAGGAGCGGATCAGTTCCTTCCACTCCGCGACCGGGCGGCCGTACTTCTTCTCGATCGACGGGAAGTAGGAGGCCGGGCCCTTCACGGTGGCGGTCATGTCCGGTGTGCTCCCTGGGTGCGAGTGGTCGAGTGGGGCGAGTGGCGTGCACTGCCCTGTACGACCGCGGCCGACCGAGAAAGTGATCGCCACTCGCAAGTGATTCACGTCACTGTGAAGCGGATCACCGCGTTCCCGCTTTGGTTGAAGCTTGAACTTCTTTCGCGTAGCGTCGTACCCGTCAACGGCACCCACCGATCGCGCGGAGCGCCGACGCACACCCCGAGGAAGATCACGTATGTCTCTCGTTCTTGACCCCGCCGCCCAGGACCTGCTGTTCCGCGAGGCCCGCACCGCGAACACCTTCACCGACGAGCCGGTGACCGACGAGCAGGTGCAGGCGATCTACGACCTGGTCAAGTACGGCCCGACCGCCTTCAACCAGTCGCCGCTGCGCATCACGCTGGTCCGCTCCGCCGAGGCCCGTGAGCGTCTCGTCCGGCACATGACCGAGGGCAACCGGCCCAAGACGGCCGCCGCCCCGCTGGTCGCGATCCTGTCGGCGGACAACGAGTTCCACGAGGAGCTGCCCGCGCTCTTCCCGCACTTCCCGCAGGCCAAGGACGCCTTCTTCAGTGAGCGCCCCGTCCGCGAGGGTGCCGCCACGCTGAACGCCGCCCTGCAGGCCGCGTACTTCATCGTCGGCGTCCGCGCCGCGGGTCTCGCCGCCGGCCCGATGACCGGCCTCGACTTCGAGGGTGTCCGCAAGGAGTTCCTGGACGACGACCACACCCCGCTGATGGTCGTCAACATCGGCCGCCCGGGCCCGGACGCCTGGTTCCCGCGCTCCCCGCGCCTGGCGTACGACCAGGTCGTCACCACGGTCTGAGCCGCGCGGCCCCGATGTCCGACGACGTGACGAAGCCCCCGGCACCTCGCCGGGGGCTTCGTCACGTCGTCCGCGTGCGGCGGACGCTCACGTCAGCTTCAGCGCCGCCGCCATCCTGCCCAGCTGGTCGAACGAGCCCGTGCCCGCCACGACCGTCGTCGCGCCCTTCATCCCGTCCGCGTCGTGCAGCACCAGCGCGTCGTACCGGCCGCCCGTGTACCGGGTCCACGTCCGGCCGCCGATCTCCTGAGTCGCCTCGGTCTCCCGTGCTCCCTGGCTGGCGTCGTCGATGAACGTGGACGGCTTCTGCGTGGACTGCTCGACCGCCACGTACTCGCCGTCCGGGGCGCGGAAGCCCAAATGCCAGGCCTCGAACTCGTCACCCCGGAAGCGGACGGAGGTCGGCTTCCAGTCCTCGGAGAGGCCCTCCGGCGCCGCCACCGGATACGACGCCGCGCGCTGCGCGGTCAGCAGCTCGACCCGGTAGTCCACCCGCTTGACGGGGGGCTCGCCGTCGTCGTGCGGAATGAAGATCCAGATCACGCCCGCCGCGAGCACGATGAGCCCGAGGGAGAGGATCATGTCCCGGGCCGACTTCTGCTTGCCTTGCATACCTGCCACGCCCCCTATCGTCGCAGGTGCCTGATCCGCTCATACGTGGGGTCCCCTGCTCATTTTGTCGGACTGACGATAGAGTGCGGCTCACACCCTCATCCGGCCGTCGTCGTATCAGAAAGGTGCGCTCCGATGACCGAGCATCATCTGCCGTCCGAACTGGACGTCCCCTCAGAGGCCCCCGACCGCAACCTCGCCATGGAACTCGTGCGGGTCACCGAAGCCGCGGCGATGGCCGCCGGCCGGTGGGTCGGGCGCGGCGACAAGAACGGCGCCGACGGCGCCGCGGTGCGTGCCATGCGGACCCTCGTCCACACCGTCTCGATGAACGGCGTCGTCGTCATCGGCGAGGGCGAGAAGGACGAGGCCCCGATGCTCTTCAACGGGGAGCGGGTCGGCGACGGGACCGGGGCCGAGGTCGACATCGCCGTCGACCCGATCGACGGCACCACGCTGACCGCCAACGGCATGACCAACGCCATCGCGGTGCTGGCCGCCGCCGAGCGGGGCTCCATGTTCGACCCGTCCGCGGTCTTCTACATGGACAAGCTGGTCACCGGACCGGAGGCCGCCGACTTCGTCGACATCAACGCGCCGGTGTCCGTGAACATCCGCCGGATCGCCAAGGCCAAGCGGCGCACCCCCGAGGACGTCACCGTCGTCATCCTCGACCGGCCCCGGCACCAGAGCCTCATCAAGGAGGTCCGGGACACCGGCGCCCGCATCAAGCTGATCTCCGACGGCGACGTGGCCGGCTCGATCCTGGCGCTGCGCGAGGGCACCGGCATCGACCTGCTGCTCGGCGTCGGCGGCACGCCGGAGGGCATCATCTCGGCCTGCGCCGTGAAGTGTCTGGGCGGCACCATCCAGGGCAAGCTGTGGCCCAAGGACGACGAGGAGCGGCAGCGCGCGATCGACGCCGGGCACGACCTGGACCGCGTGCTGACCACCGACGACCTGGTCTCCGGGGACAACGTCTTCTTCGTCGCGACCGGCATCACCGACGGTGAGCTGCTGCGCGGGGTGCGGTACCGGTCCGAGACCGCCACGACCGACTCGATCGTCATGCGGTCCAAGTCGGGCACGGTGCGGCGGATCGACTCCGAGCACCGGCTGAGCAAGCTGCGGGCGTACAGCGCGGTGGACTTCGACCGGGCGAAGTGACTCCGTCGGTTGTGCGGGGCGCCCCTCTGAGGTGGGGGTTCCTGTCTCGTGGCGAGTGCGGGCGCGCTGTGGCTGGTCGCGCAGTTCCCCGCGCCCCTGGCTCGACTAGGCCCGCGGCATGAAAAGGCACCGCTGGTCGCGCCCGCGCGGTGGAGCCGCAGATCGGACACAGCCCCGCGCCCCTGGCTCGACTAGGCCCGCGGCATGAAAAGGCACCGCTGGTCGCGCCCGCGCGGCGGAGCCGCAGATCGGACACAGCCCCGCGCCCCTTCGGGGCACTCAGCCCCCACGGCATGACACGGGCGCCCCCTGTGCGGAGGGGGGCGCCCTTGTCGCGTTCGTGTTCAGCCGGCCGCCGCTATGCGGCCCGTCGTGCGGGCGGCGTTCTTCAGTTCCACCTCGCGGCGGCGGCGCCTCGCGAGGACCACGCGGCGTTCGGCGGCGGTGAGGCCGCCCCAGACACCGTAGGGCTCGGGCTGCAGGAGGGCGTGCTCGCGGCACTCGACCATGACCGGACAGCGCGCGCAGACGCGCTTGGCCGCCTCCTCGCGGGAGAGGCGGGCGGCGGTGGGTTCCTTGGAGGGTGCGAAGAACAGTCCGGCCTCGTCGCGCCGGCACACCGCCTCGGTGTGCCAGGGAGCGTCTTGGTCCCTGTCCCGCACGGGCACCCGCTGGGCCGGAACGGCGGCTACCTGCAGGGACGAATGCGGCGGTTGCAGCACGGTCTACTCCTGACGACGGCTTCGCGAGCGAGAGACGATGCGTCAAGGCTTACCCGTTGTACGCGCGCCTATGCACTGGGTTTCCAACCGCCGCCGGTGCCGCGCTACAAGTGCTTGCGCAAACCCTTGTCGACCTTGCGGTGCACCCGGTCGAGGATGTCCGCGACGACCCTGCCGCGCTTGGGACGCGCCTCGACGCTGCCCAGCACCGCCCAGCCGTCCACGTAGATGACGGGGGCCTCCGCCTCGGCCGAGTCGAGTGTGTGGACCTCGAAGCTGCCGAGCACGCCGCCGCCCGCGCCGCGCAGCGACACGTTCTCCGGGACGCGCACCTCGACGCTGCCGAAGACCGAGAACGCCTTGATCACGACCTGCTGGTGCTCGAAGACCGCCTCGCTGAGGTCTATCTCGACGCTGCCGAACACCGCGTACGCGTGGATGCGGCGGCTCGCCCGCCAGCGGCCCTTGCGGACCGCGCTGCTGAACACCGCCACCAGGTTCTCGTCGGCCTCGGCCGGGATGGCGCCGGCGGTGGGGCGGTTGGGGGCCGGGGCGGCGCCCGGGCCCCGCCCGGTGTGCGCGGCGGGCAGGTCCTGCACGAAGACGTCCAGCGCACCGACCGTCCTGGCGGCCAGCACGCCCTCGACGCGCTCGGCGTGCTCCTCGGCGGTGAGCCGTCCCTCGGCGAGGGCCTCGCGCAGCATGTCGGTGACGCGGTCACGGTCGGCGTCCGAGGCGCGCATCTCGGAGACGGGCGCCGCGGTGCCGTGCGGTGCCGGCGTCCTGCGGTCGGGCGTGCTTCTGAAGGTCCACGGCAGCAGCGTACCGAAACGCGATAGATCGCGACTACCCCTGTGGACAACCTGTCTCAACTCAGTGCACAACTCAGTGCCCAACTCTGCGCGCGGCTCAGTGCCCAACTCTGTGCGCGCCCTACTGAGCCTTACCTCACAAGCTCGTCGCCGGCGGCAGGTTTTACGCTGGTGGACGCTGCCAATGGAGGCGAGCCGTCGTTGCTGAGGAATCCAGCCGCGCGTGATGCCGAGTGAGGAATGGGCGAGATGCCTGAGTTCGCGTACACCGATCTGCTCCCCCAGGGAGAGGACACCACTCCGTACCGGCTGGTGACCTCCGAGGGTGTCTCCACCTTCGAGGCCGACGGGCGGACCTTCCTCAAGGTGGAGCCCGAGGCGCTGCGCAAGCTGGCCGAGGAGGCCATCCACGACATCCAGCACTACCTGCGCCCGGCCCACCTGGCGCAGCTGCGCCGGATCATCGACGACCCCGAGGCGTCGGGCAACGACAAGTTCGTGGCGCTGGACCTGCTGAAGAACGCGAACATCGCGGCGGCGGGCGTGCTGCCCATGTGCCAGGACACCGGCACGGCGATCGTCATGGGCAAGCGCGGCCAGAACGTCCTGACGGCGGGCGGCGACGAGGAGGCCCTGAGCCGGGGCATCTACGACGCGTACAAGAACCTGAACCTGCGCTACTCGCAGATGGCTCCGCTCACCATGTGGGAGGAGAAGAACACCGGCTCCAACCTCCCGGCCCAGATCGAGCTGTACGCGACCGACGGCGGCGCCTACAAGTTCCTCTTCATGGCGAAGGGCGGCGGCTCCGCCAACAAGTCGTTCCTCTACCAGGAGACGAAGGCCGTCCTGAACGAGGCCTCCATGATGAAGTTCCTGGAGGAGAAGATCCGCTCGCTGGGCACGGCCGCCTGCCCGCCGTACCACCTGGCGATCGTGGTCGGCGGTACGTCGGCCGAGTACGCGCTGAAGACCGCGAAGTACGCCTCCGCGCACTACCTGGACGAGATCCCCGCCGAGGGTTCGGAGCTCGGGCACGGTTTCCGGGACCAGGACCTGGAGGAGAAGGTCTTCGAGTTGACCCAGAAGATCGGCATCGGCGCGCAGTTCGGCGGCAAGTACTTCTGCCACGACGTGCGCGTGGTGCGGCTGCCCCGGCACGGGGCGTCCTGCCCGGTCGCCATCGCCGTGTCCTGCTCGGCGGACCGCCAGGCGGTCGCGAAGATCACCGCCGAGGGCGTCTTCCTGGAGCAGCTGGAGACCGACCCCGCGCGGTTCCTGCCGGAGACGACGGACGAGCACCTCGACGAGGCCGGTGACGTCGTCAAGGTCGACCTGAACCAGCCGATGGACGACATCCTCGCCGAGCTGACCAAACACCCCGTCAAGACCCGGCTCTCCTTGACCGGCCCGCTGGTCGTGGCCCGCGACATCGCGCACGCCAAGATCAAGGAGCGGCTGGACGCGGGCGAGGAGATGCCGCAGTACCTGAAGGACCACCCGGTGTACTACGCCGGTCCGGCGAGACTCCCGAGGGGTACGCCTCCGGGTCCTTCGGTCCGACGACCGCCGGGCGCATGGACTCCTACGTCGAGCAGTTCCAGGCGGCGGGCGGCTCCAAGGTGATGCTGGCCAAGGGCAACCGCAGCAAGCAGGTCACCGACGCGTGCGACGCGCACGGCGGCTTCTACCTCGGCTCCATCGGCGGTCCGGCGGCGCGCCTCGCCCAGGACTGCATCAAGAAGGTCGAGGTCGTCGAGTACGAGGAGCTCGGCATGGAGGCGGTCTGGAAGATCGAGGTCGAGGACTTCCCGGCGTTCATCGTGGTGGACGACAAGGGCAACGACTTCTTCCAGGACCCGGCGCCGGCGCCGACGTTCACGAGCATTCCGGTGCGGGGGCCCGGGCTCGCCTGAGCCCGGCCGGTGACGGTTCACCTCCACGGGGAACAGTGGTCGCATCCAGGACGCTGTGAACACGTGGAGGTGATCGTCGATGGCCGACGAGCAGGACAGGACCGAGTACCGCACCGAGCACGACTCCATGGGTGAGGTGCGGGTTCCCGCCCACGCCAAGTGGCGTGCCCAGACGCAGCGGGCCGTGGA
This sequence comes from Streptomyces thinghirensis, assembly GCA_021502835.1. Next base: position 46,977 of record JAKFGP010000041.1, read on the forward strand.
GAACTTCCCCGTGTCCGGGCAGCGCATCGAGCGCGCCCACATCGAGGCGCTCGCCCGGATCAAGGGCGCGGCCGCCAAGGTCAACGCCGAGCTGGGCGTCCTGGACAAGGACGTCGCCGGCGCGATCCAGGCGGCGGCCGGGGAGGTCGCCGAGGGAAGTGGGACGAGCACTTCCCCGTGGACGTGTTCCAGACGGGGTCGGGGACCTCGTCCAACATGAACACCAACGAGGTCGTCGCCACCCTCGCCACCGAGCGGCTCGGCCGGGACGTGCACCCCAACGACCACGTCAACGCCTCCCAGTCGTCCAACGACGTCTTCCCGTCCTCCATCCACATCGCCGCCACCGCCGCCGTCACCCGTGACCTGATCCCGGCCCTCGACCACCTCGCCGGCGCCCTGGAGCGCAAGGCCGGCGAGTTCGCCGACGTGGTGAAGTCCGGGCGTACGCACCTCATGGACGCCACGCCGGTCACCCTGGGGCAGGAGTTCGGCGGATACGCCGCCCAGGTGCGGTACGGCATCGAGCGGCTTCAGGCGTCCCTCCCCGCCTCGCCGAGCTGCCGCTGGGCGGCACCGCGGTCGGCACCGGCATCAACACCCCGCCCGGCTTCTCCGCCGCCGTGATCGAGGAGGTGGCCCGCGCGACGGGGCTGCCGCTGACCGAGGCGCGCGACCACTTCGAGGCGCAGGGCGCCCGGGACGGCATCGTCGAGACGAGCGGGCAGCTGCGGACCATCGCCGTCGGCCTGACGAAGATCGCCAACGACCTGCGGTGGATGGCGTCCGGGCCGCGGACGGGGCTGGCGGAGATTTCCCGCCCGACCTCCAGCCGGGGTCGTCCATCATGCCCGGCAAGGTCAACCCCGTGATCCCGGAGGCGGTCCTCATGGTCGCCGCCCAGGTCACCGGCAACGACGCGACGGTCGCCGCCGCGGAGCGGCCGGGAACTTCGAGCTGAACGTCATGCTGCCGGTCATCGCCAAGAACGTACTGGAGTCGATCCGGCTGCTCGCCAACGTCTCGCGGCTGCTCGCGGACCGCACCGTCGACGGCGTCGTCGCCCACCGGGACCGGGCCCGCGAGTACGCCGAGTCGTCCCCCTCCGTCGTCACGCCGCTCAACAAGTACATCGGGTACGAGGAGGCCGCCAAGGTCGCCAAGAAGGCGCTGGCCGAGCGGAAGACGATCCGTCAGGTCGTGCTGGAGGGCGGCTACGTCGAGCGCGGCGACCTCACGAACGAGCAGCTGGACGAGGCGCTGGACGTGCTGCGGATGACCCACCCGTGACCGGACGGCCGTCGTGAGCGCCCGCGAACGCTCGTGTACGTGGACGCTCGTCCGCGATCACCGGCGCGTCAGGTGGCAAGGGCACCTAATATCTGTCCATGGCAGACGGTGAAGCGGTGAGCGCGGCGACGGAAGCGGGGGCCGAGGGGGACGGTCCGGCGGCCCCGGCGGGGTACTGGGCGCCCGGCAGTCGGATCCTGTGGCGGTACCGGGAGAACGGCGGCCCGCACCTCCACATCGTGCGCCCCGTCACCGTCGTACGGGACGACGCCGACCTGCTCGCCGTGTGGCTGGCCCCCGGCACCGACTGCGTGAAGCCGGTACTCGCCGACGGCACGCCCGTGCACCTGGAGCCGCTGGTCTCGCGCTACACCAAACCGCGCACCGTGCAGCGCGACCGGGTGGTTCGGCACGGGAGTGCTGAAGCTGGCCCGGCCCGGCCAGCCCTGGTCGGTGTGGCTGTTCTGGGATCCGGGCTGGCGGTTCAAGAACTGGTACGTGAACCTGGAGGAGCCGCTGACCCGCTGGGAGGGCGGGGTGGACTCCGAGGACCACTTCCTGGACATCTCCGTCCACCCGGACCGCACCTGGCACTGGCGGGACGAGGACGAGTTCGCCCAGGCCCAGCGGGACCGGCTGATGGACACCCGGCTCGCCGAGCGGGTGCGGAAGGCCGGGGCGTGCCGCGGTGGCGGAGATCCGCGCCTGGGGCTCCCCGTTCGCGGACGGCTGGGAACACTGGCGCCCGGATCCGTCCTGGCCGGTACCGTCGCTGCCCGGGGACTGGGACCGCACGCCCGCGCACGTGTCCTCATGAGACCCTTGATACGCCCCCGGGCAGGAAACGTAGGATCGTCCTCCGCAAGGGAGCGCGGCACCAACCGGCGGAGAGTGCGCTGTGCTTGACCGATCGTCACCGAGGGGCGGCAGGACGTGAGCGAGAGGTACGAGGGCGACACGGATACGGGCCGCAGACGGTCCGCCGGTGACACTGGAACAGCTTCTGACCACGCGGCGATCCCGTTCCCGGGGCATGCATTCCGGGTATCGGGATTTCTGCGGGACGAACTGCACGCGCCGCGCGCAGTCCCGGACGGATGGATTCGACACGCGTGACGGAGCACCCGACCTCCTTCGACCGCCCCCCGACGGGCGGCGACCCCGCGGATCCCGCGGGGCGCTCCTGCGTACCCCCGTGCCGCCACGCGCCCCCGGGGCCGCGTTACCGGCACAGGGGCGCACCGGGGAGACGCCGCCCACCGCGGGCGCGGACTCCTCCGGCGCCTTCGAGCACTCCCAGCCCGGCGCCGAGCAGGCCGCCGAGCCCGACACGCACCGCCCGCGGCCCACGTCCGACGGCGTCCCGGCCCAGCCCGGCGGCGCGCAGACCGGAGCGGGAACCGTCCCCGGAGCCGTGCCCGGTTCCGGGACACCGGCGGGGGCGGAGCGCCGTGGCGCGCCGCTGGAACCGGACCGCCGTACCGGGCAGCCCACCACGCCGGGACAGCCCACGCCCATGCGGCGGGACGGTGACCGGCTGCGGTTCGTGGGAGCCGCGACCCGGCGGATCGCCCGGGGCATGGACCTCGACGAGATCGTGATGGGGCTGTGCCGGGCCACCGTGCCGACGTTCGCGGACGCGATCCTCGTGTACCTGCGCGAGCCGCTGCCGGTCGGCGACGAACGGCCCACCGGCCCCCTCGTGCTGCGGTTGCGCCGCACCGACCGGATACCGGCCGAGCGGGACACCGAGAGCGGCTTCACGCCGCGGCCCAGCCCGAGCCCACCGAGCTGGACACGGTCGGCTCCGAACTGTGCGAGGTGCGGCCGGGCAGCGCGCTCGCCGAGGTGCTGCGCGGGGTGCGACCGGTCTTCACGGACACGCCCGCCGCCCGCGCCGCCCTGCCCGAACTGCTCGGCGACGGGCGGGATTTCGCCGTACCCGACGGCCGGCGGGCGATCCTCGCGCCGCTGCGCGGCCGGCGCCGGTGATCGGGGCAGCCCTGTTCCTGCGCGGCCCGGAGCGCGTCGCCTTCGAGGCCGACGACCTGCTGGTCGCCGCCCAGCTCGCCACGCACAGCGCCCTCGGCATCGACAAGGCGGTGCTGTACGGGCGTGAGGCGTACATCGCCGACGAGTTGCAGCGCACGATGCTCCCGGAGAACCTGCCGCGCTGCACCGGCGTCCGGCTGGCCTCCCGCTACCTCCCGGCCGCCGAGACGGCGCGGGTCGGCGGCGACTGGTACGACGCCATCCCGCTGCCCGGCAGCCGGGTCGCGCTGGTCGTCGGGGACGTCATGGGCCACTCCATGACGTCGGCGGCCATCATGGGCCAGCTGCGGACCACCGCGCAGACCCTGGCCGGGCTCGACCTGCCCCCGCAGGAGGTGCTCCACCACCTCGACGAGCAGGCCCAGCGCCTGGGCACCGACCGCATGGCGACCTGCCTGTACGCCGTGTACGACCCGGTATCGCACCGCATCACCGTCGCCAACGCCGGACACCCGCCGCCCGTGCTGCTGCACCTGGGCGGCCATGCCGAGGTGCTGCGGGTGCCCGCGGGCGCGCCCATCGGGGTCGGTGGCGTGGACTTCGAGGCCGTCGAGCTGGACGCCCCCGCCGGCGCGACCCTGCTCCTCTACACGGACGGGCTGGTCGAGTCCCGGCTGCGCGACGTGTGGACCGGCATAGAGCAGTTGCGGGAGCGCCTCGCGGCGACCGCGCAGCTCACCGGTCCGGACCATCCGCCGCCCCCTGGAAGCCCTGTGCGACGAGGTGCTGGACATGCTCGGCCCGGGCGACCGGGACGACGACATCGCACTGCTCGCCGCCCGCTTCGACGGCATCGCGCCCAGCGACGTGGCGTACTGGTTCCTGGAGCCCGAGGACGCGGCCCCCGGCCGGGCCCGGCGCCTGGCCCGGCGCGCCCTCGCCCGCTGGGGCATGGAGGACCTCACGGACTCGGTGGAGCTGCTGGTCAGCGAGGTCGTGACCAACGCCGTGCGGTACGCCACCAAGCCGGTCACACTGCGGCTGCTGCGCACGGACGTGCTGCGCTGCGAGGTCGGCGACGACGTGCCGCAGTTGCCGCGGCTGCGGCAGGCACGGGCGACCGACGAGGGCGGTCGCGGGCTGTACTCTGGTGAACCGGCTGGCCCGGCGCTGGGGAGCGACGCGGCTGAGCACCGGGAAGGTGGTCTGGTTCGAGCTGAACCGGGGTGAGGCACGTACCCGCGAAAGGGCGCCCGGTAGAGGTCACCGGGCGCCCTTCGCGCGTTCCTGCCGTCGGTTACCGCTCCTGCCGGTCCCCGTCCGGGAACAGCGGGTTCTCCGGCTCCGTGGACTCGCCGCCGGTCGGCGGTTCGGTCGACGGGCTGTTCGACGGGGACTGCGACGGCTCCTCGGTCGTCGGCTCGTCGGTCGTCGGCTCGTCGGTCGTCGGCTCCTGGGTCGTCGGCTCGTCGGTCGTCGGCTCCTGGGTCGTCGGCTCGTCGGACGGCGACTGGGTCGGCGACTCGGGGGCCGACGGCGACTTGCTCGGCTTCACCGCGGCGCCCTGCTTGGTCTCCAGGTCGAACTCAGTGACCTCGTCCATGACACCGAAGGTGTACGCCGCCCAGATCTCCGCGGGAAGCCACCGCCGTTGACGCGGGGCACTCCGCCCGCCTCGTACATCGGGACCTGCGGGTGCGGTGCCTTGTCGTCCTCGCCGAACAGGCCGACCGAGGTGACCAGGCCGGGCGTGAAGCCGGTGAACCAGGCCGACTTGTTGTTGTCGGACGTACCCGTCTTGCCGGCGACCTGCTGGCCGTCGCGCAGCGGGTTCTCCCGCACGGACTGCCTGGCCGTACCGTCGTCGACCACACCGGTCAGTACGGAGGTCACCGTGTCGGCGGCCTCGCGGCCGATGACCTGCTCGCCGATCGGGTCGGGGAGCTCGATCCTGCGGTCCTTGTGCTCGATCGACTTCACGACGGCCGGGGTGACCTTCTTGCCGTGGTTGTCGAGGGTGGCGTAGACGCCGGCCATCTCCAGCGGGCTCGCGCCCATACTGCCGAGGGTCTGGGCGGGCACGGCCTCCACGCCCTCGGTGTCCATGCCGAGTTCGCCCGCGGTCTTGATGACCTCGGACATCCCGACGTCGATGCCCATCTGCGCGAAGACGGAGTTGACGGACTTGTTCATCGCCTCCTGGACGGTGACGTCGCCGTAGCTCTTGTCGTCCTCGTTGGGGGTGCGAAGCCGACCTCGCGGTCGCCGTCCATCACGGGGCGCTCGCTCGTGCCGTCGTAGATCGTGTTGGCCGTGATCGGCACGCCGTCCTGGGTCTCGGCGTCCTGTTCCACGGCCGCGGCGAGGATCACCGGCTTGAAGGTGGAGGCGGGCTGGTAGTCGTCGCGGGTGGCGTTGTTCGTGAAGTGCTTCAGATAGTCCACGCCGCCGTACATCGCCAGGACCGCGCCCGTCTTCGGGTCGACCGAGACGGCGCCGGCCTGGACGTCCGCGTCGACCGCGCGCTTCTCGGGGTCCAGTTTGCTGGTGAGCTTGGCCTTGACCGCCTTCTCCAGCTCCGCCTGCTTCTTCTTGTCGATGTTGAGCGTGACGGTGTAGCCGCCGAGGTCCACCAGGGCCTTGGCCTGCTCCATGTCCTCGGCGGTGCCCTGGGCGACGAGCCGCTGTTTCAGCGTGAACTCGGCCGCGTCCACCAGGTACCCGGTCTGGCCCTCCATCCCCTGCACCGGCTTGGGCGCCTCGGGCTCCGGGAACTTCATGTTCTGGCGGTCGGCTCGGCCCAGCCACTTCTGCTCGACCATGTTGTTCAGCACGTAGTTCCAGCGCTCCTGGACCAGCTTCTTGCTGGTGTCGCTGGCGATCGCCCAGTCGTACTGGTTGGGCGCCTGGAGCAGCGCGGCGAGGTACGCGCCCTGCTCGACCGTCAGGTCCTCGGCGTCGACGCGGTAGTAGGCCTGGGCGGCGGCCTGGATGCCGTAGGCGCCGCGGCCGTAGTAGCTGGTGTTGATGTAGCCGGCGAGGATGTAGTCCTTGGACTTCTCCCGGTCCAGCTTCAGGGAGATGACCAGTTCCTTCAGCTTGCGCGAGACCGTCTGTTCCTGGGACAGGTAGTAGTTCTTCACGTACTGCTGGGTGATCGTCGAACCGCCCTGCGCGCCCTTGCCGGAGAGCGTGTTGAGCACACCGCGCGCGGTGCCCTTGAGGTCGACGCCGGCGTCCTTGTAGAAGGTCTTGTTCTCGGCGGCGACGAAGGTGCGCTGGACCTCCTTGGGCACCTTGGCCAGGTCGACGATCTCGCGGTTGCGCTCGCCGTCACGGGCCATGATGCTGCCGTCGCTGTACTTGTAGACGTTGCTCTGCAGCTCCGCCTCGGGGTTCCCTTCGGGGATGTCGATCACCATGTACAGGACGATGAAGGCGCCCATACCGAGCAGGCAGAGGCCGAAGAAGGTCCCGAGGATCTTCTTCCAGGTGAACAGCCTGCGTATGCCGCTCTTACCGCTCCCGCCCGCTCCCGCGAACGGCGGCGTTTCGGCGCCGCGCGGCGGCCACCGCGCTGTCGCGCTTTCTCTCTTCCGCTCGTCCCATGGGTCCGATCCGCTCCGCTTCGTTCATCTGTGACCACGTCTCGCTCACGTGTCACACAGGTTCGTCGCTCAGGTCAGCTCAGAAAGCTAACACCGGGAGATATGACAAACGGCTGCCGATCCGGCCTTGTACGGACGTGAGAATCAGCACCCGCTCCTATGGAACCGACGTACGAGGGGGGTTCAAGGTTGTCATTCGCGGGTAAAGTGATATCACTTAGCTAGACCGACGATAGACGCCGAGCGAGCGCGAGCGCGCCCGGCCGGAACGGGGGATCACCCATGTCCACACACGACACGCACGACACTTCGCAGGTCACCGCCGACGTACCCGAGATGCCGGCGCCACGGGTGCGCGAGATGCAGGCGCACAGCATCGGTGGTGGCCTCGCGCTGCTGCTGGGGCTGGTCGGGCTGCTCGTCGGCGCCGGCCTGATCGCCACCGCGACGGCGACCGCGACGGCCGGAGCGAAGGCCGCGCTGATCGTCGCGGGCATCGTGGTCGCCCTGGCCGCGTTCCTCGCGATGTGCGGGCTGAACATGGTGGCGCCGGGCGAGGCCCGGGTGGTCCAGCTCTTCGGGCGCTACCGGGGCACGATCCGGCAGGACGGGCTGCGCTGGGTGAACCCCTTCACCTCGCGCACCAAGATCTCGACGCGGGTACGCAACCACGAGACGGCCGTCCTGAAGGTGAACGACGCCTACGGCAACCCCATCGAGCTGGCCGCCGTCGTGGTGTGGCGGGTGGAGGACACCGCGCAGGCCACCTTCGAGGTGGACGACTACATCGAGTTCGTCTCCACCCAGACCGAGGCGGCCGTGCGGCACATCGCCATCGAGTACCCCTACGACGCCCACGACGAGGACGGCCTCTCGCTGCGCGGCAACGCCGAGGAGATCACCGAGAAGCTCGCCGTCGAGCTGCACGCGCGCGTGGAGGCGGCCGGTGTGCAGATCATCGAGTCCCGCTTCACGCACCTCGCGTACGCCCCGGAGATCGCCTCGGCGATGCTCCAGCGGCAGCAGGCCGGCGCGGTGGTCGCGGCCCGGCGGCAGATCGTGGACGGCGCGGTCGGCATGGTCGAGGCGGCGCTCGCCCGGATCAGCGAGCAGGGCATCGTGGAGATGGACGACGAGCGCAAGGCGGCGATGGTGTCCAACCTGATGGTCGTGCTCTGCGGGGACCGCGCCGCCCAGCCGGTCCTGAACACGGGGACGCTCTACCAGTGACGACCCCGTCCGAGGGCTCCCCCGGCCGAGGGCTCCCCGGCCGAGGGCCCGGCCCCGAAGCGTCGGCCGCAGCAGCAGCGCAAGCAGGTGCTGCTGCGGCTGGACCCGCAGGTGTACGAGGCGCTGGCCCGCTGGGCGGGCGACGAGCTGCGCTCGGCCAACGCCCAGATCGAGTTCCTGCTCCGCAGGGGCGCTGGCGGAGGCGGGCCGGCTGCCCGGGGACGCGGGACCGCTGCCCCGCCGAGGGCGTCCGCCCAGGGGTCCGGGGACCCGGGCCCACGCCACCGTCGTGAGGAAGCCGGACAGGCCGCGCCACCGCGTCATGCGGAGGCGCGGCCTCCGTCGTCATGGAACCGTGACAATCGCCCCCGACCTGCGGCCCCGTACCCCTCGCCACGATCTCTGCACCGGGCGTATACATGACGCGTATACACCGTGTGTAGAGTGCTCGGCATGTCCATCGGTCACACCCTCCTGGGACTCCTGGAGTCCGGGCCGCGCCACGGTTACGACCTGAAGCGCGCCTTCGACGAGAAGTTCGGTCACGACCGGCCGCTGCATTACGGCCAGGTCTACTCGACGATGTCCCGCCTGCTGAAGAACGGCCTCGTCGTCGTCGACGGCATCGAGGCGGGCGGCGGTCCCGAGCGCAAGCGGTACGCGATCACCGACGCGGGGATCACCGACGTACAGCAGTGGCTCGCCACGCCGGAGAAGCCCGAGCCGTACCTCCAGTCGACGCTCTACACCAAGGTCGTCCTCGCGCTGCTCACCCACCGCGACGCCGCCGACATCCTCGACACGCAGCGCTCGGGAGCATCTGCGCAGCATGCGGATCCTCACCGACCGCAAGCGCAAGGGCGATCTCGCCGACCAGCTCATCTGCGACCACGCCCTGTTCCATCTGGAGGCCGACCTGCGGTGGCTGGAGCGACCGCGGCGCGCCTCGACAAGCTCCAGTGAGGCGGTGGCCTGATGACTCCTCCCGCAGGTTCGCTGCTCTCGGCCGAGCAGCTGCGCAAGGCTTACGGCCCGACCCTCGCCCCCTCGACGGCGCGGAGTTCTCCATCCACCCCGGCGAGGTCGTCGCCGTGATGGGCCCCTCCGGGTCCGGCAAGTCGACGCTGCTGCACTGCCTGGCCGGCATCGTGCCGCCCGACTCGGGGACGATCACGTACAACGGGCGTGAGCTGTCCGCCATGAACGACGCCCAGCGCAGTGCGCTGCGCCGCTCGGACTTCGGGTTCGTGTTCCAGTTCGGGCAGCTCGTGCCGGAGCTGACCTGCGTCGAGAACGTCGCCCTCCCGCTGCGGCTGAACGGCACCTCCCGCAAGGAGGCCGAGCGGGCCGCGCTGACCTGGATGGAGCGCCTGGAGGTCGACGACCTGCGCAAAAGCGGCCTGGCGAGGTCTCCGGCGGCCAGGGCCAGCGGGTCGCGGTGGCGCGGTCGCTGGTGACCAACCCGCGTGTGCTCTTCGCCGACGAACCGACCGGCGCGCTGGACTCCCCTCAACGGCGAGCGTGTGATGGAACTCCTCACGGACGCCGCCCGCTCCACCAACGCCGCCGTCGTCCTCGTCACCCACGAGGCACGGGTGGCCGCCTACCCGACCGCGAGATCGTCGTACGGGACGGCAAGTCCCGGGACATGGAGCGGGTCGTATGAGCGTGCGACAGTGGGCCCGGGACCTGGCCATGGGCGCCCGCTTCGCCTTCACCGGCGGGCGCGAGGGCTGGACCCGGGCCGTGCTGACGGCCGTCGGTGTCGGACTCGGCGTTGCGCTGCTCCTGCTGACGACGGCGATCCCGAACGCGCTCGCCGTCCGGCACGACCGGGGAGGCGGCCCGTACCGACATCACCTTCTCCTCCGAGCAGCTGCCGAAGGCGGACGACACCCTCGTGGTCGCCGAGGTCGGCTCGGACTTCCGCGACGACAGCGTCCGGGGCCGGGCCCTGGATCCCGAGGGGCGCAGCGGCGCCGCTGCCGCCGGGGTGGAGAAGTTCCCCGCGGTCGGGGGAGATGGTGGTCTCCCCGCGCTGAAGAAGCTGCTGGAGTCGGACTCCGGCGCGCTGCTGCGCGAGCGGCTGCCGGACCGGATCGTCGGCACCATCGGGGAGAGCGGGCTGATCGGCTCGGCCGAACTCGCCTTCTACCGGGGCGCCGACGACCTCGCGCCGCACATCGACGGGGGCTCGATCGCCCGTATCGACCGGTTCGGGAATCCGAATCCGTCGTCCGAGCGGTCCGACCCTGTGCTGCTCCTGCTGATCCTCGTGGTCTTCGCGGTGCTGCTGACGCCGGTCGCGGTCTTCATCGCCGCGGCCGTGCGGTTCGGCGGCGAGCGGCGGGACCGGCGGCTCGCCGCGCTGCGGCTGGTGGGCTCGGACGGCGGTATGACCCGGCGGATCGCCGCGGGCGAGGCGATGGCGGGCGCCGTGCTGGGGCTGGTCTTCGGCGCCGTGTTCTTCATGATCGGACGCCGGCTCGCGGGCACCGCCGAGGTCTTCCGCATCAGTGTGTTCCCGAGCTACCTCAACCCGTCGCCGCTGCTGGCCCTGCTGGTCGGCGTCGCGGTACCGGCGGCGGCGGTGCTGGTGACGCTGTCCGCGCTGCGCGGGGTGGTCATCGAACCGCTCGGCGTGGTCCGCGCGGGCCGGCCGGCGCGGCGCCGCCTGTGGTGGCGGCTGCTGCTGCCGCTGGCCGGTCTCGCGATGCTCTACCCGATGATCGGCAACGGGCGGGACAACGGCGACTTCAACCAGTACCTGGTGACCGGGGGCGTCGTCCTGCTCCTGGTGGGCGTGACCGCGCTGCTGCCGTGGATCGTGGAGACCGTCGTCGCCCGGCTCGGCTCGGGCGGCGTGGCCTGGCAGCTCGCCGTGCGCAGGCTGCAGATGAGCAGCGGTACGGCGGCCCGGATGGTCAACGGCATCGCGGTGGCCGTCGCGGGGCGATCGCGCTGCAGATGCTGTTCGTCGGCGTGGACGACGACTACACCAGGTCCACCGGGCGGGACCTCGCGCAGGCACAGATGGAGGTCGTCCTGCCGAGCGACCTGCTGGTGGCTACGGCGGCCGACAAGCTCCGGGACACCAAGGGCGTGAACGCGGTCTACGGCTACTCCGAGGGCTACCTCGGCGACCGCTGCAAGGACCCGGAGCACGGTACGACGGTGACCGTGGGCGATTGCGCGTCGCCGCGGGCGGATGGCCCGCATCGACTCCTGCACCGACGGGGACGTGTTCGTCGTCCACGGCGCCGAGTGGGACGGCGAGGAGGACATGGCGAGCTGGCCGCGCCGGGCCGGAAGTTCTACGTGGACCCCTCGTACGAGGGCGTCCCGAAGAGCAAGGAGATCCCCTGGACGGTGCCGCAGGGCGTGAAGGCGGCGAAGCCGCGCTAGGGCCTGCTGGCCGGGACCGACCGGGGCGGCTTCCTGTTCACCCCGAAGGCGATGCCGGACGCGCTCGCGCCGGCCCTGACCGGCCACGCCTTCCTCAAGCTGGACGAGTCGGTGGCGGACGTGCACGACCGGTACGGACCGCCGCGGCGGGCATCGATCCGCTGGCGGACACCGTGACCTGGGCGGAAACGAGCGGGTCGGCCGGTTCGACGCCATCCGCACCGGTCTGTTCGTCGGGGCGGCGTGCGTACTGGCGCTGATCGGGGTCAGCTTGCTGGTCTCGCAGTTGGAGCAGTTGCGCGAGCGGAAGAAGCTGCTGTCGGCCCTGGTCGCCTTCGGCACCCGGCGGCGCACGCTCAGCCTGTCGGTGCTGTGGCAGACGGCGATTCGCATCGCGCTCGGCCTGTTGCTGGCCACGGTGGTGGGCCTGACCCTGGGCACGGTACTGCTGAAGATGACGAACACCCCGGTCGGCGTCGACTGGGCCGGCGTCCTGACCATGACCGGCATCGGCGCCGCGGTCGTCCTGGCGGTGACCCTGTTCAGCCTGCCACCGCTGCTGCGGCTGATGCGGCCGGAGGGACTGCGCACGGAGGTAGGTTCCCGGCGCGTCCGGGCCGAGGGCATACGGGACCGAGGGCACGCCGGTGGCGGCGTGCCCTCAGCCGTGCACCGTCCGTACCGGCAGGTCCTCCATCGCCTCCCGGAGGCCGCCGCCAGCTCCTCGTACTCCGCGAAGCGCCGCGCCCGTGCGCATGGCGAGGGCGATGGCGGGTGGGGGCCGGGTCGGCGAAGGAGCCGGTGAGGAGCTGGCTGGAGCGGGACGTCTCCACCCGACCGCCGTACGCGGCAGCAGCGTCACGCCCAGGCCGCCCGCCACCAGCTGCACCAGCGTCGACAGACCGGCGGCCGTCGTCGTCGCCGCGACGCCTGCGCGGCCCGCCTCACGGCAGATGTCGAGTGCCTGGTCACGCAGTAGTGCCCCTCGTCGAGCAGCAGAGCTTCAGCTCGCGCAGCACCGCCCGCTCGATGCCCTCCCGGCCGCCGAGCTGGTGGTCGAGCGGGGTGACGAGCACGAAGTCCTCGTCGAAGAGCGGCAGTTCCGTCACCTGGGACGCCGAGCGGTATCGCCGCCAGCAGGAGCAGGTCCAGGCGGCCGGACGTGAGACCGTCCAGCAGGCTCGCCGTCTGCTCCTCGTGGACCTGGAGGTCCAGGTCCGGATAGCGGTCGTGGACCAGCCGCAGCACCGTCGGCAGCAGATACGGCGCCACCGTCGGGATGACCCCGAGCCGCAGCACCCCGGTGAACGGCGCCCGCACCGCCTCCGCCTCCTCCAGCAGCGCGCCGACCTCGGCGAGTACCGCCTTCGTCCGTACCGCGAGCCGTTCCCCGGCGGGCGAGAGCAGCACCTTGCGCGTCGTACGCTCCAGGAGGGTGACACCCAGTGTCTCCTCCAGGGCGGAAACGGCGCCGGAGAGCGCGGGCTGGCTCATGCCGATCGCGGCGGCGGCATCGCGGAAGTGCAGATGCTCGGCGACCGCTTCGAAAGCCCGCAGCTGGGCGAGGCTGGGCTGCCTCTTCTTACCGGACACTAATAACCACCTCCGATCAACTCGACCGAGTGTAGCTATTTCACTAATCAATGCACCCTGTGCCAACATCAATAACGTCCAACCCATGGGAAACACTCGCAAAATGGGTGTTTCTTCGCTGCACTTTGGAGAGCGCGTGCTCACTGTCGGTGACAAGTTCCCCGAGTTCGATCTGACCGCCCGCGTCTCGCTGGAGAAGGGCAAGGAGTTCCAGCAGATCAACCACAAGACCTACGAGGGTCAGTGGAAGGTCGTCTTCCGCATGGCCCAAGGACTTCACCTTCGTGTGCCCCGACCGAGATCGCCGCCTTCGGCAAGCTGAACGACGAGTTCGCCGACCGTGACGCCCAGGTCCTCGGCTTCTCCGGCGACTCCGAGTTCGTCCACCACGCCTGGCGCAAGGACCACCCGGACCTGACCGACCTGCCGTTCCCGATGATGGCGGACTCCCGCCACGAGCTGATGCGCGACCTCGGCATCGAGGGCGAGGACGAGGTTCGCCAAGCGCGCCGTGTTCATCGTGGACCAGAACAACGAGATCCAGTTCACCATGGTGACCGCCGGCTCGGTCGGCCGTAACCCCAAGAAGGAGGTCCTGCGGGTCCTCGACGCCCTGCAGACCGACGAGCTCTGCCCGTGCAACTGGAGCAAGGGCGACGAGACCCTCGACCCCGTCGCGCTGCTGTCGGGAGAGTGAGCTGACATGTCCCCTCGATTCCCTGAAGTCCGCCGTACCGGACTACGCCAAGGACCTGAAGCTCAACCTGGGCTCGGTCATCGGCAACTCCGACCTCCCGGCGCAGCAGCTGTGGGGCACCGTGCTGGCGACCGCCATCGCCTCGCGCCCCCCATCGTGCTGCGTGAGCTGGAGCCGGAGGCGAAGGCCAACCTCACGCCCGAGGCGTACTCGGCCGCCAAGTCGGCCGCCGCCGTCGGCGGCGATGAACACGTCTTCTACCGCACCCGGCACCTGCTGTCGGACCACGAGTACGGCACCCTGCGCGCCGGTCTGCGGATGAACGTCATCGGCAACCCGGGCGTCGACAAGGTCGACTTCGAGCTGTGGTCCTTCGCGGTGTCCGCCATCAGCGGCTGCGGCATGCCTGGACTCGCACGAGCAGGTGCTCCGCAAGGCCGGTGTGGACCGCGAGACGATCCAGGAGGCGTTCAAGATCGCCGCCGTGGTCGAGGCCGTCGGCGTCACGCTGGACGCCGAGGCGGTTCTCGCCGAGCAGTAGTCCGCGACGCGGAAACGACCGGGCCCCGCTCACCGACTCGGTGAGCGGGGCCCGACGCGTGTCGCTACGCCGGAGAGGTGTCCGACGGCGGCGGCTCGGCCGCCGCGGCTTCGGCGGGGGCTCCACCGCCGGGGAGGCGTCCGTCGACGTCGCGCCGCGCGGCTTCGGGGACTGCCGGGCGGGGGTCTCACGAGTACGCCCGCAGGTAGCCCACGACGGTGTTCGTCACCGCCACCAGCGGTACGGCGACCACCGCGCCGCCGATGCCGGCCACCATGCCGCCCGTGGCCACCGCCAGCACCACCGCCAGCGGATGGACCCGCACCGCGCGGCCCAGGATGAACGGCTGCAGGATGTGCCCCTCGATCTGTTGCACCACCAGCACCACGACGAGCGTCATGACCGCCGCGAACATGCCCTGCGTCACCAGCGCCACCACGACCGCGAGCGCGCCCGACACCACCGCGCCGACGAGCGGGATGAAGGCGAACAGGAAGATGAACACGGCCAGCGGGACGGCCATCGGCACGTCCAGGAAGTAGATGCCGAGGCCGATGAAGATGGCGTCGATCAGCGCCACGATCACCGTGCCGCGCACATACGCCGTCAGCGTCCGCCACGCGCGCGGGCCGGCCCCGGCCACGCCCGGCCGGGCCGCCGCCGGCACCAGCTTCAGCGTCCACCGCCAGATGCGCTTGCCGTCGTAGAGCAGGAAGAGCGTCGAGAAGGCGGCCAGCAGGATGCCCGTGAGCGCCTCGACGACGACCGTGACGCCCTCCAGACCGGCGGACGTTATCTGGTCGGTGTTGGCGCCGACCGCCTCGCGCAGGTTCTTGGCGATCTCGTTGATCTGCTTGTCGGTGACGTGGAACGGGCTGTTCAGCAGCCAGTTGCGCAGCTCGTCGATGCCGTCCTGGACCTGGTCGGAGAGGTTGTCGATGTTCTCCATGACCTGCCAGGTGACGAACCAGCCGATCAGCCCCATCACCACGAACCCGAGGATGGCGGTCAGGGCGGTGGCCGGCCCCGCGCGCACCCCGTGCCGGCGCAGCCACGCCACGGTCGGCTGGAGCAGCGCCGTGATCAGCAGCGCGGCCACGAACGCCAGCACCACCAGCTGTACGGCGCTGATGACCCGCATCAGTACCCATACGGTGCCCGCGAGGACCAGCAGGCCGCCACCCGCCTCCGGGCGGCGACGCCCCGCCCCCCGGGGCGCACAAACCCCCCCCACCCCCCCCAAAAATTTACTTTTCCCCCCCCAAAAAAATTTTTCCCCCTCTTTTTTTTTTTTTTTTTTTTTTTTTTTTTTTTTTTTTTTTTTTTTTTTTTTTTTTTTTTTTTTTTTTTTTTTTTTTTTTTTTTTTTTTTTTTTTTTTTTTTTTTTTTTTTTTTTGCACCCCCGGGCACGGCCTGTGCCGGGTCGGGGCGGGCCTGGACCACGAGCGGGTGATGCGCGGAGGTGTGCTCCCCAGGCGTGTCCTCCGGTGACGGCGGCGCCGCGTGGTCGGCGGCGGTCGCCGGTGCGTCGTCGTCGGAGTCGGCACGCTCGGCCGCTTCGCGTCGCTGGTCCAACCGCCTGCTCATCCGCGTCAGTCCGGCGCCGAGCCGACCGAGCCACCCTGGCACTCGAGACATGATCCGTCCTCTTCCCCCGTCTTTCCCCACCACTCCCCCCTGGAGTCGTTTCCGGTCCGACCGTACATGGCGGGAACGCGAAAGCCCCTCACCGTAGGACGGTGAGGGGCTGCGCGAGGCCGAGCGGTGTTCCGGCCGCGCCGGGCGGGCTCAGTACCAGTGGTTGGCCTGCCAGAAGGACCACGCGTCACACGGGCTGCCGTAGCGGCTGTCCATGTAGTTGAGGCCCCACTTGATCTGGGTGGCCGGGTTGGTCCGCCAGTCGGAGCCCGCGGAGGAGTACTTGCTCCGCCGGCAGCGCCTGGAAGAGACCGTAGGCGCCCGAAGAGGGGTTGACCGCCTTGTAGTTCCAGCTGGACTCGTGGTCCACGATGTTGCTGAAGCACTGCCACTGGCCGCTGGGCACCATCTGACGGGCCATCGCCTGGATCTGGCTGGTGCTGTAGGGAGCTCTGGACGGCGAAGCTGGTGGACTCGCGCTTGGCGTCGCGGCTGGCCGCTTCCTGCTCCGCCTCGCGCTTCTTGGCCTCCTCGGCCGCCTTGGCTTCCTTCTTGGCCTGCTCCTGCTTGGCCACGGCGGTCTCCGCGCTGCCTTGCGGGCCGCCTCCTCGGCGTCCTTCTTGGCGCTCGCGTCCGGCGGCGATGGCCTGTACGTCGGCCTGCTGCGTCAGGGACGCGGTCTGCACCTGCGCCTGCTCGCCCATGGGGATGTCCGCGAGCAGCGTCGTGCCTGCTGCTGTCGCCTCCGCGTCGTTGTTCTGCGCGGTGCTGCCCGAGGCAACGCCGACGACGCTTCCGACTGTGGTGACCGCCGTGGCCGAGGCCACTGCGAATCCCCGGACCGAGATCCGGCTCACACGGTTTCCTTCCAGCATCGCCCGCTTCGGTGACCCTCGCGGACGCAATCGTGCCCCTGGCGCTGGCCTCCCCAACTAACGGGTCACGGGAGGCACGGGCCCGGTGGACAACTCCCCGAGGGGAGCGCCGCGTGGTGCTCGGGCGGCATACGACGCTGCTATGGAGTTGGACTGGTGCGTCTGTGGTGCCGTACCGCTGGGGGTACAGGTGTGTCGTATGCGGGGCCTGACAGGAGTGAGACTCTGCCGTAACCCGGCGGGGTGAGGCAATTCTGTGTTGCGTGTGAAAGCTCACATCCCGTTTGGCCCAGGGGATTCCCGGAAACCCCCACACGCGAAGACGCCGCCCGGCTAGGCTCTTGGCCTTTCCGGACGGCGCCGACTCGGGTAACCGGCCCTTCACGGGTCGGAGTTCGCGGAAGTGTCGGATGTGCCCGTCCTCCAGCATTTCGGTCACAAGTGCCGCGATCTGGGACCTCTCGGAGCGCGTCAGGGTGACGTGCGCGAAGAGCGGATGGCCCTTCAGCTTCTCGACGACGGCGACGACTCCGTCGTACCGCCCGACCGCAGATTGTCCCGCTGCGCCACGTCATGGGTCAGTACGACCCGTGAATTGGCCCCGACGCGGGACAGCACGGTCAGCAGGACGTTCCGCTCCAGGGACTGTGCCTCGTCCACGATGACGAACGCGTCGTGCAGCGAGCGCCCCCCGGATGTGGGTGAGAGGCAGCACCTCCAGCATCCCGCGCGCGGTCACCTCCTCGATGACCTCCCGGCTGGTGACGGCCGACAGCGTGTCGAAGACCGCCTGCGCCCAGGGGCTCATCTTCTCGGCCTCGGAGCCGGGCAGATAGCCGAGCTCCTGCCCGCCCACCGCGTACAGCGGACGGAAGACCATCACCTTCTGGTGCTGCCTGCGCTCCAGCACGGCCTCCAGGCCCGCGCACAGCGCCAGCGCCGACTTGCCGGTGCCGGCCCGGCCGCCCATCGACACGATGCCGACGTCCGGGTCGAGGAGCAGGTCGAGCGCGATCCGCTGCTCGGCGCTGCGGCCCTTGATGCCGAACGCCTCCCGGTCGCCGCGGACCAGGCGGACGTTGCCGTCGGGCGTGACCCGGCCGAGGGCCTTGCCGCGCTCCGACTGGATGGTCAGGCCCGTGTGCACCGGCAGTTCGGCGGCCTCGGGGACGTAGACCCGGCCCTCCTCGAAGAGCACGTCCACCTGCTCACCCGGCAGGGTGAGTTCGGACATGCCGGTCCAGCCGGAGGCGTCCGTGATGGCCAGCTCGGCGCGGTACTCCTCGGCGAGCAGGCCGACGGAGGACGCCTTGATCCGCAGTGGGAGGTCCTTGGACACGACGGTGACGTCGAATCCCTCCGCCTGCAGATTGCGGGCCACCGCGAGGATGCGGGAGTCGTTGTCCCCCAGGCGATAGCCGGTGGGCAGCACGCTGGGGTCCGAGTGGTTGAGCTCGACACGCACGGTGCCGCCGAGATCCCCGATCGGAATGGGGGCGTCGAGGCGACCGTGCCGCACCCGGAACTCGTCGAGCAGGCGTAGGGCCTGCCGGGCGAAGTAGCCGAGCTCGGGATGGTGCCGCTTGGCCTCCAACTCCGTCACCACGACGATCGGGAGCACGACCTCGTGCTCGTCGAGCGGTTCAGAGCGTTCGGGTCGGCCAGCAGGACGCTGGTGTCGAGAACGTAGGTGCGCCGATCAGGCTTGTGGCGCTTTGTGCTGGTCACCACGGAAGGACGTACCCCCTCGGAAGAGGTCGGGGAGCGACGGAGTGGACGCTGGGCCGGAAGGGCGGGAACGAGCCGACCGGTCTGGGGCCTGCCTGTCAGGCAGGTCCGTAAGACCGCCATGCACCGGCGCGGGCCGCGAACCGGCCCTCCGCCGCGTCTTCCGTGCCGTGACCGCACGGTGGGGCTGGTGCAAAGGGCCTCCCGGGCGGACGGCTCCGTGCCGTCCGCTGAGATACGACACCCGTGGTTCGGGCGTCGACCTGCTTGGCTTATGCCCTCGAACAAGCGCCGCCATGCCACGACACAGGACGGCGCACCGGTGAACTCCTCATTACGGGCGTCCCGCCGGGAGATCGCGGCGCGAGGCACGGGGCCCCGGAGGGGAGGGAAGGGAAGGGAAGCCGGCCGGCGAGGAGAAGAGACGTGCGGCCGGGAGGGCAGAAAAACGGGCCGGTCCGTGGGGGGAGACGGACCGGCCCGAGGGGGTTTCCACCATAACCCTTTGTAAGTGATGCTGCGTGCATCGGCGTGCCACAACTACTCTCCGAAGTTGCCCGGCGACGCCGGATGGCCCCGAAAGCACTCATTCCGCCCTGAATCATGGCCAAAACACGGCGTATTCATAGGTGAACAGGGCGCCGGAAGGGGCCGAAGGGACGGAATGGGCAATCCGGAGCGGCCCAGGCGGCCCCCGTGAACCAGGCGGCGGACCACCCCCGCTTCCCTCCACCGGGTGAACCCACCGGCGAACGCCCACTTGACCGGGCACCGCGCAGCCCCTCCACTGCGCGGTGCCACACGCGCAGCTTTGCTCACGCGAATTACCTGCTCCGAACTTACGTGATCGGGAACGCCGGATTCGACGCAAGGCGGACAACGATGAATAACGATGTGGGAACCCTGTGAGGATCGGAGGGTGATTCCGCACCCTGTCACCAGACGTGCTGATATTTGCGAAGGTACGCCGTATACGCCCCGGAATATCCTTCCCCTCCGGGCACCAACCAGGCCGCGGTCTGTCCTACTCCTCCTAACGTCGCCTGATGACGAAGACAGCGGGGATCACTTGGGGCGCGGCGAGCGCACGCCGGCTGGACCGGCAGTTCCTGGCCATGTCCGCCCGAACGGGCACACCGGTCGCCGACGTGGCCGGCGCGATGCTCGGCGTCCACGCCCAAGTACTGTCGGCGGCTGAACTGTCGGTCGGCCTGCGGACCGACGGCGTCACCCGGGCGGACGTACGGGGAGCCCTGTGGCCGACCGGGTCGCCCTCCGCACCGCCGCCGCCCTCGCTCGTGAAGACGCACGGTCCGCGCGGGACGGTGCACCTGCTCCCGGCCCGCGACCTGCCGATGTGGTGCGCCGCACTGCCCGCGATCGCCGACGGGCCGGGGTCCTTCCCGTCCGGCGTACGGCTCACGCGTGAGCAGGCGGAACAGGTCGTGTCGGCGATCGGCGACGCCCTCGACGGCACCTTCCTGACCATCGACGAACTCGGCGAGGAGGTCGTCGCCCGCACCGGCCCTTGGGCCGGTGACCTGGTGATGCCGGCGTTCCAGACCATGTGGCCGCGCTGGCGGCAGGCGCTGCACCGGGCGGGCCAGTCCGGCGCCCTCTCCTTCGGCCCGAACCGCGGCCGCAGGGTGACGTACACCCGCCCGCCCCACTTCGCTCCGATGCGGTCCGAAGAGGCGTTGCGGCTCGTCGTACGCCGCTACCTGCACGCGTACGGCCCGGCCACACCGCAGCATCTCGCCCGGTGGCTGGCGGCGCCGCCCGGCTGGGCCAGGGCCCTGTACGACCAGCTGGCCGCCGCGGGCGAGATCGAGCCGGTCGACTTCGAGGGAACGCCGGCGTGGGTGGTGGCGGGCGACACCGTCTTCCCTGGCGGATCCGAGCAGGAAGACCTCCTGCGTGGTGCGGCTGCTGCCGTACTTCGACGCGTATCTCATCGCCGCACAGCCGCGGGAGCTGCTCTTCCCCGGGGCCGCGTACC
Organism: Streptomyces thinghirensis; assembly: GCA_021502835.1. The sequence goes on from JAKFGP010000041.1 coordinate 67,573, forward strand.
GGCGTGCGCTGGCGGGCGGGCAGGCGGGCAACTTCCCGGTGCTGCTCGTGGACGGCGTCGCGGCGGGCGTCTGGCACCAGCGGCGCCGGGGACGGCGTACGACGGTCACGGTCGAACCGCTGGGCCGCCTGACGTCCCGGCAGCGGCGGGAGCTGGCGGCGCAGGCGGCACGGGTCGGGGAGGTACTGGAAGCCGAGGCCGAGTTGGTGGTGGGCGAGGTGACGGTGGGCGCGCACGCGTGAGCGACTCGGCGTGCGCCGTGACCCAGGGGTGCGGCTAGCGACTTGGGGTGCGGCTTGCGAGCTGGGGGTGCGCCGTGGCCGGAGGCGGCGTGGCCCAGGAGCGCGGAGTGGCCTAGGAGCGAGGGGACGGCCCAGGGCCGCGGCGCGATTTATGGGCGCGGCGTGACCTAGGGGCGCGGCTTGCGCGCGTCGAAGAGGTGGCGCGTGCTGTGGGCGACGAAGGGGCCGTCGGCCTCGATGCGCTCGTGCAGATCGCGCAGTCGGTCCCGGTAGCCCTCGACGGTGAAGCCGGGGACCATCCACACCACCTTGCGCAGGAAGTGAACGACGGCACCGATGTCGTGGAACTCCATCCGCAGCCGCCCGCCCGCAGGTCGACGACCTCCAGACCGGCGGCCTCGGCGTCGGCGCGTCTCGTTCGGGGTGACGGTGGTTCCGGCTCTCCTCCGGCTGGGGCCCGAGGAAGTACTCGATGAGCTCGAAGACGCTGCCGGGCCCGACGTGCTGGGCGAAGTACGTACCGCCGGGCGCGAGCACACGGGCGACCTCACCCCAGTGCGGCTCGACGGGGTGCCGGCTCACGACCAGGTCGAAGGCTCCGTCCGCGAAGGGCAGGGGCGCGTCGTCGGGCGAGGCGACCACGGGGACGCCGCGAGGGCGGAGCAGCGCGGTGGCCTTGGCGACGTTGGGGGGCCAGCCCTCGGTGGCGACGACGAGACGGGGACGGCGCGGGGCAGCGGTTTCGAGGGCGCGGTCCAGAACCTCCCCTCCCCCGGTCTGCACCTCCAGTACGGCGTTGGCCTCGGCCAGCCGACCCGCCATGGACCGCGCATACCCCCAGGACGGCCGCGCCTCGGTGGCCCTCCCTCGAACCAGGAGAAGTCCCACCCTTCGGTGGGCACGGAGGCTCCTTCGGCCACGAGCTCGTCGAAGGTTCGGGTGTTGGGCTGAGCCATGAGGAGATGAGTCCGATCAACGTAGGGCGGACGGGGCGGCGTGGCCATGAAACGACGGCGGTGGACCTGGCTAGGCGACCAAGGACCGGACCTCCTCGGCGGCGAACCGCACGAACCCTTCCGGATCGGGCTCGTCAGCGGTCGGCTGGAGGATCACGGTGTCGGCCCCCGCCTCGGCCAGCCTCTCCACGGCCCTGGCGACGGCTCCCGCATCCCCGGCGACGCCGAGATCCGGCACCGATCCGACACCTTCGGCGACCAGCTCGGCCCGCAACCGCTCGCCGGCGCCGGGTCCGGTGGCGGCCAGGAGATACACGACGACCTTGTGCGCCTCCGTCCGCCCGGCCGCCGCGCGCCCTTCGTCAATGAGCCGCCGCGCCCGACGCACCCCGTCGGGCGGCGTGGCCGCGGTGAGAACGGTCCCGTCGGCGGCCTCCCCGCGAGCCGCAGCGAACGGGGCCCGGTGGCGCCGGCGAGCACCTCGACCCCCTTCCCCCGGCGGCCAGTCGAGCGCGACGTCATCGAGCCGTACGTAACGCCCTTCGGTCGTCACCCGCTCCCCACCCAACAGCGCCCGCAGCGCCAGGAGGTGCTCCCGCAGCAGCGTGACGGGCGACTCGACCCGCGCTCCGACCTGCCCCATCCAGTCCTGCACCCCCGTGCCCGACGCCGAGGATGGCGCGGCCGGGGAACATCCGGTGCAGCGTGGCGGCCTCCATGGCGGTGACGGCCACGTTCCGCAACGGCACGGGCAGCAGGCCGACCCCGACCCGCACCTCTCGGTCCAGGCGAGCGCGGCGGCGGCAGCGGAGATCCCACCCTCGCGAAAGCAGTCCTCCCACAGCCACAGCTCCTCGAGCCCGGCCTCCTCGGCGACGCGCGCCACGGCACGCAGCCGCTCGGGGGGCGAGCTGGGGGCGGAATACGGCGCCAAGTCCAGTCATGGGGCCTTCCTACCTTCGGCCGGGTCCGCCGGACAACAACATTACGAGTCGGCCCCCAGGGGCTTCTCGAACCTGACCGTCTCGACGACCTGCCGCAGGATCGCCCGGTACTCCTCCCGACGCGCTGTGGCCGTGGTACTCAACGTGAGAACGGCCAGGCGCTTGCAGTCCGGGTGCGGGAGGTGGGCGTGAATCTGGAGGAGGGGCTGCTGAGGCAGCCCGCTGTCGGCGGCAGCTCGATGTGTGCTCTCACTCAGAACCGCCGGCCCACAAGGGAGTTCCTGGAAGACGATGTCCGTATACCCCTCTCCCGCCGTGACCGCACGGGCCGCCGTGACGGCGCGTGGTGCGACGTTCGTGTCACGCCAGGAGATCGTGAAGAGGGAGAGCAGAGGCTGCGCGCCGCTACTCGCCGGGCCTCCGACGTCATCGCGGTGCAGGCCGATCGAACAGTGGACGGTGCCGAAGTCGCACAGGGTTGCGAGCATTTGCTGCCCCGACGCAAGCTGCGCAACTAGCTGCTGACGAACCATTTCGCCGGGCGCAGCGTCGAGCAGCGGAGCGACGGCCGCGCGCATCCTTTTCGGCGTCCGCCGAATCGGGCTCGGCGAGCAGGGCGTCCAGTGGCAGAGCCATGAAGCCGGCTGGTTCGGCGAACCACAGGTCTGCCCCGGGGGCCTCAACGGATTCGTGAAGAATGATCGCAGGGGAATTCACGTCCGTCCTCTCACTGCAGTTCCCGGTCGGACGGGGCGAACTCCAGCGCGCCGACCGCGCTCAATATCCTCAGAGGTCGCACACCAGTCAGTGAAACGCTGACCACTACGTTCACCGATTCTCTGCTCAAGGACGTGCAGACGTCGAGGGGCAGCACCGTTTCTATTGGGCGCTGCCACGATCCCGATGAAACGGGGGTCACCCGCAAACCAAAGCGTTTCGATCTGGGCCTGCAAACGGCCCGCACGGGGAGCCATGCGCTTAGCCCACCACCGCGTGCCTAGATGCGTGGAGAAAACGAGTGGAAGCCAATGATCCTTACGGCCTGGATTGGGAAACTCGAACCATCCGAACTGACTGTTCACCACCTCATGCCGATCAGCAAGCCCACGCGGAGCATCGCGCACGATTTGCCACGGATACGTCCGAAGGATTCGCGGCATCAAGAAACCCGCAAGGAGGATTTTACACTGAGCCGCCACTCGATATAACCCATACAAAAAGCACGGCATCATAATCCAAACGATCCATTGAGGCGTGTAAGTGGAGATAGCCAGCAGAAGCACCCAGCTGGCGGCCCAGCTGATGAATCCGAGAGCGTTCACCACCATGTACCAAAGCCAAACACGCCGCGTGGGCGGGTGATCCCAGGCGGTGGGGCAGAAGACAGGATTCACGGTATGCCATTCCTCTCGCTTAGGCGTCAGAAGACGTGCCGGACTAGGCCGACGATCCCGCCACTGTCGAGGATCAGGCGGGACCCATCGATACCTGCGACAGCACCATCCTTAACACCGTCCCCTTCTACGTCCACCGCCTTGCTGTAAAGTCCGAAACCTCCAGTCGCAACACCGGTCACACCCGAAGCCGCGACCACGACCTTCGCCGCCTTAGCAGGGTCACTAAAACCACGCACGGCTCGCGCAATCAACTGATTGTCCAAGCCAGCGATATGCCGTGCTTCCTCGAAGGATTTCGACCCGTAGGTTGCCGCCTTCTGCCAGAAATCGAGAGACTGGCTACCTGTCCGGATGGCCCGAGTGGCTTTGATGCTGCCGTTGACCACGGCTCCTAATCCGGGCAACGCTCCTACGCCATCTGCGCCCACCGAGACGGCGTTGCTCCAGAAGTCGGCATCGAACTCTCCCTTGCTGACACCATCCAAAAGTGAAGCTCGAACCTCGGGATCGTTGAGCCGAAGAACGAGCGCCGTCGCGCTCAGCCCCGAAGCCGCGAGCATGAGCGCCGCAACCGTCGCAATACCCCACCCCAGCGGCCCTGAAAGAAGGAGCGCCACCACCCCGATGAGCCCCGCCGTGAAGCTGAGGATGTCCGGCAGGTTGTCGCCCAGCCAGTCCAGTACCTCGTCGAACCAACCCGGCTCATGCGGCACCAGCTTCTTCGTGGCGTCGCGGATCTTGCCCGCCCGGTAGCCGGCCTTTTCCTCGTGTTCTTCGGCGAGCCTCTTCGCCTTGCCGATGATCTTCTTCAGCTCGGCCTGGGCGTCGTCCAGGTCCGCGTTCGCGCGCGTCAACGCCTTCTGCGCGGCGTCGTGATCGGCGCCGTCCTTCTTGAGGTCGGGATCGTCGCCGGCCTTGTTCGCGCGGCCCTGTGCGCGGTCGACCGCGGCCTGGGCTTCCTTCGCGTCCTCTTCGAGCTTCTTGGCCCGCCGCTGGAAGTCGTCGAGTTCGCCCTCCCAGCGGTCCAGTTGCCTGGCCGCCTTGCGGACGGAGTGCGCCGCGTTCTTGAGGTTCAACGGCAGCGGACCGCCGTCGAGTTGCTCGCGGAAGGCGACCGCTGCGTCGCCCTTCCAGTAGCTGCCGTCCAGGAGCTTGGTGACGAGGTCGTGGGTCTCCTGAAGGACCTTGGCGCAACCGCTGAGTTTCTTCCGCAGGCCCCGTACCGTCTCGGTGTCGCCCGGTACGGGGTTGAAGCCGAGGTGCGGATAGCCGGGGTTCGGGATTCGCGGGGCGGACTTGAGCCCCTGCGGCTTGCCGAGGTCGGCACGGGACTGCGGGTCGAGCGCTGCACCGTACTGGTCGTTTCCGGCGGTGACGGTCACTTCTTGCCGCCGCTCTTGTCCTCGCGCGCCTTCCGCACCGCTTCCTCGAGCGCCTTGTCGACTTCGAGGTAGCTGTCCTTGCTCTTGCCGATGATGTCGGCCAGGTCCTCGGTCTGCTTGCCGATCTCCTCGGAGCCGTACTTCCAGTCCTCCTGGAAGGCCTCGCACGCCGAGTCGAGGTCATCCGTGCCGAGGCCGGTGATCGTGGCGTCCGACAGGGCCTTTCGGACGCCTCTGAGCGAGGTCGACGACTCTCTCAGCGACTTCATGAACCGCCCGAGTTCGTCGCCGTCAACGGCAAGCCGCTCCGCCATGTGTCCGTCCCCTCTCCGGTCCACCTGCACCGATGAGAGGAACGACGACATCCGGTTTTCGTGGCGTACGTGCGGACGCTGCCCCTCTCCGGGGGCTCACTTACGCACTGGGGGCTGGTGCCGCCGGTCAGCGGTTGACGGCCTGGATCTCCTGGACGACGACGTCCTGAGTAGCACCGAACGTGCCGTCGGGGAGGTCGCCGCCGGCCCCTCCGCTGCCGGTCCAGTGAATCTGCCAGGTGACGGTGGCCTGGAGCGGATACGAACCGTCGCCGGAGGAGCGCGAGTACGTCACACCGCAGGGCGGGGTCTCCTCCGCCTTGCCCTTGGCGTAGGCCTCGCCGATACGTCCGTCGTTGATCTCGCACACACCGGACGCGGGGTGCGTCTCGGCGTCCTCGGTGCCCGGCTCGATCTTCAGTGAGACCGGTTCCGCGGTGGCCGTCGCTTCGATTCCGATCGCCTCCACGGACGCGGTGACCGAGACCGGCTTGAACTCGGCACCGTCCAGCCACGCCCACGTCGGAAGGTTCACCTTGGTGGCCTCCGCGGGCGCCAACGTCACCTCGGTGCCAGGGACGCGGATTTCCGCGTAGGCAAGCTCTGCGAGGATCTCGGGGGTGACGGCGTTCTCGACGTTGGCCGGCGGAGCATCGCCCGTGTCCACCCAGAAATAGTCCTCGTCACAGGAGTCCCAGCCCGGCGGGTAGCTCTTGTTGACGTACGAGGCCCACCAATAGCCCTTGCCGGTCTTGTCCTTGTTGAAGCCCTTCTCCTTGTCACGGGCGTTGTACTTCTCCCGCTGCTCGGCGTCCCACTCGTACCCCGTGGAGCCGGCTTCCCAGATCGGTTCCAGATGCTCTTGCAACTGCTTCGGCGTGTATTTGGGCGCATACCAGCAGGGTGGCGGGCTCCACGATGTGGAGGACGCCAATGCCCCGGCCGAGTCACCGCTCCCGTTCTTCGAACGGTCGAAGACGACGCCACCGACGGTGACCCCGACGGTACCGTCGTCGCCGGTCTCCGCACGCTGTTCCGTGCTCGAGTTCTGTGTGTTGCCGTCCAGGATGTCGTCCGCGTGAGCCGTGCCGGGGAACGCAAAGAACGACAGGCACGTGCCGGCGAATACCATGGCCGGTAGCACTCTCATCGCATGCGTCAGGGCTGGCACTTTTCGCTCCCACTCTGCGAGACGATCTTCTGGATCTCCCACACACCTTCCCTCGTCTTCTTCAGGGACGTGTGGTAAATCACGTAACTCTTGGCAGTTACCTCGGTTTTTCTGACTTTGTTGGTCTTGAGGTACTTCACATACGCCTTGCCTTGATCTTCACAGTAGGTGAAAGAAGCTGTGCCGTCCTCGTCGACCGACACTTCAGGAGCGTAGAAGCGGTAGCTTCCCGTGATGCCAGCCTTTTGATCAACGTAGTTCTGAATGAATTCCTGCGTACCGGCTGCCGCTTCGCCCTCGTAGTAGTAGAGGTAGGCCTTGTCGAGTGCGTCCTGGTTGACGATTGCCAGGTCCACGGCCTGATGGACTGCTCGCTGTCGGCGAGCACCGCGTCCTTCTCCTTGTCACCGGTCTTGGGCCACTCGAAGGTGTAGGAGAGATCGGAGGGCAGCTCGATCTTGGGTCGGTCGTTCTGCGACGACTCGGACGTGGTCGACGATGCCGACGGGGTGGAACCGCCCGTGTCCGCCCCCGCGATCTTGTCCTCGTCGCTGGAGGGGCTGTCGTCGCTTTCCGCATGCGGACAGCGTCAGGGCCGCAGCGGCGGTCAGCGTGAGCGCTGCGAGCAGGGTGGGGCGGCGGATTTCGGTCGACTCCTGGGTGGGACGAGGCTTCTCTCGAGCGAAGCAACGCTATCCACCGGGGTCGGGTGGCACCAGGGTGAAACCTGCTTCCCGATGGCGTCCCGTGAGGCCAAATCGGCCTTACGTGTGTCTTCTTGGGTCATAACTGTTGCGTAACGTAGAGTGCCGTGCCTCTGGGACGTCCCGCCCGCTGCTTCGTCTCAGCGCGTTTCGCACAGGAAGCAGCAAAGAGACCCGACCGTGTTCGGATCCGTGAGCCCATGCCGGGTCCGCCCCGGGACAGATACGTTCCGTGGGACGGAATGCGGCTGCGGGAGGGGATCCAGAATGGGACGGCGGCGGTGGCGGGACGGCTCGGGCGTGTTGGTCGTCGGAGGGGAGGCCGGCGGCGTGAGCGTCCGTGTTCCGTTGGAGATCGCCGGCTCATACCGTGCTCGCACCAAGGGGCTGTTGGGGCGGGACTCCGTAGAGGGGGCGATTCTCCTGTCCCCTGCCAACAGCGTGCACACCTTGCGGATGCGGATGCCCATCGACGTCGCCTACCTCGACCGGCGGTTCGTCGTCATCGCCGTGCGCACCATGCGGGCGGGCAGGATCGGGGCTGCCCTGGTTGCGTTCCCGACACGTGCTGGAGGCGGAGGCCGGGGCGATGGCCGAGTGGGGAGTGAAGGCAGGAGTGCAGGTCGCGGTCGTGGAAGGTTAGGGGCAGGTGATCAGGCGGTCGTTCGGCTTCGTGGCGTGTCAGTCGGAAACGATGTCGAGGATCGTCGTACCGACCTCTCCCGTCGCTGCCTGGATCACCACGGCTCCGGGCTGGGCACTCGGCCTGGCGCCGTCGCCGAGTCCACCGCAGGAGTTGCCGCTGCCATTGCTGCGGAGAACTGTGATGCAGCCCTGTCCCGGGCCACGGGCGCTGCCCTTGGACTGGCCATGGCCCGACTTCACCGTGTAGGCGACCTCGTTCGGGCCGACCTTGGTCACCTTGAGCGTCGCCGCCGCGCCGGACGGGCCTCCGAAACGTACGGTGACCGGCTCGGACACCAGGACCTGGCAATCACCGTCCGCGCAGGCGCCGATGTCTCGTCCGTCCGCCGCCGACACCGGGGGTGGGTGTTGCCGGTGTGGTCGGCGGAGGAATCGGGTGGGGGTGAAGGGCGGGGCGTCGCGCCGGGCTTCGCTACTTGGTCACCGCTTGAGGGTGTCCCGGCCGGCTCGGTAGCGCTGTCGCAGCCGGTTGTCGTCATCAGCGCGAGCAGCGCCGCGAGTACGAGACCCGTGCCCGCCCGAGTCCTCGTACCCGGTGATCGCTTCCTGAGCCTCGGTTTCGCTGCCATGGTGCGTTCCCCCTCTCCGCCCTTCGGCGCCCCCTTGCTCCGGCTCTCGCCGACCAGCCTTCCCACGCGATTCGGTCACGACGCCCGATCGCCACGAGCAGAGACCGGAGAGCGCCGGCGTTCAGCGCCTCACGCTGAGCAGGAGCCGGGCATCCGTCCCTCTCGGGCGAAGTGTCACCCGAGGCGGTCAGCCTTCCGTGCGCGGGAACGTGACCTCGACCCTGCGGTTCTTCTTGCGGCCGGCCTCCGTCGAGTTGTCGGAGATGGGGTACTGCTCGCCGTAACCGCGGACCTCGTATGTGATGCCGGGGTCGTTCAGGGTCTGGGACAAGACGTCGTGTACGGCGTTGGCGCGCTGCTTGAGAGTACGTCGCCGTGGGCGGAGGAGCCGAGGTTGTCGGTGAAGCCGAAGACGCGGACTCGGGTGGCGTTCTGGGTCTTGATTTCCTCCGCGATGCCCGTGATCCGGGACTTCGCCTCGCCGCCGAGTTTCGCGCTGTCCTTTCCGAACAGCACCTCTGCCTGGAGCGCGAGCGTCACGCTCGTGTTGGTGTCCTCGCGGCGTTCGTCGCCGCTCTGCTCCTCCACGACCGACTTGATGTCCAGCACCTTCGCCTGCGCGAGCGTGGCGCCGTCCGGGAGTTTGAGGTCCGGGTCGTTGGGGTCCACTTCTACGGGGGCCGAGGCGGAAGCTTCGGTGCCCGGGGGTCGAGGGGGTCGTCGTCAGCGTGAGCCGTGGCGCCGTAAATATTCGTGGCAAGGACGAGAGTGACGGTGGTGAGGGTCAGGGTGATACGTCGGGGCGGGATCATGGTGGGCCTCACCCCGAGATCGCGATGGAGGCAGCCGAGAACATGGGCAGTTGGAGCGTCATCTCAGTCGTGCTCGTGGGAGGTGCGGGGAACTGCATGAAGACAGGCAGTGACTCGCCTGCTTTCACGGCGGAGAAATTGGTTGTGGTGAGCGGACGTCCATCCGTGTCCCGCAGTACGTAGTAGCGCTTCTTCCCCTTGGAGTCCACCAATGTGGCCCCACCGAGCGACCGACCGTTCCGGAACGATTTCGGTCTCGCTGCCGCTCAGCTGGGCCGGGATGGTGACCGTCTTATCACCATCGTTTTTCAAGTCACCGCTGACGGTGACAAACCCTCCGGCGTCCCGCTGCGCGAGGGTGACTTTGAGCATCAGGCCAGAAGGGCCCTGGAGCTCCGCCAGCGGATCTTCCGACTTGCCTCCTGAGCATCCGGCTTGGACTCGGTACTTCTGGAAGAGGACACAGAGGCATCCGGCTTGTCGTCATCATCGCCGCCACCACCGCAACCAGCCAAGCCGAGAGCCAGTACGAGGACAATGGGCACGGCGACCAGCCCTCTGCTGGCCTTGGTTGTGAACCCCACACTCATGAATCCGCTTCCTTCTTACTCGTCGTCTTCACGTCAGTCGGCCAGGTGGACCTCGAACAGGTCTTCAGGCTTAGGTAGGTCCAGGAGGTCGTCCGGATCCAAATTCCACTCCTTGCCCTGGCACGAGGCCTGGGCAGCACATCGTCACCGGTGTCTTCAGTGGGTAGTTCGAACGAACAGCGCGCTTCGATGACGGCGGTGGCGGATTCCGTAGCCTTCTGGTCCTCCGTGCCTGGCACGATGGTGTCCCCGACGGTCTCATCGGTCTCCGCCACGACGGTGTAACCCAGTAGCCCGTCCGGGTCGCAATTCACGGATGCGTCATTGCGTGCCGCCAGCTCATGAGCACGCCAGCATGCATCGGGAACAGGTACCTCGCCGTCGAAGACGTCCTGCCACAGATCTGGTTCCAACACGTTCGCCAGCCACTCGTCTGCGAGCTCATCCCGGTTTCCAAGGCTGCAGCGAGTGCCGCAGCGTCCGCCGCCGTCTGGGCTTCGCTACGAGTCGCTGCGGCCTGACCGACCGCAAAGTATGCGAGCGCGAGAAAGAGCAGGCCCCCACCACAGTGATGTAGATGGGGGAAAGCCTGCCCTGCGTCACCGCTCCTACGGATTTGCGTCAACCGCCAGTGACCTCGGTGATCTTGTCCGTGATCGCGTTGAAAATCGTCTGCCCGATATCCGTCCCCGTGATCGCCAGCACGATCGCCACCACCACCGCGATGATCCCCAGGTACTCCACAGCCGTCTGGCCCTTGTCGTTGCGGGCGGTGGCGCGGGAGTGCAGGTAGGCGGTGGTGGTGTGAAGCCAGTTGGTCATGGTGTTCCCCTCCAGGGGTGGACGATGCCGCGTTCGTCGTGCGGAACGTGCGGCGGGAGGGCCCTCGAGTCCGAGGTCCCCGGGGGACCGTCGTGGGCCCCGTCACGTGCTGTGAGTCGGTCCAGTGAGGTCACCCTGGGCACGGCCGCTCGGCGGGGGTCGCGGGGGTGGGTGGCGGCGGTCTTCTGGTTGGTCGTGCCGGATGTCGCGTCGTCCACGATCTCCACCTCCTTCGCGCTCAGTTGGGACCTCGTCCTGTCGGGAGCACCAGTCAATGACTCTCCCACAGGTGATTGCATGTGCGAAAGGCGTTGCTCGAAACTCGCCCGGATTGGGCTGCAGCGCAACACTTGTTGATGTTGTCGTTCGTGTGCAGTCGCACTCTTGTCGTTTACGCCGCCCTCCTTTCGCAGCTGTGGCCGCTTGATCGGCATGATGTCCTCCTGCCTCCCCTTACTCGCCCGTGATCGTGCCGAAGTCCGTGCCCGACCCGGAGGATCAGGCCGGCGCCGAGGAGGATCATCGTGGCCGGGACCATGAAGGTGGTGATCATCATCGTGGCCTTCGGGACCGCGCGGGCGGCCTTGCGGCGGGCGTTCTGGGCGTCCGTGCGGCGCATGTCCTTGGCCAGGGCGACCAGGGTGTCGACGATGGGTGCGCCCAGTTCCTCGCCCTGTTGGAGTGCCGTCACGAACATCGCCACCTGTTCCGAGTCGTTGCGCCGGCGCAACTCCGCGAAGGCCTCGCGGCGGCTCATGCCCAGGTCCATCTGGCGCAGGGTGATGCGGAGTTCGTCGGCCCACGGGCCCTCGTAGCGGATCGCAACCCGGTCCAGGGCCTGGCGGAAGCTGAGCCGGCGCTGACCACCACCGCCAGGACGTCCAGGAAGTCGGGGAGCGTGCGCTCGATCTCGTCCTTGCGGATGCGGATCGCCGACCAGATGCCGACCTCCGTCCAGAACGCGCCGAAGGCCAGCAACAGCAGGGCGACCACGAACTGGCCGCGCAGGAGGAAGACCAGGAAACCGACCGCGCCCAGGAAGCCGTAGACCGCGCGGCGGGCGGCGTAGCGGTCGATGGTCAGGCCGCCGGGGTTGCCGGCCAGGTCGATCCTGCGGCGGTACTTGGCCACCAGGGCGGGGCCCATCAGGCGCAGTACGGCGGGGGCGTAGCGCATGCCCATGCGGTCGATGAGGGAGTCCACCGGGCCGGTGCGGGTGGCGCCGACCTCCAGGGCGAGGGCGAGGTCGTGGGGCAGTTTGGCGTCGGCCCGGTACATGCGGATGCCGGCGAAGACGCCCCAGACGCTCAGGCCCATGAGCAGGGCGAGGAGTAGTCCCAGTCCCATGTCGGTCAACTCCCCTCAGACGTCGATGCGGGACAGGCGGCGGATGAGGACGAAGCCGACCGCGTAGAGCGCGAACGCGATGATCACAGCGGTCTGGCCGGCCGGGGAGCCCGTCATACGCTCCAGGGCGCCGTCCTTCACCCCGTTCATCAGGAACAACGAGCCGACGCCCAGTACGGGGACGGCGTACGACGTCATGCTGACCTGGGACAGCTGGGTGCGGACCTCGCGTCGGGTCTCCTTGCGCTCCTCCAGCGTGTCCGTCAGGTTGCGCAGCGCGCTGACCACCTGGCCGCCCGCCCGGTTGGAGAGGACCAGGGGTGGTGACCAGGGACGACCAGTTCGCGGGAGGGAGGCGGTCGGCGAGTTCGCCGAGGGCGTCGTCCATCGAGGCTCCGATGGCCAGTTGGTCGGCCACCTTGCCCAGCTCCTCGCCGGCCGGGGCGTCCAGTTCCTCCGCCGCCATGCCGATGGCGGTGCGCAGGGCGAGGCCCGCCTGGTGGCGTTGGCGAGGATGCGGGGCGAGTTCGGGGAGCTGGTTGATGAACTCTCGATGCGTTTCTGGCGTTGCCAGTTGAGGAACTGGATCGCCACGCCGATGCCCAGCAGGCCGGCGAGGGGGGCCGAAGAAGGGGGCCAGTGCAGCCTGGCCGATCAGCCAGAGGCCCGCGACCGTGGCGAGCATGTAGACGAAGAACTCGCCCGGCGTGACGTCCAGGCCGGTCGCCGCCAGGCGCAGTTCGAGTTTGCGGCCGAGTTTCGTGCGGCGCAGGCGGCGGTCCAGGGTGCGGAAGCGGCGCGGGCGTCCGGCGGAAGGGGGCCGGCCGGTGGCGGAGAGGCGGTCGACCAGGGCCGCGCGCTGGCCTTGCCGGCGGCGTAGGAGTGCAGGCCCATGACCGCCAGGGCGCAGGTCAGCACCGTGATGCCGGTGGTGAGCGTGACGAGCGTTTTGCAGTTCCATCGGGCGGTTCCTACCTGGGTTCCATGGTTTTGGCGGGGCGGCTGGTGTCTGGCTTGCGTGGCTTCTGGCGGGGCGGCTGGTGTCTGGCTTGCGTGGCTTCTGGCGGGGCGGCTGGTGTCTGGCCTTCATGGTTTTTGCCGGGGCGGCTGCTTCCTGGCTTCCACCAGTCCGGTCATCTGGCCTCCCTGGTCGCGAGTTGTTCCGCGGTGTGGGCCACGCCGAAGGCCTGCGGGACCGGCTGGCTCGCCATGTAGAGGCGCTCGGCGGTGCGGCGTGGAGGGGTAGTACTCGAAGGCGCCGTAGATGCGGCCGTCCGCGGTCATCGGCTGGGCGTTGAAGCGGGCGACCGTGGCCAGGCGGTACGGTTCGCCGCCGTGGCTGGCCAGCAGGGCGATCTCGGTGATGCGGCGGGCGCCGTCGGCGAAGCGGGTGAGCTGGACGATGACGTCGACGGAGCTGTTGATCTGGTCGTGCAGGGCGACGAACGGGATCTCCACGTCCGACATGGAGGCCAGGGTCTGGAGGCGCATCAGGGCGTCCTCCGCGCTGTTGGCGTGGACCGTGGCGAGGGAGCCGTCAGTGGCCGGTCGACATGGCCTGGAGCATGTCGAGGGACTCGCCGCCGCGGACCTCGCCGACGACGATGCGGTCGGGGCGCATGCGGAGGGAGTTGCGGACGAGGTCGCGGATGGTGACGCGGCCCTGACCCTCGACGTTCGGCGGGCGGGACTCCAGGCGGATGACGTGCGCCTGCTGGAGCTGGAGCTCCGCCGAGTCCTCGATGGTGATGATGCGTTCGGTCTCCGGGATCAGGCCGGAGAGGGCGTTGAGGAGGGTGGTCTTCCCGGTGCCGGTCGCCCCCGAGACGATGATGTTGAAGCGGGCCTGCACCAGGCCGGCGAGCAGGTACAGCATGTGCTCGTCGAGCGAGCCGAGGCCGATCAGCTCATGGAGGGTGAAGGAGCGCGGGAAGCGGCGGATGGTGAGGGTGGCGCCGGTCAGTGAGAGGGCGGGATGATGACGTTGACGCGTTCGCCGGAGGGGAGGCGGGCGTCGACCATCGGGTTCGACTCGTCGACGCGGCGGTTGACCGTGGAGACGATGCGCCTGATGGTCTGCATCAGCTGGTCGTTGGAGGCGAAGCGCAAGGGAGTTGTTCGACTCGGCCGCCGCGTTCGACGAAGATGGCGTCCGGGCCGTTGACCATGATCTCCGTGATGGACGCGTCTTCGAGCAGTGGTTCCAGGATGCCCAGGCCGAGGGCCTCGTCCACTACCCGGCGGATCAGCTGGGGAGCGTTCGACCGTCGACAGGACCGGGCCCTCGCGGCTGATGATGTGCCCGAGGACCCTCTCCAGGCGGGCCCGGCGTTCGGCCATCGCCAGCGAGCTCATCTCGGCGAGGTCGATCTCCTCCAGGAGCTTGGCCCGGTAGGAGGCGACCAGGTGTGCGTCCTCGCCCCGGCTGCCGTGCTCCTCGGGGGAGTGGATGCGTGCGCGCAGGCTCATGCGTCCTCGGCTCCTCGGTCAGTGGTCCAACGGCATGGTGGCCGTCCGGGTGGCGGGGACGAAGTCCCAGCCGGGGACGATCGAGGGGATCTCGACGGTCGCGGTGACCGTCACCTCGTCGCCGCCGTAGGACGGTGGGCAGTCGGTGCCGTCCGCGAGCCAGCTGCTGACCGCCGCCGCGCACGCCTCCCCGGGCGCTCTCCTGAAGCGAGGCGCTGCGGGCGCCGGCGCGGGCCGCCGTACCGGCCTGCTGGGCGGTGTACGCGATCAGGCCCAGCTGTACGGCGGCCATGGCGACGATGATCAGGATCGGGAGGAATCCCAGGTACTCGATGGCCACCTGGCCACGGTCCCGCCCGACGGCCACCTGGCCACGGTCCCGCCCGAGGGCGACCTGGCCACCATCCCGCCCGCCGTCGTTCGTGGAGCACGACGAGTTCGCGGAGTTCGCGGAGTTCGCGGAGTACGGCATCTCAGTCGGTCTCCTCCTCGACGGCCCTCGCGTGGCCGTGCACGGTGAACGGGAAGCTGACCGTGCCCGGGAAGAGGATGGGGACCTCGATGCGCACGTCGGCTGTGACATAGCCGCCCGCGTTCCGCAGCTCACCTCGGCGCCCCCCTCCCCACGCGCCGGGCAGCTTGTCCCGGCCCGCCTCCTGGCAGGCCCCCTGCCGCGTCCCCCGGTCCGCCGCCGTCGCCGCCCGTACCGCCTCGTCCGCAGCATTACCCGCGAGCGTGTACGTGTATCCCACGAGTACGAGCTGCCACAGCACCACCAGCGTCGCGATGATCACCGGGGTCATGCCGAGGAACTCGATGGTGACCTGGCCCGTGTCTCCTCCCGCGGGCGGCCGGGCGTTCCGGGGCCGACGCCCGTCCCCTCCCCGGGGCCGGACGCCCCGGGACCCGCGCCGTAAGGCGTTCATCCCGCACCGTCCTTCCGCCGCCGGAAACTCACCGACCCCCGGTCGCCGCCGCGAACCGGCCGCCGCCCTTGCGGTGGTCTGCCTCGGCGGCCCTGACCAGCCCCAGTTCGCCCGCGAGGGCCCACAGGGCCTGCTTCACCGTGCCCTTGCTGTCCAGTTCGTGGACGCGGCCGGCGTCCACGGCGCCCTGGAGCTCCTTGAAGTTGGCGGGGACGGTGGTGGCCGCGACCGCCGTGCCGGTGATCTTCTGGATCAGCGGGGCTGGATCTCCGTGGCCCGGGTGTGCCGGTTGACGACCACGGTGGTCTCCTCCGCCTTGCGGATCTGCAGCCGGTCCCACATCCGCACCGCCCGCTTGGCGCCCCGCACGGCGACCACGTCGGGGGTGGTGACCAGCAGCGCCGAGTCGGCCATCTCCACGGCCGCGGCGCCGGCCCCGCCGAGCTGGGCGCCGCAGTCGAGGACGACGACCTCGTAGCGGGCGCGCAGGGCGCTGACGATCTGGCGGGTGGCGCGGTCGGTGACCTCCTCGCCGCGTTCGCCCTCGCCGGGGGCGAGCAGCAGGGCGAGGCCGGTGTCGTGGCGGAAGACGGCGTCGGCCAGGACGCGCGGGGAGATGTCCGTGATGGTGGCGAGGTCGACGACGGAGCGGCGGAACTGGACGTCCAGGTAGGAGGCGACGTCGCCGGCCTGGAGGTCCATGTCGACGAGGGCCGTGGGGCGGCCCGACGCCTGGGCGGCCAGGGCCAGTTGGATGGCGGTCATGGTCGCGCCCACGCCGCCCTTCGCGCCGCTCACGGTGACGACGGTGCCGCCGGCTCCGGTGAACACGTCGACGGCGCTGCCGAGGTGCCGGCGTACGCCCACCGACCACTGGGCCACCGCCTGGACGCGGCTGGCCAGTTCCTCGTAGCCGAGCGGGAGGGCGACCAGGCCGCGGGCGCCGTAGTCCATGGCGGCCTGGAAGAGGCCGGGGCCGGGGTCGGAGGTGACGAGGATGACGCCGACGGCGGGGAAGCGGAGGGCGACCTCGCGGATCAGCTCCAGGGCCGGGACCGGACCGATGCGCTCGTGGACGATCACGACCTCGGGCAGTTCGTCGACCGACTCGGCGGCGAGGCGGGCCAGGGTGTCGACGAGCTGGGTGGAGTCGGTCACCGGGGCGACCGGTTCGGCGTCCGGGAGCTGGCTGAGCAGGGTCGTGATGGACCGTACGGCGTCCGGGTCGCCGACTGCCGGGAGGATCCTCGTGGGCATACGGGCTCTCACTTGTCCTTCGCGAGTTCGTACGTCCGGTCCTTGTCGGGGACCGTGGTGTCGCCGCCGGGCGCCACCAGCGCGAGCCGGACCCGCTGGGCGAACGACTCGGCGTAGGTGATGCGCTGGGCGTCGATGGTGGACAGTGCGAAGGTGATGGGGACGGCGTCGGTGGGCTCCCCGGTCCCGGCTGTTCTCGTCGGGCTGCAGCGAGGTGAGGTCGCCCACGTCGATGACCCTGGCGTTGGTGACGATGATCTTGGATTGCGCGGGGTCGCCCTCGCGCTCCCCTCGAAGGTGGCGTACACGTTGACGCTGGAGCCGGGTGTGATCTTGCCGGCGACGCCGGTCGCCGCGTCGATCATGATGGCGACCTCCTGCTGCCCCGGTCGCAGGGCGGGCTGGTCGACGATCATGTCGCTCTGCAGCAGCGAGCCCTCCTTCAGTGTCGTCACGGCGATCTTGCCGCGGACCTGGCCGAGGTCGGTGACGGCGTTCTCCGACAGCCAGCGCTCGGGCATCTCGATCTTCCTCGAACTGCCCCGCGCCCAGGGGGCGTGTAGGGCTGCACGTCGGTCTTCAGCCGGTACGCGGTGACCTCGGGTCCGACCTTGGACTTCACGTCGTTGACGACGGAGAGCACGCCGGCGAAGGCACCGAGGGCGCAGAGGACCGACGGGATCAGCAGGATGATGCCGCGGCGCGCTGACGGGAGTTCGGTGTGCCGTGCAACCTCATTGGGGGGAATCGGTCGAACCGGATCGGATGGCGGGCTGAGCGAGGGGAGCGGCGCGGTGCGGCCTACCCGGTGAGGGCTCGTCTCTCACGGCGGTGGCCGAGAGCGGCGTCCCGGCGGGCGCCGGGCAACGCCGGCGTCGTGTCGTACACCGGTGGTGTCGCGGAGCAGAACACGCACCGGTCGCCGATGACGTCGATGCCGCACCAGTGGCAGGTGCTCCTGCCGCACCGACGTGACCAACTGGTAGAGGACCGAGAGGTCGGGCAGGTAGGCGCAGAACTCGGTCACCTTTCCGGTGCCCCACCAGCCTGGGGACTCGGCCGGCAGCGGCATCTCGCGCAGTCCCTGCACGCGCCAGGACGGGGCGAGTGTGCCGGCGACCCAGTCGGACGGCAGCTGGCCCTTGGCGACCAGCAGCCAGGTGCCGAACTCGGGTCCCGTCGAGGGCGGCCTCGGGGCCGATCCGCACCAGTTGCGGCACGGGATGCGCCACGAGCCGATCTGGCTCCCCGGCATCCGGGACCTGGCGTGCGACTACAGGCCGACGGGGACGTGGTCCGAGCCGGGCGACGGAGCCGAGGACGCCGGCGTGGATGTAGTAGGTGAGGAGGCGTGGCCGGGCGAGGACGCCGGGGCTGAGGTCGCAGGGAGGCCAGCTGCCGCAACTGGCAGGCCAGTACGGCGAGTCCGAGCGGGGGCAAGCGGCCGGAACGGGGCGATGCGGTCGGTCTCCAGGAGGGCGCGGACGGTGTGCAGCCGTCGTTCCACACCTCCGGAAGGGCTTGGGAGCACACCACGATCCGTGCCACGTGCTGGTCGACCAGCGACTGGAGCTCGGCCAGCGCGTGCTCCAGCGGACGCCGGTCGAGGTCCTGGAGCACGACCGCGGGCGGCGTCCGTTCGTCTGCCGGCGGCAGTGCCATGTCGGCACTGGTCACGGCAATGGCAGTTGGCACGCGCGGCTCCCCGTCTCCCCATGCCCGTCGGTCTGCCGGTGTCACTGCGGCACACCGGATGACTTCACTGCGTGACTACCCGAGCACTGTATCCACGCGTCTGTGACCGGAGAACAGCGTTTCTGTAGCTGTGGAACAACTTGTGTTGCACAAGGTGCGGCAAATCGGGGCAGGTTGAGCATTTTTCGGTGGGTGACCGGGCGAGGCCGGGGTGCGCCCCGGCAAGCGCAAGTCCGGCGAGCGGTCGCGAACGCAGTCCGTACCTACCCCTTGACACTCTCAATTGGTCTGGACCACCTTTACCTCAATGCCCCCACCCCCCCACCGGAGGCCTCAATGGAGCCCGTGCACAGACGGTTCGGCAGACGGACGAAGTTCTGGGCGGGAGCCGTCACCGCCGCGCTCGCCCTCTCGGTCACGGCCGTCGGCCAGGCGTCCGCGGCGGACGTCAACAACGCGAAGAACGCCGGCTTCGAGGCCGGCCTGAGCAACTGGTCCTGCTCCGCGAACAGCGGTACAGAGCGTCTCCTCCCCGGCGCACGGCGGCTCGGCCGCCCTCAAGGCGTCACCGAGCGGGCAGGACAACGCCCGGTGTTCCCAGACGGTGAAGGTGAAGCCCGGCTCGACGTACGCGCTGAGCGCCGGTGGGTCCAAGGGCGGGTACGCGTACCTGGGCGTGACGGGCACGGGTGATGACGGACGTGTCGACCTGGACCCCGGACTCGGCCTCCTGGAAGCAACAGCTGTCGACGAGGTTCACGACGGGCTCCTCGACGACCTCGGTGACCTTGTGCCACACGCACGGTTGGTACGGGCAGTCGGCCTACTACGCCGACGACCTGTCCGTCTACGGCCCCGACGGAGGCGGCGGCGACGGGTAGAGCCGGAGCCCACGGTCCCGTCGGCCTGCCGGCGGGTCTGAGCGTCTCCGGTACGACGTCCTCCTCGGCGTCGCTCGCCTGGAACGCGGTGTCGGGCGCCACCGGCTACAAACGTCTACCGCGACGGTACGAAGGTGACCGCGGTCACCGGCACGTCGGCGACGATCACCGGCCTCGCGGCCTCCACGTCGTACTCCATGCAGGTCACGGCGACGAACGCGGCCGGTGAGTCGGCGAGGTCGGCGGCGGTCACGGCCCGGACGGCGGGAGCGGGGCGGCGGCAGGGGCGGCGACCCTGCCCAAGCACGCGGTGACCGGCTACTGGCAGAACTTCGACAACAGGGCGACGGTCAGAGAATCTCGGACGTCTCCGCCCAGTACGACATCATCGCGGTCTCCTTCGCGGACGCGACGGCGACGCCGGGCGCGGTCACCTTCAACCTCGACTCGGCCGGGGCTCGACGGCTACACGGTCGACCAGTTCGAGGCGGACGTCCGGGCGAAGCAGGCCGCCGGGAAGAAGGTCATCATCTCGGTGGGCGGCGAGAAGGGCACCGTCTCGGTGAACGACTCGGCCTCCGCGACGAACTTCGCCAACTCGGTCTGGTCCGTGATGCAGGAGTACGGCTTCGACGGCGTCGACATCGACCTGGAGAACGGTCTCAACCCGACCCATGACGCAGGCCCTGCGCGCCCTGTCGGCGAAGGCGGGCCCGGACATGATCCTCACGATGGCGCCGCAGACGATCGACATGCAGTCGGCGTCGGGCTCGTACTTCCGCACGGCGCTGAACGTGAAGGACATCCTCACCGTCGTCAACATGCAGTACTACAACAGCGGCACGATGCTGGGCTGCGACGGCAAGGTGTACCGCGCAGGGCACGGTCGACTTCCTCACCGCCCTGGCCTGCATCCAGTTGGAGAACGGCCTCGACCCGTCCCAGGTCGGCCTCGGTCTGCCGGCCTCCACCCGTGCGGCGGGCGGCGGCTACGTCTCCCCGTCCGTGGTGAACAACGCCCTCGACTGCCTGACGAAGGCCGTCAACTGCGGCTCCTTCAAGCCGTCGAGGACGTACCCCGACCTGCGGGGCGCGATGACCTGGTCCACGAACTGGGACGCGACGGCGGGCAACGGATGGTCGAACGCGGTGGGGGCGCACGTGCACGCGCTGCCGTAACCGGCCCGACCCGGAGGTGCGGGAGAGCCTCCGGAGCCCATCGGGGTCGGGGGCTCTCTTCGCGCCGGGGCGGCCGCGCGGCCGGCGTGCCGCGTCGAGCTGTCCCGGGGCCGTGGAGGGACGATCTCCCCGAGTACGTTGAAGGTCTGCCGGAGTCTTCACCGTACTCGGGCGGATCGGATCGACAGCCTCGTGAAAAACCGGGGGTCCGGTTTTCCGGCGGTGCGCGCTACGACGCGCGGCCGTCTCCGGCGATCCGATCGGCCCGGTCCGGGGCCAGGTCGAGCGACGCCAGCACGGCCGGCATGGCGATGCTCGGCATGAGGTGGTGCTGCAGGACCGAAAGGCGCTCCGCGAGGTCCTCGTAGTCGCTCAGGGTCTGCGACATCATCTGCAGCCCGGCGAAGGCCCCGACGTAGAGGTCGGCCCGTGGCCCTGGGGTTCACGTGCGGCAGCAGCTCCCCCGCCGGGCGGCGGCGTCGAGAAAGCGCTGGTTGGCCTTCGCTCCACCGCAGGAACGGGCCGCGCCGGTCGAGACCGTGGGCCTGGTGGTCGAGGGTGAGGCGACGCTCGCCCGTACCAGGGGGTCGGTACGGAGCCGGTAGGCGAGCAGCATGCCCACGTCGACGAGTTCCTGCAGCTTGGTCGGCTGGGGCGGCACGCCCTGCCCGGGCTCCTGCTCACTGAGCACGCCCGCCGCCAGGTCCTCCTTGGACTGGAAGTGGAAGTAGAGGGCGCCCTTGGTCACCCCCCGCCGTCTTCAGAATCTCGGTGATCGTCGCGGCCTGATAGCCCTTGCTCGAAGACGGACGCCGCCGCCTCCAGGATCGTGCGGCGCGTACGGATCGCCCTGTCCTGCTTTGCCACGTTCTGGTGCCTTCCTGCTTACCGGGGCATGCCGTTCTCATGTCCCCTTCTACTCGGTTCCCCTCAACCATGGAAACAAAACCGCTTGGTATGTATCTTATGCAGCGTCTGCGATCGAACGCAGCCGTCGAACGACATGCTTTTCTGGGGAGAATCATGACGACAGCAGCTTTTTCCGGACATAAGTACAGACCTGTCGGAGGCCGGTTCGGCCGGCGCACCGACCGCCACCGCCGCTCCGGCCCTGGCAACGACCGCCAAACCGACCGCCGGTCCGGAGGCCAACCCGGTGACCATGGAGCTGGTCCACCGCACCAACGAGCGCGACGCCTTCCCGACCGCCTGGACGCACATCGACGAGAACCGGTTTCTCGTCAACGCCCGCAGGCCCCACGACCACCCATTCTTCGCACCGGCACAGGACCGGCGGCACGACCCGCTGCTCATCGTGGAGACCATGCGGCAGACGACCATGCTGATCACCCACGCCGGCCTGGGCGTCCCCGTCGGACACCACTTCCTGCTCTCCGCCCTGGGGTTCACCGGTCACCCGGAACACATGGCACGCGGGTGACGCGCCCATCGACATCGACGTGGAGGTCACCTGCTCCGACGTCCACCAACGCGCCGGTCACGTAGCCCGCATGCGCAGCGACCTCGTGCTGCGCCGCGCCGGGCAGGTCATCGGCAGCGGCTGGGGGCAGATCAACTGCACCAGCCCGCAGGTCTACCGCCGCCTGCGCGGCAGCCGCACCGGCGCCGGCTCCTGCAAGCCGCACACCCCTTCGCTGCCGCCGCAGCAGGTGGAGCCGCACCGACACCGCCGACGTCCTGCTCGCCCTCGCCGCAGCAGAACGTGTGGCGACTGCGCGTCGACACCGACCACGGCACGCTCTTCCAGCGTCCCAACGACCACATACCCGGCATGCTGCTGCTGGAGGCAGCCCGGCAGGCGGCCCGTGCTCTGATCGCCCCGGAGCCGTTCGCGCCGTTGAGCGGCGACATAGCGTTCAGCCGGTACGCCGAGTTCGGCAGCCCGTGCTGGATCCAGGCGCACGAGCTGCCGGGTGCGGAGCCGGGGAAGAGGGCGGTCCAGGTCACCGGGCATCAGGACGACCGCCTCGTGTTCCGCGCCACGATCACCGCGGACGCGCCGGGCGGCGGGGCGTGAGGGGGTCCGAGGAGCGGGGGGCCGGTCCCGTGATCCTGGTGACCGGAGCGACCGGGACGGTGGGCCGGGAGGTTCGCCCGCCTGCTCGCCGGCAGGTTCCCGTTGCGCGTCCTGGCGCGACGGCCGGAGCGGGTGCGGATCACCGGGGAGCGGGTGCCGGGTCGTCGCCGGCGACTACGCGGACCGCGCCTCCTCGACCGGGCCCTGACGGGGGTGCGGGCCGCCTTCCTGGTGACCAACAGCCCGGTGGAGCCGGACGACGAACGAGTTCGCCGACGCCGCTCGCGCGGCCGGTGTGCGCCACCTGGTGAAACTGTCCGCACACGCGGTCGCCGACCCGGGGGCGGACGACTTCGTCACCCGCCGTCAGCGCGACAACGAGGCGGCCGTGCGCGCCAGCGGGCTCGACTGGACCTTCCTGCGGCCGCGTCGCTTCATGTCCAACACGCTGTCGTGGGCCGGGAGCATCCGGTCCGAAGGTGTCGTCCGCGCGCTGTACGGGTTGTCGCCCAACGCCACCGTCGATCCGCGCGACATCGCCGAGGTGGCGGTCCGGGCCCTGACCGAACCGGGTCACGAGGGCAGGTCGTACGCCCTGTCCGGGTCCGGAGCCGGTCAGCGCCGCCCAGCAGACCGCGGAGCTCTCGGAGGTGCTCGGCAGGCCGCTGCGGTTCGAGGAGCTGTCGCGCCGGCAGGCGCGGGAACAGCTGCTGCGCCGCTATCCGCGGCCCGTGGCGGACGCCCTGCTGGACAGTGCCGTACGTCAGCTCACCGGCGCCAAGGCGACCGTCGGGAATACGGTCCTGGAGGTCACGGGCCGCCCCGCGCGGGCGTACCGCACCTGGGCGCGCGACCACGCGGCGGCCTTCGCGGCCTGACGCACCGACGCGACGAGGGCCTTGCCGAATCGTTCCGGAAAGGCCCTCGTCCGCAGCGGTGCAGGAGCGTCAGGGACGTCAGGGGCGCAGCAGTACGGGCAGCCGCTGAGGTCCGTTGGAGAAGAAGGACGTCGGGGTTCCGGCCGGTGGTCCGGTTCGGCGAGGGCGAGGTCCGGGAAGCGCTCGAACAGCTGGGAGAGGGCGATGATGGCCTCCATGCGGGCCAGCGGGGCGCCGAGGCAGTGGTGCACCCCGTGCCCAAGGCCACCGTGGTCGCGGCGGGCCGCCCGGGTCACGTCGTACCGGTCCGCGTCCGGGCCGTGGACGTCCGGTCGCGGCCCGCTCCGGCGAGGGAGACGAGGATGGGCTCGCCCGCGCGGATCACCACGTCGTCGAGGGGGATGTCCTCGACGGCGTAGCGCAGCGGAGATGGGCGCCCGGCGGCTCGTGACGGAGGGTCTCCTCCACCGCGTCCTCCCAGGAGGCACGGCCGGAGCGGACGAGTGCCAGCTGGTCCGGGCGGGCGAGCAGGGGTGCACGCCGTTGACGATGAGGTTGACCGTGGTCTCGGCCCACCCGGCGGAGATCATGAGAGAGGAGGGTGTCCACCAGTTCCTCTGGGTGACCCCTCCCCCCTGTCGTCGCGCGCGGCGATCAGTTCGCTGGTGAGGTCGTCGCCGGGCGCGGCCTGCTTGACCTCTATCAGGTCGTGCAGGGCGGCGTAAAGCTCCGCCCGTTCACCCCGCCTCCGCCGGGGACAGGGAGCTGAGGAACGTGTTGTCGATGAGCCGGCGCAGCCGGTCGCGGGAAGTCGTCGGGGATGCCGAAGAGTTCGCAGATCACCTGGACGGGCAGCGGCTCGGCGAACTCGGCCCGCAGGTTCACCGGTCGGCCGGCGGGGTCCGGGCGAGCCTGTCGAGGAGGTCGCTGGTGATGGCCTCGACGCGGGGCCGCAGCGCTGCCGTGCGGTGGGCGGTGAACGCCTTCGACACCAGCTTGCGCAGCCGGGGTGGTCGGCGCCGTAGGTCGTGATCAGTGCGGACGGAGACCCAGATGGCCAGCGGCCAGGTCCGGGGACTTCCCCGTTGATCCAGGCCGGCCAGTGCCGTTCGGCGTCCTTCGACACCCTTGGGTCCGTCATCAGCCGCTTGACCAGCTCGGCGCTGGTGACGGACCAGGCCGTGACTCCTCCCGGCAGGCTCACCGGCACGGCCGGTCCCCGCTCACGGATCCGTGCGATCTCCGCTTGGATGTCCTGCCCGGACGGGTCGATGACGAAGGGGCAGCGCTGGGATTCCACGGCTGTCTCCAAGAGTTCTCGGTAAAGGGTGTTACGCGGACTGGGGACGGAGCGGGACATGGATGTCGACGCGCGTGCCGGTGCCGGGAGTGCCCCGGACGGTGATCCGTCCGCCGATCTCCGCGAGCCGCTCGCTCATCGAGCCGAGGCCGTGGCCGGGACGCCCGGACGGCAGCGGGTGTGCGGGGTCGAAACCGGCCCCGTCGTCCTCGACCCGGACGTACATCCACCGCCGGGTGACGCGCGAGGCGACCGTCACCCGGTCGGCCCCGGCGTGCGTGAAGGCGTTGCGCAGACATTCCCGTACGACGAGGAAGACCTCGAACCGCCATGCGTCCGGGACGAGTCGCTCGTCGCCGCTGGTGGCGACGGACACGGTGACGGAGGCCGGCGCGGCCTGCGCGGAGAACCGCCGCACGGCCTGCTCCAGCGGCGGTACGGCCGTCTGCGTCCGCAGTCTTTCGACGAGACCGCGGGTGTGGCCGGTCGCCTCGCGCAGTGAGGCGCCGACGGCCGCCAGATGCCCGTCCGGGTCCGCAGCTCCCGCGGCGTGCGACTCCAGGCGCCGCAAGGCCAGTTCCAGGCTGGTGCCCAGTTCGTCGTGGAGGTCGCGGGCGATCCGGCGCCGTTCGTGCCAGAGCCGGTCGGGGTGACGGTCCGCGGACCGGACGGGAGCGCTGTCCGCCCGTATCGCGCGGCCGAGCGTACGGGTGAGGCCGGCCGCGCGGGCCGGTGCGGTTCCGCTGCCGTCGTCGCCCTCCAGGACGTGCAGCACCGCGCACTCCATGAGCAGGGAGGAGGTGGCGGCCGTCTCGGGGCAGTCGGGGCCGGTCCGGCGGCGCGGGGCCCCGGCACCCGGCTCCGGTGTGCCGGGGGGGGCATCACCGGCCGGCCGGTCCTGCGCCCGCGCGGCCTCCCGCAGCATCGCGTCGCGTACGCGAGCAGCAGGGGACACGGGTGACCGCGTCGGCGCCGCGTCGCAGCAATGGGGCAGCGCCGCCTCGAAGCGGTGGCAGGACGGCGGCCGATTCGGCCGGCGACAGCATCGACTGCGCGGTGCCGCGGACGCGGGCCGGGCGATAGGCAGACGCGGGGGACACGGCGGGACTCAGCCCGGTCCCGGCCGTCGGAGAAGCGGCCGCGGACCGGGTGCGGCCGTCCTGCAGCGCCACGGCGAAACCCTCGCCGACGACGGCCAGAAGCCCGGCACCCGACTGGCCGGTGAGGCGGGGTGGGGCGTCCACGGTTCTCCCCGAATGAGTGTGCCCACGGCAACCATGTGGACAAGGAGCGGGATCGGCTGAGGTGCCGCGCCGATGTGGTCACCAGACGGTAACAAACCGGACATCCCGTTTGTCAAGGGAGTATGGGCCCCGGAACCACGCCGTGTGAGGGACATGCGACGCGCTGTACCGGTACTTCCGGCCTCTTTCAGAACCGGAGGGCAGGGTTCGCTAGCCGCGGCGGGCGTGGTCCGGCAGGCTTCGGGCGGGGGACCGCCAGGGAGTCGACGCCCGCGGGTCGAGGCGGGTGAGCGCCTCCGGTGTCGCCAGCCGGGGAAGCAGCAACTGCCAGAACCCGGTCAGCGAATAGCGGGACAGCCACCCGAGTTGCGCCGCCCCAGGACCTCGAAGCCGGTGGTGGCCGCGACGATGGTGGCGGCCATGTCGGCGCGCGGCACCCCTGACACGAGGCTCCCCTCACCGGCCGCCTCCGTCAGCAACTGCTGGACGCAGTCCTGCCACTGCCGGCGGAGGTCCACCTCACCGCTGCGCGTCGCGTCACCGCTGAGCCGGAAACCGGCCCGCGTGACGGTGTCCCGGCGCAGCAGGTGGGCCAGGGCGTGCGACGTGTCCGTGAGGGCCTGCAGCGCGGTGGTCTTCCTGCGGTAGACGCCACGGGAGGCGGCGTGCAGCGTGGGAGGCCTCGGCCTCCACCGCCGCCGCGACGGCGGCCTTGTTCTCGAAGCGGAAGTGCAGCGCTCCCGTGCTCACTCCGGCACCTGCCGCGATCAGCGCCAGTCTGGCCTGGGCATAGCCGTACTGCTCGAACACGGCGGCCGCCGACCCGGATCAGCGTGCGGTGCGTGCGCTCGGCCCGTTCCTGCTTGGTCAACGGAGCCTCCTCCTCGGCGGCGAGGAGCCGGGTGGTACGGCCCGATCGGGCAGCGGCGGGAGTCGGCGGCTCCAGCACTCGGGAATGAGGCTGCATCATGCACCTATGAAACCAACTTTCTGGTTTGATTTGCAGGGCGATGTACGGCTCGGCGGGAAATCGCGTCGACGTCTCGCGGCGAGGTGACGAGCCCGGCGGTTGGGTCCATGAGAGTGATCTTCCAGCTCAAACGGCTAATCACGCCAAGATGGAGGGAAGTGGACTGCCCGATGACCTCGCACGTGATGCCGCGACCAGGGCTTTGGCAGAGTTTTGACAAACCGTCGACGCGGTTTGTACTCCTTTGAGGAACGGCCGGCTCGCGGCGTGTGCGCCGTCACGAACGTGCAGGAGCAGCAGATGAATCAGCAGACTGCCCATCTACTCGAAAAGCCGCATACGGGCCCAGCAGTCCGCCCGGCGCGCTTCCTCACCGCCCGGCCGCACGACCGAGGCCTGCCCGGCCCTGCGCGTCCTGGTCGTGGAGAACGATAGGCACGCGCCGCCGATTCCCCTGGTCCGCGGCCCGCGCAGGCACGGATACCAGGCGGAGAGCGTGGACATCGGGCGCTGGCGGCCTTCCGGGCCCACACCGAAGCGCCAGATCTGCTGCTCCTCGACCTCGACCTGTCTGATCTGGACGGTCTCGAGGTCTGCCGTGGCATCAGGTCCGCCTCGGACACCCCGCTCATCATCATCACCGCCCGCGACACCGAGCTGAACCGGGTGCTGGGCCTGCAGGCCGGATCCGACGACTACATGGTAAAGCCGTACGGCTTCCGGGAGTTGCTGGCCCGCATCGAAGCCGTCATGTGACGCGTACGGCCGCGCTCGCCCGTCGCGCACGTCATCACCAGCGGACCACCGAGCATCGAGGCGCGCACGCGCCAGGTGCGGATCGACGGCGGGCCCGTCGGCGTCACGCGCAAGGAGTTCGACCTGCTGCGCCTGCTCGCGTCCCAGCCCGAGACGGTCATCTCGCGCTGGGTGCTCATGACCCAGGTCTGGGACGACTCCTGGTCGTGGCCCGGCCGCACCATCGACACCCACGTCAGCAGTCTCCGCAGGCGTTGGGTCGAGCAGCTGGATCATCACCGTCCGCGGCAGTCGGTTTCCGCTTCCGGCACGCCTGCACACGTACTGGGTGCCGGCCGTCCGGCACGACGGATTCCGGGCCGCCCGCCCTGGCTGCCTGTGCGCAGCGCAAGCCCGCTGCTCCGTCAGACGCCCCCACCAGTCAGGAGAAGAGAGCC
>JAKFGP010000042.1 GCA_021502835.1 Streptomyces thinghirensis
CAACGCCGTTCTCGGTGGGTGTTTAACCGCTTGTCCAAGGGTTTGTGTAACCTTGTTTGCTTTATCGTGAAACGCTGCGTTTTCGTGGCCGCTTCAGCCTGTGAGTGCTTGGTCCCGGGGCGCCAGGAAACAGAGCCGTGCGCGGAGTTGGCCGACGCCGCCGGTGGTTCCTTCGTCCGGGCGGCGGGCACGGAAAATGCCGCCTGGGACGGGCATCGCCCGAAACCCGTGGACGGACGTCAGGGTGCTCGGAGGTCGACCGAGTTCGGCCCGGCCGCTCAGTGGCTGCCGCCGCGCCGTAGGCGACCGAGTCGGCCTTGGCCCGCTTCGAATTACAGGTGGTTCGGGTGCTCCCACGTCATGCCGATACCACCGTGCAGTTGCAGCGCCTCCTCGGCGGCGTGGACGGCGACCTGACCGGCGTACGCCTGGGCCACGGCGACGGCCACCTCGGCGTGTCCTCGCCGGTCGCCAGCGCGTCGGCCGCGTTGCGGGCGGCGGCGCGCAGGCCCGTGACCTCCAGCCACAGCCCGGCGAGCCGGTGGCTTGAGGCGCCTGGAATCCGCCGGCTCGGCGGTTGAACTCTTGCGCTCCTTGAGGATAGCGGACCGTCCTCGGTGGCGGCAGCCAGTCGACGAGGCCCAGTTGCTCGGAGGCGAGCGGCCCGGCGCCTGGCCCGCCAGGGCGCGCCGTACAGCGGCTTCGGCATCACCCAGCCGGTGCCGGAGACGCCGTCGAGGGCCACGCGCGCGACCGGCCGGGTCAGGTCGGGGACACCTGCCGGGTGACGGTCGCGTCGGCGGCGTACCGCATACCTGATCCCCCGTCGTCCGCCGGCACCAGCGGCACGTCGGCGACGGCCGCCTCGTCGGCGATGCCGGTCAACTCACCGGTCTGCAGACGCCCCGCTGGCTACCTGCGGGACGGCGCTTCGGCCGGCGCGACATGCAGGCCGACGGCGAGGGAACGGCGATGGTAGTCGCGGACGCCAGCTCGGTGAGCAGGTCGTCGGCCACCTGGGCGTTAGCAGCGCCTCGGTGGCGACGGCGGCGCTCGTCCGGGTACGGCACCGGCAGCGCGACCGCGCCGGCCCAACTCCTCCAGGACGAGCGCGGCTTCCGGTGCGGTAGCGCCCTGGCCGTTAGTTCCTCGGGGATCAGGAGGCCCGCGGGGCCCCATCGAGTCGGCGAAGGGGACTTCCGCAGGGACACGTCGTGCGGGAGCGTTCGACTCGGTGTGGGATTGATGACGCCCGCCGGGTCGCGGTGGTCGGTGAGAGCAGGTCCCAGGACGGCTGGCGCGCCGCGCCCTCTTCTCCCCTCCAGAGTAGAGCAGACCGGGTTCCGACTGTACGCTCATCGGGCGAGGTCCTTCCGTGCGACGTCCTTGTCGGTGCTCGCGCGGTTCGGCGGGCAGGCCCAGGACGCGCTCGGCGACGATGTTCAGCTTGGGACCTCGCTAGGGTCCCGCCCTCGATGCTGTTGCCCTTGGAGCGCAGGTAGCGGTACCCCGCGTCGCGGCCGGTGAAGTCCACGATGCTCGGGGCGGCGCAGCGGTCCAGTCGTCGTACAGCAGGCCCTCCTCGGCGAGGAGTTCGACCTCCAGACCCGCTGATCTCCTGGTTGGGGCGGGCGAAGTTCAGACTTCATGCCGGCGCCCTCCGGGCCCGGCTGGCCAGCCGAGCTGCTGGCGCAGGCGTACGCCGGTGAGGCGATGCGACCTCGGCCTTGCCTCGACCCATGAGGCCCAGCAGCCGCTGGTGCGGGTCGATGGGTGCGCCAGTTCGGAGGCGTTCCCGCCAGGTCGCGGCGATCTTGCCGATCCATGCCCGCCCTCGCGAGCATCGCGGTCCACCGCCGGTGGCGACGCGTTCGTTGTTCAGCGTGGTCTGGGCGACCCGCCAGCCGTCGCCGGTCTCGCCCAGGCGGCGGGAGTCGGGGATGCGGACGTCGCCTGAGGAACCTCGTTGAACTCGGCCTCACCGGTGATCTGGCGCAGCGGCCGGACCTCAACCCAGGGGTCCGGTCATGTCCGCACACGAGAAGTAGGTGATGCCCCGGTGCTTGGGCACGTCCGGGTCGGTGCGGGCGATGAGGACTGGCTTGGCGGGCGAGGGTGGAGCGCTGGACGTCCACCTTCTGTCCGTTGACGACCAGTCCTCACCCTCACGGACCGCCCCGCGTGCCGAGGGCGGCGAGGTCGGATCCGGCGCCCGGCTCGCTGAACAGCTGGCACCAGACCTCCTCGCCGGTCCACAGCGGGCGCAGAAGTCGCCGCTTCTGCTCCTCCCGTGCCATACTGGAGGATGGTCCGGGGCGGCCATCCGAGGCCGATGCCGATGCGCCGGAGTCGGTGTCGGGGAGAACGCCGCGGCCGGTCAGTTCGGCGTTTTGACGGCCTGGAGGGAGCGGGGCGCGGCGAATCCGCCGAGGCCACTCCGGGTAGTACACCCAGGCCGGTCCGGCGTCGAACCAGGCGGGCGGAAGTCGAAGGCGTTCGGTGGTAGCCGGTGGATGCGCGGCCAGCAGTTCCCTTCGCCGCGACGGCGCAGTTCCGCTGCGTCGGTCATGCGAGCGGCTCCCTTCTCCAGCTGTTCCGGTGCGACGTCCACCCGGCCGGTCGTCCTGCCGTCGGCGACGCGCTGCGCGGCGTCGGCGGCCCGCCGGCGGGTACCCGCTCGCTCACCAGCGGCCGGTGGCGCGCCGATGCGGCCAGCTCGGTGGGCGCTGTTCGTGGCAGTGCTGGACCCGAGCAGGGTTCGTCGGTGCTGTACAGGCCCCGGTGGAGGCCGAGGAGATCGCGTAGTTCTTCACCAGGGCGTGGTTCAGCCCGGGGCTGGGGATCGATACCGCTCGCGAAGCCGACGACGACGATCCGGCCCTCGAAGGCGACGACCTGGGTGGACTGGGTGTAGGCCTGGCCGCCCACCAGGTCGTAGATCCGCGACCGGCGCCCCGGCCGCCGGTGGCTTCCTTGACGGCGGCGACGACGTCCCTCGCCGTGCCGGTCGACGACCACGTCGCAGCCCAGCTCGCGGGCGACGGCCGCCTTCTCGGGGCCGCCGACGACACCGATGACGGTGGCGCCGGCGGCCTTGCCAGCTGCACGGCCGCGCTGCCGACCTCCTGCGGCAGCGTGGACGAGCAGCGTCTCGCCGGCCTCCAGCCGAGCCCTGCGGTGCAGGTAGCGGGCCAGCCAGTCTGGTAGCCGATGTGCAGGGCGGCGGCCTCGAGCGTGCGTCCAGGGCGTCCGGCGCAGGGCAGCAGGGCGCGGGCGTCGGCGACGGCGTACGGATCGGCAGAGCGCCGTTACGACAGCGCGGGGTTGGCGAGGACGCGGCGCCCGTCCTCGGCTCTTTCACCACCAGATCCTCCACGCCCGGCGTGAAGGGCGGCGGCGGCTTGACCTGGTACTGGCCCCGGCCACATCAGTGCGTCCCGGGAAGTTGATGTTCGCGGCGTGGACCCTCAGCCAGGACCTGGCCGTCGCCGGGCGTCGGCGGCGCCAGCTCCGCGAGGCGCATCACCTCGCCCGGCTCGCCGTTCTCCGTTGCACCTGCCACCATGCCTGCATGCGGGGCCTCCACCGACTGCGTCGTCCGACCCGGATCCTCTCGCATACTAAGCGGTCGCTTGCCGATCAGGGAGCAGGTTGCGCCCAGTCACCCTGCGGCGGGCCGCGCCCGTGCGTGCATCCGCTCCCCACGGGCCGAACAGGCTGAGGAACTCCGCGGCCCCTCCCCCGTCGAGCCCGAACAGTGCACGGCACCCGGGTGTCGAACTCGGCGCCGGCCTCCCCGCCGACGGCACCACGTCGTGGTCGCCGAGCACGAGCCGCAGCCGGCCGGAGAGGACGTACAGCCACTCGTACCCCTCGTGGGTCGGCGGGTCCGGCTCCTCCTGCCGCGAGGGCTCCAGCACCTTGAACGCCTGGAGTCCGCCCGGCTGGCGGGTGAGGGGCCAGTGGGTGCGGCCGTGGCGCACGATCGGCGGCGCGCACCCGGGGTCGCCGACCGGCGGGGCGCCGACCAGTTCGTCCAGCGGCACCTGGTGGGCCTGGGCGATCGGGGGAGCAGCAGTTCGAGGCTCGGCTGCGCAGGCCGACTCCAGCCGCGACAGGGTGCTCACCGAGATGCCGGTCGTCTCGGACAGCGCCGCCAGGGTCACCTCGCGCTCCTTGCGCACCTGGCGGAGCCTCGGTCCGACACCGGCGAGAACATCGTCTGCAGTCATGTCTTTATTGCAGAACCGGCAAATGTATTTGTCAATCCCGTAGGTCCGAGCGACCTTCTACGTGGAGGGTGGTCACCGTGACCCAGAACAAGGATCTGACCGAGAAGTACGACGTGGTGGTGGTCGGCGGCGGTGCGGCCGGGCTGTCCGCCGCGCTCGTCCTGGGCGCGCGCGGCTGCGCACCCTGGTCGTCGACGCCGGTGAGCCGCGCAACGCGCCCTCGGACCACATGCAGGGCTACCTGACGCGGGACGGCATGTCGCCTGCCGAGTTCCTGGCGCTCGGCCGGAGGGAGATCGCGCGGTACGGCGTGGAACTCGTCCGTGACCGGGCGGTGGACGTCGACGCGGGGCACGGACTTCGCCGTGGAGCTGGCCGGCGGACGGACCGCGCACGCCCGCCGGCTGATCGTCACGACCGGGCTCAAGGACGAACTGCCGGCGGTGCCCGGTGTCGCCGAGAGGTTCGGCCGGGATGTGCTGCACTGCCCGTTCTGCCACGGCTGGGAGGGTGCGCGACGAGCGCTTCGGCGTCCTCGCCACCAGCCCGCTCAGCGTGCACCAGGCGCTGATGGTCTCCCAGTGGTCGAACGACGTGACGCTCTTCCTGCACACGGTCGCCGAGGAGGAACTGCCCGACGACGATCTGCGCCGGCTCGCCGCGGCCGGCGTCAAGGTGGTGCCCGGCGAGGTCGCCGGCCTGCGGGTCGAGGACGACCGGCTCACCGGCGTCCTGCTGGCGGACGGCACGGCGCACGACCGCTCGGTGGTGTTCGTCGCCCCCAAGGCGGCACCGCAGACCGGCCTGATGGAGCGGTTGGGCGCCGAACTCCAGGAGACCCCGTTCGGCGCGTACCCTCGTCGTGGACCCGACGGGCCGGACCACGTTCCCGGTGTGGACCGCGAGGCAGCGCGATGGGGTTCGCCGAGCAGGTCGTCCACGCGGCGAGCGGCGGCTACCGCGCGGCGGCGGCCATCGTCGGCGACCTGATCATGTCGGACCTGGACGTCGGCCATCGCGGGTCAGTAGACCCAGGGGGTGTCGTCCGGGCCTTCGCCGGGATGCTCGCCGCGCGGACAGCGAGACCGACCGGTGGGTGGTCCGCCCTTGCCGGTTACCATGGCTGCATGCTGCTTGCCCGGTTGGCCCACGTGTCCCGGAGGTCGCCGCCACCTCGGGCGCGGTCCCGAGAAGACCGCCCTGCTCGCGGAGCTGTTCCGGGAGGGCGGAGGCGGCGGACGTGCCGATCGTCATCCCCATCTCGGCGGGACGCCTTCCCAGGGCCGGATCGGCGTCGGCTGGAAGGTGCTCGGCCGCCCGGTCGCACCGGCCGCCGAGCCGACCCTGACCGTGCGTGAGGTGGACGCCCGGCTCACGCGGCTGGGTGCGGTGTCCGGCGCCGGTTCGCAGGCCGAGCGGACGCGTCAGGTCGGCGAGCTGATGGGCGCGGCCACCGAGGACGAGCAGCGCTTCCGATCGGGCTGCTCACCGGAGAGGTCCGGCAGGGCGCCCTGGACGCGGCCGCCGTCGAGGGCCTGGCGGCGACCGGCGCGCCGCCCGCTGACGTACGGCGGGCGGTGATGCTCGCGGGCTCCGCTGCAGACGGTGGCCGAGGGCCTGCTCGCCGACGGGCCCGGCGCCCTGGAGCGGTTCCGGCTCACCGTCGGCCGGCCGGTCCTGCCGATGCTCGCCCACAGCGCCTCCTCGGTCGCCGAGGCGGTCGGCAAGCTCGGCGCGGCGGCCGTCGAGGAGAAGCTGGACGGCATCCGCGTCCAGGTACACCGGGACGGCGACGCCGTACGGCTCTACACCCGCACCCTGGACGACATCACCGACCGGCCCCCCGAGGTCACCGCCGCCGCTGGCCCTGCCCGGCGAGCGGTTCATCCTGGACGGCGAGGTGATCTCCTTCGACGAGGGCGGACGCCCCCGCTCCTTCCAGGAGACCGCCGGGCGGGTCGGCTCCCGCAGCGACGTGGCGACGGCCGCACGCGCGGTGCCCGTCTCCGTCGTGTTCTTCGACGCGCTGTCGGTCGACGGCCACGACCTGCTCGACCTGCCACTGACCGAGCGGCACGCGCGGCTGGCCGGCTGGTTCGAGCCGAGCCGGGTGCGGCGCACGCTGGTGCCCGGGCCGGAGGGAGACGGAGGCCGCCGAGGAGTTCCTCGCCGAGACGCTGCGACGCGGCCACAGGCGTCGTGGTCAAGGGGCTCGACGCCGCCTACAGCGCGGGCCGGCGCGGCGCGTCCTGGCTGAAGGTCAAGCCCGTCCACACCCTCGACCTGGTCGTACCTTGGCCGCCGAGTGGGGTCACGGCCGCCGCACCGGCAAGCTCTCCAACCTCCACCTCGGCGCCCGCACGCCGACGGCTCTTCGTCATGCTGGGCAAGACCTTCAAGGGCATGACCGACGCGCTGCTGTCCTGGCAGACGGAGCGTCTGAGCGAGACACGGCCGTCGAGGAGCACGGCTGGGGGAGTCACCGCCCGAACTCGTCGTCGAGATCGCCTACGACGGCCTCCAGCGCTCCACCCGTTACCCGGCCGGCGTCACCCTCCGCTTCGCCCGCGTGGTCCGCTTCACCGCGAGGACAAAGCGCCCCGGAGGCGGACACGGTGGACACCTGCTCGCCGCGCACCCCGAGGCGGCCCCGTGAGCGCAGCGCGAGCGGCCTCCTGCTGCACCGGCGTGGCCCCGACCAGGACCGTCAGGTACTCCTCGGTCACATGGGCGGCCCCTTCTACACCCGGCGCGAGGCCGGCGCGTGGACCGTCCCGAAGGGCGAGTACGACGCCGCCGAGCCCGCCCTGAGGAAGCGGCCCGGCGGGAGTTCGGAGGAGCTGGGGCTGCCGCCGCCCGACGGCGAGGCCGTTCCGCTCGGCGAGGTCCGGCAGGCGGGCGGGAAGGTCGTCACGGTGTGGGCCGTCGAGGCCGATCTCGACCGTCGGCGGTCGTCCCCGGCACCTTCCGCATGGAGTGGCCGCCGAGGTCGGGACGGATCGGGAGTTCCCCGAGCTGGACCGGGTGGCGTGGTTCACGGTGGACCGGGCCGTGAGGTGATCGTGAAGGCGCAGGCCGCGTTTCTCGACCAGCTGGCTGAGCACTCGCACTGACGAGAAGCGACGGGGGCCTCGGGACGGCAACCCGCGGGACCCGTCCGCGTTGCGGCTCCCGCCGCGCGCCAGGGTTGAAGCACGAGTCCGCACCCAGGAGGTCGGCCATGCCCATCGCGACGGTGAACCCGGCGAACGGCGAGACGCTCAGGACGTACGAGGCCATGGGCGAGGAGGAGATCGAGCGCCGGCTCCAGCTCGCGGAGGCCACCTTCCGCACGTACCGGACGACGGCGTTCGACGAGCGGGCCCGGCTCATGCACCGTGCCGCCGACCTCCTGGAGGAGGACCAGAGGAGATCGGCAAGGTCATCACCACCGAGATGGGCAAGCCGGTCAAGCAGGCCCGCGCGGAGGCCGCCAAGTGCGCCAAGGCGATGCGCTGGTACGCCGACCACGCGGCGGAGCTGCTCGCCGACGAGGAGCCCGCCGAGTCGGACGTGAAGGACTCCGGCGCGTCCCGGGCCCTGGTCCGCTACCGGCCGCTCGGCCCGGTGCTCGCGGTGATGCCGTGGAACTTCCCCTCTGGCAGGTGATCCGGTTCGCGGCACCCGCGCTGATGGCGGGCAACGTCGGGCTGCTCAAGCACGCCTCGAACTGCCGCAGACCGCCCTGTACCTGGAGGACCTGTTCCACCGGGCGGGCTTCCCCGAGGGCTGCTTCCAGACCCTGCTCAGTCGGCTCCGCCGCGGTCGACGACATCCTGCGCGACGAGCGGGTGCGGCCGCCACCCTCACCGGCAGCGAGCCCGCCGGCCGCGCGGTCGCCTCCACCGCCGGGGAGATGATCAAGAAGACGGTGCTGGAGCTGGGCGGCAGCGACCCGTTCGTCGTGATGCCGTCCGCCGACGTCGACCGGGCCGCACAGGTGGCGGTGACCGCGCGCACGCAGAATGCCGGGCAATCCCGCATCGCCGCCAAGCGGTTCATCGTGCACACGGACGTGTACGACGCCTTCGTCGAGCGCTTCACCGAGGGCATGAAGGCGCTGACGGTCGGCGACCCGATGGACGAGGAGACCGAGGTGGGTCCGCTCTCCAGCGAGCAGGGCGTGAACGACCCGTCGAACTGGTCGACGACGCGCGGCACGGCGGCGCGCAGGTGCTGTGCGGAGGCGAACGCCCGGACGGGCCCGGCTGGTACTACCCGCCGACCGTGCTGGCCGGCATCACCCGCGACATGCGCATCCACCGCGAGGAGGCCTTCGGCCCGGTCGCCACGCTGTACCGCGCGGCCGACCTGGATGAGGCCGTGCTGATCGCCAACGACACGGACTTCGGCCTCCAGTTCCAACGTCTGGACCCGCGACGGACGCCGACGTGGACCGCTTCGTACGGGATCTGGAGGCGGGCGGCGTGTACGTCAACGGGATGACCGCGTCCCACCCGGCGTTCCCGTTCGGCGGGGTCAAGCGGTCGGGCTACGGGCGTGGAGCTGTCCGGGCACGGAATCCGGGAGTTCTGCAACATCACCACCGTATGGCACGGAGCGTGAGCCTTCCGCGACTACGATCCCCTTTGTGAACCGCGAAGTGACCCTGCCTCTGATCGTCGACGACCGCGGTACTTTGCAGGTCGCCGCGTCCGACGTGAGCAAACTGCTGCGTACGGTGGGCGGGCGATGGCTGCGGCTGGTGGAGGCCGGCGAGGTGAGTCTGGACGAGGACACGGTCGCGGCCCTCACCATCGAGCTCGCCAAGCTGGCCGACCGGGATCGACGTGGCGTGCATCGCCCACAGCAGCGGCCAGTCCTCCTGACGCGCCCCCCGCGCCCGGCTCCGCGCCGCCCGCGCCTGCCCGCTCCCCGAGACGGAGTAGCCCGGCGAGAGATCGCCGCCCCCCTGAGTGATCGTGGGTGAGCGCCCCGAAAAGGCGCACCCACTTTCCGGCCGGGGGCGAGAGCCTTCCGCGAGGCGAAAGCAGGCACGGTTCATGGCGACTTTGTTGCAGACCTTCGGTGTCCGTTCCAGAGCACGTGATCACGATGGAGGAGACGCTGGAGCTGGCGCGCGAGCGCCACACCGACCATCCCCAACTGCCGCTGGCCCTCCGGCTGATAGAGAACACCGGGGTACGCACCGGCACATCGTGCAGCCCATCGAGGAGACGCTGAAGCACCCCGGCTTCGAGGACCGCAACCGGCTCCTACGAGCGGGAGGCGAAGGCCAGGGTTCCGCGGTGATCCAGCGGGCCCTCGACGACGCGGAGCTGCTCACCGCCGACATCGACGTGATCATCTACGTCTCGTGCACGGGCTTCATGATGCCCTCGCTGACGGCGTGGCTGATCAACGAGATGGGCTTCGAGAGCACCACGCGGCAGATACCCATCGCCCAGCTGGGGTGCGCGGCCGGCGGCGCGGCGATCAACCGGGCCCACGACTCTGCACCGCCTACCCCGAGGCCAACGCGCTGATCGTGGCCTGCGAGTTCTGCTCGCTGTGCTACCAGCCCACCGACATCGGCGTGGGCTCCCTGCTCTCCAACGGCCTGTTCGGCGACGGCATCGCCGCCGCGGTGGTCCGCGGACAGGGGCGGCACCGGTGTCCGCCTGGAGTGCAACGGCTCGTACCTGATCCCCAAGACCGAGGACTGGATCATGTACGACGTGAAGGCGACCGGCTTCCACTTCCTGCTGGACAAGCGGGTTCCGGCCACCATGGAGCCGCTGGCACCGGCGCTCCAGGACCTGGCGGGCACCCACGGCTGGGACGCCTCCGACCTGGACTTCTACATCGTCCACGCCGGCGGGCCACGCATCCTGGACGACCTCAGCAAGTTCCTCCAGGTCGACCGGCACGCGTTCCGGTTCAGCCGGGCCACGCTCACCGAGTACGGCAACATCGCCAGCGCCGTCGTCCTGGACGCGCTGCGCAGACTCTTCGACGAAGGCGGCGTCCACGACCGGGCGCGCGGGCTGCTGGCCGGTTTCGGTCCCGGCATCACCGCGGAGATGTCCTCGGGCCGCTGGCAGACCGCCGACGAGATGCAAGGCGTGAGGCAAGCGTGGTGAAGAGACGATCGACCGGGCCGACACCGCTCCGCCCGTCCGGGACTGGCCGGCCCTCGACCTGCCCGGCACCGACTTCGACCCGTCCTGACCGAGCTGATGCGTGAAGGTCCCGTCACGCGCATCTCGCTGCCCAACGGCGGGGGCTGGGCCTGGCTGGTGACCCGGCACGACGACGTCCGCCTGGTCACCAACGACCCCGGTTCGGCCGCGAGGCCGTCATGGACCGGCAGGTCACCCGGCTCGCCCCGCACTTCATCCCGGCGCGCGGCGCGGTCGGCTTCCTCGACCCGCCCGACCACACCCGGCTGCGCCGCTCGGTGGCGGCCGCGTTCACGGCCCGGGGCGTGGAGCGCGTGCGCGAGCAGTCCCGCGGCATGCTCGACGAACTCGTCGACGCCATGCTGAAGGCCGGCCCGCCCGCCGACCTCACCGAGGCCGTGCTCAGCCCCCTTCCCCATCGCGGTGATCTGCGAGCTGATGGGGCGTCCCGGCCGCCGACCGGCACAGCATGCACACCTGGACCCAGCTGATCCTCTCCTCGTCGCACGGCGCGGAGGTCAGCGAGCGGGCCAAGCACGAGATGAGCGCCTACTTCGCCGATCTCGTCGGGCTGCGGTCGGACAGCACCGGCGAGGACGTCGCCTCGCTGCTGGGCGCCGCGGTGGGCCGGGACGAGATCACCCTGGAGGAGGCCGTCGGGCTCGCCGTCCTGCTCCAGATCGGCGGTGAGGCGGTCACGAACAACAGCGGGCAGATGTTCCACCTGCTGCTGACCCGTCCCGAACTCGCCCAACGCCTGCGCTCCGAACCGGAGATCCGTCCCCGGGCCATCGACGAGCTGCTGCGCTGGATTCCCCATCGCAACGCGGTCGGGCTGTCCCGGATCGTCCTGGAGGACGTGGCGGTCAGAGGGTGCGGATGCGGGCGGGGGGACGCGGTCTATGTGTCGTACCTGGCCGCCAACCGCGACCCGGAGGTCTTCCCCCGACCCGGACACGATCGACTTCGCGCGCAGCCCCAACCCGCACGTGTCCTCCGGCTTCGGCCCGCACTACTGCCCCGGCGGCATGCTGGCCCGGCTGGAGTCCGAGCTGCTCGTCGACACGGTCCTGGACCGGGTGCCGGGGCTGAAGCTCGCGGTGCCGCCGAGGACGTGCCGCTCAAGAAGGGGGCGCTCATCCGCGGGCCCCGAGGCCCTGCCGGTGACCTGGTGAGCGGCCTCGCGGCGGTGTCCGAGGGGCTGCTGGTGCCACCGGGGCACGGGAGGGTCGTGCAGGCGCCGCCCAGCACGTGACCTTCAAGGTGACCGGTTCGCACCTCGCGCATGGCCTCCACCTTCGAGGTGATCGTGCCGCCGGGCTTCGACGTCGGCGCCCACGTGCACACCCGCAGCGAGGAGCTGTTCTACGTGCTGGAGGGCGAGCTGGACGTGCTCGCCTTCGAGCCGAGGGTCCGTACCCCGACAACTGGCAGAAGTGGGAGTCGTCTTCGGGAAACCGGGTGGTGCGCGCGACCCCGGGCACGGTCATCGTCGTGCCTCCCGGCTGCCCCCACGCCTTCGCGAACCCGACGGGCGAGCCCGCGAAGATGTTCTTCCAGGCGAGCCCGCCCCCGACTACGAACGCTACCGAGGAACTGCTGGAGATCCTCGGGGGCGGGGGCCCGCCGGACCACGCGGCGATCGAGGCTTTACGAGCGAAGTACGACATCGAGCAGCTGACCCCACTCCGGCACAGGTGAGCGACTCAGGGCGCGGGGACAGTATCGATGTGACGGCCCGCCGCGTGGGCGCGACCAGCCACAGCGAACGGCGGGCCGCGTCGCTCCCCGCCCCGACGGCGCTACCGAATCGGCATCCGGCGAGCGTCCGCGCGATCACCAGCCGCTGGATCTCGCTGGTGCCCTCGAAGATGGTGTAGATGGCGGAGTCGCGGTGCATCCGCTCCACCGGGTACTCACGCGTGTAGCCGTTGCCGCCCAGGATCTGGATCGCCTGGGCGGTCACCTCTTCGCCGTCTCACTCGCGAACAGCTTGGACATCGACCCTCGGCCGCCGTGAACGGCCTGCCGTTGATCGCCATCCAGGAGGCCTCGCCACACCAGCAGCCGCGCCGCGTCGATCGACGTCCGCATGTCCGCGAGCTGGAAGGCGACGCCCTGGTTGTCGATGATCGGCCGCCCGAACTGCTCCCGTGTCTGGGCGTACTCCAGCGCGACCTCGTACGCGGCCCGGGCGGTGCCGACCGCCATGGCGCCGACCGCCGGGCGGGACGCCTCGAAGGTGGCCATAGCCGCGTTCTTGACGCGCTCTCCCGCCCCCTTGCCTTCTCCCGGGCGCGGGCCAGGCGCGCGTCCAGCTTCTCCTTGCCGCCGAGCAGGCAGGAGCCGGGGACGCGCACGTTGTCCAGGATCACCTCGGCGGTGTGCGAGGCG
Organism: Streptomyces thinghirensis; assembly: GCA_021502835.1. The sequence goes on from JAKFGP010000042.1 coordinate 12,788, forward strand.
CGGATGCCGTGCTTCTTGAACTTCTGGCCCTGCGACAGTCCCGGGGTGTTCGGCGGGATGATGAACGAGGCGTGGCCTTGAGCCCAGCTCCGCGTCGACGACCGCGACCACGACGTGGACGTTGGCGATGCCGCCGTTGGTCGCCCAGGTCTTGGTGCCGTTGAGCACCCCACTCGTCCTTGGCCTCGTCGTACACGGCACGCGTGCGCATGGAGGCCACGTCGGAGCCGGCGTCGGGCTCGGAGGAGCAGAACGCGGCGACCTTGACGTCGTTGGCGTCGCCGTACATCTGGGGGGATCCAGGTGCCGATCTGCTCCTCGGTGCCGTTGGCGAGGACGCCGACGGCGGCGAGGCCGGTGCCGACGATGGACAGCGCGATGCCGGCGTCACCCCAGAACAGTTCCTCCATCGCCATGGGGATGCCGAGGCCGGTGGAGTCGAAGTACTGCTGGGCGTAGAAGTCGAGGGAGTAGATGCCGACCTTGGCGGCCTCCCGATGACCGGCCAGGAGTCTCCCTCACGCTCGTCCCATTTGGCGGCCGCGGGGCGGATGACGTCGGCCGCGAAGCCGTGCAGCCAGTCCCGGACCTCCTTCTGTTCGTCGTTGAGCTCCACGGTGAACTCGGCCATGTCCCCTCAGTGACGCACGTGTGTGTACTTGCGCGGTAACCCGAGTCTGTTACCGGTGGGTAGGAAAAGTCAACTCCGAGGCCCCGTCGCCCTCCCGTTCGATGTCCGGTGCCCGCCGGGTGTTAGTTTGCGCAGGCGTCACCGAACCAGCACGGGGTGGGAGAGCACATGGACACCACGCAGCGGACCGATCAGCAGCGGTCCGCCGACCGCAGACGGCGCGAGCTGCTGGAGGCCGCCGACCGGGGTGGTGCTGCGCGACGGCCCACAGGCCTCGATGAACGCCATCGCCGCCGAGGCCGGCATCACCAAGCCGATCCTCTACCGCCACTTCGGCGACAAGAACGGAACTGTACGCCCGCCCTGGCCGTGCGGCACACGGACGCCCTCCTCGCCTCGCTGCGGGCCGCCCTGGACGCTCCGGCGGAGCGGCGGCAACGCGTCGAGGCCACCCTGACACCTATCTGGCGGCCATCGAGGCACGCCCGCAGTATACCGCTTCCTGATGCATCCGGCGGAGGCACCACCACGCCGGGCGACCAGGCCGACCAGGGCTTCGACGTCGGCAAGCACGCGGCTCCGCTGCTCGCGCCGCATGGGCGAGGAACTGGCCCAGGTCATCGAGGAGCGCCTCGACGTCGGCCCGGGCACCCAGCAGCTGGCCCGGGTGTGGGGACACGGAATCGTCGGCATGATGCACGCCGCCGGGGACTGGTGGCTGGGCGAACGCCCTGCTCCCGGGCCGAATTGAGTCCGCACCCTGGCGACCTGCTGTGGGGCCGCCTCGCCGCGCGGCCGGGGACAAGGCGGGCGGCCCGGGCTTCTGACGGCCGCGGGCGGTGTCCGCGACCCGGCCTGGCCGCGCGCCGGAACCACCTGCCGGCACGGCCCCGCCGGCGCCGTCACGCCGATACGGCCCACTGCTTTCAAGCCGCCGCTGGAACCGCCCCGCCCGAACCCCCGGCCGGACCGCTCAGCGGTGCCAGGACGCCCGCGCCACCTGCCCGCATCAGCTTCCGGTGCCGCCGGCCGGTCAGGTGGTCGGCGTACAACCGGCCCTCCAGGTGATCGCACTCGTGCTGGAGGCACCGGGCGAAGAACCCCGTCCCGTGCACGGTGACCGGCCTCCCGTCGCCGTGAAGCCCTCCACGACCGCGTGGTCGTGACGCTCGGTCCCGGCCTCCAGTCCGGGCAGCGACAGACAGCCCTCCGGCCCGCGCACCACCACCCCGTCCGTCTCGACGAGCCGCGGGTTCACCACGTGGCCGACGTGGCGCTCGGCGTCCTCGTCGTCCGGGCAGTCGTACACGAAGACGCGTACCGGCTCGCCGATCTGGTTCGCGGCCAGGCCCACACCGTGGGCGGCGTACATGGTCGCGAACAGGTCCTCCACGAGCGCCGCGAGTTCCGGACCGAAGTCCGTCACCTCGTCGCAGGGTGCGTGCAGGACGGGGTCGCCGAGGAGGCCGAGGGGTCGGACGCGCCCGTGGGCGCCCGGGATGGAGCCAGTGTCGCATGGCGGCAAGAGTAAGGTCCCTGTGTCCCCCGGCGGCCCGCGCCCACCGTCGGAACCCGTGGCCGGTGCCGCGATTCGGGAGTGCGAACGGATCTCGATAGGCTGAGGTCCACACCACGTGGCCGTCAGGCTTCAGGCGCGGCGCGTACGCAAGGAGGATCGAGAACTGATGGCAGGCAACTCGGACCCGCTCACGCCCCGGGCCAAGATCGCCGTGACCGCGGGCAAGGCGGTCGCGGCGGCATCTCGTGCGCGCGGGGCGCGGCAGCGGTTCGGTGATCGGCGGCAAGGTCGCGCTGCGACTCGATCCCGACCTCCTCGCCAGGCTCGCCCAGCACCTGGACGTGACCCTGGTCTCGGCGACCAACGGCAAGACCACCACCACCCGGCTCATCGCTGAGGCGCTCAAGGCGGCCGGACCGGTCGTCTCCAACGCGCTCGGCGCCAACATGCCGGCCGGGATCACCTCGCCCTCGCGGCCGGCTCGAAGCCCGGTACGGCGTCATCGAGGTCGACGAGAGTACTCGTCGGCGTCGCCCAGGCCACCGAGCCGCAGTGCATCGCCCTGCTCAACCTCTCCCGCGACCAGCCTCGACCGCGCCGCCGAGACCCGGATGCTCGCCGAGAACTGGCGCGAGGGCCTGACCGGTTCCAAGGCGGTGATGCGTCGCCAACGCCGACGACCCGCTGGTGGTGTGGGCCGCGTCCTCCTCCCCCAACGTGATCTGGGTCGCCGCCGGTCAGATGTGGAAGGACGACGCCTGGTCCTGCCCGGCGTGCGGCGGCGTGATGCAGCGCCCCGGCGACGACTGGTTCTGCGGCGAGTGCGGCTTCCGGCGCCCGACGCCGAGCTGGGCGCTCTCCGGCGACCACGTCCTCGACCCGCACGGCTCCGCCTGGCCGATCCACCTCCAGCTGCCGGGCCGCGCCAACAAGGCCAACGCCGCCTCCTCGGCCGCCGTCGCCGCCGTCTTCGGGGTGCCGCCGCAGGTCGCCCTGGAGCGCATGTACCAGGTGCAGGCGGTCGCCGGACGCTACGACGTCGTGCAGTTCCAGGGCCGTGACCTGCGTCTGCTGCTCGCCAAGAACCCGGCGGGCTGGCTGGAGACCTTCTCCTGATCGACCCGCCGCCGACCCCGGTGATCCTCTCGGTGAACGCGCGCGGCGCCGACGGCACCGACACCTCCTGGCTGTGGGACGTGGACTACACCCGGCTGACCGGCCACCCGATCTGCGTGGTCGGCGACCGGAAGCTGGACCTCGCGGTGCGCCTGGAGGTCGCGAACCAGCAGTTCCAGGTGTGCGAGGACCTCGACCAGGCGGTGCAGCTGTGCCCGCCGGGACGCATCGAGGTCATCGCGAACTACACCGCCTTCCAGGACCTGCGCCGCCGCGTCGGCAACTGACCGCGAGACTTCAGGGGACTTTCGTGAGCGACAACCAACTGCGGATCGTCTGGATCTACCCGGACCTCCTCAGCACGTACGGCGACCAGGGCAACGCCCTCGTCGTGGAGCGCCGGGCCCGCCAGCGCGGCCTCGACGTTGCCCGGCTCGACGTGCGCAGCGACCAGCCGATCCCGACCTCCGGCGACATCTACCTGATCGGCGGGGGCGAGGACCGCCCGCAGCGGCTCGCGGCCGAGCGGCTGCGCCGGGACGGCGGCCTGTACCGGGCGGTGGAGAACGGCGCGATCGTCTTCTCCCGTCTGCGCCGGCTACCAGATCCTGGGCCAGGAGTTCATCAACGACCTGGGCCAGGCGCGAGCCGGGCCTCGGCCTGCTCGACGTGGTCTCCACCCGCGGCGAGGGCGCCCGGTGCGTCGGCGACGTCCTCGGTGACATCGACCCGCGCCTGGGCCTGCCGCCGCTGACCGGCTTCGAGAACCACCAGGGCATCACGCACATCGGCCCCGGCGCCCGTCCGCTCGCCCAGGTCCGCTTCGGCAACGGCAACGGCACGGGCGACGGCACGGAGGGGCGCGTACAACGACACGGTCTTCGGCACGTACATGCACGGCCCGGTGCTGGCGCGCAACCCGCAGATCGCGGACCTGCTGCTGAAGCTGGCCCTCGACGTGAACGCGCTGCCGCCGACCGACGACCGCTGGTACGAGGCGCTGCGCAACGAGCGCATCGCGGCCGCGCAGCAGCCCGCGTAGGCACAGCCGCGCAGCAGCCCGCGTATGCACAGCCGCGCAGCAGCCTGCCTGACCTTCGTGGGGCGGGCCCGTCTGATGACTCATCCGCACAGGTGAGCGGGCACGTCCAGTAGGCGGACGCATCGGTTCGGTCCCGCCCCCGGTGCCGCTAGGGTGGCGGGGATCGAGCCGGACAGCGCGGTCCGGACCCGTGCCACTTGGAGAAGGTATTTCGGGCTATGCGCATTGGTGTCCTCACGTCCGGCGGCGACTGCCCCGGCCTGAACGCCGTCATCCGGTCCGTCGTGCACCGTGCCGTCGTCGACCACGGCGACGAGGTCATCGGCTTCCGGGACGGCTGGAAGGGCCTCCTGGAGTGCGACTACCTCAAGCTCGACCTGGACGCGGTCGGCGGCATCCTGGCCCGTGGCGGCACCATTCTCGGCTCCTCCCGGGTCCGTCCCGAGCACCTGCGGGACGGCGTCGAGCGCGCCCGCGCCACGTCGAGGAGCTCGGCCTGGACGCGATCATCCCGATCGGCGGGGAGGGGACGCTGAAGGCGGCCCGGCTGCTGTCCGACAACGGCCTGCCGATCGTGGGCGTGCCTAAGACCATCGACAACGACATAGCGGTCACCGACGTGACCTTCGGCTTCGACACGGCCGTGACCGTCGCCACCGAGGCCCTGGACCGGCTGAAGACCACCGCCGAGTCCCACCAGCGGGTGCTGATCGTCGAGGTCATGGGACGGCAACACCGGCTGGATCGCGCTGCACTCGGGCATGGCGGCCGGCGCGCACGCCGTGGTCGTGCCGGAGCGGCCCTTCGACATCGACGAACTGACCGCGAAGGTCGGCGAGCGGTTCTCGGCGGGCAAGCGGTTCGCGATCGTGGTCGCCGCGGAGGGCGCCAAGCCGAAGGCCGGCACCATGGACTTCGACGAGGGCGGCAAGGACGTCTACGGCCACGAGCGCTTTCGCCGGTATCGCCCGCCAGCTCTCGATCGAGCTGGAGGAGCGGCTCGGCAAGGAGGCCCGGCCGGTGATCCTCGGACACGTCCAGCGCGGCGGCACGCCGACGGCGTACGACCGGGTGCTGGCGACGCGGTTCGGGTGGCTTGCGGTGGAGGCCGTGCACCGGGGCGAGTTCGGGATGATGACGGCGCTGCGGGGACGGACATCCGGATGGTGGCGCTCGCCGAGGCGGTGGAGTCGTTGAAGACGGTGCCGGGATGCGCGGTACGCGGAGGCGGAGTGCGTGCTCTGAGGTTGCTGTAGTACGCCGCCTGCGGCTGGTACGTGGTTGCTCGCGCAGTTCCCCGCGCCCCTGGCGGCTGCTGTCCTGCCCCCGGTCGCATGAGTGACCGGGGGCGGTTCTAGTCTTGCTTCGGACAGACGGCGCTCAACCGCGCTCAACCCCCACGAAACAGGAGCCGGCGGATGGATCACAGCGGGCACGGCATGACGATGGATCTGCCGCCGTTCACGCTGGGGCGAGGTCTCGCGTGGTCGGCGGACCCCCTTCTTCCTGATCGCCTGTCTCCTGGGACTGGCGCTGTACGGGGTGGGGCGTCGTCAGGCTGACCCGGCGCGGTGACAAGTGGCCGGTGGGCCGGACCGTGTCCTTCGTCGTCGGTGTGCTGAGCATCGGGCTCGGCGATGTGCACCAAGCTCAACGACTACGGCATGGTCATGTTCAGCGTGCACATGGTGCAGCACATGATGATCAGCATGGTGTCGCCGATCCTGCTGCTGCTCGGCGCCCCGATCACCCTGACCCTGCGCGCGCTGCCCCCGGCGGCCCGTGGCAGCAAGGGGCCCCGCGAACTGCTGCTGATGCTGCTGCACAGCCGCTACATGCGGATCGTCACGCACCCCGCGTTCACCATCCCGCTGTTCATCGCGAGCCTGTACGGGCTGTACTTCACTCCCCTCTTCGACTTCCTGATGGGGTCCAAGGTCGGGCACATCGGAATGATGGTGCACTTCCTCGCCGTCGGGCTGGTGTTCTTCTGGCCGATCATGGGCGTCGACCCGGGCCCGCACCGGCCGGGCTATCTGATGCGGATGCTGGAGCTGTTCGCGGGCATGCCGTTCCACGCGTTCTTCGGCATCGCGCTGATGATGGCGTCCTCACCCATGGTCGAGACGTTCAAGAACCCGCCCGCGTCGCTCGGCATCGACGCGCTCTCCGACCAGAACGCGGCCGGCGGCATCGCCTGGGCCTTCAGCGAGGTCCCGTCCGTGCTGGTGCTGCTCGCGCTGCTGTTCCAGTGGTACGCCTCGGAGGAGCGGCAGGCCCGGCGCAGCGACCGGGCCGCCGACCGCGACGGTGACAAGGAACTTCAGGCGTACAACGCCTATCTGGCCTCACTGAACACACGCGGCGGCTGAACGGCGGCTCCGTTCAGTAGCATGTGGCGCGTCGGGGGAACCGCCCGGGGGAGCGGTATGACACGTCACGTGGGCCGGGTCGTCGCCGGCCGCTATCTGCTGCTGCGCCCGCTCGGCGACGGCGGGGTCGGACCGGGTGTGGCTCGCGCACGATCAGCGGCTGGGCCGCGAGGTGGCGCTGAAGGCCGTACGCGCCGGGACCCGGGACCTGCGACGGCCGCGCGACCATCCGCACGTGGTGACCGTTCATGACGTGGTGGAGCACGAGGGCGTGCCGTGGACCGTCATGGAGTACGTGGCGGGCGCCGTCGATCTGAGGGAACTGGTGGCCCGGCGCGGCCCGCTGGCCCCGGCCGAGTGCGCCCGGATCGGGCTCGCCGTGCTCGACGCGTCGGCCGCCGGGAGCGGGCGGGGTGTGCCGCACGGGCGGGTGGGGCCGGCCGACATCCTGCTGGCACCGGACGGCGGCGGCGCGCCGTACGGCAGGATCCTGCTCCTGGACCACGTCGTCGCGGGGCCCGGGGACGACGACGGTCTCCTCGCACTGGGCCGCACGCTCCACTACGCCGTCGAGGGCCGCGAGCCCTCCGGCCGCGAGGTGGCCGTTCCGCCCGTGCGGGCCGGCGCGCTCGGGCCGCTGCTGGAGAGACTGCTCGGCGAGGGCCCCGGGGCCGCGTGTCACGGCGGCCGAGGCGGAGGCGGAGACTGGCGTGGATCGTCACGCCGCAGACCGATGCGTACGTCCGGCCGCGCACCGACCCGGGATCGCAGCCGCCCTGGTCCGCGCCGCCCACGCCCGTGCCCCGCCCGGCCGCCGCCGATCGGCCGGCTGCCGCCGCCGCTCCCGCCACCGCCGCCGCCGCCCCCGCCCCCGCCGGGCACCGGCGCCGCGTCGCGGGTACTGCGTGCCGCTCTGGCCGGCGGGCTCGGTCTGGTCCTCGCCCTGGGCGGCGTCTGGTACGCCCTGGCCGACCGGGCGGCCGACGGGGCCGGGGCACCGTACGGCGACACCGTGGGGCTCGTGGCGCCGCTGGAGGACGGGGGCCTGCGTCCGCGCCCGGTGGCCGGGCGGCACCCGGTTCGCGGGGACGCCGCGCCTCACCGTGGACCCGGGCTGCCGGGGCGGGGCGCCCGACGGCCAGGTGATGGCGTTCGTGCCCGCCTCCTCCGCCGAGGAGGCCCGCGAGCTGGGGCCGGCGCGGTGCGAGGAGCGGACGCGGGAGGTCCGGGGCCGCCTGGCCGGGGTGCGCGGTGTGGCGGTGGTGCCGGCCGACGGCGGATTCGAGACCGCCCGGAGACGCACCGCCTGCCTGGTGCTGGGCGCGCACGGGCCGGTGTACGGGCCGCTCGGGCGGCATCGCGAGCCGGGTTCGGTGTTCGCGGACACCGCGACCATGCAGCGCCGGGACTGCCTGGACGTGCGCTCCGCGCGGGAGGCCCGGCTGGTGTCCTGCGCGGGCCGGTACGACGCCCAGGTGCTCGGATTCACCCGATTGGCCTCCGGCGTCACGCTCGCCGAGGCGCCCGCGGCGGCGGACCGCGCGTGTGCGCGGGAGGTGCCGCCGCGCGACTACGGATTCGACCCCTCCGTGTACGAGGGCCGGGTCCCGGACGGCCGCGGAGGCCTGGAAATCCGGCTCACATCTCGCCGTCTGCACCGTACGGAGGCAGAACGGGGGCACCATGGAGGAACGGACCATGAGGAGGGTGTTGCGATGCCCGGTTCCACGGACAGTTCCACGAAGACGATGGGGGCGCTCACCATCGGCGGCCTGGTCGCGGTGACGGCCTACACGGTGGCGCTCAGGGAGCAACGGCTGGCTGTGGTTCGGCTGGGTCGTGCTGGGCCTGATCACCCTGGGGATGGTGGCCACGCGCAGCGCCTGAGCCCGCGCGGGGCGCACGACGACTCACTCGCGGCCGAGTCGGCCCGCCGAGTGCACGCCCGGCTGGTACTTCCGGCAGCCGGACCGTGATCTTCATGCCCGCGCCGACGGCCGTTTCGATGACCAGGCCGTGGTCGTCTCCGTAGACCTGGCGGAGCCGGTCGTCGACGTTGGACAGCCCGATGCCGCCCGACAGGGCTGACCTCGCGCGCGAGGGATGCGGCGCAGCAGGCCGGGGTCCATTCCGGCGCCGTCGTCCTCGATGACGACCAGGGCCTCGGCGCCCGCGTCCTGCGCGGTGATCTGGATGCGGCACCGGTCGGACTTACCCTCCAGGCCGTGCTTGACGGCGTTCTCGACGAGCGGCTGGAGGCACAGGAAGGGCAGTGCGACCGGCAGCACCTCGGGGGCCACCTGGAGGGTGACGGCGAGGCGGTCGCCGAAGCGGGCCCGCACCAGTGCCAGGTAGTGGTCGATGGCGTGCAGTTCGTCGGCGAGGGTGGTGAAGTCGCCGTGCCGCCGGAACGAGTAGCGGGTGAAGTCGGCGAACTCCAGGAGCAGCTCGCGGGCGCGCTCGGGGTCGGTGCGCACGAAGGACGCGATGACCGCGAGCGAGTTGAAGATGAAGTGCGGGGAGATCTGGGCGCGCAGGGCCTTGATCTCGGCCTCGATGAGCCGGGTGCGGGACTGGTCGAGGTCGGCCAGCTCCAGTTGGACGGAGACCCAGCGGGCGACCTCGCCGGCGGCCCGGACCAGGACGGCGGACTCGCGGGGCGCGCACGCGACGAGGGCGCCGTGCACCCGGTCGTCGACGGTGAGCGGGGCGACGACCGCCCAGCGCACCGCGCAGTCGGGGGTGTCGCAGGTGAGCGGGAAGGCCTCGCCGCGGCCGGTCTCCAGGGGGCCGGCGAGGCGTTCCATGATCTCCGCGCGGTGGTGGGCGCCCACGCCGTCCCAGACCAGGACCTCCTTGAGGTCGGTCAGACACAGCGCGTCCGTGCCGAGCAGGGGAGCGCAGCTTGCGGGCCGACTTCCCTGCGGTCTCCTCGGTCAGGCCCCGCAGCGGCGGTGTGGCAAGGGAGGCGGTGTGCAGGGTCTGGAAGGTGGCGTGCTCGACCGGGGTGCCGAGTCCGCCGAGGTTCTGCGGGCGGGCCGTGCGGCGCCCCAGCCAGAAGCCCGCGGCCAGCAGGGGCAGCACGGCGACGACCAGGCCCGCGAGGAAACCGCCCATGGAGCCGCTCACGGGGCCGCCTCCTTGCGCAGGTCCTCCGCGGCGCGCCGTTCGTCTCTGCGCAGGTCCTCCGTGCGCAGTTCCTCCGTGCGCAGTTCTTCCGGCAGGTGGAAGCGGGCCAGGATCGCCGCCGTCCCGGCCGGTACTCGGCCCGGGGTGGCCAGGGAGACCAGCACCATGGTGAAGGAAGCCCAGCGGCACCGACCAGAGCGCCGGCCAGGCCAGCAGCGCGTGCAGCGCGCCGCCGCCGCCACCGGGAAGCCGCCCATGGTGGCGGCGACGGCGAGCAGGGGCGGAGCCGCCGCCCACCAACATTCCGGCCGCCGCGCCGGGCGGGGTCAGCCGCCGCCACCAGATGCCGAGGACGAGCAGCGGGCAGAAGGAGGAGGCGGACACGGCGAAGGCGAGGCCGACGGCGTCGGCGACCGGCAGCCCGCCGACCAGCGCGCTCGCCGCCAGCGGTACGGCCATGGCGAGGACGGTGCCGAGCCGGAAGTGCGGTACGGCGCGGGACGGCAGCACGTCCTGGGTGAGGACGCCCGCGACGGCCGCTGGTCAGCCCGGACGCGGTCGACAGGAACGCGGCGAAGGCACCACCCGCCACCAGGGCGCCGAGCAGGTCGCCGCCCTCCCGATCACCCGGTCGGGGCAGCAGCAGGACGGCCGCGTCGGCGTCGCCGGTGAGGGTCAGCTCGGGGCGTACAGGCGGCCGAGGGCGCCGTAGACGGGCGGCAGCAGGTAGAAGGCGCCGATCAGACCGAGCACGGCGACGGTGGTGCGGCGGGCGGCGACGCCGTGCGGGCTGGTGTAGAAGCGGACCACGACGTGCGGCGAGGCCCATGGTGCCGAGGAAGGTGGCGAGGATCAGTCCGTACGTGGCGTGCAGCGGGCGCTCGGTGCGGCTCCTCGGCCCGGGAGGGCGACAGGGCGTCGTCGGCGCCGCGTCCGGCGGCCGGGACCGGGGTGTCCTTGGCGAAGGTGAGCCGGGTGCCGGACTCGATATGATGGGTGCCGGTGGGCGGGGCCGATCCGGGCGTCGTCGTGGGTGCGGCCGTCCACGGTGCCGTCGACGGTGACGGTCAGCGGACGGTCGAGCTTGAGGGTGAGGTTGTCGTCGACCCGGACGGAGCGCTGCTCGCGGAGGTGGCGGGTTCGTCGAAGGGGCGGCCGGGGCCGCCGTCGCCCTACCAGGCCAGCACCAGGAAGAGGGCGGGGACGAGCAGGGCGGTGAGTTTCAGCCAGTACTGGAAGGCCTGGACGAAGGTGATGCTGCGCATGCCGCCGGCGGCGGCGATGGCGGTGACGACGACGGCGACGATCACCCCGCCCAGCCAGTCGGGTGCCCCGCTCAGCACGGTCAGGGTCAGTCCGGCGCCCTGGAGCTGGGGCGGCAGGTACAGCCAGCCGACGCCGACGACGAAGGCCCCCGCGAGCCGCCGTACCGCCTGGGAGGCGAGCCGGGCCTCGGCGGGGGTCGGGCAGCGTGTAGGCGCCCGGGGCGGCGCAGCGGGGCGGCGACGAAGAGCAGCAGGACCAGGTAGCCGGCGGTGTAGCCGACGGGGTACCAGAGCATGTCGGGGCCCTGGACCAGGACCAGGCCCGCGATGCCGAGGAAGGACGCGGCGGAGAGGTAGCTGCGCCGCTGATGGCGGCGGCGTTCAGGCGGGGGCCGACGGTGCGGGAGGCGACGTAGAAGTCGGATGTGGTGCGGGAGATGCGCAGGCCGAAGGCGCCGACGAGGATGGTGGCGACCACGACGAGGGCGACGGCGGGTATGGCGTAGTTGGAGTTCATGGCGCCTTCACGGCCTCGCTGGACAAGGTCATCGGTCCTCGACGAGGCGGACGAAGTCGCGTTCGTTGCGTTCGGCGCGGCGCACGTACCAGCGGGCGAGGAGGACCAGCCCGGGGCGTACAGGCCGAAGCCGAGGACGGCCCATTCCAGGCGGCGGGCGTCGGGCATCGCCGCGAACAAGCAGCGCAGCGGCCCGACGAGGAGTCCGAGGACCGCGAAGGCGGTGAGGCCGGCGCGCAGCTGGCTGCGCATGAGGGGAGCGGACGTAGGTGTGCCCGAGGGTGGTCTGCTCGTCGATCTCGGTGCGCGGGCGGTAGTAGCCGGGGCCCGTCGGGTCCGCCTGGGCGGCCCGGTGACGGTGACGCGGCGCTCGGTGGGGTCCTGGGGCATGACTCACGGCCTCCGCACGAGCAGGTCCCGCAGTTCACGGGCGTGGCGCCGGCTGACCTGGAGTTCCTCGGTGCCGACCAGGACGCTCACGGAGCCCGCGTCAGGCGGAGTTCGCCGATGTGGCGCAGGGCGACGAGGTGCCGGCGGTGGATGCGGACGAAACCGCGGGCGCGCCAGCGCTCCTCCAGGGTGGACAGGGGGATGCGGACGAGGTGGCTGCCCCGGTCGGTGTGCAGGCGGGCGTAGTCGCCCTGGGCCTCGACGTGGGTGATGTCCTCGACGGGAACGAAGCGGGTGACGCCGCCGAGTTCCACCGTGATGTGGTCGGGGTCGGGTTCGTGCACGGGTATGCGGGGAGCGGGGGTGGTGGTGCCCCGGCGTTCGGCGGCGCGGCGGACCGCCTCGGCGAGGCCGTTCCCGGCGGACGGGTTTGAGGACGTAGTCGACGGCCTTGAGGTCGAAGGCCTGCACGGCGAAGTCCTCGTGCGCGGTGACGAAGACGACCAGCGGCGGCCGGGCGAACCCGCTCAGCAGCCGGGCCAGGTCGAGTCCGTCCAGGCCCGGCATCTGGATGTCGAGGAAGACGACGTCGATGGCGTCCGGCCCGTCGGGGCCCGACTCCAGGGCGCGGTTGATGCGGCGCAGCGCCTCGGTCGCGTCTCCCGCGCCCTCCGCCGTACCGATGCGGGGATCGGCGTTCAGCAGATACACGAGTTCCTCGAGCGTGGGGCGTTCGTCGTCGACAGCAAGGGCGCGCAGCATGAGGCTGGAGTGTAGGAGCAATCCGTACGCCTGCACACGTTCCCGTCGCGGACGTATCCGCTGGATACAGTGCCCGCATGAACAGCAGGCCCACGCCGTTCGACGAACTCGACCGGAAGATCGTCACCGCCCTGATGGCGAACGCCAGGACGTCCTTCGCGGAGATCGGCGCGGAGGTCGGGCTGTCCTCGACGGCGGTCAAGCGCCGGGTGGACCGGCTGCGCGAGACCGGGGTGATCACCGGGTTCACGGCGACGGTGCGCCCGTCCGCGCTGGGCTGGCGCACCGAGGCGTACGTGGAGGTGTACTGCGAGGGTGCGGCGCCGCCGGGCGGCTGGCGGAGGTCGCGCGCGGCTATCCGGAGATCACGGCGGCGATGACGGTGACCGGTGGGGCCGACGCGTTGCTGCATGTGCGGGCGCGGGACGTGGAGCACTTCGAGGAGGTGCTGGAGCGGATCCGGGGCCGAAGCCGTTCATCCGGAAAAACGATCAGTGTGATGGTGCTGTCCCATCTGATCCAGGACGCTCCGGAGGCCGGTGCGAGCCTTCCGGCGCCCGAGGGCAGGGGCACCCGGCCCGGCCGGGGACGCAGCAGACGTGCGCTGACCTGGCTCAGGACGCAGCGATACTGCGCCAACACGCAGCTCTTGTCGCTTGTCGTCCGTCTCCTTCGCTTCCTACCGTGGTGTCATCCCTCAGTCACAACCCGTAAGGAAGCGGAGGAACCCCTCTGTGCCCGAATCACGTGTGCCGCGCCGGCGGCGTTCCTGGTCTGCGAACCCAGACACTTCGCCGTGCAGTACGCGATCAACCCGTGGATGAGCACCGGCCGACCGGTCGACGTCATCCGCGCCCTGGACCAGTGGCAGGCGCTGGTCGACGCCTACCGCGCCCACGGCCACACCGTGGACACGGTCGGGGCGGTCCCCGGCCTGCCCGACATGGTCTTCGCCGCGAACTGCGCGGTCGTCGTCGAGGGCCGGGTCTTCGGCTCCCACTTCCACGCGCCCGAGCGCCGTCCCGAGTCCGTGCCCTACGAGGCGTGGTTCAAGACGGAGGGCTTCGAGGTCCAGCGCACTCCGAGGCGGTCTGCGAGGGCGAGGGCGACCTGGTCCCGGCCGGCCGCTGGATCCTGGCCGGCACGGGATTCCGCACGACCCGTGAGGCGCATCGCGAGGTGCAGGAGTTCTTCGGCTTGCCGGTGATCTCGCTGACGCTCGTGGATCCGTACTTCTACCATCTGGACACGGCCCTGTTCGTGCTCGACGACGGCAGCGACGGGGCCGCCGGTAACGTCGCCTACTACCCCGGGGCCTTCTCGCCCGGCAGCCGCGAGGTGCTGGAGCGGCTCTACCCGGACGCGGTGATCGCTGCACCCGCGAGGACGCCATGGCGTTCGGGCTCAACTCCGTCTCCGACGGGCGGCACGTGTTCATCTCGCCCCGGGGCCCGGGGGCTCTCCGATCAGCTCGCCGGCCTCGGCTACGTCCCCGTCCCGGTCGACCTGTCCGAGTTCCACAAGGCGGGTGGCGGCATCAAGTGCTGCACCCAGGAGATCCGGGAGATCCACTCATGACCGCACCCGCCCGCGACCGCGGCTCGGAGGAACCGATCCGCGCGGAGGAGCCCGTCCTCGCGCACAACTACCACCCGCTGCCCGTGGTCGTATCCCGCGCCGAGGGCGCCCTGGGTCGAGGACGTGGAGGGCCGCCGCTACCTGGACATGCTTGGCCGGCTACTCGGCGCTCAACTTCGGCCACCGCCACCCCGGCGCTGGTCGACGCCGCCCACCGCCAGCTGGACCGGCTGACCCTCACCTCCCGCGCCTTCCACAACGACCGGCTCGCGTCCTTCGCCGAACGGCTGGCCGCGCTGACCGGCACGGACATGGTGCTGCCGATGAACACCGGCGCGGAGGCGGTGGAGAGCGGCATCAAGGTGGCCCGCAAGTGGGCCTACGACGTGAAGGGCGTCCCGGCCGACCGGGCGACGATCGTCGTCGCGGCGGACAACTTCCACGGCCGTACGACGACGATCGTGAGCTTCTCCACGGACGAGACGGCCCGCTCCGGCTTCGGCCCCTTCACGCCCGGCTTCCGGGTCGTCCCGTACAACGACCTGGCGGCCATGGAGGCGGCGGTCGACGAGACGACGGCGGCCGTGCTGATCGAGCCGATCCAGGGGAGGCGGGCGTGCTGATCCCGGACGACGGCTATCTGGCCGGCGTGCGGGACCTGACCCGCCGGGCCGGGTGCCTCTTCATCGCGGACGAGATCCAGTCGGGTCTCGGCCGCACGGGGCGCACTCGCCGTCGAGCACGAGTCGGTCGTGCCGGACGTGGTGCTGCTCGGCAAGGCGCTGGGCGGCGGCATCGTCCCGGTGTCGGCGGTGGTCGGCAGTCGGGGAGGTGCTCGGTGTGCTGCACCCGGGCGAGCACGGTTCGACGTTCGGCGGCAACCCGCTGGCGGCGCCGCGGTCGGCACCCCGGTGGTGGAGCTGCTGGAGATGGGCGAGTTCCAGCGCCGGGCGACCGAGCTGGGAGCGGTGCTGCGCGAGGGTCTGACCGCCCTGGTCGGCAAGGGCGTCGTCGGTTTGCGCGCGCGCGGGCTGTGGGCGGGCGTCGACGTCGACCCGGCGCTCGGCACGGGCCGCGAGGTCAGCGAGCGTCTGATGCGCGAGGGCATCCTCGTCAAGGACACGCACGGCTCCACGATCCGCCTGGCGCCGCCGCTGACCGTCACCGGTGAGGAGCTGGCAGGGGCGCTCGGGACGCTGGAGAAGGTCCTGACCTCCTGACCCCCGTCCCAGGCGCCGTCACGGAGCGGCTCGGCCCCGGTCGAGCCGCTCCACGTGCGTCACGTTGTCCCGGTCCCTCGGCGTCCTCGCCGGGCTCGCCCGCGAACCAGGCGTCGAGGATCTCCCGCAGCAGCGGCGCCGACGTCAGCCGCAGACTGAGCGCGAGCACGTTGGCGTCGTTCCAGCGGCGGGCCCCGTCCGCCGTGTACGCGTCGGCGCACAGGGCGGCCCGGCACGCCCGGCACCTTGTTCGCGGCGATCGACGCGCCCGTGCCGGTCCAGCAGCACACCACCGCCTGGTCGGCCGTGCCGTCGGCGACCTCGCGCGCCGCCCGCTCCGAGCACACCGCCCACCGCGGGTCCGCGCCGGGCCGCAGCGCGCCGTGCGCCAGCACCTCGTGGCCCCGTCCGCGCAGCTCCTCGACGAGGAGGCGGGCGACGGGTTCGTCCATGTCGGAGGAGACGGAAATGCGCATGGGCGAAGCGTACCCACCGCGCCCGTCCGCGCGCCGCTCACCTCATCGGCTCAACCACATGACTGAAGTCACGACCATACGAAGGATGATCGGGGGAACGGTACGACCTGAGAAATGTACGACCGAGCAGCACTCCGCCGGAGCGGCTGCCCGTGGAAAGGAGTCCGCCACGTCCCCCACCGAGAACGGCCAAGAATCCGACGCCGCCGCGGTCCGCCGCCACCCGGCCCTGTTCCGGGCGATCAAGCGTCGGCAGAATCCCCGGCTGCGCCGGTCGGACATCACCGTCACGGACGAGGCCGCGGTCAAGAGAGCGGTGAAGGCCGCCTCACTGGGCAATGCCATGGAGTGGTTCGACTTCGGCATCTACGCCTATCTGGCCGGCACCATCGGCCGCGTGTTCTTCCCGTCCGGGAGTGACACCGCGCAGCTGCTCTCCTCGTTCGCCACGTTCGCCGTGGCGTTCCTGGTGCGCCCGCTCGGCGGCATGGTCTTCGGTCCGATGGGTGACAAGGTCGGCCGCAAGAAGGTGCTCGCGCTGACGATGATCCTCATGGCGATCGGCACCGCCGCCATCGGGCTCATCCCCAGCTACGACTCCATCGGCTTCTGGGCCCCTGTCCTGCTGATCCTGTTCCGCCTGCTCCAGGGCTTCTCGACCGGCGGCGAGTACGGCGGTGCCTCCACGTTCATCGCCGAGTACGCGCCCGACAAGCGGCGCGGCTTCTTCGGCAGCTTCCTGGAGCTGGGCACGCTGGCCGGGTACACCGGCGCCGCGAGTCTGGTCACCGGGCTCACGACCTGGCTCGGCAGCGACACCATGGACGCCTGGGGCTGGCGCATCCCGTTCCTCGTCGCGGCGCCGCTCGGCATCGTCGGTATCTATCTGCGGCTGAGGCTGGACGACACGCCCGCGTTCCTGAAGCTTGAGGACTCCAACGTCCACATCTCGGAGGCGGCGACCGCGGTGGAGACCACCGCGCGGGGCGACCTCGCCAAGATCTTCCGCACGCACTGGCGCCAGCTGGTGCTGTGCATCGCGCTCGTCGGCGCGTACAACATCACCGACTACATGCTGCTGTCGTACATGCCCACGTATCTCTCGGACGAGCTGCACTACAGCGAGAGTCACGGCCTGATGATCCTGGTGGCCACCATGGTGCTGCTGATGCTGATCATCAACCAGGTCGGCCGCCTGTCCGACCGCTTCGGCCGCAAGCCCCTCCTCATGACCGGCATGATCAGCTTCTTCGTGCTGTCCGCCCCGGCCTTCGTGCTGGTGCAGGACGGCAGTCTGCTCGCCGTCTCGGCCGGCATGCTGATGCTCGGTCTCTCCCTGGTCTGCCTGCTCGGCACGATGTCGGCGGCGCTCCCGGCGATGTTCCCGACCAACGTCCGGTACGGCTCCCTCTCGGTCGGCTACAACCTGTCGGCGTCCCTGTTCGGCGGTACCACGCCGCTGGTCATCACCGCTCTGATCAGCGTGACCGGCTCCGACATGATGCCCGCCTACTACGCGATGGCCGCGGCCCTGGTCGGTGTCGTGGCGGTGGCCTGCATGAAGGAGACCGCACAGCAGCCTCTCGAGGGCTCCCCGCCCTCGGTACAGAGCCAGGGAGGAGGCGGCGGAGCTGGTCGAGTCGCAGGCCCCCACGCCGAAGTTCTGACCGCGCGCCGTCGGGCGGGTGGGGCCGGCACGTACCCCACCGCCCGGTCGATGCCTCGGTCGATCGAAGAGGGCTGAACCGGGCCCGGCCCGATCGGCACGGTCCGGGCTACGATCGATCACCGGACGCGGACGTCCGGCGCGGAGCCGTGCCTTGCCTACCGGGAGAGCGGGAGACACACCGTGTTCTACTACGTGCTCAAGTACGTACTGCTGGGCCCGCTGCTGAGAGTCGTCTTCCGCCCCCGCATCGAGGGCCTGGACCACGTGCCGGCGTCGGGGGCGGCCATCGTCGCGGGCAACCACCTCTCGTTCTCGGACCACTTCCTGATGCCCGCGGTGCTCAGACGCCGCATCACCTTCCTCGCCAAGGCCGAGTACTTCACCGGGCCGGGTCTCAAGGGCCGGCTGACCGCGTTCTTCTTCCGCAGTGCCGGGCAGATCCCCGTCGACCGCACCGGCAAGGAGGCGGGGCAGGCCGCGATCCGCGAGGGGCTCGGGGTGCTGGGCAGGACGAGCTGCTCGGCATCTATCCGGAGGGCACGCGCTCGCACGACGGCCGGCTGTACAAGGGCAAGGTCGGCGTCGCCGTGATGGCGCTCCGGGCCGGGGTGCCGGTCGTGCCCTGCGCGATGATCGGCACCTTCGAGGCGCAGCCGCCGGGCCGCAAGATCCCGAAGCTGCACCCCGTGGTGATCCGCTTCGGCGAGCCCCTGGACTTCTCCCGCTACGCCGGCCTGGAACGGGAGAAGGCCGTGCTGCGCGCCGTCACCGACGAGATCATGTACGCCGTCCTGACGCTGTCCGGCCAGGAGTACGTCGACCGGTACGCGGCCGACGTCAAGGCGGAGGAGGCGGCGAAGGCGGCGAAGGGGCCGAGGTTCCCCCGGCTGCCGCACCGCTGGGGGGTGTCGCCCGCCCTCGGGGTTCCCTCGTCTGCCGTCGGCAGAAGGGCGTGGCCGGGTGGCCGGGCGGGCGTCTACGGTCGCCGTATGACACGTGCTGTGGTGGTCGGAGCGACGGGACAGATCGGTCGGGTGGCGGTGGGGGCGCTGGCCCGTGACGGCTGGGGAGGTGACGGCCGTCTCGCGGGGCGGCGAGCGGGACGGGGGCTGGCCCGAGGACGTACGTGTGGTGCGGGCCGACCGGGAGGACGACGCGGCGCTGTCGGCGGCGGTGGGTGACGGCTGTGACGTCCTGGTGGACATGGTGGCCTTCGGGGAGGGGCACGCGCGGCAGCTGGTCGGGCTCGTGGGACGGGTCGGCTCGGCGGTGGTGATCTCCAGCCTGTCGGTCTACGAGGACGACAAGGGCCGCAACTTCGACACGCAGGCCGAACCCGACGGTTTCCCCACTACCCGGTGCCGCTCACCGAGGAGCAGCGCACGGTCCGCCCGGGCGACACCTCGTACCCCACCCGCAAGATCGCGCTGGAGCGGAACTCCTCGCGGCGGGCGACCGGTTGCCCGTCACTCTGCTGCGCGCGGGCGCGATCCACGGGCCGCACTGCCGGACCCCGCGCGAGCTGTACTTCGTCAAGCGGAACCTGGACGGCAGGCGTCGGCGCGTCCTCGCGTACGGCGGTGCGAGCCGCTTCCACCCGGCGAGCGTGCACAACATCGCCGAGCTGATCCGGCTGGCCGCCCCGCGCCCGGGTACGCGCGTCCTGAACGCGGTCGATCCGGACGCGCCGACGGTGGCGGAGATCGCGGCGGCGATCGACGCGGTGATGGGCGTGGAGGCCGAGGACGTGCTGGTGGACGGTCCGCCGCCCGCGGACGGCGTGGGCGACACGCCGTGGTCGGTGCCCGTGCCCGTCGTGTGCGGCATGTCGGCGGCGGAACGGCAGTTGGGCTACCGCCCGGTGGTCCGGTACGCCGAGACCCTGCCGGACACGGTCGCCTTCCTCGAGGGGCAGCTGGCCGGCCGGGACTGGCGGGAGGCGTACCCGAAGATGTTCCGGGCGTACGGCGACCTCTTCGACTACGCGGCGGAGGACACCTGGCTGGCGGCGCGGCAGGGCTGAGGACGCCGGAGGGGGCGGCCGGTAGGACCGACCGCCCCCTCCTCGTACCCGGTGTACCCCGGTGCCGTTACGGCTTGGGGGTGGCGTGCGGGGCGCAGGTCACGTCCCGGGCGTCCACCTTGCCGGTGAGCAGGTAGGTGTCCACCCGCTCGTTGATACACGGGTTGACGATGCCGGTGACGCCGTGCGAACCGGCGTCCCGCTCGGTGATCAGACGCGAGCCCTTGAACCGCTGGTGCAGTTCGACGGCGCCCGCGTACGGGGTGGCCGCGTCCCGCTCGGACTGGACGATCAGCACCGGCGGAAGACCCTTGCCGCTCTTCACGTTCACCGGGGTCTGCTGCTTGACCGGCCAGGTGGCGCACGGCAGGTTCATCCAGGCGTTGGCCCAGGTCATGAACGGGTGGTCGCGGTGCAGCCGGGTGTTGTCCCGGTCCCAGGTGCGCCAGTCGGTGGGCCACTTGGCGTCCGGCGCACTCCACGGCGGTGTAGACGGCGTTGCCGTTCTCCGCGGAGGCGTTGCCCGCGGTGTCGGACGGGTCGGGGGCGGCCGCGTCGACGAGGGCCTGGGTGTCACCGGCGACGTACTCGCTGAAGACGGTCGCGACCGGCACCCAGGCGGAGTCGTAGTACGGGGCGCTCTGGAAGAAGGAGATCAGCTCGGCCGGGCCGACGACCCCGCCGAGTGGTTCCTTCGCGGCGGCGGCGCGCAGCGTGAGCCACTGGTCCTGGACCTCGGCGCGGGTGTCGCCGAGGTGGAAGGTGGCGTCGTTCTTCGCGACCCAGTCCTGCCAGTCCTTCCAGCGCTGCTCGAAGGCGACGTCCTGGTCCAGGTTGGCCTGGTACCAGATCTTGTCGCGGGACGGGTTGACGACGCTGTCGACGACCATCCGGCGCACGTGGTCCGGGAAGAGGGTGCCGTAGACGGCGCCGAGGTAGGTGCCGTAGGGAGACGCCGAGGAAGTTGAGCTTCTTCTCGCCGAGCGCGGCGCGGATGACGTCGAGGTCGCGCGCGGTGTTCGGCGTGGTCATGTGCGGGAGCATCTCGCCGCTGCGCTCGTAGCAGCCCTCGGCGTACTCGCGGGCGAGCTTGCGCTGGGCGAGCTTGTCGGCCTCGGAGCCGGGCACGGGGTCCATCTTGGGTGCTCTTGACGAACTCCTGCGGGTCGACGCAGGAGATGGGCGAGGACTTGCCGACGCCGCGCGGGTCGAAGCCGACGAAGTCGTAGGCCTCGGCCGCGTCGGCCCACACCGCGCTCTTGCCGGTGACGCGGGCCGGGAAGCGCAGGCCGGAGCCGCCCGGGCCGCCGGGGTTGCGAGAGGAGCGCGCCCTGGCGCTCGGCCCTGGTGCCGGTGTTGCCTATGCGGTCGACGGCTATCTTGATCTGCTTGCCGAAGGGCTTGGCGTAGTCGAGCGGCACGGTGACGTAGCCGCACTGGATCGGCTTGGGCAGGTTCCAGTCGGCGGGGCAGTCCTGCCAGTCGATGCCGGCCCGTGCGGCGCGGGCGCGGCGATGGCGGCGCCGCGGGCCTCGCGGTCCCAGCCCTTCGCGTATCCGTGGCCGGTGGACGGAGCGGCGCTCGCGGCGGGCGCCGCGACGGCGCCGGCCATCAGCGTGGCGGTGACCAGCGCTCCGGCCGTGCCGAACGCCGCCGCCCTCCGCGCCCAGTCTGCTCTTCCTCAAGTGGCCCTCCCCGTACGTGATTGTGACAAGTACGGGGGATCCTCGCGACTGTGCGTTCCCCTGAGAACAGAGGCGGTGCTACTTCTTTGCCAATCCGATAAACGGGCAAAATGTTCGGTCGTCGGGAACTCAGCCCAGCGCGTCCGACGCCTCCTCCAGCAGCCGCCTGAGCAGCAGCGCGTCCGGTGCCACGGCCGTCACCAGTACGGCGGGACCGGCGAGCGGCATGACCGCGACGCCCTCGGCGAAGGCCCGCGCCGCCGGTGGGTCTGCGGCGAACTCCGGGCGTACGACGACGAGGCTGTCCGACGGCACGGTGCCCCGCCAGCCCGGCCGGACCGTCCCAGCGGCGCCCGGGGCGCCGGGACCGCAGGCCAGTTCCTGGTCGAGTACGCACCGGCCGGCGATCCGTACGGTCAGACGGCTGGTGAGCCGCCCCGGTTCCTCGCCGGACCGGCCGAGCACCTGTTCCTCCCGCAGCAGGAAGCGGGCCTCGGCCGCGAGGTCGACACGCGTGGTGACGTGCAGATCACTACCGTGCGCGGAGATCAACTGCTCGGGCAGCCAGTGCAGTTCGGCGTCGTCGCCGACGGTGAGCCGGACGTCGTAGCGGGCGCCGGCCTTGTCCTGCCCGGGCAGGGCGAGGGGTGGCGGCGGCCGAGGCCGACCCGCAGCCGGGCGCCCTGGGCCGCCTCGGCGGCCACCGTGAGTGGTCGCGCCGAGCGGCCCGCTCATCGCGCCGACCAGCATGACCCGGGCCTCGGCACCGCTCCCCCGGGTCCGCCGCACCCCGAGCGGCCCCTCCCCCTCCAGCACGGGCAGGACGGTGCCGCCGCGTCGTCGCCGTGGGCGAGCACGCGCGCCCTCGCCCGTACGCCGCCCGGAGTGGTCACGCGGTCCACGCGGTGATCCGGGCCCGCACCCAGTCCGCGACGTCCCGTACACCGTCCTCGCTCCGCAGCGACTGGAGGACGACGGGCAGTTCACCGCGCTGTGCCTTGGCGTCGGCCGCCATGCGCGCGAGGTCCGAGCCGACGTACGGTGCGAGGTCGACCTTGTTCACGATCAGCAGGTCGGCGGTGGTGACGCCGGGCCCGCCCTTGCGCGGGATGTCGTCTCCGCCGGCCACGTCGATCACGAAGATCTGTGCGTCGACGAGCCCCTTGGAGAAAGGTGGCGGTGAGGTTGTCCCCGCCGGACTCCACCAGGACCAGGTCGAGCGGTCCGGCCTCGTCCTCCAGATCCTCGACGGCCTCCAGGTTGGCGGAGATGTCGTCCCGGATCGCGGTGTGCGGACAGGCCCCCGTCTCGACGGCACTGATCCGCTCCGGCGGCGGTACCGCCTCCCGGAGCAGGAACTCGGCGTCCTCACGGGTGTAGATGTCGTTGGTGACGACGGCGAGGGACAGCTCCTCCCGCAGCGCCCGGCAGAGCGCGGCGACGGTCGCGGTCTTCCCGGACCCGACGGGCCCGCCGAGCCCGATCCGCAGGGCACGACGGCGCCCGTCGGGCCGGTGGGCGTCGGCGGAAACGGCGGGGAGGTCGTGGTGATGGTCGAGATGCATGCTGCGACTCCTGGTAACACTGAGGCCGGCTGTATTCAGCCCGTCCGGCGTTCGAGGACGAGGCCGTCAAGGCCGACAGGGGGTCCAGGGGGCAGAGCCCCTGGCGAGGGTCGAGGGGCAGAGCCCCTGAGGTCGGGAAAGGGAAGGGCGGCGGGGGCGAAACCCCTAGGAGGCGAACAACCGCACAGGCAGCGCGGCATGCGCCTCCGCCCCGATCTCCAGCAGCGGCGCGGACCGCGCGGGCAGCACGTCGGCCCCGTCGGTCACGGGCCAGCCGCCCCCGCCTCCACGGCGTCCTGGGCCACCAGGTCCACCTCGGACGCGAGCCGCGCGAGCACACCGGTCGCGTCGAACGGGTCGAGGCTGAGCAACCGCACCACGGCCGTCGCCGCCCCGCTCACCCCCTCGTACGCGGGAGCAGTACGCCGCGTCCAGCGGCCCGAGCCCGGCCGCGCGGGCGGTCAGCCCGAGGACGACGGGCTGGTGGGCGCCCTGGGAAACCGCCGGGCCAGCGCGTCGAGTTCGGGATGCGGCCAGGTGGCACCGGGCGGCCCGCGTCAGCTGCCGGCCGAGTCTGCGTGCGGCCACGCGCAGGGCGGGGGGACGGAGTGCGGGCGTCCGCGGCCAGGTCCAGCTCGCCGGGGTCGACGCCGAGGGCCGCGGCTGCCGCGAGGGAGGCCGCGACGGCCCCTGTCGTGTGCAGCCGCCCCCCGGCAGAACTCCTCCAGGCTCGCGGCGTCCGTGATGCGCCCCGCCCGGACGGCGGCCTCCGCCCCGCCGGGTGGGCGTGCCCTCCGGCGGGGAAGCGGCCGTCCGCGAGGGACGAGCAGTGTCGTGCGGCTCATGCCGGCCCTCAGAAGAGGAAGTACCGCTGCGCAAGCGGCTAGGTTCGGCGACGGGTGCGGGTTCGACGAGTTCGCCGTCGATGGTCACCGCGAAGGAGTCCGCGGCGACCTCGACTCGTGGCAGGGCGTCGTTCTGCCGCATGTCGGCCTTGGTACGGCCGCGGGTCGACCGGATGGGCACGAACTCACGCCCGAGACCGAGTCGTTCCGGCAGCCCGGCCTCGATGGTCGCCTCCGCCACGAAGGCGACCGGAGTTGGGCGGCGGGCGCCGTGCCGTGCGCGCCGAACATGGGGCGCGTAGCAGCACCGGCTGCGGCGTGGGGATGGAGGCGTTGGCGTCGCCCATCTGCGCGTACGCGATCTGGCCGCCCTTGAGCACCAACTGCGGCTTCACTCGAAGAACCGCGGTCCCAGAGGACCAGGTCGGCGAGTTTGCCGGTCTCGACGGAGCCGACCTCGTGCTCGATGCCCTGGGCGACGGCGGGGTTGATGGTGTACTTGGCGACATATCGACGGGCGCGCAGGTTGTCGGCGCGGGTGTCGCCGGGCAGGAAGCCCCGGCGCCGCTTCATCACGTGCGCGGTCTGCCAGGTCCGCAGGATCACCTCTCCGATACGGCCCATGGCCTCGGCGTCCGACGACATGATGGAGATCGCTCCCATGTCGTGCAGGATGTCCCTCGGCCGCGATGGTGCTGGGCCGGATGCGGGACTCCGCGAAGGCCAGGTCCTCGGGGACGGCGGGGTTCAGGTGGTGACAGACCATCAGCATGTCGAGGTGCTCCTCGACGGTGTTGACGGTGTGCGGCCGGGTCGGGTTGGTGGACGCCGGGAGCATGTTGGGCAGCGAGACCGCCGTGATCATGTCCGGTGCGGTGGCGCCGCCGGCGCCCTCGACGTGGAAGGCGTGCAGGGTGCGGCCTGCGACGGCGTCGAAGGTGTCGCCGACGAATCCGGCCTCGTTCAGGGTGTCGGTGTGGACGGCGAGCTGGACACCGGACTCCTCGCACACGTCCAGGCACGCGGAGATGACGGCCGGGGTGGCGCCCCAGTCCTCGTGGATCTTGAAGCCGAGGGATGCCGGCGCGCAGTTGGTCGCGCATGGACTCCTTGGACATGGTGCTGCCCTTGCCCAGGAAGCCGATGTTGACGGGGCTGGACTCAAGCGCGGCGAACATCCGCGCGAGGTGCCAGGAACCGGGGTGACGGTGGTCGCCTTGCTGCCCTCGGCGGGGCCTCGTGCCGCCGCCGATGAGGGTGGTGATGCCGGAGGCGAGTGCCTCGTCGACGGCGGCCGGCGCGATGAAGTGGACGTGCGTGTCGATGCCCCCGGCGGTAAGGATCTTGCCGTTGCCCGCGATGACCTCCGTCTCGGGGCCGATGACGAGGTCGGGGTGGACACCGTCCATGGTGTCCGGGTTGCCGGACTTGCCGATGCCGGTCGATCCGGCCGTCACGGATGCCGATGTCGGCCTTGACGACGCCCCAATGGTCGATGACCACGGCGCCGGTGATGACGGTGTCGGGGGCGCCGTCGGCGCGGGTGGCACGGGACTGCCCCATGGACTCGCGCAGTACCTTGCCGCCGCCGAAGACGGCTTCGTCGCCGGAGCGGCCGGGGCCGTCCGAGCGGTCCTCCTCGATCTCGACGAGGAGGTCGGTGTCGGCGAGGCGGACGCGGTCGCCGGTGGTCGGGCCGAACAGGTCGGCATAGGCGGGACGGGAGAGTTCAGGCATCGAGGGCACCTCCGGTCGCGCCGCGCAGACCCATGACGACGCGGGCACCCGCGAGGGGGATCAGTTCCACGTCGACCGGGATGCCGGGCTCGAACCGGACGGCGGTGCCGGCGGCGATGTCGAGCCGCATGCCGTGAGCCGCCTCGCGGTTGAAGTCAAGACCGGGGTTGGCCTCGGCGAAGTGGTAGTGGGAGCCGACCTGGACCGGCCGGTCGGCGGTGTTGAGCACGGTCAGACGGATGCTCGCGCGGCCCTCGTTGAAGGCGACCGGCTCGTCGGCGAAGAGGATCTCTCCGGGAATCATTGGCTGCCGTCCCCGTCAGATGATCGGATCGTGGACGGTGACCAGCTTGGTGCCGTCGGGGAAGGTGGCCTCGACCTTGCACGTCGTGGACCATTTGGGGATGCCCTCCATGACCTCGTCGCGCTGGATCAGCTTGCGTCCGGAGGCCATGAGTTCGCCGACCGTGCGCCCGTCCCGGGCACCTTCGAGAATGTGCGAGGTGATCAGGGCGACGACCTCGGGATGGTTGAGCTTCACACCTCGTGCGCGGCGCTTCTCCGCCACGTCCGCGGCCACATGAATGAGCAGTCTCTCCTGCTCGTGCGGGGTCAGTTGCATTTACCACCTCACAGGGCGCTGACGCCGGGACCCGGACGGTCCGGCTGCCGCGTCCACCGCGACGGCTCTAGATGTAACACACATCAATGCGCGGGAACGCGCACGCCGGTGACCCGAAACCGCAGGTGGACGGGGGTGGAATAGGGTTTCAGTGTTTCCCGCCGCGTCACGCCTTTTTGACCGACGTATTACCGGTGCCGTCGGCGGCCTCCCGCATGCTCAACAACCCCCGCACGCCCGCCTGGAGAGCCTCCGGGGAGAAGCTGCCGAACAGCGCGTACTGGGCCCCGAAACCCTGCACCGTCGCCATCAGCGTCCGGGCCACGGCGTCCGGGTCGACGTCGTCGCGCATCATGCCCGCCTCCTGATAGCGGACGACGACCTTCGCCCAGGACGCGAGGACCTTGGCGAAGCCCCTCGTCGAGGAGGGCGGACAGCGTCTCGTTGCGCAGCGTCTCGGTCCAGGCCTGGATCATGAGCCGCGGAACAGCCACTGGCCGTCCTCCGTCAGCGCCGGCCGCTCCCGCGCCATGTGCGCCAGGGTGCGGGCGATGAGCTCGTCGGGCATGGCCGGCGGGTCCTCCCGCGCCGCCCGCTCGTACACGTCCCGGATGGCGCCCAGCACCTCGGCGACGATGGCCTCGATCAACTCCTCCTTGCCGCTGAAGTAGCGGTAGACGGCTCCCCGCCGAGAGGTCGACCTCTTTCAGGACGTCCTGCATCGACGTGGCGTGGAAGCCGTTGCGGGCGAAGCAGAGCGCGGCGCCGTCGAGGATCTGCCGGCGGCGGGCGTCGAGGTGTTCCTGGGATACGCGGGCCATGACACCCAACCTAAAACGAACGTTCCTTCTTGACAAGGACGCCGAGCCGGTCGCACGGTGGTGGCGGGTAAAACGAACGATCCTTCTTTTTGACAGGAGTCCCCATGGACAGCCGTCGCATGATCGCCGTGATCGTCCTGGTTCCCCGTGCTGGTGGGCCTGGCCCTGTGGGCCTTCGCCTGGCCTGCCGCCCGCACGGCGCCCCGTGACCTGCCGCTCGGCGTGGCGGGGCCGCCCGCCGCGGTCGCGCAGGTGGAGCAGCGGCTCGCCCAGCGAGGAGGGCGCCTTAGAGCTCCACCGCTACGCCGACGAGGACGCGGCTCGCGGCGCCATCGAGGACCGGACCGTGTACGGCGCGGTGATCGCCGGCGACCGGGGCCCGAAGCTGCTCACGGCGTCGGCGGCGAGCCCCGCCGTCGCCCAGCTGCTGCAGCAGGCGGTCGCCGGGCAGGCGTCCGCCGCGGGAGCCCGGTCCAGGTCGTCGATGTGGTGCCCGCTCCGGGACGGACCCGCGCGGCGCGGCCCCTGGGCGCGAGCGTGCTGCCCCTGGCGCTGGCCGGGATCGCGACGGGCGCGGTGGCTACCCTGCTGGGGCTGCGCGGCGCCCGCGCGGCCGCCGCCCTGGTCGGCGCCGCCGCGCTGACCGGCCTGGTCGCGGCGGCGATCGCGCACAGCTGGCTCGGGGTGGTCACCGGTGACTGGTGGGCCGTGGCCGGCGTGTTCGGGCTGTCGAGCCCTGGCCGTCGGCGCGGGCATCGCCGGGCTCGGGGCGCTCCTCGGACGTGCCGGTCTCGGGCTGGGCGGCGCCGGCGATGATGCTGCTGGGCAACCCTTCTCGGGAGCGTCCTCGGCGCCGGAGATGCTGCCCCAGCCGGCCGGCGCGATCGGCCAGTGGCTGCCGCCGGGCGCGGGCGCCTCACTGCTGCGCTCGGTGTCCTTCTTCGACGGCGCCGCCGCCACCGGCCCCGCACTGACGCTCACGTGGTGGGCCGCACTGGGCCTGTGCGCGGTACTGCTCGGCGGCGCACTGCGACAGCGCACGCAGGGCGACTCGCCGGCACCTCCGACCGGGCTCCGGCACCGGCAGCGGCCGCCTGAGCGAGTCCGGCCGGGTCAAGAGCGCTCGGAGCAAGACGGCCGGCGCCGGGCAGCGGTGCTGCCTGCGACCGACCCGACCCCGGCAAGATCTGAACGACGCCCCCTACGTCGGGGTCGGCCCCCGGTGTTCCGCCGCGATGCCGAAGCGGTGCGGCTCGCGGGGCGCGGAGGCGGCGGTGTCCCCGGACTCCGGTGACCGAGGTGATCACCTGGTCCTCCGGCCCTTCCGGAGTGCCTCCAGACGCTCGAGGTCGGCGGCGGAGACGAGGGCGACGGAGGCTTGCCGTGGCGCGTCACGACGACGCGTTCACCGCCGTACACCACCCGGTTGATCAGGTCGGGCGAGCTCAGCCCTGGCTTGCGTCACCGGAATCTCGTAGGCCATGCCCCCAGCTTACGGTTCACCTCACGACGACCGGCTGCGCCGCCGTTCGGCGGGGAGGACGATGGAGACGGGGGCGAGCTCAGCCCACCGGCCCCGGGAGGTACCCCATGGCAGGCGAACCGTCCTTCTTCGAACTCGGCGTGGCCGATCCCGAGCGCGGGCGCGTCTTCTACGGCAGCATGTTCGACTGGGCTCTCGAAGCCGGCCCCACGGGGCGCGGATTCTCCATCGGCACCGGCGGTGTGCCGGGCGGCCTGCACGGCGGTGACGCCGGTGCCTCCCCGTACGTCTTCTTCCGGGTCGACGACCTGGACGCCGCCGTGGCCAGGGTGCGGAAACTGGGCGGCTCGGTCCAGGACCTCGGCGAGGAGGGCGAGGAGGACGCGGAGTCGGTGGCCCGGTTCGGCCGGTTCGCGCTGTGCCGCGACGACCAGGGCTCCTCCTTCGGCCTGCACGAGCCGCCGAACGGGGATGAACGCGGGCGCCCCACGGTCCCCTACGGCTCGCTTCCGCTGCCGGCGAACGCGCGATCCTCGCGCCTCCCCACCCTCCACAACGTACGTCCTGTACATTTTTTACAGGAGGCAGTGCAGCCGAACACGGTTCTGCCACGAGGAGGGGTTCGCCATGGCCCGACCGACCGCCCGTCACGTCCTGCCCGAGTTCACCGAGCGCACGAGTGCCGGGAACCGGACGACGGACCCGTACTCGAAGCTGCTGGAGGAGCGGATCGTCTTCCTCGGGACACCGGTCGACGAGACCTCCGCGAACGACGTGATGGCGCAGTTCATGCATCTCGAACACCAGGCCCCGGACCGGGACATCGCGCTCTACATCAACTCGCCCGGCGGCTCCTTCACCGCGATGACGGCGATCTACGACACCATGCGCTACGTCGCCTGCGACGTGGAGACGACCTGCCTCGGGCAGGCGGGCGCGTCCGCCGCGGTACTGCTGGCGGCGGGCACGCCCGGCAAACGCGCCGTCCTGCCGGGCGCACGGGTGATCATCCATCAGCCCGCGCTCACCGAGCAGGTGGAGGGGCGGACGAGCGACCTGGCCATCCAGGCCGACGAGTTGATCCGCGTCCGCGCCCGCCTGGAGGAGATCCTCGTACGGCACACGGGCCGCAGTCCCGAGCAGGTGAGCGCGGACATCGAACGGGACACCGTCCTGGACGCGCAACAGGCCCTGGAGTACGGCCTGGTGGACCGGGTGGTCGGAGCCGCAGGGTCGCTTCTCCGGCACTCGGCGCGAGGTGATCCGGCGATGCTGCCACCGGAACTGCCGCCTCTGCCCGCCCTGACCCGCGCCGAGGCCGAGCTGATCGACCGGTACCTGGACGTCGTCGACCTGCTCGGGCGCATCAACCCCGCGCAGGAGGGCGACACCTATCGCGGGCTGCGGGCCGCCCAGGCGCTGGTCGGCAAGGCTGCCGCCCTGCGCGACGCGCTGGCGCTGATGCACCGGCGGCGCGGAGACCGAGCTGCACGCCGCCACCCTGGCCCGGGCGCTGCGCGTGCTGGACGGTGAACGGCGGACGGCGCGAGTCGGCCTTCCGCCCCGTTCCGGCCGTTGAGGCAACCGGAGTTGAAACGGACCAAACGGCGTACCGCCTTTCGGCGTAGGGAAACCTCCGATTTCCGACCGGCCGAGCTTGCGCGGCCCGCGTGTCCGGACAGCGTAATGAGCCACTGCGTCGCTGGTCCCGGGGGCGTCACCACACGCACCGGCTGGTCGAACACAGAGGTGTCCACCCGAACGGGTGAGTGGTGAGTAACAACACAAAGGGCACGTTCCGTTGGGATTTTCCCATGGAGCGAGACAAGATCCGTGACTGACGACAAGCCCCGCCGCAGCGGCGGGGCGGTCCGGGCGGACGCCGAGTCCTGCCGCCGCCCGGACGACCGGTCGACAGGAGTGGATCGGCAGGGAGTGGAGGACCCGAGCACGACGGGTCGCCGGAACGGTCGTCTCCGCGGGAGACGCGCCGGGCCGAGCAGCCCTTGGGGTGAAGCCGCACTCGTGCGGCCGGGCAACTTCGCCAGCCCGAATCCGACAGGTCATCCTTCACAGGCGGCTGACGAAGGGTTGCGCATGTCCGCGCTCAATCGTGTCCCGTCGCTGATGGCCCGTGCCGGTACGGCCTCGGCCCTCACCCTCGCCGCCGTGGGCGGTTCCGTAGTGGTCCCCGGCGTCGCCTCCGAGGCGGCCGCGGCGAGCCATGCGACGAAGGCCCTCAAGATCGCTGCCTCCAAGAAGGGCGCGCCATACAAATGGGGCGCCGTCGGACCAAGCAGGTTCGACTGCTCGGGGCTGACGCTGTACTCGTTCAAGAAGGCCGGCAAGAAGCTGCCGCGCACCGCCGCCCAGCAGTACAACAAGACCCGTCATATCTCCGCCAAGAACCGCAAGACCGGGGACCTGGTGTTCTTCCACTCGGGTCGCAGCGTCTACCACGTCGGCATCTACGCCGGGAAGGGCAAGATCTGGCACGCCCCCGAAGACCGGGGACGTGGTGCGTCTGCAGAAGATCTGGACCGGCAGCGTCTGGTACGGCCGGGTCAAGTAGCCCGCCCGAGGGGGTGACGGCGTCCTGACCCGCCGTCACCCCCTCGGGTGCGCGGTATGCGCCTGCGGCGCGCCGGGGACCGTCGGCGACTCACCGCTGCGGCTCCTGGCTTCCCACGGCACGCCCGACGGCCGAGGCCGGTTCGGCGGGCACCGGACCTGGCCGGCGGTGCCCAGGGCAGTTCGATGGAGACGGTCTTGCCGCCCTCGCGCGTGGGCCGCACTCTCAGCTTGCCGCCGCACTCCGCCGTCAGCCAGCGGATGATCACCATGCCCCGGCCGTTGTCCTGCTGGACGGCGGCGGGCAGGCGCTTGGGAAACCGCGGATGGCTGTCGGTGACACCGATGCGCAGCCGCTCGTCACGGTCGAGCACGAGGTCCACGGTGAAGGTGGGTGACTGTCCGAACGTGTGCTGGACCGCGTTGGTCGTCAGCTCCGAGACGATGAGCCGGACGGTGTCGGACACGTCGGTGTCCGGCGGCAGGCCCCACTCCGCCAGTGTGCCGACCACATAGGTACGCGCGGCGGCCACCGAGGCGGGATCGCTCGGCAGAGTGACGGATGCTTCCAGATGGTCTGCCATGGCGACGTCGTCCCTTTCCCACGGGACCGCAGCCGGACACGGAGCGGATGGTTCGAGTACGGTCCCGGACTGGTGCTTCGCCGCCAGACTGCCATCACCAGGCCGGTGCGGGGCGGCGATCCACCAAGATATGCATATATCTGTCGCTCAAAGCGGTGAACTCTGCGACGGCAGAGCGTATTTGGGCGGCCCATAAGGAGTAAGGGAGTGGCCCATGCAGCACGGTCCCGTGGTGCGCCGCCGGAAGCTGGGCGCGGAACTGCGCGCCCTGCGCACGTCGGCGGGTATCACCAGCGGCGAGGCGGCCCGGCTGGTGGGCTGGCACCAGTCGAAGGTCAGCCGGATCGAGACCGGGACGAGCGGGGCGAAACCGGCCGACGTGCGGTTACTGCTGGACGCCTACGGCGTGGACGACGACCAGTTGCGGGAGCTGCTGGTGATGCTGGCGGGCTCCGACGACGCGGGCGGCCGGAACCACTGGTGGCACGCCTATCGCGGGGTACTGCCCCGACCTACCGCGACTTCATCAGCCTGGAGTCCCAGGCCAGCGCGATGCGCACGCTGGAGACCACGGTGGTCCCCGGGCTGTTGCAGACACCGGAGTACGCCCGCGCGGTGACGCGGCGCCGCGGCGGACGGGCTGCCGGAGGAGCGGCTGGACACGCTGGTGGAGGTGCGGCTGGCCCGGCAGGACGTACTGCGGGGGAGCCGCCGCTTCTGCTGAGCGCGGTCCTGGACGAGGCGGTGCTGCGCCGGGAGGTGGGCGGCCCCGGTGTCATGTCCCGTCAGCTGGCACGACTGGTCGAGGCCGCGCGTCTCCCCCATGTCCGGCTCCAGGTACTGCCGTTTGCCGCCGGGGCGCACATCGGTGTCACCGGCCCTTTCGTAATCTTCTCTTTTTCGAGCACTTCTGATCTGGACGTGGTTGTTCTCGACCACTTGACGAGTAGCCTGCATCTCGAACGGAAAGAAGACCTAGAGGCCTATACCGAGGCCTTCAACGCCCTTCTGATCCATGCCCTTTCGCCCGAGGACTCGTTGGACTTCATCGCCGCGACCGCGCGCAGGCGCGTAAGGAGGCACCATGTCAGGCTCACCGTCCGCACTCTGTCGGAACTCCCTGCCGGCACCGATCTGCACGACGTGCGGTGGCTGCGCAGCAGCTACAGCACCGGAGCGAACAACTGCGTGGAGACGGCCCGGCCGTCGGCCGGCCCCTGGGCCGGACTGCTCGCCGTGCGGGACTCCAAGGTCCCGGCCGGGCCCGCGCTGCTCTTCTCCCCCGGGAGCTGGGCGACGTTCACGGCCGCCGTCCACCGCGGCTGAACCGGTTGGGCACCGGGCGGAGCACGGCCGTGTCACGCCGACTCATGGTCGCGTTTCGCCGATCACCCGTACAGCGCGTTCGATCTGTTCCCCGGAGAGGTCCGCACGAGCGGTCAGCCCTGAGCCGTGAGACGCCGTCGGGTACGGAAGGAGGGCGGAAGCAGCCCACGGACAGGCCGGCCGCACGGCAGTCGGCCGCCCACCGTACTGCCCCCTCCGGGGAGGGAGCGCGCACCGAGACCACGCGGCGTCCGGACGTACCGCCGACAGCCCGAGGGCGGTCAGGCGTGCGTGCAGCTCCGCCGCCACCTCCCGTGCCCGGGCCGCCCGCTCGGGCTCTCGGCGCAGCAGGATGAGCGCCGCCAGCGCCGCGCCCGCCGCCGCGGGGCGAGGCCGGTGTCGAAGATGAATGTCCGGGCCGCGTTGACCAGGTGGTCGATCACCCGGGCGGGGCCGAGCACGGCGCCGCCCTGACTGCCGAGCGACTTGGACAGCGTCACCGTCACGACGACGTCGTCGGCGCCCGCGAGTCCCGCCGCGTGCGGGGCGCCCCGGCCGCCGTCGCCGAGGACCCCGAGGCCGTGGGCGTCGTCGACGACCAGCCCGGCACCGTGCTCCCGGCACGCCTCGGCGAGCCCGGCCAGCGGCGCGGCGTCGCCGTCGACCGAGAAGACCGTGTCGGAGACGGTGACGGCGGGCCCGTCGTGCGTCGCCAGTGCCTTGCGTACGGCGTCCGGGTCGGCGTGCGCCACGACCTGGGTCGTCCCGCGCGCGAGCCGGCAGCCGTCGATCAGCGAGGCGTGGTTGCCCGCGTCGGAGACGACGAGGGAGCCGTGCGGGGCCAGCGCGGTGACCGCAGCGAGGCTTGGCCGCGTAGCCGGAGGAGAAGACGAGCGCGGCCTCGAATCCGCAGTGGGCGGCCAGTTCGTGTTCCAGCTCGGCGTGGAGTTCGGTCGTGCCGGTCACGAGCCGGGAGCCGGTCGCGCCGCCGCCCCAGGTCCGAGCGGCCCGGACCGCCCCCTCGGTGACCTCCGGGTGCCGGGCCAGGCCGAGGTAGTCGTTGCTCGCCAGGTCAAGCAGCGGCGAGTCGGCCGGACGTGGGCGCAGAATCCGTACGAGCCCGGCCCGGCGGCGCGCCTGGGCCTGCTCGTCGATCCAGCCGAACGCCATGGGTCGGTCCTCCGTCGTTTTGTAGGCAGTGGACAGACATTAGCGGCACGGCAGCCCCCGCGAGGTGTGGCAATACCCACACGGTGATCTGTCAGGGTTGTGCAAACTCTCCTTGGCCCCGGGCGGCCCCGTAGGACAGGATCGGCTCTCATGGACCTGCTGAACACGCTGGTGGACAAGGGGCTTCGGCGCGAGTCGCCGACCCGCGAGGAGGCTCTTGCCGTCCTCGCCACTTCCGACGACGACCTGCTCGATGTGGTGGCCGCGCCGGCAAGGTGCGCCGCCACTGGTTCGGCCGACGGGTGAAACTCAACTACCTCGTCAACCTCAAGTCGGGCCTGTGCCCCGAGGACTGCTCCTACTGCTCGCAGCGGCTCGGCTCAAGGCCGAGATCCTCAAGTACACCTGGCTCAAGCCCGACCAGGCCTCCCAGGCCGCCGCCGCCGGCGTGGCCGGGGGCGCCAAGCGGGTGTGCCTGGTGGCCAGCGGACGCGGTCCGACCGACCGGGACGTGGACCGGGTCTCGGACACCATCAAGGCCATCAAGGACCAGAACGAGGCCGTCGAGGTCTGCGCCTGTCTGGGCCTGCTCTCCGACGGCCAGGCGGAGCGGCTGCGCGAGGCGGGCGCCGACGCCTACAACCACAACCTCAACACCTCCGAGGCGACGTGCGGGGGACATCACGACCACACACACGTACGCCGACCGGGTGGACACGGTGAACAAGGCGCACGCGGCCGGCCTGTCCGCCTGCTCCGGTCTGATCGCGGGCATGGGCGAGAGCGACGAGGACCTGGTCGACGTGGTCTTCTCGCTGCGCGAGCTGGACCCGGACTCGGTGCCGGTCAACTTCCTGATCCCGATGGAGGGCACGCCGCTGGCCAAGGAGTGGCACCTCACCCCGCAGCGCTGCCTGCGCATCCTGGCGATGACGCGGTTCGTCTGCCCGGATGTCGAGGTGCGCATCGCGGGCGGGCGCGAGGTCCACCTGCGCACGATGCAGCCGCTCGCCCTGAACCTGGCCAACTCCATCTTCCTCGGCGACTACCTCACCAGCGAGGGACAGGCGGGCCACGCCGACCTGGAGATGATCGCGGACGCCGGGTTCGAGGTGGAGGGCGCCGGCGAGGTGACCCTGCCGGAGCACCGGGCGGCCGAGCGGGGCGGGTGCGGGTCGCACGCAGGCGGCTCGTGCGGGTCGCACGCGGACGGCGGTACCTGCGGATCGCACGCCGAGGGCGAGGGCTGCGGGTCGCACGCCGACGGCGGTGTGTGCGGGTCCGTCCCGGCCGGGGCCGGCCGCGGGACCGGCGCGCCCGCCGAACCTGCGGCGGCCGGCGAAGCCCGTACGGACCTGGTCGCCGTACGCCGCCGTGGTGCCGGAACGGACCTCGCGCCCAATGCCTGAGCCCGCGCTGACCGTGGACGAGCTGCTGGCGCTCGACCGGCGGCACGTCTGGCATCCGTACGGCCCCATGCCCGGCCGGCAGGACCCGCTCGTCGTGGCGTCGGCGAGCGGGGTGCGGTTGTGTCCGGCCGACGGCTCGGGCGAACTCGTCGACGGCATGTCGTCCTGGTGGTCGGCGATCCACGGCTACAACCACCCGGTGCTCAACGAGGCCGCGCGCGACCAGCTGGACCGGATGAGCCATGTGATGTTCGGCGGGCTCACGCACGAGCCCGCCGTGCGGCTGGCGAAGCTGCTTGTCGACATGTCACCCGAGGGCCTGGAGCACGTCTTCCTCGCCGACTCCGGGTCGGTGTCGGTCGAGGTCGCGGTCAAGATGTGCCTCCAGTACTGGCGATCACTGGGCCACCCCGCGAAACGTCGCCTGCTGACCTGGCGCGGCGGCTATCACGGCGACACCTGGCAGCCCATGTCCGTGTGCGACCCCCGAGGGCGGGATGCACGAGCTGTGGGCGGGCGTCCTGCCGAGTCAGGTCTTCGCGGACGCGCCGCCGGCGGAGTACGAGGAGTCGTACGCGGATCACCTGCGCGCGCTGATCGAGCGGCACGCCGACGAACTGGCCGCGGTGATCGTCGAGCCGGTGGTGCAGGGCGCCGGGGGGATGCGGTTCCACTCCCCCGCGTATCTGCGGGTACTGCGGGAGGCGTGCGACGCGCACGGCGTGCTGCTGGTGTTCGACGAGATCGCGACCGGGTTCGGGCGTACGGGCGCGTTGTTCGCGGCGGAGCACGCGGCGGTGACGCCGGACGTGATGTGCGTGGGCAAGGCCCTGACCGGCGGCTATCTGACGATGGCGGCCACGCTGTGCACGTCACGGGTGGCCGACGGCATCTCGCGGGGCGAGGTGCCGGTGCTGGCCCACGGGCCGACGTTCATGGGCAACCCGCTGGCGGCGGCCGTGGCGTGCGCGTCGATCGGGCTGCTGCTCGGGCAGGACTGGCTCGCGGAGGTCAAGCGGATCGAGGCGGGCCTGCGGGACGGTCTGGCGCCCGCCGCCGCACTGCCGGGCGTGACGGACGTACGCGTCCTCGGGGCGATCGGGGTGGTCCAGCTCGACCACGCCGTCGACATGCGGGCGGCGACGGAGGCGGCCGTGCGCGAGGGCGTGTGGCTGCGGCCGTTCCGCGACCTGATCTACACCATGCCGCCGTACGTCACGGGCGACGCGGACGTGGCACGGATCGCCCGCGCGGTGTGCGCGGCGGCACGGGAGGGATGACATGCCGGTACTGGTGATCACGGGCACGGGCACGGAGATCGGCAAGACGGTAATGACGGCCGCCGTCGCCGCGGCGGCGCTGGCGGGCGGCCGGTCGGTGGCCGTGCTGAAGGCCGCGCAGACCGGCGTACGGCCGGACGAGCCGGGGGACGCCCAGGAGGTGGCGCGCCTCGCGGGCGCCGTGACGGCGGCGGAAGTGGCGCGGTATCCCGAGCCGTTGGCGCCGGGTACGGCCGCGCGCCGGGCCGGCCGGGCGCCGGTGCACCCGCAGGAGGTGGCGGAGGCCGCCGGACAAGCTGGCGACCGAGCACGACCTGGTGCTGGTCGAGGGCGCGGGCGGCCTGCTCGTGCGCTTCGACGCGGCCGGCGGGACGCTGGCGGACGTCGCCGGGCTCCCCGGAGCGCCGGTGCTGCTGGTGGCGTCGGCCGGGCTGGGCACGCTCAACACGACGGAACTGACGGCGCGTGAACTGCGCTCCCGAGGGCTGGAGCTGCCGGGCGTCGTGATCGGCAGCTGGCCCGGCACCCCGGACCTCGCCTCGCGCTGCAATCTCGCGGACCTCCCGGTCGTGGCCGGAGCTCCCCTGCTCGGCGCCCTGCCCGCCGGAGCGGGCGCCCTCCCGCCGGCCGTCTTCCGATCGACGGCCCCACACTAGAGCCGGCACCCCGGCTGGAGGGGCACGTGGGACGCGGACGCGTTCCGGACCCGGGAGGCACCCTGACGGGGCGCTTGCAGGTCGGCCACCTCCGCGTCCGGGGCCCCGCGCCGGCGGCCGGCACCGGGAGCACCCGACCGGTCCCGGGGCCGACCGGCGCGGCCGACCTTTCACCGGCCGGAAGTCCGGCATCGGCGGCACGCCACCGGGTCGGACCGATTCCGGAGCCGACAGGCACGCCCACCGGCGCGGCCGGCCCCACTGGCCAGAGTGGCCCGCACGGCGGCACGCCACCCAAGGCCCCGGGCACGTCTCGGAGCCGACAGGCACGCCCACCGGCGCGGCCGACCCCACCGGCCAGGAGTGGCCCGCACGGCGGCACGCCACCCAGGCCCCGGGCACGTCTCGGAGCCGACAGGCACGCCCACCGGCGCGGCCGGCCCCACCGGCCAGAGTGGCCCGCACGGCGGCACGCCACCTAAGCCCCGGCCCCGTTCCGGAGCCGACAGGCACGCCCACCGGTGCGGCCGGCCCCACCGGTCGTCTTCCGGTCGACGGCACCGCGCCGGCCCGCACCCCCCCGGCCGGGACACCCGCGCCCCGGAGTCGCTCTCGACCTGGAGGCACCCCGACCGGCGGTACAGCTCGGGGCGGTCGTCGGCCGGGGCGCGACGGGCAGGGGCCGGCCGTCTCCCTTGCCCGCCACCCGGGGGACATGGAGCACGCCACCGCCGTCGGTCGGCATGTCGCCGGAAACGAGCCGTCCGCGCGGTGGGTGCGCGGGGCTCGTACGGGGGACAATCGCGGTAGGGCACCACCTCGTGAAGGAGGTCCCATGGCGCTGCGATCCGCCCGTGCCCGCGGGGTGCCGCGGGACGCCGTGCACCATCCGATGTTCGCCCGCTGCTACGCCCGGTTCAGCGTGAGCGCCGAGACCCGGATGGGGATGGGGAGCGTGCGCGAGCGGCTGCTCGCCGGACTGTCCGGTCGGGTGATCGAGGTCGGTGCGGGCAACGGGCTGAACTTCGCGCACTACCCGGGCACCGTCTCGGAGGTCGTCGCCATCGAACCGGAGCGCGTGCTGCGGCAGTTGGCCGTGGAGGCGGCGCTGGCGCCCAGGTGCCGGTCGACGTGGCGCCCGGCGCGGCGGAGGCCCTCCCGGTCAAGAGCGAGGCCTTCGACGCCGCCGTGGTCTCGCTCGTGCTGTGCAGTGTCCGCGACGTACCGCGGGCGCTCGGGGAGCTGCGGCGGGTACTGCGGCCCGGCGGGCAGGTGCGGTTCTTCGAGCACGGCCGGGGCGGTGGGCGGGTGATGACCTTCACCCAGCGCGCGCTGGACCGGACGCTGTGGCCTCCGCTGTCCGGCGGCTGCCACCTGTCCCGCGAACCGGTGGCCGCGCTGCGGGACGCGGGGTTCGCGCTCGGGCCCTACCGGCGGGTGATGATGCCGGAGAACGGGCCGGCGCTGCCGAGTTCGTACTGCGTGCTCGGCACGGCCTGGCGGCCGCCCGAAACCGAGGCGTAGTCACCCGCTCCAGCGGCGCAACTCGTCCGCGATGTCGTCGACGGAGGCCTCACCGCTCTTGACCAGCAGGGCGAGGTCCCGCACCCGCTCCGGCGTGGTGGCGACCTCGACCCCGCTGGCGACCAGGTAGGCGTAGGCCACCGCGGAGGCGAACAGGGCGTTGGAGCGCTCCAGCGCCGGGACATGGATCAGCAGCTGGAGCAGGGCGGCGGCGCGGGCGTGCGGACCGTCGTAGACGAGGGTGTCGAATATCTCGGCCCGGTGGCGGGCGACGGCCGCGACGAGCGCTCCCCAGTCGGTGACCTGGGGGTCTCCCGGCGTGCGCTGTTCGGCGAGCATCAGCAGCCAGGCGAGGTCGATGGTGAGGTCATTCATCCGTGGTCATTCACGCGGGACGCCTCCGCCGATTCAGCGGCGGCCGTCGCCGACCTCCTCGGCGAACACCTTCTCGTACTGCCGCATGAAGTCGGCGGCGGCCTCCACGAAGGTGTGGCCGGCCTCGCCGGTGTCCTGCCGGACCAGTTCCTCGATGTAGCGGTTGACGCTCATCCCCCGGGCCAGGAGCCTTCTCGCGGAGCCGCCCGGGCGGGTGCCCTCGTCCACCCGCACGTTCAGCTGGGCCTTCCGGGTCTTCGCCATACCTCGAAGCTAGCGCCGGAACGCTAGCAGCGGCAAGGGCGTGGCGGCCACCGCTACGCGGGTGATTGACTCGGGTGGACCGAAGTCCCCTGCTCGCGAGGAGAGTTCATGTCGCGTCCGTTCCGTTTAGGCGTCAACCTCATGGCGTCCGCACCGGCCGACGAGTGGAGCGCGAAGTGCCGACGGGCCGAGGAGCTGGGGTACGACGTGATCCTGGTCCCGGACCATCTCGGCATGCCGGCGCCGTTTCCGGCGCTGGTCGCGCTGGCCCGGGCCACCGAGCGTCCCCGCCTGGGCACCTTCGTGCTCAACGCGGGCCTCTGGAGCCCGGCCCTGCTGGCCCGGGAGGTGGCGACCACGGACGCCTTGACGGGCAGGCGGCTGGAGCTCGGGCTCGGCACCGGATACGTCGGGCGGAGCACGACGCGGCGGGAGCTGCCGTTCGGCTCGCCGGGCGAGCGGGTGGACCACTTGCGGCGCACCGTCGAGGAACTGAAGCGGCTGCTGGCCGACGAGGAGCACCAGCGCGGCCGGTGCAACGGCCCGGGGTGCCGCTGCTGATCGGCGCCAACGGCGACCGGATGCTGGAGCTGACGGCCCGGCACGCCGCCGTCGCCGCCTTCACGGGCGCGCGTACGGTGCGGGGCGAGCGCGACAGGACAGCTGGCCCCATCACGGCCGAGGAGCTCGACGGGCGCGTGGCCCGGTACCGGGAGCTGGCGGCGGGGCCGCGGAGGAGCCGGCGGAGCTGAACCTGCTCGTCCAGATGGTCGTCGTGACCGAAGGACCGCGAGGCCGCCGTCCGCCCCCTCCTGGAGCACGTGCCGCACCTGACCACCGACCAGGTGCTGGAGCTGCCATCTTCCTGGCCGGGACGCCGGAGCAGATCACCCGCGCAGGTACGGGCGCAGCGCGAGCGGTACGGATTCACCTATCTGACGGTGCTGGAGCCGTACATGGAGGCCTTCGCTCCGGTGATGCGGGCGCTGCGCGAGGTCTGACGGGCGGCGGCAGCGCGGGCGTGGCGGTCCGCATGCCGGAATGTCGAGTGACGGCCGGGCGCGCGTGATGGGATCGCCGCATGAGCGAACCGCGCATACGGGCCGCCGGGCCCGAGGATCTGGACGCCGTGCTGGCCTTCTGGAAGGTGGCCGCCGAGGGGACGAGCATCAGCGACGACCGGGAGGGCGTGGAGCGGATGGTGGCCCGCGACCCCGAGGCGCTGCTCCTGGCCGAGCGGGGCGGGGACCTGGTGGGCACGGTGATCGCGGGCTTCGACGGCTGGCGCTGCCATCTGTACCGGCTGGCGGTGCACCCGGACCACCGGCGTCAGGGCATCGGCTCGGCGCTGCTCACGGCGCGGAGGGAGCGGTTCGTACGGCTGGGCTGGGCGCCGTGGGGACGCGATGGTGCTGCGGCGCAACGAGCGGGCCCAGCATGCCTGGCGGGCGGCCGGGTACGCGCCCGAGAACAGTGGCGACGCTGGGTGAAGCCCCTCATCGGCTGAAGGTGTGAGCACCGGCGCATGAGCGAGTCCGCATCGGCGATCCTCCGGACGCCCACCCCGGCGCCACACCTGGAGCCTCCCCGGCGCACGACGTCGCGCGATCCTCCACGTCCTGGCCGATCATGGATCCGAGGTGACCCGATGACCGAAGTGCTCCTGCTGCTGGTGGCTTGATCGCGCTCTCGCTCGTGTGCGGCGCCTTCGTCGCGGCCGAGTTCTCGCTGACCACCGTCGAGCGCGGCGAACTGGAGCGGGCGGCGGCGCGCGGCGAGCGGGGGCCGCGAGCGCCCATAGGCCGTACAGACCTGACCTTCCAGCTCTCCGGGGCACAGCTCGGCATCACGGTCACCAACCTGGTGGTAGGCATGCTCGCCGAGCCCTCGGTCGCGGCGCTCATCTCAGGCCCGCTGGAGGTGTGGGGTGTCGCGCTCGGCGGCCTCCTCGCTGGCACTGGTGCTGGGCACGGCCCTGTCGACGGTCTTCCTGATGATCGTCGGCGAGCTGGTGCCGAAGAACTGGGCGATCTCCTCACCGCTGGCCGTCGCCAAACGGGTGGGCGGTCCGCAGCGCTGGTTCAGCGCCGCCTTCCAGCCCTTCATCACCCACCTGAACAACACGGCCAACCGCATCGTGCGCGTCTTCGGTGTGGAGCCCGCCAGGAGCTGGCCTCCGCGCGTGGACCGCAGGAGCTGGCGGCGCTCGCCCGGCACTCGGCCAAGGAGGGCGCGCTGGAGGCCGACACCGCCGAGTTGTTCGTGCGGACCCTGAACCTGGCCGACCTGACGGCACAGAACGTGATGACCCCGCGCGTGCAGGTCGTCGCCCTCGACGCCCGGGCGACGTGCGAGGACGTGGCGAACGCGACGCGGGCGACCGGGCTGTCCCGGTTCCCCGTCTACCGGGACACCCTCGACGCCGTGGTGGGCACCGCGCACGTCAAGGACGTCCTTGCGGTGCCCGCCAAGCGGCGGCCCGGTATGCCGGTCGCCGAGCTGATGCGCGAGCCGCTGCTCGTCCCGGAGTCACTGACCGTCGACCGGCTGCTGGACCGGCTCTCCGGGCGACGCACGATGGCCGTGGTGATCGACGAGTACGGCGGGACGGCGGGCGTGGCCACGCTGGAGGACATCGTCGAGGAGGTGGTCGGCGAGGTGCGGGACGAGCACGATCCGCACGAGACGCCCGAGCTGGACACGGCCGGCACCGACGAGCGGGGGCACGCCCTGTACTGGGCCGACGGCGCGGCCGCGTGGACCAGCTGTCGCGCCTGGGGCTCAGGGTGCGGAGGGCCGTACGAGACGGTCGCCGGGCTGGTCGCGGCCGGTCTTGGGCATCCCCGCCGTCGGCGACACCCTGG
Source organism: Streptomyces thinghirensis (assembly GCA_021502835.1). The sequence goes on from JAKFGP010000042.1 coordinate 55,278, forward strand.
AGGTCGCCGGCTGGCGGCTGGACGATCGTGGACGCCACGGGCCGCAGGGCGGCCGGGTACTACTACGCGCCGCTCGACGAGGCGCGTGTCACCGAGAGGCGGGAGGCCGGCCGGTGACCGCCGTGCAGTTGCTGATCGGTCTGGCGACGCTCGTCGTCAGCGCGTTCTTCGTGGGCGCCGAGTTCGCGCTGATCTCCGTGCGCCGCAGCCAGGTGGAGCGGCACGTCGAGGCAGCGGGGCAGCAGGGACAGCGAGGGACGGCGGGGGTGGAGGGCGACCGGCGTGCAGAAGAGTGTACTGTGGGGTCTGGAGCACGTGTCGGCGCTGATGGCTGCGGCCCAGCTGGGCATCACGCTGTGCACGCTGGTCCTCGGTGTGGTCGCGGAGCCGGCGATCGAGCACCTGCTGGAACCGGTGTTCCACGCGGTGGGCATGCCGTCCGGCGCGGGGCACGCGTTGTCCTTCGCGATCGCCCTCGCGCTGGCGACGTATCTGCACATGCTGCTCGGCGAGATGGTGCCGAAGAACATCGCGCTGGCCGAGCCGGTGCGCAGCGCGCTGCTGCTCGGACCGCCGCTGGTGGCACTGTCCCAGGCGCTGCGCCCGGTGATCTTCACGGTCAACGCCTTCGCGAACGCGCTGCTCAAGCTGCTCCAGGGTCGAGACGAAGGACGAGGTCTCGGCGACCTTCACGGACGCGGAGCTGGCCGAGATCGTCAAGGACGCCGGTGAGGCCGGGCTGATCGACGACCGGGCCCAGGAGCGGCTGCACGACGCACTGGAGCTGGGCCGGCGGCCGGTGCGGGACGTGGTGCTGCCGCTGGAACGCGTCGTCCACGCGCGCGTGGGCATCACTCCGGAGCAGTTGGAGCGCCTGTCGGCGGAGTCCGGGTTCTCGCGGTTCCCGGTGGTGGACGACGGGCGGCGGATCGTCGGCTACCTGCATGTGAAGGACGCATTGGACGCCTCGCCGTTGGGACCTGCCGTTCCGGCTGCGGGACATGCGGTCCATCGCGCGGGTCGGGAGCGGACCCGCTGGACGACGTGCTCACCGCGATGCGCCGCAGCCGTACGCATCTGGCGGCCGTGATCGCTCCGACGGGCGGCTGGCGGGCCTGGTGACCATGGAGGACGTGCTGCGGGAGTTGTTCGGGCGGCGGACGTGAGACTCGCCACGGCTCTCCCAGGCCCGGCGGAGGGCGACCGACCGACGGGTATGTGCAGGCGCTACCATTTCTGTCGCCATGCAGGCGAATCCCACTCACGCCAGCCTTGTCACCGTCGGTGACTCCTTCACCGAGGGCATGTCGGACCTGCTGCCCGACGGCTCCTACCGGGGGCTGGGCCGACCTCCTCGCCGCCCGGATGGCCGCCCGGTCCCCCGGTTTCCAGGTACGCGAACCTCGCGGTGCGCCAGGAAGCTGATCGGGCAGATCGTCGACGAGCAGGTCGACGTGGCGGCAGCCATGGAGCCGACGTGATCACGCTGGTCGGCGGGCTCAGCGACACACTGCGGCCCAAGTGCGACATGGCCCGGGTGCGGGATCTGCTGACGCAGGCCGTGGAGCGGCTCGCGCCGAACTGCGGAGCAGCTGGTGCTGATGCGCAGTCCAGGCCGTCAGGGCCCGGTGCTGGAGCAGTTCCGGCCGCCAATATGGAGGCGCTGTTCGCGATCATCGACGACCTGTCCAAGGGAGCACGGCGCCGTGGTCGTCGACCTGTACGGGGCGGACTCGCTGGCCGACCCGCGCCTGTGGGACGTGGACCGGCTGCACCCTGACCGCCGAGGGGCACCGCCGGGTCGCGGAGGCCGTGTGGCAGTCGCTCGGCTACGAACCCGAGGATCCCGAGGTGGCACGCGCCGATCCCGGCGACGCCGCCGCCCGGTTGGATCATGCGCCGGACGCGGACGTCCGGTTCGCGCGGCAGTACCTGCTGCCCGCGGATAGGCCGCAGGCTGACAGGCCAGTCGTCCGGGGACGGCCTGCCGCCCAAGCGTCCGGAGCTGCTGCCGTACGAGGATCTGGCGCCGTGATCCCCGGGACCGCACACGCCCTTCGTAGGTTCCGACGAAGGGCCCCGTGGGCTGGCCTGCGGGAATCGCCAGTAGAATCCGTTCACGTGACTTCCGCTCCCGCCAAGCCCAGCATCCCGAACGTCCTCGCCGGACGCTACGCCTCCGCCGAGCTCGCCACGCTCTGGTCGCCCAGAGCAGAAGGTGAAGCTCGAGCGGCAGCTCTGGCTCGCCGTGCTGCGGGCCCAGAGGACCTCGGCATCGAGGTGCCCGACGCCGCGATCGCCGACTACGAGCGCGTCCTCGACCAGGTCGACCTGGCCTCGATCGCCGAGCGCGAGAGGTCACGCGGCACGACGTTAAGGCGCGGATCGAGGAGTTCAACGACCTCGCCGGGCACGAGCACGTGCACAGGGCATGACCTCCCGCGACCTGACGGAAGAACGTCGAGCAGCTCCAGGTCCGGCTCTCGCTCGAGCTGATCCGCGACCGCTCGGTGGCCGTCCTGGCCCGCCTCGGCAAGCTGGCGGGCGAGTACGCCCGGAGCTGGTCATGGCCGGCCGCTCCCACAACGTCGCCGCTCAGGCCACGACGCTGGGCAAGCGTTTCGCCACGCGGCCGACGAGCTGCTGGTGGCGTACGGCCGGGTGGAGGAGCTGCTGGGCCGCTACCCGCTGCGCGGCATCAAGGACCCGGTCGGCACCGCGCAGGACATGCTGGACCTGCTCGGCGGGGACGCGGGCAAGCTCGCGGAGCTGGAGCAGCGGATCGCGGGGCACCTGGGCTTCTCGCAGGCGTTCACCTCGGTCGGCCAGGTCTACCCGCGCTCGCTGGACTACGAGGTCGTCACCGCGCTCGTGCAGCTGGCGGCGGCGCCGTCCTCGCTGGCGAAGACGGTCCGGCTGATGGCCGGGCACGAGCTGGTTACCGAGGGCTTCAAGCCCGGCCAGGTCGGTTCGTCGGCGATGCCGCACAAGATGAACACCCGCTCCCTGCAGGCGCGTCAACGGCCTGATGGTCATCCCTGCGCGGCTACGCGCGTCGATGACCGGCGAGCTGGCGGGCGACCAGTGGAACGAGGGCGACGTCTCCTGCTCGGTGGTGCGCCGCGTGGCCCTCCCCGACGCGTTCTTCGCCCTGGACGGGCTGCTGGAGACGTTCCTGACCGTGCTCGACGAGTTCGGTGCCTTCCCCGGCGCCGTCGTGGCCCGGGCGCTGGACCGCTACCTGCCGTTCCTCGCCACCACCAAGGTCCTCATGGGCGCGGTGCGGGCCGGTGTCGGCCGCGAGGTCGCCCACGAGGCGATCAAGGAGAACGCCGTGGCCTCCGCGCTGGCGATGCGCGAGCAGGGCGCCGAGCGCAACGAGCTGCTCGACAAGCTGGCCGCCGACAGAGCGGATCCCGCTGGACCGGGCCGGGCTGGACGCGCTGATGGCCGACAAGCTGTCCTTCACGGGCGCCGCGGCCGACCAGGTCGGCGTCCTCGTCGGCCGGATCGAGGAGATCGTCAAGCAGCACCCGGCGGCCGCGGGCGTACACCCCGGGAGCCATCCTCTGACGCGCTTCACCAGGGCCGAGCTGGAGGCCGCCCGCGACCGTCTCGTACCGGACGTGGTCGCGGACGGTCTCCCGCGTGCTGTTCTGCGGGATCAACCCGGGTCTGATGACCGCGGTGACGGGCCACCACTTCGCCCGCCCCGGCAACCGTTTCTGGCCGGTGCTGCATCTGTCCGGCTTCACGCCGCGGCTGCTGAAGCCGTCGGGCAGGGCGAGCTGCCGTCGTACGGGCTCGGGATCACGAACGTCGTCGCGCGGGCCAGCGCGCGGGCGGACAAGCTGACCGCCGAGGAGTACCGGGAGGGCGGTCGGTTGCTGGCGCTGAAGGTGGCGCGGCTGCGGCCCCGTTGGCTGGCCGTGGTCGGTGTCACCGCGTACCGCGCGGCGTTCGACGACCGGAAGGCGCAGGTGGGTCCCGCAGGGAGCGGACGATCGGGGACACGCGGGTGTGGGTGCTGCCCAACCCAGCGGGCTCAACGCGCACTGGACGGCGCAGACGATGGCGGAGGAGTTCGCCCGGCTGCGGGTCGCGGCCGGAGGCGGAGACAGAGGCGTAGGTGTGGGAGTGGGGAGCCGTCACGGTGGCGCCTGCTCCGTGACGACGGCCAGCAGCCGCACCTCGTCCGCCTCGTCCCGGTCGGCGACGGCCACCGCGGCCACCGGCCGGTGCCCGCCGCCTCCCACAGGTACGCCACGCCCGCTCGGGCGCGGAGACCAGGCCACGGCTCGGGTATCTCCTCCTCGTCGGTCCGCAGCAGGACCGTCTGCGGGTTCCGGGGGTCCGTCTCCCCCAGCGCGGGGCGAGGCGCTCGTAGAGTCCGTCGCGGTACTTCTCGTACTGCTCCACCGTCACCGCCCGCTCCCCCTGGTCGCCGCCGCGCAGGCCGGTGGCTGCTCTCCAGCACCGCCACGAAGTGGCTTGGCCCCCGGCACCCCGGCCGACGAGGCCGTGCTCCGCCGGGAAGGGGCCGGAAGCACAGCTCGTCGATGAGGGGCGATGTGCCGCGCGATGTCGCATGCGGTCCAGTAAACCGGCCGCCACTGACAATTGGCGGGGCGTCAGCCCCGGACGGCGTCGGGCGTCCCGGCATGCGCAGCCGCCAGGCGCCGGCGAAGGGCGCCGCCGCCGCCCACAGCGCGGTCACCGCGGGGTCCGGCCCAGGGCCCCAGAGTTCCCTCGTGCGTCTGGTACAGGACGACTTGCCCCCGCCTTGTCCGGCAGGAAGTCAGGTGGCGCCACCCCCCGCGTCCCCGATCACGAAGGACACGATGAGGATGAACGGGATCAGGGGTCGACAGAGTGGCCATGCCGCTGCGGAACAGGACGGTGAGTCCGGCCGCGAACAGCGCCATCGGCGCGTAGTAGGTCCCGCAGCCCAGCACACCGCGGACCTGCTCGCCACCGGTGAAGTCGTCAGCCGACGAAGCCGAGTCTCGCTCGCGCCGCGAAGGCCCAGGAGCGGCGAGGGCGGTGACCAGCCCACGGCGAGGACCGGTGCGGCTATGACCGTCAGCAGCCGCGAACCACCACCCGTCCGCGCTGGGGAACGGCGGCCAGGGAGAGCCGGATGCCGGCCCCGTGGTACTCGGACGACACGGCCATGGCGCCGAAGGCGATCGCCTTACGATCTGTCCGAGCATCACGCCGGACAGGGACGTGAACCAGCGGGTCGAAGTCCGGTTCGGACCCGTTGGTGGAGCCGGCCAGCGCGGAGAACGCCGTGGTGACCGCGAACACGGCCAGTAGAATGCCGCACAGCGAGCGGGGTGAGCACCTTCAGCGCCTCGGCGCGGAGTACGAGCAGCGTGAACTTCTTGGTCAGGACCTCACCAGGGCTGCGCGGCGAACTCGGTTTCGGTGGCCGTCGGGTGGAGGTAGGCCTGTTCAAAGTTCCCCTGGTCAAGGAGAGTTCGAGGATCGGTACGCCCGCGCCGGACAGGGGGCGCCACGACGGCGTCCACGCGGGCGTGCCGCACGGTCCAGTAGCCGTCGTCGTGCTCCACGGCGTCGTGGCCGTAATCGGACGAGTGCGGCAGCTGGAGAGCGGTGCCGTCCGACGTACGGACCGCGGACACTCCAGTCGCACTCGCGCGTCGATGAACTCCCGCATCGGCGTGTCGGCGAGCAGCCGGCCGCGGCCGGGGACGATCCAGGTGGTCGGCGAAGGACGCGGTCTCGTTCATCAGGTGGCTGGAGACCAGGACCGTGCGCCCCTCGGCCGCGAGCCGGCGCAGCAGTCCAGCGGATCAGATGATGCCTTCGGGGTCCAGCCGTTGGAGGGCTCGTCCAGCATCACCACCTCGGGATCGCCCAGCAGCGCGGCGGCGATGCCCAGCCGCTGTCGCATGCCCAGGGAGTACGTCTTCACACGGTGGCGCGCTGCCGCCGGCGCAGATCCCGGTCTCCTCCAGCACCTCGTCGACCCGGCGCGCGGTCAGCCAGGTTGCTCGCCGCCCAGGACACGCAAGTGGTCCCGGCCGGTGCCGCGAGCCGTGGGCGGCGCTCGCGTCGAGCAGCGCACCGACGTGCCGCAGCAGTTCGTGGAGGACGGCGTAGAGGCCGGCCCCGATTTTTCGCCGTCCCGGACAATCAGCCGGTCGAGGCCCAGGACGAAACCGCATGGTGATGGACTTCCCGGCACCGTTCGGGGCCGAGGAACCCAGTCACCCGGCCAGGGGCGGACAGTGAAGAGTTAAAGTCATCGACAGCCCGTCAGGTCCCGTATTCCTTGGTGAGGTTCTGGACTTCGATGCTGGTCATGTCAACAGCATCGCCCGCCGTGACGGGCCGGAGCCCTCCCCCGCCGGCGGGCAGCTCCTCCCCCGTGCGAGGGGAGTTCGCTGTCGGTGAGCACTGGCAGAGATGAAGCGATGGCACGGTTTCTGCGCCCCGCTGCTCCGTGGGACGGCCGTACACACGCCTGTTGCACCTGTGGACGCCGATGGCGGCCTACAGCCTGTGGATGTTCGTCCAACCCGAGGTGCACTCGGTGCCGGTGCTCGCGGTGGTGCCGATCGGTCTGATACCGGCCGTGCGGTTGGGCGAGGGGGTTCGGGCACGGTTCCTGCTGACGCCAGGAGCACGCGAGCACCTGGAGTTCTCCGCACGGCCTGCCACGACCTGGCGGGACCGGTTGCGGACCGTGCTGTGGCTGGAGGTACGCCTGGCGCTCGGCGCGGTCGTCGTGGTCGCCACGGTCTGGCTCGATCCTCTCGTACACCGCCGCCTCCTGCGCCGTCGGCCATGTGCCCGAGGACATGCGGGTCGTGACCGGTACGGAACCGCACTGGGCCTACGCCCTCCTGGTTCCGATCCCGCTCATCGTGCTCTACGCGGTGGTGGTCGGCCTCGGTGAACTGGCCACCGTCGTCGCCAGGCGGCTGCTCGAGGCCTTCGGCCGCCGAGCGCCTGGCAGCCCTTGAGAAACACGCGAACAGCTCCTGGAGCCGCAACCGCATCGCCCGCGGGCTGCGCGACTCCATCGGCCACGCCGGCTGTCGCCGTCGTGCAGGCTGGGGCCGCCCAGCGCGACGAACGCCCCGGCTGTGCTTTGTGGTAGGCCCCCCGCCCCCGTGGCGCTTGCACCCCCCCGAGCGCGTGACGCCTGTGTGTGCCTACGCACGCGGGTGGTGGTGAAGTTCGACGGGCCCTGACCGCCGATCGAGGAGACGGGCAGGGCGGCCCTGGAAGACCTGGAGCGGGTGCTCGGCGTCCTGCGGGAGGCGGAGAACTCCTGAGCGCCAGACCGACCCTGGCGGACGCCGACCGTCTCCTGGAGTCCGCCCGCGCGCGTCGGGGCCAAGGTCGACGCCGACGTCACGGGTCCCCGCTGGGGAACCTTGCCGGGCCCCGTCTTCCCGCGAGGGCTACCGCATCCTCCAGGAGGCGCTGACCAATGTGCTGCGGCACGCGGGGGCGGTGCCCGCGAAGGTCCGCGTCGAGGTGGCGGACGGCGCTCTCACCCTGGAGGTGCGCAATCCGCTGCCGGACGGGGAGGGTCGCGCCCGGACGCGGCCCCGGCGGGCTGCGCGGCCCACGCGAGCGGGCCGCGCTGCTGCAGGCGGCGGGCGCGGGCGCAAACAGGGCCCGACGGCGCCGGAGACTGGCGGGTGCGCGTCGAGCTGCCGCCGGGCTGATCTACGCTGGCCGGATGCCGGTCAGAGTGCTCCTCGTCGACGACAACGAACCCCTCGTACGCGCGGGCCTGCGGGCGGTGCTGGAGGCCGCAGCCGGACATCGAGGTGGTCGGCGGGGCTGCCCGACAGGGCGGCGGTCATTCCGCTGAATTGCGGCGGGTGCGGCCGGACGTGGTCGCCATGGACGTCCGGGGTACCGCTGATGGACGGCATCGAGGCCACGCGCGCTGCTGCGGGACGGTGGCCGCTCCACCGAAGATCCTCCGTCGTGACGACCTTCGAGAACGACGAGCCGACAACGTGCGAGGCGCTGCGCGCGGGCGCCGGCGGGTTCCTGCTGAAGCGGGCCCGGCCGGCCGAGATCGTGCACGCGGTGCGGTTGATCGCCGAGGGCGAGTCCACTGCTGTTCCCGGCCTCGGTGCGCCAGCTCGCCGCCGAGTACGGCGACGGCAGCGGGAACCGCGCGCGGCGCGCGCACCGTGTTGGAGCGGGCGCGGCTGACCGAGCGGGAGGGCGAGGTGCTGCGGCTGATGGCGCGCGGGTTGTCGAACGCGGAGATCGCCGCCCGGCTGGTCGTCGGCACGGAGACGGTGAAGTCGCACGTGAGCTCGGTGCTCGCGAAGGTGGGGGTGCGGGACCGCACGCAGGCGGTGTTCACGGCGTACGAGTCGGGGGTTCGTGGCGCCCGGCTGGGAGCACCCGGCAGGCAGCCGCACGGGCGGACCGGCACTCGCCGAAGGCGGAGCGGGCCGAGTACGATCCGGCCAACACGCTTTTCACGAGCTGGGAGGACGGACGTTGGGCGGGCTGACCGGCGGGGATCCGTCGCTGCTGCGGAGGATCAACTCCGCTGTGGTGCTGCACGCGTTGCGTGCCACGGACTGCGCGACGCTGACCGAGATCACCCGGGTGACGGGGCTGTCCCGGCCGACCGTCGAGGGCGTCGTCGAGGGGCTCATCGAGGCCGGTCTCGTCGTCGAGGCGGCCGCCGACGAGGGCACGGCCCGACGGCAGGGGCGGCCCGCACGGCGGTTCAGGGTTCCGGGCGGAGGCCGGGCACCTGCTGGGTCTCGAGATCGGGCCGCACCGCGTCGCCGCGCTCCTGTCCGACCTGGACGGCCGGGTCATCGGCGCCCAGGCCAAGGACGTCGACGAGACCGCCCCGGCGGACGAGCGGCTGGAGCGGCTGCGCGCGGTCGCCGAGCTGCTGCGCCGGGCCGGTGTCGCGCGCGGCTCGCTGCGGGCGGTGGGCGCGGCGACGCCCGGGATCGTCGAGGCGGACGGCACGGTGCGGCTGAGCACCGCGCTGCCCGAGTGGACGGGGCTGCGCCTGGGCGAGCGGCTGAGCCGTTCCTTCAAGTGCCCGGTGCTGGTCGAGAACGACGCGAACGCGGCGGCGGTCGCCGAGCACTGGAAGGGCGCCGCCACCGAGTCCGACGACATCGTGTTCGTGCTGGCCGGGCTGAGCCCGGGCGCCGGGGCGCTGATCGGCTGGGCGGCTGCACCGGGGTTACGGCGGGGCGGCCGGCGAGATCGGCGCGCTGCATCTGCTGGGCCGGGACGTGACGCCGGAGACGCTGCTGTCCACCACGGGCCGGCCGCTGCACCCGCTGGACGAGCAGGCGGTCGCCAGGGTGTTCGCCGAGGCCCGTGAGGGCGACCAGCGGGCACGCGCGGCCGTCGAGCGTTTCATCCAGCGGCTGGTGCACGACGTGGCGGCACTGGTGCTGGCCCTCGACCCGGAACTCGTCGTCGTCGGCGGCTGGGCGGCGGGCTGGACGGCGTACTGGAGCCGCTGCGCCGGGAGCTGGACCGCTACTGCCTGCGCCCGCCGAAGGTGACTGTCGCTCCTCGGCGAGGCCGCCGTGGCGACGGGCTCGCTGCGGCGGCCCTCGACCACGTGGAGGAGCAGTTGTTCGCGGTGGAGGGGCGACGGCCCGGCGCTGAGCCGCGCCGGGCCACAGCGGGGATCGGGGTCCGGTCTTCAGGGGGTTTCCGGGGCCGTCCGTGGCTCAGGAGGCGCGGGTCTCGGGGCCGTGGTGGATCTCCACGTCGCCGAAGTCCCCGAACGTCAGCCGGCAGGTGTCCGCGCGGTAGGTGGCGACGGAGAGGGCGGCGGTGCGGCCCTCGGCGAGGTAGCGGGTGGTGACCACGAGGACGGGCGCTCCCGGGGGCCGGTCCAGTTCCTTCGCGTCCTCCGCTCCGACCGACCCCAGCTCCACGGCGCTCTCCCGCCGCTCCAGTTCTCCGCGCTGCAGTTCGCGGAGCACGACCCGCTGCGCGTGCGGCGCCGGAGGGCGCGTCGATGGCGGTGAGGTCGGGCACCGAGGACGGCGGGACGTAGAGCAGCTCCGCCGCCACGGGCTGGCCGTGCGACACCCGGGAGCGGCGGACGATGTGCACGGGCTCGTCCCGGCCGGTGCCCAGGACCTCGGCGACGGCCGCGGGCGGAGGCGGCCGGCACGCAGTCGGCCGGTTCCCAGGCGTCATCGGCCGTTCCCGGCCAGGCGTGCCGCTCGGTGCCGACGGCCACGCCCACGCGCGGCGGGGCGACGGTCGTACCGACGCCTCGGCGGCGCTGGAGCCTGCCCTCCAGTTCGAGCTGTTCCAGGGCCTGCCGGAGCGTGGCGCGGGCGACGCCGAAGCGGGCGGCGAGGTCGCGCTCGTTGGGCAGGACCTCGCCCACCGAGAACTCCGAGTCCAGGGCCTCGCTGAGCACGGTCCTGAGATGCCAGTACTTCGGTTCCGGCACCGATTCCAACTGCGTGGTCCCCACCCTGTCCTCCGCAATCGCCGTGGTCCGGCGGCGTTTTGACGCCCTTGTTTATTAAAGGTTGTTGCAGTTCTCTGCGACCATAATACGGCCCACACCCTTGGTCAAGACCAATCCCGCGACAGGACGGCGAAGCCCCCCGTCGCGAGACGGGGGGCTCGATCCGTGGCGGATGGGCGGATGGCGCTGCTGAGGCCTGCCCTAGGGGGTGTCCAGGAAGCGCAGTTTGTCGGGGTTGCGAATGATGTACACCGACTGGATGCGCCCGTCGGCCACGTCCAGCTGGAAGACGGAGTCGGCCTGCCGCCGGACAGGGCCAGCAGGGGCCGGGCCGCCGTTGAGCTCCAGGAAGCGGTAGGAGAAGTCCGGGATCCCCTTCTGTGCGGCGCCGAGCAGGAAGCGGCCCACCTTGTCGGCACTTCTCCAGCACGCGCAGGGGCGCCTTGGACTTGCCACCGCTGTCGCCGACCAACCGGACGTCGGGCGCGAGCAGCGCCATCAGCCCTTCCAGGTCGCCGTCGGCCGCGGCGGCGAGGAAGCGTTCGGTGAGGTCCCGGCGCTGCGCCGGGTCGACGTCGTAGAGGGGCCGCCGCTCGTCGACGTGCTTGCGGGCCCGCCCGGCGAGCTGGCGCACCGCGGCCTCCCCGCGCTCCAGCATGGCGGCGATCTCGGCGTACGGGTAGCCGAACGCCTCCCTCGGGACGAAGACCGCCCGTTCCAGCGGTGACAGCGACTCCAGGACGACGAGCACCGCGAGGGACACCGAGTCGGCGGAGCACGGCCCCGCTCGGCGGTGTCCGGTACGGCGTCCCCGAAGTCGGTGGCGTAGGGCTCCGGCAGCCAGGGGCCGACGTACGTCTCACCCCGCGACTTGATCTGGCGCAGCCGGTCGATGGCGAGGCGGGTGGTGACGCGCACCAGGTACCCGCGCGCCTCCCGGACGCCGGAGCGGTCGGCGCCGGACCAGCGCAGCCAGGCCTCCTGAACCACGTCCTCCGCGTCGGCGAGGCGGCCCAGCATGCGATAGGCGACCCCCAGGAGGACGGGGCGGTGCTCTTCGAAGACATCGGTCGCGGTTTCGGTGGTCACCGTTCCATCCCAGCGGACGCGTGCGGCCGTGTCCAGGCGGAACCGCCCCCGCCCGAGGCCGACCGGCGACCGGGGGCTACCCGTCGGTAGCTCTTACTGACAAGGTGTCTACGCAACGTCGTCGTTCATGCGTTCCCGACAACATGCGTTCCCCCAACATGTGTTCCCACAACAGATGTTCCCGACAAGGAGCAACAAGGGAGCCCCATGTCCGCAACGCTCTCCTTCACGGCCCCCACCGAGCACGGCCCGCAGGACATCACCCTCGCCTACGCGCGCGTGGGTGAGGGCGAACCGCTGCTACTGCTGCACGGCATAGGTCACCACCGGCAGGCCTGGGACCCGGTGGTCGACATCCTCGCGACCGAGCGCGAGGTGATAGCCGTGGACCTGCCGGGGTTCGGGCAGTCGTCCGCGCTGCCGCACGGCCTGCCGCACGATCTGCCGACGACGAACGCGGTACTCGGCGCCTTCTGCACGGCGCTGGGGCTCGACCGGCCGCACGTGGCCGGCAACTCGCTGGGCGGTCTGCTGGCCCTGGAGCTCGGCCGCGAGAACCTGGCGCGGTCGGTGACGGCCCTGTCCCCGGCCGGCTTCTGGACGCAGGCCGAGCGGCGCTACGCCTTCGGCGTCCTGATGGGGATGCGCCGGACCGCCCGGAGCCTGCCCCTCCCCTGGTCGAGCGGCTGTCCCGCACCGCGTCGGCCGCACCGCGCTGACGAGTACGATCTACGCCCGTCCCGGCCGCCGCTCCCCCGAGGCGGTCGTCGCCGAGACGCTGGCGCTCGCACACGCGCAGGGGTTCTCCGAGACGCTCCGGGCCGGACGGAGCGTGCTGTTCACCGATGACGTGCCCGGCGTCCCCGTCACCGTGGCGTGGGGCAACCGGGACCGGCTGCTCCTGCCCCGGCAGGGCATACGCGCCAAGCACGCCATTCCGCGGGCCCGCCTGGTGCGGCTGCCCGGCTGCGGCCACGTCCCGATGAACGACGACCCGGCGCTGGTCGCCCGCGTTCTCCTGGACGGCAGCAGGGCTCAGTCGGCCAAGGCCTTGAGGACCTCGTTCAGCACGGTGGCGTTGTAGGGCATGCTCACGTGCGGGGTGTGGTCGTCCGGGTCGATGTCCTGCAGGACGATGTTGTTCACGTAGCGACCCTCGGCCTTCGCGAGGGCGCACGACGTGTACGGAGTGACCACGTCGTCGTACTGGGTGGCGATGACGGTGTGGCGGACGCCCTCCGTCGTCTCGCCGAGATCGGCCAGCTCGCGCTGGAAGGGGTGGTCGTGCTGGAGTTGCGGCCAGGCCGGCACGACCTCCCCGACGGGGCCCTGTTCGAGGAGTTCCACCGCGCCGGGAATCTGGCGGGCGAGGTTCATCAGCCCCTGTGCCGTGACTCCGTGGTTGCTGGGCGCGATGCCGACGAAGTTGCGCACCTTGGGCCCTCCGCCCAGGGCGTTCAGGTAGTAGCGCGGCATCATGCCGCCCTGCGAGAAGCCGACCACGTCGACCTCCTGGGCGCCGGTCCGCCGCAGCACCTCGTCGACGAAGTCCGCGAGCTGCCGGGCGGAGTGCTTGATGTCCCCGAGGCCGAAGATGACCGGGTTGCCGTGCTGGCCGTAGTCGAGCCGGAAGACGCGGTGACCGTGCTGCCGTAGCAGCGGTGTCGCCGTGTTCCAGGTGTAGCCCCGGTTGCCGAAGGTGCCGTGCACGAGCACCACCGGACGCGGATGCTCCTCGGTGGGCGGGACGTTCCAGTCGTCCTCTCCCGCCTGTACGTCGACGGTCGCGATGACCTGCGCTCCGCCGGCCTGGACCACCGCGCCCAGGCGGTGCGGGGCCTCGGCGATGTCCGTGACGACGTCGTCCGAGTTGGCACCGGGGAGGCGGGGGGAGGAAGCTCATGGTGTTCTCCCTTTCGTTGGGGAATGGCGCGGAGTCCGAACAGTCCCCTCAGTCCCGCGTCCATCGAGTTCCGCAACGATCCCTCGACCGGGAGAACGAACTCACTCCATCACGGCAGCTGCAGATGCGGCTGCGTTGTGTGTTGAGGCTGGTCAGCGAGATGGCGGGTGTCTGCGGGCAAGAAACTCCCGCCGCCGCCTGGAGTTCTCACGGTGAAGGAGCGGCTGGCTCCCCGGGCCGGTTCGGTGGGGCAGCTTCTGAAGGCGAGTACGGCGTTGTGGCCGCCGAAGCCGAAGGAATGGCTCAGGGCGAGGTCGACGGGCTGCGCCCGGCTGGTGCCGGTGACGGCGTTGATCTCGGCGTCTCCTTCCTGTTTCTCGAGGTTGGCCACGGGAGGCACCCTGCCGTGGGCCACGGACAGGGCGGTGATCGCCGCTTCGACCGCCCCGGCCGCGCCGAGCAGGTGGCCCAGGGTGCCCTTGACCGAGGTCACGGAGGGCTGGTGCGGGAAGAGGCGACGGATCAGACGGGCCTCGGCGGCGTCGTTGAGCGGCGTGCTGGTGCCGTGCGCGTTGATGTGCTGCACGTCCGCGGGGCGGGCGCCGGCGTCGTCGAGGGCCCGCCGCACGGCGAGGGCGGCGCCCTTGCCCGCGGGGTCGGGCGCCACGGGGGTGGTGGGCGTCGGACGACGCTCCGTAGCCCGCCAGCAGGGCGTAGCCGGGGCGTCCGCGGGCCCTGGCCGCACTCGCCGGCTCCAGGACGAGGGCCGCACCGCCCTCCGCCATGACGAAGCCGTCCCGGGCGGTGTCGAAGGGCCGGGAGGCGGCCCGCGGGTCGTCGCCGCGCCGGGACAGTGCGCCCATCCGGTCGAAGCCGGTGACCCAGAAGGGCTGTACGACCGCGTCGGAGGCGCCCGCGACGGCGATGTCGCAGGCCCCGGAGCGCAGGAGTTGCAGGGCGGTGCCGATGGCGGTGGCGCCGGAGGCGCAGGCGGTGACCGTGCTGGCGCCGGGCCCCGGGCACGCAGGTGGATGGTGAGCTGTCCGGTGGCCATGTTGGGCAGGGAACATCGGCAGCAGCAGCGGTGAGACGCGCGCCGTGCCCAGTTCGAGCAGTTTGCGGTGCTGTTCCAGCATGGTGCCGGTGCCGCCGGCCGAGCTGCCGAAGACCACCGCGACGCGGTCCGCGTCCCAGTCGGCCGGGTCCAGACCGGCGTCGGAGACCGCTTCCACGGGCGGCGTAGAGGGCAGAACTGGGTGAAGCGGTCGTACTGCCAGGGGCGTGAGCCGGGGACGTGACCGCGGGGGGAGAAGTCCGGTACGAGGCAGGCGAAGTCGACCGGGAGCCCCTTGAGTTCGGGGACGTGCCGGGCGGTGGGGCGGCCCGCGCACACGCCGTCCCAGGTGGCCCCGCGGCCGGTGCCGGCCGGGAGTGACCAGGCCGATACCGGTGACGGCGACGTCGGGACGGGCGCCGGTCACGACTTGACGGCCTCGGCCATGAGGTCGGCCACGCCGGCCAGGGTGAGGTCCGGGTCGGCCTCGCCGTCCTGTACTTCGATGCCGAGTTCCTCGGTGAGTACGACGAAGAGCTCCACCACGGCCAGCGAGTCGAGGTCCAGCTGTTCGAAGGTCGCGGTGGGGACGATGGCCTCGGAGGGCACTTCGAACTTCTCGCTGAGAACCGAGGTGAGCAGGTCGTAGGCGCGGCTGTGGGGGGTGGTGTCGGTGGTCATGTCAGGGGTGTCCTTTCCGGTCCGACGGGCGGTACCCGGGGGTGGTGGGGTTCCGTGTGGTGGAGTTCCGTGGTGGCGGTTGGGCGGTCAGCCGAGCGCGGCCGGTGCCTCCAGCTCCGCCTTGACGTCCTCGAGCAGGGCCATCGCGTCCCTGCCGTTGACCACCCGGTGGTCGTAGACCAGGCCGAGATGGACGAACCGGTGGGTGCGGGGGGTGCCCTGCGCGTCCAGGAGCACCTGGTCGTCGACGGCGCCGATGGAGATCACGCAGGTCTGGCCGGGGAAGACGATGGGGGTGGCCAGGACCATGCCCTCCGTGGTGTGCGGGGCGACCATGATGTTGGCCCCGGCGAGTTCGGCGGCCTGGAACGTGCCCCGGAACGCCTTGCTCCGGAAGCCGGTCAGCAGGTCGGCGATCCGGTCGCTGCTCAGCTCGGCGGCGTCGTGCACCACCGGGGTGTACAGACCTCGGCCCGCGTCCATGGTGACGCCCACGTGGGCCGTTCGCTCTCGCGTACCGCGCCGTCGTCGGTGAGCGCGGCGAACATCAGGGGGTGTGCCGCGTGCCGGCGCGCCACCGCCTTGATCAACAGGACGGGCAGGGAAACGAAACTGCCGGTGCGCTCGGACAGCTGCCGGGCCAGTTCCTCCGCCTGTCCGACGTCGACCTTGGCGTAGGCGGCCGCGGCGGAACGGTCCGCATCGACTCGGTCACCACCGCCCCCACCGTCCGCTGTCGCTTCGACAGTCGGCGCTGGGGAGGGGGCGCCGACGCGGCCCGCTGCACCAGGGCCTCGACATCGGCCGTACGGATGACCGTGCGCCCGAGAGACCGCGCAGCTCGGCCTCGGACACGCCGTGGCGGTCGGCGAGCGCACGGGCCCGTTGGTGATGTCTCGGCTCCGCGCCGGGGAGGTGCCGATGTCGCCGCCGGGGGTGGCGGCCGACGCCCCGGTAGGAGTCGCGCTCGTCGGCCGACTCGAAGAGGTAGGCGATGGTCTGCCCCGGCCTGCAGTCCTGGCCGCCGCCGACGAGGACGTGCAGGATTCCGGGGCCGGTGCTCTCGATCTCCTCACTGGCCTTGGAGGTCTCCACGACCGCCAGCGGTTCCTCGCCCTCGATGCTGCTGCCGTCGGGGACGAGCCACTCGACCAGGGTGTAGCTGGAGTCGTTCGTGTTGAGCGTGGGCAGCTCGATGCCGATCACTTCGTCGCCTCCATGATCGCGCGGTGGATGGTGGACGGCTGGAGCAGCACGTCCTGCCTCCAGGTGCGCGCGCGGTCGGTACGATGCTCGGCTCGGCACTCAGCGGCAGCACCGGGCGGGCAAGTCGGCTCCACAACTGCTCGTGGAGTTGCTGTGCGAGCAGCTCGCCCCAGGTCCCGTCGGCCGTGGAGTCCTCCATGACACAGATGCGGTCGGCACGGCCAGCACCGGGAGCAGCGCCTTGCTGTCGAAGGGTAGAGCTGGGGGAGGGCACCAGCAGTTCACACGTGATCTCCTCTTCGAGGAGCAGGGTGCGCAGGGCGGTGACGGCCCGTTCGGTGAGCCCTCGGGGCCAGGACGATCCAGTCGGGGGGTCCGCAGTCCGGCGCGAACACCCGGGCGGTCTCGCTGGGATCGGCCAGCACCTCGTAGCGGGGAAAAGGTCGTCCACGACCCCGCCTGGTACATGGCGCGGGTGTAGAGCACCTTGTCCTCGAAGAGCACACCGGGCTCCTCGCGGTCGAGCATCGCGGTCAGTACGCGCTGGTTGTCGTGGAACAGGGAGACTTCCCGCAGGTGCAGCGAGGGAATGCCGAGGAAGTGCTTCTGCAGGCTCTGGCTGTGCGTCGGGCCGTACCCCCGGTTGCCGCCGGTGGGGCAGCGGACGACCATGCTCATCGGAACCCTGCGGCCGTACATCGACACGGACTTGGCGGCGAAGTTCAGCAGCGGGTCGAAGGCCAGCGCGGCGAGGTCCGAGAACATCATCTCGACCACGGACCGGTTGCCGGCCAGGGCCAGGCCCGCGCCCACGCCGGCGATGCCGCCTTCGCTCAGCGGCGAGGAGAGCACCCGGTCCGGGAAGCGGTCGGAGAGCCCCCGGGTCACTTTGAACGCCCCACCGTAGGGGTCGGCGACGTCCTCGCCGATCAGATAGGTGCCGGGGTGGGCGCCGAGGAGGTGGTGCAGTGCGCTGTTGAGGTTCTCGGCCACGCGCTGGCGCCTGGTCATCAGGGCACTCCCCATCGGGACGCCGGACGCGCGCCGACCTCTCGTACGACGGCGGCGACGGCCTCCGCCTGTGCCTGGTCGGCGGCGGCGGACTGTGCGGGGTGGTCCTGTCGGTAGCGGCGGTACCAGTCGTGCCGGGCCGCTCGCTCACGGACCTCGGCCGCGCGGGTGTCGTCCCCCTTGCTGTGCGGGCCCACACGGTGGGTGACGCACTCGACCACGTACGGCCGGTGCCGGTCGCGGACCTGTTCGACCACGGGGGCGAGGGCGGCGCGTACGTCGGTCACGTCCACGGAGTCGATCCGCAGGTGGCCGACGCCGAAGGCCGCCGCCCGGGTCGCGACGGTGCCGGACATCTGCCGCTCGGTCGGTGTCGACTCGGCGATCCCGCTGTGCTCCACCACGACGAGCACCGGGACCTGCCACAGCTGCGCCATGTTGAGCGCCTCGTACACGGCGCCCTCGCCCCAGGTGCCGTCGCCGATGTGGACCACCGCGATCCGGCCCGGCTCGGCCCGCTTCAGGTGCAGGCCGACTCCCACGGCGACGGGCAGGCTCTGGCCCTGTACGCCGGTCGACAGGTAGCGGTCGCGGTAGATGTGCTGGCTGCCGCCCACACCGTGGCAGACGGCACCGGGCCGCCCCATGATCTCCGCGAGCAGACCGTGCGGGGTCGTGGAAGCGGGGCCAGGTAGTGGCCGTGCCGCGGTGGTTGCTGAAGACGTAGTCGCCCCCTCGTCCAGCAGCGGGTAGAGCGCGACGGGGATGTACTCCTGGCCGAGGCAGGTGCGTGGTGCCGTGCAGCCGGCCCTGGGAGAACAGCTCCAGCACGGCCAGTTCGAAGTGGCGGATCATCAGCAGGGTGCCGAGATCGGCGTCGGACAGGCGGGACAGGGGGACGGGCCACGACACCGGCTTCCGGGTTCGCCGGCGGGCGCAGAGGTCGACCGCGGGGGACGCGGACGTGACGTTCATGAGGTGCTCCTTACGGAAGTTCGACCACCTGGGCGCACCAGGTCAGCCCGGCGCCGAAGCCCAGGAGCAGCGCCTTGTCGCCGGGCCGTACGGTGGCCGAGGCGAGCAGCGACTCCAGAGCCAGCGGGATGGACGCCGAACTGGTGTTGCCGTCGGTGACGATGCTGCGGGCGATCGCCACGTGCGCGGGCGGGCGCAGTCGGCGCATCGCGTCGATCAGCCGCCCCATTGCACTGGTGCGGCATGACGCCGATGTCGTCCCAAGTGAGCCCGGCCGCGTCAAGTGCGTCCCGGGCCACTTGCGGCATGTGCGAACCGAACCAGCGGACCACCCGGGTGCCGTCCATGTGCATGTACGGTCGGGCAGCGCCAGGTTTAGGGCGGGGCGCTGGTCATCAGGGCTCACCGGGGCCGTGGGTGCCCGCCACCGCCGGTCCGATCCCGCCGTGCTCGGCGGCGCTGACCACCGCGGCCCCGGCGGCATCGCCGAAGACCATGACGGTCCCGCAGTCGTCGGGGTCGGTGATGTCGCTCAGCCGCTCGGCGGCGACGACCAGGACCTGCCGCGCCTGCTGTGCGGCGATGAGTCCGGAGGCCAGGGTCAGCCCGTAACTGAAACCGGCGCAACCGCCGTTGACATCGAACCCGCCGGCCCGGCCGGCGCCGATGCGGTGGGTGAGACTGGCGGCCCGGCACGATGCCTGGCCGACGCTGCTGGCGGAGGAGAACAGGACACAGTCCAGGTCCTCGGCGAGCACTCCCGCGTGGGCCAGGGCCTTGTCCGCCGCCTGCGCGGCCATCCCGACGAAGGTGTCGTCGGGGTCGGCCTTCAGCCTGGTCCGGATCCCGGTGATCTGCTCGATATAGCCGTCCTCGTGACCGAACCTGGTGTCGAGTTCGACGCTGGTGAGCAGGCCACCGGGGCGGTAGACGCCGATGCCGGTCAGCCGTCCCGCGCCCCGGGCCATCAGCGGGCTCCGTCCGCCGCGGCGACGGCTACCTGGCCGTTCACGTAGTCGAGGGTCCGCCGGACGGTGCGCAGGTCGTGCACCGCCTCGTCCGGGATGGGAACGCCGTAGCGCTCCTGGATCCGCTCGGCCAGTTCGATGACGGCCATCGAGTCGAACCCCAACGATGTGAAGGGCGCGTCGGCCGACTGCTCCGAGAGCGCCCGGGCCGCTTCGGCGCCGGCGATCTCGGCCACCATCGCCGCAAGGTCTTCCAGGGTGAAAGGGGACATGCGGAAACCCAGCTGATGAGATGCGGGGGGTGACGGGAGGGACGGGAGGAGAGGACCGCGCATGGGTCACTGAGCGGGCAGCATGGCGTCGCGGCCCAGGAAGGCGAGCATCCTGCGGAAGTAGTCGGAGTCGAGCACGGGCGGGGCGCGGTGCGCGGACGCCGCGGGGCCGGCTGTCCTGCCCCGGGGGCGGGATCATCTGCCGGAGGGTCTCGCCGGCCAGCCGCATGGTGCTGCGGGGGACCTCGTCTCCCAGGTCGCGGAGCCGCTCCAGCCAGGTGTCGAACGGAACGAGCGGAAGGTCGACACCCGCGTCCGCGAAGCCCTGGAAGTACGACCGGAAGGGCAGCGGTTCGGGATCGATCACGTGGAACACCTGTCCTCGGGCACGTCGGCTCAGGGACAGGTCGACGATGGCGCGGCTGGTGAAGTCGACCGTGCCCACCGGCAGGAGACCGGGGTGGTCGGGGGGCGCAGCCGGCGCGGATGCTCGCCGTCGTCAGGGTGGACGAACCAGTCCGACTCCCCCCACCAGGCCGGTGCGCGAGTCCGCCAGGATCACACCGGGCCGGTGCACCATCGTGGGCGATCCGCGGTCCGCGGCCTGCGCGACCAACTGCTCGGCGACCCATTTGGTGGCGCAGTAACCGGAGACACCGGTCCCGGCCTCTCGGGCCGCCGGGACCACCCCCATCGTCGAAATGTAATGCACGGGAATTCGACGGGTCCGGGTCGCCAGTCTCCAGGATTTCCCGGGTTCCCGACACATTGCAACCGCGCAGGATCGGGTAACTCGCCAGAAGATTGACCCAAGCACCGCAGTGGTAAATGACGTCGATGCCGCGCGAGAGGCCCGAGAACTCCTCGTCGGTCAAGCCGAACCGCGGCTTCGCCAGGCTGCCGGGCACGACGTCGACCCGGGACATGTGGTGCACCGGCACATCCCGGGCGCGTAACTGACCCGCGAGCCGCTCCCGGGCCTGAGCGACCGAATCCGCCCTCACCAGGCAGTGGATTCGAGCGTCGGTCGCCTCCAGCAGGTCGGCGAGCAGGAAACCGCCGAGGAATCCCGTGGCGCCCGTCAACAGAATTCTCTCGGGCGGCCCTTCGGGAACATCCGGCAGAGACGACGCATCGATTTCCGCCGGAAGTCGCAAATCGTCGGTGATCGGGGAAACTGACCATACCAACACCGCATTTCAGCACAGGCGAGATTCGGTCCTGCCCTGAACACTCCCCGCACCTCACGAGGTTTACTACAGAAATCCTCCACCAGTGGGAGCACAGGGCGCATCCTCTGGCCGTCACCCGCGCCCGCACCGCCACAACGGGTGTAGGGCTCATTCATTCGAACAGGCCACGGCTCCGAACCGACAGCCGAAACGTACGCCCGGAGCGCGTTACCGGCATCGCGCGCCGTCGGTTGCACGCCAACGCGCTTACACAGACGAGGCGTTGTGAAACGGGGGCGGGGGCGGAGGCGGCCCGAGCGTAAAGACAGATGAGACGGACACAGCCAATAAGTCGCGGGGCAAGGGGTTGAGCCATGGCCGCAGGGCCTGAGATGCCGGAGGTCCCCGATCCCGGTGGGAACGGGGCGAGTTCACACTCCGATCCACCGAAGGTGTTGCCCGAGGCATGGCAGCCTCTGCTCGGCCGCCCGGCCCTCGCCGGAGCTGCTCGGGCACCCTCGCGGGCGCCGCGCTGAAGGAGATGTGCCGGCTCCTGCCACCCCACGTCGCCGTGCACTCTCTGCGGACGTTCCTGCTGGCCGACGCCTGTGCGCGGACCCACGGGACCGCCTACGACCGGGTCGGCCTGCTGGCCGCGCCGCGGCGTTCCACGACGCCGGGCTGGTAGGGCGCACTCCGCTCGGTCGCGGCGGATTCCCGTGCCGCTCCGCCCAGTTGCTCGACCACTTCCTGGCCCGGCACCAGGGTGGGCACGGTGCGGCGCATCGACCCTCACGCGCGTGCGGTGCGCGAGCACATGCGGCCGTTCCCCGCTCGCGACGCCGGACCCGAGGCGCGGCTGCTGCACTTCGGCGTGTGGCTGGACGTCACCAGGCGCGGTGAGCGGCAGGTGCCCGGTGACCGCCGCTTGTTGGCCGAACTGGCGCCCACCCCCCGGTTCGCCGTGTCCTTCTCCGCCCGGGTGGTGGCCTGCGGGCTGCGCCGGGTGCTGCCGGGCTCCCGGGTCACCCACCGGTGACCAGGGAGCCCGGCGACTCGCCCTTCCGTCGCGAAAGGAACCGCAGACATGCAAGAAGACCAGCGTGTTTTCGATGTCGCCATCGTCGGAGGCGGCATCGGCGGGACGATGCTGGGGGCCGTACTCGCACGTCACGGCGTGCGCGTGCTGCTGCTCGAAGGCAGCGGCCACCCCCGGTTCGCCATCGGAGAGTCCACCGTCCCCGAGACCACGTTCGGCCTCCGGGTCCTGGCCCGCCGCTACGACGTCCCCGAGCTCGAGCACCTGGCGACCAACGCGGCACTGCGCCGCCACGTGTCGTCGAACAGCGGGGTCAAGCGGAACTTCAGCTTCATCTACCACCGGGAAGGTGAGCCCACCCGGGCCGACGAGTGCACCCAGTACCCCACCTGGGGACCCCCGCTCGGTCCCGACTCGCACTACTTCCGGCAGGACGTGGACGCGTACATGTTCCACGTCGCCGTGTCCTACGGCGTGACCGCTTACACCCACACCATGGTCGACGACGTGAAGTTCGAGGAGGACGGCGCGACTCTCGTCACCCGGGACCGGGGCACCTTCCGGGCCTCGTACGTGGTCGACGCCGGCGGCATGCGGGCGGTCCTGCCCGAGCGCCTCGGGCTGCGGCAGGAACCGCCCTACCGCACGAGGTCGCGCACGATCTTCACGCACATGGTGGACGTGCGCCCCTTCGACGCCGTGGCGCCTTCGCGTGAACAGCACGGCATGCCCAGCCCGTTCAGCCAGGGGAACGCTCCACCACATGTTCCCGGGCGGATGGTTCTGGGTCATCCCGTTCGACAACCAGTCGACCAGCACGAACCGGTTGTGCAGTGTCGGCATCAACCTCGATCTCGACCAGCACCCCCGCCCGGAGGACATCTCGGCGGAGGAGGAGTTCTGGCAGTACGTGCGCCGGTTCCCCAGTGTGGCCCGCCAGTTCGAGCGAGCGCGGGCGGTCCGGCCGCACGTGTCCACCGACCGCACCCAGTTCGCCTCGCAGAAGGTGGTCGGCGACCGGTGGTGTCTGCTGCCGCACGCCAGTGACTTCATCGACCCGCTCTTCTCCAGCGGTCTCGCCGTCACCGTGATGGCACTGAACGCGCTGAGCCACCGGCTGATCGACGCGGTGCGGCAGGACGACTTCGACACCTCCGGTTCGCGTACCTGGACCACTGGACCAAGCGCATGTTCCGGTTCTACGACGACCTGGTGTCCTGCAGCTACATCGCGTTCGACGACTTCGACCTGTGGAACGCCTGGAATCGTGTGGGACCATCACCACGCTGTACGGCACGAACGCCCAGAACCAGGTCGCCGTGACGTTCGAGAAGACGCACGACCCGGCCTGCTTCGACATGCTGGAGCAGCCGCCGTGCCGAGGTCTCCAGGGGATGGACAACCCCTGGGTGGAGCGGATGTTCGACCAGTCGCGGGACGCCGTACTCGCCTACCGTGCGGGCGAGTTCACGAAGAAGCAGGCGATCGCACGCATCTACGAGCTGCTGGGCGAGAGCGGACTGGTCCCGGCGGTGTGGGGCACCCTGGACCCCGACAACCGGTGCCCCTCCGGGGGTGTTCACCCTCTGGCCGCTGATGAAGATCCTGCTGTGGGGCAAGTACCGCTCACCGCGGCACGTCCGGGGCTCCTACTTCACCGGCGGGGCGCGGCTGGTGGAGGCAGGAGGCGGTCCAGGCGTACACCACCGAGCTGCGCGCCGGCAGCTCCCAAGTGCACCAGACCGTACGGGACATGTGGCTCAACTGGAACCGCGACTGGGCGCGGCGGCCCGCTCCTCGGAAATGAGCACGGAAAAACATTCCTGCCGACTGGCGGAGGTGCATATTCCGGTTTGCCGCTCCAGGGCCTCGGGTAGGAAAACCACATGGCCGACAAATGGAAAGTCGGCCGCGGTTCTCCCTGCTCAATCCGAGAGACAACGGGCTGCAATCCACGATGGTGCGACATTCCACCTGCCAATCGCCCGCTGAATGCTCCTGGGAAGAAATCTTCCAGCATCAGGACCGCCTCATGCGGCTGGTTCGGCGAAGACTACCGAGTTTTCAGGACGCCGAGGACTGCGTTCAGGAAACCATGGCCCGGGCAGCCGCCCACGCCGCGTTGGACAGGAATCGACTCGGTGCCTTTCTGACGTCCGTGGCGCTTCGCCTCTGCATCGACTTCTACCGTGACATGGAGCGTCGCAGCAGACTCCTCCAGCGTGCGGCACTCGCGGAAACCCCGGGCACGACGGAGGAGGACGTCTGCGACGAGGACTTCGGCAGATGGCTTCTGGGCCAGGTACAACACCTGCGGGGGCGGGAGCAGGAGGTCATACTCGCCCGCGCCAAGGGTAGTTTCCACTGCGGAATTCGCCCGCATACACAACATCTCCGTCAAGGCGGCCGAAGCCGCCTTCACCAGGGAGCCGCGCACGATTGAAGAACGTCTGCGCGGAAAGCCTTGGAAGGCTGCGCCCGATAACACCCGCAAACCGCACCTCTCCCATCGCAGAGAAACGAAAGGGACCACACTCATGGGCAATAGCAAGAACGTCCAAGACATCTCAAGGATTTGGTCGGTGATATGACCGACAGCTGGAAGGAAGGCTTTCGACGACCTCCTGAACCGAGACGATGACTCAGGATCGTCGCGCGGCTCCGACAACGCCGTCCAGCACGCTGGCCGGGCTGCCCCCGGAACGCCCTCGCCGCACTGGCCGGGGCCGTCAACCCGGCGACCGCGCTCGCGGGTGTCACCAACCCGCTGGCCGCCCTCGGCGGGATCGGCGTGGCCGGCAACCCGCTCGCCGCCCCTCGCCTCGGGGCCGCGGGCCGCTGGGGGAACATCGCAGGCGCAGCGCAGAACCCCTGGCCGCGCTCACCGGTGCGCGGGCGGCGGCACACCCGCTCGCGGCCGCGCTGGGCGGGGCGGGCAAACCTGGCCGCGCTGGGCGGGGCGGCGCAATCCGCTCACCGCGGTCGGCGGTGCGGCCGGCGCGCTCGGCGGGCTCGGTCAGCTGGCCGGAGGCCTCGGACACGCGGCGAGCGGGGCGGGCGACCTGATGGCGCTCCCCGCCCAGCTCACCCAGCTGCTCCAGGTGCTGCCCAAGCTCCTCGAGGCGGTCCAGGGCCTGCAGAACCTGACCAACCTGCCGGCCCAGGCCGGTCAGCAGGGGGCTGGCGGCCCTGCAGGGCCTGACCGGTCAGCAGGGGACGGGGCGGAAAGCCGTCCCAGGGCGGACAGTCCTCGACCTCGGGCTGACCGGCCGTGTCCCTACCGTCCCGTCCGGCCGTCGCCGTGGTGCACGCCGACCGCCGTTCCGTACCAGGGCCCCGATCTGGAGGAGGATCACACGATGACTGTCTGTCGTCGGCGATCGGCTGCGTCTCGGTGGTCAAGGTCCTGGGCAGGCCTCGTGGCCGCGACGAGGTGGGACAGGCGGCCCGGCTGCGGAAGGCGTGACGAGGCCGGGACACGCGGTCCCCGGCGGAGGGCCTCGTCGGCTCCGCCGGGTCCCGGCGCCGAGGCCACCGCCGGGGCGGAGCAGCGCCGTGCCAAGGCGGTACGGCAGGCCCTGGAGAGCCTGGGTCCCTTCTATGTGAAACTCGGCCAGGTCCTCTCCACCCGGCCCGACATGGTCCCCCAGTCCATCCGGGACGAACTGCAGAACCTGCACGACGAGGTCGACGTCCAGCCGTTCTCGGAGTTCGAGCCGGTACTGGCCCGGGACCTCGGTCCGAACTGGAAGCTGCGCTTCGACGACATCGAGACCGTCGCCCCGCTGGGAGCGGCGTCCCTCGCCCAGGTCTACCGCGTGACGCTGCCCGGCGGGCGCGCGGCCGTGGTGAAGATCCAGCGACCCGGCATCCGCGAGGGCGTACTCGCGGACATGGCCCTGATGCGCCGGGCGTCGAAGATCGTGGCCCGCGTCGCTCCCCGGTTCAACGAGGTCATCGACATCGAGGCGATGCTCGGCTCGGTCTTCGACGCCATGGAGCCGGAGCTGGACTTCACCGGCGAGGCCCGCAACATGGACGAGGCCCGCGGGCAGGTCCGGTCGTTCCGTTCGCTGGAGGTGCCCCGGGTCCTGCACGCCAGCCCCCGGGTCCTGGTCCAGTCGCTGGCCGACGGGAAGTCGGTGCGGCACGTCGACCGCGCCCACTTCACGGACGACGAGCGCGTGGAGATCGGCAAGGACCTGCTGCGGTTCATGTACCACGGGTACTTCGTCCATCGCTTCTTCCACGCCGACCCGCACGCCGGCAACGTCTTCGCCGCTCCCGGCGGTCCCGCGACTGCTGATCGACTGGGGCATGGTCGGCCGCGCCTGGACCGCAGGACCAGTCTTCAGCTGCTGCCGCTGTTCATGACCTTGGCGCAGAACGACGGGGGCCGGGCTGGCGCAGCACTGGGCGGAGATGGGCCGGCTGACGCCGTGGGCCAACATGCCCGCGTTCGCCGCCGACATGGCCGCGTTCGTGCCCACGGTCTCCCATCTCTCGCTGGAGGACATGAACTTCGGCGTCGCGCTCACCACTGTGCTGGCCAAGGCGACCAAACGCGGAATCGGTTCGCCGCCGGCCGTCTCGCTGCTGGGCAAGTCCTTTGCGAACCTCGACGGTTCGGTGCGGTGCCTGGCTCCCGAGATCACGCTGCCCGACGTGTTCCAGGCGGAGGTGCCGAAGATCCTCTTCGCACTGGGCCGCGAGTTCCTCGGCCGCAACCAGTTCGCCCGGAACTCCATGGAGCTTCTGCTGGCCGCCGTCACCGGTCCGGAACAGGTCCGGGGCGTCCTCTCCGACGTGGCCAACCGTCAGTTCGCACTGAACATCCACGAGCCGCGCACCCCCGCCGCGATGGGCGGCCAGCGGCCCCACCCGCCCTCCGGAAGCCTGCTCGCGCTGTGGCGCCGCGCGGCCTTCCTGCTGGGCCGACGCCGCTCGGGATGATCCGGGTCCGCACAGCCACCCCGCCCCACCCCAAGGAGATCCCATGCCGGAATCCACACGTCGGCAGTCACCGTTCGCGCTGCCCGCCCCGACCCCGCACGGCATTTCCCGCGCGGCGCTCTGGACGGCCGCCGCACACGCGGCGGAGAACCTCCGGCCCGCGCCGATCGTCCGCGACCCGTGGGCCGCCGACTTCCTCCCACGCGGCCGGGTTCGACGGGGGCCCGCCCGGTGACGGACCGATGCAGCGCCTGCTGCCCGACTATCGGGTGGTACGCACCCGCTTCTTCGACGACTACGCTCTCGCCGCCGGCCCAGTTCGGGCTGCCGCCAGGTGGTGCTGCTCGGCGCCGGGCTGGACACCCGTGCCTTCCGGCTCGACTGGCCGACCGGGGTGCACGTCTTCGAGGTGGAGGACGCGGCCGTACTGGCCTTCAAAAAGTACGTACTGGACTGGAGCCGGCTCTCCTGCGGACGCCGCACCGTCGTCGAAGCCGACGGCACGGCATCCTGGAGCGAGGAACTCAGGGCGGCGGGATTCGATCCCGGCAGGCCCACCGCATGGCTCTGCGAGGCACCCCGTACTTCCTCCGGCCCCCGGAGGTGGCGGCCGTCGTCGCCAACGATGACCGAACCTCCGCCCCCGGCAGCGCATGTTCGGCGCCGAGTGCGTGAACTCCGCGACCACGTCCTCCCCCGTTCGTCGCGCCCTTCATGGACGCCCTGTCGACGATCGGGACTGGCCTGGAACTGGCAGATTGCCGATCCGCAGCGCTGGTGGGCCGAGCACGGCTGGGACGCGGCGGCCGCCGACCTGTACACGCTGCCGTACGCGGTCGAGCGCCTCTCCCATATCTGCCGCTGATCGGCACGGCCGCCGCGGAGAGCGTCTTCCTCACCACCGCGAACGCTGCGCGGCACTTTCTGACACGGCACCACGCGCAGGCCCCGGACGGTGCGTCGGGGCCTGCGCGTGGTGCCGTGGCTAGGCCCTGTCGTCGAAATTCCCGTCGTCCGCCCGGAGGGCGTGGCCCGGCGGCGTCTGGTGCGTGCGATCTGCAAGGCGCCGGAGCGTCCTCGTGGCGGAGCCACGTGGGCGGTTCGGCAACGCGGCGAGCGTGCGTGCCAGGCGTCGCCGGGCGAGCGGGATTTGACGACAGGGCCTAGGGCCGCTCCAGCTCCAGCAGCGCCGCGAGCCACAGGTCGGGGAGTTCGTCCCGGTCGCCAGGGCCTCGTCGTGAACGACGGTCAGGCACGCGGTGTCGTGCTGGCTCGTCAGCGTCGTCACACACCGGATGCCTGACGCGACGCCGGCGAAGGCGGCCGCGCGACGGGCCACGGCCCCTGGTGGACCAGGGCCGTGCCGAAGTTCACGCTGCTCACCGGGCCGGCCACGAACGCCCCGCGGACCAGGCGGGTGCCGACGGTGGCACCGAGCGTCCGCGGGGCGGCGGACAGCAGCAGGCGCATGGCGTCGCGCGCCGCCGGCTCTCCCGCAGCCGGCCCGTGCGAACGACGACCCGGGCCAGGGCCCGCTGGGGTGACTCCTCGTCGCAGGGCAGCAGGAGCCGGGCGGTGACCATGCGGTTGCCCGGGGCGTACTCCTCCCCCGGGGCCCGGACCGACATCGGGATCGACACGGGCAGCGGCGGATGGGCCGAGCCGGTGTCCTTCAGGTACCAGGTGCGGACGGCGTGGGACAGGGTCGCGAGATAGACGTCCGTGACCGTGCCGCCGTGTGCCCGGGCGATGGCGCGCAGCCGGGCCAGCGGGGTGTCGGCGTGGCAGACGTCGACGCGGCCCGTGGGTTCTCCGTCGAACGCGGGTTTCGGGGTGGCGCGCGCGGAAGGCGGCCACCACCTCGCCCAGGGCGTCCGCGAGGCCGTGTGCGGTGGGCCGGGGCGGGACGCTGTGGGGCCGGTCCGCCCTCGGGGTGGTCTCCGAGGAGAGCGCGGGCGGTGTAGGCGGCGCCCATGCCGTCCTGGAAGGTGTGGTCGGTTCGGTAGACCAGGGTGTGGCGGTCCGCCGGGCCGTGGACCAGCCACGTCCCAGGGCGGCCGGTCGTCCGTGCTCATCGGCCGGGACAGCATCGGCGGCTGGTCGCCGACCCGTCGGTGTCCTCGGGCAGCCACGCCTCGTGCAGCATGCCGGTCCACCGCGATCGGTCTACTCGCCGGAATTTCCTGCGGTCCCGTGAGATGCGGTAGCGCAACGTCGGGACGCGGTACGCGTTCTGCGACCCGCGCGCGTACGGAGTCCAGGGTGGGGGCCCGGCCATCGAACCCGAACGTGAACGCGAGGGGCACAGGGTTGCCGCCCGTCGCCAGGTGGAAGGCGACATCTACGGTTCCCATGGACAGGGCCGACGGCAGGCGGCCGTTCGTACCGAGGTGGGGTCGCATTGTGGAACCTCCTGGTCGGGTTCCGAGGGTTCGGGAGGGCTGCGAGGGCTGGGATCTGCGGAGCTGGAGTCCGGGCGGTCTGCGGACCCGGGGGCCGGATGCGGGCGGCACCGCCCGTCAACATGCCATGCCGCGCGAGATTCGGCCCCATTGCGTCCACGGCCGCCCGGCAGCAAAACGCCGAACGGGTCCGCGTGCCCCGGAGCAGGCGCGGGGGCCCGGGAGCGGTGCCACGGGAGCGGTCTCGCCGGGTTCCGGCTCACCCAGCAGGGCCGCGGCCACGTGCGCGCCGTGCGCCACGGACAGAGCGAGTCCAGTGCCCGCAACAGCCGCCGATGTACCAGACGGGTCGTCAGCCCGGCACCAACCCCACCACCGGCAGATCGTCGCCCGTCGTGCCGATGCGGCCGGACCAGCGGTGGGTGACCCGGACCCGGGCGAGGTCCGAGATCTGGAGGACCGCAGCCACCTCACCAGCCGAAGCCCAGGCCCACGCTCCTGGACGGCCTGCAGACGGGGAGCGCCGGATACCCGCCGGGACCAGTGGAGGTACACCGCCAGCCCGCCACCAGGCCCCGGTTCGGAACGGCCGGAAGTACGGCGCCATCGGGACGGCGTCGACGACGGGTGTCCGGCGCGCCCTGCCAAGGGTCTCGTAGGGGCCGGGGCGCTCAGCGGTTCGGTGGCGACGGCGTACACCCTCGAGCGGCAGGACGGTGCCGACCGGCAGGTCGAGTGCCTTGCGCGGCGGAGGAGTTAGCCGCCAGCACCGCCCCGGACCGGCGTAGAGCCTGCCAGTGCGGGAGGACCAGCTCGGGGCCGACCAGGTCGCCGGGGCGGAGGGCCAGCAGCGGACTGCGGCCGTAGAACCGCACGCCCTTGTCGGCGCAGGCACGGGCGAGGGCGCAGATCAGGGCGGCCGGATCGAGGGTCGCGGCGGGGGCGGTGCAGGAGTGCCGCCCGGTAGTGCTACCTTGACCCGGTCGCCGGATGCCGGCCGAGTAGGACGGGCACGTCCAGACCCTAGTTCGCGGCAGGCGCTGAACCGGCGGGCGAGTGCCACCAGGCCCACGGACGACCGCGTGGCCACCAGCGAAGCTGCTCGCCGGGCCGCAGCCCGCACGGACGTCGAGCCGGGCGCACAGGTAACGAGGACGTCCCGCACCGCCCGCTCGCTGGCCCGGTGCATCCTGCGCCTCGTCTCGCGGGCGAAAGCGGCGCACCGCGCGGTCGGCCGCGGGGGCCGGCCCGGGCGTGGGCCGAGTAGCCCGGCCGCTGGCCGCCGGCGGCCGGGTGCTCGGCGTCCACCACCGCGATAAAGTCGAGCCGGGGGCGCGTTCCGCCAGGTGGTAGGCGCAGGACAACTCGGCCAGGCCGGCCCCACGACGGCCACGTCGGCGGTGACCACGCCGTGCAGCTGGGGCTGCGTCGGCAATTCAGCGGGGTCCCAGTACGGCGTCCCGGCCGATGGCGCGGGTCATCCGGCGGCGTCCGGCACCGCTCGGTCAGCGCACCGAACTCGGCGGTCGTGCCACAGCAGCGAGGCGTCCGCCGCTCCACGTGCACGGCGGCGGCCGGCCGACGACGAGGTGGTGGTCGCCGTAGCGGCGTACGTCCTCGGTCGAACACACCGACCAGACGGGCGTGCCGGCCAGCACGGGGACGCCCAGCACCTGCCGGGTGTCGGTCCCGGCGAACCGCTCGACGCGGTCGTCACCGAGGACGCGAACCGTACCGGGCCCCGCGTCCTCGCGCAGCAGGTACGCTGCAGAAGGCCCGCCGACGCGGACGGCGGCGCGAGGGTGCAGAACCGTCCCCTGGACGGACCGGCAACGGCGGCGGGCGGGGCGAGGGGTGACGGCGGACACCGTCATGGGGAGCGGCCGCCGCGCCGCGGCATGCGACGGTCACCCCGACGCCGGCGGCGTGCAGGCCGGGGCGGCGGGCGGCGCCGAACCCCGGTTCCTCGTGCAGCGGCTCCTGGATGCGGCGGATCGGCGGCCAGGGGGCGGCGCCCGCGACCGCCGCCCGGTCGGCCCCAGCCGCACCGCGCATCATCGATCACCTCCGCGCCCCGCCGCAGCACGCGGCGATGTTGAAGATCCACCAGGGTCGCCCTCGGCCACCGGGTCGAGGAACGCGAGCCAGGAAGGATGCCGAAGTCGAAGGCGCGGTGAAGCGACGAGCGTGCCGCACCCCACCTCGCCCCGCGCGCAGCTCCCTCGAAGGTCTGGAAGTCGCCGCTGATCTGTTCGAAGGCGATGGATACGTCTCGAGCGAAGTAGGTGTCGCGTTCCCGCCACCGCATCGGGCCGCCCGGCCACGACAGTCAGTCCGGCGTGGAGCCGGGGAGCGGCGAAGGCGCAACGTGCACCTCACGGAAGGTGTCGCTGTACTCGGGATGGCGGCGATCGCCACGTGCAGCCGTAAACGTCGGCGGTGCCAGTCCGTCAACGAGGAGCGTGCAAGGACCACGTGGCGCATGGGTCGTTCGATTCCTTCCCGGAGGGCACCGGACGCGCTCGTTGGAGAACTCGTGGCTGGCGCACCGGCGCAAGCCGGTATCAACTGGTCAAACAGTCAACCGTGCTGCAGAGCCGCGCCGAGGTGGTGAGGAACAGGTCGAGCGCGGATCCTCAACCACGACCGGCGGGATCACCCTACAACACCCGAGTCGACTTGAGGAGTTGTTGACAAGCACACGCGGAAATCAGTTCCGGCATGGGAATCGCCGACCGCCTGTTCTTCGGCGAACTCGATTCCAATCAAGCGGGCCGCGCCGCGCGCACCTCGCGGACCAGTCCGCCCTCGTACGGCGCGACACGGCCCGTACGGCGGTGAGGATGCGCAGGCCGAGCGCGGCGGCCCAGAGCCACGGTGTCCCCTCCTCCTCCATCGCCCGTACGGCGGCGAGGGCGGCGGCGCAGAGCGATCGGCGAGGCGCCGAAGGTGGAGGTGTGCAGCAGGTCGGAGTCGCGCCCAGCTGGGGGGGGCGTAAGGCCTCGCGCGGTGGCGACCATCGCGGCGACCGGTACGACACCGCTGCTGAGTCCCTTACCGACGAGAAGCACGTCCGGACGCACGTCCTCGGCGTCGACGCCCCACCAGGTGCCCAGCCGTCCCATGCCGGTCTGGATCTCGTCGACGACCAGCATGGCGCCGTACGCCCGGCCACAGCGCCCTGCACCTGGCTGGGGTAGCCGTGGCGGGGGATGCATACGCCGCCCTCGCCCTGGACGGGTTCGACGATGACGCGAGCCCGGTCGCGGCATCGCGGCCAGCGCTGTTCGAGGTCGGCCGGGTCGTCGTAGGCCACCTGGGTGACGTCCGGGAGCAGGGGCTGGAAGGGCGTCTGGTACGTGGCGCGTTGGCGGTGACGCCTTGCGCCGAAGTCTTGCCGTGGAAACCGCACCGCGGGCGGTGATGCCGAGGTGTGTCCGTGGGCGCGGGCCAGTTTCGGAGCCGCTTCGGTGGCCTCGGCGCAAGGTTGACGAAGTGGACGTAGTCGAGGCCGGGCAGGGTATCGAGCAGCCAGTACAAGCGGCCGGGCGGCGGCAGGTTCGAGGAAGACGCGGCTGGCCAGCAGGTGGGTGTCGATCTGCCGGTGCACCTCGACGACGGCCGGATGACGATGGCCCAGGATGAACACGCCGTAGCCGCCGAAGTCGAGGCGGCGGCCGTCGTCGGCGTGGATCCAGGCGCCCTCGGAACGGACCTCATGCCGCCCATGGCCCCGGCCATCACGGCACGGCCGGAGCCGATGTACTTGAAGTGAGGAAGATCCCGATGTAAGGCCGGTCGGTCGGCGCGGCGGCCCCGGCCTTCCGCGGGGTGGAGGACTCGGAGGCCGGGGCGGGGACCCGGAGGACGGCGTGGGGGATCTCGGAGCCCGATCCGGCGGCCCGAGGGGCGGACCCGGCAGCGCGGAACCGGAGGCCGGGGCCGTGGTCGGGGACTCCCGTGGCAGCCCGGAGGACGACGCGGAGCCCCGGAGGACGGCGCGGTGGGTACCTGTGGACGGGGGCGGCGGTCATGGCCGCCACCTCCATCGGAGCGACCGCGGCGGTCAGTTGGAGTAGGCGGGACGGCCTGTCCCGGCCCGGCTCTCCGCGTTGCGGCCGCAGGCGCGGCCCGGATGTCGGTCCGGGTCGGGCAGGTGCCGCAGTCGGGTTCGCCGAGGAGGAGGTGTCGAACGGCAGCTCCCGCTGGAACACCAGCAGTTCCGCGTAGTACTCCAGCCGCCGCCGGAGGACGCGGCAGCGAGGTGCCCTCCAGCATGGGTAAGGGTGGGAGCAGCCGGTGCACGGCATCGACGGGGATGAGCCGGGGCCGCTGGGGCCGGGGCAGGCCGTATGCGTACGGCGACGTCGCGCAGACGTCGGCGAACTCCCGCAGGTCGATGGCCTCCTTGCCGGCCGTCAGCCAGTACCGCCGTCGGCCACACCACCCCGGACCAGGTCGCCGATGGCCCGCGAGACGGTGGTCCCTGGGGCACCATGTCGATCCGGGCCTCGGGGGCTCCGGGCAGCACCGGGACCTGCCCCAGGACCATCGGGCCGATCGTCTTGGTCAGGCCCCTGCGCGGCCGGCGATCCGCCCGCTGATCGAGTCGCCCACGACGACCGGAGGGCCGGACGATGGCGCCGGGCACGCCCGCCCGCGTGTCATCTGTTCGACCCTGGCCTTGGAGTCGAGGTAGGCGGCCGCACCCGGGAAGCACCGGCGGTCCTCCTCGGTGGGGTGTTGGCCACGAACGTGACACTCTACCAGGTCACAGTGGAGCGATCGGCCCGGGCCGCCAGATCGAGCATGTTGTCGGCACCGCGCAGGTTATGCGCGTGATGTCCTGTGGCGGGGTACGCCAGTTGGTCTCGGCGGCGCAGTGCAGCACCACGTCCACCTCAAGGCCAGTTCGTGCCAGGGCCAGGGGGCTCAGGCCGAGCCGGGGAGCGACCAGGTCGCCCTGGAGCTCGCGCACCACGATCGGCGCAACGGTGTGTTGCGGCGCAGGCACAGCAGATCGGAAGTCGGGTGACAGCTCGTCGATCAGGGCACGTCCATGCACCCGGAACCGCCGATGTAGCAGCAGGGAGGGGCGGGTCGCTCGGTTCCGTACGGCCGACGGGCAACGGGGCGAGACGCTGGTTGTCCTGGACGACACGGGGCGTGTGTTCTCCCAACGCGGGTCTCTCGGCCCACCGGTGGACGGTGGGGGCGCGGTCAGGCGATGGCGGAGTGGCCGGTCGGCCAGGTACGCGGAGAACGGGACGCGGTCATCCGGGAGCGCGACGGCGGGTGCAGGGAAGATCCGTTGGCGCAGGCGGCCAGGTGGCCCACCTCGTCGGACGTCATGAAGTTGAGGCCGCCGAGGAGTTCCACCGCGCGCGGGACGACCCGGGCGATGGCGTCTGGACGCCGTAGCGCACGTACAACGCCTGTGCGAGCGCCGACTCGTCGAGGTCACCGGCGTCGATACGCCGGGCGACGCCCTCGTGGTGGCCACGGCCGGCATCGGTCTCGACGGAGAGGCGGTAGGCGCTCGTGCTCGGAGATGCGGTCGATCACATGAGGACCCGCCCCCACCAGGCGCGCTCGCGGGCGCCGAGGCTAGCATGCCCGTCGTCAGCGTCTGGAACCAGATCAGACCGGCCCATCTGAAGTTCCTGCCGAGCTGGATCCACCGGAGGTCGTCGGTGCGCAGCAGGTTCGGGCGGTACGAGGACATCGGTGAGCGCTATCTTTCGCTCGGCCCCGGCGAGGAAGGCGCTGGACCAGAAGCCGCTGACGCTCAGACCCTCGCTCTCCGCCGGGCACGACGGCTACGGCGAGTTCGTCCGCCCTGCCCGTCCTCGCGCGCGGGATCATCACGCTGGCGGTGAGCACGTCCATGGAGTGGGCCAGGCTGCACGGCCGTTTGACGCCGTTGATCCGGACGCCGTCCGCCGGATCACCGTGGCGGTCATCGACGGGTCGAGGATGCCCGCGCCGCTGCGCCCTCGGCGAACCCGGAGGCGATCACGCGGTTGGACGCGGAGCCACCCTCGATCAGCATCCACTCAAGCCGTCGCCGAGGCCACCGGGCCCGACAAGGGTGGCCATGGAGAAGTGGTGCATGGTGGTGGCCACGGCCAGGGACGGCGAGCGGCTGCCGATGGCCTGCTGCACGCCGCAGGGCATCGAGCGCGGGCCGGCGCCCCGGCCCCGGTGGGACTCGGGGACGAGCAGTCCTGGACCGCCGCTGTCCCGGAAGTGCCGGATGCCCGGGCTGCCCGGCCGCTCCAGTTCCATCAGCGGGGCCTCGCGCAGGGCGGGGGTCCAGTTCGGGCAACAGCTTCGCGAGGGTGGCGCGTTCACGTTCTAGGAATCTCATGGGCGTGCGGTCCTCCAGGGTGGGATGCATACGGAATCGGCGCGGCACCCGCGCGGCCGTGGACGCGGTGACTCAGAGGGCGTTGGTGGCGCGCAGCAGCTGCCAGACCGCGCCGGGGCGGAGCCTGCCGCGGAAGGCGATGTACTCCGGCAGGACCACGTGCGGGGCCCACTTCTGCTCGTACTCGAGCCGGGAGGCCGCCGGGTAGATCACGTCGCCGCGCTCGGCCAGAGACGGGCGAACCGGGTGAACACACGGCTGGCACCCGGTAGTTCGTGCTCCGGGTCGAGCCCGGTGAACGGGGTGAACTGAAGTGCAGCCAGCCCGCTCCGTCGGCGGTCAGCCGTTCCATGACGGTGGCGTTGAGCGCCTCCATCACGCCGGGCGGAGCAGTCGGGGCGGCGCCGGCTGAGGTCGTGCAGCCAGCCGGAGCGGCTGCCGTAGACCGGCGAGTAGTTGATGTAGCCGGCCGTCTCGCCGTCGATCCGGCCGACGAACAGACGGCGGTGCCTCTGCAGGCTCCCCGTTGCGCTGGCCGACGAGGAAGCGCAGCTCCTTGGCGTGCCGGCCCTTGTCCCGCAGCCAGCACTGGTCGATCCGGTCCAGTTCGGCGCAGTCGTCGCCGGCCATGACCTCGGCGACCTCCAGGCCCGCCCGCCGGGGCGCGAGATCTTGTTCCGCAGCCGGACGAACCGTGAGCCGCGCAGCTAGAGCGGCTCAGGTCGACCGCGTACGACGCCCTGAGCTGGTTGACCGTGAAGCCGTGCGCCGCGTACAGCTCGGCGTCCGCCCGCTGCAGTTGCACGGCGACCAGGCGGCGCCCGGCGTGGGCGGCGAACGCGTCCAGCAGGCGTGCCCGGTGTTCCGGCGCGGTGAACGGGCCGCCGAATTGCAGTACGTAGCGGCCCGAGGTGCGATAGGCGCAGGCGCCGTCGAACCCGCCGTCGTGGAAGTACGCGTTCCCGCTGTTGAGGGCGAGAAGGAACTGGGGTTGTCGCTGTGCGCGGCGAGTGTGTCAAGCACGGACGGCATCGGTGTCCTCCACGGAAGTCCGCGCGGCGGTACTTTGACCGGAGACCGCCGCCGAGTGGTACCGCTGCTCGAACCTGCAGGAACTCCGGGGTGGTTTCGGCTCGAAGGCGACACCGAAGGGTTTGAGGGAGTTCCCGAAGAGGGGCCCGGTCGCCCATGAGGTGGATCGGGAGGGCCAGCAGTGCCCATTCCGGCCGGACGAACAGTGCCCACGCCCCCGCCATGACACCCGCTGTGACCAGGCTTGTGCATCGTGTTGTAGGCCACGTAGCAACCGCGCGGAACGTGTCCGTCCGGGCTGCGCCGGAAGGCGATCGCGCCGAACGGGTATCCGATGACGTCGATCACCGCGAACAGCAGCACGAAGACGGCCAGCGGATATCCGTGAGGTGCTGGAATGCGAGCACGAGCGATACGGTGAGAAAGCCCAGCCATTCGAGTCGGGAGAGAGCGAAGGTGGTCTTCGTCTCGAAACAGTTCTTGGCGTCCACGGGCGCTCCTGGATTGCGCGTACGATTCCGGGGCGCGACCTCGGCCTGCCCCTCGCTGTGGTCTGTCACTCCGGTTTACGCACCAGCGGAGGCCCAACCCTCGTAAAGTGGGGATGATTGGGAGACACGATGCTCGGGGGGACTTCTTTCATGACGCCGTCGACCGGTAGAGGGCGGCCCTCCGGGACCCGCCGACAGCAGCGCGGCCTGGGTGCTGCTTCCCGCCGCCTCGGCACCGGCACGCGCGCGTGGCCGCGCCTGCAGGAGGCCCTGCAGCGACGCGGTCCGCTCGGGCCGGCTCACGCCGGGCACCCGCCTCCCGTCCAGCCGGGACCTGGCGGCCGACCTCGGGGTGTCGCGGGGGCTGGTGACGGAGGCGTACGAGCAGCTGACGGCCGAGGGGCTATCTGCGCAGCGGGCGGGGCGCGGGGACGTGGGTGGGGACTCCGTACGGGCCGCCCGTCCGCGCGCGCGCGTGATCTCGCCCCGCGCTCCCCGCCGACCGCGTCGACTTCGTGCCGGGGACGCCGGATCTGTCGCTCTTCCCCCGCTCGGCGTGGGCCGCCGCCCGCAGCGGGCGTGCTGACGGAGCTGCCGCACGGGGAGCCTCGGCTACCCGGATCCGCGCGGGCTGCCCCCGGCTGCGGACCGCGCTGGCCGAACTGCTCGCGCAGCGCCGGGGCGTGGTGACCGACCCGGAGCGCACCATGGTGGTCTCCGGGGTGGCGCGGGCGACAGCGCTGCTCACCTGAGCGTGCTCCCACGCGCGCGGGGTGCGCGCCCACCGGCGTCGAGGACCCCGGCGGCCCCCCCCACGACGCCCTGTACGCGTCGGCGGGGGTGGACACCGATGCCGCTGCCGCTGGACGACGAGGGACTCGCCGTCAGCCCGCTGCACGCCTCGGGCGTACAGACCGTGGTGACGACTCCGGCCCACCAGTTCCCCACCGGGATCGCCTACTCACCGCACACCGGCGCGGTATGAGCTGCTGGACTGGGCACGGTCCGTGGACAGCCTCGTCCTGGAGGACGACTACGACGGCGACTTCCGGTACGACCGTGCCCCGTGGGCGCACTCCAGGGCTCGATCCGGAACGCATCGCCTACACGGGTTCGGTCAGCAAGTCCCGCTCGCCCGGGACTGCGGCTGGGCTGGCTGCTGGTTCCGGAGTGGCTGGCGGACGGCGTCGTCGAGCCCTGCAAGCGCACCACGGACCCTCGGGCATCCGGCCCGCGACCAAGGACACTCTTCGCCCGCTTCGTGGAGCGCTCGGCGACTTCACCTCCAACTGGCTGCGCCTGTCAAGCAGCGCCTACCGTGAGCGGCGCGACGCCCTGGTGGCCGCCCTGGAGAGTACTTCCCGGCTCCCGGGTGTCCCGGCATCGCAGCCGGACTCCACGCCATCGCCACGCTCCCCGTGCGGTACGGGCCAGGGAACCTTGCTTCCTCGCACGCGTGAGGAGGCCGGGGTCGCCGTGCGTTCGCTGGCGGAGTACGGGCACGGCGTGGCTGGTGACGAGGCGGCGGCAGAAGGAGTTACGGCTGGTGCTGGTACGCGCGCACCGGCACGCGAGCCGCATTCGTTGCGGGGGTGAGAATGATAAGGACGGGGAACTGTGTGATGCAGCGGGCTGTGTGATCGCCGGGGGGTTGCGTGACCTGCGGGGGGCCTGCGCGTTGCGTGGGCTGCGGTGATGCGGGGGGCTGCGTGACGCAGGGCGGGTGAGCCGTGCTCGCACGGGTGCAGGAACGGCCGGTTGTTCACCCCGGATTTCATTGACCCGCCGCGCCGGACCGGTAGGTCTGGCTCTGCACACATGGCCGGAACACTGGCCGGAGCCCGTCCCTGGACATCCCTGGAGGCGCATCCATGTCACACCGTCCGTTGCCCGATCGCCGCAGCGTGCTGCGCGGCTCCCTCGCCGCGTCGGCGACCCCGGCCCTGCCCACCGCCCTCGGGCGGCTCGGCGTTCGCCCGTTCCGGGCGGCGGCCGGGTGCCGGGGCGTGGCAGACGTCGAGGAAGACGTGACCTCCCACTCCGGTCTCGTGTAGGTACGGTCCGACCGGCCGGCCACGCATGATCGTCGAGACGTCGGCCACCGGGTCGTTCCCGCAACGCGCGCAGATGGCACGGCCCGCTGCTCCGGGGCGGACACGGACTTCACCGGCACGACCAGGCTGCGCGGGCTGCCGCCGGGCGAGGCAGATCCCACTACCGCGTGCTCCTCGCCGACCCGGACGACCCGCGCCACACCCGGTGAGCCGGTCCCCAGCACCTTCCGCACGGTGCCGGTCCGCAGGCGTGAGGGGACGCGCTTCGTGTGGTCCGGCGACCTGGCGGGCCAGGGTTGAGCACTCAACCCGACCTCGGCGGCTACCGCATCTACGACGCCATGGGCGCCCTGGACCCGGACTTCTTCCTGTACAGCGGCGACACCATCTACGCCGACGGCCCCATCTCGGCGACGGCCGCCCTCTCCCGACGGCGGCACCTGGCCGGGGACATCACCACCGAAAGAAGTCCAAGGTCGCCGAGACCCTCGCCGAGTTCCGGGGCAACTTCGCTACAACCTGCTCGACGAGAACCTGCGGCGCTTCGGCGCCCGGGTCCCGTCCGGTCGTCCAGTGGGACGACCACGAGGTGCGCAACAACTGGTACCCGGGCCAGGTGATCGCGGACACGGACAGCCGCTACACCGAGAAGAGCGTGGACGTGCTGGCCGCCCACGCCGGCGGGCGTTCGGTGGTAGCTTCCCGATCTCCACCCTGCGCCCCGGAGCGCGGAGGGCGCGTGCACCGGGTGCTGCGCCAGGGACCCGCTCCTCGACGTGTTCGTACTGGACATGCGGACGTACCGCGACGCCAACTCCCCGGTGACCAGACCGTGGACCCGCAGGGCATCCTGGGCCGCGAGCAGTTGGAGTGGCTCAAGCGGGAGCTGTCGCGGTCGCGTGCGGTCCTGGAAGGTGATCGCCGCCGACATGCCGATCGGCCTGGTCGTGCCCGACGCCACCGAGGGGAAGGCGAACATCGAGGGGTGGCGCAAGGCGACCCGGCGCGCCTCTGGGGCGTGAACTGCAGATCGCCGAGCTGCTGCGCAACATCAAGCACCGGCGGATCACCGGCACGGTGTGGCTGACGGCCGACGTGCACCACACCTCGGCGCAGCACTACCAGCCCTCGCGGGCCGCGTTCACCGACTTCGAGCCGTTCTGGGAGTTCGTGTCCGGGCCGCTCAACTCGGGTGCGTTCCCGGCCAGCGCCCTCGACGGGACCTTCGGCCCGGAGAGGGTGTTCGTGAAGGCGCCGACCGCTTCGAACGTCTCGCCCGCGGGCGACTACCAGTTCTTCGGCGAGGTCGACATCGACGGCGACAGCGCCGAGATGACGGTGCGTCTGCGCGAGCAGAACGGCACGGTGCTGTACACGAAAGGTGCTCCAGCCGGGCCGGGTCGGCCAGTAGTTCCCGTAGCCTGTCGAGTGTGCCGCGCGCCGGCGTCATCCCCCGGTGCGCGGCTCGCGGCCCCGTCCGCGACCTGTTCGACACCGGGCGCGCCTCGACCTCCTCCTTGCGAAACTGCGGGGAAGGTGCGCACCACCACGCTGCAACGGGCTCGCCGGGTGCGCCGAGCAGGTGGGGGCCCGGGGCGACCTGCCGCATCTGTCGGATGCGGCGGACCGGCGCAGTTCGTCCGGCGTGGTGACGCAGGCCCGGCGGCTGCGCGAGCGCGCTGGCGGAGGAGGCGACGAGGTGGCCGCCGCCTGACACACGACACTGGCAAAGGGCAACCAATGTCCCAGAAGCCTTCTTTACCCATCGGTCACAGAGCGTTCGTGATCACGCAACACCGTCCGTCACAGTGGGTGCATGAGTCGAGACATGTCTGATGTGACGGACGCCGTGACGCGCCTCTTCGAGCACGGCCCCGTGGTACCCGCCATGCTGCTGGCCTCGGTGGCCACCTGATTGCCACGGCGGGCTTCCACACC
Organism: Streptomyces thinghirensis; assembly: GCA_021502835.1. The sequence goes on from JAKFGP010000042.1 coordinate 96,371, forward strand.
TGGTGGACACGCCGCCACGGGCACGCCCGCCGGCGGACGATACCGGCGCTCGGCCGCCGTCCACGGGACGGCAGACCGGGCCTTCCGACCGGGGCGACGGGACAGCGCCGCGGGGCGGGGGCCGGGACCGGGCCGGCAGCCGGTTCCGGAGCCGATTGCGGCGGACAGCGCGCTGTGGCGGATGCGGACGACCGTACGGGACGCGCCGGGGTCGCTGGCCGTGCTGTGCTCGGCCCTCGCCGACCGGCGGGTCGACATCCTGAACCTGCAGACGCACCCGCTGGCGGAGGGGACGGTGGACGAGTTCCTGCTTCGTGCCCCGGGTGAGTTGACGGGCTCCGAGCTGGCCGACGTGGTGTCGGCGGCGGGCGGTGACCACACCTGGACCGAGCGGGCGGACGCCCACGATCTGGTGGACGCGCCGACCCGGGTGCTGGGGCTGGCCGCCCGTACGGCGCTGGACACGGCGGAACTCCCGCTGGCTCTCCGGCAGTTGCTGGGCCGGTGCACCATCCGGTCGTTGCCCGCGACTGTCGGTGGACGCGGACGGACGACGTGCCGCCGGAGGGCGCGCTGGAGGACACCGTGCTGCGGCTGCGCGCGCCGGAGGGCAGGGTGATCGGTGTGGAACGGCCGTATCTGCCGTTCACCCCGGCCGAGTTCGCCCGCGCGCGCGGGCGCTGGTCGAGCTGGATGCCCGGCTCGGTCCGCGCATCCCGCGCGGCCGGGACTTGCTGACGCTGCCGAGGACGCGACATCACGGTCCGCCGGGCCGACCAGCGTGACGTCCCGGCGGCGAAGGCGATCTACGAGCGGTGCTCGACGCGGACGCTCGGGCTGCGGTACCACGGCCGGTCGGCGGCGACGCCGGCCGGTATCTCAACCACCTCCTCAGCCCGCGCCACGGCCGCACCCTCGCCGTGCAGACCGCCTCAGGGGCGGATCGTCGAGCTGGGCCACCTACATGTGGGACGGGGACGAGACGGAGGTCGCGCTGCTGGTCGAGGACGGGTGGCGCAGCGCCGTGGCATCGGCGGCGAACTCCTCGGCCGGCTCGTGGCGATGGCGGCGGAAACGAGCTGCGAGGGCGTGTACGCCGTGACGCGGGCGTCCAACACCGGCATGGTCGCCGCGATGCGCGGCCTGGGCCTCCCCTCGACTACCAGATCGAGGAGGGGACCCTCGTCATCACGGCCCCGCCTGGACCCGGCGGCCCGGGCGGCGGCGCGGCTGCCGCGCGAGGAGCGGATCGGCAAGGATGAGCCGGCGGGCGGCGCCCGCCTGCGGTCACTCGGCCCGCGACAGCGCCTCCCAACGGGATCGCCTCGGCCGCCCGCTCGCCCAGCGCCTGGTCCAGGTCGGCCCACAGGTCGTCGACGTCCTCCAGGCCGACGGACAGCCGCAGGAGCCGGTCGCTCACCCCGGCCTCCCGGCGGTCGGCGGCGTCGACGATGCGGTGGCTGATGGACGCCGGGTGCTGGATCAGCGTGTCGACACTGCCAGGGCTCACCGCCGGGGTGATCGGAGGCGGACGCGGCCGATGACCTCGTGCGGATCGCCGTGGACCTCGAAGGGGACCATCGGCGCCGCCGATGCGCGGATAGTGGACGCGGGCCACGCGCGGGTCGGCGGCGAGGGCGCCGGACGAGCGCGGCGGCGTTCGCGGAGGCGGCCCGCACCCGCACGGGCAGGGTCGACAGACCGCGCAGCAGGAGATAGCCGGCCAGCGGGTGCAGTACGCCGCCGGTGGCGAAGCGGACCTGCCGCAGCCGTCCCGCGAACTCCTCGTCGCAGGCCACCACGCCGGCCAGCACGTCCCCGTGCCCGCCGAGGTACTTGGTGGCGCTGTGCAGCACCAGGCGCGCGCCCTGTTCGGCGGGGCGCTGGAGCACGGGCGTGGCGAAGGTGTTGTCCACGAGCAGCGGCACCGAACCGCAGGCGTGGGCGACGGCCCGCAGGTCCACCTCCGCCAGCGTGGGGTTGGCCGGTGACTCCACGAGCACCAGGCCGGTGTCCGGGCGCAGCGCGTCCGCGATGCCCGCCGGGTCAGTCCAGGTGACCTCGGATCCGAGCAGTCCGGCGGTCAGCAGGTGGTCGCTGCAGCCGTACAGGGGGCCGTACGGCGACGACGTGCCGCAGGCCATCGAAACCGCCCGGGCCAGCAGGACGGCGCTCAGCGCGGCCATGCCGCTGGCGAAGGCGACCGCGGCCTCGGTACCCTCCAGGCGGGCCAGCGCCGTCTCGAAGCGGGCGACGGTGGGGTTGCCGAGACGGCCGTAGACCGGCGGGCCCTCCGGGTCGGCGCCGGTGGTGGCGAACGCGTCGATGCGGGCGGCCTCGCCACGGCTGTCGTACGACGGGTAGGTCGTGGACAGGTCGATGGGCGGGGGCGTGCAGTCCTGGGCGGCGAGATCGTCGCGGCCGGCGTGCACGGCCTCGGTGGCCAGTGCCCTGCCCGTGGGAGCGGTGGTGCGTACGTCGTCGGGTGGTGACGTGTGCGTGCGCGCAGAGTCCATGACTCGAAGAGTGAACACCGACCGGGCCATGGCGATCACAGGCCGTGCTACGTTCGACGAGATGGCCGAATCTGTCGTACTGGATCCGGTGGATCTTCATCTGCTGCGGCTGCTGCAGGACGACGCCCGGACCACCTACCGTGATCCTCGCCGCCCAGGGTCGGAGTCGCCCCGTCGACCTGCCTGGACCGGGTGACCCGGCTGCGGCGTGCCGGGGTGATCCTCGGCCATCGTCTCGAACTGGACCCGGCCAAGCTGGGGCGTGGGCTCCAGGCGCTGCTGTCGGTGCAGGTGCGCCCGCACCGGCGGGAACTGGTCGGCCCGTTCGTGGAGCGGATCCGGGCGCTCCCGGGTCGCGCACCGTCTTCCATCTCACCGGCCCGGACGACTACCTCGATCCACGTCGCGGTCGCGGACATGACGGATCTGCAGCGGCTGGTGCTGGACGGGTTCACCTCCCCGGCCGGAGGTGGCCCGTGTCGAGACGCGGCTGATCTTCCAGCAGTGGGAGTGCGGCCCCCTGCTGCCGCCCCGCCGCGCCCGCGGACACGCCCTGAGCGAAATCCGGCCGCCCGCGGTACCGGGCCGGGCAAAGCGGGCTGACGCGGCACCGGCATCCGTATGAGGATGTCCGCATGTCAGAGACCAAGAGCCCGCTGCCCCGCGAGGTCGCCGACGCCTACGTCGACGAGCTCATCGCCCTCGACCCGGTCACCGGTACGTTCCTCGGCGTGCAGGGAGTTCCAGCCGCCTGCCCGACTTCTCGCCGCCAGGGCAGGAGGCCCTCGCGGAGCTGGCGCGGGCCACGCTCGCCAGGCTGGACGAGGCGGAGCGCGCCGGCCCGGCGGGGACAGCGACGTGGAGCGGCGCTGCGCCCGGCTGCTGCGCGAGCGCCTGACCGCCGAACTCGGCGTGCACGAGGGCCGAGGAGGGCCTGCGCTCGGTCGGCAACATGGGCACCGCCGCGCATTCGGTGCGCGAGGTCTTCGATGACGCCGACGCAGACGGACGAGGACTGGGCGCGGATCGCCGAGCGGCTGCGCGCGGTGCCGCGGCGCTCGCCGGATACCGCGAGTCCACTGGCCCTCGGTCTGGAGCGCAAGCTGTACGCGTCTCCGCGCCCGACCGCCACCTTCGTCGAGCAGCTCGGCGAGTGGGCGGACACGGGTGAGGGCCGTGGCTGGTTCGAGGACTTCGCGTCCGCAGGCCCCGACGCGTTGCGCGCCGAGCTGGACGAGGCGGCCCGGGGCGCGACCGCGGCCGTGGTGGGAGCTGCGGGACTGGATGCGCGACGTGTACGCGCCGGCGATCGAGGGCGCCCCGGACACGGTGGGCCGCGAGCGTTACGCCCGCTGGTCGCGCTACTACAACGGCACCGACCTCGACCTGGACGAGGCGTACGCGTACGGCTGGGCCGAGTACCACCGGCTGCTCGCCGAGATGAAGCAGGAGGCGGAGAAGATCCTGCCGGGCGCCGCGACGCCGTGGGTGGCGCTGGCGCACCTGGACGAGCACGGCAGGCACATCGAGGGCGTCGACGAGGTCGAGACTGGCTGCAGGGCCTGATGGACCAGGCGATCGAGGCGCTGGACGGCACCCACTTTCGAACTCGCCGAGCGGGTGCGGAAGGTGGAGTCGCGGATCGCCCCGCCCGGCAGCGCGGCGGCCCCGTACTACACGCCGCCGTCGGAGGACTTCTCGCGCCCCGGCCGGACCTGGCTGCCGACGATGGGCCTGACCCGGTTCCCGGTCTACGACCTGGTCTCCACCTGGTACCACGAGGGCGTTCCCGGTCACCACCTCCAGCTCGCCCAGTGGGCGCACGTGGCCGAGGACCTCTCCCGCTACCAGGCCTCGGTCGGCATGGTCAGCGCCAACGCCGAGGGCTGGGCGCTGTACGCGGAACGGCTGATGGACGAGCTGGGCTTCCTCACGGACGCCGAGCAGCGGCTCGGGTACCTGGACGCGCAGATGATGCGGGCCGCCCGGGTCATCGTGGACATCGGCATGCACCTGGAGCTGGAATCCCGGCGGACTCCCCCTTCCACCCGGGCGAGCGCTGGACGCCGGAGCTGGCGCAGGAGTTCTTCGGCGCGCACAGCAGCCGTCCGGCGGACTTCGTGGAGAGCGAGCTGACCCGGTACCCGACGATCCCGGGCCAGGCGATCGGCTACAAGCTCGGTGAGCGGGCGTGGCTGCTGGGCCGGGAGAAGGCCCGCGAGCGGCACGGTGACGCCTTCGACGCCAAGGCCTGGCACATGGCGGCCCTCTCCCAGGGTTCGCTGGGCCTGGACGACCTGGTGGACGAGTTGTCCCGGCTCTGACACCGGCTCACCTGCGGAGCCGCCCCTCGGAGTCGACGACCTGGCCGGTGACCCACTCCGCCTCGTCCGTGGCGAGCCACGCGACGAGGCGGGCCGGGTCGTCGGGCATGGCCCACCGCCCGGCGGGAAGAGCGCGGCGATGGCCTCGTAGTCCTCGCCGGTCGGGTAGTCGGTGTCCACGGGCCCGGGGTTGACCGCGTTGACGGTGACCGCGTGTTCGGCGAGGGTCGTCGACAGGGAGCGCGTGATGGAGGCGAGGTGCGCCCTTCTGCAGGGCGTAGGCGATCTCGCCGGGCATGCCGCCGGCGATGTGCAGCCGGAGGTCATCATCACGACGCGCCCACCGGGCCTGCGGGGCGGCAGGGCGGCGCGCAGCCGGGCGTAGGCCTGGACGAGCAGCGGTACCGAGCCGGGTGTCGACCTGCCGGTGCGCGTCGAGCATGGCGGCGTCGATGGTGTCGAGGGTGCCGTCGCTGCCGCTGAGGGCGTGGTTGGCGACGAGGATGTCCAGCCGTCCGCCGAGCGCTTCGGCGGCGGTGGCCGACCAGTTCGCCGGGTGCGGCGGGGTCGGTGAGGTCGCCGGGGCCGGCCGTCACGGTGGCGTCCGGGTCGCCGAGCGCCGCGCGCACGGGGCGACCCCCCACGTCCTCGGGCCGGTCGGCGCCCCACGGCATGGCGGCGTCGTGCGGGACGTGGTGGTGCAGGTGGACGCTCGCCCCGTACGCGGCGAGCCGCCGAGCCACCGCGTGGCCGATGCCACCGCGCCGGCTGGCCCCGGTGACGAGCGCGCGGTCCGGCCGCGCAGGGGCAGGGAGTCACGGCGGAGTCTTCGGGGGCGGGGTGCGGAAGTCGTGGCATGGGCACCCATCATGGCTGGGCCGCCGCGACGGCGCTCGGCCCGATATCCGCGGTGGCTAACGGTCCGCGAGCCGCCGCAGTTGTACGACGTTCAGCCAGGTCTCCCGGCCCGGGCCGCACCTCGGCCGCGCGCACCGCGTACCGGCCGGGAGCCAGGGCGACCCGCACATGGTCGGCACGGTCGCAGGCGGTGCCGGGCCGAGCCGCGTCGAAGAGGAGCACGGGGCCGGGCACCCGCCAGGACACCTCGGGCTCCCACTCGGCCGCGTCGAGGGCGGCGGGGGACGCCGGCCAGCACCTCGTCCTGGAGTCCGCGGCGCACCAGCGGACGAAGGTGCCGTGATCGGGCAGATAGGCGGTGGAGGCGGGTTCGTCGCCGAGCACCAGGGCCGCGCAGTCGCCGACCGGGAGGAGTCCGACGTAGCCGTCGATCTCCACAGGCCCGGTCGTAGTCGGAGTCCGTCTCCTCGCCGTCGGCGCCGGTCCAGAACGGCAGGACCGTCTCCGGGACCGCGACGAGCGGTCCGCCGCCCGACTCCACCCACTCCACCGCGCCCGGCTCCGCGTATCGCACCATGCCGCAGAACCTACACGCCGTTCAGCAGCCGCATTCGCCCGCGTCCACCGGGGCGGTCGGGGGGGTCGGCGGCGCGGCGCTCGGTGCCCTGCCAGGTCTCGTGCGCGAAGCCCTCGCGCACCCAGTACTCGAAGCCGCCGAGCATCTCCTTGACCCCGGTAGCCGAGTTCGGCGAGGGCGAGGGCGGCGCAGGTCACACCGTTGCAGCCGGGGCCCCAGCAGTACGTCACCACCGGCACGGCCGGGTCGAGGAGCCGGCCGGCCTGCTCGAGACATGAGAGCGGTGGGCAGGTGGACGGCGCCGGGATGTGGCCCTGGTCCCAGGACTCGGTGGAACGGCAGTCCACGAGGACGAACCCCGGGTCGCCGTCGGCCGCGAGGCGCGGCGGCGACGTCGGAGACGTCGGCGTGGAAGGCGAGGCTCGCCCGGAAGTACGCGGCGGCCTCGGCGGGCGGCGCGGGGGCGGCGCGCAGGACGGGGTTGACGGTGGTGGGTGGTCATCGGCGCGGCCTCTCCTCGGTTGAATCTTCCGGCCAGAAATCTAAGGTCCGCAGGCACCTCTCCAGAAGGCAGATCTCCTGGTCCGTCCCTTGCCGGGCCGGGGATTCCCTGCTATTCATGCCCGATGACCGAGCATTCCCCGGACGCCACCGACTGGCTCATCCTCGGCGCCCTCCAGCGCAACGGGCGGGCCAGTTTCGCCGAGGTAGTGGCCCGTGCAGGCTCGCTGTCCGCGAGCGCGGTGACCGAGCGGGTGCGCCGGCTGGAGGAGGCGGGGTCATCCGGGGTACACGGCGGTCGTCGACCCCGAACGGCTGGGGCTGCCGATCCTGGCAGCTCCGTGCGGCTGCGCTATCCGGTCGCCAACTACAAGCCGTTCCACGATCTGGTCGCGGTCACCCCCGAGATCCTGAGGCGCATCACGTCACGGGGACGACTGCTTCGTCATCAAGGTCGCTGCCCGGTCGATGCGGCACCTGGAGGAGGTGTCGGGCCGGATCAGCTCGCTGGGCTCGGTCACCACGAGCGTCGTCTACTCCTCACCGCTCCCCGCCGGCCGGTGGGCGGGCCGAGGCCCCGCGACCGCTCAGCCGGTACCGCGCTGCCGCAGCACCGACCCCGACCGCCCCCTTCACGACCTCCAGTTGGGCGTGTATCCGCCGCCGCAGGTCGGCGACATGGCTGACGATGCCGACGCTGCGGGCCCGCTCGCGCAGTGAGTCGAGGACGTCAGGACCTCGTCGAGGGTCTGGTCGTCCAGGCTGCCGAAGCCCTCGTCGATGAAGAGGGTGTCCAGGCGGACGCCGCCCGCCTCGTCCGTGACGACGTCGGCGAGGCCGAGCGCGAGGGCGAGGGAGGCGAAGAACGTCTCACCGCCGGACAGCGTGGCCGTGTCCCGCTCGCGGCCGGTCCAGGCGTCGACGACGTGCAGGCCGAGGCCGCTGCGGCCGCGCCCGGTGCGGTCGTCGGAGTGGACGAGGGTGTAGCGGCCGGAGGACATGCGCTGGAGCCGCGCGGTCGCCGCGGGCGGCGACCTGTTCGAGGCGGGCCGCCAGCACGTAGGACTCCAGGCGCATCCGGCGTTCGTTGTCCGCGGAGGTGCCCGCCGCGAGGGTGGCCAGTCGGGCGACTCGGCCGTGTTCCTCGCGCAGCGGGCGAGCCGGCGCACGGAGGTGGCGGCGTGGGCGGACAGCCGGTCCAGTTCGGCGGCAGCGCGGGCGGCGGCGTCCAGGCCGAGGGAGGCGTCGCGCAGGCGCCGGCCCGCGTCGGCGGCGGTGTGGTCTTGCCGCCGCGGCGAGGTCGGCGGGCGGCTGCTGGGCGCGGCGGCGGTGTCGGCCTCGGTGAGGACCGCGCGGACAGGCCGCCTCCTCAAGTCCCAGGCGTCGAGCCGACGTTGCAGCTCACGGTGGGCGGCGTCGTCCGAGCAGCGCGGCGGCCGCGTCCCTGGGGGTGTCGAAGCCGGCCCGGAAGGCGGCGTCCGCGAGGGCGGGCCGTCGGCGTCCTTGAGCCGCTGAGCCGTGTCCTCGGCGACGCGGGCGGTGTCGGCGGCCTCCGCCAGCCGCGTGACCCGGCGCTCCAGCTGCGCGGCCCTCGCGGCGACGCTGTCGGCGTTGCCGCGGGCCCGCGTCAGCTCCTCCTCAGCGCGGTCCGTTCGCTCTCCAGCCGCTCCCGGTTGCCGACCCGGAGGCGGCCCGGACGGCGAGCCTGCTGCTGGGCGGCGATCCGTTGCTCACGCTCGTGCTCCGCCCGGCGCAGGCTCCTCCTGAGCGGTGTGCAGCCCGGAGCGCTCGCCCGCGCTCGCGCGGTACGCCGCTCCAGTTCCTCGGCCTCTTCGGCCAGGCGGGCGGTGGGCGCGTCCCCGGCCTCCGCGGTGGCGGCGGCGAGGGCTTCCCGTACGGTGCCCAGGCGCCGTTCGGCGTCCGCGCGGCGCTCGTCGGCGTCCTGGTAGGCGGCGAGGGCGCGCTCCTCCGCCTCGCGGTCGACGTGCCCCCGCGATCCTGCGTGCCGGGGGCGGGGTGTTCGGTGGCGCCGCACACGGCGCACGGTGCGCCTTCGGTGAGGCCTTCGGCGAGTTCGGCGGCGATGCCGTTCAGCCGCTGTTCCTTGAGGTCGAGCCAGTGGGCGCGGGCCTCGACGGCGTGTTCGGCCGAGGCGAGGGCGTGCCGCTGGGTCTCTTCCGTGTCGGCGGCGTACTGGTCCCGTTGCCGGGCCGCGATCAGCCGCCGCTGTGCCGGGTCGCGCTGCACGGCGAGCTGTTCGGCGCGGGTCGCCGCTTCCTGCGCGCGAGTCGACGTCGGCCCGCAGCCCGGTGCGCGTGGCCTCCCAGTCGGCGAGCCAGGCCTCGGCCTCGTGCCGCGGACGTCCTCGTCGGCGCGCTCCTGCCGGTCGAGCCGGGTCCGCTCCTCGACCAGTTCACCGAGGCGCTGTTCGGCCCGGCGGGCGGAGTCCAGCCCGCCCAGTTCCTCGGCGGCCCGGCGGGCGGCGGCGGCGAGTCCCGCGGCACCGGCGTCCGCGAGGTCCTGGGGCAGCAGGGCACGCGCGCTCCTCCGCGCCGCGCCCGCCGGTGGTCGGCGTCGGCGGCGTCCCGGAGCTCCAGTGCGGGGGCGACCGCTTCGGCCTTGCGGGCGCGCTCCATGCGTTCCTGCGCGGCGCGGTGGGCGTCGGCCCGCTCGGCCAGCCGTGCGGCCCGCTCCCGCGCCTCCGCGAACCGGCGTTGCAGCCGGTCCAGTTCCCGTGCGCCCGCGAGGTCACGTTCGGCGGCGGCCTGGGCGGACTCGGCGGCCGAGAGCCGGCAGTCGGCGACGGCCAGCAGCTCGCGGGCGGTGCTGCGGGCGACGGCGGCGGCGCTGAGGACGGCCTCGGCGAGGCCCGGCTCGCCCGGCGCCAGCTCCGGCAGTTCCATCGCGTCACCGGCGGCCTGCTGCATCCGGTGGGCGTCGGCCAGCAGCGTGGCGTCCCCCTCGCGCACCTGGGCCTCGGTGGCGCGGCGGCGTTCGGCGAGGCGTTTCTCGACGTCGGCGAAGCGCCGGGTGTCGAAGAGCCGGCCGAGGAGCTTGCCGCGCGCCTCCGCGTCGGCGCGCAGGAAGCGCGCGAAGTCGCCCTGGGGCAACAGCACGACCTGGCAGAACTGCTCGCGGGCTCATGCCGAGCAGCTGGGTGATCTCCTCGCCGATCTCCTGGTGGGAGCGGCTCAGGTCCTTCCAGGTCCCGGCGCCCGCGTCGTACTCGCGCGCAGCCAGGTCTGGGCCTTGTCGACGGTCGTGCCGACGCCTTTCTTCTTGGGGCGCTCCCAAAGGTGGCTGCCGGGTGACCTCCAGCCGCCGTCCGGCGACGGTGAGTTCGAGGCGCACCTCGGTGCGCGTGCCGACGGCGGCGTGGTCGCTGCGCAGGCTCATGCCTGGCCGCTCTGGCGGGCGCCGGGCACCGAGCCGTACAGCGCGTAGCAGACGGCGTCGAGGACGGAGGTCTTGCCCGCGCCGGTGGGTCCGTGCAGCAGGAAGAGTCCGGCCGCCGACAGGTCGTCGAAGTCGACCCCCTGTGATGCGCCGAAGGGCCGAAGGCGGTGACGTCCAGCCGGTGCAGCCTCACCGGGCCACCTCCCGCAGGGTCTCGTCCCGCGCGCACCGCGTCGAAGGCGTCACGCAGCACGGTCTGTTCGTGGGCGTCGGGTCCGGCGCCGCGCACGTGCGTGACGAAGTCCTCCGCGATCTGCTGGTCGCTGCGTCCGGCGAGGCGCCGGGCGTAGGACACGGCCGGGTCGTCCGGGGCCCGCTCGGGGTCGAAGAGGAGGCTCAGCGTGTGCAGGAAGCGGTCGGTGAGCCGGGCCATGGGGTCGGCCGGACGGACCGGGTCGGTGAGGGTCGCCTCGACCCACGCCTCCTCGTACGGGGTGAGCCCGGGGTCGGCGAGCAGCTCCTCCAGGGTGCCGCGCAGCCGGGCGAGGTCGCGTGGCACCGGGCAGTCGACGCGCTCGGCGGTGACCGAGCCTTCGGCGTCAGGTCGACGAGCCACATGCTCTCCGCGGTGCCGGTGCTCGGAGAAGGGAGTACGGCAGCGGGGAGCCGGAGTAGCGGACGCGCTCGGTGAGGGTCTGGCAGCCGTGCAGGTGCCCGAGCGCCACGTAGTCGACGCCGTCGAAGACACCCGAGGGCACGGCGGCCCACCCTCCGACGGTGATGTCCCGTTCGCTGTCGCTCTGCTCGCCGCCGGTGACGAAGGCGTGCGCGAGGACGACGGACCGTGTTCCCCCGCGCGCGTGGCGAGGTCGGCGCGGACCCGGTCCGCTGGCGGCGGCGAGCACGCCTCGTGGCCCGCCTTCTCGACCCGGAACTCGGCGGTCTTCCACCAGCGCCGGTTCCAGGATACAGCTAGCCCAGCCAAAGGCCACTTCACCGTGCG
>JAKFGP010000043.1 GCA_021502835.1 Streptomyces thinghirensis
CGGTACTTCGTTCCGGTACCTCGATTTCGGGTGTTTTAACCCTTGTCCAGGAGTTTTGTGTAACCTTGTTTTCGCATTTATCGTGAAACGCTTTCGCGTTTTTCGTGCGCCGCTTCAAGTGGAAGTTCACGGGCCATGGCGGCGAGGTCGGGCCAGTCGAGGTGGCCGTCGCCGGTCTGGTCAGCACCTGGTGGAAGATTCCTCCGCCGAGCGCCGGCCTCGTCCGCGCCCGCCGGGGAGGCCCGGATCCGGGGGCGAGGTCGTCGCCCAGCGGGGTGAGGAGGCGGGCAGGCCGACGCCCGCTTCCTTCACGGCCGCGCAGGGCGGCCACGGTCAGGCTCGGGGGGTCGTCGCTTCCGGGTGACGGGGAGACGAGTTCGATGATGCTTCCGGCGTTGAGCCAGCCGTCGGGCAGGAATCCGGGCCAGCCCGGCGGCGAGGTACGCGCCCTACATGAGGGTCTGGGCGCCGGGCATCTCCGGCAGGCCGGCCCGTCGCCGGTACGGCTCGGGGAGCGGAGGCAAGCGGTGATCGCTACCGAGGAGCGGTCCGGCGACGGCCCGGCCGGCCGCCCACAGCGTCGAGCGCGCCCGTCGAGTAGCGCCGGGGCCGAGGCAGCGGGTGGTCGAAGAGCCGGTAGAGGATGACGCGGGCGGCTTCGGTGTTCTCCAGCTGGGTCTCGACGACCCGGTCGAAGCACCTGCCATGAAGTCGTCGAGCTCGTCGAGGGAGTTCACCGGCGTCGCCGTCGAGAGCGGCTAGGAACGCACGGTACTCGGCGTACATCTGCTCCATGGTGTCCTGGTCGAGCGGCTGGCCACTTCGGAACCGGCACATGGTGACGGCGCTCTCGAAGAGTGGCGACCACCCAAGCGAGCCGCCCGGTCCATCGCGTCGTAGGACCGGCCGCGTGCGTCGGATCCGCTCGTACGGAGCGTGCAACCGGTTGAGCCGGGCGGCCTCCACGGCGTCCCGTGCCACTTGAGGTCTGCACCGAACACGCGCCGCATGCTGAGGAAGGTGTTGCGGAGCCGGCGCCATGGGTGGGCGACGAAGGTCGAGTTGTCGACGAGGGCGGCGCCGATCTGCGGATGGGCCGCCTCGAGCACGGTCGCGCGGATCATGGCGAGCGCCCAGCGCGAGGATCGTCGAAGAACGCGTGGAACTGCGAGTCGGGTCCGAACAGGGCGGCACGCCGGCCGGCCCGGGGGTGCCGGTACCGGTCGTTCGGTCGTTCCGGTCACGTCATCGTGAGGTCTCCGTTCGTCTGGGACGGCAGGCCGCCAGGAAACGGCCGGGCGCGACGCTGATAGGTGTGCAGGCACGCGAGGAAGTCGGCGGCTCAGGAAGTCCGGCCAGAGCACCTCGGGGAGAGAGACCCACTCCGGAGTGGGCGACCTTCCAGGCAGCATGAAGTTGGAGGTTCCGCTGCTCACCGGAGGTACGGATGACGGAGTCCACGTCCGGGGTGTCGGGAAACGGCAGGTACTCCGCGAACAGCCCGCTCATTCACCTCGTCCGCCGGCGTCCCGCTGAGGATCAGCGCTCGGGCGGCCTCTACGATGTCCCGGCGTCCGCCGTGGTCGAAGGCCACGGTCAGCGTCATCCCCCGGTTGTCGCCGGTCAGCGCTCGTGAGGTCGTCGAAGTCCTGGCCAGCCCGTGAGGGACGCGCCGAGTCCGCGGCCCCGGTAGAGACGGCAGCGGATTCCGCGGGCGAGCAACAGCGGCGCGTGCTTGCGCACCACCCGGCGAACCAGACGCATCAGGTAGTCGACCTCGGCACCGGGCCGGTTCCGGTTCTCGGTGGAGAAGGCGTGCAGGCTGAGCCACTCGACACCGGCCGGACCGGGCCGCCTCCGATGATGTCGATGACGGTGGCCTCGGCGGCCCCGGTGCCCCGCCGTGCGCGGCGGTGAACGCCGCTGCGCCCACCGCCCGTTGCCGTCCATCACGCACGCCACGTGTCGTGGCACCGCGCGCGCTTCGCTCCGTCGCTCCCGCGGTTCCCGGCCGGGCGAGGCCACCGTCACCAGGTGTCCGCCCGGAGCGTCGTTGTCCGTCATGCCCGGCCAGCTCCCCCCACAGTGACGCAGCCGGTAGTGCCGTGCTCGCTCACACCTGTCCCGCCTCGTCCCCCGCCCTCACCGGCGTGTTTCCTGCCGAGATTCTGGCAGCAAGGAGAGGCGCCGGCCTGCTGGTACGGGACACTGTCACCTTGGCTCGTACGTCCGGAGTCCCTTCCCCGTCCCGGCCGATCGTCTACGCCCAGACTTCCTCCTGCGGCCACCGTCCGTGAGGAGCGCGGAGTCGCCGGTGCAGCACGCATCGCCCGGCGACTCCGTCATCTCCCACATGGACCAGGCGGCTCATGCGGTGTGGATCTCCAGGGCGGTGCGCACGGCGGAACTCCACCGCTCCCTCAAGTCCACGCGGGTTTGACGACGGACGTGCTGGTCCCCGGCGAAGTGCAACGGTCCCTCAGCCACCGGAATGGAGGGCAGCAGTTCCGTGTGCTGCCCGGGCAGGAGCGCGGACGCCTCACCGTAGGCGTAGGGGTCGCGCAGCCAGCTCTGCGTGCGGCCGCGCGCTCGGTGTAGAAGACCTCCACACACTGGCCGTAGAGCCTGCTGCCGCTGATCCGCACAGGGCGTGTGGAGTACCGCGCCTCGTCGTCCGGGGGAGTCCCAGCGCAGCGCGTCGTCCGCCCAGCTGTAGGAGGCCAGGACTACGCCCCCGCGCTGCCGGAAACCGGATGGGAGGGGTGGAGAATACGAACCGGTTGGCGTTGTCCGACAAGGGAACCGCCTCCGACGACATCGACCGCCTCCGGCTGATCGCGCGCGATCGCGCGGTTGGCGGCGTAGTGGTGCGCTGTCCCGGTGTGATGTGCCCGGCGGGCACGGAGGGATGGGCCCCGAGCAGGCTGCCGTCCGCGGCGGCGCGGCCGGTGCGGTAGGCGTCGTACAGACCCGGGTCGACGGCGTGCAACTCGCGTTTCCAGTCCGCCTCGTCGAACTCCCCCACCAGCGGCGCTGGAACTCCAGCGGTACTGGTCGCGCTGTCGTAGTGCAGTTCGCACACCGCCCGACGCTTGCCGTACGACATGGGCGGTTCGACCTGTACGTGACGCAGTCCGGAGAAGGGGACCGTGACCACCGCGACGTCCGCGGTGAACTGCTCGCGTACGACGGGGCCGCCGCGCCCCTCCGACACGGTGTCCACCCACACGTGCGGGCCCTTGCTCCGGACGTGCTCGACGTCCGGTGAAGGACGATCAGGGTGGTGGTACTGGGATGCGCGTCACCCAGCGGTCGAACCGCACCTCCTTGCGCACGCGTTCCAGCAGGGCGTCCGGCAACACGGCCGTGCCCCCTCCAGTTCGTAGAACGGCGTGTCGGGGCTGATGAGGGAGGAGCCAGATGAAGCTGTGGATGAAGGGACAGCGGGAGGCGTGAGGTGAGGTTCTCCAGGGTGCCGATCAGGTCGATGGTCCGTTCGTCGAGACCGGCGTGCTCGGTGAGGAAGCGGAACATCGACCAGTCACCGAACCGCTGTACCACGCGTGCCCAGCCCGCATAGTCGGTCCGGGAGCGGCTTGTCGACCCGCTTGCCGTTGCGGTCGACGTAGCTGAACTCGTCGCGCACCGGGGCCAGCGCGGAGCGCAGGATGGCGGCGGCGGAGGTGTCCCAGCGGGCTCGGGGTACGCCGAACGACCGGTTCACGCGCCGGGGCGCGCGGGCGTAGTCGGCGCGTCGCACGCGGATGCCGTTGACGTGGATCCAGGTGCGGTTGGCGGCATCCCCCTCGTCGTCGACGTCGACGTAGTGGAAACGTCGCTTCTTCAGGCCGAACTGGTCGATCAGCTCCATCACCATGGGTGGCTGCCCGGGATGCGCATGGCGCCCGCTTCGGCGTACTGGCGGGGGGTCGGCGAAGGGCTGCTTGGCGCGCTCGTGGCCACCGCTCCGGAAGGTCCTTGATGCGTCCGCCCGCCCGGTTGCCGTTGGCCTCCAGCACCGTCACCCGGTGACCTGCCTTCTTGAGCAGCCAGGCGGTCACCAGACCGGCCGGGCCGGCGCCGATGACCAGGATGTCCTTGGGCCGTGCCCGTCGCTGAGCCGGCAGCCTTCTGCAGCACCCGCTGGTAACCCGGCGAGGGGGCGGTCGTCGGAGTCCAGTACCAGGAGGGCGCGAGCGACGGTGAGGCACCGCTCGAAGTCGGTGTCACGGCTGTCGCCCGGGCAACCGGTGCGGGCAGCGCCGTGGCGACACCGCCGGTCAGCGTTGTAGCTACCGTGGCCGTGCCGGCCACCGCCGCGAAGCTCCTCCGCGTCGAGACCGCCGTCGGAAGGCACCACCGTGTGATCTTCAGTCATGGCGGTCTTTGTACCTGGCGTCCGGGGCCCGCCACCCGCCCTTCGCTCCGGCGTTGACTCGAAGGAGCTAACACCGCGCCCGACCCTGGACGTCACCGCAGGTCGGCCGACGTGGATGGCTCGGGTCCCCGAAGGGATGAACGTTGATCGAATTCCGTCTGCCGTAGATCGATCCCCCACCTGCGACATGCGTATCCACATCCGTGCTCTCCAAGCGGGGCCTACGGGGCATCACCCATGCGGTGCCGACGCGGCCTCACGGAGCGCGAGGCGATGGAGGGGGAAGGGTGACGCAGCGGCGCACCTCCGTTCGGTGACAGAGCCCGGTACTGGTTCGACAGCACGCTGACCCGCGGTGCGGCCGCTCTCGTCGGCTGGATGGCCCTGCTGTGTCTGGCCGTCGTCGTTCCGGCCAGTGCGGTGCTGGTGTGGACCGACCCTGATGTCCCGGCGTCCCTGGCGGACCGGTTGGCCGAAGTATGGCGCCTCACCGGGAGACACTGCGGCTGGGCGGCGCGACGGGTACACCGCTGAGGGCGATGATGTCGGTCTTGCTCGCGCTGGTCACTCTGCTGTACGTCTCCACGCTCGTCGGCCCTCATCACGACGGCTCTCACGGGAGCGGCTCACCGCGTTGCGGCGGGGCCGTTCCACCGTCCTCGAACAGGGGCACGCCGTGGTCCTGGGGTGGTCGGAGCAGGTCTTCACAGTGGTCAGCGAACTGGTGGCCGCCAACGCCAACCAGCGTGGCGCGGCGGTTGTGGTGCTGGCCGACCGGGACAAGACCGTCATGGAAGAGGCCCTGAGCACGAAGGTGGGCTCTTTCGGCCGTACCCGGCTGATCTGCCGCAGCGGCCCCACCACCGACCCGACCGTGCTCCCCTTGACCAGCCCGGCCACGGCCGGTGTGGTGCTGGTCCTCCCCATGACGAGCCCGACGCCGACGCCGAGGTGGTGAAGACGCTGCTGGCGCTCAAGGCCGCACTGGCCGGGGAGGAAGGCCGTCCGCCCGTCGTCGCCGCCGTCCGGGACGACCGGTACCGCCTGGCCGCCTGCCTCGCCGCCGGCCCCGGCGGCGTCGTCCTGGAGAGCGACACCGTCACCGCCCGGCTGATCGTCCAGGCCGCCCGTCGCCCCGGGATCTCCCTCGTCCACCAGGAACTCCTCGACTTCGCCGGCGACGAGTTCTACCTGACCAGCGAGCCGTCCCTGATCGGCCGTCCGTTCGGCGACGCGCTGCTGTCTACTCGGCGTCGAGCGTCGTCGGGCTGATGCGAGGAGACTCCCCCCTGCTCAATCCGCCGCCTGAGACACCCATCGCCGCGGACGACCTGCTCGTCGTCATCTCCCGTGACGACGACACGGTATGGCTGGACGGCTGCGCGGAACTGGTCGAGGAGGCGGCGATGGCATCCGGCCCTTCGACGCCCGCGCGTACGGAGCGGATCCTCCTGCTGGGCTGGAATCGCCGGGCGCCGCTCATAATCGATCAGTTGCGCCGCCGCGCCCGGCCCGGATCAGTCGTCGACGTGGTGGCTGACCGGGGTGAAGCGACAGCACGACAGGTGCGCGAGGTCGACGCGCACAGCGGTACCGGCCTGGGCCTGACACTGCACCACGGCGACGTGACCCGTCCGGACACCCTGCGGCGTCTCGGACGTTCACTCCTACGACAGGTGTGATCGTGCTCGGTCGGGACCCCCTTCCCGGGCAGCCGCCGGACGACCCGGACAACCGCACTCTCGTCACCCTCCTGCTTCTGCGCCAACTGGAAGAAGCCACCGGCCGCGAACTGCCGGTTGTCACCGAACTGATCGACGACCGCAACCGGGCGCTGGCCCCCATCAGCCCCGGAGCCGACGTGATCATCAGCGGCAAGCTCATCGGCCTGCTCCTGGCCCAGATCTCCCAGAGCCGGCACCTGGCGGCGGTGTTCGAGGAACTGTTCTCCGCCGAGGGCAGCGGGGTCCGCCTACGGCCGGCCCCGGACTACGTGCTGCCGGGGAGCGAGACGACCTTCGCCACAGTCGTGGCGGCGGCACGTCAGCGCGGCGAATGCGCCATCGGTTACCGGAGCCACGACGGCTCGTCCACGAGTCCCGGCTACGGCGTGCGGATCAATCCCCAAAGGCGAGCGGCGCCGCTGGACGGTCGAGGACGAGGTGGTCGTCGTCGGCAGGGACTGATCGGGCGGCCCCGGGTGGAGCGGGGTGAGAGAACCGACCGGTTGCCTCATTCCGTCTGTCGCGGGTGCGGGTGGCCGATCGGTCGACCGGCCACCCGACGGCACTGCCCGCAGGCGGCCGTTCCCTCACGCGGTGGCCTGGGCGGCCTCGTCGATCAGCCGTGCCACGTCTCCCGGGGCGCGAGACAGCGACCGCGTGGGAGGCCGGCACGCTCACGACGGTGGCCTTCGCACGCTCGGCCATGAAGACCTGCGTCCGCGGGTGGATGTTCCGGTCCTCGGTGGCCACGAGAAACCACGAGGGCACGCCTGCCAGGCCGGAGCACCGGATCCCTCCCCGAGCGCGGCATCGGTGACGGGCCGCTGGGTGACCGCCAGGATCGCGGCGGTGGATTTGGAGACGTCGGCGGCGAACTGCTGGTGGAACCGCTTCGCCTTCAATGTAGAGGTCCGTGGCTTCCACAACGGCGCCAACGACCTGACCCGGGCCGAACACGTGCACCGACTCACCCGGTTCGGGCGACCGGATCGAGCGGGTGGGTGCCTGGATGTTCCCGCAACGCTGGCCGCTGTTCCGCGGCAGCGGCTGGAACCGGGCCGTCCGCGAGGGCAGGGTCACCGTGCACCGGTTCGAACCGGCCACCCACGTCGGGCCGCGTAGTTACATCAGCCGGACGGCTCTGCTGCCCGACGGCCGCAGCCACCTGGCCTCGCACCGCCGAAACCGTGGTCACGCTGATCCGCGACCACTTCCGCAGCCACGCGCAGGAAGACCCGCGGCCCTGACTGGTAGCTCCCGGCGGGCTGCTGGTTGAACACCTCGATGCGGTTGCAGGCGTTGATGATGGCGATGGGGGTACGAGCGCGACGAGCCGGTCCTCGTCGAAGTGCCGGGCGGCGTTCGCCCATGCCTCGCCGGGTCACCCGCCGGCCGCGTCGGCGAGCCGGATGCCCTGCTCGGCCTTCACCAACTCCTGCGTGGCGATGGGCACGCCCGATTCCGACGCGATCTTGCCCGCGTGTGTTGATGTGCCGTGTGTGGCACGGTGGGGACCAGCGCACGCTGCAGACGGACGCGGACATCGCAGTCCATGCACCTGCCCCCTGCCGAAGGCGCCCGCCCCGTGCGTGCTCGCGCCGGACACCGGACGCGTCTCGCTCACCTCGGACGAGGCCTGGCGCACCGAGGCGTGAGTGTCAGCGGCCGTCGACGAACGTGACGGTCTCCTCCAGGCAGGCCCGGCCCGTGCGAGTGGTGTCGGCCGCCGGGTCCTCGTAGCCGATCGACATGCCACAGAAGAGGACGAGGTCGCGCGGGGGTGCCACAGCCTCCGCAACGGTCCTGTGGAATTTCGCCCACGCCATCTGTGTGCAGCTGTGCAGCCCCTCGGCACGCAGCAACACCATCACGTTCTGCAGGAACATGCCAACATCGGACCATTGTGGACGCCCCAGGTCACGGTCGATGTAGCAGAACAGCGCGGCGGGCGCCCCGAAGCAGTCCCAGTTCCCGGACGCGGCCCGCTGGCGCGCCTCCGTGTCCCCCCGCGCGCGATACCGAGGGCGCCGTACCGCTGCTCACCGAAGGCGGATCGGCGTTCGCGGTACGGCGACTTCAGGTGAGGCGGGTACTGCTCGTACTCCGGTTCGTCCCAGGGCTCACCGCCGGCCAGGCGTGCCCCCGCGCTCTTCTTGAGCGCGGCCAGCGGCCCACCGCTGAGCACGAAGGCGTGCCAGGGCTGAAGGTTTGATCCGAGGGCGCCCAGACCGCGGCGGACAGCACGCGCTTCAGCACCTCTCTCGGAACGGGCCGATCACTGAAGCGGCGTACCGACCGTCGGCTCCGGACCGCTTCGTAGACGTCCATGAAGACACATCTCCCCTACTCGCCCATGACCACAGTTGCGAGTGCGACGGTATCATTCGATACCATCTCGTGTATAACTACATTCCGAGCTCGACTACGCCCGGCTTCCGCCGGTCACTGCCACCGCTGTCTGGAGAGGCTCCATGGCCACGCTTCTGCACATCGACTCGTCCGTCTTCCCGGCCGAGGCATCCGCGTCCCGATCGGTCACGGCCGCGTTCCGCCGCACCTGGGAGGAACAGCACCCGGAGGGCACGGTGATCTACCGTGACCTCGCCGCCAACCCCGTCCCGCACATCACCGCAGACGCCTGGTCCGCCGGTTACACGGACCCGTCCGAGCGCACCGCGCGACAGACCGCCGCGTTCGCCGCGCGCATGGAGCTCATCGAGGAGCTGGAGCGGGCGGACGCCATCCTGATAGGCGCCCCCATGTACAACTACACGGTCCCCCTCGACCCTCAAAGCATGGCTGGACAGCGTGCTCCTGCTGGAGCCGCACGGCCGGCCAGGCACCCTCCGCGCAGGGCACCCCGACCGTGGTGGTCGCCAGCCGCGGCGGCTCCTACGCGCCGGGCACCCCGCGCGAGGACTTCGAGTTCGTGCAGAACTACCTGGAGGCAGTCCTCCGGAGCACTCTCGGGCTGGACCTCGACTTCATCGTCCCCGAGCTCACGATGGCACCGCGCAACCCAGCCATGTCCGAGCTGGTCCCCCTCTCCGAGACCTCCCGGGAGCGCGCGCACAGCGACGCGGTCGCCAAAGCCACAGAACTCACGGTTCGTCTCTCCGCGGACAGCCGACGGTGACGCCGCTGCTGCCCCGGCGCACGGCCGGGGCAGCCTTCACCCCGTTGCGTCCTGCTCCTCGCCGCTGCCCGGGTGGGCAAGCCGGGTCAGCAGACGTGTCAGTTGTTCGGAACCCTCGGGGCCCAGGTCGGCCACCAGCCGCTCGGCCAGCGGCTCGGCCGCGTGATGTGCGCCGCGTCGAACAGTTCCAGCCCTTCCGCTGTGATCTTCCACCGCCCGCACCCGGCGGTCCCCGGGTACGGCTCTGCGCACGGCGAGATTCCTGCGTTCCAGGTCGTCGACGACCCGCATTATTCCCGCCTTGTCCGTCCCCGTCTCCGCCGCGAGGTCCCGCTGCACCGTGGGGCCACGGTCGACGAGCACGATCAGCACGGCGAAGTGCCGCAACTCGATACCGAGCGGGTGAAGCGCCTCCGACATCAAGCCCGCCGCGCGCCAGTGCGCACGCCGCAAAAGCAGCCCGAGAGCGAAGGGCGAGGCATCTCCGGGACGGTCACTCGCACGGGATGCGGCGCCTCGGACGGGAACGTGAGCGGCCATGGCGGCATGGTACGCCCATCCGTCCACTCGCGACCGTTTCACATGAAACAGGCGGTACCGTCCAGCCACCGCCTGCTCAGCCTGCCGCTCCGGCCCCGGCGCGGACGATGCGGGCGACGATCTCCTCGGCCACGGCCGGCAGGTCGGCGTCGGTGACGAGAGCGGACCGGGCCGGCCGGGTCGGCGTGGAAGACGGTCAGGCCGTCGTCCTCGACCGTGACGTGGCCGCGTTCGAAGGTGTACAGGTCGGGACGCAGCATCGACAGGGCGGTGATCGGGTCGTGCGGGGTGGTCCAGGTGCGGCCCTTGAACTCGATCCAGGTGTCGATCTCCCGGGCCAGGGCGGTGCCGTAGGGGCCGGCGGCGCGGATCGCCTCGATGCCGTCGCTCTCCACGCGGAAGCGGGTGGTGGTCTCCAGGCCGCTGACGACCATGGGCATCCCGGCCTCGAAGACGGTGCGGGCGGCGGCGACGTCGCTGAGGATGTTGTGCTCGGGCTTGGCGTCCGGGCCGAAGAAGCCGCCCATCAGGTACACGGTGCCGACGGCCTCGGCGAAGTCATCGTGTCGTTGGAGGGCCTGTGCCAGAGTTCGCGAGCGGCCCGATGGCCACCACGTCGACCTCGCCGGGCCGGGCCCGGACGGTTTCGGCGAGGAAGTCGGCGGCGTTCAGGTCGTCGCGGACCGGCTCGGTGTGCAGGTCGTCGAAGCAGGTGCCCTCGTGGCCCGGCCACCACACCTCCTTGCCCGACAAGGTCTCGGCAGCGCCCGGGACGACGGTCGGGGGCGTGGCCGGCGAGGGCGGCGAGGCGGTGGGCGAGCCGGGCGCGCAGCAGGGTGTCGCCGTAGACGGTGGTGATGCCGGCCAGGTCGGCTTCGGGCGAGCCAGGGAGGACGCCGAGCGCCAGGGCGTCGTCGACGTCGCTGCCGATGTCGGTGTCGAGGACCAGGACGCGGGGGCGGGGGTGGTTTGCGGTCATGTAAGGCTCCGTGGGCGGTGAAACGAGTGGGAAGAGTGGAGTGGTGGGGCGAGTGGAGTGGTCGTCGTGGAGCCGGGGGCTACTTCAGGCCGCTGCCTGCGATGGACTGGTGAAGTAGCGCTGGAGGCGAAATGTAGTACCAGCAGGGGATGAGAGTGAGGATCGCCGCGCCGCGAGACCTGTCCGTAGTCGACGACGAGTTGGCCCTGGAGGGTGCTGAGCGCGATGGGGCCGAGCTGGCGGCTCGGTTCGGTGCCGATGAGCAGTGGCCACATGTACGACTGCCACTGGAAGGTGAACAGGGTCAGGCCGGCGCCGATGAGGGCGGGGCGGGACAGGGGCAGGTAGATCTTCCAGAAGACGCCCCACCAGCCGAGGCCGTCCATGCGGGCGGCTTCGACGAGTTCGCGGGGCACGGCGAGGAAGAACTGCCGGAGCAGGAAGATGGCCAGGCCGTTGCCGATGCCGGGCAGCATCAGGCCGAGGTAGGTGTTCTGCAGTCCCCAGTCCCGGAGGGTGGCGGACAGCGGGATGGCGATCGCGTCGAAGGGGATCATGAAGCTGAGGAGGATTACGGCGAACACCAGCGCCCCGGGCGGGGAAGTCGAAGACCGACAGGGCGAACGCGGCGGTGGCCGACAGCAGCAGGCCGACGACGATCACCGCGGCGGCCACGCCGACGGAGTGGAGCACGGCCCGGCCGAAGTCGCCCTGGAGGAGGGTGGCGTAGTTGTCGAGCGCGTGGCGTGGGTGGGGGCGGAAGAAGCGCCAGGTCAGCTCGTCCAGGTCGGCGAGGACCCGTCGCCCGGCTGCAGGGAGCTGGCCAGTACCCACAGCAGGGGCAGGGCGAACAGCAGTGGCCGATGACGGCGGCGACGACGGCGGAGCGTGCCGCAGGGGCGCCGTGCCGGTCGCAGGGCGCGGGCGGGTGGGGTCGGTGGGAGGTGGGTCGGTGGTCGTGGGTTACCCTCGCCGCCATCAGCCGGTACTGGACACCGACCACCACCAGGGTGATGGTGTCGACGAGGAGCATTACTTCGGCTTCGGCGTGGATGTCGCCGACGCTTAGGCGCGGCGGAAGACGTCGACATCATCAGGTTGGTCGAGCCTTCGGGGCCGCCCTGGGTGAGCAGTTGGACGGGGGGGCGAACACGAGGAAGTTCGCGACGGTGTCGGCGACGAGGACGAAGGCTGGGGGCAGGCAGCAGCAGCGGCAGGGTGATGCGGGTGAAGCGCTGCCATGCGGAGGCGCCGTCGACGGCGCAGGCGTCGTAGACCTTCGCCGGGGATGTCCTGGAGGCCCGCGATGAGTGAAGCTGTCATCCAGTAGCCCACGCCGACCCAGGACATCAGCACGATGAGAGGGCAGTGCCTGCTGGGGCCTGGAGGAAGCGCTGTCGGCAGGCCCAGAGTGTGGAGCAGTGTGTTGAGGGGCCCTTCGGCCGGTACAGGATGCTCCAGATGACGGCTGGAGACCGCCGGCGGCACGGCGATGGGCAGGAAGACCAGGGAGCTGCCAAAGCGGGCGCCGGCGAAACGCCGGTTGAAGAAGACGGCGAGGGCGAGGGCGGCGGCGACCCAGCGGGTTGATGACCAAGCTGGAGACCAGGGTGGACCAGGGATGCTGTCGCGGAACTGGGGGGTCAGGGAACAGGTCACCGAAGGTCCAGGCCGACGAAGGGGTGACGCCGTCGGTGAGGCTGTGGTGGTGGAGGCTGTCGACGACGGCCATGCCGGCGGGCAGCAGGCGCAGCACCACGAGGGCGAGCACGGCGGGGGCCAGGAAGCAGAGGGCCGGGCTTGAGCTGGGATGTCTCTCCGGGAGGGCATCGCGGCCTAAGCGTATCGTGGTGGGTTGCGGTGGGTGGTTCGCCGTGCTCAGTGGCCGGGCGGGCGGAGGTGGTGCGAACTACGGGGCGAAAGTGCGGGGTGTGGTGCGGGGCGTGGTCAATCGCAGGCGCCTCCCAGGTGTGGACGAGTTCGTCCGCCGCGTCGGCCAGTCTGGAGTCGGCGGGCGAGCCGTTGCGGATGTCGGGAGAAGGGGGAGCCCATGACCGCCCCGAACTGGGTGTAGCCGATGCTGCGGGGGTGGGCTGACGGCGGTGTGCGCGAGTTCGCGGCGCATGATCCGGGGCACGCCCTCGGAGGCGCGGGTGGCGTGGCGTTCGAGGTCGGCGGCGTAGGCGGTCGAACGCCTCGCGGTTGGCGGGGATGAGCGCGGGGAGACGGCGACGGAGGCGAGGTTCCCTCGGGATCGAGGAGGCGAATTCGGAGAACCGGCCGGCCTTCGGCGTTCAGGCTGTGACCGGGTTGACGCCGATCGACCAGGGAACCAGAAACGGGTTCACGGGCCGGCCGTCGGCGAAGTACGGCAAGCGGGCGACACCCCAGTCCAGGCCCTTCACCGGCGAACTCGCTCAGTTTGGAGGCCGCCGACGACAAGGCGGCCTCTGCCGGTGCTAAACAGCGAGGAGGTCTGGGCTGCGTGACGGCCCGGGGTGCGAGGCCGTCGGCGAAGGCCGGCCGTACCAGGTCATGTGCGCGGACCCAGCCGTCGGTGGTGACCGCTGGGGTGAGCATGTCGTCGCCGGTGATGCCGGAGCTGCCGCCCAGGCCCTCCACGAGGGGCTGGAGGTAGTAGGGACTGGATCTGTTCAAGGACCCTCAGGGCGTACCCGGGCGCCGGTGCGGTCCGGGGTGCGGCGGCCGGCCTCGGCGACCTCCCTCCCACGTCCAGCGGTCGGCCGTGGGTCGGCGTGGGCGGGGCGGACGCCGGCGGCGTTGAGCAGGCGGGTGTTGTGGAAGAGGTACTCGTCGACGTCCACAACGGCAGTGACCACAGGTGTCCGTCCCAGGAACTGGCGTGCGCACCGTCCTCGCTGACGGCGGCGCGGGCCCGGGGCGACGGTGCCGTGGCGGGTGGCGCCGAGAGCCGTGAGGAAGCCGCGTGGCGGCGAGGGCCGGACGCGCGGCTGGTCGGCGAAGTAGATGTCGATGGCGGGTCCTTCGCGGTCAGCCGCAGTTGGAGACGTCGCTGAGCTGGGTGGGCGGAATGGCGGTGTAGTCGACCCTGGACCGCGGCCGGCCGTGCGGTACAGCGCTTGGTCAGGGGCCAGGCTTTCGGCGGTGTTGGGGCCCTGAAGCGCAGGGTCGTGCGCCGTCGACGGTGCCGCCGCGACCCGAGCAGCCGGTCAGTGCCAGCGCCGCCGGCGGCCGCGAGGGCGGCGCCGAAGCAGTCCCTGTGGCGCTGAGGCAAGCCCTGCGCGGCCGGAGGGTGGAGGGGAGGCCGCGACCAATCCAAATCGTTTCGCATCACATGGGGGACCGTGGGAGCACAGGCTTGGGCGCGGGCTGCGCATCTCGGCGTCGGCCCGGAGCAGCGACGCCAAGAAAATCGTTTTGCATTTGGGTGAGTGCGGGAGACCGAACGAACGGCGGGGCAGACCCTCGCCGGGTGACGAGAGGCGGGATGCGGCACAACGGCCGGGCCACCATCGTGGACGTGGCGGACGACGGCGGGGGTGAGCGTCACCATCGGTGTCCCATGTGCTCAGCGGCCGCCGGCCGGTGTCGGCCGCCACCCGCGCCCGGGTGGAGGGGAGGTCGTACGGCGCCCGGATACCAGGCCGACCCGTCGGCGCGCGGACTGCGCACTCAGCGCACGCGTCTGCTCGGCCTGGTGGTGCTCGGACATCACCAACCCCTTCAACGCCGAACTGGCCGCCGGTCTGCAGGAGGCGGCGCTGGCCGAGGACTACCCGACGGTGGTGTGCGAGACTTGAAGGAGCCGTCCCGGGTCCGCGCGGTGATGCGGCAGCTCACGGCACGCCGGATCGACGGCCTGGTGCTGGGCCGGCACCCCACGGACGAGGGGGTGCTCGACGCGCTGCTGGCGACCGGGGCGCCCGTGGTGTGGCTGGGCGGCCGACTGGACGCCGGGCCGGGGGACGCTTGCACGCCGCCGAGACCGAGGGCATGCGGGACCTGGTACGGCACTCTGGTGCGCGACCGCGGACTACCGGCGGATCGGCCTATCGGCGGCGCACCGCGCCGAACCGGGCGGCGATCGTCATCGCGGCTACCGGGAGAAAGTTGACCGAGGCCGGGCTCGCGGCGCCTCGAGGACCTCGTCGTGTGGACGGACTTCACCCGCGAGGGCGGCCGGGCGGGCGCCGCCGGCTGTTGGCCGCCGCCGAACCGCCCGGACGCGATCGTCTCGCGCTACGACCTCATCGCGATCGGCGCCCCCGACACGGCACGGACCTGCGCCTGCCGGTGCCCGGCCGGGTGGCGATCACCGGTTACGACGACATCGAGGCGGCGGCGCTGGTCTCCCTGGCCCCCACCACCGTGCTGAACCCGGCCAGGGAGATCGGGTGGCGGTCGGCGGGCTCGCGTGCTCACCCCGACCGGCTCGACGGGCGGGGAGGACGGGCCGGGTTGTGAGGTCCTCTGCTGGCGCACCGGCTGGTACGGTGCGAATCCGCCTGGATGCCCGATGAGGGTTCGGTCCTCGACGGCCAGCTTTCTTCCGTGTTTCCGAGGCGGGACCGCCGCAGACGCCGCTGCACCGTGCGGACGGCCGGTCCCTGCAGAGGGAATCGGGGACCCGTTGGAATACCGCACGGAGTGGCTGCGCAGCTTCGTGGCCGTGGCCGAGCACGGGAGGGTTCTCCGCGGCGCCGCCGCGCTGTACCGGTCCCAGTCGCGGGTCAGCGCACATGTGGCGGCGCTGGAGAAGGCCCTGCACGTGAAGCTGTCGACCGGACGCTGCCGCCGACGGTCCTGACCCCCGGAGTGGCCGTGAGTCGCTGCCGCTGGCCGGGATGGTGCTGCGTCAGCATTTGGCGCATTGACCGAGACGGCCGGTGCCGAGGCACGCCGCGGGCGGCGTGAGCGAGGTACGCCTCGGCATCCGCGCCCTGGCGGGCACCCTTCCTCCTGCCCCGGACCCTGATGTGGAAAGCTGGGGTGGCGCGTCCGGCCGGACGTGTGGGTCGAGGACGGCCGGAGGACACCACGGCCGCGCTCAGGATTCAGTTGCGGGAGGGTCGACCTGGGCCGTCGTCCCCGTCAGCGGCGACGGGGAGGGACGCCGAACCCTCTCCTGGGTGGTCGCGCCTGTGCGGAGCAGTTCGTCAGCTCGTGGGCGGCCGGGGACGTCGGCTACCGAGCTGCCGGCGCGGCTGTCCCTCGCCGAACTGGTGCGGCCGTCCCCGCGGTGATGACGGACGACGCGGCGGACGCCCTGGCCGGGGTGCTGCCCGGTGCCGGCCGCGCCGGGCGGGCGAGCCTGCCGTCGCACGACCCCGGCCGGCCCCCGGCCGCTCTCCGCGCCGCCGCAGGCGCAGACCGTCGTGGCACTCGTCCGACTCGGCTGCGGTGTGTGGGCGTGGCGGACCTCCTGGCTCTGCACGCGACCGATCTGACGGACGTCACGTCCGTCCGGCTCACCGGCACGCCCACGCACCGGGAGATGGCACTGGGCAGACGTACCGACCGCGCCCGACTCCCCGCGCTGCGGGCGGTGGCGCGCTGCGTGCGGCTCGCGGCGCTCCCCTCGCGGCCGCCGCCCAGTCCCGAAGCGGCGCTCCCTCGTTCCCGCCACGGTAGAGGCCGTAGCCTGTACGCGGCGGACGCCACGCGCCGCCGCGCACAGGCCACCGGCCCGTCCGATCAGCCCAGGTGCGGTCCCAGGCGACCTTCTTGCTCCACTCGGGGTCGGGGCGAAGAGCTTCGCCCTGAGGAGGGTGCTTGGCCATCTCCTTCTCGTCCATCTCGATGCCCAGCCCCGGCTTGTCGGTGAGCTGGTACCAGCCCTTGTTCATCAAGGGCTCCTCCTGCTGGACGAGGTCGTTCCAGAACGGCACGTCCGTGGCGTGGTACTCGAGGGCGACGAACGTCTCCGTGGCCCGCCGCGATGTGCGCACTCGCCATGGCGCCCACCGGGGAGCCGGCGTAGTGCAGGGGCATCGCCTGCCCCTTCTCGGCGGCGTAGTCACCGATGCGCTTGGTCTCCAGGATGCCGCCGGCCGTGGCCGGGTCGGGCTGATCAGGTCGACGGCGTCCTCGTCGCACAGCTTGCGGCAGGCCTCGAGTCCGTAGATGTCCTCGCCGGTCATCGTGGGACGTTGACGGCCTTGGTGATCTCCTTCCAGTCCTCGGTGTGGAACCACGGGACGAGGTCTTCCAGCCACGCCAGGTTGTACCGCTCGAGCGGTTGGCCAGCCGGATCGCGGTGTTGACGTCGAAGTGGCCGGTGTGGTCCATGCCCATCGGTATGTCGTACCCGATGGCGTCCCGCACCGCCTCCACGTACTCGGCCATCATCTCCAGGCCCTTGTCGGTGAGTTGCACCATCGTGAAGTTAGTGTGCGTCTGGCCGTACGACCCCGGGTCGCCGTTGTACTGCTCCAGGTTGTCGTCCCAGTAGCTCCTGCCGACGACGGTGCCCGGCTTCTGGCGACGAGTTCCAGGCCGAGGTCCATCTGAGTAGGTGAAGCCCTTGTCGACGCGGTCCTTCATGCGGGCGCGCGTACTCCTTGGGTTCTCGGACTCCGTGGTGTCGGTGTAGAGGCGGATCTTCTTGCGGTAGGCGCCGCCCAGAGCGCGAACACCGGCACGCCGTACGCCTGCCGGCCAGGTCCCACAGGGCCATCTCGACGCCGGACACACCACCGCGCGGCGGCGGCGTGGTTGCCGAACTGCTTGATGCGCTTGAACAGCATCTCGACGTTGCAGGGATTCTCGCCGAGCAGGCGGGACTTGAGTTCGAGGGCGTAGCGCTTGTCCGCGTCGTCGCGCACCTCGCCGTAGCCGCTGATGCCCTGATTGGTGGAGATGCGGACGATGGGGCTGGTGAAGGGGCACGCCGTCCAGGACGGCCTCCCGCAGGTCGGTGATCTTCAGCTGGGAGGGCTTGGAGGCCCGGCTGACGTTCTGGGAGAGGTAGTCGACCTGCTCCTCGACGGGCCGCATGGCCAGGGCGCCGAGGCTGAGGCCGCCCAGACCGGCGGCGGAGAGCTTGGCAGGCCACGCCGGGACTTTCCCTCGGAGCGGGTGGTCTCTTCGGGGCGGACGCTTCGTCGCGCATGGGGTGAGCCTCGTTTCCGGGCGTGAGTGGGGTCGGGGACCCGGGGATGCCCCGGCCGCGGTGGCAAGGTCCCGCCGTGGCCGGGGTGTTAGGGAGCGGCCGCACGGGCGGGCGGCCGATGACGTGGGGGTGGCGAGTGATTGGGCGGGGCCCGGTCCGCACGCGGTGGGTGCCGGCCACTGGTGTCCAGCCGAGGTGGCTGGGCGTGTGCCTGCAACCCGGTGTTCAGCCGAGGCGCGCTCAGTCGGAGGCGTCGATGATTTCCTGGACCCGGTCGGCCGGGACCGGCAGCTTGTCCTTGTTTTCCTTCAGCCAGCCGAGGAAGTCGTCCTTGATCTTCTGCTCGACCTCGTCCCAGCCCTTGGTCCAACTGGCCCGACGTGTAGGTCCCGTCGGCCAGGCGTTCCTTGGTGAACATGTCGCGCAGCAGCGACACCTCGGCATCCTCGATGAGGCCCTCGGCGAGGTGCGCCGGGACGAAGACGACGCCCTCGCGTTTGGCGATCACGATGTCGCCGGGCAGCATTGACGGCCTCCCCGATCCGGGTGACACGGTTGGACGCCGGTGAGCATGACGTTCTGGATGTACGAGGGGTGCCAGCCGCGGACGAAGGCGTTGAACCCCTTGATGTCCTCCAGCTCCTCCAGGTCCCGCAGGGTCCCGTCGAAGACGACGCCGTTGCCGGTCTTCTTGTGGATCGTGCTGCCGAGGTTTCCGCCGATGAGCGTTCCGTCCTGGACCTTCCCGGAATCCGTCCGCGACGCCGTACGCGTCGCCCTTCTGCAGGCCGATCGGCCAGGTGTTCATCTGGCCGTCGTTTCCTCGCGGCGTGGCCGGCGTCGGTCATTCTCTTTTCCAGGCCGGGATTGCTCGGCATGTACTGGCCAGAGTGCGCTACCGATGATCGTCCTGTTCTCGTGGGATCATCTGCCAGCCGCCGCGAATTGGTTCGCGTACCCTCGCCCCTTGAGGTAGCCCCACGCTCAATCTCGATCGAGACGACCTTCATGCGCTTGAGGAGGTCGTCGGAGACCTTGGGGCGGCCGTCGGGGGAACCGGGCGCCCTTCCAGTCGGCGGTCAGTGCCACCGGCCTTCGACGCGACGGGATTGACGTCCCGCGATGTGGCCGACGCGGCCGCCGGCCCGGACTTCACGTCCGCGCTCCCGCCCCGGCCTCGTACCGGCGGGCGCTCCGTGCTGGGGCGAGCCGCCGGGGACGGCGAATGCCGTGACGGCCATCTCCACCGGCGAGCAGCACGGATACACCGGCCGTGGCGGACGCCAGATACTTCGGCTTCGCATCGGATTTCCTCCAGGGAGATCCACGGGAGGCGCGCCCGGACGCACCAAGGGACATTTCCGGCCGGGAATGAGGCGGTGCGAGCGAGCACCATTCGGCACGCGGAATTCTGAGGAGGTTGATGTCCGCGTTCCGGACCGACCGAAAGAGTAGGGGCGTGTTCGGGGACAGGAAGGACCGGGCGGCAAGGATACCCGGATTCGCTTGGCGAATAGCGGCCGGGCGGCACGTCGTCCACGCGGGTCAGGGGAGGGGACGGTGGCCGCGGCAATTGGGGCGAGACGGCGGTGCCGCTCGGGACGTCGGAGGACTCGATCTCCTCAGCAGGGTCCGCGCGGCGGGGTGTCAGGGGGTTGGTCGCGTTCCAGTGGACGGCGACCCGCCGGCCGCACGGCACGTCCATCATCCGCGCCACGACCCCGGTGGCGTCCGCCGAGGTGACCGCCAGCACATTGGGGACCCCGATGCCCAGCCGCTGCGGACCAGGCCGATGAGTGTCTGGGGCTGGTTGGTGGCCTGGACGGCGTTGGGCTCGAAGCCGCGTTCCCCGAACGCCCGGTACGTCTGAAGCCCATGGCCTGGGAGATCCCAGCCTGCCTATCGCGGATCAGTGGATACTGCGCGACCCTGCCGACCGGGCAAACGGCTCCGGCAGCCCGCCAGCGGATGGTCGGGCCGGTGGACGACGACGGAGCCCTTCCCACCACAGCGGGCGTGACTCCACGGACGGGCCCGGCGGCGGAGACATGCGGGGCGCAGGGCGATGTCCACCTCGCCCCGGCCAGCGCGCCGTCGAGTTCCAGGGTGGGGCGTTCCACCAGGACGACCTTGATGGCGGGCCGGGTACGCGCCATGCGTTCCAGCAACTGCGGCACGAACGCGGCGCTCGCGCTGGGGAAGCTGCCCAGGGTGACGATGCCACGGGCGGCCCCCGGTGCGCGGCCATCCGGTCCTCCGCGTCGGACAGCTGGCGCAGCATCGTGCGCGTGCTCGGCGAGGACGGCACCCGCGTCGGTGAGCGCGACCGGCCGCTGATCCCGGTCGAACAGCGGGACACCGGCCGCTCGTTCGAGTGCGGCGACGTGCACGCTGACCCGGGGCTGCGAGCGATGCACTACCTCGGCCGCCGCGCTGAAACTTCCCGTGTCGATGACGCCGAGGAAGGAGACCAATCACTCGAGACGCAGATCTGTTCGCAACATGCCGCCTGGGTGCACGCCCCCGCGAGGGTCGTCGGCAAGAGTGTCGTGCCCTGCGGATGAGGGGCTGATCCGGAAGACGAATAGGCGCATCCGCGCCGCCGGCTTAACCGCGTCGTCCCAACCGTTCTACGCTCACGCTCCATTGTCCCCGCCACTGCCTCTCGTCCGGCCGACCGCCACGAGGGCTGCGTCTCCAGGCCGCGCCGACGTAGTGCCGAGCGCAGACAAGCGGATGTCCCGGCACGCCCGCCTGGCCCGCTCGCGCTCATGTCCCGGGTGCCCGCTCGCAACAGGGCTCTCGATGACCCAAGTCCCGCCGCCCGCACCGCCGCCCGGGCGCGTCCGCTGGTCGATGATCTGCTTTCGTTCGGCGCCATCACCATCAACTACCTGGACCGCGCGAACCTGAGCATCGCGCTGCCGTCCATGCAGGAGGAGCTGGGCCTGTCGAAGACCGTCACCGGCCTTCTGCTCGGCGCCTTCTTCTGGACGTACGCGGCCTTCCGCCCGGTGCCGGTTATCTCGTCGACCGCTTCGGCGCGCGCCGGATGATGGCCTTCGCCCTGATCGCCTGGTCGGTAATCCACGATGCGGTGGGCGCCGCGACCGGCTTCATCGTGCTGCTGATGCTCCGGTTGGCCTCGGCGCGGTGGAGTCGCCCGCGTACCCGGTCCAGTTCGCAGATCGTCGGGCGCTGGTTCCCGGTGCGCGAACGGGGCATGGCCGCGTCGATCATCTCGACAGCGGCGGACGCGCCGGCACCGCGATCGCGCTGCCCGTCACGACCGCCGTCATCGCCTGGCTCGGCTGGCGCGGTTCTTTCGTGGCCGCCGGAATGCTGGGCCTGGCGTTCAGCATGCTGTGGCTGAAGTTCTACCGGGACGTCGACGAGCACCCGCGCCTCGGAGAAGCGGAGCGCGCCTACATCCGGGACGGTGCGACTGCCACGGCCG
This sequence comes from Streptomyces thinghirensis, assembly GCA_021502835.1. The sequence continues at coordinate 21,308 of JAKFGP010000043.1, forward strand.
GTCAGGACGGCCCTCCGGCCATGCCGTGGTTGCAGCTGCTGCGCTACCGCACGGTGTGGGGCATGGTCCTCGGCTTCTTCTGCCTGTCGTTCGTCCTGTACTTCATCACCTGGTTCCCGTCCTACCTGGTGGATGAGCGGGGCTTCGACCTGCTCTCAAACTCGGCTTCCTCGGCATGCTTCCGGCGCTGGCTGGCCATCCCCGCGCAGTGGTTCGGCGGCTGGCTGCAGAAGTGGCTGCTGGTCCGGGGGCCGCTCCAGACTGTGCGCGCTAAGTTCCCGCCCTCGTCACGGGCCTCGTGCTGTCCTCCAGGATCGTCCTCGCCGGCTACGTCGAGAACGCGTACGCCGCGCTGGCCCTGCTCGCCCTGTCCCAGTGCGCACTGTGCTTCGCCGCGTCGAGTCTGTGGGCCCTGCCCGCCGACGTGGCGCTGAGTCCTGCCAACGTGGGATCCATCGCGGGTATTCAGGGGCTGGCCTCCAATCTGGCCGGGTTCGTCAGCCCGCTGGTCGTGGGTGCGCTGCTGGACACGTTCGACGGGTCCTACCTCGTGCCGCCTCGCGGTGGCGGGGCGGGATGTCCCTGGTGGGCGCCCTGGTGTACGGGTTCGTCCTGCGCTCGCTCGTCCCGCTGGGCTCCGACCGACCGGGCCGGGGCGAGGGGCGGGAAAGAGCGCCGCGGCCGGGAGCCGGTCAAGCCGGAGGCGACCGCCTGACTCCCGCCCGCGTCGCCTCACCTGAACCGCGCCTCACCTGATCCGCGCCTCACCTGTCCCTCGTCCTCTCACGCCTCCCGCCCTCCTCCCCGCTTCCTTGCCCCCTCTTGTTCTTTGCTGCCATTCGACGAAAGGGCTACGCCTTCATGTCCGACACCACTTCCGCCGACGCTTCCTCGCGCGAGTCCGCTCACTACCCCGAGGACGTCCTCGAGGCGTTTCGGTCGATCACCACGGCCTCCCTCGCCGACGCCGTGGAGCTAGCACGGCCGGCGCGGTTACCCTGACCGGCGCCGTCCACCAGGTCGCCCCGGGAACCGGCACTTCCTCGCCGGTCCCGTGGTGACGGTGCGGAGATCCCGGCCGACGAGTCATTGCCTCCCGAGCACGCGCTGCGGGCCATCGACGCAGGCCGCTGCCGGCAGCATCATCCTGCATCGACGCGGGCCGGTGCCGACGTCGCCGTGTGGGGAGGCTGATTGTCGGCCGGTGCCGTGGCCCGCCAGCTGGCCGGCTGTGTGATGAACGAGGAGCGTCCGGGACATCACCGAGATTACCCGGGACTTCCCCGGCTTCGCGGCGTACGCCACCGACGGTGCCGGCCACCACCTGGGCCGGATGCGCACCGTGTCCCTCAACGAGCCGGTGGTGGTCGGCAGCGTCGATATCCGCCCCGACCTGATCGTCGCCGACCGGGACGCGCGTCGTACGTGTCCCGGCCGACCCTCGTGGGACGCCGTCCGGCGCACCGCAGGAGATCGAGGCGGGAGGAGCAGACCCACCTGCATCCTCGACTCCGGTTCGCTGCGCGCCGGCCTCGCCCGCTACCACCGGATCTGAGACATGACCACCTCCGACGCAGCCTCTCCGAGCGACGACGCCGAGCAGCACAGCAGTACGGGTTCCCGGTTCGCGGAGTTCCTCGCCCTCGGCGAACCGCTGGCCGAGTTCAACGCGGAGAACGAGGGCCTCCCTCACCGGAGCCGGACGGTTTCACCCTGGGTTTCGGCGGCGACACGTCCAACGCCGCCGTCGCCAGCGGCCCGCGCCGGGGCCCGCACCGGCTACCTCACGAGAATCGGTGACGACGCCCTCGGACACCTGCTGCTGGACATGTGGCGGAGCAACGGCATCGACACCTCCGCCGTGATCCGTGAACCCGGCGGGGGAGACGGGGCTGTACTTCGTCACGCGCCAGCCGGAAGCCGGGCACCGCTTCACCTACCGGCGCGCCGCGTCGGCCGCCAGCCGTCTGTCTCCGGCCGACATACCGCTGGATGTCGTCGCCCGGGCGGGCCTCCTGCATGTCAGCGGCATCACCCAGGCGATCTCGTCCTCCGCCTGCGACACCGCTCTGCACGCCATGGGGGCGGCGCGCCAGGCGGGCACTCTCGTCTCGTACGACCCGAACCACCGTCCCGCGCTGTGGCCGCTGGAGCGGGCGCGAGCCGTGATCCTGCACAGCGCGTCCCTGGCCGACATCGTGCTGCCGAGCCTGGAGGAGGGGCAACTCGTCACGGGCGAGACAGACGCCGAAGCGGTCGTGAGCGCTTCGCCCGCCTCGGGCCCCAAGTGGTGGCACTGAAGATGGGCGACAGCGGTGCGCTGCCTCGAACGCGCGCCACCACCCCACATCCCGGCGCACACCGTGCGTCCGGGTGGACGCCACGGGCGCCGGTGACACGTTCGACGGCGCCTTCGGGGCCCGTCTGCTGGCGGGCGACACCCCACTGGCGGCGGCCGAGTACGCGTGGTGGCGCGGCCCTGACGACCACGGGACTGGGCGCTGTCGATCCCATTCCGCACCGCAGGACCGTGGAGGAGATCAGGTCGGCCGCGGGCTGACCTGCTCGCGCGGTGCGGACGCACCCGGCGCCGGTGGTACCGGCCGCGGGTGCAGCGCGGTACGTCAGCGGATGAACTGCATCCAGGAAGGGGCCCCGAGCCCGACCTTCGTGCAGTGCTCCGCGACACATGTCGATCTTCTTGAACGTGTCCTCGTACCCCCCGTCTGCACGCCGTTTTCGTCGACGTAGTGCCATGGCACCGGTGATGTTGAAGAACGTGATCATTTCCTGACAGTCCTCGGCATGGCGAGCGTGTGGATCTCTCCCGGGGGCTCGTAGACGAAGTGTCCGGCCTCGGCGACCCAGTCGTGTTCGTAGTAGTGCCACCTGCCCTTGAGGACGTAGCCGAACACGGCGCCGGGGTGGCGGTGACGCGACACGATGCCGGCTGCCGTGACCTTCAGGAGGTTGCACCACTGTCCGGTGACGGTGTTGAACATCAGCGGCCGGAACCAGACGTCGGGCGCCTGCGGCACCCATACTCGGTCGTCGTCCGCGCAGCGCGGGCACGGCTATTTCCGGTGGCACGACCGATGAGTGCGGGATGACGGGGCCGCCACCGCGAGGAGTTGGCGGGCTGGGATGAGGCGTTCATGGTGCGAGTCCCTCTCCGTCCTGGCTGCTTCGGTTTGTCCCGCCGCCCTGTCTACGTGGACGTACGGCGGTACGCGCGCGGCCGGGCAACCGGGTCCGGCCCGGCCGCGGCACCACCCAACCCGCGGGTCACCTCACGTCTCGACACTCATTCCGTAAGGGAATCGAGGCCATTCGCACTGGCGCACCCGGTTCGCCCGCCCGTCCTCGTCGGCAGTCGCACGGCTGCCATCCCCTCGCGCATGACGCTGAGGCGCGGTACGGACCTGCCGTTCAATCGGCGTCGGCACATCAACGAGACGGAACACCAAGGAGCAGCCGTGCACGCTGGACCAAGGACGACGCCAGGCGGCAGGACCGTCGTCGTGACCGGGGGACTCGCGGCATCGGGGCAGCGGTCGTGAGGCAGTTCGCCGGCCGACGGCGACGAGGTCACCGTGGCCGACCTCCACACCGACGGCGTCGAGGACACCCCTTCCGCGAGGAATACGTGCGGTGACGGTGGACGTGACCCGGGACTGTGAAGTGCGTTCTCTGCTGGCGCAGTTCGCCCGGGTCGACGTCCTGGTCAACGCCGCCGGCGTCATCGCCCGGGACCGCGAGTACGAGATCGACGCCTTCGAGCGCGTGGTCGCGGTCAACCTCACCCGCCGCCATGCGGTGCTGCCTGGCCGCCCGCGAGGCCCTGGCGGCCGCGCCGCACGGCTGCATCGTCAACGTCGCCTCCATGCTGAGCTTCTTCGGCGGTCCCAGGGTCCCGGCCTACAGCGCGAGCAAGGGCGGCGTGGTGCAGCTCACCAAGGCACTCGCGGTGGCCTGGGCGCGGGAAGGCATCCGGGTCAACGCCGTCGCGCCCGGCTGGATCCGTACCGGGCTGACCGACGACGCACAGGCGAACGACGAGGGCGAACCGACGCATCATCACCCGCACCCCCATGCGCCGTTGGGGCGAGGCCGGTGAAGTGGCCGGCGCCGTCGCCTCCTGGCGGGAGCCGACGCCGCCTTCGTCACCGGCACGGTGCTCGCCGTGGACGGCGGGTACCTCCCGGCGGAGTGCACCAGCGGGGCAGGACCATGGGCGCCACTCGGGCGGGGCCGGTGCCTGGCGACGGTGCTGCCGAGGTTCCGGCCGGTCACCGGCGTGGCAGTCCGCTGCGCCACCGCGCCGGGTCGATCCGGCCCTCGCACAGGGGGAGTTCCAGCGGCTGCCGGGCCGTGCTCGAACGGGTCCCAGACGCGGGTGAGACCGGCGGTGCCGTCCTCACGGACCCGGCGGGCCCCGGCGAGGTCGGGGGACGTCCGTCACGACGATCTCGGGTTCGAGCCGGACTCGGCGCGTGTCCGGCCCTTCGGGGTCCACCACGACGCTGCGGCCTGTCCCGTCCGGGGCGCGGCGTTCACACCTGGCCATGAAGACCTGGTTGACGATCGCGTTGGCGCGGGCGATGACCAGTTCCTGGGTACGGTCGACGGTAGGTGTGCGTACGAGGTTCAGCACGAGGTCGGTGCCCTGCCACGCCAGGTGCCGCGTGACCTCCGGGAACCAGGCGTCGTAGCAGATCGACAGGCCTACGCGTCCGTGGCCCTCCACGTCGAAGACGACGAAGCGGTCGCCTGCCGCCGTGGTCTCGTAGGGGTGCCATGGGAAGATCTTGCGGTACTCGGCGACCCGCCTCCCGTCGGGTGCGTACACCGGTGCCGTGTTGCAGACCCGCCCGTCGTCGCCACGCTCGTAGACGCTTCCGGGGACGAGCCACAGCCCGAGTTCGCGGGCCAGACCGGCCAGCATCGTGCCTCTGGGGCCGTCGAGTTCCTGTGCCGCGGCGCGCATGACCCGCTCGGGTCCTCGTCCGGCCGGTGCCCGCACAGGTGCAGTTCGGGGAACGCGAACAGCCGGACGGCTGGTGGGTGCGGGCGAGCCGGCGCACCTGGTCGGCGAACAGGCCGAGGCTGTCGTCGGCGTGGTGGAGGGCGGCCGTCTGCACCAGGCCGAGCGGCAGGGGGGTGGGCATGGCGAAGGGCACCTTCCGCGTTCGGTGGCGTAGGGACGAAGGGGGTGCGCAGCAGCGAATCATCCGGCCGCGCGCGGGACAAGCCCGGCCTCTCCTGCGACATCCACAGGAGAAACCTGTGTCCGCGTTCCAGTGGGGGCCGCTGGTCCCCGTAAGGTTCCGGCATGTCTGTCACCTGGCCCTCATCCGTTCCGGCCGCGTCCTTCCGGGAAGGACGGACCGCGCGACCCTCAACCAGCTCAGGGCCTTCGTCGAGGCCGAGCGGCTCGGGTCGTTCACCGCCGCGCCAAGGCCATGGACATCGCCCAGGCCTCGGCCTCCGAGCTGGTCCGGCGCCTGGAGGCGGAACTGGACGCGGAGCTGTTCGTCCGCGGCAGCCGCATCGCTGACCCTCACGACCGCCGGCCAGGAGCTGCTGCCAGCGCGCAGGAGGCGCTGGCGGCGGCGGACAGCGGTGTTCGCGCCGTGCACTCGTTGGGCCTGCTCGGCGGCGGCACGGCGACGTTCGAGTGCTCCGGAACGCCGACTACTACCTGCTCGCCGACCTCGTGCAGATGTTCCACGCCCGCTATCCCGAGGTCCGGGTCCGGCCTCGTCGGCCAGAACTCCGCGGAGACCGCCGCCGCCGTGGCCGCCGGGCGCATCGAGGCCGGGCTCGTCGTCCTCCCGGTCGACGACGAGGAACTCGCGGTCACACCGTTGCTGCGCGACGAGGTGTTCTACCGTCAGCGCCGACCCGGAGCGCACGCGCACGCCCGTGACCATCGAGGCGTTCTCGCGCCCCTCTGGTGCTGTACGACGCCCACTACGGGTGGCAGGACCTGACGCGGCGGCAGCTCGCGGAGCGCGCCCAGCTGGCCGGCGTGCGGATCGATCCGCTCATCGAGCTGGAGTACGTCGAGGCGGCCGTGAAGCTGGCCGCGGTCGGCGTCGGGGACACGATCGCCAGCCGCGCGGTCGTCAGTGGCCCGTCGTTCCCGTCGGAGCTGCACACCGCGTCGTTCGCCGAGCCGCTGTACGACACGATCGCGCTGGTCCGCCGCCGGGGCCGGCCAAGCTGTCGCATGCCACCCGGGAACTGGCCCGGCTGGCCGAGGACACGTTGCGGGAGCTGCGCCAGAACCTGGCGGTGTGACCGGCCCGCCGCACAAGCCACAGGGAAACCCTGTGGTTCACTCAGGACTGGCCCCCTCTAGTCCTGTGGCTGTGTCGCGCTTAGCGTTCCCGGCATGCAGATCACGCACGAAGAAGCACAGAGTCCTTCCCCCTCTCCAGTGGCTGAAGAAGCCCGCCGTCGACGGCCCTCCCGCCCAGCGCGATCCCAAGGTCGTCGAGCGGGTCTCGCAGATGCTGCGGGAGATCGAGCGCAAGGGCATGGACGCGGTCCGCGCCTACGCCGAGGAGCTCGACGGCTGGTCCGGCGACCTGGAGATCGGCGAGGCCGGGCTGAAGAAGTCCGGGGACGCGCTGCCCCCGGACGTCCGTACCGCGCTGGAGATGGGGTACGAGCGCACACACCGCTTCGCCGCCGCGCAGCGCGGGCACCTGACCGACTTCGAGATCGAGCTGGCCCCCGGGGTGAACTGCGGCCAGCGGTACGTCCCCGTCTCCCGTGTGGGGCGTATCTGCCGGCGGGCCGGTTCCCGTTGCTGGCCAGCGCGTTCATGACCGTCAACGTCGCGAAGACGGCCGGTGTGCCGACGGTCGTGGCGTGCACGCCGCCGTCCGGCGAGCACGGCGCCCACCCCGCCGTCCTGTACGGCGCCCACCTGTCCCGGGCCGACCGGGTGTTCGCCGTCGGCGGTGTCCAGGCGCTGGGCGCGATGGCCTTCGGTCTCCTCGGGGGAGGCGCCGGTCGACATGCTGGTCGGCGCGGGCAACGCCTTCGTCACAGAGGCCAAGCGGCAGCTGTTCGGCCGGGTCGGCATCGATCTGCTCGCGGGCCCGTCGGAGGTGGCGGTGATCGCCGACGACAGCGCCGACCCGGCGTGGGTGGCGGCCGACCTGCTCGGTCAGGCCGAGCACGGTCCCAATTCGCCCGCCGCGCTCATCACCACCTCCGAGGCGATGGGCCGCGCGGTCGCCGCCGAGGTGGAGAGCCAGTTGGAGAGGCTGACGACTCGGGACATCGCGAGGGCCCGCCTGGCGTGACTTCGGCTCCGTGATCGTCGTAGCGGGACCGGGACGACGCGGTCGCCGTCGCCGACGTCCTGGGTCCCGAGCACCTGGAGGTGCACACCGAGGACGACGACTTCTACCTGCGCAACCTGACCAACTACGGTTCGCTGTTCATCGGCCCGTGGTCCACCGTGGCGTACTCCGACAAGGGCATCGCCGGTACGAACCACGTCCTGCCGACGGGCAAGACCGCCCGCTACAACGCGGGCCTGTCGGTCTCCCGCTTCCTCAAGCCGCTCACCTACCAGCGGGCGACCGAGGAGGGCACGGCCGCTCTGGCGCCCGCCGTCGAGCGAATCTCCGCCTTCGAGGGTCTCGCCGCGCACGGGGCGACGGCCACCGTGCGCATCGACCGGGTCGGCCGTACGTCCTCGGCGTTCGACTCCGTCCCCGCGCCGCTGCGCGAGCGGCTCTGAACCATCGCCGTCACGGCGCCGCCGCGCGGACGGGACGGCTGGATCCCCGGGGCGCCCGCGACACGCGGCGCGGGCGCTCCGGGGCGCCGCGGACGGCAGGCCCACCACTTCTCCGCGGCGCCGCGGACGGCACGGCCCGCCCCTCCGGCCGGGCTTCCGGTCCCCTCTCCTCCTCCCCCGAGGTCTCCCATGCACCACCGCTCTTCACCCGCTCCCCGTCGGGAACCCCCCGGCACCGCCCCTCACCCAGGACTCAAGGGCCGCCAGATCACCATGATCTCCATCGGTGGGGTGATCGGGGCCGGACTCTTCGTCGGTTCCTCCACCGCCGTCGCGGCGGCCGGGCCCGCCGTGCTGATCTCCTTCCTCCTGGCGGCCGCCCTGGTCGTCCTGGTCATGCAGATGCTCGGGGAGATGGCGGTCGCGCACCCCGACACCGGCTCGTTCTCCACGTACGCCGACCGCGCCCTGGGCCGCTGGGCGGGTTTCTCCATCGGCTGGCTGTACTGGTGGTTCTACATCCTCGTCATCCCCATCGAGGCGATCGCCGCCGGCGAGGTCCTCGGTGGGCTCCTCGCCGCTGCCCAGCTGGATACCGGCCCTGACGCTGATCGCCGTCCTGGCCGGCAGCAACCTCTCGCCGTGCGCAACTACGGCGAGTTCGAGTACTGGTTCGCGCTCCTCAAGGTCATCGCCATCGTGGCGTTCCTCGCCCTGGGTGTGCTCGCCGTCCTCGGGCTGCTGCCGGGATCCGACGCCCGTGGAGTCGGTCACCTGTGGAGCGAGGGCGGGTTCGCGCCGAAGGGCGGCATGGCCGTATCTCGCCGGGCTGCTCACCGCGATGTTCAGTTTCCCAGGGCAGCGAGATCGTCACCATCGCCGCCGCGGAGTCCGAGGAGCCGAGGAAGAACATCAAGAAGGCGGTACGTGCCGTCGTCTGGCGGCTCGGGCTCTTCTACATCGGATCGATCTTCGTCGTCGTCAGTCTCGTGCCATGGAACTCGGACACGCTGGCCGACGGCTCCTACCAAGCCGTCCTCGACCGCATGAACATCCCCGGTGCCGGGCGCATCATGGACGTCGTCCTCGTCGTCGCCGTCAGCAGCTGCCTGAACTCGGCGATCTACACCGCGTCCCGCATGGCCTTCTCCTGGCCCGGCGCGGCGACGCCCCGGCGGCCTTCGCCGTCACGTCCGCGTCGGGGGTGCCGCGTACCGCGGTCGTCGCCTCCACCGTCATCGGCGTCGTCGCCGTGATCGCCAACTACGTGCTGCCGGGGGTGTTCACGTACCTCATCGCGTCCAGCGGCGCGATCGCCCTGATGATGTACCTGGTCATCGCGCTCACCCAGTACGCGACCCGGCGCGGGGAGGACCCGAGCCGTCCGAGGTGCGGATGTGGGCGTTCCCGTACCTGACGCTCGCGACCATCGCGTTCATCGCGGGCGTACTGGTCCTCATGGCGGTTCTACCGGGGCACCGGCTCGAACTGTGGCTGTCGCTCGGACTCGCCGCCGTGCTCGTCGGAGTCGGAACGCTGCGCCAGCGGCGGCTCGGTGCACAGCCTCCGGCCGAGTCCCGGGCGGGTGCCGAGACGCCCTCGACGTCCTCGCCGACCGATGCCGTACGGGGGTGACGGCTCACGCCGGCGGCCCGTGCGTCCCCGCGGCACGAACTCCGTCGGCAGGACCAGGCGCTCGCCCGCGGGATCCGCCTCGCCCGTGATGCGGCGGACCAGCAGGCGTGCCGCCTGACGGGCCAGCTCCGGCAGGTCATGGCGGACCGTGGTGAGGCGGAGCACCCCCCAGGAGGCCAGTGGGGAGGTCGTCGAAGCCGATGACCGTGAGGTCGCCGGGTACACGCAGGCCGGCGGCGCGGGCCGCGTTGAGGACACCGACCGCCACCACGTCGTTGCCGCATACACGGTGGGCGGCTGCGCCGCGTCCAGCAGGAAGGGCAGGGCCCCGTATCCGGTGTCGACCGAAGGGCCCCCGTACGACCCGGTCCTCGGGCAGGCCGATGCCCCTGTCGGCGAGCCAGGCGGAAGCCGAGTTCCCGTTCGCGCCCCGTGGTGGTGTTGGTCGGCGCCAAAGATGCCCGCGATGCGGCGGTGCCCGAGCCTCGCGAGCTCGCGGGCCACGAGGCGGCCGCCGCCCTCGTTGTCGACGACGGAGGCGTAGTCGCCGGCCTGGCCGGTGTCCCGGTTGAGGAACACGTACGTGGACGTCGCGGCGGTCCAGCTGGGCCGGGAGGCGGGAGTCGGTGGTGGCCGTCGCGAGGACAACGCCGTCGAGCGACTGGTCCAGGAGGTTCTCCTGGGCGACCGCCTCGTCGGAACGCTCGGTCAGGAGCATCATCCGGTAGCCCAGGCTTTCGAGCTCGTCGTGCAGAGGCGCGACGACATGCGGGTAGAAGGGGTTGGTCAGGTCGGTCACGATGACGCCGATCCGCCGCGTGGAACGGGTGGACAGGGAGCGGCCCACTTCGCTCGGCACATAGTTCAGCGCGCGTGCCGCCGCCTCTGACCTTCTCCCGCGTCACCGGCGACACCGGGGTCGTCCTGCAGGGCACGGGACACCGTCGGCTGGGAGACGCCCGCCAGCGCGCCACGTCATGACTCGTGATCGCCATCGACCCTCTTCTCGTAGTTCGCCGCGCCCCCGCGCGCACCCTCCCAGCCAGGGATACGTATGTATCGGATGGTCGGTTCTACGCGGGTCGCTTGCAAAGCCTCTTCGCTCGGCCGGCCGGAAACCGGCGTAAGGCAATCCCGACCCACCCCCTTGACATTGCCGGCGAGGCACCCTGGTCATGGGAATACATACGTATTCACACGCCGCGTGGCCAGTCTCTGTTCGCGGCACTCCCCGCGCTGTCCACGGGACCGCCAGACCCACAGGAGTCGTCATGCCCGATGCCGTCGTGTCCCCCTCCGAACTCGACCGGCGCACGATCCGCCGCAGCGAGTTCGTCTCCTGCAACCAGGCGTTCATCGACTGTCGTACGCCGGGCTCGGACCGCAAGGAGAACTACGCGATGATCGGTTCGGGGTGTCGCAGGCGGCCGGCCAGTTCGTCAATCTGCGCCTTCCGCACGGTTACAATATCGGTGCCGCGGCCATGCCCCACGGCATCACCAACAACCTGCACCTGCACTACACGGCCGAGGTGTTCGTCTGCACCGAGGGCGAGTACCTGCTGCGCTGGGGCGCCGACGGCACCGAGGGCGAGCTGCCGCTGCGCGCCGGTGACATCGTCTCCGTCCCGACCTGGATCTTCCGCGGGTTCACCAACACCGGGCCGGACGACGGATGGCTGTTCACCGTGCTCGGCATGGACGACACCGGCGGCATCATCTGGGGCCCGTCCGTACTGCGGGAGGCCGAGGGGGCACGGCCTGTACCTGACCGCGGACAACCAGCTCGTCGACACCGTCGCCGGGGACGAGATCCGCGAGGGCGTGGAACCTCGTGCGGCCGATGGCGCAGGAGCACATCGACCGGCTGCGCCACTACAGCCCCGAGGAGATGAGGCGCCGGATCGCCGCGACGGACGAACTCGTGTGGTCCGAGAACCCGTTCCTCGACAGCTCGCTGCCCGGTGCGGGCGCACGCCTGAGCTGTGTCATCGGGTACGGCATGACCGAGGACCCGCACCAGGAGCCGCGCATCTTCAACCCGCACGGCCACAAGCGTCGCCTGGCTGCGGGCCGAACCGGGCCAGGGCGTCTCCACGCACCGCCAGCACGAGACGCAGACGCTCATCGTGAAGGACGGCCAGTGGGAGATCACCCTCAACCGCACGGACCCGGTCTCGGTGCGACTGGGCCCGCGCGACATGCTCTCCGTGCCGCAGGACGCCTGGCGGACCCTGCGGAACGTCGGCGACGACCGGGGCGATCTGCTCGTGGTCAACTCCGGTGACGGACGGGTCCGTCTCGAATGGGACGAGGAGGTCGTCAAGGCCGCCGCCGACGCCGGTCTGGGCATCGACCACAACGGGTACGTCGCGCCGTACGCGCTCCTGCCCCACGCCGCACGCCGCTGATGCCCCTCCCCTCCCCGCCCCTTCGGACGGGCAGCTGCCACTGATCGCCGTCCCGGGCATGCTGTGCGACGCGAGCCTGTGGTCGGACGTCGGCTTCCCGGACGGGCACCCGGTGCACCACGTCGCGCTGACCGAGCCGTCCGTCGGGGAGCTGGCCGACTCCGTACTCGTCCGCGACGACTGGCCGGTTCGTGCTGGTCGGGCTCAGCCTCGGGGCCATCGTCGGGTTCGAGGTAGTGCGCCGGGCCCCGAGCGAGTCGCCGGGCTGTGCCTCGTCTCCACCAACGCGGGGGCGCCGCGCCCCCGAGCAGTACGCGGCCTGGCGCGCGCTGGACGAGCTGGCCGGCGAGGGCCGGTTCGACGCCGTGGTCGAGCGGACCCCTGCCGGGCATGTTCGCCCGGGACCCGGCGCCGGACCGCCTCGCGGAGCGTTACCGCCGCATGGCCCGCTCGGTCGGCGCCCGTGCCGCACGCGCCCAGCTCGCCGCGCAGGCCACCCGCCGGGACGCCCACGCCGCCCTGCGCACCGCCCGCTGCCCCACGGCCGTGGTGTGCGGCACACGCGACGCCCTGTGCCCCGCCCGGCTACCACCGGGCCATCGCCGACGCCGTCCCGGGCGCCCGGCTGCACGCGGTGCCGGACGCCGGGCACCTCCTTCCGTGGGAGCGGCCGGATGCGCTCACGTCGGTCCTCGACGGCCTCGTGACAGCCGTGCAGGCCGGCCGCCGTCTCGCGCGGGCGGGCCGGCCCTCCGCTCCACCGCCCTCCACCCCACCCCTTCCCTCCCTCCGTACGAAAGAGCCGCCATGCCACACCACCTGAAGTCCGCCGTCCCCGCCGGTCAGGTCCGCGCAGCCCGCGCGGACGTCGCCGAGCGCGTCACCGCGATCCTCGACGACATCCGCGAGCGCGGCGACGAGGCCGTCCGTCAGTACTCGGAGAAGTTCGACGACTGGAGCCCCGAGTCGTTCCGGCTGTCCCAGGACGACATCGCGCGGATCGTCGCCGACGTGCCCGGAACCGTCCTGGACGACATCCGCTTCGTACAACAGCAGGTTCGGACGTTCGCGCAGGCGCAGCGCGACTCGATGCACGACATCGAGATCGAGACGCTGCCGGGCGTGCGCCTCGGCCACCGGCATGTGCCGGGTCTCCGGCGCGGGCGCGTACGTGCCCGGCGGCCGCTACCCGCTGACCGCGTCCGCCCACATGACGATCGTGACGGCCAAGGTGGCCGGCGTCTCGCGGGTGGCTGCCTGCACCCCGCCGATCCGGGGCGAGATCCCGGCCGCGACCGTCGCCGCCATGCATCTCGCGGGGCCGACGAGATCTACCTGCTCGGCGGGGTGCAGGCCGTCGCGGCACTCGCCGTCGGCACGGAGACCATCGGCCGGGTGCCGATGATCGCGGGCCCGGGCAACGCCTACGTCGCCGAAGCCAAGCGGCAGTTGTTCGGCGAGGTCGGCATCGACCTGTTCGCCGGCCCCACCGAGATCCTGGTCATCGCCGACGAGCACGCGGATCCCTTCGTGGTCGCCGTGGACCTGCTGTCGCAGGCCGAGCACGGGCCCGACTCCCCCGCCGTCCTCGTCACCACCTCCGAGGACCTGGGCCGCGAGGTCGAGCGGCACATCGAACGCCTGCTGCCCACCATGCCCACCAGGGACTTCGCCGGGCCGGCCTGGCGCGACCACGGTGAGATCGTCGTGGTCGACTCGCTCGACGAGGCGTTCACGACCGCCGACTCCTACGCCAGTGAGCACGTGGAGGTCCTCACCGAGAACCCGCGCCAGGCGCTGGAGCGGATGCACGATTACGGGGCGCTGTTCCTCGGCGAGCGCACGTGCGTCTCGTACGGCGACAAGGTGATCGGCACCAATCACGTGCTGCCCACCCGCGTGCGCGGCCCGCTACACGGGCGGGCTGTGGGTCGGCAAAGTACCTCAAGACGGTGACGTACCAGGAGGTCACCGACACGTCCTCCTCCGCGCTGCTCGGTGAGGTGTGCGGGCGCGCCGCACGTGTCGAACTGTTCGAAGGGCACGCGCGCTCGGGTGACGTCCGCGCGGCCAAGTACGGCGGCGCCGCGCTGCCGTGGAACGAGGAGGCGGGCGCGTGACCGGCACGACGGCCCCGCTGGCGGGCCGCACCGCGCTGGTGAGCGGGGGCGGCAACGGCCTGGGCGCCGCCATCGCCCGGTCCCTGCTGTCCGACGGGGCGCGCGTGGTCATCACGGGCCGCACCGAGCGCACGCTCGAGGAGACGGCCGCACGGCTCGGCCCGGGCGTCGACCACCGCGTCTGCGACGTCTCCCGGCCCGGCGACGTGGAGGCGCTCGCGGAGCAGCTCGCGGACGAGGAGATCTCCATTCTGGTCAACAACGCTGGGGTCGCGGGGCCCGTCGCGGCGCTGGCGGACGTCACCCCCGAGGAGTGGGACGAGGTCTTCGCCGTGAACGTGCGCGGTGTGTTCCTCATGTGCCGCGCCTTCCTGCCGCCGATGACCCGGCGCGGGGCCGGCGACGTCATCAACGTCGCCTCCGTGTCGGGCAAGCGGCCCCTGCTGCGGCGTACGCCCTACTGCGCGTCGAAGATGGCCGTCATCGGGCTCACGGCGACGCTCGCCGGTGAGGTCGGGCCACGCGGCGTGACGGTCAACTCCCTGTCCCCCGGCCCGGTTTCCGGCCCTCGCATGGAGCGCAACTTCCGGCTCGAGGCGGAGCGCACGGGCAGCAGCTACGCCGAGGCCGAAGCCGCGTTCGTGTCGCGGTCGGCCCCTGGGGCGGATGGTCACCGAGGCGGAGGTCGGCTCCGCCGTGACCGCGATGCTGCGGATGCCGGGGCTGTGCGGGGGCCGACATCGACCTGTCGGCCGGGATGGTGGCCCGATGACGCCGCGCGTGCCCCGACGCCCGTCGCTCAAGAAGCGGCTCGCGGCCGGGGAGCGGCTGTACGGCGCTCTGCTGCGGCTGCCGTCGGAGACGCTCGTCGAGATGGCGGGTGTCGCGGGGCTCGACTACGTGGTCCTGGACTGCGAGCACGGACCGGCCGACATGACCGCGCTCCAGCACCATCTTGACCGCCGCGGCGGCGCAGGGGCGTCGACGTTCTCGTACGGGTCGGCACCGTCGAACCGGCACTGGCCCTGCGCTGTCTCGACCTCGGCGCGGCGGGCATCATCCACCCTCACGTCGACAGCGCCGACGACGCCCGGCGGGCCGTCGCCGCGACCATTACCCGCCGCTGGGGGAGCGCGGTTTCGCCACGTACAGCAGAGCGGGGCGCTTCGGCACCGTGACGGCGCAGGAGCATCTGTCGGCGGGCGAGGACACCCTGGTCGTGGCGATGATCGAGACGGAGCGGGCCTGTGCCGCGG
The DNA here is from genome assembly GCA_021502835.1 of Streptomyces thinghirensis. The sequence continues at coordinate 36,491 of JAKFGP010000043.1, forward strand.
CCGGGGAGATCGCCGCGACGAAGGGCGTGGACGCCGTCCTGGTGGGACCGTCCGACCTCGCGGCGGACTGCGGCTTCCCCGGCCAGGACGTCATCGACGGTCTCACCCGGAGCGCCCACCGGGCCGCGCGTGGGGCGGGGCGGGCCGTGATGACGATCGTGCCGTCGGCGACGGCCGCCGCGCGGGGCCGAGGAGGCGGGCGCACAGCTGATCCTGTTCAACATGGCTGCCGTCCTCATGGACGCCTTCCGCTCACTCGTGCCACCGAACCCGGCTGAGGAACCCTCCGTTCCGGTCGCTCCGCACACCCCTTGACGCCACCCCGGACGCTCCTTAACGTCCACCGCAGTCCGTCGATTTCATACGTATGCATCTCTATTCATCCGCGCGATCGGAGAAGCCATGTCCGCTGCAGCGCCACCCACCGCCGCCGTCGGCGTCCCAGAGGACACCGCGCAGAAGCGGAAGGCGATACGCCGCGCCATCGGCGCAGGAAGCATCGGTAACTTCGTAGAACAGTTCGACTACGGCCTCTACGGCTACATGGCCCCGATCATGGCCCCGGTCTTCTTCCCCGAGACCGACAAGAGCGTAGCGGTCATCAGCACGTACGCGATCGTCGCCATCTCCTGCCTGTTCCGTCCCCCTGGGCGGCACGCTGGTCGGCCGCTGGGGCGACCGGGTGGGCCGCAAGAAGGCGCTGCTCTACACCATCGTCTTCATGGGCGTCACGACCGCGCTGATCGGGCTGCTGCCCACCTACCACCGCGGTCGGCATCCTCGCCCCGCTGCTCCTCCTGCTGCTGCGCGTCGTGCAGGGCATGGTGTCGGGCGGCGAGTACGTGGGCGCGGTGGCGTTCGTCGTGGAGTGGGCGGAGCCGAACCGCCGCGCCTACTACACCTCGTTCGCCTCCAACAGCTGCTTCCTCGGCATCCTCGCGGGGCCGGGACCGCCGCGCTGACCAGCTGGTTGGTCCAGGGCCCCGCTCTGGAGTCGTGGGGCTGGCGGTTGCCCTTCATCCTGGCGCTGCCCCTGAGCCTGGTCGGGATGTGGCTGCGCCGGCACATCTCGGAGTCGCCGGAGTTCGTCCGCGCGACCGAGAACGGCGCCGACGTGGTGAAGGCGCCGGTCCGAGAGGCGCTGCGCTCGCAGTGGCGGCCGATCCTCGTCTTCTGCGGGGCCTCGATCATGCTGGCGATCCTGTCCTACACCTGGGTCACGTTCTATCCGGAGTACCTGACCGGCATCGCTCGGTCTGCCCCGCTGGATGGGGGCTGGCGTCCAACGCGATCTCCGTGGCGGTGCTCATTCCGCTGCTGCCGCTGGCCGGCATCCTCTCCGACCGCATCGGCCGCAAGCCGATGCTGATCGCCGGGGCCGTCGCCTGTCTCGTCCCTGGTGCCGCTGGCGTTCAGGGTCGGCGAGGCCGGCACGTTCGGCGCCGCCGTCGCGAGCCAGCTCATCTACATCGTCCCGGAGTTCTTCCTCACGGGCATCGTCACGGTCTGCGCGGCCGAACTCTCGCCACGCGGACCCGGTTCAGCGCGAGCGCGATCGCGTACAACAGCTCGTTCTCCGTGTTCATGGGCATCACGCCGTTCGTGGCGGCCCTGCTCGTGAACACCTTCGACACCATCTACGCCGTCTACGCCTACCCTCGCCGCCGGCGCGCTCCTCGGGCTGCGTGGTGGTGACCTGCTTCATGACGGAGACATACCGCAGCCAGCTGGGGGCCGACAAGTTCGCGCGTTGAGTCGTCACATACGTATACGCATCGCCGGGACACCGAGGAACCGGCACATCGAGAGAGGGAACCACCATGCCGCTCGACCCCATCGCCTACCAGCCGTACGCGGACCCGGACGACTTCATCCGTGAGGTGACCGACCGCATCTGGGTTGCCCGCGACATCGACTATATCGTCGAGAACTACGAGCCGGACTCCATCGTCCACACCAGCCTGGGCACGGTCGTCGGACGCGACGGAGTGATCGAGGGCAGCACGATGCATGGCCTCGGTACCCGGTCACGTCGGGCAGGCCGAGGACGTGGTGTGGGAGGCACGCGGCGACGACGCCGTTCCTCAGCTCGCACCTGGTCTTCTCCGCCGACGAGCACCTGCAGGACGGCCGCCTTGTGCCCGTCCGCAAGCGCACGGTGGCCAACCGCCTCTACCGCAGGGGCCGGATGGTCGAGGAGTGGGTCGTCCGCGACGATCTCGCGGACTGCCTGCAGCTGGGGCTCGACCCGGACGGGTCGCCCGCGGCTGCGCTTCCAGGGGCTACACCGGGTCGATGACCGAGGCCGCCCGAAGGAGGTGCTCCGGGTCGGTGACAGCGGGGAGCGCCCCGACCAGTTCCGTCCCGAGTGCGAGATGGTGCTGGAGTTCATCGAGGACGTGTAGTCGCAGCGGCGCCTGAACAAGGTCCATGACTACATGGACCGCGACCTGTTCCTGCACACGATCGGCGACCGCACCGTCATCCGTCCCGAGCGCTACCAGGCCGATCTGCTGGCCATGGTCGGCCCGTTCCCGGACGGCACGGTTCGCCGTCCGGGACGTCCAGGCGAACTACAACGAGCGGTACGCGGGTCTGCGCGTCGCCGTCATGTGGACCATGCATGGCACGTACCGGGGCACGCCCGCCTTCGGCGCTCTGACCGGGCAGCCGGTGACCGTGCTCGGCGTCTCCCAGTTCCTGATCCAGAACGGCCGGATCGTGCGGGAGTACCGCGTGTACGACGAGATCTCGCTGCGCGCCCAGATCAACGCGGCACGCGGGGACGGCACTGACGAGGTCGACGCCAACATCTACTGAGCCGCACACACCGGAGCTCCCGTCGGACAACAACGGCGGGGGCTCCGCGCTGTCAGGCGACCGTCCCGCCCGCGTTGCGGATCAGTCGCCGGAGCACTTTCAGCGCGGTGACGTAGTCCGCGTCGTCTATGCCCGCATGCTTCCGAAGATCGTCGGCGCGGAGAGGCAGGGAAGTCGACCGGTCAGCAAGCCCCGATCGCTTCCGGCCCCGGTGGCTAGGTTGGCCGGCATGGTTGACCCCAGGCCCTCGCCCGGCCGCCTGCCCCGATCAAGACCGAGCGGCTCGTACTCCGCGAGTCGGAGGCCCGGGACCGTGCGGCGGTCATCGAGCTGAACGCCTCGCCGGAGGTGGGCACCTATCTCGGTGGCCCTCGACCGCGCGCCGAGCTCGAACGCACGGTGCCCCAGGTGCCTCGGACGGCGCCCCGGCTTCTTCGTGGTCGAACTCGACGGGGTGGCTATCGGCACCGTTCAGCTCGACCCGCAGGACCCCGAGCGTCCCAGGACCAGGAGCGGTGCCCGGCGGCGCGCGGCCAGCGCCAGCCCGCCGGCCGCCAGCAGCACGGTGCCGAGCAGCTCGCGGTCCCCGGCGGGATGCGGACCGGCCAGCCCGTTGCTCAGCAGCAGCGCCGTCACGCCCGCGGCGATCGACCAGTCGATGATCCCGGCCGGGACAGCGAACCGTCCTTTGTCCATGGGTGCACCGTAGCCCGATGCGGCGGTGGGCGAGTCCGGCCCACGGACGACTGCGCGGCTACCGCGTGTGCGGTATCCGCGCGCCGCCTGCCGCGTCCGCGGTACGTGGATGCCGCAGCGGCGGCAGCGGCAAATGCCCGCATCCGCTGGACGACCGGCGGGGGAGAACGGCGCGCATGCTCGAGCCCGTCGAACGTCGCGATCAGCGGCGGAGAAGGAGGAGAGCGGTATGAGTGCTTCAGCAACGCTGATGGCGGCCGTCGAGGGTGGAGTCATCGGCGACGGGCGGACCGGGGCCAACCTGGCCCTCGGGGTGGGGCTGCTCGGCCTGGCCATCGGCTGGCCGGCCTGACCCGCGCCGGCGGCCGGATCAGCACCGGCAACGCGCGCACCGGCGGGATGACGGCCATCGCGGTGGGGGCGGCCGGCACGATCCTCGCGGTACTGCACGTGGCAACCGCCGGCGGCGGCCCCGGCACCGGCAACGGGCTCGTCGGCGCCGTCGCAGCGATACCGCTGGGCCTGGGCGCCGTGTTCCTCGGCCGCCGGGCGCTGATCCGCTCGCGCCGCGACGACCGGCCGACCGATCGGACGACCGTCTGACCGTCATCCGCCTCCGGGCCACGGCCTGCGTGCGGCCACCGCACCGAGAACACGTCGGCGTCACTCTTCGCGGGCGCGTGCACTGCTCAGGCCCGACGGGGCACACGCGGTGATCCGCTTCTCCAAGGGCCAGAGGGCGACGACCACTTGGGCGCCGACCACGTGCACGAGATGGCGAACGACCAGGGCCGGAAGGGCCGGCGCCGCCCTCGGCCACCTGCACGCCGCCGCCGGCCCCGCCGCTGAGCGGGAGTTACGACGTGGCTCCGCCCGATGGTTGCCCGCGCCGTGGAGGGGTACCCTGTCGATCTTGGAGGAGAGAGAGGAGAATCGTGTCTGAGGACAATGTCAAGAACATCTTCGTGGTCGGTCTCGACGAGGCCAACCTTCCGACACTCCAGGCCGTACCGGGCGCCGATTCACTGGCGCTTCCACGGCCTGTTGACGGTGGAGGAGCTGCAGGACGGCGAGGTGTCGCTACCGGCGGTCATGGAGAAGGCACAGAAGGTACTGGGACGCCTTCGACGGAAGCATCGACGCGATAGTCGGCTACTGGGACTTCCCGGTCAGCACCCTGGTCCCGATCCTCGGCGAACGGTACGGCACCCGGACCACCAGCCTCGAGTCGGTGGTCAAGTGCGAGCACAAGTACTGGAGCAGGGCTCGAGCAGCAGAAGGTGACGGACCGGCATCCGCGCTTCGGCCGCGTCGACCTGGAGGCGGATCCGCCGCGCCCCCGGACGGCGTGCGGTTCCCGATGTGGCTGAAGCCCGCTTTGTCCTATTCGTCCGAACTCGCCTTCGGGGTCGGGGACGAGGAGGAGTTCCGGCGGCCGTCTCGGAGATACGCGAGGGCATCTCCCGTATCGGCCGCCCCTTCGAGCACATCCTCGACCAGGTCGAGCTGCCGCCGGAGATGGACGGTGTCGGTGGCCGCGTGTGTCTCGCCGAGGAGTCGCTGTCGGTGTGCAGGTCGCGGTGGAGGGTTACGTGCACGAGGGGGAGGTGACCGTCTACGGCACGCTGGACTCCATCGACTATCCGACACGCCGTGCTTCCTGCGTCACCCAGTACCCGTCCATGCTGCCCCCGCAGGTCGTCGCCCGGCTGCACGAGGTCACCGAGCGGGTGATGCGCCGGATCGGCTTCGACTCGGCGACGTTCAGCGTGGAGTACTTCTACGACCCCGGCAGCCAGGACATCAGCCTGCTGGAGATCAACCCGCGCCACTCGCAGTCGCACGCCGAGCTGTTCCAGTACGTGGACGGTGTCCCCAACCACCACGCCATGGTCGCCCTCGCCCTCGGGGACGACTCCGCGCATGCCCCACCGGCAGGGGCCGTACGCGATGGCGGCCAAGGGTACTACCGGTGGTTCACGGACGGAGTGGTGCGCCGCGTGCCCTCCCCGAGGACATCGCCCGCATCGAGAGCGAGATACCGGGCGTACGGATCGAGGTCATGCCCGAGCCAGGCCAGCGGCTTTCCGACCTTTCCCCAGCAGGACAGTTACAGCTACGAACTCGCACACATCTTCACCGGCGGCGACGACGAACAGGACTTGGCGCAGGAAGTACGACCAGTGCAGTCGTTGCCCTGGGCCTCACCTTCGACGAGCCGTCCGAAGGAGCGCGAGGTTAAGGAGCGCCGACCATGCGTCATGTGACCCACCTGCCGTACACGACGAAGGAAGAGGAACACGTCGTCATCCCCATGTCGGACGGCGTCTGCTCTGTCGGCGCGGATCTGGCGGCCCACGTCGTCGGATCAGGAGCTCGTGCGCGGCGGTGCTGGAGTACATCCCTGTACCGCAAGCGGGACCTCACCGCGAACGCGACTCCATCCACCACCCGTACATCGCTGGGCACGGTTACGCCTGCGTCCGCGTCGGCCTGCGGGGCACCGGCGAGTCGGAGGGGTGCTGCGCGACGAGTACCTGGAGATCGAACAGCGCGACGCCGAGGAGGTGCTGGCCTGGCTCACCGACCAGCCCTGGTGCGACGGCACCACGGGGATGATGGCCTGTCCTGGGGGCGTTCGCGGCCCTCCAGGTGGCGGCCCGGCGGCCACCGAGCCTGAAGGCCATCGTCATCGCGTCCTTCACCGACGACCGGCACGCCGACGACATGCATTACATGGGCGGAGCCATGCTGTCGGACAACCTGGCCGAGGCGGGCACCATGAACGCCTACGCCACCTGTCCCCTCGACCCGGCCGTGGTCGGCGACTGCTGGCGCGACATGTGGCACGAACGCCTCGAACACGCACGGCCCTGGGTCCTGGAGTGGCTGCGCCACCAACGCCTCGACGCATACTCGGCGGCACGCCTCGGTCGCCGAGAACTACCAGGACGTACGCTGCCCGGTGCTCGCCTCCAGCGGCTGGGCGGACGGCTACTCCAACGCGGTCACCCGAAGCTGCTCGCCCACCTGGACGTGCCCAGGAAGGGCTCATCGGCCCCTGGTCGCACAAGTCCCCCCACCTCGGTGAGCCGGGCCCCCGCCATCGGCTACCTGCAGGAGGTCGTGCGCTGGTGGGACCACTGGCTCAAGGGCGTCGACACCGGCGTCGGGGTGGACGGTCCTCGACGCTGGACGTGGATGCAGGACAGCGTCCCACCGTCCACCTCGTACGAGGAACGGCTCGGTCGCGGGTGGCGGAACTCCTCATGGCCGTCCCGCACGTCCACTCGGTCACGCACCCGCTCATCGGGCACCGGATCGCACCCTCCTGAGCGCTGAGGAGAGACGGCTCCCGAGACGGCCGGTCACGAGCGAACGGACAGAAGACGACAGGTGGAATTGGCGGAGCCGGGAGGATCGCGACGCCCCGACTGTGCGGTCCCCGTTGTCCGTCGGGCAGTTCGCCGGCAAGGGGCCTCCACAACGCACCCCTGACCTGCCCTACGACCAGGCGCGAGGAGGACGGCGGCTCACTGGTCTTCGAGACCGCACCGCTCACCGAACGGGTGGAGATCCCGGTTCGCCGACCCTCGACCTCGACCTGTCGGCCGACGAACCGGTCGCCATGGTGGCCGCGCGGCTGTCGGACGTCCGCCCGGACGGAGCGGCCACCTCGGGTCACCTACGGCCTTCTCAATCTCACCCGGCTGGACAGTGCGGAGCAGCCCGAGTCCCCGTGCCCGGCCGTCGTTGACCGCGCCACGGTCCACCTCAACGGAGTGGCGCAGAGTTTCCTCGCCCGGCCATCGCATCCGGCTCTCCCTGTCCACCTCGTGCCTGCCGCTCGCCTGCCGCCGCCGAAGCCGGCGATGCTCAGCGTCCACGAGCACTCCAGCATCGCTCACCTCCTCCCGTCCGGCCTGCGAGAGGCCGACGATACCCTGGCCGGCGCGGTTCAACAAGCCTCGAGGGCACCCCGCCCATCAACACCACGATGGTGACACCGCCGGAGTGAACGGTGGGTCGGTCAAGCGGACTTGGTCGGCTACCACCCGAGCTGGACACGGTGAAGTGACCGGGGCACGGTCCGCTTCTAGCACGCGCGCGCACGAACGCTACGCCTCCGTCGCCGACGACTTCACCTCCGTGAGCGGCGAGTCCACGTGACCATGGGCTTCCGGCGCGACGACTGGGACGTACGAGTGGTCACTCACACCAGCGTCTCACCTGCGACGAAGGCCGGTTCTTCGTCGACGCCATCACCCTGGACGGGTACGAAGGCGGCCGACGGGTGTTCTCGCGCACCTGAACGAGACGGTGCCCCGCGATCTGCTCTAGCGATCCGATCTGGAGGGTCGGATCCGAGCCCTCGGATCCGAGTCGGAGGCTCAGTCGAGACAGAACTCGTTGCCTCGATGTCCTGCATCACGATGCACGAGTCGTTGCCGTCGTACAGCAGTCGGCCGCGTACCGCGCCGAGCGGGATCAGGCGTGCGCACTCGGCTTCGAGTGCGGCGAGATGCTCCTCGCTCCACGAGCCCGGTGCCGACCCGCACGTCGAGATGCACCCGGTTCTTGACGACCTTCCTCGGGAACGCGCTGGAAGAACAGTCGCGGGCTCCGCACCGGAGGGATCGCCGCACGCGAACCACGAACCCCGTTCTTCACGCGGCCGCGAACGATCGAAGTCGTCCCATGTGGCGAACCCTCGGCGGCGGCGATACGACGTACCCGAGCACCTGCAATTTAGCTGCGCGAGGCGCTCGGGTTCCGCGCAGTCGAAGGTGACCTGAACTGCTTGATCGAAGACATCGGCGCATCTCAGCAGGGCGTTTTGCTGCCCATCCCCGGTGGGGACGGGCCCCGGCCCGTCCCAGCGCCTGCCCGGGCTCAGCCCCCGCGCCAGGTCAGGTGACCCGGGTCGCATCCGGCTCCTGTCAGCAATCGGGACGCCATCTCGTTCAAGGGGCACGCGAAACTAGACGGGAGCAACGCCATGAAGCACCGCATCGTCGTACTCGGCGCCGGTACGCCGGGAGCCTTCGCCGCCGGAAACCCGGCCCGCCGGCTCTCCCCCGCCGACACCGAGATCACCGTCGTCAACGCCGTGCCCGTCTTCGTCGAGCGGATGCGGCTCCACCAGCTCGCGAGCGGGCAGGACGTAGCGTTCCGCGAGCTCGCCGATGCGTGTTCGCGGGCACCGGGTGTGGCTGCGCCTGGCGCGCGTCACCGGCGTCGATCCGAGCGCAGGACCGTCGCCGTGACCGGCGAGGACGGGCCCGGCGAGCCTCGCGTACCATCGCGCTGTTTCACGCGCTCGGCAGCTCCGTCGCTCACCAGGGCGTCCCCGGGGCGGCCGAGTACGCTCGATGTGACCGGCCGGCCCTCGGCGCTGCGGCTGCGCGAGCGCCTGGCCGGCCTGGACGAGGGCGGCACCGTGCTGGTCGTCGGTGAGGGGGCTGACCGGCATCGAGACGGCCACCGAGTTGGCCGAGTCCCGCCCGACCTTCGGTCGCGCTCGCCGCCGGCGGCGAGCTGGGCGCCTGGCTCGCCGGGGGCCTGCCGTCACCTGCGCCGGGCGTTCGCCCGGCTCGGCATCACCGTCCACGAACACACCCGCATCGAAGAAGTCGAGCCGACACGGACGATCACCGCCGGCGGTGCCTCCGTCCTGGCCGACGTGACCGTGTGGTCGGCCGGGTTCGCTGTGCACCCCATCGCGGCCTCCAGCGGCCTGGAGGTCGCCGAGACGGGGCAGATCGTCGTCGACCGCACCATGCGCTCGGTCTCGCACCCGGACGTCTACGCCGCCGGCGACTGCGCCTACGCGATCGGCGACAACGGCCGGCCGCTGCCGATGTCCTGTGCCTCGGCCGGCTTCACCTCAACATGCAGGCGACCGCCGCGATCATCGCGCGCCTGACGGCGACGAGGTCCCGACCACCGGGCTGAAGTACCACGGCAACTACATCGCCTGGGCGGCGGGACGCGATCTTCCAGATGGTGGACGGGACGTCCGGTCGAAGTCCTGGTACCTCGGCGGCCGGATCCGCCGCGCGACTCAAGTCGGGCGTGCTCAAGGGGGCCGGGTGGGGCATCGCCCACCCGGTCTTCGGCATGCCCAAGCGCAAGCGTCGCCTGGTCACCACGCCTGCTGGGTCTGCGTGCTGGGCGCCGCATAGGCCGTCACGCATGGACAGTGCAGCCGTCGATCGTTTCGAGGCCAGCCGGGGCCGGCTGGCCTCGCTCGCGTACCGGTTGCTCGGCTGGCCGCCGACGCCGAGGACGCCGTACAGGACACGTTCCTGCGCTGGCAGGCCGCGGATCACGAACGGGTGGAGGTGCCGGAAGCGCCGACCAAGGTCGTCACCACCTCTGCATCGACCGGCTCCGTCGGCCCAGGCGCGCTACGAGCGGGCGGCCGGTGCCTGGCTGCCCGAGCCGCTCCTGGCGGGCGACCTGATGCTCGACCCGGCCGACACCTTCGAGCAGCGCGAATCGGTGGCCTTGGCCGTACTGACCCTCATGGAGCGGCTCGCCGGTCGAGCGGGCCGTTCACGTCCTGCGAGGCCTTCGTACAGCGCAGGATCGCCGGGATCCTCGACATCACCGAGTCCGCGAGCCAGCAGCACGTCCACCGGGCGCGGGGCCGGGACCACCGCCGAGCGCCGCCGCAGGGGCGAGGCCCGGACCCCGCGTCGGCCCGCCGGGTCGTCGAGGAGTTCGTCGCCGCCGCCACGTCAGGGCGCACGGAACGACTGGTGGCGCTGCTCACCGACGACGTGACGGCGGTCTCCGGACGGCGCCGGACTGGCCAGGCGGCTGTTGCAGGTTGCGGACGCGCGAGCGCGTCGCCTCCCCGATGCAAGGCCGGCTTCAGGCCCACTCGGGCTGAGCGGCGGCTGGCCGGTGGCTCGCCTGCGATGCATATCGCGTGGATCAACGGCGCCCCGGCCGTCCTGGCCGTGATCGAGGGGCGGGGTGGTGGGCGCCGTGGCGTTCGAGTGCGCGAGGGCAAGGTCGCCTCCCTGTGCGGCATGCGCCGCCGCGGACCGGCTGGCGCGCGCCTCAGCGAGTCCTGGCGGCGGACGATCCGGCGCGCCGGTCATCGAGGCGTGGTGACCCGGGCCGAGCAGGCGGGAAGGCCGCCCAGAGCTTGTTGAGCAACTGCATCGCGTTCCGTTCGACGCGCGAGAGTGCTCATTCTTCCTCCGCCACCGCCGGACTACCTGGAAGGCGGCTGTCGGGCAGGGGCTTCCAGTGGTTCCGAAGCCCTGCCCGTCGAGGGCTGGTTCGCCGATCTCCGGCCGACGCGCTCGCTACGAGCGGTCGCGAGGTCGTGTCACGACGGCGGTTCCCTCGAGCTCGACCATCAGGTCGGGAACCGCCAGCCGTGCCACCCCGAGCATGGTGGTGGTCGGTGCCACTCCGGCTGCGCCCAGCCGCGACGCCAGCAGGCCCGTAGTGTTCGAAGAGCCCGTCGACGTCGGTGGTGTAGACGTTGAGCCGGACGAGGTTCGCGGGGACATGCCGGCCTCGCCGGTATACGGCTTCCAGATTGTCGATGGTCGAGGTGCCAACTGCGCCGCCATGTCGCCGGCGTGCTGAGGCTTGCCCCTCGCCACTCATCGCGGCCTGCCCCGGAGCAGTACAGGGGTCCGGGTGGCCCCGAGACGATCTCAACACCCTGGTTGTAACCCAGCGAATACGTAACTGAACGCTGGGCTAC
>JAKFGP010000044.1 GCA_021502835.1 Streptomyces thinghirensis
CCGCCGGTTGGACCGGGTGATCATCAGGTTCGCGGGGGACTCGGGTGACGGGATGCAGCTCACCGGTGACCGTTTCACTTCGGAGACCGCGTCGTTCGGCAACGACCTCTCCACCCTGCCGAACTTCCCCGCCGAGATCCGGGCACCCGCCGGAACCCTCCCAGGCGTCTCCTCCTTCCAGCTGCACTTCGCCGACCACGACATCCTCACCCCCGGCGACGCCCCCAACGTCCTCGTCGCCATGAACCCAGCCGCCCTCAAAGCCAACATCGACGACCTGCCCGCGGCGCCGGATCATCGTCAACACCGACGAGTTCACCAAACGGGCCATGCAGAAAGTCGGCTACACCACCTCACCCCTGGAAGACGGCTCACTCGACGGCTACCACCTGCATCCGGTGCCGCTGACCACGCTGACCGTGGAAGCCCTCAAGGAGTTCGACCTCACCCGCAAGGAAGCCGAGCGCAGCAAGAACATGTTCGCGCTCGGGCTGCTGAGCTGGATGTACCACCGGCCCACCGAGGGCACCGAAAAGTTCCTGAAGGCCAAGTTCGCGAAGAAACCCGACATCGCCGCCGCGAACATCGCCGCCTACCGGGCCGGCTGGAACTTCGGCGAGACCACCGAGGACTTCGCCGTCTCCTACGAGGTCGCCCCCGCCGCCACCGCGTTCCCGCCCGGCACCTACCGCAACATCTCCGGGAACCTGGCCCTGGCCTACGGCCTGATCGCCGCCTCCCGCCAGGCCGACCTGCCCCTCTTCCTCGGCTCCTACCCCATCACCCCCGCCTCCGACATCCTCCACGAGCTGAGCCGGCACAAGAACTTCGGCGTGCGCACCTTCCAGGCCGAGGACGAGATCGCCGGCATCGGCGCCGCACTCAGAGCCGCGTTCGGCGGCTCCCTGGCCGTGACCACCACCTCCGGGCCCGGCGTGGCACTCAAATCCGAGACGATCGGGCTCGCGGTCTCCCTGGAACTGCCGCTTCTGGTGGTCGACATCCAGCGCGGCGGCCCCTCCACCGGCCTGCCGACCAAGACGGAACAGGCCGACCTGCTCCAGGCCATGTACGGGCGCAACGGCGAGGCACCCGTCCCCGTCATCGCCCCCCGCACCCCGGCCGACTGCTTCGACGCCGCCCTGGAAGCCGCCCGGATCGCGCTGGCCTACCGCACCCCCGTCTTCCTCCCTCTCCGACGGCTACCTCGCCAACGGCTCGGAACCGTGGCGGATCCCGGAACCGGACGAGCTGCCCGACCTCCCGGTGCGCTTTGCGCAGGGCCCGAACCACACCCTGGACGACGGCACCGAAGTGTTCTGGCCCTACAAACGCGACCCGCACACCCTCGCCCGCCCCTGGGCCGTCCCGGGCACCCCCGGCCTGGAACACCGCATCGGCGGCATCGAAAAGCAGGACGGCACCGGGAACATCTCCTACGACCCGGCCAACCACGACTTCATGGTCCGCACCCGCCAGGCCAAGATCGACGGCATCGACGTACCGGATGTCGAGGTCGACGACCCGGACGGGGCGAGGACCCTGGTCCTGGCTGGGGATCCACCTACGGACCCATCACCCGCCGCCGTGCGCCGGCTGCGCGCCGCCGGCGAGGCCGTCGCGCAGGCCCACCTGCGCCACCTCAACCCCTCCCGAACAACCTCGGCGCGGTGCTGGAGAGTTACGACACGGTGGTGATCCCCGAGATGAACCTCGGCCAGCTCGCCACCCTCGTCCGGGCGAAGTACCTGGTCGACGCCCAGTCGTACAACCAGGTCAACGGCATGCCGTTCAAAGCGGAACAGCTCGCCACCGTCCTGAAGGAGGCCATCGATGCCTGAGATCCTGACCGCGAAGGACTTCAAGTCCGATCAGGAAGTGCGTTGGTGCCCCGGCTGCGGTGATTACGCCGTCCTCGCCGCCGTGCAGGGCTTCATGCCCCAGCTCGGCCTGGCGAAGGAGAACATCGTCTTCGTCTCCGGCATCGGCTGCTCCTCCCGCTTCCCGTACTACATGAACACCTACGGGATGCACTCCATCCACGGCCGCGCCCCCGCCATCGCCACCGGACTCGCCACCTCCCGCCGCGACCTGTCCGTCTGGGTCGTCACCGGCGACGGCGACGCCCTCTCCATCGGCGGCAACCACCTCATCCACGCCCTGCGCCGCAACGTCAACCTCAAGATCCTCCTCTTCAACAACCGCATCTACGGCCTCACCAAAGGCCAGTACTCCCCCACCTCCGAGACCGGCAAAATCACCAAATCGACGCCGATGGGATCACTGGACGCACCCTTCAACCCCGTCTCCCTCGCCCTCGGCGCCGAAGCCTCCTTCGTCGCCCGCACCGTCGACTCGGACCGCAAACACCTCACCGAGGTCCTGCGCCAGGCCGCCGAACACCCCGGCACCGCCCTGATCGAGATCTACCAGAACTGCAACATCTTCAACGACGGCGCCTTCGACACCCTCAAAGACAAACAACAGGCCCAGGAAGCGGTCATCCGCCTCGAACACGGACAACCGATCCGCCTCGGCACCGACCACCCAAGGCAGTGGTACGGGACCCGCGGACCGGGGACCTGGAGGTCGTCGCCGTCACCCCCGACAACGAGGCCGACATCCTCGTCCACGACGCCCACGCCACCTCCCCCACCACCGCCTTCGCCCTGTCCCGCCTCGCCGACCCCGACACCCTGCACCACACCCCCATCGGCGTCCTGCGCTCCGTCGACCGACCCGTCTACGACACCCTCATGACCGACCAGCTCGACACCGCCATCGAACAGAACGGCAAGGGGCGACCTCGCCACACTCCTCACCGGCAACGACACCTGGACCGTCACAGGAGCACACCATGTCTTCGACCGCTGACCAGGTCGCGTCACTGCGCGCCCAGCTGAGGGTGCTCACCGACCGCCTGGAGATCAAGGAGCTCTTCGACAGGTACGTCGTCGCCCTCGACCGCGCCGACGAGGCGGAGTTCGACGACGCCTGGTACCGGACCGTCTTCACGCAGGACGTGCGGTTCACCTTCCCCATCGGTGTCCACAAGGGCGTGGAGGGTTTCGCGGAGTTCCAGCGGGCGGCGAAGGCTCGCTGGGCGCGGACCCACCACCTGTGCGCGAACCACCTCGTGGAACTGGAGGGCGACCGGGCCCGGCTGCGGGTCCACCAGGTGGCGACGCATCTGCACCTCCCGAGGGCGAAGCCGGGAGGCGGGTGAGGACCCCTTCGTCGTCAGCGGGTACTACGACGTGCACGCCGTGCGTACCCACGTCGGCTGGCAGTTCGACGACGTGTCGTTCCACGTCGTGTCGGCCATCGGCAGGCGGCTGCCGTCGATGGCCGACCTCCCGTTCTGAGGGAAGGAAGACGGATGAACGGCGCTGTCCCGATCCGCCGGCTCGTCCGGCGGCGCTTCACGCGGTGCCTGCTCGTGGTCAGACCGAGGCGGTGGCCTGCGACGGCACGCCCTCGAAGGCCCCTGCGGCCGCGGCCGTCGCGGTGAACGCGCCGGCGAGTTCCGTGAGGCGCGCGACCCCTGCGGCACCCAGGTGTTCGTACGGGGCCCGGTCCAGTCTGTCGGTCTCGGCCTCCAGGTCCTGACGCAGGCGCACGCCCTCGTCGGTGAGGTGTCCGCGGCCGTCCATCAGTCCCCGGGCGCGCAGCCGCTGCTCCGCGCCGGCCCAGTCCTCCTCGGTCCAGCCGTGGCGGGCCATGACGAACTCCTTCGGCAGGCCGTCGCTGCTCGCGGTGTGTGAGACGAGGGCGTCCAGGCCGAGGAGTCCGGCCGTCGTGAGCGCGGCGACATGCCCGTCCCCGCGGTACTCCCGCAGCAGGGTGGCGGCGTGCCACAGCGCCAGGTGCGGCTCGTCCGGTACGGGGTGGTCGGCGTGGGCCGAGTACATCGGGCGGCCGCGTCACCCGCATGCCTCGCCGGCCCGGAGGGCGAGCTCCGCGGCCTCCGCCATCTCGGCGGACGCGACGGCCTCGTCACAGGCACCGTCGCAGCAGCGCGTCGACGGCGCGCAGGCGCAGGTCCAGCACGGTGGCGGGATCGACCCGGCGCCACAGAGCGGGGAGGTGACGTGCGATCAGCTCGTGCTTGAGCCCGTTGAACGAGGCGGTGACCGACCCCGCCCCCACCGCGCCCCCAGGGAGCGGCCCGGCAACGCGGTCCCGCGCCGTCGGGCAGTGAGGTCATGTCCATGCGTGGACGCTACTGAGCGGCACGTCATGGGAGGAAGGATCCTGTTGAAGAAGGATGAAATGAACGTCCGAAGACGGTCAGACCGGGCGACCCCGGTCGTGGACACGACATCCCGCCACGTCCGCGAGATCGTCGTGGAGGCGAACGGCATCGCGCTGTCCGGTCTGCTGGCCGAACCGGACACGCCCGTGCCCCCGGGCCGTGGTGGTCGCCGTGCACGGTGGCGGCATGCGCGCCGGGTACTTCGACAGCCGGGCGCTCCCCGGACTGTCCCTGCTGGAACTGGGCGCCCGGCACGGATACACCGTGCTGGCCCTGGACCGGCCCGGTTACGGCCTGTCCGCCGAGCGGCTGCCCGAGGGACAGTCGCTCTCCGACCAGACGGACACCCTGCACGCCGCCCTCGCGTCCTTCGCCCGCGACCACGAGGTGGGCGCCGGGTTCTTCCTCGTGGCCCACTCCAACGGGGGAAGCTGGCGTTCAGCGCCGTGGCCCGGGACGGCGGCACCGGCTTCCTCGGGCTGGACGTCTCCGGCCTCGGCACCCGGTACGCCGTCGACCTGCCGCAGCTGCCCGGCGCGGGCGTGCCCGGGGACTGGCGCCGGCACTGGGGAGCGCTGCGGCTCTACCCGCCGGGCGCCTTCGCGCTGGGCCGGGCGCTGGTCGTGCCGGTACCGCGGCTGGAGGCCGAGGAGCTGCCGCGGTGGCCCGGGATGTACCCGTCCATCGCCGCCAGGGTGCACCTGCCGGTCCGGCTCACCTTCGCCGAGCAGGGAGCGGTGGTGGTGCCACGACGACGAGGCGGTGGCGGACATGACGGGCCGGCTGGCCACACGGCGGGTGACGGTCGCCCGGCAGCCCCACGCCGGGCACAACATCAGCCTGGGGTGGGCGGCCCGTACGTACCACCTGCGGGCGCTCGCGTTCCTGGAGGAGTGTCTCCTGGCCAGGGACGCGGCGGGGACGCCGCCCGTCCGGTCCCGCGAAGGAAGTCCGAGACAGAAGACCCCCCACCAGCTTGACTTCAACCTTGGTTGAGGTCGGAGAGTCGAGACCATGGAAGCCAACACCGCCCAAGCCCCCGCATCGTCGAGTTCGTGCTCGACCTCATCTGCGTCCACTCGTATCTCGCGTTCACCCGCTTCACCCGGGCGGCCCGGCGCTTCCGGGAGTCGGGAGGGGAGCTGGAGGTCGTGTTCCGGCCCTTCCTGATCGCCCCGGAGGCGCCGGCCACCGGACGGCCGCTGTTCGAGGTCCACAAGGCGGCCTTCGGGGAGGAGACGGCCCGTGCGATCACGGCGGACAAGGCGTTCGGTGCCGAGGACGGACTGGACATCGACTTCGAGCGCGCCATCCACACCAACACCTTCGACGCGCACCGGCTGCTCGCCGCCGCCGCTGCCCAGGGGTCGGGCGAGGCCATGGCCGAGCGTCTGTTCCGCGCCTACATGACGGACGGGCTGAACATCGGCGACCCCGGAACCCTCGACCGGCTCGCCGCCGAGGTCGGTGTCGAACCGGCCAAGGACGGCGGTGCCGGTGACGGCGCGGTGGTGCGCGAGGAGATCAACAGCATGCGCCGGCTCGGCGTCACCTCGGTGCCGCTGCTCTTCTTCAAGGAGGGGCCCACCCTGTCCGGCGCGCAGCCGGAGGACACCTACCTCAAGGCCCTCCGCACGCCCCCGGTGCCCGTACGCGGCTGACGTCGTTAGCCCTCGCGGGTGTGCCCGGTCCGCACCGGGCACACCCGCTTTCCGTTCCCGCCCGTTCCCGCCCGCGGAAGAGAGAAAGGTCGTTCCCCGTGGATCCCGCACCGATCGGCCCCGGCGCCGTACACCTCGACGAGTTCGCCATGGCACCTCCGGTCCTGCTCGCCGGTGAGGACGACGAGGAGAGCGCCGACGCGCACATCGTCCGCGGCATCGACTGACGGCGCGTGGGCGCACGGGGCAGCACCAGAGCACGAGGAGCCGGGAAGTGAGCACGCTGAGACGGATGTTCGAGGCCCTGACCGTACGCAACTTCCGGCTCTTCGCGGCCGGACAGCTGCTGTCCGTCACCTGCACCTGGATGATGTTCATCGCCCAGGACTGGCTGGTGCTCTCCCTGTCCGGCGACTCGGCCACCGCGCTGGGCCTGGTGACGGCGCTCCAGTTCACGCCGATGCTCCTGCTCACGCTGTACGGCGGCCGGCTCGCCGACCGGCACGACAAGCGCCGGCTGCTGGTGGCGGCCAACCTCGCCGCGGGTGTACTGGCCCTCCTGCTGGCCGTGCTGACCTTCACCGGCGGCCTGCGGCTGTGGCACATCTGGGTGTTCGCGGCCGCGCTGGGCACCGTGAACGCGATGGAGGCGCCCGCCCGGATGGCGTTCGTCAGCGAGATGGTCGGCGCGGCTCTGCTGCCCAACGCCTCGGCGTTGAGCGCCGCGTACTTCAACGCCGCGCGGGTCGTCGGGCCCGCCCTCGCCGGCCTGCTGATCAGCCGGTTCGACGCCGGGCCGGTGATCGCGCTCAACGCGGTCAGCTATCTCGCCAGTGTGTGCGCCCTGCTGCTGATGGACCCGGCCGAACTGGTACGGCCCGCCGAACGCCCCGGCCGCACCGGCGTCCTGGACGGTCTGCGGTATCTGCGCGGCCGTTCGGACCTGATGCTGCCCTTGGCGCTCGTGGGCGTGATCGGCATGTTCGGCTTCAACTTCCAGCTGACGCTGCCGCTGATGGCGAAGACCGTCTTCCACGCGGACTCCGCCTCCTTCGGGCTGCTGGCCAGCACTGGCCGCGGGTTCGCTGCTCGCCGCGTTCGCCACGACCGGCCGGCGGAGCCGGCCGTCCGCCGTCCTGGTCATCGGGGCCGCCGTCGCCTTCGGGGCACTGGAGACCCTTTCCGGGCTGGCCCCGACCTTCGCCGCGGCGCTGGTGCTGCTGGCCGCCACGGGCTTCGCGACGATCTACTTCGCGCAGGCCGCCAACCACCGGGTGCAGCTGGGCACCGATCCGCGCTACCGGGGCCGGGTGATGGCCCTCTACACGCTGACCCTCCAGGGCTCGACCCCGCTGGGGGCCCTCCTGACCGACTGGCTCAGCGAACACTGGGGAGCGCGGGCCGGCCTGTCCGCCGGGGCGTGGTGTCCCTGGCCGCGGGGCTGCTCGCCCTGTGGGCGCACCGGCGCCGGCGGCCTCCGGCCGGGGACCCGGCCGGGGCGGCCTCCGGCGCCAAGGTCGGCCTCTAGAAGAACTCCGCCCACGGCTGGTCCCAGATCTCCTTCAGGCACAGCACCAGGAACAGCAGGCCCGCGACCGCGAGCATCGTGTTGCTCAGCCAGCCGTTGCGCCCTCCACGTGGTGTGCGGGAGGAGTTGAGGAGCCAGATCAGGGTCAGGGCGAGGAAGGGCATGAAGGCCGCGCCCAGGACGCCGTAGATGATGACCAGGCGGGAAGGGCTCACCCTGGAAGAGCAGGACGATGGGCGGGAAGGTGAGCCCAGCAGGCAGGCGCGGAAGGGCCAGGAGCGTTCGTGCTCGCCGGAGGCGATCTCCTTGCCCTTGCCCGCCGTCTTGTCGCGCTGCCGGGCCACGAAGTCCGCGAACATCAGGCTCACGCCGTGCTCACGCCGATGAGCGAGGTGAAGGACGTGGCGAAGAAGCCGATCAGGAAGAACTTGGACGTCGCCGTGCCGTACTCGTCCGCCAGGATGTCGCCGAGCTGCACCAGGCCCTTGCCGCCGCCGGAGAGCGCGATGTTCGCGGCGTGCAGCATCTCCGCGCCGACGAACAGCATGGCGACGACGAAGACACCGGTCGTGATGTACGCGACCCGGTTGTCCAGCCGCATGACCTTCATCCAGCCGGTGTTGGCCCAGCCCTTGGCGTTGACCCAGTAGCCGTACGCGGCGAGCGTGATCGTGCCGCCGACGCCGCCGATCAGGCCGAGGGTGTTGAGGACGGAGTCCTCGCCGTCCGGGATGACCGGGAGGAGGCCGGCGAAGGCGTTCCCCAGGTTGGGCGTGACCCGGATCGCCAGGTAGACCGTCACCACGAACATGACGCCCACCATGACCGTCATGACCTTCTCGAAGACGGCGTACTTGTTGAACCAGACGAAGACCAGGCCGACCACGCCGCAGGCCACGCCCCACCATTCGAGGTCCATCACGCCGGGGAACAGGGCCTGCAGCGGCAGAGCGCTGGACGACATCGCCGCCGCGCCGTAGGAGAAGCCCCAGATCACGACGTAGACCGCGAAGAAGTACGTGGTCCAGCGGCCGAGGCTCGCCCAGCCGTCGAAGAGGGTGCGGCCGGTGGACAGGTGCCAGCGGCCCGCCGCCTCGGCGAGGGAGATCTTGACCAGGCAGCCGAGGACCGCCGCCCACAGCAGGGTGTAGCCGAAGTTGCTGCCCGCGATCAGGGTCGCCACGAGGTCGCCGGCGCCGACCCCGGTCGCCGCGACGACGATGCCGGGGCCGATGTAGCGCCAACTGGATTTACGAGGTGCCGAGCCGGGGTCGGGTGCTGCCCCGACGTCGCTGGTGTTGCCCGTGGTGTCCGCCATGCGGGCCAACAAAGCTCATGGCGGCCGGTGGGACAAGAGGGGCGTGCGGGGATCTTCACGCGATGCGCCTACTCGTCACCGTCCGCCTCGCGCTTCGCGTCGGCCTTCGCCTCAGGCTTCGTCCCGGACTTAGCCTCGGGCTCCGCGTCCGCCTCGGCCTCGGACTTCGCGTCCGCCTCGGCCTCGGGCTCCGCCTCGTCCCGTGTCTCGCCGTCCTCGAAGTACGCGTCCAGGACCTCGTCCAGGGCCGACTCCCACTCCGGGAAGCGGCTCCGCGACGACGCCTCGATCTCGATCGGGTACCAGCGGCGGTCCGGCGTGTGCACCGTGACGGTGAACCGCTTGCCGAAACGGCCCGTCTCCGTCTCGACGGCCCCGACCTCGTTCCAGCGGAACTCGCAGCTCTGGTCGTCGAGGGAGAGACGTACGCCCTTGTGGTCGGCGACGATCCTGGCGCGGCGGTCGGCGGCCTCGAAGACGGGGCCACCGGGGTCCGGGGCCTCTTCTTCCTCCTCCGGCTCCCCGGCCTGTTCGGCGGGTTCGGGAGCCGCGGGTCCCGTCCGCGACGCGATCGTCCTCGGGCTCCTCCTCCGCCTCCTTCTCCGCTCTCACGTCCTCCGGCTCACCGGTCACGGGCGCGGTGAGCCCGGGGACGAATGCCGGGTCGAATCCGGCGCCTTCCAGGGGCTGGCTGGTCGATCCTCTGCGCTGCTCCACAGCGGGCAGTATGGTCGACGATCCTGTGTCGGACACAGCCAGCCCCAACTTCGTTATCAGACGCCTACACGAGACGCCTACACGAACAGGCTCAGCACCGCCGCCACCACGAACCCGGCGACGGACAGCACGCTCTCCAGCACGGTCCACGTCTTCAGCGTGTCCCGTTCGCTGATGCCGAAGTACTTGGCGACCATCCAGAAGCCGCCGTCGTTGACGTGCGAGGCGAAGATGGAGCCCGCCGAGATGGCCATGATGACCAGGGCGACGAACGCCTGGGAGTGATCGCCCTCGGCGAGCAGCGGTGCCACGATGCCCGCCGTCGTCACGATGGCCACCGTCGCCGAGCCCTGGGCGACCCGCAGCACCAGGGAGATCAGGTAGGAGAGGACGATCACCGGCAGGCCGACGTCGTTGAAGGTGTCGGAGAGGGCCTGGGCGACGCCGCTGGCCTTGAGGACGGCACCGAAGACACCGCCCGCGCCGACCACCAGCAGGATGTTGCCGACCGGCTTCAGCGAGGCCGTCGAGACGGTCTCCAGGGACTTGCGGGACCAGCCGCGCCGGATGCCGAGCAGGTAGTAGGCGAGGAACAGGGCGATGGTCAGGGCCACGAACGGGTTGCCGAAGAACTCGATCACCGAGCGGAGGGTGGACTCGTCCAGGGCGATGGAGGAGAAGGTCGCGGCGAGGATGAGGACCAGCGGGGTGCCGATGATGCCGAGGACCGTGCCGAGCGCGACGGGGCTCTCGTGCGGCGCGACGCCGGCCTTGCTCTGCTCGTCGATGACGGCCTGCTTGGCCTCCTCGGCCGCCTCGACCATGTCCTGCGGCACGGGCACGAAGATGCGGCGGCCGATCCAGGCGGAGAACACCCAGGCGGCGAGCACGGCCGGGATGCCGCAGACGATGCCCATGAGGATCACCCAGCCGAGGTCCACGTGCAGCAGTCCGGCCGCGGCCACCGGGCCGGGGTGCGGCGGCAGGAAGGCGTGGGTCATCGACAGGCCGGCGAGCAGCGGCAGGCGGTAGAGCAGGACCGACTTTGCCGGAGCGCTTGGCGGCGGCGTAGACGATGGGCGCGAGGACGAAGATGCCGACGTCGAAGAAGACCGGGACACCGAAGATCAGGCCGGTCAGGCCCATGGCGAGCAGGGCGCGCTTCTCGCCGAAGAGGCCCAGCAGCCGGGAGGCCAGCACCTGGGCGCCGCCGCTGACTTCGAGGATCGCGCCGAGCATGGTGCCCAGGCCGATGATGATGGCGACATAGCCGAGGATGCCGCCCATGCCGGACTCGATGGTGGAGACGGCGTCGGACTTCTGGACGGTGCCGAAGAGTTCGGTGACCGACAGGCCGGCGAGCAGGCCGACGGCTATGGAGACGGCGAGCAGCGCGACGAACGGCTGCAGCCGCACCCTGATGATCAGGAAGAGCAGCAGCACGATGCCGATCGTGGCGACGGTCAGCAGGCCCGCCGTGCCGTCGATCAGGTGGAGCAGACCACCGGTGTGGGGCGGTGTCTCCGCCGGGGCGGGGGCGGCGAGCTGGAGGGACACAGGGGGACATACGGGGGTCCTCGCGGTAAACACATACAGCTTTCGAGCAGGGCGGGGCGCGGCACGGCGCCCCGGGGGTGAGGGGCGCCGGGCCGTGCGACAGTCAGACGGAAGGAGAGACGGAGGCGAGGGTCAGCCGAGGACGGCCAGCGCGTCGATCTCGATGAGGAGTCCGGCGGGCAGACCGACGTAGACGGTCGTGCGCGCGGCGGGCGGCTGGGTGAGGCCCTGCTCCTCGAAGTAGGCGTTGTAGATCTCGTTCATCTCGGCGAAGTGGTCCACGTCCGTGAGGTAGACGCGGATCATCATCACGTCGTCCCAGGAGGCGCCGCCCTCTTCGAGGATCGCCTTGACGTTGGCGAGGGTCTGGAGGGTCTGCTCGCGCAGGGTCGGGCCGGCCGGGGTGGGGGCCTTGCCCTCCTCGTGCGGGAGGAAGCCGACCTGGCCGGCGACCTGGAGGATGTTGCCCTTCCTGACGCCGTGGGAGAACTTCGCCGGCGGGGTGGTGTGGGTCGCGGGGTGAGCGCGGTCTTGTCGGTCATACCGTGTCCTTCTCGGGGCGGTGCTCGGGGTGGTGCACAGGATCTGTGTGCCGCACGGGGGTCCTGCCGGAGTACTCGCCGCTGATGGCGTCCGCGGTACGGCGGACCAGCGGGAGCAGAGTGAGGAGTTCGTCGGCGGTGACGACGACGTTCGGCGCGGAGACCGACATCGCGGCCGTCACCCGGCCGTCGGCGCCCCGGATGGGCGCGGCGACGCAGTTGATGGACTCCTCGTGGCCACCGAGGTCGGTGGCCCAGCCCTGTTCGCGCACCTTGGCCAGCTCCTTGAGGAAGCCGTCGGCGTGCGGTGTCGAACGGGCCGTGTACAGGGGGTAGTCGAGCTTCTCGACGACGGCTCGGCGCTCGTTCTCGGGGAGGTCGGCGAGCAGCAGCTTGGCCACCGCCGCGACGGTGATGGCGACGGGCTTGCCGATCCGGGGAGTACATGCGGACCGGGTAGCGGCTCTCCACCTTGTCGATGTAGAGGACCTCGTTCTCCTCGTAGACGGCGAGGTGGACGGTGTGTCCGCACTGCTCGTTGAGGCGTACGAGGTGGGGGTGGGCGATCTCGCGGACGTCGAGGTTCTCCATCGCCTCCTGGGCCAGCGCGATCAGCCGGGCGCCGAGGCGGTAGCGCTGGGTCGGACTGGCGGTAGACGAAGCCGTGCTCGTGCAGCGTCCGCAGGAGGCGCAGGGCCGTGGACTTGTGGACGCCGAGGCGGTCGGCGACCCGGCCCAGGTCGGCGGGGCCCTCGGCGAGCAGCGGCAGGGATGCTCAGCGCGCGGTCGACGGTCTGGCTCATGGGGTTCGTACCTCCTCCTCGGCCCTCTCGCCGGCCTGTGTCCAGCCGGGGCCGAGTCGAAGTGTCCCCACGCGTCGTCGTCGAGGGCGGCCAGACGGTCGGCGTGGTCGCGGGCCGGGGGTGCGGCGAGGTCGCCGGGGACGGTGAGGGCGGCGGCGGCCATCAGGTGGCCGAGCTGCAGGCGCTCGCGGACGGGCAGGTCCCGCAGGGTGGCGGAGAGGAACCCGGCGGCGAAGGCGTCGCCCGCGCCGACGGCGGCCACGACGTCGACGGTGAGGGCGGGGACGGAGGTGGCGTGCGGCCCGTGGAAGGCGGTGGCGCCGGTCGCGCCCTGCTTGACGACGAGCAGCTCGGGCTCGGGGCAGCGCGGCGCGCACGGCCTCCGGCGCCGCCCAGTCCCCAGGCCTCGTCCTCGCCGACGAAGACGATGTCGGCGCCGCGCGCCAGCTCCAGCAGGCACCCGCGAGCCGTCGTCGTGTCCGCGCCGCAGCCCGGGGGCGGTGGTTGACGTCGAAGGAGACGAGGGGCCGGCCGGGGGCGGCGGGCGGTGAGTTCGCGCATCAGGGCGAGGCAGTCGGCGGAGAGCGCGGGCGTGATGCCGGAGAGGTGCAGGACGCGCCCGGAGCGGATGGCGTCGAGGTCCATGTTCCGGGCCGACATCGCGGAGGCCGCGGAGCCCGCCCGGTAGTACGCCACCTCGTGCGTCGGTGGCCCGGTCCCCGGCGGTGCGGGAAGTACACGCCGGTGGGGCGGTCGGGGTCGCGGCGCACCGCGGAGACGTCCACGCCGTAGGCGCCGATCGCCTCGACGAGGTGGTCGCCGAAACCGTCGGCGCCGACCCGGCCGACCCAGCGGACGGAGTGCCCGGCGGCGGCCAGCACGCAGGCCACGTTGGACTCGGCACCGCCGATGGCCCGGTCGAAGGAGGGTACGTCGGCGAGCCGCCCGGGCACGGAGGGAAGGGAAGGTGACCATGGACTCGCCGAGCGCGACGACGTCCACGACGCCGGGGGCGGTGCTCGTGGGTCCGGTGGCGGTCACGATGGTGGGGGCTCCTCGTCTCTCTCGCGGGCCTCGGCGGATCCGTTGACCCCGCGTTGGCCGAGATGTTAGACAGCAGTAAGCGATATACGCAACGATCGTTGCACCGCTCGCAACGCATCAGATCAGGGGAGGCTCCGCATGGCCCTCGACATCGGCACCGAAGCCCTCGCCCGTCTGGCCGAGGAGCGCGTCGACCACCGTCTCAAGGGCCTCCGCCGGACGCCGACGGCCTGACCGTCGCCGAGCTGACCCGTCAGGGCCGCAACCTCTTCACCGGCGGTTTCACCACCCCCGTGCTGGCCCTGTCCGCCGAGCGCCTGGAGCACAACCTGCGGCTCATGGAGACGTACGCCACCCGGCACGGCCTCGCCTTCGCACCGCACGGCAAGACCTCCATGGCCCCGCAGCTCTTCCACCGCCAGATCGAGCACGGCGCCTGGGGCATCACCCTCGCCGTGCCGCACCAGGTACGCAGGTGGCGCGGGCCTTCGGCATCCAGCGCGTCTTCCTGGCCAACGAGCTGGTCGGACGCCGCCGCCCTGCGCTGGATCTCCTCCGAGCTGGACGCCGACCCGGACTTCCGCTTCGTCTGCTACGTCGACTCGGTGCGCGGCGTCGGGCTGATGGACGCGGCGCTGTCGGACGCGGGCGCCTCCCGCCCGGTGGACGTCGTGGTCGAACTGGCCGCCGGTGAGGGTGCCCGGACCGGCGTCCGCACGGAGGCCGAGTGCGCGGCGGTCGCCGACGCGGTGGCCGGCGCGCGGACGCTGCGGCTGGCCGGTGTCGCCGGGTACGAGGGCGAGGTGCCGGACGCCGACGCCGAGAAGGTGCACGCCTGGCTGCGGCGGCTGGTCGCACTCGCCGTCGACTTCGACAAGGCCGGACGGTTCGACGGCTTAGCGGACATCGTGGTGAGCGCGGGCGGCAGCGCCTGGTTCGACGCGGTCGCCGACGTGTCCGCCGAGGTCCCCGACCTGTCCCTGCCGGTGCTGAAGCTGCTGCGCTCGGGCGCCTACGTCTCCCACGACGACGGCCCACTACCGCGAGCTGACCCCCTTCAACCGGGTCCCCGAGGAGGGCGCCCTGGAGCCCGCCTCCGCCTGTGGAGCCAGGTCGTCTCCCGTCCCTCCCCCGAGCAGGCGTTCACCAACGCGGGCAAGCGGGACGCGGCGTACGACCTCCACCTGCCCCTCGCCCAGGTCGTCCGCCGCGACGGCGCCGAGCGTCCGGCCACCGGCGTCGAGGTGACCGGCCTGTCCGACCAGCACGCCTGGCTGCGCACGACCGCGGAAGCGGACCTGGAGGTGGGCGACCGGCTCGGCACGGGCCTGTCCCACCCGTGCACGTCCTTCGACAAGTGGCAGCTCATCCCGGTCGCGCAGGCGGACGGGACGGTCGTCGACTACATCCGCACGTTCTTCTGAGACGCCTGGGGAAGCGGAGCAGGACATGGAAGAGCTGGTCATCAGGGACGCGGACGTCGTCGACGGCTCCGGCACGGACTCGTACCGCGCGGACGTCGTGGTCGACGGCGGCCGGATCGTCTCGATCGTCAAGGAGGCGGCGGCCGCCGGCTGCCAGCGCCCGAAGGCGCGCCGCGAGCTGGACGCCGAGGGCCTGGTCCTGTCCCCCGGCTTCATCGACATGCACGCCCACAGCGACCTGGCGCTGCTGCGGGACCCCGACCACAGCGCCAAGGCCGCCCAGGGCGTCACCCTGGAGGTCATCGGCCAGGACGGGCTGTCGTACGCGCCGGTCGACGACCGCACCCTCGGCGAGGTGCGCCGCGCCATCGCCGGGTGGAACGGCCCCGGTGACGACGTCGACTTCGACTGGCGGTCGGTCGGCGAGTACCTGGACCGGCTCGACCAGGGCATCGCGGTCAACGCCGCCTACCTGATCCCGCAGGGCATGGTGCGCGCACTGGCGGTCGGCTGGGACGACCGGGAGGCGACCGAGGCCGAGCTGGAGCACATGCGCCGCCTGGTGGCCGAGGGCATGGAGCAGGGCGCGGTCGGCATGTCGTCCGGGCTGACGTACACGCCCGGCATGTACGCCAAGGACGCCGAGCTGACCGAGCTGTGCCGGGTGGTGGCGTCGTACGGCGGCTACTACTGCCCGCACCACCGCTCGTACGGCGCCGGGGCCCTCCAGGCGTACGAGGAGATGGT
Source organism: Streptomyces thinghirensis (assembly GCA_021502835.1). The sequence goes on from JAKFGP010000044.1 coordinate 15,597, forward strand.
GGAACTGACGCGGAGGCGGAGTGCCCCCCTCCACCTGGCCCACGCCACCATGAACTTCGGCGTGAACAAGGGCAAGGCGCCCGAGCTGCTGACGCTGCTCGACGACGCGCCGGCCACCAGGGCCGACATCACCTTGACACGTACCCCTACACCCCCGGCTGCAACCCACCTCGTGGCCATGCTGCCGAGCTGGGCGAGCGAGGGCGGCCCGGAGCAGATCATGAAGCGGCTGTCGGACGACGACACCGCCGAACGCATCCGCCACCACATCGAGGAGATCGGCTCCGACGGCTGCCACGGCGTGCCCATGGAGTGGGACACGATCGAGATCTCCGGCACGGGCGACCCGGCGCTCGGCGAGTACGTCGGCCGTACGGTCCCGGAGTCGGCGCGGCTGCGCGGCGAGACCCCGTGGACGACCGCCCGCCCCCTCCTCCTGACCGACCGGCTGGCCCCGACCATCCTCCAGCACGTCGGTCACGAGGAGAACGTCCGCGCGATCATGCGGCACCGGGTCCACACCGGCGGTTCGGACGGCATCCTCCAGGGCGCCAAGCCGCACCCGCGCGCCTACGGCACCTTCCCGCACTACCTGGGCCACTACGTGCGCGAGCTGGGCGTGCTGTCGCTGGAGGAGTGCGTCGCCCACCTCACCTCGCGCCCGGCGGCCCGGCTGCGACTGCCGGACCGGGGCCTGGTCCGCGAGGGTACCGGGCCGACCTGGTGCTCTTCGTACCCGGCGACGGTCGCGGCGGGCAGCACGTACGAGACCCCGCGCGTGCTGCCGACGGGCATCCCGTTACGTGCTGGTCGACGGGCGGTTCGTGATGGAGGACGGGCGGCGGACGGACGTACTGGCGGGGCGGTCCGTGCGGCGGACTCCCGCTAGCGGTCCGCACGATTGGAAAAACCACCCGAACCGTACCGTCCCACGTGGCGGACAACACGACCCATGAGGCGCAACCGGGTCGTAAGCTCACGGACATGCAGGTGATCCAGTCGACCAAGCTCGCCAACGTCTGTTACGAGATCCGGGGCCCGGTGCTCGAGGAGGCGATGCGGCTGGAATCGGCCGGGCACCGCATCCTGAAGCTGAACACCGGCAACCCGGCCGCCTTCGGTTTCGAGTGCCCGCCGGAGATCCTGGAGGACATCCTCCGCAACGTCTCGACGGCCCACGGCTACGGCGACGCCAAGGGACTGCTGGCCGCGCGCCGGGCGGTCGTCATGCACAACCAGACCCTCGGCATCGAGACGGACGTCGAGCACGTCTTCATCGGCAACGGCGTCTCCGAGCTGATCGTGATGGCGATGCAGGGACTGCTGGACGACGGCGACGAGGTCCTCGTCCCGGCGCCGGACTACCCTGTGGACGGCCGCCGTCTCGCTCTCCGGCGGTACGGCGGTGCACCACCGGTGCGACGAGCAGTCCGACTGGATGCCGGACCTCGCGGACGTCGAACGGAAGATCACCGACCGCACCAAGGCGCTGGTCATCATCAACCCGAACAATCCGACGGGCGCGGTGTACGACGAGGCGACGCTGCGCGGGCTGACCGGACATCGCGCGCCGGCACAACCTGCTGGTCTGCTCCGACGAGATCTACGACAAGATCCTGTACGACGAGGTCACGCACACCCCGACCGCCGCGATCGCCCCGGACCTGCTCACCCTCACCTTCAACGGCATGTCGAAGGCGTACCGGGTGGCGGCTACCGGGTCGGCTGGATGTCGATCTCCGGCCCGCGCGCGCACGCCGAGTCCTCACATCGAGGGTCTGACGGTCCTGGCGAACATGCGGCTGTGCGCCAACATGCCGGGCCAGCACGGTGTGGTCGCGGCGCTCAGCGGGCGGCAGACCATCAACGAGCTGGTGCTGCCGGGCGGGCGGCTGCGGGAGCAGCGGGACGCCGCGCACGAGGCGCTGACCAGCATTCCGGGCGTGACCTGCGTGAAGCCGAAGGGGTGTGCTGTACTCTTCCCGCGGCTCTACCCCAAAGTCTTCAGATCAAGGACGACCGGCGGATGGTCCTGGACCTGCTGCGCCAGGAGAAGATCACCGAGTCGTCCAGGGCACCGGCTTCAACTGGCCCCAGCTCGCCACTTCGGTGGTGACCCCTGCCGACGGCGAGCGACTTCACGCGATCCGCGGTGGGGGCGGATCGGCACCTCTCCATTGACGGCGTAGGCCAGCCCTGGCCAATCGCGGATCACTATCCAACTTTTGAATTGAATCCAATGTAGGGATGGTTTCCTCAAGGCACCTCAGGAGGTCATCCCACGAACAAACTGATCCAGCTTTTAAGTCCTGGTCCACAGCACGATGGACGGCAGCACCTCGGACTTCCCCCACCAGTTCATGAGGAAGAGCTGGACAGTCCAGCTCGCGGGTCACCTATTCTCCCTACTCCTGCTGCACGACAGCGTGCAATGGCCCCATGACTGGTCTGGATACCGTTGCTGTATCGGCTCGCTGAGCAGGTGGCCCGCCTGCGGGAGGGCAGACCCCGGGTCCGCTGCCGGTGGCCGCCTGCCTGCCCCCTAGCCGCACCTGGCGGCCCTGCACCGGCGGGCGCACACCTCGTGGGCCCGCGCCCTGGTGGTGGCGGCCTCCCGTGCCGACACGGCGGTCGCGATCCTGACCGCCGAGTGCATGGACTGCGCACGCAGCGGCCCTCGAATCTGCGCGAGTTCGCGTCCCACTGAGCCCCTCCGGGCCCCCGACGGCCTTGGCCTGCGCGCGCACCCGCAGTGACGTGCGGGCCGGGTGCCATTCACTGCGCGGGCTGGAGCGGCGGTTTGCACACGCGCCGTGGGGCTGGCTGCCGGTTGGCGGCTTTCCGTCGTCGAGGGCTGGCCGCGCAGTTCCCCGCGCCCCTTTGGGGCGCGTCACTCGCCCGCGTGCAATGGTGAAGGGCCGGGTCCTCCGCACGCCGTTGTGCGGGGACCCGGCCCGGTTGGGACCTCCCCGTGCTCCGGGGTACTGCTGAGCTACTGGAGCGCGGGAGACCCCTCGCGGCCGGCCTTCGTGATGACTTCCGCGGGTCAGGGCTAGTCGGACCGGACGGCGCGGAGCTGGTGGGGACGGTCGGCCCAGGCGCTGCACCAGGTTGCGGTACTGGTCCCACAGCTCGGTGGGCGTGTGGTCGCCGAAGGTGTTGAGGTGCTCGGGGACGAGCGCCGCCTTCCTCGCGCCACACCTCCTTGTCGACGCTGAGCAGGAACTCCAGGTCGGCGTCGGCGAGGTCGAGGCCGTCGGTGTCGAGGGACTCCTTGGTCGGCAGCACGCCGATCGCGGTCTCGACGCCGTCCGCCTTGCCCTCCAGGCGCTCCACGATCCACTTCAGGACGCGGCCGTTCTCGCCGAAGCCCGGCCAGACGAACTTGCCCTCGTCGTCCTTGCGGAACCAGTTGACGTAGTAGATCTTGGGCAGCTTGGACTGGTCCTTGTCCTTGGCCACGTCGACCCAGTGACCCATGTAGTCGCCCATGTTGTAGCCGCAGAACGGCAGCATGGCGAAGGGGTCGCGGCGCAGCTCGCCGACCTTGCCCTCGGCGGCGGCGGTCTTCTCGGAGGCCACGTTGGCGCCGAGGAAGACGCCGTGGTTCCAGTCGAAGGACTCGGTGACCAGCGGTACGGCGGTGGCCCGGCGGCCACCGAAGAGGATCGCCGAGATCGGCACGCCCTGGGGTCCTCCCACCCGGCGCGATGATCGGGCACTGCGCGGCGGGGGTGGTGAAGCGGGCGTTGGGGTGTGCGGCGGGCGTGCCGGACTCCGGGGGGTCCAGTCGTTGCCCCTTCCAGTCCGTCAGGTGGGCGGGCGTCTCCTCGGTCATGCCCTCCCACCACACGTCGTTGTCGTCGGTGAGGGCGACGTTGGTGAAGACGGAGTTGCCCCACAGGGTCTTCATCGCGTTGGCGTTGGTGCGCTCACCGGTGCCGGGCGCGACGCCGAAGAAGCCGGCCTCGGGGTTGATGGCGTACAGGCGGCCGTCCTCGCCGAAGCGCATCCAGGCGATGTCGTCGCCGATGGTCTCCACGGTCCAGCCGGAGATCGTCGGCTCCAGCATGGCGAGGTTGGGCCTTGCCGCAGGCCGACGGGAAGGCGGCGGCGACGTACTTGGGCTCGCCGGTGGGCGGGGTCAGCTTCAGCACGAGCATGTGCTCGGCGAGCCAGCCCTCATCGCGGGCCATGACGGAGGCGATGCGCAGGGCGTAGCACTTCTTGCCGAGAAGGGCGTTGCCGGCCGTAGCCGGAGCCGTGGGACCAGATCTCGCGGTCCTCGGGGAAGTGCGAGATGTACTTGGTGCTGTTGCACGGCCACGGGACGTCCTCCTGGCCCTGCCTCCAGCGGGGCGCCGAGGGTGTGCACGGCCTTGACGAAGAAGCCGTCGTCGCCCAGCTCGTCCAGGACCGGCTGTCCCATACGGGTCATGGTGCGCATGGAGACGGCGACGTACGCGGAGTCGGTGATCTCGACGCCGAGCGCGGAGAGCGGGGAGCCGAGCGGGCCCATGCAGAAGGGCACGACGTACATGGTCCGGCCGCGCATGGAGCCGCGGAACAGGCCCCCTCGCCCTTCTCACCCGTGAAGATCTCCCGCATCTCGGCGGGGTCCTTCCAGTGGTTGGTCGGGCCGGCGTCCTCCTCCTTGGCGGAGCAGATGAAGGTCCGGTCCTCGACGCGCGCGACGTCGGAGGGGTCGGAGGCCGCGTAGTACGAGTTGGGGGCGCTTGATCGGGTCGAGTTTTACGGAAGGTGCCCTTCTCGACGAGCTCCCCGCACAGGCGCTCGTACTCGGCCTCGGATCCGTCACACCAGACCACTTCGTCCGGCTGGGTCAGTTCGGCGATCTCGTTCACCCACGAGATCGGCCCCTGTTGTGGCGGTGGGGACGGGGGAGCAGCGATGTCGCGCGCCACGATTGCTCCTAAATGAGGGGTTTTTTGTTTGGAGGCCCCGTGGGGCTGCGACCCGGATGCGTGACGTTGACCTCTTGGGCGCTCATCCGGTGTCGACCGCACTCATTTGATCATCCGACGTGAGCGCCCATCTGTCCAGAGGGCGTCACACCTGAGCGGCGTGAGGATCGCCACGTGCCCAAACCGGGGCTTTACGGGGGTGCGTCGCCGGGTACCCCATGAGACGATGACCACTCACCACCCACGACCGTCCGTACTGATGCGTAACTTACGGTCCCGTAGGTACGATGCCCCCATGACTGCGTCCGCCCCCGACGCGCCCAGGGACACGCCCGCCGACGGCCGCGGTCCCGTAGCGCTCTCCCTGCCGCATCCGGTCAAGCCGAAGCTGCGCGGCTGGCTGCATCTCGGTATGTTTCCGGCCGTCCTCGTCGCGGGCCTGGTCCTCACCGCCCTCGCCGAGTCGACCGAAGCACGCATCGCCTGCGGGATCTACGTCCTGACGGCCTGCCTGCTGTTCGGCGTCAGCGCGCTCTACCACCGGGGCGACTGGAGCCGCGCGGATGGACGGCGTACTGCGCCGTCTCGACCATGCCAACATCTTCCTGATCATCGCGGGCACCTACACCCCGCTCACGATGCTCCTGCTGCCGGAGGCTCAAGGGCCAGTGGCTGCTGTGGGGCATCTGGGCCGCCGCCCGGCGGCGGGCATCCTCTTCCGCGTCTTCTGGGTCGGCGCCCCACGCTGGCTCTACACCCCCTGCTACCTCGCCATGGGCTGGGCGGCCGTGTTCTACCTCCCCGAGTTCATGCGGGCCGGCGGCATCGCCGTCCTCGTCCCTGGTGATCACGGGCGGGCTGCTCTACAGCGCGGGCGGCGTGATCTACGGCCTCAAGCGCCCCAACCCGTCACCGCGCTGGTTCGGCTTCCACGAGGTCTTCCACTCCTTCACGCTGGCGGCCTTCATCGCGCACTACGTGGGGATCTCGCTGATCGCGTACTAGGCGCTCCGCCCAACGTCCGGTGCATCACCCGGCGGTTCCGCGCCGCCCCATGGCCGACAATGACCCCATGACGGCCGCACGCTCCGCTCTCCCCGCTCCCCCGCCGACGGCCCCCGGTCGCCCGGTCTGCGGGAGCGGAAGAAGGCCAGGACCCGCGAGGCCATCCGCGCCGCGGCCTACGCCCTGATCCGGGAGCAGGGGTACGACGCGACGACCACGGAGCAGATCGCCGACCGCGCCGAAGTGTCGCCGTCGACTCTCTTCCGCTACTTCCCGGCCAAGGAGGACATCGTCCTCACGGACGAGTACGACCCGGTCCTGGCGGCGGAGCTGGCCGCCCGGCCCGCCGACGAGCCGTGGCCGGCCTCCCTGCGGCACGTCATGCGCAAGGCCGTCGAAGGCGGCGCCGGCGAGGAAGCCGAGCTGACCCGGCTGAGGGCACGGCTGCTGGCGGAGGTGCCCGCGGTCCGCTCGCGGATGCTGGAGAGCATGTCGGTCACCGGCCGCCTGCTCGGCCGCGCCATCGCCGACCGCACCGGCCTCGCCCCCGAGGACCTGGAGGTGCGGGTCCTCTCCATGTCCCTGGTCGGCGGCCTGCTGGAGGTCTCGCGGTACTGGGCCGAGCACGACCACGAGGAGAACCTGGCCGACCTGGTCGAACGCGCCCTGGACGTCCTGGAGCACGGCCTGCCGGCTCCCGGAAAAGACTGAGGCCACGCCCCCTGCCCCATGGCATCCTGACCGGGTGAACGGTCCCGAGATCCACGTCGAGTTCGCCCCCGAACTGCACCTGTTCGTGCCGCGCGCCCGCCCCACCGGCGCCGCCCGCGCGGCCACCGACGGCGTCTCCACCCTCGGCCATGTCGTCGAGTCCCTCGGCGTTCCGCTGACCGAGGTCGGCACGCTCCTCGTGGACGGCCGCGAGGTGCCGCCCGGACATGTCCCCACGGGCGGCGAGACGGTGAGCGTACGGCCCGTGGAACGTCCCCAGCGGGTCCCGGGCGCTCCCCTGCGCTTCCTGCTCGACGTGCACCTCGGCACCCTCGCCCGCCGGCTGCGGCTGCTCGGCGTGGACACGGCGTACGAGTCGACGGACCTCGGCGACCCGGCGCTCGCGGCGCTGTCGGCGGCCGAGAAACGGGTCATGCTCAGCCGCGACCGCGGCCTGCTGCGCCGCCGCGAACTGTGGGCCGGCGCCTACGTCTACAGCACCCGACCCGACGACCAGCTCCGGGAGGTCCTGGACCGGTTCCGGCCCGAGCTGCGCCCGTGGACCAGGTGCACCGCCTGCAACGGACTGCTGAAGGAAGCCACCAAGGACGAGGTGGCGGACCAGCTCGAGGGCGGGACCGAGCGGTCGTACGACGTGTTCGCGAAGTGCCTCGCGTGCGGGCGCGCGTACTGGAAGGGCGCGCACCACGAGCAGCTGGAGGCCATCGTGGAGCGCGCCCTCACCGAGTCGCGGCGGGAGCGTTAGCGCTTCTTCCCGCGCACGTCCCCCTTCCCGCAGGCCACGCCGTCGCGGTCGCGGTCCAGCTTCAGCGGGTCGTCCTTGCCGTTGACCTTCAGGCGGCCGTAGTCGTGTTCCTCGAGCCAGGCGCAGCGGGTCGGCCGTCGTCGCCTCGACCTCTTCCGGGAAGGCGGTCGGCACGCAGACGTTGGCGGAGCCGTAGTGCCGGTCGCAGCCGGAGACGGTGGGGGCCGACCGGGTGCGACTCACGCTTCTCGCCGGGTCCCGCGACCTTGCCGGACGGGGCGTCGGCGAAGGAGTGGACGTGCGCGGAGGCGTCCTTGGTGCTGAGCGCCTGCGGGCCGTCCAAGTGCACCCACTTCGCCACCGACGGCACGCCGTTCGCGTCGACCGCGAAGAGCATGTACCAGCCGGGCGGCGCCAGGTTCGGGTTGCTCGTCACGTTCAGGTCGACGTTGTCGCCGTCCACCGACAGCGGCAGGTCCACGAACCGCTGGTTCGGGTCCGAGGAGTGCGTCACGGCGGCCGGGCGGATCAGCTCCGCCTTGGCGATGGGCCGGTCGACGGTGATCCGCTGGGTGTCGCCGTAGTTCCACTCGGTGTCGATGACCGAGGTGATCGCCGGACGCTCGCCCCTGAGCAGGTAGGGCGGGGTGTAGATCGACACGTCGTGGTTCCAGGAGCCGTTGCCCGGGTTGTCGCCGGTCGTCATCACGCGCCCGTCGGGCAGCAGGAACGCCGAGGAGTGGTAGCCGCGCGCCTCCGGGTCCACGGCCACCGGGTCGAAGGTCTCCGTCTCCGGGTCGAAGATCGACGTCTCGAAGACCGGGTTGGCCCGGTTGTGCAGGGCGCCGCCGGTCTCCAGCACCGTGCCGTCGGGCAGCAGGACAGCGGAGACGTACATCTTGCCCTGGTCGCCGGCCTGCGGGACCGGGCCGTTGCCGAGGTCGACGGTGCCCTGCGGAAGCGGGGGCCCGGCCACGTACGTCGGGTTGGGCTCCTTGAGGTCGATGATGTCGGTCAGGCGGTTGGCGTCCGGGTTGGAGTCGATGTTGCCGCCGCCGATGGTCAGCACCCTCTGGTCCTGCGCCGGGGGCAGCAGCACGCTGGCGGACTGGTCGCGTTCGTCCTTGTCCTGGAGGCCCGGCACCTGGGTGATGCTGTTGGCGTCGTAGTCGTAGATCGCCGAACCGGTGCCCGGGATGTTGTTGCCGAAGACGTGGCTGCCCGAGTAGAAGAGCCGCCCGTCCTGCATCAGGATCATCGACGGGTACAGGCCCCAGTACGACCAGGTCTGGTTGACCTGCCAGGTCGGCAGCCACTTCTGCTGCTCGTCCGACCACAGGTCGGCCGTCACCGACCCGGTGGAGTCCTCGCGCAGACCGCCGAAGGAGATGACGTCGCCGTTGCCGAGGATCGTCGCCGACGGGTACCAGTGGCCGTCGTTCATGTCGTTGGTTTTGACGTAGGTCTCGGTCTCCGGGTCGAAGATGTACGAGTCCTTGTAGCCCTGGTAGCCGATCGTGCCGTCCGCGGACGGATAGCCCTTGTTGCCGCTCATGACGAGGACACGGCCGTCCTTGAGCTGCACGTGCCCGGCGCAGAACATGTCCTTGGGCGTCGGGATCGTCTCGTAGTCGCCGGTCCCCGGGTCGTAGACCGCCGACGTGAAGGTGCCCGCCTCGAACATCTCCGGATCGTTGCCGGAACCCGCGATCAGCAGCACCTTGCCGTTGTGCAGGACGACCGAGTGCATGGAGCGGACCGGGTTCTGCGTGGGCAGCACGTCCCAGCGGCCGTTCGCGCACTCCTCGGCGGTGCCCGTGCACTCCGGGTCCGGGACCGGGTCGGCGACCTGCTCCATCGCGTAGTCGTCGGTGGTCGCCGAGCCGGTGCCGTAGACGGAGACGCCCCAGCTGATGCGGTCGGTGCCGGCCGGGACCTCGGGCGTGCGGACGCTCGCCTCGGTCCAGTCGGCGGCCAGGTCCAGGGTCTTGAGATCGGTCCAGTACTGCCAGCCGGCGGTGGGGTCGTGCCGGAAGAGCGTGAGGGAGGTGTCCGGAGTCGTCGACTTGTACCAGAGGGACAGGTCGTACTGCTTGCCCTCCGTCACCACCGGCGCGCACTCGGTGGACTCGGTGATCAGGGCCTTGCGGTCGCCCTCGGCCCGGCGGGTCAGCTCGACCTTCATGGCCTTGCTGCCGGAGTGGGCGTCGGCGACCGTCTCGAAGGTGAAGTCGTTGTCGCCCCAGCCGGACTTCGACCAGCAGTACGGCATGTCACCGGTGCCTGCGGTCTCGAAGCCGGGGTTCTTGATGAGGTTGGCGGCGGATGCGGGCTGGGGCGCGGTGAGGAGGAGCCCGCCGGTGAGGGCGGACACCGCCAGGAGGGCGGAGGTTCTCCTTCGGGGTCTGGTTCTCATGCCTCACTCCTTGCTGTGCGGGCCGTGCGGCGTCGGCGCGGGAGGTACACGAGCGCCTCCGTCCCGGCGAAGCGCAGGACGAAGGTGATGACGAGGGCCAGGGCGGTGGCCGGCAGCACGGTCAGCCCGAACTCACCGACGAGCAGGGCGATCAGCGGTATCCGCAGCACCAGGTCGGCGTTGGCGATCAGCCCGAACCGCAGGGTCCGGTCGGCCCAGTGCCGGTGCCGGCGCCGGTCGCGGAAGAGCAGCCGCTCCAGGAGCAGGAAGTTCCAGGCCACGCCGAACTGGTTGGCGACGATCTCCGCGGGCAGGTAGTGCACGCCCGCCTCGGTCAGCGCCCACAGCGCGGCCAGGTTCGGCACGAAGCCGCTCAGGCCGATCAGCCCGAAGGCGACCATGCGGGCCAGCGGCGAGGTGGTGCGCAGTCCGGCCAGGTGGTGCAGGAAACGCAGCCCCTCCTGCGCCGTGGACTTGGACTCCCCGGCGAACCGCTCTCGAAGACGAACGGCACCTCGGTGACCGCCTGGGGGCGGCTGCGGACGGCCAGTTCGAGGAGGATCTTGTAGCCGAGGGGCTTGAGGACCTCGGCGGTGACCTCGCTGCGGCGGATGGCGAAGAAGCCGCTCATCGGGTCGCTGATGCCGTGCAGCCGGCGCGGGAAGAGCGCCTTGGTCAGCCAGGTCGCCACGCGCGAGACGGCGATCCGGTAGCTGCCCGCCAGCCCGGCGCGGCTGCCGCCCTTGATGTAGCGGGACGCGACGACGAGTCCGGCGCCCGCCCGCTCGCCGGTGGCGACCAGCTCCGGCACCAGGGAGGGCGGGTGCTGGCAGTCGCCGTCCATGACGACGATCCAGTCCGACCCGGCCGACTTCATACCCTCGACGACCGCGCCGCCGAGCCCGCCGGCCGGTTCGTCCCGGTGCAGGACGATGACCGGGAAGGGGCAGTCGAGCGCCGCCTCGCGGATCACGTCCGGGGTGTCGTCGGTGGAGTCGTCCACGAAGACGACCTCGCAGGGCAGCCGGGCGGGGACGGACTCGGTGATCAGGCGCAGCAGCCGCCGTACGTTCCCCGACTCGTTGAAGGTCGGTACGACGATGGTGACGGCGCCCGGCTCGGGCACCTCCGATGCGCCTACGGCCGGACGTCCCAGCTCGTCGGGGACGGTGGACTCGTGGCTCATCGGGCGGCTCCGGAGGACTGGATGCGGCGGATCTCGATGCGGTCCGCCCCGGTGCCGAAGACGGCGACCGGGGCCGAATGGTTCATGGCGGCCTTGACGTTGGGCAGGTCGACCGCGTCGCGCCGCACCGTCGGGGAGGCGACCACGTAGTCGATGTCGCGCCAGCCGCCCGGCATCGTCTTCGTCACCGCCGGGTCGAGGTCGGCCTTGTAGAACCAGATGACCCCGAGGCCGGGTTCGTATCCGGCGTGCACGAGGTCCAGCCACAGGGCGTCGTCCACGAGGACGCGGGTGTCCTCCGGGTTCGGCACCTCGGTCGCCAGCCAGTCGGCGGCGGCCTCGTAGGGGGCGTTGGCGTCGGCCGTGACCGCGGTGCGGTCGCCGTCGTACCAGCGGGGTACGACACAGGCCCCGGCGGCCAGCACCAGGACGCCGGCGAGTGCGTACCGGCCGAGGGTGAGCCCTCGTTTCTCGGCCTCGGTGCGCCATCTGCGCAGTACGGCGTGGGCGACGCTCGCCGCGCCGCCTGCCAGGACCAGGGCGAGGAAGGGCAGGGCCTGGATGACGTACATCGCGGGCAGGTAGCCGGTGGGGCGCAGGGCGAGGCCGGCGAGGATCGCGACCGTCAGGGCCGGTCCGGCGAGCGCCCGCGCGGTGACCGACCAGCGCCAGGTGGCCAGCAGGAGCAGCGCCCCGGCGAGGGCCGCCGAGCGGCAGGACGCGGTCGTAGTAGAGCCAGGACTGGAGGACGCCCCACGAGCCGGAGCCCTCGTCGAGGATGAAACCGGAGCCGGGGCGGGTCAGCTGGTACTCGATGCCCTCCCACAGGGAGACGTGCCCGCTGCCCGGCAGCAGCTCGCCCTTGAGCAGGGCGAACAGCGGATACGAGAACCCGATGAGCGCGCAGGCCGTGACGGCGCCGGTCAGCGCGAACTTGCGGGTGTCCCGGTGGCTGTGCCGCCACATGGTGACCAGCAGGGCGGGCAGGACGACGAGCATCGTCTCCTTGGTGAGCACGGCCGTGGCGGCGGCGATGCCCGCGCCGAAGTGGTGCCACAGGTGGCGGCTCGGGGAGGCGGCCAGCGCGAAGGCCAGCAGCGTCCACATCACCGCGAGGTTGTCGAGGAAGATCTCCCGCTGGAGGACCACGGACAGCGGGGAGAGGCCGAAGAGGGCCATGGCGAGCCCGGCCGCCCAGCGGGGCAGGGGAGAGCCGGCGGGCGATGACGTAGACGAGGACGGCGGAGACGGCGCTGACGATCAGCATCACGCCGCGCATGGCGCCGACCGTCATCGACTCGGGGCTGAGCAGCGCGGGGATCCAGGTCAGCACGGCTATCTGGATCCAGCCGAGCGGCGGGTGGTCGTACCAGTAGGTGTAGTGGGCCAGGCCCTCGCCCCCTGCTGGACGGCCCAGGCCTGGGCGAGGTAGGTGCCCTCGTCGTCGCTGAGGGTCGGGTAGTCGGAGATGTTCCAGCCCTGCACGAGCATGATCGCCACGAGGAGCCCGCCGCACAGCAGCAGGTCGGGGCGCGAGGAGCGCAGGCGGCCCGGCGGCGCCTTCGGTTCGGGTGCCGGGCCGGTGTCGTGGGCAGGCCGGCGCTGCGCGGGGACCTTGGTGCCGGTCGCCAGCGGGGAGGGTGGAGGTCACGCGGGAACGTCCTCTCGTTCCACGGGCGCGAGGTGCGCGCCCACGTGGCTGGTCAGCTCCCAGTCGTTGCGGCCGCGCTGCTCGCGCCATACGGCGCGGACGGCGGCCCCGGCGAGGAGTACCTGGTAGAAGGGGCCGCCGACGATCAGCTTCAGGTAGTGCGTGAAGCGGACCCGCAGGCCGTACTGCTTGCCGAAGTCGTGCAGCCCGACGACCTCGAAGACGAAGGTGACCAGGGCGGTGACGGCCGGCAGGAAGGTGACGAAGGCGATGCCGACGGGCACGTCCAGGAAGAGCGCGATGGCCGCGTTGAGCGGGGATGATGACGCCGGTGAAGGCTTGCAGGAAGGGCGTCATCAGGGTGTAGCAGGCCAGCAGCCGCTGGGTGAAGGTGGGCAGTTGCTTCCAGTCCTTCTTCCGGTACACCTGGAGGAAGCCCTGGTTCCAGCGGGTGCGCTGCTTGAGCAGGGAGACCAGCGAGCCCGGGGTCTCCTCCCGGGTCACCATGTCGGAGTCGTAGGCGACGACGACCTTCTTGCCGATGCTGGAGAGCCGGACGCCGAGGTCGCAGTCCTCGGCCAGGCAGTTCGGGTCCCAGCCGTCGGCCGCCCGGAGCACTTCGGTGCGGACGAAGACGGTGTTGCCGCCGAGCGGGATGAACCCCTTCTGCGCGTGCAGGTGCAGCCGGGAGCGGAACCAGAAGAAGTACTCCAGGCAGTTGCGCAGGCTGTACCAGCTGGAGTGGAAGTTGATCAGCTGGACCCCGCCCTGCACGACGTCGGCGCCGGTGGTGCGGGAAGGCGTGGTCGACGTGGGCGAGCAGTTCGGGATGGACCTGGTCCTCGGCGTCGAAGACCCCGACGACGTCGCCGCGGCAGTGCGGCAGCGCCGTGTTCATGGCCTTCGGCTTGTTCTTCTTCTCGTGGGTGTCGACGACGACCCGGACGCGCGGATCGCGGTCGGCGGCCTTCTCGGCGACGGCGGTGGTCTCCGGATCGTCGTGTCCGACGATCACGATGATCTCGAAGTCGGTGTGGGACGAGGTCAGCAGCCGCTGGATGGTGTGGTCGAGCACGGCCTGCTCGTGCCGCGCGGGCAGGAGCAGCGAGAACGACACGTGCTCGTCGCCGTCGGGCCGGCTGAACCGGGTGGAGGCGAGTACCTCCGGCGTACGCCAGGCATGCATCTGCCACCAGAGCGTGAACGCCGCCATCCAGAAAAGTGCCAGTGAAACGGCAGCGATGAAGACGGACGTAAGCAAGAAAGATCCCCCCAGATCTTTGAACTCCCCCTGCGCGGCGGAGCAACCCGAATCGGGCGCCCGCTCCGCCGCGTCATGGTGAAGAGATTAGGGGCAACCTGTGAAACCCATAAGGTGTTTGGGTGAAGAGCGTGTTTCCTCACAATGAGGACCGGCTCTGAACAATTCGCCCGCCGGTCGCGTTCCGGATGCTTCCGTTTATGTCGTTTTAGCTGTTCAAGGCCCCGCGCAGCGCGGCACGCAGCCGCTCCGGGTCGGTCGTCGGCGCGTCACAGGTGAAGTTCCGGCAGACGTACGCGGCCGGTGCCCCGTCCACCAGGGGCCGGTCGGCGAGCAGGGGGAACTCGTCGCTCCCCGCGGCGCCGAAGGCGACGACCGCTCCGGGCGCCGTCCCCAGCAGCGCCGTACGGTGCAGGCCCTTCGCGGCGCTGTCGTCCAGCCTCGGCCCGACGACGGCGACTTCGCGCGGGCCGTCGAGCAGCGCCTCGGCGGCGGCCAGCCCCCAGCCGACGAAGCGCGGGACCCGCGGGCCGAGCGCCTTCACCACGCCGAGGGCATGCTCGGCGGCGGTGCGGTGCGGCTCCGAGCCGGTGTGCGCGGCGTAGGACAGCAGGGCGCCCGCGGCCGCGGTCCAACCGGACGGGGTGGCGTTGTCGGTGGGGTCCTGGGGGCGGCGGATCAGTTGCTCGGCGTCGGCCGCGGTGTCGTAGAGGGAGCCGGACTCGTCGGTGAAGCGGGTGAGGACGTGGTCGAGCAGCAGCCCGGCGAAGTCCAGCCAGACGCCCTCCCCGGTGACCGACGCGAGCGCCAGGAAGCCCTCCGCCACGTCGGCGTAGTCCTCCAGCACCCCCGCGTTGGCGCCCGCCCGCCCGTCCTTGCTGGTGCGGAAGAGCCGGGCCTGCTCGTCGAGGTGCAGCCGCACGAGCAGGTCGGCGGCGGCGACGGCGGCCTCCACCAGGTCGGGGCGCTCGGAGTAGGCGCCCGTCTCGGCGAGCGCGGCGATCGCGAGGCCGTTCCAGGCGGCGACCACCTTGTCGTCCCGGGCCGGGGCGGGACGCCCGTCCCGCGCGGCCAGCAGCCGCTCCCTGACCGAGGCGATCCGCTCGGCGTCGAACACGCCCTCCTGCTGCGGCAGTTGCAACACCGAGGACCCGTGCTCGAAGGTGCCCTCCTCGGTCACGCCGAAGTACTGCGCGGCGAGCGCGGCGTCGTCGGCGCCCAGGACCTCGGTGAGCTGCGCGGGCGTCCACACGTAGTACGCGCCCTCGACGTGCCGGCCCGTGCCGTCGTCGCTGTCCGCGTCCAGCGCGGGAGGCGAAGCCGCCCTCCGCGGTGCGCAGTTCACGCACCATGAAGTCGGCGGTCTCCAGGGCGACGCGGCGGGCCAGCTCGCTGCCCGTGGCCCGCCAGAGATGGGCGTAGACGCGGCACAGCAGGGCGTTGTCGTAGAGCATCTTCTCGAAGTGGGGCACCACCCACTCGCGGTCGACGGAGTAACGGGCGAAGCCGCCGCCCAGCTGGTCGTAGATCCTGCCGCGCGCCATCCGCTCGCAGGTGTCGCGCGCCATCTCCAGGGCGCCGTCGGCGCCGGTGCGGGCGTGGTGGCGCAGCAGGAACTCGACCACCATGGACGGCGGGAACTTCGGCGCCCCGCCGAACCCGCCGCGCTGCGGGTCGTACTCCCGGGTCAGCCCGAGCAGCGCCTGTCCGAGCTCCGTCTCCCCGGGTGGCCGCGCGTCGCCGTAGGAGATCTCCCGCCCGGCGAGGTCCCGCACGATCTTCCCCGCGACCTCGGTGACCTCGTCCCGGCGCTCGGCCCAGGCCTGCCCGACGCCCTGGAGCACCTGGCGGAAGGACGGCATGCCGTGCCGGGGCTCGGGCGGGTAGTAGGTGCCGAAGTAGAAGGGCTCGGCATCCGGGGTGAGGAACACCGTCATGGGCCAGCCGCCCTGCCCGGTCGCCGCCTGCACGGCCTCCATGTAGACGGCGTCGACGTCGGGACGCTCCTCGCGGTCGACCTTGACGCTCACGAAGTGGGAGTTGAGGAACTCGGCCGTGGGGCCGTCCTCGAAGGACTCGTGCGCCATCACGTGGCACCAGTGGCACGCGGAGTAGCCGACGCTCAGCAGGACGGGTACGTCGCGGCGCCGGGCCTCTTCGAAGGCGGCGTCCTCCCATGGCCACCAGTCGACCGGGTTCTCCGCGTGCTGGAGGAGGTACGGGGACGTCGCCTGCGCAAGTCGGTTCGGCATACCTCCATCCTCGCGCACGCGCCGCCGCCCCGCCGATACGCCACGGTGACGGGACGCGCGGACGGGGCAGCCGGCACCACGAAGAGGCCCTCGCGGGAGCCGGCGGCTCAGTGGTCGTGCTTTGTCAGTCGGACCGGCGTGCGGAAGGTGTCGGTCCGGGGTCGACGCCCTCGGTCTCGAAGGTGCGCAGCAGATCCGCCGCGACGCTCACGGCGATCGTCGCGGGTTCCTTGCCGGTGATGTCGGCCAGCCCGATCGGGGTCTTGATCCGGTCGATGGTGGCCTCGTCGTGACCGCCCTCGGTGGCCAGACGCTTACGGAACCGCACCCACTTGGCCGCCGATCCGATCAGCCCGATGGAACCGAGGTGAGTGGTGCGCAGGGCGGCGTCGCACAGCGCGGCGTCCTCGGCGTGGTCGTGCGTCATGATCAGGATGTGGGTGCCGTGCGGCAACTGCGCCAGGACCTCCTCGGGCAGCAGCGGCGTGTGATGCACGTGCACCTGCGCCACCGCGTCCGCCAGCACGTCGAGCCGCTCCTCGGTGAGCATGTCGGAGCGGTTGTCGACCAGGTGGAGGTCGAGGTCCTGGCGGGCCAGGATGCGCGCCAGTTCGAGCCCGACGTGCCCGACGCCGAAGACCGCCACAGCCCGTACCACCGGCAGCGGTTCCAGCAGTACCGAGACCGTGCCGCCGCAGCACTGCACGCCGTGCCGGTTGGTCACCTTGTCGTTCAGGGCGAAGTCGATCAGCTCCGGTCCCGGCTCGGACGCGGCGATCATCTCCCGGGCCCGGTCGATCGCGACGGCCTCGACATTGCCGCCGCCGATGGAGCCCCACGTCCCGGTCCGCCCCACGACGAGTTTCGCACCGGCGTCGCGCGGGGCGTGGCCGCGCACGGTCGCGACGGTCACCAGCACGCCGGCCTCCCGGCGTGCCCGCAACCGCGCGACCGCGGCGACCCATGTCATGTCAGGCACCGCTCAGCACTTCTGCGTCGGTCCTGACTCCGCCGTCGGCGTGCCCGTTTCCGGCGTGGCCGTCGGCGGCGGACCCGTCGCGGGCCCGGCCGTTGTGCGGGTCGGCGCCCCGGCGGGCCGACTCGATCGCCCAGTACACCGCCTCCGGCGTCGCCGGCGAGGCCAACTCGACACCGACCCCACTCGGCCCGAAGGCGGCGGCGGCCTGCCGCAACGCCTCCCGCACCGAGAACGCCAGCATCAGCGGAGGCTCGCCCACCGCCTTGGACCCGTACACCGCGCCCTCCTCGGTGGCGTTCTCCAGCAGCGTGACGTTGAACTCCTCGGGCATCTCAGAGAAGCTCGGCAGCTTGTACGTGCTCGCCGCCTGGGTCTGCAGCCGGCCGCGGTGGGGACCGTCACTGGTGTCCCAGCGCAGGTCCTCGAGCGTCAGCCAGCCCGCGCCCTGCACGAAACCCCCTCGACCTGACCGATGTCGATCAGCGGGGAGAGGCTGTCGCCGACGTCGTGCACGATGTCCACCCGCCGCAGGCGGTACGCGCCGGTGAAGCCGTCCACCTCGACCTCGGCGGCGGCCGCGCCGATGGCGAAGTACTTGAACGGCGAGCCCCGGAAGGACTTGGCGTCCCAGTGCAGGCCCTCGGTCCGGTAGTAACCGGCCGCCGACAGCTGGACCCGCTGGAAGTACGCGGTGCGCACGAGTTCGTCCCAGGCCAGCTCCTCGTCGCTGCCCAGGGTGCGCGCGACGCCCTCGACGATGCGCACGTCCGAGGCGTTCGACCCCAGTCGGCTCGCCGCCACCTGCAGCAGCCGCTCGCGCAGCTGCTCACAGGCGTTCTTGATCGCCCCACCGTTGAGGTCTGCGCCGGAACTGGCCGCGGTGGCGGAGGTGTTGGGCACCTTGTCGGTCCGCGTCGGGGCGAGGCGCACCTTGTGCAGCGGGATGCCCAGCGTGGTCGCGGCCACCTGCATCATCTTGGTGTGCAGGCCCTGGCCCATCTCGGTGCCGCCGTGGTTGATCAGGACGGAGCCGTCCTTGTAGATCAGCACCAGCGCGCCGCCCTGGTTGAAGGCGGTGAGGTTGAACGAGATGCCGAACTTGACGCCGGTGATCGCGAGGGCCCGCTTGGTGTGCGGGTGCGCGGCGTTGTAGGCGGCGATCTCGCGCTCGCGGTCGGCGACGCCGCCGCTGTCCAGGACCTGCTGCCAGACGGCGGAGATCCGCTCGGGCTGCGTGACGGGCTGCCCGTACGGTGTCGTCTGGCCCTGGCCCGGCCGGTAGAAGTTGCGTTCCCGCAGCTCCCTGGGGTCCAGGCCGAGCCGCGGCGCGCAGCGGCCCAGGATGTCCTCGATCACCAGCATGCCCTGCGGTCCGCCGAAGCCGCGGAAGGCGGTGTTGGAGACCGTGTTGGTCTTGGCGATGCGACCGGCGACGCGCGCGTTGGGGATCCAGTAGGTGTTGTCGATGTGGCACAGCGCGCGGGCCAGCACCGGCTCGGACAGGTCCAGGCTCCAGCCGCCGTCCGCGGTCAGCGTGGCGTCCAGGGCCTGGATACGGCCCTCGGCGTCGAAGCCGATCTTCCAGGTGGCGTGGAACCCGTGCCGCTTGCCGGACATGGTCAGGTCCTGGGTCCGGTTGAGCCGGAACCGGACCGGTCGCCCGGTCAGCTTGGCGCCGAGCGCGGCGACGGCCGCGAAGCCGTGCGGCTGCATCTCCTTGCCGCCGAAGCCGCCGCCCATCCGCAGGCACTGCACGGTCACCTCGTGGGAGGGCACACCGAGCACATGGGAGACGATCTCCTGGGTCTCCGACGGGTGCTGGGTGCTGCTCTGGACGAACACCTGCCCGTTCTCGTCGATCTGGGCGAGCGCCGCGTGCGTCTCCAGGTAGAAGTGCTCCTGACCGGAGAACTGGAACTCGCCGGTGAACACGTGCGCGGAGTCGGCGAAGCCGGCGTCGGTGTCGCCGTGGGTCATGACGGGCCGGGCGCCGTGGTAGCTGCCCGCCGCGATGGCGTCCTGCAGCGTGATCAGGGAAGGCAGCTCCTCCAGCTCCACCTCCACGGCCGCCGCACCGAGCCGGGCCGCCTCCAGGGTCTCGCCGAGCACCCAGGCGACCGCGTGGCCGTGGAACATGACCTCGTCGGGGAAGAGCGGTTCGTCGTGCTTCATGCCGGCGTCGTTGACCCCGGGCACGTCGGCCCCGGTCAGCACACGCACCACGCCCGGCACGGCGAGCGCGGGCCCGGTACGCAGCGCCGTGACCCGGCCGCGGGCATTCATGACCTGGACGGGGTACGCGTGCAGCACGTCCTTGGTGCGCTGGACCAGGTCGTCGGTGTACAGCGCGGTGCCGGTGACGTGCTGGACGGCGCTCTCGTGCGGCATCGGGACGCCGACGACGGGCTTTTCGGGACGCTCGGACAACTGGCTCATGACGGCACCGCCTCGGTGGTCTGTGCGTACAGCTTCAGCAGGCTCTGGCCGAGCATCGCGGAGCGGTAGTCGGCGCTGGCGCGGTGATCGCTCATCGGCGTGCCCTCGGCCCGCAGCACCTCGGCCGCGGCCTCGACGGTCTCCGCCGCCCACGGCCTGCCCTCCAGGGCCGCCTCGGTGGCGAGCGCGCGGACCGGAGTGGCGGCCACGCCGCCCAGACCGATGCGCGCCCTGCGGACGACCCCCGACTCGATGTCGAGCGCGAAGGCGACCGCCACGCTGGAGATGTCGTCGAAGCGCCGCTTGGCGATCTTGTGGAAGGCCGCGACCGGCGACAGCGGCAGCGGGACGCGCACCGCGCGGATCAGCTCGCCGGGTCGGCGCACGCTCTGCCGGTAGCCGGTGAAGTAGTCCGCGAGCGGGACCTCACGCTCACCGTCGGCGCCGGCGAGCAGCACCGACGCCTCCAGCGCGAGCAGCACCGGCGGACTGTCGCCGATGGGCGAGCCGGTTCCCCAGGTTGCCGCCCAGGGTCGCGCCGTTGCGGATGAGCCGGGACGCGAACTGCGGGAACAACTCCCCCAGCAGCGGGACCGTTCCGTCGAGGCGGCGCTCGATCTCGGTGAGCGTCAGCGCCGCCCCGATCTCGATGTGGTCGGATTCGACGCGCAGTTCCCGCAGTTCGGGCAGCCGGTCGATGGCGACCACGCAATCCGCGCGGCGGGAACGGATGTTGACCTCGACGCCCCAGTCGGTGCTTCCGGCGACCACCACCGCGTCGGGCCGCTCGCGCAGCAACCGCAGCGTCTCGGCCAGGGTGCTCTTCCGCAGGAACTCGCGGTCGTCCTGGTGGTATTCGGTGGCGACCGGCGCGGGCGGGGACTGCTCACGACGCCGCGCCAGCGGGTCCTCGTCGGTGGGCGTGCCGACGGCGAAGGCCGCGTCGCGGATCGGGCGGTAACCGGTGCAGCGGCACAGGTTTCCGCTGAGGGCGTGCAGATCGAAGCCGTTCGGGCCGTGCTCGGCGTCGGTGTCGACGGAGTCGTCAGTGCCGACGGCCGCGTGCGCGCAGCGGTCGGGCCGGTAGTACTCGGCGGCCATGCTGCAGACGAAGCCCGGCGTGCAGTAACCGCACTGGGAGCCGCCGCGGACCGCCATCTCCTCCTGCACCGGGTGCAGGGTGGGCGGCGTGCCCGGCCCGCCGGCGGTGGCGAGACCTTCGGAGGTGACGACCTCCTGACCGTCGAGCGCCGCGACCGGAACCAGGCAGGCGTTGACCGGCACCCAGTCGGTGGGCTTGTTCACCCCGGGGCGGGCCACGAGGATCGAGCAGGCGCCGCATTCGCCCTCGGCACAACCCTCCTTGGTGCCGGTGAGGCCGCGGTCGCGCAGGAAGTCCAGCACCGTGGTGTGCGGTGCGGCCGGTGCGATCGGCGTCTCTTCACCGTTGACCGTGATCCGTGCCGCTACCACGACAGACCTTCATTTCGACTCGGGACGGGTCGATTCATCGTGTTCGCCAATTTCAGGCAGCTTTCTGTTCGGACGCGCCGCACAGGAGAAGCGAGCGCACATCGGCACGCGACAGGGGCATGCCGTGAAGTGGTGAAGGGGAAACCCGAGATGTGCCGCTCACGGGCACAGCAGGACGGCGTGCTCAGCAGCCGTGCGCGACCCGACCCGAGACCCACACCGTGCGGCGGGCGAGGCGACCCAGATCGGAGTTGGTGTACATCCGGCGGTCGCCTCCTCTCGGTAGTCATGGGTGTACTTCTCTCGCAAATTAGTGGCCTCGGTCACCGGGGTCAAGAGGGGAATTCGTCGACTGTCCCGGGCGCATGTGGGGGGGAGACCCTGGAGGCCGCCCCCTCCCCAGGGTCCCCCGTCGCAGGACACTTGACCGAGGCACAACTGGGGGAAGGACCCGGGGACGGGCCGGGAGAGACCCAGCGAGGTCTGGGGACACCCGGGTGACACCGATGCCGCCGGAGGGGGCGCGACATGCGGGACAGTCATCGGTCGGAGGCCGAGCGGCTACTGAGGCGGGCCGTGGAGGAGGAGGTACGGCGCTCGGGCGGGCGCACGGACGGGAACGTGCTGCTGTCCCGGGCGCGCGGGTCGCTGGACGCGATGGCGGGGCACGGCCGCCGAGGAGTACGAGGCCTACACCCGCGCCCTCGACGAGGCGGCGGCCGGCCAGCTCACCTTCCGGCAGCGCTACGCCCGGGAGGGCGCCGGCACTCCCCTGCTGGTGGCCGCCGTGGCGGCGGTCGCCGCGGTGGTGGCCGACATGGCGCTCGGCACCGGCACGGGCACGGCGGTGGGCGCGGGAGTCACCGTCGGGGTCGTGGGCGCCGCGGCGACCGTGGTGAAGGTCGTCGGCTCGCACGTACCGGCCGCCCACCACCGCGCCGGGGCCGCCAGCCAGCCCGGCGGGCCCGAGCAGTTGCGGTTGCAGTGGCTGACGGCGCTGGAAGTACGCGGCATCCGGCCGTTCCTGGACCAGCAGCGGATGCTCGCCGCGTCCACCGGGCCGAAGAAGACCGGGCCGAAGCTGAGGGGTGCCGACAAGAGCGCCGCGCCCGGGGACGCAGCGCGCTGGAACAGTCGTTCGCTCACCTCCCGGAGCCGAAGGGCACCTTCGCGGGCCGGCGGCAGGAGATGGCGCGGCTGCGGCAGTGGGTGCAGGCGGCCCGCGCGAGCACGGAGACGAAGCCGACGGTGGTCGTGCTGCACGGGGTGCCCGGCAGCGGCCGTACGACGCTCGCGGTGCGCGCCGCCCATGAGTTGCGGGACTACTTCCGTGGGGCGTGCGTGGTCGATCTGCGCGGGGACGGTCCCGCGTCGGGCGATGAGTCGCCGCTGAGCACGCGGGACGCCCTGCTGCATCTGCTGAACCGGCTCGGCGCGCCCCGCGAGCAACTGCTGTTCCGCGAGCGGTCCTCCGCGGACCAGCAGGTCAAACGGCTCAGCGAGCTGTACCACCAGCACCTGACGGGCGTCCCGGTCACCGTGGTCCTGGACGACGCCTCGGACGCCGAGCAGGTGCGCGCGCTGGTGCCGGAGCGGTCGGACAGCCTGGTGCTGGTCACCGCGCGGGAGGCACTCCGGCTGCCGCCCGACCTGCCCGCCCGGGTGTACGACCTCCCGGTCGAGGCACTGGACGCGGCGGGGCGCGGAGGAACTGCTGGGGGCGGCCGCCCAGGACGCGTCGGGGCCCTACGACGCCGAGTCCACCGACGGGATCCGGCAGCTGTGCGGCGGCCTGCCGCTGGCGCTGCGGGTGGCGGGGTCGTCGCTGGGACCGCGCTCCGCCCGCGCCCTGGCGACCGACCTGGGCGCCTACGGGCCGGTGGAGCCGGTCGAGCGGGCGCTGTGGCTGCGCTACACCGACCAGCCGGAGCCGGCCCGGCGGCTGCTGCGCCGGCTGGCGCTGGCCGGCCGCACCTCGCTGGGGGCCGCTGCCGCCGCCGCGCTGCTGGCCACGGACGAGACGGAGGCGACGCGGCAGCTGGCGGCGCTGTCGCGCGCGGGTCTGCTCGACCACGTCCGGGGCAGCCGCTACCGGCTGCACGACGTGGTGCGCGCCTTCGCCCGGGCCCGGCTCGCCGACGAGGGAGGAGCCGGCCGAGCGGACGGCGGCGCAGGAACGGCTGATCGCCAACTACGCCGAGCTGGCCGACTCGGTACTGCGCCTGGTCGACGGCAACATGTCGACCCGCTCGAACCAGTTCGGCAGCTACGGCTTCACGTCCCTGGACGAGGCACTGCGCTGGCTGGACGACGAGTCGAGCTTCATCACGGCGGCGCTCAGACACGCGGAGGGCGTCGACCAGGGCGCGGTGCTGAACCTGCTGGGCGCGCTGTGCGACTACTGCTTGCTGCGCGGCGACCTCTACCGGCTGGGTGAGATCAGCGAGCTGGCGCAGTCCGTGGACCAGGGGCTGCTGGTGCGTTCGGTGCAGTGGCGTACCGGTATCGCGGCCCGGCAGCTCGGCGAGCTGGACAAGGCGCGGACGACGCTCACCTCCGTGGTCGACCTGTACATGGAGGCCCACCACGACGCGGGGGCGGCCCGCGCGCTGTGCTCGCTGGGCATCACGCTGCACCACCAGGGGCAACCTGACCGAGGCGGCGGCGAAACTGCGGGAGGCGCTGGACCTCCAGGCCTCGCCCGAGCTGGACACGGACCGGGCCTGGACACTGCACGCGCTGGCGGCGGTGCAGCGGGACCGGGCCCGGCTGGCGGAGGCCCTGGACCTGCTCACGGAGTCACTGGTGCTGCACCGCGCGGGCGAGTCGGTGCACGGCCAGGCGTGGGCCCACTTCCAGCTCGGCCAGCTGCACCTGCGCATGGGCGACGTCCCGCGCGCGGAGACGGACCTGCGCACGGCCCTGGCGCTGTACGGCCGCACCCAGGACGCCCGCGGCGAGGCGTGGGCACTGACCCAGCTGGCGCGGGCCCGGCTGATGGACGGTGACGTGTCCGCGGCGGTGGAGGAGCTGCGGCGGGCGGCGACCCTGCACCGCGAGAACGAGGACGCGCGCGGCAAGGCGTGGAGCATCTACTACCTGGGCCATGCGCTGGAGGAGACGGGCGCCCTGGACCAGTCGGTGCGTGCGCTGGAACGCTCCCGCACGATGTTCTCCCGGATGCGCGACGTGTACGGCCTGGCCTGCGCCCGGCACCACTCGGCGCGGGTCACCCGCGACCAGCGCGCCGCGCAGACCGGCTCGCTCCGCAACTCCGGCTTCGCCCGGCAGCTCCTGGTCGACGCCCGCGCGGACTTCCAGCGCATCGGCGTCGGCCACGGCGAGGCGTGGACCTGCCTGGAGCTGGCGGTCGTGGACGCGGGCAACGCCCGTACGCCGCAGGCGCTGGCGCTCTGCGACGAGGCGGCGGCACTCTTCGCGGCGTACGGCGACCGGCGGGGCGACGACTGGGCCCGCTTCCTGCGCTGCACGCTGCTGCCGTACGCCGCTCCGGGCGGCGTCGAGGTCGGCACGGCGGTGGCGCAGGAGGAACTCGCCCAGCTGTCCCGCGCCCGCCACCCGGCCCGGGACGCCAAGCTGGACGACTACATCGATGCGTACCAGCTCCTCCTGGAACGCGGCGTCCAACTGGAATCCGGCTGGCAGGCCTGGCACCTAGGCATGGTCCCGAACCGCCAGGCCCGGGAGGTGATGGGGGTGGCGGTGACAACCGCCTAGCCGCGTGCAGCCGCGCGGCCCCCAGCTGCGGGCAGTCGCGCGCCGCTGCGGGCAGTCGTGCCGCTGGGGCGGCACGGGTGGGCGCAGCGGCACGACGGTCAGCGCCGGGCCGCGTCACCCACCCGGCGTTCAGCCCCGCGCCGGGCACCGGGAGGCCGGGTCAGCCCTTCTGCGGCCCCACCCGGCCGGAGGCCTCCGCCTCCGCGTCAGCGTCCGGCGCCTCCCTTGAAGTCCACCTTCCCCATGTGCCGGCTCATGGACCGCATCAGCCCCCACACCGCCAGAGCCATCACCGCGAAGACGATGAACCCGAGGACACCGGGCGTGACCTTGTCCTCGTCGAGTTCGGCGAGAGTGACGAGGTGCGTCATTGCCATGCTTGCGCTTGCACTCATGTCAGGCATTGTCCCGGATGCCCGCGAAGAGGTCGTCCTCGGGGAGGGAGGTATCCACGAGGGACTTCGCGAGCTCGTACTCCTCGGTGGGCCAGACCTCCTTCTGGATGTCCATCGGCACCCGGAACCAGCCCCCGTCGGGGTCGATCTGCGTGGCGTGCGCGATCAGCGCCTTGTCCCGGATCTCGAAGAAATCGGCGCAGGGCACGTGCGTGGTGAGCGTGCGCTCCTTGCGCTCGAACTCCGACCAGCGCTTGAGCCGGTCCCCGTAGGGCGACTCCAGTCCGCGCTCCAGCAGCGCGCTGTGCAGCGCCTCGGTGCGCGGGCGGTTGAAGCCCTGGTTGTAGTACACCTTCTGCGGCTGGTACGCCGTCCCGTACTCGCTCTCCGGGTACTTCTCGATGTCGGCCGCGCCCTCGAAGGCCACCATCGTGATCTTGTGGGTCATGATGTGGTCGGGGTGCGGGTAGCCGCCGTTCTCGTCGTAGGTGGTGATCACCTGGGGACGGAAGGAGCGGATCTTCCGCACCAGCTCACCGGCCGCCTTGTCGACGTCCTCCAGGGCGAAGCAGCCCTCCGGCAGCGGCGGCAGCGGGTCGCCCTCGGGCAGGCCGGAGTCGACGAAGCCGAGCCACTCCTGCCCCACGCCCAGGATCTCCCGGGCCTCGTCCATCTCCTTCTTGCGCACCTCGTGGATGTTCTCCTCGATGTACGCGTCGCCCTGGAGCTTGGGGTTGAGGATGGAGCCGCGCTCCCCGCCCGTGCAGGTCACCACCAGCACGTCCACCCCCTCGGACACGTACTTCGCCATGGTGGCCGCGCCCTTGCTCGACTCGTCGTCGGGGTGGGCGTGCACGGCCATCAATCGCAGCTGGTCAGTCAAGACTCAATCCTCGGTCAGTCGGCGCCCGTGTGCGTCGGCGCAATCCAATAGGTGCCGCCCCGCAGGGGCGTCGTTGAGGGGCGGCGGTCGGGTGGCGGGTGGGAGGCTTCTATAGTGACCGAATCGGGAGCCGAATAATTCCGCAGCCCGGGAAGGCCGGGTGCCGGGGCCCCTTTCGGGACACGCCCGTCCCGCTCCTGCCGAGAGGACGATCATGAGTACGGCGAGCACGCAGACGCCCGAGAGCCGGTACGGCCGCTCCTCGGACGAACGGGCCGACCGCACGCTCAAGATCGTCGGCGCTGTGCTCGGTGCCGTCCTGCTCGCCGTGATCGGCTGGTTCGGCTACCACTACGTCGGACAGAACAAGATCAGCGGCGAGTTGATCGGGTTCGAACTCGCCGAGGACTCGGTACAGGTGCACCTGGAGGTCCGCAAGGACGCCGGTGCCGCCGGCTACTGCACGGTGCGCTCCCAGGCGGAGGACGGCGACGAGGTGGGCCGGGCCGACTTCCGCTTCGACGGGGACTCCACGCGCATCGACAAGGTCGTCACCCTGCGGACCAAGGCCGCCGGCACGACGGCCGAGTTGCTCGGCTGCCACGCGGACTGATCCCGCAGAGCCCGGTCGGCACGAATACATGGGCGCTGACCTGCGGTGACACGAATCTGGTGGCTTATGTCCCTCCCCCCTTTGGCCACTGAATTGTTAGGCTCGTGGTTTCGCCCTTCCGTGAAGGAACATCCTTCCGGGTAGGGCGTTGATTTGTATTCCCAGTACCAACGAGGAGCACCCGTGACCCAGACCAGCGAGAACGTCACCTGGCTGACCCAGGAGGCGTACAACAAGCTCAGGGAGGAGCTTGAATACCTTACTGGTCCTGCGCGCACCGAGATCTCTGCCAAGATCGCCGCGGCCCGTGAGGAGGGGGGACCTGCGCGAGAACGGCGGGTACCACGCGGCGAAGGAGGAGCAGGGCAAGCAGGAGCTCCGCGTGCGCCAGCTGACCCAGCTGCTGGAGAGCGCCAAGGTCGGTGAGGCTCCGGCCGCGGACGGCGCGGTGGCGCCCGGCATGGTCGTCACGATCGCCTTCGACGGCGACGAGGACGACACGCTGACCTTCCTGCTCGCCTCGCGCGAGTACGCGAGCTCGGACATCGAGACCTACTCGCCGCAGTCCCCGCTGGGCTCGGGCGTCATGGGCCACAAGGTCGGCGAGGACGCGCAGTACGAGCTGCCCAACGGCAAGCCGGCGTCCGTGAAGATCCTCAAGGCCGAGCCCTACAACGGCTGACCAGGCTCCCTCCCCCGGCCGGTGGCACACCCGGCCGTCTGTCGTTGACGAGCCCCCGGCGTCCCGGTGACGCCGGGGGCTCGTCGTCATGTGGCGGCCGAGCGGTACTTGCGCACCGCCAGGGTCCGGAAGACCGCGATGATCAGAACGGACCAGATGACCGAGGCCCAGACGGGATGCTGCATCGGCCAGGCGTCGGACTGCACGACGCCCGGGTTGCCGAACAGTTCCCGGCAGGCCTGCACCGTGGCGCTGAACGGGTTCCACTCGGCGATGTGCCGGAGCCATGGGGTCATCTGGCTGGAGTCCACGAAGGCGTTCGAAACGAAGGTCACCGGGAACAGCCAGATGATGCCTCCCGAGGTCGCCGCCTCCGGGGTTCGCACGGACAGGCCGATCAGCGCGCCGATCCAGGTGAAGGCGTATCCCAGGAGAAGCAGCAGGGCGAAGCCGGCCAGGATCTGTCCGAGGTTGGTCGGCTCCGCGGAGCCGGTGCGCCAGCCGACGATCAGCGCGACGATCGCGAGGACGAGCAGCGTGATGGCCGTCTGCACGAGGTCGGCGACGGTGCGGCCGGTCAGCACCGCGCCACGGGCCATCGGCAGGGAGCGGGAAACGGTCGACGAGGCCCTTCTGCATGTCGTCGGCGATGCCGGCCGCCGATCCCGCGGTGGCGAACGTGACGGTCTGCGCGAAGATGCCCGCCATCAGGAAGTCCTTGTAGACGTCCGGGTCGGTGGTGTTCCCGATCTTCATCGAGCCACCGAAGACGTACGTGAACAGGACGACGAACATCACCGGCTGGATGACCCCGAAGAGGACCATCTCGGGAATCCTGGTCATCCGGATCAGGTTCCTGCGGGCGATGACCAGGGAGTCCCGGACGGACTGGCCGAGGGGATTGGTGGGCGCCGCAGCCCGAGCGGCGTCGGTGGTGGCGCTCACTTGGCGTTCTCCTTCTTGGCCTTGTGGCCGGCGTCCTTGTCCTC
Organism: Streptomyces thinghirensis; assembly: GCA_021502835.1. Next base: position 43,958 of record JAKFGP010000044.1, read on the forward strand.
GCGGCCGGCGTCGGCCGCGAGGCCGTTCTCCCTTCACCTCGGCCACATGGCCGGTGAGAGAGAGGAAGACGTCGTCGAGGGTGGGGCGGCGCAGGCCGATGTCGTCGATCTCGATACCGCGGGTGTCGAGTTCCCGGATGACCTCGGCGAGCAGCTTGGCGCCGCCGGTGACGGGGACGGTGAGCTTGCGGGTGTGCTCCTCGACGGTGGTCGAGCCCTTGCCGAACCCTCCGAGCACCTCGGCGGCCGTCGCCATGTGCTCGCGCTCGTGGACCACGACCTCGACGCGCTCTCCGCCGGTGCGGGCCTTGAGCTGGTCGGAGGTGCCGCGGGCGATGACGCGGCCGTGGTCGACGACCGCGATGTCGTGCGCGAGGTGGTCGCGCCTCCTCCAGGTACTGCGTGGTCAGCAGCAGGGTCGTCCCGCCGGCGACCAGCTGTTTGATGACCTCCACAGCTCCTGGCGGTTGCGCGGGTCGAGGCCGGTCGTCGGCTCGTCCATGAACATGACGGGCGGGGAGACGACCAGGGCGGCCGCCAGGTCGAGCCGGCGGCGCATGCCTCCCGAGTAGGTCTTCGTCGGGCGGTCGGCGGCGTCCGCGAGGTGGAACTGTTCGAGCAGCTCGCCGGCCCGGGCCTTCGCGGCCTTGGCCCTCATCTGGTAGAGCTGGCCGACCATCTGGAGGTTCTCCCGGCCGGTCAGATATTCGTCGACGGCCGCGAACTGGCCGGAGAGGCCGATCGACCGCCGTACCTCGTTGGGCTGTTTGAGCACGTCGATGCCCGCGACGACCGCCTTGCCGCTGTCGGGTCGCAGCAGGGTCGTGAGGCAGCGGACGGCGGTCGTCTTGCCCGCGCCGTTCGGCCCGAGCAGGCCCAGGACCGTGCCTTCGGGGACGTCGAGGTCGACGCCGTCCAGAGCCCTTACGTCGCCGAAGGTTTTTCACCAGGCCTTCGGCATAGATGGCGCCTGGCATATGAGTCTCCACGTCGTCGGGGATTCTTCGGAAAGCCTAGGTTTGTACGTTTCGCTCGGCGCAGCGAGCGAATTACGACACACCATAACGCGATGTATCGCGTCTCACAATGGAATTACTCGAACGAGTGACCCCAAGTCGATGACGGGTCAGCCGATGACGGGATAGCCCGCCTCCCGCAGCGCCCGGCCGACCTCGGCGCAGTGCTCCGGGCCCTTCGTCTCCAGGTGCAGTTCGACCTCCGCCTCCGTGGAGCCCGAGCCGCGGATCGGTCCGGACGTGGCTCACATCGAGGACGTTAGCGTCGACCACGACAACTCCCCGAGAAGCGTGGCGAGGGCGCCGGGGACGGTCCGTCAGACGCAGCCGGACCGCCAGGTAGCGGCCCTGCGCGGCCATGCCGTGCCGCAGCACTCCCTGCATCAGCACCGGGTCCACGTTGCCACCGGACAGCACCGCCACCACCGGTCCCTCGAAGGCCCCCGGCTCACTCAGCAACGCCGCCACCGGAGACGCCCCGGCCGGCTCCACCACCAGCTTGGCCCGCTCCAGGCACAGCAGCAGCGCGGTGGACAGCTCGTCCTCGGAGACCGTACGGACCTCGTCCACCAGCTCGCCGACGATCCCGAACGGCACGTCACCGGGCCGCCCCCCACCTTGATGCCGTCGGCCATCGTCGCCGGATGCTCGACGGCCACCCGGGCGCCCCCGCCGCAAGTGACGGCGGATGCGCCGCCGCGCCCCCCCCCCCCGCCTGGACGCCCACGATCGCACGTCCGGCCGCAGCGCCTTCACCGCGACCGCGATCCCGGCCGCCAGCCCGCCCCCCGCCGATGCCGACCACGACGGTCCGCACCTCGGGGCACTGCTCCAGGATCTCCAGCCCGACCGTGCCCTGGCCCGCGATGACGTCCGGGTGGTCGAAGGGGTGAATGAACACCGCGCCGGTCCGCTCCGCGTACTCCTGCGCGGCGGCCAGCGTCTCGTCGACCACCTGACCTTGCAGCCGCACCTCGGCGCCGTAGTCCCGGGTCGCGCTGATCTTCGGCAGCGGGGCGCCCTTCGGCATGAACACCGTCGAGGCGCACCCCGAGCGGTGACGACGCCCAGTGCCACACCCTGCGCGTGGTTGCCCGCGCTCGCCGCGACCACACCGGCGGCCCGCTGCTCGGGCAGCAGCCCGGCGATGCGGACGTAGGCGCACACGCAGCTTGAACGAGCCCGTCCGCTGGAGGTTCTCGCGCCGGGGTGCACCGGCGCGCCGACCAGCTGGGACAGGTGCGCCGCTGCCCTCCATCGCCGTCCTGCGCCACACCCGAGAGCATCTTCTAGGCACCGCGCACGTCGTCGAGGGTGACGGGTCCGACAAGGGAGGCCGTGCTGTAGCTCATGTCTCCAGCATCGCGTTCACGGGCGTCCGGGACCGTTGTGACCAACCTCCGAGACCCGCTTTGCGCAGCGCCGGTACGCCTCGCCGCCCGGCCGCGTACCCTGTCCCCCAATTAGCAGCCCTCCACGGTGGAGCCCCGGCCATGCCCACAGCACCTGAAATGTCGATGGACATGACGACCCGCCGGTGACACCGGTCTTCTCGGTAGAACGCTCCAGCACGAGGTGGCACTCTTCGCCCGTCGTGCCGAACAGACCCGGCTCGGCGGGGTCGGGCAGGTACGCAACTCCATGGACCGCGCCGCATACCTGCTGCTCAACCGCCTCGACAAGAGGGCCCGATGGGCGTCAAGGCGCTCGCCGCGAGCATGGGAATCGACTACCTCGACGGTCACCCGGCGGGTGGCACCGCTCGTCGACACCCGGACTCGTCAAGCGGACCTCGCACCCGAGGACGGGCGCGCGGTCGTGCTCCAGCTGTCCCCGCCGCGGCGTGTAGCGGCTGGAGAGGGTCCGGTCCTCCCGGCGTCAAGCTCATGGCCGAACTGACCCACGACTGGGCACGGAGGCGCGAGGCGTTCTGCGCGCTCCTCGCGCGCTTAACGGCGCCCTGTCCGCCCCGTATAACCCCGTCGGGCGTGGCGGGCCCAGGTCGTCGTCGGCCTCCTGAGCCACCCTCCACGCCATTCGCGGCGGTTTCCGCGCCGAACTCTTGACCGGCGGGCCACCCCTAGCCTGATATGAGACCCAGGGGTCGTCGTACGGAACTCAGGGTCGTCGCCCTCTGGGCGGGAGGCGCGGTGCGAGAACGGCAGGCATTCCACAGTGCCCCGCCGGGCCCGGGAGTTCGAGGCGTTCGTCGCGGGCGCGGCAGGGCGGCTGCTGCATGCCGCCACCCTGCTCACGGCCGAGCCACCGGGCGACAACCCACGCGCGCGGCGCCTGCTAGCCCTGTCCCCTCGCCCCACGTACGCCTGCCGGGACCCGGCTGCGGGGAGGACCCGTACGACCGGGCCCGCCCGAGTACCTGGCCACCGCTTCGCCCCGCGAGGCCTGGCACCGGTACGGCGGTGGCATCAGCCGAGCCCGCCGGCACGCCGCCGCCCCTGCGCGGACTCACCCCGCAGGAACGCCTGATCCTGGTGCTCCAGGCTCTACGGGGGCGTCGCCGAGGAACAGGCGGCCGCCCTGCTGGGCCTGCCGCGGAACGCGTACGGACGATCTGCGACCGTGCGACGGCCACCCTGCTGCACCCGCCCGCGCAACCGGCGCCGGTGGCGGCAGGCGAAGGCGGCGACGCCGTGAAGGGCGCGGCACTCGATACGACGGCCGCCGGGACGACGGGCACGCGCGTCCAGCACGGGCACGCGCGCGTGGGGACCGGGGGGCGCCGGTGAACCGCCCCCCAGCGAGAGGCCGCCGCACGGCGGATCATGGAGCAGTCGGCGCCCCGGGTGCCGCCCGAGCTGCACGCGGACGCGGTGCCGCGGCAGCCGATGCTGCGGCGCAGGACCGCCGCCCGCCGCCTGATGCTGGCTGGTGCTGTGCGCCGCCGCCGTGGTGTTCACGGTGTGGGCGCTGACCGTCCAACCCCTGGGTGGAGCCGCCGTCGGAGACGACCCCCACCCGTGACGGGCTGGGAGGGCTGGTGAGCCCACCCCGCTCGTCGGACTGTCGGACTAGCCGAGGGCCTGCTGGAGGTCCCCGAGCAGGTCGTCGACGTTCTCGATACCGACCGACAGACGCACCAGGTCGGCGGGCACCTCCAGGGCCGAACCGGCGGCGGACGCGTGCGTCATCCGGCCGGGGTGCTCGATCAGCGACTCCACACCGCCCAGGGACTCACCCAGCGTGAAGACCTTCGCGCGGTTGCAGACCTCGACCGCCGCCTCCTCGCCGCCCTCGACGCGGAACGACACCATGCCGCCGAACGCCTTCATCTGCTTGGCGGCGACCTCGTTGCCCGGGGTGCTCCGGCAGCCCCGGGTACAGGACGCTCGTCACGCGCGCGTGCCGGGACAGCATCTCGGGCGACCTTGGTGGCGTTCTCGCTGTGCCGGTCCATGCGCACCGCGAGCGTCTTGGTGCCGCGCAGCACCAGCCAGGAGTCGAAGGGCCCGGCGATGGCGCCCATGGCGTTCTGGTGGAACGCCAGCTCCTCCCAGCTCCCCGGTCGCCCACGATCAGCGCACCGCCGACGACGTCCGAGTGGCCGCCCATGTGCCTGGTAGGGGGTGCACGACGACGTCCGCACCGAGCGCCAGCGGCTGCTGGAGGTACGGCGTGGCGAAGGTGTTGTCGACGACGAGCCGGGCGCCGGCGTCCCGGGCGACCTGGGCCACGGCGGCGATGTCGGTGATGCCGAGCAGCGGGTTGGAGGGCGTCTCCACCCAGACGGCCTTGGTCTTCGGCGTCCAGCGCGGCCCGCACGGCGGCGGGGTCGCTCGAGTCGGCCACGGACCATTCCACGCCCCACCGGGTGGCGACCTTGGCGAAGAGCCGAGGTCGCCGTACGCGTCGTTGGGGATCACCACGTGGTCGCCGGGACGCAGCAGCGTACGCAACAGGCAGTCCTCGGCCGCCAGTCGGACGCGAACGCGAGGCCGCGACGGCCGCCCCAGGGCGGCGAGGTTGTCCTCCAGGGCCGTACGGGTCGGGTTCGCGCTGCGGCTGTACCTCCGTATCCGCCGCGCAGCCCGCCGACGCCGTCCTGCTGGTAGGTCGACACCTGATAGATCGGCGGGACGACCGCACCCGTCTGGGGATCGGCGGTGTTGCCCGCGTGAATCGCGGGCGTCTCGAAGTGCTGACTGATGCCTGTCGCTCATGGGCACCGAGGGTAGCGGCGCGGACGACTCCGCGCGTTTTCCACAGGGCGGGGGACAGGTTGGCCAATTGTCGGCGCGGTCTGGTTCGCTTGAGACATGGAGATTCTCTGGGTCCTGATGGCACTGGCCATGCTGGCTGTGGTGCTGCTCCCCGTTCTGCGGCGCCGACGGAGCGCGGGTCGGTCTGGTACCCGCCGGCCACCCGGACGCGGCGGACCCCCGCGAACTACGGCTTCGCGCGCGAGGAGGAGCTGGACATCCGCATGCGGGCCCCGACCAGGACCTGCTGGACGTCCTGGACCTGGTGCAGCGCACGCAGGACTACCGGGGCGCGCAGCAGCTCCTCGCCGGTACGGAGGCGGAGGGTGAGCGGCGCTGGCAGCGGGTGCGGGCCTTCTGCGGGCGCCGCGTCGCTGGAGCTGCGGCAGCGGCCCGGTGGCGTCGGCGAGACGCCGGGCGGGCAGTGGCTGCGGGTGTGGCGGGCCGAGGCCCCAAGGACGCGGGCGGCGCGGCGGTGCACGCCGAGTTCCTGATGCAGCAGGCGTGGCGGACGGCGACGCCGGGCACGGACGACTTCCGGATCATCATGGAGGAGGCGAAGGCGGCCTGCGGTGAGGCGGCGCTGCTCGCCCCCGGCGACCCGATCCCGTACATCGTCGAGCTCTCGGTCGCCCGCGGGCTCGCCTACCCGCGCCGAGGACTTCGAGCAGCTCTGGCTGAAGATCCTCGACCGCGCCCCGGACCATGGGCGCGCACCTGGCCGCCCTGCACTACTGGTGCGAGAAGTGGCACGGCTCCCGCGACCTGGCGTACTCCTTCGCGGAGGCGGCGGCGGCCCGCGCCCCGAAGGGCTCGCTCCTCGCGGCGATGCCGCTCTTCGCGGTCTTCGAGCATCTCCCCGAGGTCAACCTGGTCAGGGGCTTCTATCAGAGCGAGGTCGTCACCAAGGCGGTCCACGGCGCCCTGCACGCGGTCCACTCGGCCCGCCCGGACGACCCGATGCAGGCGCGTCCGCCATCTGCTCGTCTTCTTCCTGGTCCGCGGCGAGCGCTGGGCCGGGCGATGAACCAGCTGATACTCATCGGACGGCCACGTCGGTGCCCTGCCCTGGACCCTCTCCCCGACCCGGCGGCGGAGTTCGCGGTCTACCGCGCGCTGGCGGTCGCGGGCTACAGAGGCGAACGGCGGCAGCCGGCGACACTCCCCACTGACGGTTCCGCGACGGGCGGCCCGGCGCGGTAGACGCCGACCGGGCCGCCTCCCGGTGCGGGTACGAATCAGCCCTCGGCGCGTGCGGGCAGCCGCCATCCCGGGCGCGGGAAGTGGCAGGTGTAGCCCTCCGGGTAACGCTGCAGGTAGTCCTGGTGCTCGGGCTCGGCCTCCCAGAAGGGGCCGACCGGCTCCACCTCGGTGACGACCTTGCCCGGCCACAGCCCGGAGGCGTCCACGTCCGCGATCGTGTCCTCGGCGATCCGCTTCTGCTCGTCGTCCACGTAGTAGATCGCCGAGCGGTAGCTGAGGCCGATGTCGTTGCCCTGGCGGTTCTTGGTGCTCGGGTCGTGGATCTGGAAGAAGAACTCAGCAGCGCGCGGAAGTCGGTCTTTCGGGGTCGAAGAGGGATCTCAATGGCCTCCGGCGTGCATTGCCGTGGTTGCGATACGTCGCGTTCGGCACGTCTCCCCGGTGTATCCCCACCCGGGTCGCCGTCACCCCCGGCGGGCGGCGGATCAGCTCCTCCATCCCCAGAAGCACCCACCCGCAAGCACGGCCCTCTGCGTCTGCGCAGCCATCGCGGCCCTCCACAATCTGTCGGTTCCCGGTCACTCGGGCTACTCGGCTCGCACACCACCTCCCGGCATCCCCGGCTTTTACCTTCTCAACGCGCGAGGTCCCCGGCGATTCCATGCCCGCCCGACCGCCCGCCCGGACGAAAACCGGTGGCCACCGGGGTCCGCCGGCTCCACGCCTGTACGTCATGGAGAGAACAGCGAGGCGAGATCCGGGCAGCCCTACGGCATCCACCGCATCACCGTCTACCAGGCGTACTCCCCGGAGATCGGCCTTCCCGCCGTCCGCGGGGGCCGCTTCCCGCGCGGCGTGGAAGCGCGACGGGAATGACGTGGATCAAGCCGTCGTTCCGGTGGATGATGTACCGCTGCGGCTGGGCCACGAAAGTGGATCAGGAGACCGTGCTGGCCGTCGAGATCACTCGGCGTGACGGCTTCGAGTCGGCGCTGCGCGGCGCGTGCCTTTCGAGCGCTACGTTCCCGGGGTGCACCCCGACCGTGCCACCTGGCGGCGGCAGTTGAAGCGCACTTCGACCCGGATCCAGGCTGGGATCCCCGAGCGGGACCTGCGCCTGCAACCGCTGCCGTACCGCTCCCTGCAACTCGGCCTCTCCGGCGGGAGGCCGCACGGCTGTGCGCCGACGAATGGACGGTCGGCATCCCGCGACGTGACCCCGCTCGCCCACGAGATACACGCGCTCGTGCGGGACGGCACGCCCTCGGCCCGGCGAGCCGTCTGCTGCCCCGCGAGGGAGCCCTATCCTGCCGCGCCCGGACTGCTCACCCACCTGCGACCGTGAGGGGGCGACCCCCGGTCCGGTACCCACCGGGCCAGAAGGCTTTCCAGAGCACTCACGGCGGGAGCTCCAACCAGGACGGCGTCCACTGGTGGACGGAGGTCGGAGGGAGGACGACCCCGACCCCGAGTTCCACGTACCCACACACGCCTCTACGCCGACCGGCGGCGCCGGCGGCGCGGACTTATCATCCTCGCCACGCCCGCCGAACGCGACCGGTTGCAGCAGCGGCAACGCAGCGACTGGCTCTCGGACCGCTCCGGTCCGGCCTGTGACGGCGCCGGTGCCCACGGCCGCGCCGGTCCAGTCCGGTCGGCGCAGCCCCGCGATGAGGTGGGCGACTGAGGCGTCCGGGCGTCGTAAGCGCGGGTCGTTCTCCGCGCCGATGCCGAGGAGTTGCCGACGCCGCGCCATGAGTTCCAGGGCGGACAGGTCCGGACCCGGATCTCGCCCGGAGGCGGTCGCGGCGTCGAGGAGGCGGGTGCACACGGGCACGAGGCGGTCGGGGAAGTACGCGTGCGGCGTCTCGAAGCCGGCGTTGTCGGACTGCGGTACGGCGGCGAGTCCGTTAGCTTGGTGACCAGGAAGTCGACGAGGAGGTCGATCCACCGACCGAGTGCGGCGGCGTACGAGGTCCGGGCCGCTCGCCAGCAAGGGCCGAGGCCGGCCTCGGCGCAGAGCCTCCACCTGGTGCCGGTAGACGCCGATGATGAGGTCCGCCCGCGTCGGGAGTGGCCGGTAGAATCGGTGGCCGTTCCGACGCCCGCCTCCCCGGCCGCGATGTCGCGGACCGCCCCGCCTCCACCCCGGACCTCCACGAAGACCGCGGCGGCCGCGTCCAGAAGGGTCTCCTGGTTGCGCCGGGCGTCCGCCCGTTTGGGGCGGCTGGTGTGCGCCCTGCGGCCTTCGTCGGCGTCCGCCATCGCGTCGTTCCCCTCCAAAAACCGGCGTTGCTAAACGGGACACCGTTCACGTATCGTCAAACGGGACGGCGTTCCGGTTGCCATGATGCCAGAGGCCGGAGCCGTCGTGCCACGCCGTGCGCCCGCGCGCACCGCGTCCCCTTCCCTCGACGGAGGAACACGATCATGCAATACCGCACCTTGGGCCGCACCGGCGTCCAGGTCAGTTCTCTCGCGCTCGGCGCCATGAACTTCGGCAGCATCGGGCGCACCACTCAGGACGAGGCCACCGCCATAGCGAGTCGACGCCGCCCTGGAGGGCGGGGTCAACGTCATCGACACCGCCGACATGTACGGCCAGGGCGAGTCGGAGGAGATGGTCGGCAAGGCCATCGCCGGCCGCCGCGACGACATCGTGCTGGCCACGAAGGCGAGCATGCCCATGGGCGAGGAGCGCAACCACCGGGGCGCCTCGCGCCGCTGGCTGGTCACCGAGCTGGACAACAGCCTGCGCCGCCTCGGCGTCGACCACGTCGACCTCTACCAGATCCACCGGTGGGACCCGGCCACCAGCGACGAGGGACACTGTCGGCCCTGACCGACCTCCAGCGCGCGGGGAAGATCCGCTACTTCGGCTCCTCGACCTTCCCCGCCTACCGCATCGTCCAGGCCCAGTGGGCCGCCCGCGAGCACCGCCCTGAGCCGGGTACGTCACCGAGCAGCCCAGCTTACTCCGTCCTGCAGCGCGGGATCGAGAGCCACGTGCTGCCCGTGGCCGAGGAGTACGGGCTCGGCGTGCTGGTGTGGAGCCCGCTGGCGTCGGGATGGCTGTCGGGGGCGGTGCGGGCGGGCCGGGAGATCGCCACCCACCGGTCGGCCTTCATGCCGGAGCGTTTCGACACCTCGCTGCCGGCCAACCGGGCCCGGCTCGACGCCGTCGAGCGGCTGGCCACGGTTGCCGACGAGGCCGGCCTGACCATGGTCCAGCTCGCGCTCGGATTCGTGACCGCGCACCCCGCCGTGACCAGCGCGCTCATCGGCCCCCCGCACCCTGGATCACCTGCACGCGCAGCTCGCCGCCGCCGACACCGTGCTGTCCGCCGATGTCCTCGACGCCGTCGACGCGATCGTGGCCCCCGGGACCGACCTGTCGGCGCAGGAGAAGTTCGACACCCCGCCCGCGCTGCTGGACGCGTCGCTGCGGCGCCGCTGACGAGCACGCCGGGCGGCGCCGGGGTCACGAGCGGCGCGCGTCAGCCGTCACCGTCCCGCGTCCCGCCCGCTCCGTCAGGAACTCCGCCCACGTCCGCCGGCCCACCCGCGCCCCCTCCAGCGTGAGGTTCGCCCCCGCGCGGTAGGCGCGGCCCGCCTTGCCGGGGATGCGTACCGGCAGCGTCGGGCGGCGGCGCCGGGCGTGCAGGGCGAGGTACGGGCGGGCCAGGGGCGGCCAGGTCGTGGACCTCGGGGCCGGTCATGTCGGGGACCCGGCCGGCGGGTGCCGCGAGGGTCAGTTCGGCCAGGCGGGCGGCGACCTCGCGGGAGTCGACCGGCTGGAGGCGCAGGCCGCCCGGGACGGGCAGGACCGGCAGCTTGGTCATCTTCTCGATCATCGTCAGGGTCAGCTCGTGGAACTGGGCCGCCCGCAGCACCGTCCACGCGATGCCCGAGTCGGCGATCGCCCGCTCCGAGTCCAGCTTGGTGCGCAGCCACGCCAGCGGCACGCTGTCCGCGCCCACGACCGAGATGTACACGAGGTGCCGTACGTCCGCGTGCGAGGCGGCGCGCACCAGCGGTGCGGGTCGCCTCGTCGTCGCCCTTCGGGCCGCCCGCCAGGTGCAGGACGGTGTGCACGCCGTCGACCGCGGCATCGACGCCCTCACCGGTGAGGAGGTCGCCGGTGACGTAGGAGACGCCGTCCTCGGCCGGGCGGGGGCGCCGGGTGAGGATCCGTATCTCGTGGGCCCGCCGCCCGCAGCAGCGGGACGACGTGGCCGCCGAGGGTGCCCGTGCCGCCGGTGACCAGGAGGGGGTGGTGGGGGGACGAGGGGTACGTCATGGCTGCTCCCGAGGGTCCTGGCGCCCGGACGGACAGGGTCGACAGATGTCTGGTTCCCTGCCCCGTCCGGGCGTCCGCCGTGTGTGTCTACGGCGGTATGACCCGGGGCGGCGCGGCTGTAGTGACAGGGAGGGGGAAGATACCCCGAGGAAACTCCCGAGGGAGTTCCCGAGGAAACCCCGAGGAAGCCCGGCCCGTCAGATCGTCGCCGTGTCGATCACGAAGCGGTACCGCACGTCGCTCGCCAGGACCTCGCTCGTACGCCTCGTTGACCTCGGACGCGGCGATCAGCTCGATCTCGGCGCCGATGCCGTGCTCGGCGCAGAAGTCCAGCATCTCCCTGGGTCTCCCGGATGCCGCCGATCATGGACCCGGCGAGGGTCTTGCCGCCGCCGAGCAGCGCGAACAGGTTGAGGGAGACCGGCTCCTCGGGGGCACCGACGTTGGCCAGGGCGCCCTCCGTCTTCAGCAGCCCCAGGTAGGCGCCGAGGTCGAGCGGGGCGGAGCCGTCGAGACGGATCAGGTCGAAGGTGCCGGCCAGCTCCTCCGAAGGTGGCCGGGTCGCTGGTCGCGTAGTAGTGGTCGGCGCCCAGCTTCAGGCCGTCGTCCTTCTTGCGCAGGGACTGCGAGAGCACCGTCACCTCGGCGCCCAGGGCGTGCGCGAGCTTGACGGCCATGTGGCCGAGGCCGCCCATGCCGACGACGGCGACCTTCTTGCCGGGGCCGGCGTTCCAGCGCCGGGCGGGGAGTACGTGGTGATGCCGGCGCACAGCAGCGGCGCGGCCTCGTCCAGCGCGATGCCCTCGGGGATGCCGAGGACGAAGTTCTCGTCGACGACGACCTTCTCGGAGTAGCCGCCGTAGGTCGGCTCGCCGTCTCTTGCCGACGCCGTTGTAGGTCATCACGTTGCCGCCGGTGCGGTACTGCTCCAGGCCGGCCCGGCAGTTCTCGCACTCGCGGCAGGAGTCGACCATGCAGCCGACGCCCACCCGGTCGCCGACGGCGAACTTGGTGACGCCGGGGCCCACCTCGGAGACGATGCCCGCGATCTCGTGGCCGGGGACCATCGGGAAGATGGCCTCGCCCCAGCCCTCGCGGACCTGGTGGATGTCGGAGTGGCAGATGCCGGCGAACTTGATGTCGATCAGGACGTCGTGCTCGCGCACCTCGCGCCGCTCGATGGTGGTCCGCTCCAGCGGAGCCTTGGCGGCGGGTGCGGCGTATGCGGCGACAGTGGTCATGCCGGGTTCTCCGGGTTCCTCGTTACTGATCTTCTTCGGGATGCCTCCAGCCTGCCGCCCCGGCGGGCATCCACCCAGACCACGGCTTTGCCTACGACCAGCGTGCGTACCACTGACGGGGACAGGCTCACGGGCGTACGACCGGGAATACGACCGGCAATACTGGAGGGCATGGATGGACAGCTGGACCGGCGTGCCGAACTGAGCGAGTTCCTGCGCACCCGGCGCGCCCGGCTGAAGCCGGAGGACGTCGGGCTGCCGTCGTACAGGGCGGCACCGCCGGGGTGCCGGGGCTGCGGCGGGAGGAGCTGGCGCAGCTGGCCGGGGTGTCCGTGGCGTACTACACGCGCTTGGAGCAGGGCAACGGACGGAACGTGTCGGCGGAGGTCCTCGACGCGATCGCCCGCGCGCTCAGGCTGTCCGACGCCGAGCAGGCGCACCTGACGCACCTGGCGAAACCGCAGCAGCAGCGCAGGCGGGCGGCGGCGTCACGGGCGCAGCAGCCGGTACGGGTGGCGCTGCTCCAGCTGCTGGAGTCGATCGACACGGTCCCGGCGTACGTGACCGGACGGCGGTCGGAGATCCTCGCCTGGAACCGGATGGCGGCGGCCCTCTTCGGCGACTGGGGCAAGCTGCCCGCCCAGGAGCGGAACTGGGCGCGGCTGGTCTTCCTGAACCCGGACTACCGCGATCTGTTCGTGGACTGGGACCAGAAGGCGCACGACATGGTCAGCTTCCTGCGCATGGACGCGGGCCGGCACCCGGACGACCCGCGGCTGTCCGCCCTGGTCGGCGAGCTGTCCGTGAAGAGCGAGGAGTTCCGGCGCCTGTGGGCCACGCACGACGTCAAGGAGAAGTCCTACGGCGTCAAGCGGATGCGGCACCCGCTGGTGGGTGAGATGACCCTGTCCTTCGAGACGTTCCGCCTGGTCGACGACGACGAGCAGGCGTTCATCACGTACCACGCCGAGCCGGGCTCACCGTCGGCGGAGGCGCTGCGGCTGCTGGCGAGCTGGGGCACGGACGCGGCGGCTTCGCTGCGGACGTGACCTGGCCGGGGCCGCCGGGCTCCGGCCAGGTCGTTCGCGTGGCGCGGCCTGCTTACGGCAGTCCGCGGTCTACTTGCCGTGGTACGCGTCGTAGATCGTGATCACCGACTCGTTCTTCTTCTTGTCGACGATCTCGGCGCGGAAGGAGAGGGACTTCACCTTCGCCGGGTTCTTGACGCTGATCTTGCCCTTCTTCACGGTGACCTTCTTCCACGTCTTGCCGTGGTCGTACGACACGTGCACCGTGAGGGACTTGAGGTTGCGGCCGGCGGCCGCGCCCTCGACGGTGACCGGAACGGTGACCGTCCTGCCGGCCGTGACCTTGCTGTCCAGGCCGGTGGCCGCGGCAAAGCGGGCGGTGGAGGCGGGCAGTTCGGTGCGGTCGGCCGTCTTCTTTGGAGCGGAACGTCCAGCTCGCGTCGATGCGGCTGGAGGCCGCGGCGACCTTGGCGGAACGCTTGACCGACGTCGTCAGCCGGTACCGGGCGTCACCGGAGGGGGACCTTGAACTCGCCCTCGCCGAACAGCGGGTCCTTGTGGGAGCCGACCTTGGTGCCGTTGCGGTAGAGCGTGGTGGCGACCGAGGTGAAGGCCGAGGAGCCGGCGTGGCCCTTGCCGTCGGCGAACAGCGGGACCGTGCCGGTGATGGTGTCGCCGTCGCGGTGGAGGCCGAAGTCGGCGTTGAGGCGCGGGCCGAAGACGGCGGTGTTGAAGGTCGCCGAGTAGCTCTTGCCCGCCTTGTAGCGCTGCGGGGCGCCGAGGACATAGCCCGCCTCGACGACCGGGAAGCCGTCGGCGTCCCGGCCGCCGTACTGCTCGAAGCCGAGCTCCCACGTCACGCCGTTCGCGGTGGACAGGTGCAGGGTGCGGGTGCCGGGCAGGGGCTGCTCGATGCCGATCGAGGAGCCGCCGACGCCGCCGGGCAGCCAGCCGGTCGCGGAGACGGCGCCCTTCTTGCCGCTCGCGGAGGCGCCGAGGCCGGCCTTGAGGGTGGCCAGTTCGCCCCGCCTTGTAGTGCCGGGTGTAGCCGGTGGCGAGCTGCTCGACCGGGCCGCCGGCGACGGTGTCGTACTGCTCCTTGGCGCCCTTGGTCCAGTGGCCGTCCCACTGCTGGCTGAGCGAGCCGTCGGTGATCCGCGGGCCGAGGTGCTTGGTACGCAGGCCCTTGTAGGAGTCCAGCCACCAGCCGTAGCTGTAGCTGTTGCCGCCCGCCTCCACCGTGAAGTCCGCGGAGGCGAACTCGGGCTTCGCGGCCTTGTCCGGCACGGTGATGTCCACCGGCTTCGCGGTGCGCGCGTCGAGGGTGACGGTGGTCTTCTTCGTGACGTTCAGCTTCGGCTGCGCGATCCAGTCGGCGCCCTTCCACTTCTCCGGGTCGTCGCTCACGCGGATCGAGGAGTTGAGGATGTAGGCGCCCCTGGGCACCCGCACGGTGACGGTGCCGTCGGCCTCGTACGGTGTGAACCAGGTGTCCGTGGCGAGGCCGGAGACGCCGGTCAGGTCGGTCTCGTAGTTCGCGGTGGGCCTGCCGTCGCGGCCGAGGGCCTTCAGCGTGACGTCGTACGACTCCACCTCGCGCTCCCACGGCGGCGGCCGTGCGGACGGTCTGCCCGCCGCCGGTCGCCGTGACGTACGCCGAGTAGGCGCCGTCCACCGTGCCGCCGAGCCTGGTGTCGGCGGTGAGGGCCACGGTGGCCTTGCCGCCCGCCGGGACGGTGACCGAGCCGGCGCCCAGCTTGAAGAAACCGGCGGGGGCCGCCTTGCCCTTGGGATCGGTGGCGGTCGATGTCAGCTTCAGCGTGACGGCCTTGGTGCCGAGGTTGCGGTAGGTCAGCTGCTTGGTGACCGGCTTGTCGTCGGCGTGCGGCCACTGCTGGGTGCCGAAGGTGGTCGACACGGGGTCGGCGATCACGGTCTGCTTGACCGCCTTGTCGACCTGGACGCGGCCCGAACCCTGCTGGAAGGGCGTGTACTTGCCGCCCTTCGCCGATCCCGTCAGCGCGCCCTTCAGCTCGGCGTACGTCCAGTCGGGGTGCTGCTGCTTGAGCAGGGCCGCGGCGCCCGCGACGTGCGGGGTCGCCATCGACGTACCGGAGATGGTGACGTATCCGGCGGGCTTCTCGCCCTCCTCGCGGGCGATGAGGCTGCCCTTGGCGGAGGCGGCGGTGATGTCGACGCCGGGTGCGGTCACGTCGGGCTTGACGGCGCCGTCGAGGCCGGGGCCGGTGCTCGAGAAGGAGGCGAGCTTGTCCCCGTCGTCGACCGCGCCGACGGTCAGCGCGGCGGCGGCGCTGCCCGGGGAGCCGACGGTGCGGTCGCCGAGTTCGCCGTCGTTGCCGGCGGCGATGGCGAACAGGATGCCCTTCTCCTCGGAGAGCCTGTTGACCTCGGCTTCCAGCGGGTCGATCTCCGGGGTGTCGCCGCCTCCCAGGCTGAGGTTGATGACGTCGGCGCCCTGCGCGGCCGCCCACTCCATGCCGGCGAGGATGCCGGAGTCGTCACCGAAGCCCTCGTCGCTGAGGACCTTGCCGTTGAGCAGCTTGGCGCCGGGGGCCACGCCCTTGTACGTGGCGCCCGCCTTCGCGCCGGTGCCGGCGGCGATGGAGGCGACGTGGGTGCCGTGGCCGTACTTGTCGGTGGCGTCGGGTGAGACGGAGAAGTTCCTGGACGCGACGACCTGGTTCTTCAGGTCGGGGTGGGTGGTGTCGACGCCGGTGTCCAGTACGGCGATCTTGACGCCCTTCCCGTCGTAGCCGGCGGCCCATACCTTGGGGGCGCCGATCTGCGGGACGGACTTGTCGAGGCTGGCCGTGCGAACGCCGTCGAGCCAGACGCGCGCGATGCCGGAGGCGGTCTTCTCGCCGTCGGTCACCGCGTCCCACAGCTCGGGCGCGTTCTCGTGCGGGGTCTGTACGGCGTCGGCGTTCAGGGCGGTGAGGGCGCGGCGGAGGGTGCCCGCGTCGCGGACGTCGGCCTTGGTGGCCCGCGCGCTGCCCCGGTAGCCGACGATGACCTTCAGGCCGTTCTTCTGGGCCTTGCGAGTGGTGGCCTTGTTCAGCTCGGTGATGTCGAAGAGGCGCTGGTCCAGTCTGCCGGTGGCGACCAGGCGGGCGGCGTCGGCCGGGACGACGAGGGTGTGCCCGCCAACCCTGCGGATCTGGACGGGTATGTGCTCGCGGCCCTCGGCCCGCTCCAGGCCGACGACGCGGCCCTTGGCGTCGACGGCGACCCGGTCGCCGGTGATCAGCGTGACGCGGTGCCTGGCCGTGCCGGAGGCGGCCCGCGCGGCACCGTCCCGCGCGGTCTCGGCCCGCGCCGAGGCGGCCGTGCGGTCCGCGTCCGTCGTCCGTGCCCCGTCCGCCGCTGCCGGGCTGGTCATGCCCGCCGCGAGGGCCACGGCCGCCGCCGTGGCGACGGTGGCCGCGCCGGCCTTCTTCACTTGTCTACGCAACGTTCCCCTTGCGGAAGTACCGGGAGAATTCCCCGTTCACCCGGCCGGGGGTGGTCCAGCACGCGTGTGCACCCCCGGAACTCGGAGTATGGCGAGGGGGGATCAGCCGCTCAAGAGCGCGTAGGGCGGTCGCGGGGACGGTCGGGAAACCGCCTGCCAACTGTTACGTGATCGCCGTCCGGTGTTACGCGTCCGCGCGAACTTCGTTACGTGCCAGCGGGGTTGGGCGACGGAGACGTGCCAGTCGCGCTGGACGACGGACGCCCGCCGCCCCGGTGAGGGGCGGCGGGCGCCGGATGCAGCGAAGTCGCGGTGGGCGCGGTGTGTTCGGCGTCAGACCGCCGAACCCGCCTTCCCACTGGGCCCAGTCCATGTTCCAGCCGTTGAGGCCGTTGTCCGGGGCGATGGTCTTGTCGCCGGTGTTCTGGACGACGACCACGTCACCGATGATCGAGTTGTTGTAGAACCACGCGCCCGGCGTGTTCGGGTCGTCGGCGCCCTGGGTGTCGGCGAGGCCGACGCAGCCGTGGCTGGTGTTGGCGCTGCCGAAGATGCCCTTGCTCCAGTAGTTGCCGTGGATGAAGGTGCCGGAGGTGCTCAGGCGCATGGCGTGGGGCACGTCCTTGATGTCGTACTCGCCCTTGCCGTCGTCGTCGGTGAAGCCGACCGTCGAGCCGTCCATCCGGGTCTCCTTGAACTTCTCGGAGATCACCATCTGGCCTTCGTAGGTCTTGTTCTCGGGGGAGCCGGCGGAGATCGGGACCGTCTTGACGGTCTTGCCGTCCTGCGTGATCTTCATCTGCTTGGTCTTCGCGTCGACGTACGAGACCTGGTTGCGGCCGATCTTGAAGGTGACCGACTTCTGCTGGACGCCGTAGACGCCCTCGGCGCCCTCGACCCCGTCGAGCGCCAGCTTGAGGGTGACGGTCGACCCCTCCTGCCAGTAGTTCTCCGGGCGGCAGTCCATCCGCTGGGTGCTGAACCAGTGGCAGGCGACCTCCTGGCCGCTGCTGGTGTTGACCGTGATGCCCTTCTGGACGGCGGCCTTGTCGGTGATCTCCTTGTCGAAGTTGATCGACACCGGCATACCGACGCCGACGGTCTTGCCGTCGTCCGGGGTGAAGGTGCCGATGAAGCTGTTCTTCTGGGAGACCGTGGTGAACGACGCGTTCTCGTGGGCGGCGCGGCCCTCGGAGTCCTTCGCGGTCGCCGTCAGCTTGTAGGTGGTGGCCCGCTCCAACTGACCGCTGGGCTTCCAGCTGGTCTTGTCGGCGGATATTTCGCCGCTGACCTCGGTGCCGTCGGTGGCGGTCATCTTCACCTCGGTGAGCGTGCCCTTGCTCACGGTGACGCCGGCGGAGTTGTTGATGGAGGCGTTGTCCGAGTTGTCCTTGGGCGTGATCTTGATCTGGGCCTCGGACGACTTCTTGGCCGCCGCCTCGTCGGCCTCGGCCTGCGAGGTCCTGCCGTCCCCGCTCCCGGAGGTGTCGGCGTCGCTACTGGAACATGCCGAGAGCACCAGCACACCGCCGAGCAGTGCGGACGCGGCCGCCAGACCCTTGCGCCGCTTACCGTCCGTCATCACACGCTTCTCCATCGTTGCCGAGTCCGGAAACCCCGAGATTCCCCCGTCAAGAACTTCAACGCTACGACCGGTTCGTCCCGTTCCACATCGCTCACGGGTGTGGGGCATACCACGTTTGCCGCGGAGGCGGCGGCGGCGCGGGGGTCGGCCGGTGCGCCCCTTGAGACGACGAAACCCCGGACGACGGTTGCCGCCCGGGGTCACGTTTTTCCCCCACACTGCGTCAGCCGACCGTCATTTCATCGTCTTCCGGGTCGTTCTCGTCGCCATCTTCCTCGTCCAGGTCCCACTCGGGCGAATCGGGGTCGTAGTCGATCTGCTCGCTGCTCCAGGAGGCCTGTTGGAGCTCGACCCCGGGCACCGCGCTGACCAGGTCGAACGGGTCCACGAGGTGAGCCAGGGCCTCCGCGGTGTCCTCCGTCACAGCACGCTCGGCGTGCGCCCTTTCCGCGTCGGGCAGGTCGGCGTCCTCGGCGAGCGCCTGCAGCGCGGCCCCGGTGACGGCCTCGTCGTCGTCGACCTCGAGAACGAGCTCGACGCGAATCCGTACAAAACGTGATGTCTCTGGAGTACTCATGCCCGGAGCGTAAGGCCGACCGCTCCCGTGACTTTCCTGTGACCCGCGACTTTCACTAACATCTGCCCACACGGCCAATTCGCCAGCGCCACAAGGGGATCGATATTCCGTGTCATCCGCTCGCCGACCGTTGCTGACCGCCGCCGCCGCAGGCGGCCTGCTGTGCGCCATGTGGTTCGTCCCGTCCGCCAACGCGACACCCGACACACCGGTGCTCAAGTCCGCCTCCGCGAGCCCGTCTCCGCAGGTCACCGAGCAGGCCAGAGTCGCTTCCACGGGCACGGCGGCCACCGGTGAGGGCACGGCCCGCCTGGCCGACACCGGCAGCTTCGACAGCACGCCGTACGTCGTCGGCGGCGCCCTCTGCCTCGGCCTCGGCGCCGGGTTCGTCGGGTATTCGGTGCGCCGGGAACGCCTCGATTTTTGACAGCGCTTGACGTTCTTTTGGCTTTTTGACCGTTCGGGGGCGGCAGGTCCTTCGGAAACAGCGCAGCGGGGCCCCGTCCTCCCAACGGGGCCCCTCCGACTTCACCGGCTCGGCTAGCGCAGCGGCCCGGTGACCGACTCCACGGCCGTGACCAGGTGCCCGGCGCGCACGAAGGCGTCCGCCGCGGCGAGATCGGGCGCCAGGAACCGGTCCGGTCCGGGACCATCGACACCGGCCGCCCGTACGGCGTCGATGACGGCCTGCGAGGCCGGGGCGGGGGTGAGTCCCTCGCGGAGCTGGATCGCGCGCGCGGCGGCGTACAGCTCGACGGCGATCACGCGGGTGAGGTTGTCGACGGCCGTGCGCAGCTTGCGCGCCGCCGACCAGCCCATGGAGACGTGGTCCTCCTGCATCGCGGAGGACGGGATCGAGTCCGCCGAGGCCGGTACGGCGAGCCGCTTCAGCTCGCTGACCAGGGCGGCCTGCGTGTACTGGGCGATCATCAGACCGGAGTCGACACCGGCGTCGTCGGCGAGGAACGGCGGCAGGCCGTGGCTGCGGTTCTTGTCCAGGAGCCGGTCGGTGCGCCGCTCGGCGATGGAGCCGAGGTCGGCGACGGCGACGGCGAGGAAGTCGAGGACGTAGGCGACCGGGGCGCCGTGGAAGTTGCCGTTGGACTCCACGCGGCCGTCGGGCAGGACGACCGGGTTGTCCACGGCCGCGGCCAGCTCGCGCTCGGCGACGAGCGCAGCGTGGGCCATCGTGTCGCGTCCGGCACCGGCGACCTGCGGGGCGCAGCGCACCGAGTAGGCGTCCTGGACGCGAGGGGCGTCGTCCTGGTGGTGGCCGGTCAGGCCGGAGCCCTTGAGCACGGCGGCCATGTTGGCGGCGCTGGCGGCCTGCCCGGGGTGCGGGCGGATGGCGTGCAGCTCAGGAGCGAGCACCCGGTCGGTGCCGAGCAGGGCCTCCATCGTCAGCGCGGCGGTGATGTCGGCGGACTTGTAGAGGGTGTCGAGGTCGGCGAGGGCCATGACCAGCATGCCGAGCATGCCGTCGGTGCCGTTGAGGAGGGCGAGACCCTCCTTCTCGCGCAGTTCGACGGGGGCGATCCCGTGCTCGGCGAGCAGCTCGCCGGCCGGCCGTACGGTGCCGTCGGGGCCCTCGGCGTCGCCCTCGCCCATGAGGGTGAGCGCGCAGTGCGAGAGCGGCGCGAGGTCGCCGGAGCAGCCGAGGGAGCCGTACTCGTGGACGACCGGGGTGATCCCGGCGTTGAGCACGTCGGCCATGGTCTGCGCGACCTCGGGGCGGACGCCGGTGTGCCCGGAGCAGACGGTCTTCAGCCGCAGGAACATCAGCGCGCGGACCACCTCGCGCTCGACGCGCGGGCCCATCCCGGCGGCGTGCGAGCGGACGATGTTGCGCTGCAGCTGGGCCCGCAGGTCCGGGCTGATGTGCCGGGTCGCCAGGGCGCCGAAACCGGTGCTCACGCCGTACACGGGGTCGGGCTTGGCGGCCAGCGCGTCCACGATCCCGCGGGCGCGGCCAGGGCGGCGACCGCCTCGTCGGAGAGTTCGATCCGGGCGCCGGCCCGCGCCACGGCGAGGACGTCGGACACGGTGACCCCGGACGTCCCCACCACCACAGTGTGCATATCCATATTCAGGAGCGTACGCAGTGAATTCCATGATGTCACGAGGGGGTACGTCACGGATGCGCACCGCCTGCACCCCCTTACCGGGCCGACGTCACGGCGAGTGCCGCCCCCGGAACCGCCGGCGCTCCCCGCCCTCCTCCCGCGACGGCTCGTCCGCGAGCCGCACGACGGGGTCGTCGGGCCCCTCGCGACCGGCGACGACCGGCCCGGCGGACCGTTCGGCCTTGGCCCGGTACTGGGCGGCGTCGGCGAGCCGGAAGAGCCTGCGGGCGGAGCGCACGGGGCCGACGGGGTCCTCCGTGGACGCGACCCCGCAGGCCACGCCGTCCCCCAACTCCAGCTCGGCCGCGCGGCGGCACAGCTCCTCGGCCGCCTTGACCACCTCGTCGGCGGACGGCCCGACCGCGAGCAGACAGAACTCGTCCCCGCCGAGCCGCGCCGCGAGCGCCCCCGGCAGCATCGCCCCGCACAGCGACAGCACCGAGCCGAAACGCTCCAGCAGCCGGTCGCCGACGGCGTGCCCGTGCGTGTCGTTCACCCGCTTGAGGCCGTTCAGATCGCATACGACGAGACTGACGACGACGTCCTCCCTGCGGTGCCGCTCAACGGCCTCGTCCAGGGCGGAATCGACGGCGCGGCGGTTGGCCAGCCCGGTGAGCGCGTCGGTGTACGCGAGGCGCCGGACCTCCTCAAGCCGCTCGGTCTGGGCGATACCGGCGGCGACGACCGAGGCCAGCACGGTGGCGAAGTCGGCGTCGGGCCGCTCGAACACCCGCTCCCCCACCGGACGGGCCACGTACAGCTCGCCCCAGGCGCGGCCGTGCAGCACGATCGGCGCGACCACGCAGCAGCCGCGCCCCCGGCGCCGCAGTGCGGCGACGCGCTGGTGGACGTAGCCGGGACGCCCGGCGGCGGGCCCCTCGGCCGTCTCGACCCAGGCGTCGGGCTCACCGCCGCCGGCCCAGCGCTCGTGCAGGAACTCGGTGATCTCGGCGAACTGGTGCACCGGGTAGGACTCGTCCTCCGGGAACTCCCTCCTCGCCCTCGGCCCGCCGGCCGACGTTCACGAGGACCCGGAGCCGGCCCAGCTCGCGCTCCCACACCGACAGCGCGGCGAAGCTGCCGCCCAGCGCCAGGCAGGCACCGAGGGCCGCCGCCCGCCACGCCTCACGCGAGCTGTGCGCGGCGGCCATGCCCTGCGCCAGTGCCACCACGGCCGCGAGCCGCCTGTCGTCACCCATCACTCCAGGCTAGGGAGATTCAGGTCGAAACGGGACTCAAGCGGGGCGAACGGGGGCGCCCACCTGCGATGCGGGCACCGGACGGCCGGGGAGACGGACCAGCGGGGCCTACTCCCCGGGCCACCGCGGCGCCCGCTTCTCGTTGAACGCCGCCACCCCCTCGGCCCGGTCCCCCGAGAACGCCACCGCCCGCCACGCCGCGTCCTCGACCTCCAGCCCGGCCCGCAGGTCAAGACCGTGCCCGAGCCGCAGCGCCCGCTTGGCCGCCCGCAGTCCCACGGGGGAGTTCGCGGCCATCCGGGAGGCGAGGTCCAGCGCCTCCTCCCGGTCCCGGCCCTCGTCCACCAGCTGGTCCACGAGCCCCAGCTCGCGCGCCTCCTCGGCCGCCACCCGCCGCGCCGTGAACACCAGCTCGGCGGCGCGCGCCGCGCCCACCCGCCGAGGCAGCAGCTGCGTACCGCCGCCGCCGGGAATCACCCCGACCGACACCTCGGGCAGCCCCACCACCGCCGTGCGGTCGGCCACGATCACGTCGCACGACAGCGCCAGCTCGAACCCGCCGCCCAGCGCGAACCCGTGCACGGCCGCGATCGTCGGCACCGGCAGCTCCAGCACCGCGGTGTAGGCGCCCCGCGTCACCGGCCGCTGCCGCAGCAGGTCGGCGTCGGAGAAGGAGTTGCGCTCCTTCAGGTCGGCCCCGACGCAGAACGCGCGCTCGTGGGTCGAGGTCAGCACCACCACCCGTACACTCGGTCCTCGCCCAGCGCCGCGCACGCCGCGCCGACGGACCGGGCCATCGCGGTCGAGACGGCGTTCATGGCCTTCGGCCGGTCGAGCGCGAGCTCCGCGACATGTCCGTCCCCGTGCCGCCGCACCAGGACGAACTCTCCGAACCGCTCCTCGCTCATGACACCCTCCGGTTAACGCGTGTTAACAAGTCGACCACCCGATCATCGCAGGCGGGCCCTCGCGGCGAAAGGCCGGACGCGCCCGCTCGCCACCCGGCCGCGCTTACCCGTTCGGGTGACATCCGGCCGACCGGCGTGTCCCGGCCCACGGCAGCCCGTAGCGTCGCTCCGCCACGGCGCAGGGGGCGCGTGCGCACCGGGGAGGGATCATGACGACGAGCGGCACGACCGGCACACCGGCGAAACCGCAGCACCCGTGGGGAAATCGTGGCCGGCACCGCAGGCCCCGCCCCCGCAAGGCGGTACTCACCGCCGGCGGCCTCGCACTGGCGGCGGGCGCCCTGAGCCTCGTACGCCTGCTGCCCGGGCCCGGCGGCGGCGACGTGGACGGGTACGGCGCCGAGGCCGGGCCGCGCGTGGAGACGGGCGGAGGTCAGGGCACCGCGCCGGACCCGGCGACGACACCCGCCGCCGCGAGCACCGCCGGTCCGCCCGGAGCAGAGCCCGTCGGCGACTTCGGCCATGGGCGGTCTGAGCGGCACCCCGGGACCGGGTCTCATACCGGGGCCGGGGCCGTTCGCGAGCGGCCCCTCGGCCGCGCCCTCCCTCCGCGACGGCCGTCCCGGACTCCCCCGGACACGGACGGCAAGGCTCCGCCGCCCGCTCACACCCCGCGGCCGCCACGGCCTCCGGAATCTTCGCTGCCACCGCGGCCGGACACCCCCGCGCCCCGTCCCGCGCCGACCCCGCCTCCGGACCGCGGCACGCCGCCCGCGCCGACGCCGGAGCCGGGCCCTCCGGGTCTGTGCGTGCCGGTCGTCGGCCTGTGCGTGGACCTGCTCGACGGCGACGGCTGACGGACACCGGGCAAGGCCCTGCGACTTCCGCCGTCCCCCCTGCCGCGCAGCAGGCCCTACGACTCCCCGCCGTCGCCCCGCCGCGTGAGCAGCCACGGCTCCACCACGCCGAGACCGCGCACCGGCCGCTGCCACATCGGCTGGAGCGCGAAGCGGTACGCCGGCGGCTCCACGCCCCTCCTTCTCCGCCGCGGCGGCCTCCTCGGCGGCCGCCGCCTCCGAGGCCGGGGCGTCGCGCGTACGGATCAGCTCCTCCGCGAGGGCGGCATCGACGAGGACGGCGTCCCGGGGAGCTATCGAGGTGAGCCGGGAGGCCAGGTTGACGGTCGTGCCGAAGACGTCACCCATCCGGGTGGTCACCGTGCCGAAGGCGATGCCGACGCGCAGTTCCGGCATGGTCTCGTCGTTCGCCATCGTCTCGATGAGACGCAGCGCGATCTCGGCGGCCGTACCGGCGTCGTCCGCGGCGTAGAGCACCTCGTCACCGAGGGTCTTGATCAGCCGTCCGCCACGTGCGGCCACCAGGTCGGCGCAGGTGGTCTCGAAGGCCTCGACCAGCTCGCCGAGCTCCTCCTCCTCCATCCGGCGGGTCAGCCGGGTGAAGCCGACCAGGTCCGCGAAGCCGACCGCGAGACGCCGGTCCACCATCTCCTCGTCGTCACCGGCCTGGACGACCCGGCCGGCCGAGGCGGCGAGCTGGCGCCGCCAGACGTAGACGAGGAACTCCTGCAGCTCGGGCAGGAGCAGCTCGACGATGGGATACGTCACCTCGGTGCGTGTCATCCCCGGGCTCCGGAGGCTCGGTCAGCCCCTCCAGGAAGGAGTCGATCTGCCACTCGGCCAACCGGGCGGTGGTCTGCCCCGTGGACCGCGCCACCTGCACGGCCATGGCCTCGCTGAGCAGCCCCGCCTCCACCAGACCGGCCAGGCGCCGCAGGGCGAGGACGTCCGCCTCGGTGAGCGCCTTGGCCTGGCCGATGTCGGCGAAGCCCATGGCCCGCCAGAAACGGGAGGCCAGCTCCATGGAGACGCCCGCGCTGCGGGCGGCCTGGAAGAGGGTGTAGCGGCGCTCGGCGCCCAGAATGAGCCCTTCGAGGCGCAGCGCGAGCGGGTCCTCGCCGGAGTCGGCGGACTCCGGGTCGGGCTCGGGGTCCACCCGGCCGCCCCCGTCCGCGCCGGAGCCCGTGTCGTCGACGGTCACGCCTGCTGCCCTTCCGATCTGCTGCGGTCAGGTTCGACCGGCCCCAACTTTACGTCAGGTGTGCCCCAGCTCACTCCCGGCGAGCGATGCGGCCGCGGCCCGCCGCACGGGTGGGCGCGTTCAAGCCAACCGCAAGTGCACGATGTCCCCCGCCCCCACCGGCTCCTGCACCCCCGCCTCGGTGGCCAGCACGAGCCTCCCGTCCCCGTCCACGGCCACCGCCTCCCCACGATGGACCGCTCCCCCGGAAGCTCCGCCCGCACCACTCGGCCGAGCGTCGCGCACCCCGCCGCGTAGGTCTCCTGGAGCCCGCTGGCCGCCGGATCGCCCTCGGCCGCCCGCCAGCGCCCGTACCAGTCCTCGAGCGAGCGCAGTATTCCCCGCAGCAGCGGATCCCGGTCGGTGTTCACGGCTCCGGCCAGCGCCAGGGACCCGGCCCGCGGCACCGGAGTTCGTCGGCCCGGAGGGTGACGTTGATGCCCACTCCGATGACGACACCGTCGTCCCCGGCCCGCTCGGCGAGGATGCCGCCCGCCTTGCGCTCCTCGTCGCCGACCGTCACCAGCAGGTCGTTGGGCCACTTCAGGGCCGTATCGACACCCGCCGCCCGGGAGAGCCCCGTCGCCACCGCGACGCCGGTGAGCAGCGGCAGCCAGCCCCAGCGGGTCACCGGCACCTCGGCGGGCCGCAGCAGTACGGAGAAGAAGAGCCCGGAGCGGGCCGGTGCCGTCCACTGCCGGTCCAGCCGGCCACGCGCGGCGGTCTGCTCCTCGGCGACGAGAACGGCCCCTTCGTCCAGGTCCCCCTCGGCGGCACGGGCCACGAGGTCGGAGTTGGTGGAGCCGGTGCGCTGCACCACGTCCACCTGCCGCCACAGCCCTCCCTCCCGCACCAGCCCCCGGCGCAGGGCCGTGGTGTTGAGGGGCGGCCGGTCCAGGTCGGACCACCGGTTGTTCGGGGAGTCAGAGGCGTCTCGGGGCGTCATGCAACCCACACTAGGTGTGGGAAACACCGCACTGCCGATCGGAAGGCCCCCTACTACTCTACGGATGAGTAACCGTCCCCCCTTTTGAGCAGGCAGGGGAGCCGCATCCCGATGTCCGAGCCGGAAGAGCAGCAGCCCGACATCCACACGACCGCGGGCAAGCTCGCGGATCTCAGGCGCCGTATCGAGGAAGCGACGCACGCCGGTTCGGAACGCGCCGTCGAGAAGCAGCACGCCAAGGGCAAGCTGACGGCCCGTGAGCGCATCGACCTCCTCCTCGACGAGGGGTCCTTCGTCGAGCTGGACGAGTTCGCCCGGCACCGCTCCACCAACTTCGGCCTCGACGCCAACCGCCCCTACGGCGACGGCGTCGTCACCGGCTACGGCACCGTCGACGGCCGCCCCGTCGCGGTCTTCTCGCAGGACTTCACCGTCTTCGGCGGCGCGTTGGGCGAGGTCTACGGCCAGAAGATCGTCAAGGTCATGGACTTCGCGCTGAAGACCGGCTGCCCGGTCATCGGCATCAACGACTCCGGCGGCGCCCGCATCCAGGAGGGTGTGGCCTCCTCGGCGCCTACGGCGAGATCTTCCGCCGCAACACCCACGCCTCCGGCGTCGTCCCGCAGATCAGCCTGGTCGTCGGCCCGTGCGCGGGCGGCGCGGTCTACTCCCCCGCGATCACCGACTTCACGGTCATGGTCGACCAGACCAGCCACATGTTCATCACCGGCCCCGACGTCATCAAGACCGTCACCGGCGAGGACGTCGGCTTCGAGGAGCTGGGCGGCGCCCGCACCCACAACTCCACCTCCGGCGTGGCCCACCACATGGCCGGCGACGAGAAGGACGCCATCGAGTACGTCAAGCAGCTGCTGTCGTACCTGCCGTCCAACAACCTCTCCGACCCGCCCGCCTTCCCGGAGGAGGCCGACCTCACGGTCACGGACGAGGACGCCGAGCTGGACGTGATCGTCCCGGACTCGGCGAACCAGCCGTACGACATGCACAACGTCATCGAGCACGTCCTCGACGACGCCGAGTTCTTCGAGACGCAGCCGCTGTACGCGCCGAACATCCTCACCGGCTTCGGCCGCGTCGAGGGCCGCCCGGTCGGCATCGTCGCCAACCAGCCGATGCAGTTCGCCGGCTGCCTGGACATCACCGCGTCCGAGAAGGCCGCCCGCTTCGTGCGCACCTGCGACGCCTTCAACGTCCCGGTCATCACCTTCGTGGACGTCCCCGGTTTCCTCCCGGGCGTCGACCAGGAGCACGACGGCATCATCCGCCGCGGCGCCAAGCTGATCTTCGCCTACGCCGAGGCCACCGTCCCCCTGATCACGGTCATCACCCGCAAGGCCTTCGGCGGCGCCTACGACGTCATGGGCTCCAAGCACCTGGGCGCCGACCTGAACCTCGCCTGGCCCACCGCCCAGATCGCCGTCATGGGCGCCCAGGGCGCGGTCAACATCCTGCACCGCCGCACCATCACCGAGGCCGGTGACGACGCCGAGGCCACCCGCGCCCGCCTGATCCAGGAGTACGAGGACGCCCTCCTCAACCCCTACACGGCGGCCGAACGCGGCTACGTCGACGCGGTGATCATGCCGTCCGACACCCGCCGTCACATCGTCCGCGGCCTGCGTCAGCTGCGTACGAAGCGGGAATCCCTCCCCGAAGAAGCACGGCAACATCCCCCTCTAAGGAGCCGCTGTGACGATCAAGGTCGTACGGGGCAACCCCACCCCCGAGGAGCTGGCCGCCGCCCTGGCGGTGGTCCGCGCCCGCGCCGCGACGGCAGCCGCCGAGCCGTCCGGCGCCGAGACCCCGCACGACGCGTGGTCCGACCCGTCCCGCATCGCGGCGGCCCACCTGCCCCATCCGGGCCCGGCCTCATGGGGCCGCACTTTCTGGCCGAGCTGAGAACAGCAGGCCAAGGGGCGCGGGGAACCGCGCACGGCAGAGAAACCCCGCGCCCCAAATAAGTACCCGTACTCAAGCGCCGCCCCCGACCCAAGCCCCACGCTGGTGGCATGCTCTGGTCCGACCCCGAGAACGAGCCGCCCAAGGAACTGCGCGACATGCAGGACATGCTGCGGCGGCTCAGCGTTTTCCTGGCGCTGGCCATGGTTCTCGCGATGATCGTGATCGGCCTGGAGGTGAACCGCCCCCGCCCGGGTGACTAACCTGATCCACATGACTGCTCAGCGCCGCAGGCGACTCGTCCTCGCCTCCCAGTCCCCGGCCCGGCTCGGCCTGCTCCGCCAGGCCGGGCTCGCCCCCGAGGTGCTCGTGAGCGGCGTCGACGAGGACGCCGTCACCGCGCCCACCCCCGCCGAGCTGGCCCTCGCCCTCGCCGAGGCCAAGGCGTCCGTCGTGGCCTCGAAGCCCGAGGTGCACGGCGCCCTGGTGATCGGCTGCGACTCGGTGCTCGACCTGGACGGCCAGGCGCTCGGCAAGCCGGCGGACGCCGAGGAGGCCACCGCCCGATGGAAGGCGATGCGCGGCCGGGCGGGCACACTGCAGACCGGCCACTGCGTCTGGGACACCGCCTCCGGCCGCCACGTCTCGGCCACCGCCTCCACCGTCGTCCGCTTCGGCGAGCCGACCGACGAGGAGGTCGCGGCCTACGTGGCCTCCGGCGAGCCCCCTGTACGTCGCCGGGGCGTTCACCCTGGACGGCCGCTCGGCCCCGTTCATCGACGGCATCGAGGGCGACCACGGGAACGTGATCGGCATCAGCCTGCCCCTCGTACGCCGGCTGCTCGCCGACCTCGGGGTCGGCATCACGGAGTTGTGGGCGCCGGCGGAGGGCTGACCGGGGAGCCGTCGCCACCCTTGCCCTCCTCGGGCCGCTGCCCGGCCGCGGGTTCCTCGCGGGCGTCGTAGGTCATCAGCAGCAGCACGATGAGCGCGAGGGTGAGGATCATGAAGGGGAAGGCGTGCCAGCCGACCAGTCCCCAGGTGAAGGCACCCAGCACCCCGTGCACCACGGCCGCGCTGATCAGCAGGACCCGGCCGAGGCCGGCGGGCGCCCGGTCGCGCAACGCCACGAGCAGGGCCACCAGCCCGCACAGCGCGAAGTAGAGCCCGAAGACGACACCGCCGATCTTCGAGGACACGGACATCATGTCCGGGTCGAGACCGGCCAGGGACATGTCCTGCCGGTCGACGACGATCCCGAGGAACCAGTTCAGCGCCGCGACGCCGACCGCCTCCGCGAAGAGCACGACCGCCACGATCCACGCCACCGGCCTGCGCACCGTCACCGGTCCCCACCCACTTTCGACCGCTGCCGCACGGGACAGCTGTTACCCCAAGTACGTCCGAGACATCAGGAACGTTACTAACGGGTAAACCTCGCGACAAGGGGTCTGCGGCGAGCAAAGAATCATTGGGCCATTCGTAGGGACTCCACAAAGAAACGGAGTGGCCCGCAGCACCCTCTTACAGAGACCTTGCCCACATCGGGGGGCTAGGGTTTCCCCGAGGAGTCCTGCGTATCGCGGTACGACAAGGGATTTCGCGGGTCGAGCGAGCCTCGAGTCACACTCCGTGTGGGCAAGCTCACCAGTGGGGACGGGTCGAAGTGCCGTGTCGGCAGTCCCTAAACTCGGCTTGTTTCAGGAGGGAGCCTCAATCGTGCGCAAGGTGCTCATCGCCAATCGTGGCGAAATCGCTGTCCGTGTGGCCCGGGCCTGCCGGGACGCCGGGATCGCGAGCGTGGCCGTCTACGCGGACCCGGACCGGGACGCTCTGCATGTCCGCGCCGCTGATGAGGCGTTCGCCCTGGGAGGTGACACCCCCGCCACCAGCTACCTGGACATCACCAAAGTCCTCAACGCCGCACGCGAGTCCGGCGCGGACGCCATCCACCCCGGCTACGGATTCCTCTCCGAGAACGCGGAATTCGCCCAGGCCGTCCTGGACGCCGGCCTCATCTGGATCGGCCCGCCCCCCACACGCCATCCGCGACCTCGGCGACAAAGTCGCCGCCCGCCACATCGCCCAACGCGCCGGCGCCCCCTGGTCGCCGGCACCCCCGACCCCGTCTCCGGCGCGGACGAGGTCGTCACCTTCGCCAAGGAACACGGCCTGCCCATCGCCATCAAAGCCGCCTTCGGCGGCGGCGGCCGCGGCCTCAAAGTCGCCCGCACCCTCGAAGAAGTCCCCGAACTCTACGACTCCGCCGTCCGCGAGGCGGTAGCCGCCTTCGGCCGCGGCGAATGCTTCGTCGAGCGCTACCTCGACAAACCCCGCCACGTCGAAACCCAGTGCCTGGCCGACACCCACGGCAACGTCGTCGTCGTCTCCACCCGCGACTGCTCCCTCCAACGCCGCCACCAGAAACTGGTCGAGGAAGCCCCCGCCCCCTTCCTCACCCAAGCCCAGGTCGACGAGCTGTACACGGCCTCCAAAGCCATCCTGAAGGAAGCCGGCTACGTCGGCGCCGGCACCGTCGAGTTCCTCGTCGGCACCGACGGCACCATCTCCTTCCTCGAAGTCAACACCCGCCTCCAGGTCGAACACCCCGTCACCGAAGAAGTCGCCGGCATCGACCTGGTCCGCGAAATGTTCCGCATCGCCGACGGCGAAGAACTCGGCTACGACGACCCCGCCCTGCGCGGCCACTCCTTCGAGTTCCGCATCAACGGCGGAAGACCCCGGCCGCGGCTTCCTCCCCGCCCCCGGCACCGTCACCCTCTTCGACCCACCCACCGGCCCCGGCATCCGCCTCGACGCCGGCGTCGAATCCGGCTCGGTGATCGGCCCCGCCTGGGACTCCCTGCTCGCCAAACTCATCGTGACCGGCCGCACCCGCGCCGAAGCCCTCCAGCGCGCCTCCCGCGCCCTGGAAGAATTCACCGTCGAGGGCATGGCCACCGCCATCCCCTTCCACCGCACCGTCGTCCAGGACCCGGCCTTCGCCCCCGAACTGACCGGCTCGACCGACCCCTTCACCGTCCACACCCGCTGGATCGAGACGGAGTTCGTCAACGACATCAAGCCCTTCACCGCCCCCGCCGACACCGACGCGGACGACGAGACCGGCCGGGAGACCGTCGTCGTCGAGGTCGGCGGCAAGCGCCTGGAGGTCTCCCTCCCCTCCTCCCTCGGCATGAGCCTGGCCCGCACCGGCCTCGCCGCCGGCGCGAAGCCCAAGCGCCGCGCGGCCAAGAAGTCCGGCCCCGCCGCCTCCGGCGACACCCCTCGCCTCCCCATGCAGGGCACCATCGTCAAGATCGCCGTCGAAGAGGGCCAGGAAGTCCAGGAAGGCGACCTGATCGTCGTCCTGGAAGCCATGAAGATGGAACAACCCCTCAACGCCCACAAGTCCGGCACCATCAAGGGCCTGGGCGCCGAAGTCGGCGCCTCCGTCACCTCCGGCGCCCCCATCTGCGAAATCAAGGACTGACGTCGGCCCCGTACGACGACGGCCGAAGGCCCCGCCCATTCGGGCGGGGCCTTCGGCCGTGGCCGCCGCACCGGGGAGGTGCGGCGGCCCGGACCAGGCACCACGTCCTCGCCCGCCCGCCCCCGGGCCCGGCCCGCGCCCGCCGAGTGTCCGGTGGACGTCGGCGTCGTGGTAGTACGTGCGGCCGCCGCCGGGAACGGCGGCGCCACTGCTGCTCGCTGGCGTGGCGGTAGACGCTGCCGGTGGCGATGCCCCACAGCTGCGCGACGTCGCCCGCGGTGACCCAACGCACGCTCTCCGCCTCGGACGGCGTGGAGGCCGCGGGGGCGGTCGTGGGCCGACGGCCCTGAGCGAGCCGGCGGCTCAGCTGGAGCCACTCGTGGCCGAGCCAGCGGTGGGACTGATCGGCGTCGCAGATGATCTCCGCGGGCAGCTGCGACCGGCTCGGCTGCACGGTGGCCGTCAGCCCACCACGGCAGTCCGGCTCGACACAGGTCCCGATCGTCACCCGGCGCAGCGGCTCCGGGTCGATGACCCGGCGTGCCCTGCGCACCAGCCGCGCCACCTCCTCCGAGACGTCCCCCGCGGCATCGTGCGCCATGAGCCAGTCGGCGTGCCGGGCCAGGAAGTCGGCGAGTTCCCCCACCATGACCGACGACCGGTGCGCCGTCCCCTGCGGGAGGCGGATGCGCCGGCCGTCGACGACCACGGCCGCCCACGACCGCAGAACGCCCACGACGGCCGCGCGCGCCTCGGCCGCGGCGGTGTTGAACGGCATCCCGGGCAGTGGTCCGCCGGTCGTCCTCTCGCGGGGCTGATCGGACCCGCCGAGAAGCAGCCCGCACTCCTCGTACAGGCCGGGCAGTCTCCTCAGCTCCGCGACGAAGCGGTTGCCGCACGAGGAACACAGACGCGTTCCCCGGTCGGCGAGGCGGCGGGACCGGCCGCCCCGTCGCCTCCCGACGGCGGCAACCCGTGCCCTCGCACACCGTCAGCACCGTGACTGTTCGAATCGTTCCCTGACTCATCAGTTCCCCCATTTCATCGAACTGCCAGCCAAGCTATTTCGGTCAATGAGTCAGGGACAAGGCGGGGGCCTCCTATTTGTGAGTCCTGTGTAGTCGATTTCGGCTACGGCTGGCGAATCTGTGCCGCACCTGCCGGTGCGAGACCGTTTTATCTTTCTCTGTAGGTGCTCTGACGGAACGTGACAGAGATCTGAATCTTCGCGGGTTGACTCCCGCACCGGAAACGAAGAAGCTTTTCCATAACCTCCGCTGAACTGTGACGAATTCCGGTCCGGCGGTTAGGCCACTCCCTTTCGACCAGTTCTCCGGTCGACTTCGGCTCCGGCCTTCACCTGTTTCGCAGCCGTCTTCCGGCTGCCTTGTCGCGCATTTTCGACCACCCCCAAGGAGACGTACATGGACGCTGCGGTCATCATCGCGGGCGCCGGCCCGGCCGGGCTCATGCTCGCCGGTGAACTTCGGCTCGCGGGAGTGGAGGTCATCGTCCTGGAGCGGCTGGCGGAGCGGACCGGGGAGTCCCGCGGGCTGGGCTTCACCGCGCGCACCATGGAGGTCTTCGACCAGCGTGGTCTGCTGCCCCGGTTCGGGGAGATCGAGACCAGCAACCAGGGGCACTTCGGCGGCCTGCCGGTGGACTTCGGCGTGCTGGAGGGCGCGTGGCAGGCGGCCAAGACCGTCCCCCAGTCCGTCACCGAGACGAAACTCGAGGAGTGGGCCACCGACCTGGGCGCCGACATCCGGCGCAGCCATGAGCTGCTGTCCCTGACGGACCACGGCGACAGCGTCGAGGTGGAGGTGCGCGGTCCCCAGGGTGTCCACACCCTGCGGGCCGCCTACCTGGTGGGCTGTGACGGCGGGCGGAGCACCATCCGCAAGGCCGCCGGTTTCGACTTCCCCGGGACCGCCTCCACGCTGGAGATGTTCCTCGCCGACGTGAGGGGCTGGACCTCGAACCCCGCATGATCGGGGGAGACGCTGCCCGGCGGCATGGTCATGGTCGGCCCGCTGCCCGGCGGCATCACCCGTCTCATCGTCTGCGAGCGCGGCACCCCGCCGCAGCGGCGCACCGAGCCGCCCACGTTCGAGGAGGTGGCGGCCGCCTGGCAGCGCCTCACCGGCACGGACATCTACACGGCGAACCGGTGTGGGTCCAGTGCCTTCGGCGACGCCACCCGGCAGGTCACCGAGTACCGGCGCGGCCGCGTCATCCTGGCGGGCGACTCCGCGCACATCCACCTGCCGGCCGGCGGGCAGGGCATGAACACCAGCATCCAGGACGCGGTGAACCTCGGCTGGAAGCTGGCCGCCGCCGTCAACGGCTGGGCGTCGGCCGACCTGCTGGACACGTACCACGGCGAGCGCCACCCGGTCGGCAAGCGCCTGCTGATGAACACCCGCGCCCAGGGGCTGCTCTTCCTCAGCGGCCCCGAGGTGCAGCCACTGCGCGACGTGCTCGGTGAACTCATCGCCTACCGGGACGTGAGCCGGCACCTGGCGGGCATGGTCAGCGGCCTGGAGATCACGTATGACGTCGGCACGGGCCGCCACCCGCTGCTGGGCAAGCGCATGCCGCACCTCGAACTGGTCGGTGAGACCCGCAAGACCAGCAGCACCGAGCTGCTGCACGCCGGCCGGGGCGTCCTGCTCGACCTGGAGGACAACCACAACCTGCGTGAGCGGGCGCGGCGTGGGCCGGACGCGTGGACATCGTGACCGCCGCCCCGCACGGGGTCGCCGAGGACGGCCCGCTGCACGGCACCTCCGCGGTCCTGGTCCGCCCCGACGGCTACGTGGCCTGGGCGGCGCCCGGCAGCCACCACGACCTGTCGATGGCCCTGGAGCGCTGGTTCGGCGCCCCGTCCACCCACCGCACGGTGTGACAGCGCCCGGCGCGGGTCCGTTCAGGGCGCATCAGCCGCGAGGCGCACGGCTCGGCGCACCAAGCGCCAGGCCACGGGGCACGGCGCACGGCGCATCAACCGCGAGGCGCACGGCCGGCCACATCGGACGCACGATCGACCGATCATCGCGCCACCGCGCCGG
Source organism: Streptomyces thinghirensis (assembly GCA_021502835.1). Next base: position 78,354 of record JAKFGP010000044.1, read on the forward strand.
GCGCACCACCGACCACCGCGCCGGTCGCACGACCAACCGCACCCGGCGTACGGCCGACCACGCCGGGCCCACGACCGGCCACCGCACCCGGCGTACAGCCGACCACCGCGCCGGGCCCACGACCGACCGCCCCGTGCGGCGACGCCCGCCAGGTCCCCCGTCGCGGCGCCCCACGGTGCGGAAGCAAGGCCCGAGGGGGCCACTCGACCGTCCAGGAGCCACGTATGACCACACACGTCGTCCTGCCCCACGTGCCCCGGCCCGGCCCGGCCGAGGAGAGCCGGGCCATCGAGCGCGCCGCGCTGCGGGTGTTCGCCCGCGAAGGGTGCACCCGGGCGCGGCTGGACACCGTCGCCCGCGGAGGCCGGTGTCGCCGAGAGCACCCTGCTGGAGCACTACCCGGACCGGGAGCGGCTGCTCCTGTCGGTCGTCCTGAACAGCGCCGCGTCCGTCGCCGCCGCGCTGGCGGACATCGCGGAACGCCGGCTGAGCACCCGTACCGACCTGGAGGCCGACCTCATCGCCTTCGGCCGGGCCTGGCAGCGGCCGCTCACCGAGTTCCCCGAGCACTTCGCCCTGGTGCGGCAGCTCAACGCGGAGATCGCCCGGCTGCCCGCCAACGTGCTGGAGGTGTGGCGCAGCGCCGGGCCGCAGCGCGCCGAGCAGGCGCTGGCCCGGGGCCTGGCGAAGGTCGCCGAGCGGGGGCTCCTCGACATCGAGGACCCCTGCCGCGCGGCCGGTCACTTCGTCCTGCTCGTGGCGACCCCCGGTCGCCCAGCGGTCCTTCCACGGCGCGCTCCCGCTCACCGACGAGGAAACCGACGAACTGGTCACCCAGGGCGTGCGCGACTTCCTGCGCCTGTACCGGTCCACCGCGGCCGGCTGATTCCGTCCGGCCGCTCCCATCCGCCCACCGGAAGAGAGAAACGCATGCACAGCACCCTGATCGTGGCCCGTATGGACGCCGAGTCGAGCGTCGACGTGGCCAAGCTCTTCGGCGAGTTCGACGCGACCGAGATGCCGCACCGCATGGGCACCCGTCGCCGCCAGTTGTTCGCCTACCGCGGCCTGTACTTCCACTTGCAGGACTTCGACTCGGACAACGGCGGACAGCTCATCGAGGAGGCCAAGCCCGACGCGCGCTTCGTCGGGATCAGCGAGGACCTCAAGCCCTTCATCCAGGCCTACGACCCGGCGACCTGGCGGTCCCCGGCCGACGCGATGGCCACCCGCTTCTACAACTGGACGGCCTCCTCGTGAAGCCGTCGACCGACATCATGGGAGGCACCCTCTAGTGGAGCGCCGGGTAGTAATCACGGGAATCGGCGTGCTGGCACCGGGCGGTGTCGGCACCAAGAACTTCTGGAGCCTGCTGAGCGAGGGCCGCACGGCCACCCGGGGAATCACCTTCTTCGATCCCTCCTCGTTCCGCTCCCAGGTCGCGGCCGAGGCCGACTTCGACCCCGAACTGCACGGCCTGGGCCCGCAGGAGATCCGGCGGATGGACCGCGCCGCGCAGTTCGGTGTCGTCACCGCGCGCGAGGCGCTGGCCGACAGTGGGCTGGACCTGGCGGGCTTCGACCCGCACCGCACCGGGGTGACCATCGGCAGCGCGGTCGGCGCGACCATGGGGCTCGACGACGAGTACCGGGTGGTCAGCGACGGTGGCCGGCTCGACCTGGTCGACTACGCCTACGCCCCGAGGCACTTGTACAACCACTTCGTGCCCAGCTCGTTCTCGGCCGAGGTCGCGTGGGCGGTCGGCGCGGAGGGCCCCAACACGGTGGTCTCCACCGGCTGCACATCCGGGCTCGACTCGGTGGGCCACGCCGTGGAGCTGATCCGCGAGGGCAGCACCGACGTGATGATCGCCGGGGCCACGGACACGCCGATCTCCCCGATCACGATGGCCTGCTTCGACGCGATCAAGGCGACGACGCCGCGCAACGACGACCCCGAGCACGCCTCGCGGCCGTTCGACGGCACCCGCAACGGGTTCGTGCTCGGCGAGGGCTCCGCGGTCTTCGTACTGGAGGAGCTGACCGCCGCCCGGCGGCGCGGCGCCCACATCTACGCCGAGATCGCCGGCTACGCCTCGCGCTGCAACGCGTTCCACATGACCGGCCTGCGCCCGGACGGCCGGGAGATGGCCGAGGCGATCCGGGTGGCGCTGGACGAGGCGCGGATGAACCCCGAGGACATCGACTACATCAACGCGCACGGCTCGGGCACCAAGCAGAACGACCGGCACGAGACCGCCGCGTTCAAGCTGAGCCTCGGCGAGCACGCCTACCGCACCCCGGTCAGCTCCATCAAGTCAATGGTGGGGCACTCGCTGGGCGCGATCGGCTCGATCGAGATCGCCGCGTCCGTGCTGGCGATGGAGAACAACGTGGTGCCGCCCACCGCGAACCTGCACACCCCCGACCCCGAGTGCGACCTCGACTACGTGCCGCTCACCGCCCGTGAGCACACCACCGACGCGGTGCTGACGGTCGGCAGCGGATTCGGCGGGTTCCAGAGCGCGATGGTGCTGGCCCGTCCCGAAAGGAGCGCCGCATGAGCGCGCGTACCCCCGGACCGTCGTCACCGGCATCGGTGTCGCCACCCCCAACGGGCTCGGCGTGGACGACTTCTGGGCCGCCACCCGTATCGGCAAGAACGCCATCGGCCGGATCACCCGCTTCGACCCGAGTCAGTACCCGGCCACGCTGGCGGGCGAGATCCAGGGGTTCGTCGCCGAGGACCACCTGCCGAACCGGCTGATCCCGCAGACCGACCGGATGACCCGGCTGGCCCTGGTGGCCGCCGACTGCGCCTTCGAGGACGCCGGCGTCAGGCCCGGCGACATCCCCGAGTTCGACATGGGCGTGGTCACCGCCAGCACCTCCGGCGGCTTCGAGTTCGGCCAGAACGAGCTGAAGAAGCTGTGGAGCCAGGGCAGCCAGTACGTCAGCGCGTACCAGTCCTTCGCTTGGTTCTACGCGGTCAACAGCGGCCAGATCTCCATCCGCAACGGGATGCGCGGACCGAGCGGTGTGGTCGTCAGCGACCAGGCCGGCGGTCTGGACGCCGTCGCGCAGGCCCGGCGGCAGATCCGCAAGGGCAGCAAGCTGATCTTCTCGGGCGGCTTCGACGCCTCGATCTGCCCGTGGGGCTGGGTGGCGCAGCTCGCCAACGGCCGCCTCAGCACCCGCACCGAGCCGGAGCGGGCCTACCTGCCCTTCGACGCCGACGCCTGCGGTTACGTGCCCGGCGAGGGCGGGGCGCTGCTCATCCTGGAGGACGCCGAGGCCGCCCGCCGGCGCGGGGCACGCAACGTCTACGGCGAGATCTCCGGGTACGGGGCGACGTTCGACCCGAAGCCGGGCTCGGGCCGGGAGCCCGGTCTGCGGCGGGCGATCGAACTGGCCCTGGCCGACGCGAACGTGGCACCCGGCCAGATCGACGTGGTCTTCGCCGACGCCGCCGGCACCCCCGGCCTGGACCGCGAGGAGGCCGAGGCCGTCACCGCCGTCTTCGGCGCCGGCCGGGTCCCGGTCACCGCGCCGAAGACGATGATCGGGCGGCTCTACTCCGGCGCCGCGCCGGTGGACGTGGTCGCCGCGGTGCTGTCCATGCGCGAGGGCCTGATCCCGCCGACCACGAACGTGACCCTGTCGCCCGAGTACGACATCGACCTGGTCACCGGCCAGCCGCGCACCGCGTCGGTACGCACCGCGCTCGTCCTCGCCCGGGGCTACGGCGGCTTCAACTCCGCCGTCGTCGTCGGGGCCGTCGACTAGGCCGCAACGGCCGCACACACCGCTGCACCCACCACACCCATGAAAGGGAAATACATGTCCGACAAGGAATTCACCCTCGAGGTTCTCCGGCGCATCCTGCTCGAGGGCGCCGGCGCGGACGAGGGCGTCGACCTCGACGGCGACATCCTCGACACCGACTTCGAGGAGCTGGGCTACGAGTCGCTGGCCCTGCTGGAGACCGCCGGCCGGATCGAGCGCGAGTACGGCATCGCCCTGGACGACGACGTCTTCACCGACAACCCCACCCCCCGCGGCCTGATAGCCGCCGTCAACGCGCAGCTGCGGGAGTCCCTCGCGGCTCGAGCCGGCCACGGCCCCCACCCCCACACCCTGCGGCCGCCGTGCCCGGCACGGCGGCCGCCGCCCTACCGCCCACCCTCTTGGGAGAGAACAGATGTCGCAGCAGGACCAGCGCGTCGCCCTCGTCACCGGTGCCACCAGCGGGATCGGCCTCGCCGTCGCGCGTCTCCTGGCGAGCCAGGGACACCGGGTCTTCATCGGCGCGCGCAACGCGGAGAACGTCGTGTCCACCGTCAAGCAACTGCGCGAGGAGGGCCTGGAGGTCGACGGCGCCACCCTGGACGTGCGCTCCTCCGAGAACGCGCGCGACTTCGTCCAGGCCGCCGTGGACCGCTACGGCGCCGTCGACGTCCTGGTGAACAACGCCGGCCGCAGCGGCGGCGGCGTCACCGCCGACATCGACGACGAGCTGTGGCACGACGTCGTCGACACCAACCTCAACAGCGTCTTCCGCATGACGAAGGAGGTGCTGAACACCGGCGGCATGCGCCACAGGAGCCGCGGCCGGATCATCAACATCGCCTCCACCGCCGGCAAGCAGGGCGTCGTCCTCGGTGCCCCGTACTCGGCCTCCAAGCACGGCGTGGTCGGCTTCACCAAGGCCCTCGGCAACGAGCTGGCGCCCACCGGCATCACCGTCAACGCGGTGTGCCCCGGTTGTGGAGACCCCCCATGGCCCAGCGGGTCCGCCAGGGCTACGCGGCCGCCTACGACGCCTCCGAGGAGGCGATCCTCGAGAAGTTCCAGGCCAAGATCCCGCTCGGCCGCTACTCCACGCCGGAGGAGGTGGCCGGACTCGTCGGCTACCTGGCCTCCGACACCGCCGCATCCATCACCTCGCAGGCGCTCAACGTCTGCGGCGGCCTCGGCAACTTCTGACCGGACCGACGCGACCCAAAGGACCCGAACCCCATGACCAAAGAGGTCGAGCACGAGATCACCGTCCACGCCCCCGCGGGCGAGGTCTACCGTCTGATCGCCGAGGTGGAGAACTGGCCGCGGATCTTCCCGCCCACGGTCTACGTCGACCACGTCGAGCGGGGCGCCGGCGAGGAGCGCATCCGCATCTGGGCCACCGCCAACGGTGAGGTCAAGAACTGGACCTCGCGCCGCACCCTCGACCCCGAGGCGCTGCGCATCACCTTCCGCCAGGAGGTCTCCGCACCGCCGGTCGCCGCCATGGGCGGCACCTGGATCATCGAGCCGCTCTCCGCCGACGAGTCGCGGATCCGGCTGCTGCACGACTACCGGGCGATCGACGACGACCCCGAGGGCCTGAAGTGGATCGACGAGGCCGTCGACCGCAACTCCCGCTCGGAGCTGGCCGCGCTCAAGTCCAACGTCGAACTGGCCCGTGCCAGCGAGGAGGTGACCTTCTCCTTCGAGGACACGATCCAGGTGAACGGCTCCGCCAAGGACGTCTACGACTTCATCAATGAGGCGGACCGCTGGGAGGGAGCGCCTGCCGCACGTGGCCACGGTGCGGCTGGACGAGGTCTCCCCCGGGCTCCAGATCCTGGAGATGGACACCCGCGCCAAGGACGGCTCCACGCACACCACCAAGTCGTACCGGGTCTGCTTCCCCCACCACAGGATCGCGTACAAGCAGGTCACCCTGCCCGCGCTGATGACCCTGCACACGGGCTACTGGACCTTCCGGGAGAACGAGGACGGCGTCGCCGCCTCCTCGCAGCACACCGTCGTGCTGAACACCGCGAACATCACCCGGATCCTGGGCCCCGAGGCCGGTGTCGCCGAGGCCAGGGAATACGTGCGCAACGCTCTGAGCACCAACAGCCGGGCCACCCTCGGTCACGCCAAGCGCCACGCCGAGCAGCAGCGCTGACCATGGCACGCGACTACAGGGAAACCCAGGTGGTCGTGGTCGGTGCCGGGCCGGTCGGGCTGATGCTCGCCGGCGAGCTGCGGCTGGGCGGTGCGGACGTGGTCGTCGTGGAGCGGCTGTCCGCCCCCCACCACCGAGTCGCGGGCGTCCACCCTGCACGCCCGCACCATGGAGATCCTCGACAGCCGCGGCCTGCTCGACGAGCTGGGCCCGGTGCCGAACGACGTCGTGGGGCACTTCGGCGGCGTCCCCCTCGGCCTCACCCTCCCCGGCCCGTACCCGGGCCAGTGGAAGGTCCCGCAGGTCCGCACCGAGGAACTGCTCGGGGACTGGGCCACCGGCCTGGGCGCGGTCGTCCTGCGGGGGCACGAGCTCCGTGGGCTGACCGTGACCCCGGACCACGCCGAGGCGGAGGTGCACGGCCCGGACGGACCGGTGCGGCTGCGCGCCAAGTGCGTGGTCGGCTGCGACGGGGAGCACAGCACCGTCCGCCGCCTCGGCGGCTTCGACTTCCCAGGCACCGACGCGACCCGGGAGCTGATCCGGGCCGACGTGGCCGGCATCGACATCCCGAACCGGCGCTTCCAGCGGCTGGAGCGCGGCCTGGCCATCGCCGCACGCCGTCCCGACGGAGTGACGCGCGTGATGCTGCACGAGTACGGGCGTACCGCCCGGCCGCGCGCGGCGGGTCCCGGGTCCGCGGCCGAGCCGACGTTCGCGGAACTCGCCGAGGCCTGGCGGCGGGTCACCGGCGAGGACATCGGCGACGGCACCCCGCTCTGGGTCAACGCCTTCGGCGACGTCTCACGGCAGGCCGCGCACTACCGTGACCACCGGCTGTTCCTGGCGGGCGACGCCGCCCACGCCCAGATGCCGATCGGCGGCCAGGCCCTCAACCTGGGGCTGCAGGACGCCGTCAACCTCGGCTGGAAACTGGCGGCCCAGGTCGGCGAGCGCGGCCCGGAAGGCCTGCTCGACAGCTACCACACCGAACGGCACGCGGTCGGTGGGCGGACCCTGGGCAACATCGCGGCGCAGGGGCTGCTGCTGCTCGGCGGCGCGGAGGTCGAGTCGGCCCGGGACGTCCTCGCGGAACTGGTCCCGCACGAGGACGTACGCGTCCACCTCGCCGGGATGGTCTCGGGCCTGGACGTCCGCTACGACGTGGGGCCGGGCAGCCACCCGCTGCTCGGTGCCCGTCTTCCCACACGGAGCTGGCCGGCGACCGCGGACCGACCAGCACCCTGGCGCTGCTGCGTTCCGGCCCGCGGCCTGCTGCTCGCGCTGTCCGGTGACGAGTCCCGGCGCGCGGGGCTGCGCGCCACGGCCGCCCCTGGGCGGCCCTGGTGGACCCGGTGTCCGCCGATGTCCCGGCCGGCCGGGGCCTGTTGGGAGACACCGAGGCCGTCCTCGTACGCCCGGACGGTCACATCGCGTGGACCGGATCCGACGGCGAGACGGATCTCGCGACCGCCCTGCACCGATGGTTCGGTGCCCCGGCGACCGCCCCCACGGCAGCCGGCTCGGCGTCCGTCACGGCTCGTACCACGGCCGCCGCACCGGCAGGGGCCGGCACGGTCCCGGCCACGTCCCACACGTCAACGAAGCGGAGAGAACACGACATGGGCAGACTCACCGGGAAGACAGCGCTCGTCACAGGATCGAGCCGGGGCATCGGCCGCGCGACCGCCGTGCGCCTCGCGCGGGAGGGCGCGCTCGTCGCCGTCCACTACTCCTCGAACAAGCGACGCCGCCGACGAGGTCGTCGCCTCCATCGAGAAGGACGGCGGCCGGGCCTTCGCGGTCGGCGCGGAGCTGGGTGTCACCGGCGACGTCCACGAGCTGTTCCTGGGCCTGGAGCAGGGCCTCAAGGAGCGCACCGGGACGACCGACCTCGACATCCTGGTCAACAACGCCGGTGTGATGGGCGGGGTGGCCCCCGAGGACACCACGCCCGAGCAGTTCGACCGCCTGGTCGCGGTCAACGCCAAGGCACCGTTCTTCATCATCCAGCGCGCCCTGAAGATCATGCCGAACGGCGGGCGCGTCATCAACATCTCCTCCGGCCTCACCCCGCTTCGCGAACCCGCAGGAGATCGCGTGCGCGATGACCAAGGGCGCCGTGGAGATGCTCGCCCTGCACTACGCCAAGGCGCTGGCCCGCGGGGCATCACGGTCAACAGCGTGGCCCCGGGCATCACCCGCAACGGCAACCCGGCCTTCGACATCCCGGAGGTCGTGGAGCAGATGGCGGCCCTGTCCACGTTCAACCGCGTCGGTGAACCCCAGGACGTCGGCGACGTGGTGGCGTTCCTCGCCACCGACGACGCCCGCTGGATCACCGGCGCCTTCATCGACGCCAGCGGCGGCACGCTGCTCGGCTGACAGACGTCGGCGCGCTCTCATTCCCCGTCGCGCGCCGGCCCGGCCGGCCGCGAGCCCCCGCTCGCGGCCGGCCACCCCCTCCGGCACCCCACTTCCCGGCGCCCCTCGCCGAGGACAGGACTCCCTGGAAGAGGACCATGACGCTTCCGACCAGCCCCTCGCACCACGGTCAGGCGACGGCCGGCGCGACCTGGAGCCCCGCGCTGTGGGGTCTGCTGTTCGTCCTCGCCGGGAAACATGCTCATCGACGCCCTGGAAGTCTCCGTCGCGATCGTGGCCCTGCCCGCCGTCGGCGAGGACCTCGGCATCGCTCCGCACCGGCTGCACTGGGTGGTGACCGGCTTCGCGGTCGGGTTCGGCGCCCTGATGCTGTTCGGCACCCGCGTGGTCGCCCTGCTCGGCCGCCGTCCCGTCTACCTGGCGGCCCTGCTCGTCTTCGCCGCGGCATCGCTGGCGTCGGCCTTCGCGGACAGTCTCGTCCCGCTCGTCGCCACCCGCCTGGTGAAAGGCTTCTGCGCCGCGCTCACCGCCCCCACCGGCCTCGCCATCATCGCCTCCGTCTTCCCCGAAGGACGCCCCGCGCCGCGCCGTGTCGGTCTACACCCTTTTCGGCGCGAGCGGCTTCTCCGCCGGTCTGCTGCTGTCGGGCCTGCTCACGGAAGCCGGCTGGCGCTGGACCTTCGCGTTCCCCCGCCCCGGTGGCGCTGCTGCTGTTCCTGTGCGGACTGCGGCTGATCCCGCGCGACGCCCCGGCCCCGGACCGGCCGCGCCGCTACGACGCGGCGGGTGCGCTCACGCTCACCGGCGGCACCCTGTTCCTGGTGCACGCCGTCACCTCCGTCCCGGCGACCGGCTGGGCCGATCCGAGCACCATCGCGGCGTTCCTGGGGGCGGCCGTGCTGCTGCCCGCCTTCGTACGGATCGAGCTGACCGCCCGCGCGCCGCTGATCCGGCTCGACCTGCCGGCCGGGCGCCCGCTGCTCCGCTCCGCCCTCGGCGCGGCCGCCCTCAACGGTTCGTACCTGGGAATGCTGCTGGTGAGCACGGTCCACCTCCAGCGGGCGGGCGGCTGGTCCCCACTGCAGACCGGACTGGCCCTGCTGCCCGCGAGCCTCCCGCTCGCCCTGTCCGCCCTGCACTCCGGACGTCTCGTCAGCCGCTTCACCACCGCCCGGCTGATCGCGGTCGGCGCGGCCTTCCCGCCGCTCGGCTACGTCCTCCTGCTGCGCCTGGACACCCCGGTGCGCTACGCGGTCGACGTCCTGCCCTCGATGCTGCTGGTCGGTGCCGGCTTCGTGCTCTCCTTCACCGCCCTGCACATGCAGGCCACCTCGGCCGTCCCGGCCGGCCGGCAGGCCGAGGCGAGCGCCCTCTACCAGACCGGCGTCCAGATGGGCGCCGTACTGATGCTCGCCCTGGTGGCGGCCGTGCAGCCGGCCGGCCACCGCGCCGCCCTGCTGCTGGTCACCGCCGTCGGCGTGCTCGGCCTGCTGATCGCCCTCGGCGGCGTACTCCCCTGACCGCAACCGAACTCTGGAGGAGAGATGAGGCACCTGAGCGCCCGGGCCGACTGGGGCTGGGACGACTGGGACCCGGAACCCGAACCCGGCCCGCCCGTCGAGGTGCGGGCCCCCGACGCGGCCGAACTGGCCGTCGCGCCCCCCCGCCGAACGCACCCGCATCATCGACCGCTACGTCCGCGAGGAGCTCGGCCGCGCGCTGGGCATGGCCCCCGATCTCATCGACACCACCGGCCGCCCCATGCGCAGCCTCGGCGTCGGCTCGATCACGGGCATGGAACTGCAGCACCGCATGGAGGCCGCCCTGGGCCTGGAGGTGAACCTGCAGCGGCTGCTGCTCGCCAACAGCGCCGCCGGAGCTGATCGACTGCCTCGCCGGGCAGTTGGGCGCCGACGGCCACTCCCACCCGCACTCCGGTACCGCGCACACCGACCCGGCACGGCCCCGGCACGCCGGTGCAGCGGTCACGGCATGACCGCCCCGGCCGCGGTTCTCGCCGCGCCCGCGGTGGCGCCCGGTCGGCTCGATCTGTGGCTGCTCAGGGCCCCGAAGGCCGATCGCGCGGCCTCGCTCGACCTGTCGAACTGGACGGCCACGAACGCACCCGCGCGGCGTCGTTCGTCCGTCCCGCCGACGGACTGCTCTACGCGGCCGCGCACATCGCCCTGCGCCGGCTGCTCGGCTCGTATCTCGGGGTCGCCGCCCAGGACGTGCCCTTCGTCCGGGAGCCCTGCCCCGGATGCGGCAAACCGCACGGCAGGCCCGCCGTCGCCACACCCGACCCTCCCCCTGCACTTCTCCCTCTCGCACAGCGGCGGACTGGCCCTCGTCGCCGTCGCGCACACCACGGTGGGCGCGGACCTGGAGAAGCTGCCGGGCGCCGAGACCGTCGCGATCTGCGCCGAGGCGCTGCACCCCCGGCGAGCGGGCCGAGTTGGCGCGCGTGCCGCAGACGGAGCGGGCGGAGCTGTTCAGCAGGCTCTGGACCCGCAAGGAGGCCTACCTCAAGGGACTGGGCACCGGCCTGAGCCGCTCCCCGTCCGCGGACTACCTCGGCTCCGACCCGGCCCGCCGGCCGGCGGGCTGGACGATCACCGACATCCCCAGCGGGCCCCGGCACTCCGCCGCCGTCGCGCTGAAGGGCGACGCCCCGGCCCGGACCTCGGTCCGCCGGCTGCCCATGGACTGGCTGTACGCCGACGACGTCAAGGGCCTCTTCGACGAGCTGGTGCGCTCGCGCCCGTCCCGTACGGCAGCCCCTCACCGAAGGAGAGACGCACCGTCATGACCAGGACCGCCTTCGTCTTCCCGGGCCAGGGCTCCCCAGCGCGTCGGCATGGGGGCGCCATCTCGTCGAGCGCTGGCCCGACCTCGTGGACCGCTACTACCGGCCGGCCGACGACCTGCTCGGCCTGCCACTGTCCCGGCTGTGCTGGGAGGGCCCCGAGGCCTGCCTCCAGGACACCCCGGTCACCCAGCCCGCGGTGTTCCTGACCAGCGTGGTCACGCTCGACGTGCTCGGCCGGCACGGCGTGCGGCCGGACGTCGTGGCCGGGCACAGCCTGGGTGAGTACGCGGCGCTCGTCTGCGCGGGCGCCCTGGACTGGCAGGACGCGCTGGCGCTGGTACGCCTGCGCGGCGAGTTGATGGCCACCGTCAACGACCGGGCGCCGGGCAGCATGGCGGCCGTCATCGGTCTCGCGCCCTCGACCCTGGAGGGCATCTGCGCCGACATCGCCGCGGCCACCGGGCTGGCCGTGGACGTGGCCAACGACAACGACCCCGCTCAACTCGTGGTCTCCGGTCGCACCGAGGCCGTGACCGAGGTGATGCGGCAGGCGCGGCTGGCCGGCGCCCGCCGCGTCGTGGACCTCAACGTCCCGGTCTCGTTCCACAGCGCCCTCATGGACGGGATCGCGGCGGACTTCGCCGAAGCCCTCGACGAGACGGCCTTCCGCGCCCCCTCGGTCCCCGTCCTCTCGGCGGCCACCGCGGGCCCGGTCACCACCGCGGCCGAGGCCGCGGCCGTCCTGCGCCGCCAGCTCACCGGGCGGGTGCGGTGGACCGGCACGGTACGCAACCTGACGGCGGCCGGCGTGGACCGGTTCGTCGAAGTGGGGCCCGGCCGGGTCCTCGGCGGTCTGTGCCGTCGTATCGCACCCGAGGCGCGGGTTCGCACCACGGACGACGCCCGGCGGCTCGACCAGGCGCTCGGCGCGGTCACCGCGGCCGTCGTCTGACCCATCACCGACATCGAAGTGGGGGACCATCATGACCGCACAACCGTTGCAGGACCGCCTCGACGAACTGAGCGCCGTCAAGGAGGCGGCGCGTGAGGGGTCGACCCGGCCGCCACCGAGCGGCAGCACGCCAAGGGCAAGCTCACCGCCCACGAGCGCATCGAACTGCTCCTGGACAAGGGTTCGTTCAACGAGATCGAGCCGCTGCGCCGGCATCGCGCGACCGGCTTCGGCCTGGAGGCCAAGAAGCCGTACAGCGACGGTGTGATCACCGGCTGGGGCACGGTGCACGGCCGCACGGTCTTCGTGTACGCGCACGACTTCCGGGTATTCGGCGGCGCGCTGGGCGAGGCCCACGCGGAGAAGATCCACAAGGTGATGGACCTGGCCGAGGCCGCCGGGGCGCCGCTGGTGTCGCTGAACGACGGCGCCGGGGCGCGCATCCAGGAGGGTGTCACCGCGCTCGCCGGGTACGGCGGCATCTTCCAGCGCAACACCCGGTCCTCCGGCGTCATCCCGCAGATCAGCGTGATGCTCGGCCCGTGCGCGGGCGGCGCCGCCTACTCGCCCGCGCTGACCGACTTCGTGTTCATGGTCCGCGAGACCTCGCAGATGTTCATCACCGGCCCGGACGTGGTCAAGGCGGTGACCGGTGAGGAGATCACCCAGAACGGGCTCGGCGGCGCCGACGTTGCACGCCGCCACGTCCGGCGTCGCGCACCTCGCGTACGACGACGAGGAGAGCTGCCTGGAGGACGTGCGCTTCCCTGCTCTCGCTGTTGCCGTCCAACAACCGCGAACTCGCGCCGGTCGAGCGCGGCGACGACCCCGCCGACCGCCCCACCGACGCGCTGCTGGACCTGGTCCCGGCGGAGCCGGCCAGTCGTACGACATCCGGGCGGTGATCGAGGAGGTCGTCGACAACGGCGAGCACTTCGAGATCCACCCGGCCTGGGCGACGAACATCGTCTGCACCCTGGCGCGCCTCGACGGGCACGTCGTCGGCGTCGTCGCCAACCAGCCCGCCGCCATGGCCGGCGTGCTGGACATCGAGGCGTCCGAGAAGGCCGCCCGCTTCGTGCAGCTCTGCGACGCCTTCAACATCCCGCTGGTGACGCTGGTGGACGTGCCGGGCTTCCTGCCCGGCGTGGACCAGGAGCACAACGGAATCATCCGGCGCGGCGCGAAGCTGCTGTACGCCTACTGCAACGCGACCGTGCCGCGGATCTCGCTGGTGCTGCGCAAGGCGTACGGCGGCGCGTACATCGTCATGGACTCCCGCTCGATCGGCGCGGACCTGGCGCTGGCCTGGCCCACCAACGAGATCGCGGTCATGGGCGCGGAAGGCGCGGCGAACGTCATCTTCCGCCGTGAGATCAACGCCGCCGACGACCCGGACGCGGTGCGTCAGCAGCGCATCAAGGAGTACCAGTCCGAGCTGATGCACCCGTACTACGCGGCCGAGCGCGGGCTGATCGACGACGTGATCGATCCCCGTGACACGCGGACGGTCCTGATCAAGTCCCTGGCCATGCTCCGCGCCAAGCACGCCGACCTGCCCTCGCGCAAGCACGGCAACCCCCCGCAGTGACCCCTCCCCCTCCCGCACCGTCCCACCACACGAGGAACGCATCCATGTCGCAGCAGAACACCGTCCTGGTGACCGCTCCCACCGGCAATGTCGGACCGCACGCGGTCGCGCAGTTACTGGAGGCCGGCGCCACCGTGCGCGCCCTGGTCCTGAAGGACGACCCGAACGTCGGCCGGCTGCCGGAGGGCACCGAGATCTTCCACGGTGACCTCACCGAACCGGACACCCTGGACGCGGCCCTAGACGGCGTCGACGGCGTGTTCCTGATGTGGCCGTTCTTCACCACGGACGTGAGCACCGCTCCGGCCGTCATCGAGAAGATCGCGGCCCGTCCCCGCCGGGTGGCCTTCGTCTCCTCGGTCGGCGTCCACATCGGCCTGGAGCGCGTGGACAACAACTGCCACGCCTACATCGAGGAGTTGCTGGAGCCGACGGACGTCGACTGGACGTTCCTGCGCACCACCGGCTTCCAGGCCAACGCCCTGGGCTTCGCCGAGCAGATCCGGGCCTCGGGCGTGGTCCGCTTCCCGTACGGAGCGGCCGTGCGCACCTCGGTGCACGAGGCCGACCTCGCGGCCGTCGGGGTCACCGCGCTGCTCACCGGGGCGCACGCGCGGCAGAAGTATCTGGTCACCGGCGCCGAGGAGCTGTCCCAGCGGGAGCAGGCGCGGATCATCGGCGAGGTCATCGGCCGTGCGGTGGACTGGGAGGACGTCGAGCACGACGCGGCGCGGGCGGCGATGGTGGCCTCCGGCTGGCCGCCCGCGTACGCGGACGGTGCCCTGGACTACTTCGCGACGATCACCGAGAAGCCGGAGCTGGGTTCGACGGTGGTTCAGGACGTGACCGGCCGGCCGGCCCGGACCTTCCGCTCCTGGGCCCAGGAGCACGCCGACGCCTTCCGGTGACCGCACCGGCTCCCGGCAGCGTTCCCGTCGAAGAGCGCGGGACGCAGCACCGACGGACGAAGAACGACGGAGTGTTCCATGGCATCTGAGCGCGAACCCGGGGCCGCGAAGGTGGGCTTCGTGACCTTCGGCGTCCTGCGGGTGGACGGTCCGGAGACCGCCTCGGCCCTGGTGGGGGTCCTGACCGAGGAAGTGACCCGATGGGTGCGGCACGTCAGGATTCGTCTCCTCGCGCGTGCACGTCAGCACCGACGGCACCACGGTGATCAACCGGGGCGAGTGGACGGACGAGGAGGCGTATCGCACCTCGTTCCGGGAGAACCCCTCGGGCGGGGTGCTGCACGCCCTGGGCACCCGGCCCGGCGTGCTCGCGGCGACCGTCTTCAGCGGTGCCCCGGCCGCCGCCCCGCTCGAAGGGCCCGAGCCCGACGCACAGCCCGGCGTGGTGGGTGTGGCGACCCGGCACCTGGGCGGGCCCGCGTCGGCCGGCGCGGTGCTCGACCTGCTGGCGAAGAGCGGCGAGTGGAAACGGCACCACCCCGGCTTCATCTCGGCCACGCCCTACGTCGACAAGGAGGGCGCGACCTTCGTGAACTACCCGATGTGGGTGAACGAGGTCGCCTATCAGGCGTGGATGGCCGATCCCCCGGATCTCCGAGGGGCAGGAGGAGTTGGCGCGCCTGGAAGTGGCCCCGCCCCGAGTACGTGCTGTGCAGGGTGGCGGTCCAGGTCGACGCCGCGTGAGGGTGCGGCGCGCGGCTACCGGGGGAGTTGACGTCCGCCTCACCTCCTCCTGACGCTCCGACATAAATTCACCGGCATTTGTAGAACTTCGCCGAGATCTGAATCTGCGGGCCTTGAAGTTCCGCACCCGGTCGAAGAAGCTAGTTATTAGATTCCGCTGATGTGTCTTGTCTGCTGCAAGGGGAGTCAGTAATGGATACGTCCGTCCCGGACCAATTCATTCGTGTGGAAAAAGGCTCTCCGAACGCCGAGGAACTGGCAGCCCTCACCACGGTGGTGGTCGCCCCTGGCCGCGGCGCCGCCGGACAGAGGAGCGATACCGCGCGGGGTGAGCGGCACACCGCCGGCTGGCGCCGCCCGGAGCGGCAGTTCGGATTCCGTGGACCGCGCACATGGCGTGAGAATCCCCCCGGTCACCGACGACCACTGAATTCCCGGCGTTCGGGGAATTCCTCGACATCCGGTAAACGAAGCTCCATCGCATGTGAAAGGTTCACTATGACCGAGAATCCCATCAAGCTCGCCGTCATCATCGGCAGTGTGCGCGGCGGACGCTTCGGTCCGACCGTGGCGAACTGGTTCGTGGAGCAGGCGAAGAAGCACGGCGACTTCACCGTCGACCTCATCGACCTGGCCGAGTTCCCGCTGCCCGTGCAGATGCCGGCGTTCGGCGAGGACCCCGACCCCGAGACGAACGCGATCCAGGAGCGGCTGAGCGCCCGGCTCCACGAGGCGGACGCCTTCGCCGTCGTCACGCCCGAGTACAACCACACCTTCCCGTCGTCCCTGAAGAACGCCATCGACTGGTTCTTCGACGAGTGGATGGCCAAGCCGGTCGGCCTGATCTCGTACGGCGGCATGGGCGGCGGCCTGCGCGCGTCCGAGCACCTGCGGCAGGTCTTCGCGGAGGTCCACGCCACGACCGTGCGCGACATGCTCAGCTTCCACAACGCCTGGTCGGACTTCGAGCAAGAGGGCCGGCCGGCCAGCCCGGCGGGCAGCGAGGACGCCGCCGGGAACCTGCTCAACCAGCTCGCCTGGTGGGCCGAGGGTCTGCGCGAGGCCCGCGACAAGCGCCCGTACAAGCGCTGAGGCGACCGGCTCCGCGCGGGACCGCACCGGTCCCGCGCCGACCCTCCCGGGCGTCGGCCACCGGCCGGCGCCCGGTCCTTCGAGCCACTACTTCGGTGTCGTCCCTGGGAGTTCTCCGTATGAAGACGAGGTTCACGTCCTTCCGCCGTGCCCGGATCGGCATATCCCTGTGCGCGTTGCTGACGACGGCCCTGACCGTCCCCGCCGCCGCCCAGGCCTCCCCGGCCGCGCCAAGGCGCCGCGCGCCGCCGTGGCAGCCGCCGCCGAGGAGTCCGCCGGCGTCCGCACCGTGGAGGTCAGCTCCACCGCGACCACCCTGGACGCCCCGAGCACCATCCCCGGCGGAACCGTCCGGTTCCGGACCACGACCACCGACACGGCGTCCGGCTGGATCGGGCTCGCGCGTCCGCGCCCGGGGGTGACCTGGGGAGCAGTTCCGCACCACGCTGATGAAGATCATCAACGCCAACGGTCCGGACATCATCGAGGGCAGCGAGGAGATGCTGTCCACCGCCGACCTGCTCGGCGGCACGGTCATCTACCCGGACCAGCCGGCCGCGTTCACCCAGCGGCTGAGCCCCGGCCGCTACTTCCTCTTCGACTACAAGCACATCCGTGACGCGCAGCCCCGCTACCGCACCCTCGACGTCACGGGGTGGGCCCCCGGTTCGGCGCCGGCCGCCCACGCGGTCGTCACCGCCAAGCTCGTCGACGGCGCCCCGCGGTACGAGGTGACCGGCACGGTGAAGGCCGGCCGGCCGCTGGTCTTCCGAACTCCATGCCCGTCGGCCAGCCCGCGGAGGCGATCTTCTTCCCGGTGCCGGACGGCGTGACGGAGGAGGAACTCGTCGCCTGGTTCGACAAGTTCGGCGACAGCGGCCAGTTCCCGGAGGACCCCGGTCCGCTCGGTGAGGGCCCCGGTGGGCTGCCGATGTCCGCGGGTGTCTCCTCGGTGCTCCAGCTGCCGCTGCAGCCCGGCCGGTACGTGATCATCGACTGGCTCAGCGACGCCCAGGACGGCCGCATGCTCCTCAAGAAGGGGGCACTACGAAATCATCCAGGTCGGCTGAGTACGCGGCGAGAGCCGGGCACGGGGCGCGTGGGCACGCCGGCCACGCCGGGCCGGTCCGCTCGCCTCGTGCCGTACAGCCGCCGCACCACGGGAGCTCTGCCCATGACTTCGGCGAACACCCCCGAACCGGGCTTCGTCACCTTCGGTGTGCTGCGCACCGATTCCCCGGAGGCCGCCCGCCGGCTGGTCGGTCTGATCACCGGCGAGGTCGACCGGTGGGTCCGGCACACCGACGGCTTCCACTCCGCGCGGACCCATGTGAGCCTCGACGGCACCACCGTGGTCCAGTGGGGCCGCTGGGCCGACGAGAAGCGCTACCGCGACTCCTTCGTACGCCACCCCGAGGGCCGGGTACTGCACACGCTCGGCGAGCGGCCCGAGGTGCGCGCCGCGAGCGTGTTCAGCGGTTTTCCCGCCGCCGGTGTGCGGGGGACCCGCGGCCGGCCGCGCGCCCGGTCTGGTGGGTTTCGCGGTCCGCCGCCTCACCGGGCCGGAGTCCGCCCGCACCGTCCTCGGCCTGCTCGCCCGCAGCGGCCGGTGGAAGAGGACGTCGCCCGGGTTCATCTCGGCGAGCCCGTACATCGGGCCGGACGGCACGACGTTCGTCAACTGCCCGATGTGGGTGGACCGCGACGCCTACGACTCCTACATGAAGCATCCGGACATCGCCGAGGGCCTGGAGGAGGTGGCCCGGCTGGAAGTGGCACCGCCCGAGTTCCTGCTCTGCACCGTGGCCGCCGACATCGGGCCGCCGGCACGGGATCGCTGAGCCGCGACGGCGGCGAAGGGCCAGGACAAGGGAAGACAGATGACCGAAACGACCACGCAGAGGAACCACAGCACCGGGTCCCTGAGCCGGGGCAGAACATCCCCGATCGACCAGGTCCAGCTGTTCGAGAGGAAGTACGACCCGCTGACCCGGGACATCATCGGGGCACTGCCCCTCGACCGGTCCTGGCGCTGCCTGGAGCTGGGCGCGGGCGGCGGCTCGATGGCCGGCTGGCTGGCCGGGCGGGCGGACCGGGGCAGCGTCCTGGCCGTGGACGTCGACACCTCCCACCTGACCACCGTGCACGCCGAGCCGCCGGCCAACCTCACGATCCGGCAGGCGGACATCGCCGACGCCGACTTCGCGCCCGGCTCGTTCGACCTCGTCCTCGCCAGGGCGGTGTTCGAGCACCTCGCCGAGCCCAGCGGCCGTCCTGGAACGGGCGGTCCGGTGGCTGGCCCCCGGCGGCTGGCTGGTGGTGGAGGACTTCTACTACCTGCCGCCCGAGGACTCCATCAGCGAGGTCGGCCGCACGCTCATCGAGGGTTACCTCCGGCGCATGCGCGCGCAGGGGGCGGACCTGTGGTGGGGCCGCCGGCTGCCCGCGTCCCTCGCCTCGGCGGGGCTGACGTCCGTGGCGTCCCGCGTCACTCCCGCGGGACCCGGCCAGTCCGCGGCCGACGACGAGCTGATCGCCCTGCGGATGCGCCAGGAAGGCCATGTCCTCGTCGACAACGGGGTGGTCACCGCGGAACAACTCGCGGACTTCGTCGGATCGCTCGGTGACCCCCGGGTGCGGGACACGACGACCCTGCTGGTCTCCGCCTGGGGGCAGCGCCCCACCGCCTGACGGCGGGACGGACGCCCCGCCCCGTCCTTTTCCGACCGCGCATCGCCGAACCAGGAGTCGCACATGAAAGCCCCCACGAGCGCCGGCGCGGCGCCGTACTGCCCGTCCTTCTGCTCGCCTCGACCCTCACGGTCATGGCGGGGCCGTCATCGCGCCCGTGCTGGAGGTGATACGCGACGATCTCGGCCTCCAGCGGCACCGCGGCCGGCATGATCCTCACGGCCCACGGGCTGTCCATCGCCGTCACCAGCCCCGTCGTCGGCTGGCTGATCGACCGCTGGGGCGTGCGGGTGCCGCTGGCCGGCGGACTGCTGCTGTACGGCGTGGCCGGCGGCGCGGGGGCGTTCCTCAGCTCCTACCCTGCTCTGATCGCCACCCGTATCGCCTTCGGTGTCGGCGCGGCCGCCGTCTTCGCCGGCACCACCGTGGCCCTCCTCTCGTACTACCAGGGCGCGCAGCGCGACACCGTGATGGGCTGGCGGTCCACCGCCATCAGCCTCGGCGGCGTCGTCTGGCCGCTGCTGGCCGGCGCGATCGGTGGGCTGTCCTGGCACGCCCCTTCGCCATCTACCTCATCGGCGTCCCGCTGGGCCTGCTCGCGCTGCTGGCCCTGCCCCGCACCGATCCGGCCCCCGCCACGGACGGCACCGACGACGGCGGTGAGCGCATCCTGCCCTTGCTGATGCGCCGCCCGGCACTGCTCGGCTACTACGGTCTGCTGATCGTGGCGTCGCTCCTGCTGTACGGCCTGGCCGTGTTCAACCCGTTCCGGCTGGCCGAGATCGGCATCGAGAAGCCCTTCCTCGTGGCGCTGATCAGCACGACGGCGTCGGTGACCATGAGCCTCGTCGGCCTCTGGTACGCCAAGCTGCGCTCCGCCCTCGGCTACGGTCCGCTGCTGCGGATCACGGCCGTGTGCTGGACGCTGGCCTTCGCCCTGCTCGGCCTGACCGGTCACGCCGCGCTGGTGGTGATCGGCAACGGGCTGTTCGGCCTGGGCATGGGCATCCTCATGCCCGCCGTGACCGTCCTGATCGGTGACACGGCGCCGCCCGCACTGCGCGGCCAGGCCACCGCCCTGTCCGGAACCGCCTCTTTCGCCGGGCAGTTCTGCTCCCCCGCTGATCCTCGGTCCCCTCGTCGACAGCACGTCCGTGAAAACCGGGTTCCTGGCGTGCGCCGGAGCGGCCGCCGTCCTGCTGCTGGCCCTGCTGCCGGTACGCATCACCGACCCGGCACCCGCGCCCCAGGACCAAGGAGAGCCGGAACAGGCCGTCGCCTGAGCCCGCGCCCCAGGAGGAACCATGAAGATCCTGTTCATCCCGGGTGGCAGCCCGGCCACCGTCTTCGGCCTCGTCCCGCTCGCCCAGGCCCTGCGCGGCGCGGGGCACGACGTGCTGATGGCGTCGACCGAGGACATGATGCCGGTCGTCACCGGCACCGGCGTCCCCGGCATCGCGGTCACCCCGCACGACATCTGGCACTACATCACCAAGGACCGCGAGGGGAACCTCAAGGAGATCCCCCGACGACCTGCCCCGCCAGGGGCCGTTCGTCGGCCGGTGGTTCGCCCAGATGGGCGCCGACGGCCTGCCGGTGCTCCTCGAGATCACCCGGGGCTGGCGGCCGGACCTCGTCGTCGGCGGATCCATGTCGTACGCCGCCCCGCTGCTCGCCGCCCACCTCGGCATCCCCTACGTACGGCAGGCCTGGGACACCGACGACTCCAACGCGCAGGACCGGGGCGCCGAGCGCGAACTCCAGCCGGAACTGCGCGCCCTCGGCCTCAGCCGGCTCCCCGAACCGGATCTGCGCATCGAGATCTGCCCGCCCAGCCTCACCCCGCCCGAGGCGCCGCCCGCCCGGCTGATGCGCTGGCTGCCGGGCAACCTCCAGCGCGGCCTGGAGCCGTGGATGTTCACCCGCGGCGACCGCCGCCGGGTGTGCGTCACCGCGGGCAGCCGGGCCACCCCGGAGCGCACCTTCGCCTTCCTGCGGGGCCTGGTCGAGAACATCGCCCCGCTCGACGCGGAGATCGTAGTCCCGGCCCCCGACGCCCTCGCCGCCGACCTGCGCGCCGAGCTCGACGGGGTGCGCACCGGATGGATCCCGCTCGACGTCCTGGCGCCGACGTGCGACCTCGTGGTCCACCACGCGGGCGGCGCCACCACCATGACCACGATGAACGCGGGCGTGCCCCACCTGATCATTCCGGAGGCCGTGGTCTTCGACGCGCCCGCGCGGCGCATCGCGGACTTCGGCGCGGCCCTGGTGCTGTCGCCGGCCGAGGCCACCCCCGAGCGGGTCGCCGAGGCGTGCGGGCGGTTGCTGTCCGACCCGTCGTTCAAGGAACGCGCCCTGGAGCTGTCCCGGGAGATCGCCACGATGCCGCTGCCCGCGGAGATGGTGGGCCCGCTGGAGAAGCTCGCCGCGCGGGGCCGCGGCTGAGCCGAGCTCCCCCTCGCCCCCGGGCCCTGTCCGGCCACCCGGCCGGACAGGGCCTTCTGCCTGCCCGCCCGCCCCGCCCCTCTCATCCAGGAGACAGACGTGATCAACCTCTTCCAGCCGCAAGTGGGCAAGGAAGAACTCGACGCCGTCGCCGAGGTGTTCGACAGCCACTGGCTCGGCCACGGCCCCCGAACCAAGGCGTTCGAGGCCGACTTCGCGGAGCACATCGGCGTCGACGCCGAGCAGGTCGTCTTCATCAACTCGGGCACGGCCGGCCTCTTCCTCGCCCTGGAGGCGCTGGACCTGGCCGAGGGCGACGAGGTGGTCCTGCCGTCGCTCAGCTTCGTCGCCGCGGCCAACGCCATCGGCTCCACCGGAGCCCGCCCGGTCTTCTGCGACGTCGACGCCCGCACCCTCAACCCCACCGCGGAGGACGTGGAGCGGTCGCTCACCCCGCGGACCAAGGCGGTGATCGTGCTGCACTACGGCGGTTACCCCGGCGACATCGTCCGCATCGCGCGACTGTGCCGGGAGCGGGGCGTCGCGCTCGTCGAGGACGCGGCGTGCTCTGTGGCGTCGCGCGTCGGCGGCCGGGCCGTCGGTTCCTTCGGGGATCTCGCGATGTGGAGCTTCGACGCCATGAAGGTCATGGTCACCGGCGACGGCGGCATGCTGTACGTGCGGGACCGGGAGCTGGCGGCGCGGGCCCGGCGCCTCGCCTACCACGGGCTGGCCCAGCCCAGTGGCTTCGGCCACGCCAAGGTCTCGCACCGCTGGTGGGAGCTGGACGTCCCGGAGATCGGCCGGCGCGTCATCGGCAACGACCTGACGGCCGCGATCGGCTCCGTGCAGCTGCGCCGGCTGCCGGAACTGGTCGCCCGCCGCAGGGAGATCGTCGAACTCTACGACCGGGAGCTGGCCGGCCTCGACGGGGTCAGGACGCCGCCGCCGCTGCCCGAGGGGCACGAGTCCAGCTACTACTTCTACTGGGTCCAGATGAGCCCGGAGATCCGCGACGAGGTGGCCTCCGAGCTGTACGCGGCCGGCATCTACACCACCTTCCGCTACGCACCGCTGCACAAGGTGCCCGCGTACCGCGCCCAGGACGAGGTGCTGCCCGCGTCGGACAAGGCCTCCGGCGAGACCCTCTGCCTGCCCCTGCACCCGGGGCTCGCCGACGACGACGTACGAACCGTGGCCGCCGCTCTGCGCGAAGCCGTCGAAGCACGTCACAAGTAACCACCACGCGAGGAGATGTCCCCATGAAGGCTCTGGTGCTGTCGGGCGGGGCGGGAACCCGGCTCCGACCTTTCAGCTATTCCATGCCCAAGCAGCTCGTTCCCATCGCCAACAAGCCCGTCCTTGCGCACGTCCTGCAGAACATCAAAAACCTCGGCGTGCGGGAGATCGGCGTCATCGTCGGCGACTGGGCGCCCGAGATCGCCGACGTCATGGGTGACGGCGCCCAGTGCGGCACCCGGGTCACCTACATCCGCCAGGACCACCCCCGGGGTCTGGCGCACTGCGTGGAGATCGCCCGCGACTTCCTCGGCGACGACGACTTCCTGATGTACCTGGGCGACAACATGCTGCCCGACGGCATCACCTCCATCGCCGAGGAGTTCGCGGCCAACCGGCCCACCGCGCAGGTCGTCGTGCACAAGGTGCCCGACCCGCGCGCCTTCGGCGTGGTCGAGCTGGACGCCGACGGCAAGGTCGAGCGCCTGGTGGAGAAGCCGCAGCAGCCGCGCAGCGACCTCGCGCTGATCGGGGTGTACTTCTTCACCCCGGCCATCCACGAGGCGGTCGCCGCGATCGAGCCGAGCGCCCGTGGCGAGCTGGAGATCACCGACGCCATCCAGTGGCTCGTCGCGAACGGAGCCGACGTCCGCGCCAGCGAGTACGACGGCTACTGGAAGGACACCGGCAACGTGGACGACGTGCTGGAGTGCAACCGCCACCTGCTCGACCGGCTCGGCGCCCACCTCGCCGGGGACGTCGACGACGCCAGCGAGGTGGACGACCAGGTCGTCATCGGGGCCGGCGCGCGCATCGTCCGCTCCCCGCATCCACGGCCCGGTGATCGTCGGCGAGAACACGGTCGTCGAGGACTGCGAGATCGGCCCGTACACCTCCATCGGCCGCGACTGCGTGCTGCGGGCCAGTGCCGTGTCCGACTCCATCGTGCTCGACCGGGCGCAGATCTCCCGCGTCCAGGGCCTGCGCAGCTCCCTCATCGGCCGTGACGCCACGGTCGGCACGGGCGACTGGACGGCGCCGCACCACCGGTTGGTCGTGGGCGACTTCACCCGGGTCGAGGTGGCGGCATGAGGCTCCCTGGTCACCGGGGGCGCGGGGTTCATCGGCTCGCACTCGTGCGCACCCCTGCTGGACGGCGGCTACGCGGGTCACGAGCGGACGCGGGTCACCGTGCTGGACAAGCTCACCTACGCCGGTAACCGGGCCAACCTGCCCGCCTCCCACCCCCGGCTGGAGTTCGTGCGGGGCGACATCTGCGACCTGCCGCTGCTCATGTCCCCTGCTGCCGGGGCACGACGCGGTGGTGCACTTCGCCGCCGAGTCGCACGTCGACCGGTCCGTGGAGTCCGCCGCGGAGTTCGTCAGGACCAACGTCGGCGGCACGCAGACCCTGCTGGACGCCTGCCTGGCCACCGGTGTGGGACGCGTCGTCCACGTCTCCACCGACGAGGTGTACGGCTCGATCGCCGAGGGGTCCTGGACCGAGGAGTGGCCGCTCGCGCCCAACTCGCCGTACGCCGCCTCCAAGGCCGCCTCCGACCTGATGGCCCGCGCCTACTGGCGCCCACGGGCTCGACGTGTCCATCACCCGATGCTCCAACAACTACGGCCCGTACCAGCACCCGGAGAAGCTCATCCCGCTGTTCGTGACGAACCTGCTGGAGGGCGTGCCCGTGCCGCTGTACGGGGACGGGCGCAACATCCGCGAGTGGCTCCACGTCGACGACCACTGCCGGGCCATCGCCCTCGTCCTGGACAAGGGGCGTGCGGGCGAGGTCTACAACGTCGGCGGCGGCAACGAGCAGACCAACCTCCACATCACCGAGCGGCTGCTGGACCTGTGCTTCGCCGACCGCTCCATGGTGCGCGGGGTCGCCGACCGCAAGGGTCACGACCTGCGGTACTCGCTCGACGAGACCAGGATCCGGGAGGAGCTGGGGTACGCCCCCGCGGATCCCCTTCGAGCAGGGTCTCGCCGACACCGTCGCCTGGTACCGCGACAACACCGACTGGTGGAAGCCCGTCAAGCATCCCGGCGACGACGCCGGAACCGGAAGCCGAGAAGGGAAGCGGTCATGAGCGACCACAAGGCCCTGGTCCTCGATGCGGCCAGGAAGTACCACGAGGACCAGCGCGACAAGGAGCCCTTCGTCCCCGGGGTCACCGAGATCTGGCCCTCCGGCGCCGTGCTGGAGGAGGAGGACCGGCTGGCGCTGGTCGAGGCGGCACTGGAGATGCGGATCGCGGCCGGGCCCAGCTCCCGGAAGTTCGAGTCGCGCTTCGCCCGCCGGCTGAAGCGCCGCAAGGCGCACCTGACCAACTCGGGCTCGTCGGCGAACCTGCTCGCCATGACGGCGTTCACCTCGCACCTGCTCCAGGACCGCCGGCTGAAGCCGGGCGACGAGGTGATCACGGTGGCCGCGGGCTTCCCGACCACCGTCAACCCGATCCTCCAGAACGGGCTCGTCCCGGTCTTCGTCGACGTCGAGCTGGGCACGTACAACACCACGGCCGACCGGGTCGCGCGGGCCATCGGGCCGAAGACCCGCGCCATCATGATCGCGCACGCGCTGGGCAACCCCTTCGAGGCCGCCGAGATCGCCCAGCTCGCCGAGGGAGCACGACCTGTTCCTCATCGAGGACAACTGCGACGCGGTGGGCTCCACCTACGACGGACAGCTCACCGGCACCTTCGGTGACATCACCACCGTCAGCTTCTACCCCGCCCACCACCTGGCCATGGGCGAGGGCGGATGCGTGCTGACGTCGAACCTGGCGCTGGCCCGGATCGTGGAGTCCCTGCGCGACTGGGGCCGCGACTGCTGGTGCGAGCCGGGCGAGAGCAACAAGTGCCTCAAGCGGTTCGACTACCAGATGGGCACCCCTCCCCGCCGGGTACGACCACAAGTACATCTTCTCCCCACGTCGGTTACAACCTGAAGGCCACCGACATCCAGGCGGCTCTGGGACTGACCCAGCTGGACAAGCTGGACCGGTTCATCGACGCCCCGGAAACGGAACTGGCGCCGGCTGCGGGACGGTCTCGGACGGGCTGCCGCACCTGGATCCTCCCGGAGCCGACCCGGCGCAGCGACCCGAGCTGGTTCGGCTTCGCGCTCACCGTGGACCCCGAGGCGCCGTTCCGGCGGAGGCCGAGCTGGTGGACTTCCTGGAGGGCCGCAAGATCGGCACCCGTCGGCTCTTCGCCGGCAACCTCACCCGGCACCCCGCCTACATCGACCAGCCGCACCGTGTCGTCGGCGACCTCCGCAACAGCGACGTCATCACCGAGCAGACCTTCTGGGTGGGCATCTACCCCGGGCTGACCGACGAGATGACCGACTACATCGTCTCCTCCGTCAAGGAGTTCGTGGCCGCCCGCGGCTGACCCCCGGGCGGTGTCCGTCCGCCCGATCGACCAGGAGCCCGAGCAACCAGGGTACGTCATGTCGTCCACCGTCGCCCGGCCCCCGGCCGGCTGCGCACCCTACGACCCCGGTCCGACGCCTCGGTCGCCGCCCGGGTGGCCCGGTCGGCCGCCGAGACCACCGGCGCCCGACTGCGCACCGAGGACTTCCCCAGTGGCTCGAAGGGCGTCGCGCGGCCCACCGCTTCCAGGTCGACCGCATTCCGTTCGGCGAGCTGGCGGGCTGGTCGTTCGAGGCGGCCACCGGGAACCTCGTGCACCGCAGCGGCCGGTTCTTCACCGTCGAGGGCCTGCACGTCACCGCCGACACCGGTCCCTTCCGGGAGTGGTACCAGCCCATCATCAAGCAGCCCGAAGTCGGCATCCTCGGCATCCTCGCCAAGGAGTTCGACGGGGTGCTGCACTTCCTGATGCAGGCCAAGATGGAGCCCGGCAACCGCAATCTGCTGCAGCTCTCCCCCCACCGTCCAGGCCACCCGGAGCAACTACACCAAGGTCCACCGGGGCGCGGACGTGAAGTACATCGAGTACTTCACCCGGCCGAGACGCGGCCGGGTCCTCGCGGACGTGCTGCAGTCCGAGCACGGTTCCTGGTTCTTCCGCAAGAGCAACCGGAACATGATCGTCGAAGCCGTCGGCGACGTGCCCCTCCACGACGACTTCTGCTGGTTGACCCTGGGCCAGATCGGCGAGCTCCTCCACCTCGACAACGTCGTGAACATGGACTCCCGGACCGTGCTCGCCTGCGCCCCGTTCCCCGACGCCGACCACGGCGCTCTGCACGCGGACACCGATCTGCTGTCGTGGTTCACCGCCGAGCGCTCCGGCACGACGTACGCGCCGAACGCGTGCCCTCGACCGGCTGCCCGGCTGGCAGCGGAGCGAGTGGACGATCGACCACGAGGAGGACCGGTACTTCCGGGTCGTGGCGGTCGCCGTCCAGGCCGGCAGCCGGGAGGTCGCGGGCTGGACCCAGCCGCTTGTTCGAGCCACTGGGCCTGGGCGTCACGGCCTTCCTCACCCGGCGCATCGGCGGTGTGCCCCACGTCCTGGTGCACGCCCGGGTCGAGGGCGGTTTCCTCGACACCGTGGAACTCGGCCCCACCGTCCAGTACACGCCGGACAACTACGCCCACGTGGCGGCGGAGGACCGGCCCCCTTCCTCGACCTGGTGCTGGACGCGGACCCCTCCCGCGTCCGGTACGAGGCCGTGCACTCGGAGGAGGGCGGCCGGTTCCTCAACGCCGAAAGCCGCTACCTCCTCGTCGACGCCGACGAGCACCAGGCCCCGCTCGACCCACCGCCCGGCTACCGCTGGGCGACCCCGGCCAGCTCACGTCGCTCGTCCGGCACGGCCATTACCTCAATGTGCAGGCGCGCACGCTGCTGGCC
This sequence comes from Streptomyces thinghirensis, assembly GCA_021502835.1. Next base: position 106,005 of record JAKFGP010000044.1, read on the forward strand.
TGCCTCAACGCGACCGGGGTGCGCATCTGATGGCGGCGGTACGCATCGGGGTCCTCGGCTGCGCCGACATCGCACGGCGCCACATGCTCCCCGCCATGGCGGCCGCGGACGGTCTGGAGGTCGCCGCGATCGCCAGCCGGGACGCCGGGCGGGCCCGGGAGCTGGCGGGCCGGTTCGCCGCCCGGCCGGTGCACGGCTACGCCGCGCTGCTGGAGCGCGACGACGTCGACGCGGTGTACGATGCCGTTGCCGGCGGCTCTGCACGCCGAGTGGACCGAGGCCGCGCTGCGGGCGGGCAAGCACGTCCTGGCCGAGAAGCCGCTGACCACCGAGCCGGAGCGCCACGGCCCGGCTCGTCGAGCTGGCGCGGCGGTCGGGCCCTGGCCCTGATGGAGAACGTCATGTTCGTCCATCATCCCCAGCACGAGGCGGTACGCACACTGGTCGCCGAGGGGCGGTCGGTGAACCGAGGGCCTTCCACGCCATGTTCGCGATCCCGAGGCTGCCCGACGACGACATCCGCCACCGCGCCGACCTCGGCGGCGGCGCCCTGTGGGACACCGGCGTCTACCCGGTGCGCGCGGCGCTCCACTTCCTGGGCGACGGGCTCCGGGTCGTCGGTGCCACCCTGAGCAGCGGTCCCGGCCGCACGGTCGACACGGCGGGGACCGCGCTGCTGGCCGGCCCCGAGGGGGTCGGTGCCCAGCTCACCTTCGGCCTCGACCACGCCTACCGTTCGACGTACGAGATCTGGGGCAGCGAGGGCGGATCAGCGTCGACCGCGCCTTCACCCCGCCCGCCGACTTCCTACCGCGCGTCCGCCTGGAGCGCCGTACCGGCATCCCAGGAGATCCCGCTGCCCGCCGACAGACCAGGTGGCCCACACGGTCACCGCGTTCGTCGAGGGCCGTACGCGCCGGAACCGCGCCGGATCCCGTGATCCTGCGGCAGGCCGCGCTGGTGCGGGCGGTGCGCGAGCACGCCGCGGCCTGAGCACCGCCGCCCCCTCCCCCGTACGCCCCCGACGGGCGGCCGGGGCCCCACCCGCCGGTCACGTCCCGGGTCATGTCCAAGAGAGCCAACCGAGGTGTACAGCCAGACCAATCCACCGCGTGCCGACGAGCGGGCACGGACCAAGCGGA
>JAKFGP010000045.1 GCA_021502835.1 Streptomyces thinghirensis
CTTCGTTCAGTTCCAGATTTGGGTGTTTAACCCTTGTCCGAGGTTTGTGTAACCTTGTTTTCGCATTTATCGTGAAACGCTTTCGCGTTTTCGTGCGCCGCTTCAGCGGGTCTTACCGATGCCGCCATGCCGGTGACGGCGGTGATGTCCGTGGAGCGGCCTGGTGCGGCCCCACCGGGCGTCGAGAGTGTCGAGCTGTCCGGTCATGCCGGACAGCATGGGGACAAACGGCCGAGCGGGCGTGGAGCAGGTAGGAGGAGGAGAGCTGCGGGTCGGGCACGTCGGTGAACAGCACGCTCGGGTCGGCGGGCTGGCTGCGGCGCCGTTACGTCACGGAAGTGACCGCGTCAGTGAAGCCGGGCGAGGGGAACAGCCGGGCGGCCGGCATCACGTACAGCAGGCCGCCCTGCGAGTGGTCCAGCGAAGGTCGCCACGCCCACGAGCATGTCGTGGCAGAACGCTCCCCGCCCCGGACGGCCGCCACAGTTCGGCCGAGCCGGTGGACGCATCGCTCGGTTCAACCGTAGTGCCCGCCCCGGGATCCCGTTTCGGGCTTGATGTGCCGTCGACGCTCTTTAGGTCAGGGACGAACGTCTGCGGGTCGTCGGGCAGCGCCGGAAGCGCATGGCCCTCGGGAAGCCGATCATCTGCACATCGGCCGGGCGGCGAGGTAATCGCAGGTCGGCTCTCCCCGGGCGACGTAGTCCGTGCCCAACACGAGGTGGTCAGCGGACAACGGGACGACGTCGGCCTGGCATCCGCGGGCCGACCTCGGCCTCCGCTGTCCGGCCGACTGCCTGTCGAGGCTGTTGCCGGTGGTGATGGCGATGGCCCGGGGGTGGGATTGCACCGGCGCATGGTGCAGGAACCGCAGGGCGGTGGCGAGAGAGCGAGGTGGGGCGGGGCAGGCTGTCGCCTGGCGTGCTGCCGAGGCTGCCCAGACCTGGCGCAGCACGTCAGGGTCGGCGCCGCGAGCACGGACTGTGGCAGCGACGTTCTTCCAGGCGGGGAAGCGTTCTCCGGTCATCAGGCGAGAGGAACCCGGCGCCGACGGGCCGCTGCGGCTGGCCAGGGCCCGCGAAGCTCGGCCGGAGCACGCTGGAGTGCTGAGCACCGTGGCCGGGTCCTGGCCGCCGACCCCCGGGACGCTCCGGCCTACACCCGGGCGGTGTCCGGGATCGCGGAGGCCGGCCGGGAGGAGCTGATGGCGAAGCTGGCGGGCGGCGGAAGGGTGCGCAAGCCGCGCCGTACGCTAAGCGCTCCGTTCTCGGGGTGCCCCTCACGGCCGTCGGTGCAGCTCAACTTGTGCCACTTACCGATCTCGGCGGTTACAGCGTGGCGGAGGTCGGATGGGGCTGCGGCGGCTGCGCGCGCCGACTCGCCAGCCCTTGTCCCACTCGCACGCCAGGACCCCATGCTTCCAATATCGGGCCCCGCCCAGCTCACCGTGGTGTCTGCCTCTCTGCTCGTCAGTACCTTGGCGTTCGCCTGCGGCCGACGGTTCCCGGCCGGTGCACGAGGGTGAGAAGCGCCGGCCGGAGCGGGGCGGCCACGGCATCCGTCGATCCCTACGGCTGAGCCTGGAGTTGCCTGCTGCTGTTCCTGCTCCTGGGCGGCTTCCGGCTGAATATGCTCCCCGTGCGACTGCCGAGGGTATGGGCGTGGTGTTGAGCCGGTGGCAGGCACAGCACGTGCCTCCGGACATGGCGAGGGCGAAGCTCGGTCCCATAGTCAGGCGATGGCCGGGTGGAAGGCGTGCCCGCGCCCATGGCCCGCAACGCAACCGCTGAGGCGAAGGAGGCAGAGCACGAGAGATCGCTTCGATGACCAGCGGTATCCATTCATCAGCGCCACGCCGAGCGGGTGGAGATGGGCAAGGGAGCGACGAAGGTGTCGAGCCAGGGTGAGCCCGAACTCGAGGGTTGTTCCCCCGGTACCACATCGCTGTGCCGTTCTGCCATTCCTGGTGCGGGAGCTTGGCGACGGCTTTGCCTGTAGGTAGACGACGACCATCTGCGGCGGGTGACAAGTCACGCCGATGCCGACGACCAGGGCGAACGCGACTGGTCGTCGTGTCGATCGTCCCGGTCGTGGTCGATCTGCCGGTGCCATCGGCGGCGGTCCCAGGCCGGCAGTGTCAGGGTATCGAGAGGATCAGTGCGATCTGGTCCCGCCGTCGACGGTCGCGATGCCCGCGAACGCTGTGGATTGATGTAGGCGTGTGGAGGGTGCGGTGTACCGCCAGGCGCCATCCGGACGCGACGACCAGGAGCGCTGGTGCGACGCAGCCCCACTTGAGCCAGGTGGTGTGCATAAGTTGTCCGGAGCCGAAGGCAGAACAGGCTGGCAGAAGTGGTCGAATCGCACAGAGGGTAGTCCCCGACCGTGGCCACGGGGCGGGTACAGGGCTTGGGCACTTGAGGCGGCGAGGGTGCCGGCGGTGCCCAGGGCGATTCAGCGTGCGGGCGAGTCGTGCAGGTGGACGTTGATACCACGGCAGCACGATCATTTTCTCACCTCATGGGCACTTCGTTCCAGACGGCTACGCGCGGGAGTGTGCTGGTCGGGAGAGGCTGACGCCATGCCCAGGGACCGAGGTGCATCTCCGCTACTCCAACCCGCCCGCACGGTGGGCGGGCGACTGGTCGGAGACGCGTTGTCGCAATTCGGCCCGCACGTTCCGAGCATTCGCGCAGCGCGGGCGTGCATCGCCTCGTTCACCGTGCCCCTCTCGTGCAGGAGCAGCGCGATCTCGATTCCCTGGGACCGGGAGGCGCGGTCGAACGAATGTGCTCGCCCGGGGTGGGGGTCAACGGGCGCTCTCCCACTGTCTCGTCCAGGAAGCGGTAGAGGGCGCGTACTGGGGGGTCGGTGGCGGACTTGGTGAAGAGGCCCACCCCTGTGGTGCGACGACCGTGGCCACGCTGGGCGCCGTCCCTGGCCAGGCAGGGGGGCGTTGAGGAAGGAAGCTCTGAGCCACGTACAGGGCCACGACGGTCAGCCGCGGTGCGCGCTGACCCAGGGGCGCGGGACCGGGCACGATGGGCCGGGGCCGGGCGGGGCTGATCCGGAAGTCTGCAGAATATGCGCATGATCCTGAATGTCCAAGGGGGTGACGGCCGGCGGAACAGCGGTGAAGGTCTTCCGGGAGCGACAGGCCCCTCCAGGCGCCTTGGAGCCCGTCACCTGCACCGGAGGCGTCTGGGCGGCCAGGACGGCGGTCAGCTCGGCAACCTGTTCGTCCTTAAGCTGGTCCCCGCCGCTCGGGGCCGAACCAAGTTGACCTCGTTGGCCACGTCGCCGCAGCCTGGAGATTGACGGCGACGGAGACGACGGCGCCACCGAAGGTTCACGGCGACGAGTACGTTGACGGCGAGGACGCGATCTTACTACCGGCCCGCCCTGCCCGGCATCCGGGCCCTCGGCCTTCCGGCCAGCGACTTCATGATGCCGGGCATGTTCGTGCCGCTCCTGGACCTTGTTGGTCGCCAGGCGGAGCTTGCCCGCGAAGCTGCCGAAGAACTGCGGCCGTTCCTTCTGGATCTTGTCGAGGAGTGCGGTGGCAGCCCTCCTCTGCTCTGCCGTGCTGTTCTCCACTTGCGCAGAACTGGCCCGGCCCACGTCGACGAACTTGCCGGAGTCGGCGAGCTCTGGGCCACATCACCCTGGGCCGAAGGTCAAGGCCGGCGAAAGAAGCGCACGCCCCTCCGCGGTGGCCTCGGCAGGGGAGTTGCGGCGGCTTACCGCGGCGTGTGCTCGGGGTGTCTCGGGGTTGGCCATGGCCCCTTGGACGGCGATGCCGCTCAGCGCGAGCACGGCAACACCCGCTACGGCGGCACTTGCGCGTCTGTGCGTGTGTAACTCCCCGTCCTAGATGGATGGTTACTGCCCGCGATGCTGTGATCACGGACGCCAACACGCTAACAACGTCACCCGAAAGCGCTATCGATTTCTGGAGGTGACGAGCCGCTCGAACCGCAAGATCGAGCCGTTGTTTGACCGTTACACATCACATACGGAAATCCGGGAACACCCTCAGAGATGTTCTAGTTGCGGAGCAAACAACTGGATCGCCTATAAGGCACACAGAAGGGATGAGAGGTACGATGACGACCAGGGAAGCACCCGCACCGGACTCGGACGCCGTGCGGCATCGACGGTCACCGCCTACGCCGTGGGAGCCGCCGCCACCGGCGGGGCCTTCCTGCTCTTCAAGGGCTCCTTCGCGGACGGATCGCCACCCACTTCATGCTGGACGGGACGGACCGACCGATTCCCGCTCTCCGGGAGCCGCATTTTGGCCTGTATCTGCTGATATTCGGAATCGAAGCCGCGGTTCCGTTAACCGCACTCCCTTTCGATCAAAGGCCCATCGGGCGGGAGGAGCTCGGTAGCCACCCAACTTCTCCTGCAGGCTCGTTCCGTCCGCGACGACCCTAGCGCCTCTTCGTTGGTGGAGTACGAGGCCAGCTTCCAGGCCTCCGGGGCGGGGCGGCCAAGCCACCGCCGCACGCAGCTCCGCCATCGCTGTCATTACCAGGCCTCGCCGCAGGAGGCGCGGCGTGGCTGACCAGGCGGAGGGCGCGCGTGAGTGGCCCTCCGGCACGTGGTTTCGTCTCCGTCTGGCACCGCTCCGTGGCATCAGGGTGGATGCTCGCGACCGGCGCGGTTGCCACGCGCTCGGCCCTGGTCCATGCGCCTTCCTCGTCGGGGCGCACCGGCCCGCTGGCGCTCTGGCTGCTGATCGTCCCGGCCTTCTACCTAGCCACCGGAACCGTCACGGTCACGGTCTCGCCGAGCGGCGTAACCGCCGCGGCTTCGACGTTCCTCCCCCTCCTGCGCCGACGGCTCCCCTCCAGCCGGATCGAAGAACGCCGCAGCACGGTGGACCCGACCCACCGAGATCGGCGGATAGGGTTACCGCTGGAACCCCGGTCTCCAGCGCCAGTCTCACTGCGTGAGGGTGACGCCCTCTCTGGATCACCCGCATCGTGAGACCCAGTTCGTCATCACCGTCGACGACGCCGAAACTGCCGCCGTCCTCATCAACCAACTACTCGAGCAAGGTCAGCGGAACCCGGTGACATGCTGGTCAAAATCGATCACGCTTCCCCCGGTCAGCCTCGGCGAACGGGTCGCCGCAGGCGTCCCGCCGCGCGGTCGCCGAAGGCACCGCCCTTCCGCAAAGGCCAGCGCCTCCCCGCCGCTCGAGCCCTGGCCAAGACACTCAACATCAACATGCACACCGTGCTCGTGGTTACCGGATCCTCAAGGATGAAGACTCATCGAGATGCGGCCTGGCCGAGGCGCGGTGGTCACCCACCGCAGCCCCCGACCGCTTTTCCGCCGTCGACGCTTGTCATCACTTCGTCCACCTCCGCACGCCAAGCCGGCCTTTCCGGCCCCGGGGTCCCTGCATGATCCAGGCCCACCTCACTCTGGCGCGGGTCACACATCGAACAGGCACCACGGCTCAGACAGCACCATCGAAGGAGCACCCCTGGGTTCTGCACTGGCACCCCCGGGGCCAGTCCGAGAAGCTAGCCACATCCGCTGGCCCGGCCGTAACCGCGATCATGGATCTGCAGTGCCGCCCACCTCAGCCGGTACCGCTGACCTGGTGCATTTCGGGCTCCAAGCCAACTGGCCACCCTCTCCGGGGATTCACCCTCCACGACCAGACCCCAAGATCTGTGCCAGGAGGGCTGGAGCTCTGGGAGGACCCCGTTGCGCGGAGTGGGAGGACGTCGATCCGAGCCGCATGACCGCTCGCGGTATCCACGTACCGGTCGACCGCCTCTCGGAAGGCACCCGGCGCCGCGAGACCACCGCTCCTGGCGACACCTACGACACCACGCTGATCCCCGAGAAGAGCAGCGGCTCCTGCTGCGGCCTCGACGGAGCCGACGGCCCCAACATGGTGATGCCGCCGTGCCGGCTAATAACGTGCCGGCGCTTGCGAGAGTGGTCTCAACGTGAGGGATCCATTGCTACCCCTTCGACTCACGTTGGTCCCCGGGGCACATGCTCGCCGCGCACCGGCGTCACTGCCCATCCAGTGAGCCACCGCTTACGACGGCGAGGGATAGCCGCAGCGCCGGGCGCTACCGGGGTGAGATAGCCGCTCACGCCCCCTTGTGAACAGCGCGTCCACCAGGACGACGTGACGAGCCGCGGAATATCACGCCGTGTGGGCTGGCCGAGGGCGATCGCGCAGGACGTTGATCTCGCGGTGCTGGAGCATGCGCTGGCGGATGACGTCCGGGGAGGCCTCGACGCCGTACAGCGTGCCGGACGCAGCTGGTGTCTGGTGCAGCGCGATGTCGTCGAGCGGCCCGAAGACAGCAGGCCGGGCAAAGTACCCATGCACGGCGGCGTGCGGGCTGGAAGAGGACCGCTTCGGGGTCTCCGGAACGGTGACGGTGAGCCCCCAGTAGGTCTCCACCGTGTCGGTGCGACTGGAAGGCAAGCGCATCTGCCGGTACCAGGGGCCGTGCGCTGAGAAGAGAGCTAAGGCAACGGCTACTGTGGCGTACAGTTTGCGCCGTCTGCGCTCTGAAGCTGCCTCCACTCGCAGGATCCGTTGCCAGTGCCGCAGGGCCTGGCCGACGAGGAGCGCCAGGCCGGACATGCAGTACAGGACGTGGCGATCGACGTACCCACGGGCGGACGGGGGACACCGTCAGCAGGAATCCGGCAGGGACGGTCAGGAGCGGCACGCCGAGCGCTGGAAGGGTTATTGCCCTGGCCGCGTCCCCGCCTCGCCGGTGAAGCAAGGCACCCAAGGTGACTGCCGCGGCGGCGGGACCACGAACCCTAGCCAGTCCTACGAGGCCCGGACGGCCCAGCCAGTCCAGCTGCGCTGACGCCTGACCAGCACTGACCACGGGCAGCGGAGCCACGGCGCAGCCGACGAAGACGATCACCAGCAGCCAGCGACGCCCGAGCCGGCGCAGGTGGCCGCTGTGCCAGAGCGTCACGGCGTGCGCGAGGATGACCAGCAGAGACGAACACATGCAGCCACGCCCAGCAGCAACCACCCTGCATGCACCGCCCACCAGCGTCGTCGGCCGTCCTGCAGCGCGCACGAAGAACCACGTCGCCCATACCACCGCGGCGCTCACCAACGCATAGGAGCGGGCCTCCTGCGCGTAGAACCGCACCTGGGGAACGCACAGGAAGGCAACTCCGGCCAAGAATCCGGTTGCCGGGTCACCGAGCCGGGTCCCGTGGCGTAGAACCCCAACACGGCGGTCAGCGTGCCGAGCACTGACAAGGACTCGCAGTGTCAGGACGCCGTCGTCCCCGCAAGTGCGAGATGGGCCGGGAGGTAGTACAGGCCGTGGACGGCGTCGATGTTCTGCACCAGGAGCCACAACTCATCAGGAGGCGCTTGGCCACGGCGCATAGCTCACGGTCTCGTCCCGCCAGGATGACGCGTCACGGTCGGCTTCCACAGACTCACCAGCGAAGCCAGCAGGACGAGACCGACCGCGGCTGCTTTGACGATACCTGCGATTCAGCTGATCTTGATCAAGCACCGGATACCGCAGGTCATGAAGCCCCTCCATGTCTCCAGATAGCTGAGCACCGTTGTCACTGGCGCCCGGAACGCAGCTGGCGCCACGCGTAAGCGCTCAAGCAGAACCCGACGGCTGCCAAGCGCAACTGCCTGCACACGGCTTGCCCCCATTACCAACCTCCGCCATCCCAGACCCAGTTGTACCGATCAAGCTGCAACAGACGGAACATACCGGGTGCCCGAGGCTCGTGTTCTTGCAGCACCAGTGGTCAGTGGCCGTGGTCTGGGCAAGAGCCATGGACATTCCCCGCCCGGCACGGAGGATTCTCGCGTCGCCGGCGGAGGAATACCTCGTGGTTGGAATACGTGCTCGGTACCAGCTCCGCGCCCGGACCTGTCACCCGCCGACACCCCACGCTTCGCTCCGGGCCCGACAGCCTGACCATCAACGAAGGGAGCGCCAGCCTAACGGTCGGCGCCGTGCAGGAGCCCCGGCGGCCCCGCACCCGCTCTCAAGGACCTGCCCCGTTTTCCATGTGCGCGGCCCGATCGGCAGCTGTTCGCAGGAGGTGGTGCGAGCTGAGAGCACTGGTCGCTCCTGCCCCCCTGCGTCGTGCACTCCCTTCCACGCTCCAGAATGGCGATTCTGGCCAGTGAGGTCCGCTCGCTGTCCGCCGGACATACGGCACCTCAATGCCATGCGGATCACTACGTACGTTTCGCCGTTCGCGGGCGGGACGCGTCCAGGAGCGGGTCGTGAATGTGGGCAGCCGCCCGTGCATAAGCGCATGACGCGGCAGGACGCACACCGAACTCCCCGGACACCGCTTCCAGTAGCGACCGTTCCGTTCGGAGCCCTCTGGATGTTCGGGTACCGGCTCGGTTCCAGGGCCAGCGGCATCTTCCGCTGCGTCGGACCTCTCGTCCATGTAGGTGAATGCGCAGCTCGATGCCGTTCCGTGCCACCGAGGAGTGGAAGAACGGCTCCCCGTCTCGCGTCGCGGGGCCGCTCCACACCACCACCGCGCGGGTGCCTGCGCCGGCGGCCGGGGCGGGGGAGACGAACCGCCGCCAGTCGAACGCGGCGGGCTCGCCGTCGAAGGCGAAACTCCAGCCGGCGCCGGCCCGACCGACCGCCATGAGGGCCTTGTCCTCGTCGGACGAGAACTCCCCTCCGGTTGTGCAGCAGTCTGTGCCGGGCGTCCCAGAGCGTCATGGGCTCATTCAGCACGGCGTCCTCGCCGTCCGCCAGACGTGTCGGCAGCTCCTCCGGCTCCACCCCCTCCACCAGCACAAACCGGTAGGATGTGCGGTTGTTGCCGGGGTCTGGCTCCGCGAGCCACGCCAGGTCATCCGGGTCCAGCCCGGCTGTCGGCCCCGGTGCCTTACCCGCGTGTCCGCCCCTCGGCGTGGACAGCAGCTCACGGCCCCGCTCCGGTGTCATCACCGGCCCGAGTACCGGATCGGCCAGCCATCCCAGCGGCGCCAGGAGGTCCGGTCCCGACGGCTCCCACGAGGGCAGGGCATCCCGCAGGACCCGCCAAGCCCCGTCAGTGTCACCCCACCGGGCCAAATCCCGCGCCCGATCGACCGCCTCGCCGAACGGCCCGGCCGCCGTGTACCGGTGTGTGCCGCCGCGCACCTGCTCCAGCGTCGCGTAGGCCAGGGCTACCAGATGCTCGTCGGCGCCTCGCAGGTGGAACGTCAGCGTGGAGTCGTCCCGGTACGAGTGCGCCGCATGCTCGGCAACCAGGGGTGGCAGCAGCTCGGACGCGTAACGCCGGTCCGTCACCAGGCCGGTGAAGTACACCGAGGAGGTCTGCCCGAGCAGTCGGCGTATCTGGTCACCCAGCCCGGCGGCACGTGGCCTGCCGTACGCCTTTGCCTCGTCCAGCGCCCTCAAGGCCCGTTCCCAGCCGCCGCGCAGCGCCTCCACCCGGGCTTCCTCCACCGAGGCGTCCAGTTTCCGCGTCGTATCGTTGACGAACTCCGGCTCCCCCTCGCCGGGCTGCGCCCGCAAGCTGTGGAACTCCCGGTGCATGTCCCGCATGAACGCGAGGAAGTTCGCATGCCGCTCGGGCGGCGCAGCCCTCCAGCCCGCCCACGTGTACTACCGCCCACTCACCGCCCTCGTCCACGTCCTCGGGATCCATCAGGACGTAGGTGGCATCGAACTCGACGTCCAGCTGCAGCCCTCGCCGCCAGATGTCCGCCTCCCGCCGCTCCTCGGGCCCGGCGTCCTCGTCCAGGTCTCCTCGAGACATGACCGCGAGCCCCGACTCGTTGTCGTGCCAGCGTGCCTCTCTGCAGTCCCCGCCAGCAGGGAAACGAACCCGCCGGCATGCCGCCACCCGTCACTGACCTGGAGAAACTCACGGTACGACGGAGGCAACTGCCGGCCGAGGCGTTGCTCAAGGGCCGCGATCTGTTCCTCGGACGCCGGCGGGAACCCCAGCCAACGGGTCCGCCGGGCGGCCTCGTTCTCTTCGTTCCGCGTCTCGCCGTCCGGCAGGGAATCCGCCCACTCCCCACTCCATTCGAGCAGGAAGGAACGCCAATCGAGGTGCGAGTTCTCCGTCATGCTTCGATGCTGTCACCCGCCACTGACAAAGACCGCCGTCCGCCTGCGGTCAACGGCCTAGCAGTTGGCCAGTACAGCAGGCGCCGCTGCCGACGTGCTCACCCTCTCTTCCGGTCAACCGGCCCCCGGTCACCCCAGCGACGGCGGCGAGGAGACTCGCGAGCATGTGGCAGGACCCGGGGGCGGCACCAGCGCCAAGCCCATCTCCTGCTCACCCAGAAGACCGCCCCCGACTCGGACCTACCCCGGCCGTACCGCCCGCTCGAGCCGGTCGAAGTCCGACCAGGACCCGGCCAGTGGCTGCCACCGGCGGCCGAGGTGCACTGCCGGTACGTCGCGGGTGGGTGGAGCACGAATATGCGCTGGACCCTGTCGGCGGACAGGCCGAAGCGGCGGCGCTGCGCGAGGTGGCGGTCGGGTGCCGGACCAGACCGTGACGTACGAGCCGGCCATTTACAGTTCATCTCATTTGGCGTGTTCGATAACCTGTCGCCGGGGGTCGTTGAGCGGCTGGTGCCGGATGAGCTGTGGGAGTTGTTCCAGCGGGTGGTGCCGGAGGCGCCGACTCGACCGCAAGGCGGTGGCCGGCGCCGGCACGGGGGCCGGGAGGTGCTGGCTGCGATCGTGTTCGTGGCCACGTCGGGATGTACGTGGCAGCAGCTGCCGTCAGCGTCATTCGGGCTCCGTCAGGAGCCACGGCCCACCGCCGGTTCGCGCGAGTGGTCGAAGGCCAGGGTATGGGCCAAGCTCCACCGCTTGGTCCTTGATGAGCTCGGTGTCCGCGGTCAGCTGGACTGGTCCCGGTGCGCGATCGACTCGGTGAACATGCGGGCTCTGAAAGGGGGAGCTGACAGGTCCGAATCCTGCGGGCCGGGGCAAGTACGGCTCGAAGATCCACTTGATCACCGAGCGGTCCGGTCTGCCCCTGTCCGTCGGTATCTCCGGTGCCAACGTCCACGACAGTCAGGCCCCGATCCCGCTCGTGCAGGGCATACCGCCGATCCGTTCCCGGCGCGGACGACGACGGCGCAGACCGGGCAAGCTCCACGGCGACAAGGGCTACGACTACAACCACCTGCGGCGATGGTTACGCGACCGACGCATCACACCCCCGGATCGCCCGCAAGGGGCATCGGACTCCAGCCAGCGGCTGGGCCGGCACCGCTGGACCGTCGAACGCACCATGGCCTGGCTCGCCGGATACCGACGCCTCCACCGACGCTACGAACGCAAGGCGAGCCACTTCCCTGGCCTTCACCAGCATCGCCTGCACCCTCATCTGCTATCGCCGACTAGCCAAATGAGATGACTTATAAATGGGAGACCTGACGCACAGTGCAGCCTTCCCCACCGTGCCAGGCTCAGGGCACTCTCATAAGCCCGGGCGAGCGATCGGGCGGAGCACAGAGACATCTTGGGCGAGGACAGCCCTGCCAGGGCATCGTGCGGAACTGTCGTCCGTTGGGCGACAACGCCCACACGGTTGGCGTGATCACGCGACAGCGCGGTGAATATCATCTTGGCCCAGGACCACGGCGTGGATGACCGTGGACTCCGGGTAGGGCGTCGGCCCACGCCCTACCTGACGAACGACACGCAGTACTTCGCCGCGATCTACGTCCGGAACACGGTGGAAGATCACCTCGGCCGGGCCATAGAGCGTCACGGCGGCGCCGCCGAGCAGCTCACGGCGGGCGTCCAGTGGGTCGGTCTCTGTGCAACGCGACGACGGCGGTCGCCTGGCCCGTGCGAGTGGGGTCAGCGCTGCCAGGAACTCGATGAAACCTGACAGGGGCGCCGTCCGCGGCGCATGGCGGCTCAAGGGTAGTGACAGTAAGTCAACACTGTGACGATAAGTCAGGGTTGCTATCGAACTATGAATTGTACACCCATCTGGTCAGGGTGGTCTACCGGCGTGCACGTATCTAAACTGGTGTGTGAGACGCAGCCGCAGGCGACGGGAGCGCCATGGGCGGCAAACAGAACTGCAGCATCTTCGCGACGCACATGGTGGTCGCCGGCGGGAGACACGCGACGGAGGTCGCTCACCTCCTCGCTCTTCCGGATCGACGGTCCCGCAGAGGCCCGGCCCCTTGACGAACCCCACCGCCCTCCGCGTCGCCGCGCCGACCGACTGCCGCGTCCGTCGACGGTGCCAGGCACCGAGGGGTGAACTGCCACGGAGGAATCGATCCATGTGCGCAAGGAGTACGTCATGGGCCGGAACGAGGGAGCGCCGGCACAGGGACGACCCGGGCCCGCAGCCCGGCCTGCCGCTGAGGCTGGCTCCCGGGATCGGAGAGCACAGGGGCGCCGACGGCGTACTGCGCAGGTACTAGGATCCCGGTGCGACGCTATTCCGTGACGCCGACTGCCCGCCAGGGCCGTCAACACCTTCGTACGAGAGCGGGCGCAGGACGCACTCGGGACCGGAGGGCGCGGACCTCCGTGAGGTCCGGCAAGGACCAGGTGCATCGAGCGCTCAATGTCCGCTATCAGCAGTTCCACCAGGACGTTCCGGTCCTCGGGCCACGCTACAGATGGTGGCCGACACCGGGCAGGCGGCGGTCGTGCAAGTTGAGAACACGACGGAGCCCGACGTCTCCGATTCCCCGACGTGACCGAGGCCCAAGCCCCGACGTCGTCGAGAGGGCCGCGCTCGCGCCCTTCAAGGAGGGTACGAAGCCGCTCTGCCGTCGTGCGCGACAACCTGGGCTATCTGCGGGACACGTCCAGGCCACCGCTGCCGGAGGCGGACCGTCCACCGCCTCGGTCGAGCTCGCGAGGAAGGGGAAGGAGGCATCCCGACGGCACGCCCGCACCCTGGTCCACGACCTCGTCGTCGAGACCTCCGGGGCCTTCGAGCACTTCCGTGTCATCGTCGACGCAGTCGGCGGCAACCTGTTCTGGATCGAGACCGCGGGAGGTACGTGACGGCGACGCTCAACGTCTATCTGCCCGACCCGTGACCGACTCGAACATCGGCACGCTCGGTTCCCTGTCGACCAACGACGGGTTGGAGGCGCTGGCCCATGAGGTGCAGACGGACGTCTCGCCCGCCGACGGCAACGGGAAGTTCCACCTCGCGGGTCCCACGTGCCGCTGCGTCGACTGGGACGAGTCGGGGTTCGCCCAGCCGGAATCGGCCTCACCGCCCCGCTTCGTCTTCGAGAGCCATCGCGCGAACCTCGGGTTCCTCAGCGCGAATGCGTACTACTGGGTCGACTCGCTTCGCCAACTACCTCAAGAAGCTCGGCAATCCGCAACTCAACGCCCGTATGGTCGCGGTCGACGTGGACCCGCGGGAGCCCCGACCATCGACCGGAGCGAGTGGATCGGCACCACGGTTCCGCCGCGCATGCGCTTCGACATGAAGCACGTGCCCGGGGCCGCCGACCTCGGCATCATCGTGCACAGTACACGCACGAGTCATCCAGTGGCTGCGGCCGGGCGCGACGGCCCCCTGGAGTACGAGCACAGCATCTGTGACGTCATGGCCGGCATCTATCGGGACCGGTTCAACCCGCGAGGGCACCGGCGGACCGAGACGTTCCCCTTCGACAACAACGCACAGGAGGCGTGGAGCCAGGACCGGCGGCTCGACCTGACCCAGCGCTTCGACGACCCGGATTTCGACAGCTTCACGCCCGACCGGCGCACTTCCATGCTGGCCTCGGCGCTGTGGCAGTGCTACCTCGGCATGGGCGGGGCGTCGAAGGGAGAAGATTGTACGGGAGAAGGCCGCCGATAAGTTGATCAGGGTGCTGCTCGCGATGGTGCCGCGTCTGGCGGCGGACACCCCGAATAGCAAGGGCAACGCCATCCACCTGGCCAACATCTGCATCGCCGCGGACACCGAGGTCCACGGCAGTCTGCACATGAACGTGTTGCGCGGCGCCTTTGTCCGCCAGGGCCTCTTGCCGAAACCCAACATCGACGTGTTCATCAGGGACAGGGACGGGGACACGGGTGAGGAGCCCAGCGGCACCGACCGAGACCCGTTCTGGACGTCCCCGGACATCTGGGTCCGCAACGAGCTGGCGGATGACAACCCCGACGAGGGTCACCAAGAGCCGATCATGAATCGGCCGAACTACGTGTACGTGCGCGTGCACAACCGCGGGACCGACGAGGCGCCGGCGGGCAGCTTCACGGTCGAGGCGCGCCGGTGTGCCCCGGGCACCGGCATGACGTGGCCCAACTCCTTCGAGTCCGTCGGCGGAAAATGACGATTCAGCAACCGATCCCTGCGGGCGGGTCGGTGCGCATCGGGCCCCTTCCATTGGACACCGGCCATCGAGGGTCACGAGTGCCTGATCGCGGTCGCGCACGGCGCGGACGACCCCGCCGTCACCGCCACGATTCCGGAGGGTGAGTCGATCCCACGACAAGCTCGTCCGCTTCGACAACAACGTGGGACAGCGGAACGTGTGCTCCAAGCCGTCCATCCTCGGCGGTCAGACGAAGGTGACGATCAAGCTCAACGGCGGGCCGGCGGCGACGGACGGCGCGTGGGAGCTCGACGCCACCGCCATGCCGCCGGACACGCAGGTGACCATCCGCACCCTGAGCCGCATCGTCAAGCCCTCCACCCTCACCAACATCGAGGCGACGGAGGCCGGAGAAGTACGCACCACGCTGCAGATGAAGGGCGGGGACACGGCGCTCGTCGAAGGCTTCCGTCTCGACGCCGATGACGAGGTGTTCGCCGATGTCACCATCGACTTCTCCCACGAGGCTGTGCACATGAAAACCTACGACCTCGTCGCCACCCAGATCCAGGACCACGAGGTGGCCGGACGCCTGACCATCGAGATCACGCCGGTCAAGGACCTATCCGAGTGGTTCTTCGGCAACCGCAACACCGGCGAGGTCCACATCAAGACCTGCCCCTATTGGGATCAGATCAGCCAGCACAGCAAGGAGCCGTACCCGCGCATCGAACTGGCCCCTGGCCCACGGCTACAACGGATGTGCGTACTGCCTGCCGCAGTTCAACACCGGCTGATCCGGGCGCGCGGCCGGGAGAGTCCGGGCCCGACATGACCCGCTCAACTCCTCGACGTACGCTGAAGAAGGTGACAGCGAGATGGCAGCGACGATTCCCTTCACGGACGGTCTGATGCTCCGGTACCTCCAACCGGGGAACGTGGAGGCGTTGCTGTCCCCCAGCGCCGACCTGGAGCGCAAGCGCCTGCGGTCGCTGCTCGTCTCCGTCTACGACCCCGCCCTGCTCGACATCAGGTCGGTGGAGTCCGTCAAGGTCGACCACAAGGAGTTCCAGACCGCCGTCCACGCCACCCTCGCCGTCCACGGCTCGTGGGACAAGTCGATCCCCAGCACCGAACAGGCGCGGGCCACCGTCGAGATCCCGGCGACACCCCCGGTGCACTGGATCGACATGTCCCTGGACACGATGGTCTCCGGTGAAGACGGCACCGGTCGGCGGCGCCCTCGCCTCCGTGGACGCGGACCCCTGGTGGCGGCCGACGGCGCCGGGACGCGGCCGGGCGAGTTCGAGCGGCCCTACCGACTTCAGTACGCCGACCCCCTCCCTTCGAACCGACAGCGCCGGCCCGCAACCTCGCCCTGCGGGTGTCGACGCTCTTCTTCCGACCGCCTCGACCTCGGCCGACGCGCTGCGCCGACTCAGCGAGGCCAAACGGGCGGTCGACGCCGCGAGCCCGCAGTCCGAGGTCCACGACGGCGGCACCAGGCTCGCCTCCAGCGCGTGGCTGGCCTGGTCTTCCCCGCCCTCACGCCTGACGACCCGTCACAGACGACCGAGCAATTGGTCGGCGATCTGCTGGCGACCCAGGGATTCGTCGCCGCCTTCGAGGCGGCGCCCTGACCGCCCGGTGGGCACCGGCCGCGCCCCTCCACGGAGACCGGGCGCGCATACGGTGAGGGAGCATTCGATGCCGTTCAACTACGTCACTGTCGCAGCCAGCAGTGATCTCTTTACGCCCGCCACCAGGGCTTTCCGGGGACATCCTGATCATCGGCAAGGGAGCCGTCGGAAGCTCGAGTTCGGCCGCCCAGCGATTCACCGACCCGGCCAAAGCCGCGGAGCAGTACCCGATGGGCGCGACGAAACTGGTGGAGAAGAGTGAAGCCAATGCGACCGCCGTCAGCGCAGCGGCAGAGTTCCCGACCGACACCGAGGTCGTGGTCGGCAGGACAGCACGGCCGAGGTGCGCACCATCAAGAGCGTCGCCGCCGTCTCCGCCACCAAGTTCACCCTGACGCTCGACAAGGACCTGAAGAACCCGCACCCGGTCGACGACCCGGTGGTCGGCCACGGCACGAGCGACCTCGCCGCCGCCATCTCGATGGCCTTCCGACAGACCCCGCCCCCACCGTGGTCTGGGGCATCGAACTGGCCCCCGCCAATCCCTCCTGGACCACCGCGTTCGCGGACGCCGCGGACGTCCCGGCGCGAGATCGTGGTGCTCGCCAACACCCCCCTCAACGAGCAGCCGGGCACCAACCATCCGGTCGAACTCCTGGCGAAACCACGTCACCACGGTCTCCAACCCGGCGGCGACGGCGGCGAGCGCATCGGGGTGGCCATGCTGGATCGGACGCTGACGCAGGCCAAGCAGATCGGCCTGAACAAGGGGGACATCAAGAGCAACCGGATGGTCCTGGTCGCCCAGCAAGTCGGACGACGACGTGGCAGCGGCGGTGGCCGGAGTCATCGCCGGCCACGAACCCCACATCTCGCTCCTGCCTCAAGCCGATCTCCATCGAGATGTCCCAGCTCTTCACCGCCAACGAGATAGAGGCCTACTACACGGCGTCGATCAACTGGGTGGCGAGCCCGGTGCTGCTCCCCGGCCACGCCCTGTACCTGGGTGAAGGCCGCAACGCCAGCCCTGCCGGCGGCAAGGAGTACGTCGACGTCGTACGCACGCTCGACGACATCAGCTTCGAATCAAGGCCGCGCTGATCCAGGCCGTGGGCGACCTCCGCATCGACCGCCTGGGGCTGCGCACGGTCGTGACGCTCGTCCAGAGCGTGCCTCGCCGCAGGTGACCCGGGGCGTCATCGAGAGCTATGCCATCCACATTCCGCTGCTCGTGCTCATGGAACGCGAGCGCGCCACCCTCACTCCCGACGAGCTCGTGCAGATCAGCGAGGGGCGGAGCGGCCGGAAGGTCGAGATGGACGTCTCGGTCGTCTACGCGGGCGTGATCCACCAGATCGCCGTCAAGCTCGTTCTCAGGGGTTAAGGAGCGATGAGATGTCCGAGGTCAAGTGGGACACCCGGTTGACGGTGATGCTCTGACACCACGGCGGTCACCCCCATCGACTCCTTCAACCCCACCTTCAACAGCCCGGTGGTGCCTCTGCATTCGCTGGAGGCCGACAACGTCGCCCATGTGGTCCAGCCCAAGGCGTTCTCCTTCTCCATGGCGGTGAAGGCGATCGGCCCGGCGGTCGCCAAGCTCACCGACATCGCTCTGACGCACAAGAGCTTCAACATCGGGCTTCAGGAGGCTTCCGGCAGCGACTGGACGTTCCAGCAGATCCTGTTCAACGACTGCTACATCACGTCCGCCGCGAGCACGATCCTCGTCGACGGCGTCCCGACCACCACCTTCAGCTGCGTCTCGTCTGCAAGTCACCCCCACCAAGCGCCTGAGCCCGCGGCGTGCGGAGGACCCCATGTCGCACCAGGAATTCGAGCAACAGGGCGCCCTGCGAGGTCATGGGACCGGAGCCCGTCATGGTCTCCGGTCGGGGGCCGAACTCACTTCCACTTCCCATCGAGGTGGTCGTGGCGGGAGACATCGCCGAGGAGACCCGCCAGGATCTCGTCTCGGGAATCTACGAGGCCCCTGCACGACGCCCTCAGCTGACCGCGTGGCCCGGAGAGTTCACATGCCCACCACGATCACCTGCCATTTCCCCATCACCGTGAGGATCACGGGGACTCCCTCGCCCGCCGCGCTGGAACGCCTGGGCGAGGTGGTCGAGCAGGCACTGGCCGCACGCCTGAGCTTCGCGCGGGCGCGGATCGCGCGGCGGGATTCACCGAGATCGTCCCGGCGGATGCGGATGCGGATGCGGATGCGGATGCGGCAGACGCGGCGGACCGCGCGCGGGCGGCGCCGTGAACGCGCCCGTCGTAGTCAGACCGGTCACTCGCCGCGGAGACGGCGGTGGGCCGCGTGGCGTACCGGCGACTGCATCTGCCGACCTCGGTCGAGTTCACCGGGGACGCGGAACCGCCGGACTACGGAGCAGGGCTGGAGGCGCTGCTGCTCCGCGCGGTCAGCCGGGCGATCGAGCAGGACGACCGGGACGCGGGCATCGCCGGCCCACGGCCGGGGTGGCCGCCGGCCGGTGACGAGACGGCCGCCGGGGCGCCGACGGAGTCCACTCCGACCGGTCGCGCGCACCTCACCTTCCGCCATGGCCGTCGCCGAGGCGGACGAGGGCGGGGAAGAAGGCGGGGCGGGCGGCACGGAAAGATGGGAAGCAGGGGGAGAGCGGTGCCGGGCAGGGCACGGGCCGGGCCGCCCCGGGCAGAGCCAAGGGGACGCCGCGCGGAAGACCCCGGAACCGGGCGCGACCCCCGCGGGTGAAAACACAGCGGATCACCGGGAAGGCCGCCACCCCCAGAAAGCCGACGAGCGTCACCGCAGCCCCCGCAGCCTCGGGCAGCCCGACCGCTCCGACCGCCGATCGGACACCTGTCCCTCCCGCGGCTCCCGCCACCGGCACCGCGACCGAGATGTCGCCGGGAAGAGGCGGCCTCCGGAAGCGCCGTACGGGACACGGGACGTGGCGGCGGACGCCGGGGAGGAAGCCAGAGACGCCACCGTGGTGACGGGGCCGCGGGGCGAGGTCATCGAGGGACCGAGCCCGGTCGACGGACGTGCCGTGATGGTCATCGGCGCCACGCAACTCGTGATGCTGGGCGAGGCGACCCACCACGCGCGCACGGAGAGCCTCATCCACGCGGTGCAGCTCGGCGACCACATCTTCGGGGCCCGCTCATTCGCCGTTCTGGAGGGCCCGCTTGGGACGGCGGAGAGCTACTTCTGGGCGGTCGCCACCAGTCCCACCGTCACCGACGAGATCATCGGCAAGGCAGTGGCAGTCGGGCACCTCGCGGGTCAGAAGGTCGACATCTACTCGGGATTCCGTGTCCTTCGCATCGTCACCACGCTGGACGGTCACCGGTACGGCGTGAACCTGTTGTGGACCAAGGAACGCGGCTGGGTGTGGGGAGCAGGAGGAGGGTGAGCGCTGGCTGCAGCTGAGCAAGTTCTACCAGGAACTCGGCCTTTGGCCGAGGAGTTGAAGGCCCTCACCTTCCAGGAACTCGACCGCCTCGTGGACGCCGCACTCGCCGGGAACGACGAGTGCCCTGGAAGGCCGCTCGACCAGTTGTCCGAGATGAACGCGAAGGCGTTG
Organism: Streptomyces thinghirensis; assembly: GCA_021502835.1. The sequence goes on from JAKFGP010000045.1 coordinate 19,533, forward strand.
GCCCTGGCGTCGGTGGAGCGGAGGGAAAGTACCTGGAGATCCTGGTCAAGGCCTGGACGTTCGAGGAACCACGGCACGCGATCATCCAGATCATGCTTCTCGCTGGACGGCATGACCGAGTTGCAGGCCGTCCGGGACCGCCTGATCACGGCAGGCCTGTACGAGCAGCTCTTCGCGGACCTGGGAAGTGACCTCTGGGACCTGCTCATGGAGGTCGGCAAGAAGTTCGGCGACCACAAGGAGCTGACCGTCCGGGAGTTCATCGGCCTCGTGGCCGAGGCGCTCAACCTGACGATGCAGCACGACGTCGGGCTGAGTCGGAACGTCGAGCAGGAACAGACGGCCGTCGTCGATCTCAAGAAGATGATCGAGATCGAGGAGGCCGTCAGAGCGGCGATGGGATTCGTCCTGGGGACGCTCGAAGCCATCAAGATCATGCTGACCCAGCCAGAGAAGATCCTCTCCGCGCTCTGGGAACTCGACAAACTTACGTACACCTGCTACCTGGCCTGGTACGGCCACGAGGCGTCGACCAAGCAACTGAAGGAGCTGGTCCAGAAGGTCGGCAGCGCGGTCGGCGGCGCGCTCGTCAACGGTCTGCGGGGTGCCGCGCTCCTCGGGGTCGGGCCGCGCGCGTCTCACGAGGATCAAGTGGGTGGTGATCATCGAGGCACTCACCTGGATGACAGAGATCAAGGCCGCCGTCGAGGCTCTGGCCAGGCTCGAGAAGGTCGTCGCCATCCTGCGCTTCCTGAAAATGCTCAAGGTGTTCGAGGGCGAGCAGATCGCCGCACGGTTCACCCGGCTGGCCGAGGCCCTGCACGGCGGCAGCGCCGTACCTGAACGGGCTCAAGGACGAGCACGCGGTCGTGGATCTGATGGTCATGCTGCCCGAGGAGGACGGCGTCCGCCTCGGCGCCGTCCTGCAGGAGATCGACGTGCCCAAGGGCAGCCGTCTTTGCGGAACTGATGGAGCATCCCCGGCTCGGCCCCGTGCTCGCCGACCTCGCCGAAGGCCGAGGTCCTGTGGGTGCTGGGCGCCAAGTCGGGCGGTCTCCACACCCGAAGTAGCACAGATGTTCTCCCGGCTGACCGGGAAGGACGCCTTCACGGTCGCCGAGGTCGCCAAGGTGGCCGAGGCCCTCCAGGAGGGCGAGGGGCGCCCGGTTCGCAGCGATGCTGGAGCGGATCGGCTACGGCCGGATCGGGGCAGGGGCCCAGGTGAAGGCGGACCTGCTGGCGATGCTCGCCGCCGACGGCGAAGCGCATGGAGGCGGTGCACAGTACAGGGATCGCCGTCGTGGGCCAGATGCACTCCCGCTCCCGCCGGAAGCGTGGAGGCCTTCGACGCGATGCTCGCGAGACTCGAGAAGATCCGCGCGCAGCACCTCGCCGAGGGCAAGGCGGTGGAGTTCGGCGAGTTCGTCGAAGCTCAACCAGGCGAAGAGGGGCCCTGGCGGCGCCTTGACAGGCCGCTCAAGGCGCCGCCCGTCAAGGCGACGGTCCTCGACGTGCCCCAGTGCGGCAGCGGATCAAGGAACTGCGCAAGCGGTTCCCGAAGAACAAGGTCAAGAACCCGAAGGCGATGGACAACGCGCTGCGGCAGATCGCGCGGACGGCCGAGACCGACCCCGCGAAGGCGATGGAGTCCCTGGAGAAGTTCGAGGGCTGGCCAAGGCCCAGGGCACGACCGAAGGGCACGTCGCCGACATCGTGGCGGAGGCGGAGTCGAAGGCGAGCAAGGAGGCCAAGGCCCTGCACCACGAGGCGGAAGAGGCGCCGGCCCAGGCGCTCAGCGCCCGCGAGGAACTCAAGTCGAAGCTCGGGGAGGCGGGGTCGCCGTCGCACGAGATGACGCAGTCCATGGAGGGTATCGGTCAGCACAAGCCGTACGGGCAGAGCAGCACACCACGGCGTGCCGGCGTCGGACCGTCGCGCCCAGCCCCGCGAGGGACATCCTCGAATGGGCGGGCGTGGATCCCGACGCCTCCCCGCTGAACGGCATCTATCTGACCCAGACCTCGACGGACCCGAAGGTCATCCACGAGGCCGGGACCCTGCACGAGGTGCTGCACACGGACAACTACTACAAGGCGATCACGCAGCGTCTCGTGGAGGTGAAGAAGCACGGCGGGGCGGACGGGGTCATCCACGAGATGTCCCGGATCAGGCGAGGACCTCGTCCACGGGTGGCACCCCGGCCGCCGAGGGCACGGCGCGGCGAGAACTTCGCCCAGTGGTTCGAGAGGTACGTGCACGAGAACATGGAATGGCTGACCCCGCGGAGCAGGCCGAGGAGCTGATTGAGAGGAGGGTGAGGCCGCACCGCGGCTGGCCGAGCGCTCCGAGGGGCGCCCCGGAAGGCGAGCCCGAGGGAGGTGGCGGGAGCCGACGTGGCACCGAAGCCGAAGCCCCCGGAGACGGCGAAGGCCAAGCCCAAGGCAGAGGCCGAGCCCAAGGCGGAGACCGAACCGAAGGCCGAGGCCGAGCACGAGGCCAAGCCCGAAGCCGAGGCGGAACCGAAGCCCAAGCCGAAGACAGATGCCGACGCGAAAGCCAAGGCCAAGCCGAAGACAGAGGCCGAGGCGAAGGCGAAGGCCGACGCGAAAGCCAAGGCGAAGGCCAAGTCCGAAGCGATAGCCAAGGCGAAGACGAAGTCGGAGGCGAAAGCCAAGGCGAAGTCCGAAGCCAAGGCCAAGGCCAAGGCCAAGGCGAAGTCCGAAGCCAAGGCCAAGGCCAAGGCCAAGGCCAAGGCGAAGTCGGAGGCGAAAGCCAAGCCCAAGACCGAGGCCAAGCCCAAGCCCGCGTTCGAGACCGGGACCGAGCACGAGCCCCGGCCGAGCCCGCGGTGCGCCAGCGGATCGCGGTCGAGCCGCCCCCGCCCGGACCGCGCGTCAGTCTCGAACCCCCACCCCGCAAGCGGCGCGGTCCCCAAGCCACGCGTGCGCGTGGACACAGAGCCACCCACGCGCGTCGCCCCCGAGGTCGCCGAAGACGTGGCGGGCGAGCCGTTGTACGAGGTCGTCGGAGAGGTGACGGAGCCGGAACGGAAGAAGAAGCGGGCGCACAGGCAAGGAGGCCACGGGAAATGAGCAGGAAGGTAGGCGCGGACCATGCCCGCCGGTGTGAACGTCCCCGTCCTGATCGGCGCGGTTCCGCTGTTTACGGTCACCAGCCTGTCCCTCGGCGAGGGATATCAGGTGGCCAGGATCGCCGGAAGCCGTCTGGCCCAGCTCGTGGCGCCGACGACCAAGTCGATCAGTGTGGAGGCCGTACTCGTCGGCAGGACCCGGCTGCTGACCAAGAAGGCCTGGAGGCAATGGCGCTCACCTCGCGTGCGCTGGCGGGCTCCACGGCGCCGTTGATGAAGATGGCGGGGCTGCCGGTCGTCTGCGGGATGACCGTGAGCCTCGACATGCAGATCACCAGTCTGCGCTTCACCCAGTCCAACCAGAAGCGGGACGCCCTGGACGTCGCCATCAGCCTCGAACAGGTGCCCTCGATCGAGCCTGACCGCGATCCTGGGCGAAGCCATGGACATCGCGCTCGCCACCGGCTCCGCCGCGATCCCCACCGTCAGCGAGATGATCTCGCCGGACCGCCAGCTGGGGAGGTGGGCTGTGAGCACCGAACCGACCTTCTACCGACTCCCGGTCGAGCCCGACGCGGCTCCCGCAGGCCTTCCGCTGCCCGGTCGGCGGAACCACCTACGACTTCGCCCTGTACGCCAACTTCGACAGCGGTGAGGACGACCCGCCCGAGATGCTGTACGACCTGGCGTCGTGGAGCCGTGTCCCAGCCGGTCGACCCCGAGCAGCAGCCGGTGCCCCCGGGCCACCTGGTGCTCAGGGTGACCACCGCCGGACCCGACGGGCCGCGCGTCCTCCTCCAGCGCAAGCTCGCCCCGAACCGGACCTCGTCCACGAGGCGGGCCCGCTCGCGGTCAAGCTCGTCGAGGCGACGGTGGCCCGCGCAATCTCAACGGAGCCGGCCACTACGGTTCCCGGATAGTGATCGGGGTGGCGCGGCGATGGGAGTGATCCTCTGGTACCAGATCGACTTCCCGATCATGATGCTCAAGATCTCGAACGACGTCCGCAGCGGGTCCGTGCTGTGCGACGCCGAGATCGTGGTCAGTACGCGATCGGTGAGCCGGGAACGTTCGAGATCACCTGCGGACCTGCCGCTCCTCGTCCAGGAGAAGCTGACGAGCGAGCTCGCCAAGGACACCGGCCCCGGAGGCGGTGTCATCGTCGACATCCACCTCGGGTATCTGGACGACCCGTCCGGGCGGGCCGTGGTCATGACGGGCCGGGTCGACGAGGTCAGGTCGGCGACCCGGTTCCCTCCGCTCGGCATACGGCTCAGTGGGCACGAGGGGAGCGGCGTACCGACTGCTCAACCACACCGACCCGGGCACCCGGCCGCCCGAGGCCGTCATCTCGCGGAAGGCCTCGACGCCCTACGACGCGGCCAAGGCCATCGTCGACCTCGCCGAGTCCCCTGGAAGGCCCGGAAGAGCCCGACGCCCCCAAACGCCCGATCAACAAGAGGGGCAAGAACTCCTTCGCACTTCTCAGCGGAATGGCCTCCGACTTCGGCTACGAGATCCTCGTCCAGGACGGGAAGGTCCAGTGCGGGCTGACCTCAGCCATCCGCCCACCGACAGCAGGTTCCCCTTCATCCCCCGGACGCCCTGCTCGCGGCCGCGATGCTCTCCGAGGACTGTCTCGTGGCGTACGCGACGATGACCGTGGCCCGGATGGCCGAATTCAAACCCACGCAGCTGGAGGCGGTCGGCAAACAGGCCGTGGTCACCGACAAGCCGGAACCGGACAAGGTGGAGCTCTTCGACTTCACCGTGCTCGGCGTCCCCTCCTTCCGGGCGGGCCTCATGGTGGCCGCCGGAGTCGAGGGCTACCAGAAGGCGCTCATGAACTTCCGCGTCCTCCAGCTCACCCACACGTTCTCGCCGCGGAACGGCTACACCTGCACCGGCCGCGCCGTGGAGTTCAGCGGGATCGGCGGCAACTGCCGGCGCAGCGAGCTCGCCCGCAAGGCGAGTCCGCAGTCGATCGCCGACCTGATCGCCGGCAAGGCCCAGGAGCGGGCCGCAGCGCACCCCTCCGTCGACGTCGGTGAGATAGACAAGGCCACGCCGGAGAAGCGGGTGGCGAGCGTGAGGGTCGGCCAGTCGACCGACTACGCCAAGGCGTCGCCCAGCGTGGAACTGCCCGTCAACGGAGCGACCGGGGAGCGGTACGACAGGCCCGTCGCGTCACCGTTCGCCTGGCACAACGTCGGTCTTTCGGTCCCGGTGTACCGGGGCATGCGCGCCCTCCTCAACCAGGTCAGGGACGACCCCGACGACACCGTGGTGACGGGCTTCCTGTGGCCCAACGATCCCCAGACGGAGCGGCCGAAGTCCAGGAGGGCGACTGGTGGCTCTGCCTGCCCACCGACCTGACCGTCGGCAGCGCGCCCAAACCGACCGGGAAGGGCGCCAACGACCTGATCGCCGCGGACGGCCGCCGGGTCGTGGAGGCGATCGGGCTGAAGATCGCGATCGGCGAGAACGCCTGCTCGCCGGTGGGCGACCGGCCCACCGAGGGGGACGCCGAAGTCTTCCTGCTCACCCACAAGTCGGGCACCTCGGTCCAGATCGCCGCCGACGGAAAGGTCACCGTCGACGGGGGAGCGCAGGAGGTGGTGCTCAAGTCCGGCGGAGTGACCCTCACGATCGGCAACGGAAAGGTGGCGATCAGCTGATGCCCTCGTACTCGTCGAAGGCGCGATCATCGAGTGCACCCACCAGGGCAGGCTCAGGCTCGCCGCGGGCGACCCCCGGGTCACCGTCAAGGGCAGGGGAGTCGTCCTCGCCGGCAAGGAGAACGGCCTCACGTTCGGCTCGGCGGCCACACCCGTACCCGGCATGATCACCCCTGCACCGCGCCCACCCCCGCAGCGCCCAAGGCCTGCACCATCACGGTCCCGGCGACCCCCGACGGATGGTCGAAGAAGCTGACCGTCGGCGGTACCCCGGTCCTGCTGGCCACGGCCTTCGGGGTCACCGCGAGCGGACAGGGACCAGGGCAGTGGAAGGTCGCGGACCGGGCCAGACCGTGCTGGAGACCCTCTGATGACCCGGACCGTGCTGGCGACCCTGACGACGACCCCGGCCGTGCTGGAGACCCTCAGATGACCGGGACCGTGTTGGAGACCCTGGAGATGACCGGCAACGAACCACTCGCACCGCGCGAGGACCCCTCCGCCGACGGCGGCGCGGTCCTGGACCTCCCCGGCGGACAGACCGCGGACGCCCTCAGGGCCGGTCCCTCGCCGTCCGCCGCACCCCGGGAGCCCGGCTTCCGCGTCTCGTCGGCCGTGCCGGAACTGGCCGCCGCCATCCGCCCGTACCTGTCGGGCGACGCCGTACGCGAAGGCGCCCCGAGCCTCGGCCGCAGCCTCGCCCTCGACGACGGGGACCTCGTCCTCGACGGACGCTCCCACGACCTGGCCCTCGTCGCCGGCGCCGACGCCCTGGGCCAGGCGCTGGAGCTGGCCGTCGCCACCCAGACCGGCAGCGACCCGCTCAACGTCCGGTTCGGCTTCGACCGCCTGGCCATCAGCGCCTACGCCGACGACCTGACCACCCGCAAGGAGTTCCTCACCATGGAACTCGTCCGCTGCCCTCAGCACGGACCTCCGCGTCACCGACGTGCGCGAGGTGTTCTACGACGACGACCCGCGCCATCGGGAACTGCTACCCGGCCTCGACGAGGCGGCCCACCGGGAGATCGCCGCCGCGCACGCACGCCTCCACGGTCTACGCCGTCGTCGACACCGTCGCGAACACCCCAGTCACCCTGCGAGCGAGGGGGACCCCACGACCTCGAGGAACGGTACGGCGTCGGCGAGGACGGGTTCGTCGTCAAGGGCATCGACCGGATCATCGCCGACCAGCAGACCCGCGCCCGAGCCATGTTCGGCGACGACGTCGACCTCACGTCGGGCAGCGCCCTGCGCAAGGTCCTGGACGCCGCGGCCTTCGACACCCACGAGCTGTGGCGGGCGCTGGAATCCCAGTACTACGGCACCTTCGTCAGCACCGCCCAGGGCCCCGGTCTGGACCTGCTCGGCTGCGACCTGGGCCTGCGCCGCCGCGAACTGCGGGCCCGGGGGACCGTCGTCCTCGCGATCACGAACGGAGAAACCGACCGCCGCTACGCCTTCCCGCAAGGCACGGTCGTCGTGACCGAGCCCGCGCCGGACCAACCCGTCCTGGCCTTCCGGAGCGCCCGCGCCGCCGTCCTCTCCGTGGAACAGTCGACGGCCACCGTCGAGGTCGAGGCCGTCACCCGCGGTGCCGCCGGGAACATCGACCCCCGTACGACGCTGCGACTCGACCCCCGAATGGGCCCGGCACAACCTCAACCTGGGCTCCGTCGAGGTCAAGGTCGTCGCGCAACAGTCCTTCCACGGCGGTGACCTCGCCGAGTCCGACGCCGCCTACCGGGCCCGCCTGCTCGGCGTCCCCCGCACCGTGTGGACTCAGGAGGCGCTGCTCGCCCAGGTGCTCGACGTGAACGGCGTACGGGATGCGGCGATCTTCGACCCGCTCGGCGGCGTCGAGGCCACCCGGCGCGCCTTCGGCACCTTCCGCTTCGGCAGCCGCGCCTTCTCCCGGGAACGTCAGACCGGCTCCCCCTACTTCTTCGACATCGTCGTCGCCGCCGGCCCGGCTGGCCGTGGAACGGTGGCGAGGCGCTCATCTCCGGCGTGTACGACGAGGTCCTCGACGTCGTACGGCAGTGGCGGCCGGTGTCGGTCTTCCCCGACATCCTCGCGGCCAACCAGGTCGACGTCGGCATACGCGCCACCCTGGTCGTCGAGGCAGGCCACGACGAGGAGGCCGTCAAGGGCGCGATCCTCGACGCCGTACGCGCCTCCGTCAACCGGCTCCGGCTCGGTCACGGCGTGCTCCACTCCGACATCGTCCTCAGCGCCCGCACCGCCGCGGCGTCGTGGACGTGCAGAACCTGCGGCTGCGCCGGTTCGCCCCCGCCTTCGGCCAGACCCACTACGGCGGTGGCACCTACGGCGGGTCCCAGAACCGTCCGTCGGCGAGAACCTGAACCTCGCCCCCGACGAGATCGCCCGCTTCTCCGTGGACACTTCCATGGCCGACTCCAGGTCGTGGTCACATGAGCGGCACGCCCTCCTGCGGACGCCCCCGTTTCCGGGACCCGCTCCCCGGCGGCGCCCTCGCCGTCATGCGGGGCGCCCTGCCCGCCCCGTACGACCGGGGAATGGAGCGCATGACCGTGAGGCTCGACCCGACTCCGAACAGCAAGAAGGTCCCCGTCCCGAAGTTCGACTTCGACCGTTACGAGCGCTTCTACGGCACGCCGCCCGCATCCCCCCGCTACCTGCTCGCCCCCCGGCGGGACATCGCCCGACCCCTCGCCGTCCAGGTCACCTACACCCGGTTCGAGGGCGCGGCCCAGGGGAGTCCGACGTCGTCGTACGGTTCCCGGCGGGCCACCCGGCCGGAAGGGCGGTGACCGTAGCGATCCCCGGCGACGCGGCCGCCATCACCGACCGACTGGGAGCTCGTCGAACTCACCCCCGTCGCGCCCGACCGTACCTTCGGACCCGTCACCTGGGAGGTCACCGCACTCCTCGGGAACCTGGCCAAACTGCTCTGGATCATCGGGCGGAGCACGAACTCGTCGCCGAACACCCAGGGACGTGACGGCACAGCGGAACACCGAGACCGCGCACGGCGTCAGCCTGGACCTCCTCGGCCTCGACCTGGGCGCACCCCGCTTCCCGCCCAGGCCGTACACGGTCGACGACGCGACGATCGCGCTCTTCCACCTCGACGACGTCCCCCCAGTCGGCCCGAACGGGATCCCGGACCCCGACGACGAAGTGACCACCGTCGTCGACTCCGCCGCGCCCCACCCCCGTCACCCCCGGCCGCCCGGGACGCAACACCGGCGCCCGCAGTGGCCGGACCGGACGCTTGCCCACGCCTTCGGCTTCGGGCCGGACGAGAGCCTCGTCACCGTCGACGACGCCCCGGCCTTCACCCTCCCGGCCACCGCCGCCCTCACCGTGGAAGCGGTCGTGCGGACCGACCTGACCACCACGACCGGGGCCGTCGTCGCCAAACGCCGGAAGCTCAACACCCTTGCGGACACGGGCTGGGCCCTGACCGTGGGCACCTTCCGCGGCATCGACCGCAACGTCCGCTTCAGCCTCTCCGACGGCACCACCGCGGTCGAGGTCTTCGCCGACCGCGACCTCGGCGACGGCGCCTTCCACCACATCGCGGGCGTGCTCTCCCGCGCGGACGGCACCTCCACAGTCCTGCTCCACGTCCGACGGAAAGGAGGTGGCCCGCCGGCTCCTCGACGCACCCCTCGGCGCCCTGACCAGCTCCGCCGAGCTCGTGATCGGCCCGGAACGGAAGCCGGTGGAGACGACGACATCGCCGCGCAGTACACGGGTCTCATCGAGGAGGTACGCATCTCCGGCACGGCCCGCGACACCTTCGACCCGGCCACCGGCGAATCCGACGAGCAGTACCGCCGCCGCCTCCGGATCTTCCACCGCTGGCTGCTGCCCACCCCCGACCGGCTCCAGGCCGCGGTGAACACCGCCGCCGGCGCGATCGCCGTCGCCCCGGCGGACCCCGAGCCCTTCGTCGTGCGGGAACGCAGCGACACCGTGGCCACCGGCGGACTGCCCCTGCGCGTCCTGCCGGCGACCCTCCCGGTCAGCCAGTCCCTCACCGCCGAGGGCGAGTTCGGCACGCCCGAGGAAGCCACGGTCGGCACCGCCGCCCCGCGACGAACCCGACTTCGACCCCGCCTGGCTGATCAGCTGCCCGGACCGGCCCGGACCGACCTTCGAGGACGACGGTGACGGCCGCCGGACGCAACTCGTCGTCCTCCGCGCCCTCGAAGCCCTCCTCAGCCGCCTCGCCGACCTGGACCGCCCCGCCGACGGCGACCCCGCGGACCCGGGCGAACCCGCCGCCCGGGCGCTAGCACGTCTCCAAGGCGTACGACCCCACCTCCACCGGCCTGCACGGAGTCGGGCGCGCCGTCCTGCTCACACCACACGCCGGACATCAGCCCCGCACGGCTCGGAGCCCCTCGCCCACGCGGCCGGCTTCGGCTGGGTCCTCCACACCAAGGAAGGCCACATCTACGCCGCCCAGCCGCGCGGCGGGTCTTCCACATCACCACGCCCGCCACGGACCAGATCCCCGGCCCGCCGGACGTCACGGTGGGCGGCGTCCTCAAACTCGGCGTGGAGCCCGACCCCGCCCGGTTCACCGACGCCGAGATCCGGTGGTCCGTCCTCCGCTCGGGAGTCGGCGACGCCGCGTTCCCGCCGCGCGCGCCAGGCGCCCTGCACGCCCTCGCCGCCGGTGACGTCTGGGTCCGCGTCGAGGTCGTGCGGCACGAGCACGTCGCCAGCGGGACCTGCCGGATCCGGATCGGCCTGTCGGACACCTTCCTCACGGCCGGGCGGAGCATCAGCGGCACCGGTCGCCTCGACGCGGGAGAGGCGGCCGCGGCGGGCCCGCCCACCGACGACTTCGACCCGGGCATGCTGCGGGTACGCACCGACGACCTCGACCGGCCGCCACGCCTCGTCGACTACCGGGACGAGCCCGGGAACCGGATGATGCAACGCGTCACCAGCGACGCCCTCGCCCGGTTGCTCGCCCTGCTCGCGGGCACGGCCGGCGAGCTCGTGGTGCTCCGCTCGTACCTCCCGGAGGCCGAGGGCGAGCCGCCGCCGGGCGACGCCGGCGAGACCGACCCCGACGCCGCCCTCCACGCCCAGGGCCGGGCCATGAGGCTCCGTCACACCACGTTGACCGCCCCGGCGGCTCGCGGCACAGGGCCTTCGCGGCCGGCTTCGACCACATCCGCGTCGACCCGGCTCCGCCCGCCGAGCCGGACCAGCCGAGACCGTGCGCGTCGCCGTCGCCGCCGGAGAGCAACGCACGGTGACCCGCCCGAGCGCCGCCGGCGCCGGGGAGACGGCCCCCGGGCGCGGCAGCGGACCCCGTCGAGGTCGAGGCAGGAAAGTCCGTCCTGGTGGAGGCCGCCCCCGCCGCCGAACCCGCCGCCGCCTGCTTCGCCCCGGACGGCTCACAGGTCTTTCTGGCCGAGCCTGGCACGCACCGGATCACCTTCTTCACCCTCAAACCGGTTACCGGGCGCCCCGCTCCCGTGATGCGTCTCGGCACGTCACGCCGGGTGGACCTCTTCCCGGGAGCCCTCGCCTTCGGCGGCGGACACCTCTTCGTGGCGCACGAACCGCGCGGCCGCGTCGCGGTGCTGAACCCGGCGGACCTCACGCTGGCCACCACCCCGCCGGAGATCCTCTGTCCCCTGCCGACAGCGCTGGCGACGGACGCCGACCGGCTCTACGTCGGCTGCGGCGACTAAGACCCTGCGGGCCTTCACCCTGACGACGGGCCAGCCCGCGGGCACTCTGCCGCTTCCCGCCGCGCCGAGATCCTCGTGGTCGCCGCCGGCAGCCCCTCCTGTACGCCGTCCTCGACGACGGTCACTGGTGCCGCGTGGAGCGCGCGACGCTGGCCCTGCGCGAGAAGGCCGACACCCACGACACCGGCGCGCCGCCGCCGTCACGGCCGACGGGAAGAAGCTGTACGTGATCTGCCCGGGGCGGACCCGGACAGGGACGGAGTGGTCCGCGTCTACCGCCCGCCCGACGCGGACCCCAAGGCCGAGATCGACGGGTTCCCCGCCGGCGCCGCCCCGGCGGCCCTGAGCCTGAGTGCCGACGGGAAGCTGCTGTTCGTGGTGACGGAGGGGTTCGCCCGCGGCAGTCGGGCGCGATGCACGTCGTGGACGTCGCCACCGACGTCCGCCTGCCGCTGGTGTTCAGCCCGGGCCGGGGCGGTACGGCGCTGGCCGCGAGCCCGCCGGAACCCCCGTACCCGCCCTGCCTCGTCATGGCGCCGCTGACGGCGGCACCGTGCTCCTCGCCGACCTCGCACCCCTCCGCGAGGACCCGCCGGGACCGCCGCGGCTCGACGCCGAGCTTTCGCTGGGCACCGGCACGGGCGAGGTACTCGCGTGGTCGGCCGTCCCCACGGCCACGGCACCGCCGAACCGGCGACGCCCCACGCCCCCGGTGTGCCCGATTCTCGGCCGCACGCCCGGGCGGGTCATGATCCGGGCCGCCTACCTCCCCGGTGAGGGGCTGCGGCCCGTACCGAGTGCGAGATCCGGCTCAAGCCCGATCTGGAGTCGAACCCCGACGCGGCCGTCACGAAGGAGCAGTACGACCTGATCCTCAACGTCCTCAACTGGTTCCACCCCTCGGGGTGGAATGCCCGCACGGACCACCTGCGGGCCCTGGCGGACCTCGATCCGGAGGAGCGGAGGGGCCAGGCGCCTGCACACCTTCCCGACGTATCACGTCGCGGACCCCTTCTCGTCCCCGTTCATCCACCTGCGCAAGGACGACCGCCATGACTGAGGCGCTACGTACCCCCAGTTCAGCCACAAGGACTGGATCGACAACCAGACCGTGTCCAGGCGGGCGGCGAGAACGGACTCAACAGCCGTTTCCATCTGTTGGAAGCCGAGTTCCTGGGGCTGGCGGAGAACCAGATCAACCCGATGCTGAAGGTGCTGGGGGCGCCGACGAGAGACATCTCACGCTGGTTCCCGCCCTGCACAGCTACACCAAAGACGGGAACGCCGTACCGGGGTGGCTGCAGGCCATCGACACGGTCCCAAGCCGGACGGCGTGGCCCAGGCGCACGGATTCATGAACGTCGTGCTGCCGGACGGCGTTCAGGTGCGGTCCCTGCTCGTGACCGGATCCAATCAAGTCCTCCACGGGCACACTGACGGTGACGGTCTCAACGGCCGGAAGATCGACAACACTGGCGGAGGGGCCAAGACGTTCGTCAGTTCCACGAGGTTCGACATCCCCGCCGTGCCCACGGAAGAGGTGAGGATAACGAACGAATCGGTCCGTTACTACCTGACGGTCGATGTGGAGCTAGCCGGAACTGGCGAAGCCGGTGAAGGTGTTCTGCGTCCAGCTCGTTTGCCAGTGATCCGTCCGGATCCCCGTTCGGCGTACCGGGAGAGGAGACGACCATGTCACCCCTGAAGCCCCCTGGAGGCACAGGACGGCCCCAGCCAGTTCGGACCCGGAAACCCCACCGAGTTCGGTGTGTGGGGAGACTGCGAAGCCGGGCAACGGTGTCATCGGCAACAGCAGCGGAACACGGGCGTGCCGGACGACCCGGTCGCCGGTGTGTTCGGGGTTCATCAGGAGTCCGGCGGCATCGGCGTCGTGGGCCAGTCGAAACTGCCGCCGGAGAGCAGGGCGTCGTCGGCCTGAGCGTCGGCGGGGTCGGAGTGTCGGGCCTCAGCAAGGGAGCCGCCGCCGGGGTACTGGGCACCAGCGCCTAAGGCGCGGGTGAAGGAGGCACCACCACCGAGGGAACTGGAACGGAGTCCGGCGGGGCGGGCCAGACCAACCCGTTGTGACCGCGCACCGGCACCGACGGCCTCGGGTGTCCCCCCGCCGCCACCACGGTACGGGACCGGGCCTGCTCGGGTTCTCCCCGGCGGCCCCGGAGTGATCGGGCACGAAACCCCCTCCCCCCCGGTGTCTCCGGGGGAGAGCACCAGCGCCGACCAGGCGTCACGGGTTCCGGTGCTACCGGCCCGCCAGTCCCCGGGGGCCGAGCAGGGCGACGGGGTCAAAGGGCGTCGCCTGGCACCGCCGGCGCCGGTGTCCTCGGCGCCGCCACCGCCAGTCCAGGCCTCTCGGGCATTGTACGGAGAGGCCGGGCGTCCGGGCGCAGGGCGGCGGCACCGCGGCGGGCGTTGGAAGGCAGCGCCCCGACCGGACCGGGCGTCTCCGGCACCAGCACCGACGGAGCCGGCGTCTCGAATACCCGCACGAAGGGGCTGGCGTCACCGGCAAGGAGGAGGCCAGGGCGCGGGCGTGACCGGCAGCGCCGACGCGGGTCCGGGGTCTCGAACGGCACCAGCACCGCTGGTGTCGGCCTGCACGGCACGGGCGGTGGCGCCTCCGCCGGCGTCGAGGGGTAAGGCGGCGGGTCCGGCGCGGTGTGCTCGGGCACCCAGTACCCAGGGCGCCGGGGTCGAGCATCAGTACCGGGGAGTGGGCGTCAGCGGGAAGGGTGATAGGAGAGGGGCGAACGCCGGCGTCGAGGGAACGGGCGCCGAGGCCGGGCGTGTCCGGCACCATGCCCAGGGCGCCGGCGTCTCGGGAACCGGCGGAGCGTCGTCCCCGGGTCGTCGGCACGCGGCACCGGCGGCGCCGGGCTCAAGGGCACCAGCACCAGCGGGGGCGGGCGTCCTCGCGGAGAGCACCAGCGACGCGGGGGTGTCCGCGTCGAGCGAGGAGGGCACGGGTGTCTCGGGCACGAGCACCAGGGCGGGGGCGTGTCCGGCACAGGAGGCGGCGCGAATCCCGGCGTCCAGGGCACCGGCGCGCCGCCCGGCTCCGGCTGCCCAGCACGGAGAACGTCGGGGTCGGGCAAGGGCGGATCAGGGAAGGCTCGGCGTCGAGGGCCGCGTCACCTTCGGTCCGGGCGTCCTCGGCAACAGTGCCCGGGCAACGGGGGTCGAAGCCAGAGGAGCGGTCGGCCTGTTCGCGAAGGGCTTGTCGCAAGCCGCATTCTGGACGGCGACGTCGTGATCACCGGCACGGTCTACGACGGCGCGAACCTCATGCGGATCGACCACCCGGTGGCGCCCGAGGACCGCTTCCTGATCCACGCGGCCGTCGAGTCCTCCGAGCTGAAGAACGTCTACGACGGCTCGGCCGTCCTCGACGCGAACGGCCGGGCCACGGTCGAACTGCCCGAGTGGTTCGAGTCGTTGAACGAGTCCTTCCGCTACCAGCTCACGCGGTCGGCGCCCCGGCCCCGCGACCTGCACGTCAGCCGCCCCCTCACGGACCACACCTTCGAGATAGCGGGCGGACCCGAGGGCCTCGACGTGCT
This sequence comes from Streptomyces thinghirensis, assembly GCA_021502835.1. The sequence continues at coordinate 34,588 of JAKFGP010000045.1, forward strand.
GGCAGATCACCGGAGTCCGCTGCGACAACTGGGCCCGGGCCAACCCGCTGATCGCCGACAAGAGTAAGTCTGAGGAAGAGAAGGGCCTCTTTGTGCACCCCGACCTGATCGGCAGGCTGGCGGACCGTTCCCTTTCCGAGCTCGTCACCCGTACCGCCGCGCCGGACATGGCGCCCGACGAAGAGGACTAGTAGTGCTTGGTCATCTTCACTCGTGAGTGGCATGTCTGCCTGCCCGTAGGTGTCGTTGAGCTGGTGTGACACCTGGAGGAGATGGCCGAAGTCCGTGGAGGATTTGGAGGCGTTCGCGGCGGAGTTGTTTGACGGGTTCTTCCGCGCGGATCAGCGTCGGTGGGGGCAGGCGTTGTGCGCGGCTGCTGCTGGACGGGCGGCGTAAGTCGGTGGAGCTGATGGCGGCCCGTCTCGGTGAGGACGGCAATCGGCAGGCACTGGCGCATTTCATCACCTCCCCGTCCGTGGGGATGCGGCGCATGTACGGAGCCCGGCTGGCCTGGCGGATGCACGAGGCGATCGGCCCGGAAGCGCTGATCGTCGACGACACCGGTTTCCTGAAGGACGGGGACGCCTCGGCGTGTGTGGCCAGGCAGTACACCGGCACCGCGGGCAAGGTCACCAAATGCCAGGTCGGGGTGTCGCTGCATCTGGCCACCGATCGTGCCTCGGCCGCGATCGACTGGCGGCTGTTCCTGCCCGCCCTTCCTGGGGACCCGGCCTCTCCGCAGGCGGATGCGGACAAGGTCGCCCGCCGTACTCGCTGCGGGATTCCCGACCGGGTGGGGCATGTGGAGAAGTGGCAGCTGGCTCTGGACATGATCGACGAGACCCTCTCGTGGGGCATCGACATCCCGCTGGTCGTTGCGGACGCCGGTTATGGCGATGCCGCCGCCTTCCGCCTCGGACTGGAGGAACGAGGGCCTGCCCTATGCGGTCGGTATCTCCGGCCGTCACACCGCACATCCGGCCGAGGCCCGGCCCGTCTAACCGGCCCTATGCGGGCACCGGCCGGCCGCCGAGAAATGCAGTACCGGAGCCCGCTCAGACCGTGAAGGACCTGGTCATCGCGGCCGGGGAGGCTGCCGCACGGCCGGTTTCCTGGCGGGAGGGGTTCCGGCCGGGCAAGGGCCGAAGCGGCTTCAAGCGCATGTACTCGCGGTTCGTCGCCCCTGCGGGTCCGTCCCGCCGGACGCGGCGTCCGCAAGGCCACCGACGATCCGGAACTGCCCGAGCGGTGGCTGCTCGCCGAATGGCCGACCGGTGAGAGCGAGCCGGTGCAGTTCTGGCTCTCCAGCCTGCCTTCCGGGATGCCGCTGGCGACGCTGGTGCGGCTGGCCAGCTCCAGCTGGCGCATCGAGCACGACTACCGCGAGATGAAACAGGCTCTGGGCCTGGCCCACTTCGAGGGCCGCACATGGAGCGGCTGGCACCACCACGTCACCCTCGTTTTCGGCCGGGTCGTGCTCACCGGTGCGATGGAGTGCCGGTGGTGACCCGCCAGCCGCTCCACCAACTCGTGGAGCGCCATCCACCGGTACTTCTTGCCGATCCGTTCGCCCTTGTGGGACTGGCGGGAGCCGGACATGCGGTTCCGGGAATTGTCGAATTCTGCGAAGAGTTCGGGCGACCAGCCCAAGCTGGCGACACGGGCGAGCACCCACCTGGCGGCCCACTCCGCGTCCACGCCGGGCATCGGCGAGGCGTTCGTCCACGGCCGGCGGCACCCGGCAGTCCTGCAGTAGTGCGTACTGCGGTCCTGGTCGAGGGCTTCGCCTCGCCTTCCACCCGGTGAGGAGTTGCTCGACGGCGGCCGGTGTGCTCAGAGCGGGCCGGACGGACTCCGGGAGGCTTTCCGCGAAGGCCGGGATGCGGGTGGGGTCCACCACGACAGGATCATCGCGGCGCTGCCACGAGGGCCGGCGGGGGATAGTCGGATGCGAGCGGCAACATGCTGAAGTGGTGGATGGCCGGGCGGACCTCGTAGTCCGCGAAGTCTCCCAGTGATCACAGGGACGAGTGAATCGATCCCCACAGTGACTCGTTCTGCTCCCGCCGGGAAGAGGGCGTCGAGGTCTCCTTCGCAGGAGCCTGCCCGACCTCGGGGCAGGAGTGGCGGATGCCTGACCGCGCCTGCTTCTTCGACGGTGATGGCTCCAGCGCCGTGCGCCATGGTGACGATGCGGGTGGCCGCGAAGTCGCACAGCAGCGCGTTGGGTGAGGCGCGTGCTGGCGAGGCGATATCACCGTAGAGGTACTCGACGAGCCGCCGCGCGACCTGCCCGAGGAGGCCGCGCTGCTCCTCGCCCTCGCCGCGTCGGGCCACCACCCCGTAGGCGACCCACACCAGGCGCTCGAAGAGGTAGGGGTCGTCGACCTTCTCGACGTCCTCGTGCAGGAAGCTGTCCAGAGAGACACCAGAACATTGGCGTGGCCCAGGAGCGGCTGCACGAAGGGCTTGGTTGCCCGGTCCCGCAGGAACCGGTTGGAGGACGTGAGGTCCACACCAGCGTCGTCGCCGCCAGCCCGGACGACTTCCTCGTCGGTAGCGCCAGGCGCTGTCACGGTCAGGCGTGTGCGGTCCTCGAGCCGAGGTCCGGGCCGGACGGGACGCGGGGTGCAGAGCGTGCGGGGTGGGGTACTGCTGGGCCCAGGGCAGCAGCCGGTGCAGCGCCGTGACGTCCCCACAGCATCGCGTAGGTCTCGACGCCCCACCGCGCGTCGCGTTCGGGCCGTGCCCTTTTCACCAGCACCCGGTGGAGACGGTCGGCGTTCCGCGCAGATGCCCCGGTTCCGCGGTGACCGCCAAAACGGCCTCCAGCACATCGGCTTAGCGCGTCCGTGACGGGCGGCCGTCTCGTTGAGGAGCGTGATGGTGCGTTCGTTGACGCTTCGTGTGCTGCGCAGGGGAAGCGTTTCCAAGAAGCTCCGGGCCAGCCGACAGCCCTGGCATGTCCGCGCGGCGGCCGGGCCCGGCGGTGTCCGTGGTCGGCAGGGGAGGGGCACGCCAGCAGGTCGATGAGTTCCGTGCCGGCTTGCTCGGGCAGGAGAATCGATGCAAGCTTCCTGATAGTTCGGGGCGGCCTGACGCAGCCAGCTTCGCAAGGGGAGTCGGCGTCCAGCGGCCGGCCCTCACGCAGCGAGTCGATCTCGTCCTGGTTGCAGCGAAGACGGATCGCACGACGCGGTCGTCGCCGAACGCCTGGTGCAGGGGAAACCGATGCCGATACCACAGTAGCTTTCCGCGGCCTTGTAGGTCCGCTCGTTGGACACGATGCCCTGAGCGAGGAGTTGTCCGAGCATGGTGTCCGGCCATGCCTTGGCCGCTGGAGCGTAGGCGTCGACAAGGGTGCGGGCTTCATCACGCGGAAGCACGGAAAGCCAGTGCGGCGGCCATGCGTGAGGCAAGGGCGTCCACCGCGCGGTGCACGGGCCGATCGAGAGGGTCCAGTCCGAGCCGGCTGCAGATGGTCTCGCCCGGTGATCGGACATAGGCGCTCGAACACCGCGCTGCGGTCACGCGGATGGCCGCCCGAGTCGGCCGCGCCCCGGTCTGGCTCTTGCTTAGAGGTCCTAACAAAGG
>JAKFGP010000046.1 GCA_021502835.1 Streptomyces thinghirensis
TCTATCAGATCCTTTCGGGCTCTGAATTCCCCGTCAGAGGGGTTGCCTTCCCGGCTGTTGGGCCATTCCGACGTCTCAAACCTTAGCGGACCTTCTCGGCGATTCCCAATCGAGGTCGATCGGACCGTCGAGCCCCAATCGGAATTGAATTCCGGACGCGCCGAAGCCATTCCCACTGGGAGATCGTGCTGGTGGTTTGGTTGCCGCTGGTGCGGCGGGGAGGTGCTACCGCAGAACCGTTACGGCCCCGTGGCAACCCGAAGAACCTTACGGATCCCGTAGGGGCCTGTCAAGGACACCTGTCAAGATCTTTAATCGAGGTCGCTGAGCCGGCCGCCCGCGTCCGGCTGGGCGTGCTACCACCCTGCGCAGGAGGCGGGTGAGGACCGTACAGTGCGGTCCGGTCGTCGCGGAGAGGTCCTGGAGCAGGTCCTCCTCGAAGACGGAGGCGAGGCGCATCTCGCCTCCAGCCACTTCTCGCGCCCTCCGCCGTCAGCTCGACGATGACGCGGACCCGGTTGGACTCGTCGCGGTCCCGGGTGACGAGCCCCTCCCCCACCATGCGGTCGATGCGGTGGGTCATCGCGGCCGGGGGTGAGACCGAGACGCTGGCGAGGTCTCCCGGGCCCAGGCGGTAGGGGCACCGGAGAGGACGAGCGCCTTCAACACCTCCCAGTCGGTGTTGCTTGATGCCCAGCTCGGCGGTCTGCCGGCCGTACGCGACGTTCATGCGGCGGTTGAGGCGGGAGAGCGCCGAGACGATCTTCTCGACCTGCGGGTCGAGGTCCCAGAACTCGCGCTGGTAGGCGGCGATCTGCTCTTCAGTGTCGGCTCGCCGGCGCCGGAGGTGTCGCCCATGGCCGCAGTATGGCACGCGGCTCCTTTGCCTTGGAAGTCCTTCACTGTGTACTCTTTAGCTTCGAACTTTAGCTTCTAAGTCTTCACTCCTAACGGATGGAGCATCGACCCAGAGAGGGGGTGAACGTGACCAGGGCAATGGGCGCAGCGATGCGCCGGATTCATGTGGGCAACGCACTCAGCGCGTTCGGGCTCGCTTCACCGTCCCCCTACCTGTACGTCTATGTGGCGCAGGTACGGGGACTCGGTTCCTGTGACGGCGGGTCTCGTGCTCGCCGTCTTCGCCGTGGCCGCGTTGATCGTGCTGCCGTTCGCCGGGCGGGCCATCGTCCGGCGGGGCCCGCTGCCGGTCCTGCTCGCCCGCCCCTGGTCACCGCCGCGCTCGGTGCGCCTGAGCCTGGGGCTGTCGGCCTCGGCGGCCACCGTGCTGTCGTCCGCCGCCGCGCTGGGCGCGGGGCAGGCCGTGATGCAGCCGGCGCTCGCCACGATGATCGTCGACTGTTCGCCGTCCGAGACGCGGTCACGGGCGTTCGCGACGCAATTCTTCCTGCAGAACCTGGGGCTCGGCGTCGGCGGGCTCATCGGTGGGCATCTCGTCGACACGTCGAGCGCCGCGTCCCTTCACGCTGCTGTTCGCGATCGAGGCGGCGATGTTCCTGGTGCTGGTCGCGGTCATGGCGACGGTGCGCACACCGCGCGCGCCGCGCATGGAGGAGGCGCCGGGGCAGTCCGCCGGGGGGCAGTTGGAAGCAGTTGCTCGGCAACCGGGCCATGGTGCAGCTGTGCGTGCTGGGCTTCGTGCTGTTCTTCGCCTGTTACGGGCAGTTCGAGTCGGGGCTGAGCGCGTACGGCGTCGAGGCGGCGGGGATCTCCACCTCCACGCTGGGCACCGCGCTGGCGGCTAACACCCTGGTGATCGTCGTCGCGCAGTTCGCGGTGCTGAGGTTCGTGGAGCGAGCGGAAACGGTCCCGCGTGATCGCCGCCGTGGGTCTGATCTGGGCCGTGGCGTGGGCCGTGGCCGGCTACGCCGGCCTCGGGCACGGCAGCCAGGCGATGGCGACGGCCGCCTTCATCTCGACGTACGCGCTGTTCGGTCTGGGTGAGGCGCTGCTGTCGCCGACGGTCGCGCCACTGGTGGCGGATCTGGCGCCGAGCCGGGCTTGCCGGTCAGTACAACTCCGCCTTCGCCCTGGTGAAGCAGCTCGCGCTGGCGATCGGGCCGGCGGTGGGCGGGCCGCTCGGGGCCTCGCTGCACGCGCCGTACATCGTGGCGTTCCTGTTGTCCTCGCTGGGCATCACGGTGCTGGCGGTGCGGCTGGGGCGGCAGCTCACGGACGTGCAGAACCAGCCGTCGCTCGCCAGGAGCCGGGTGGTCACGCAGAGCGGGGCGCCGGCCGAGTCGGTGGCGGCCGCGGAGGCGTGAGCGAGCGGGGCAGTGACGGGTGCACCCCGGTACTGCCCCGTCACTGCCATCCCGGTCCCGCTTCACGGCTTCGGCAGGACGAACTCGCACCAGATCGCCTTGCCGCCCCCGGGTGTGCGCCTGGAGCCCCAGTTGGAGGCGATCGTCGCGACGATGGCGATGCCCCGGCCGGACTCGTCCCCGGGTTCCGCGCGGCGGCGTCTGGGCAGGGTGGTCGTCGCCGTCGGTGACCTCGATGATCAGGCGGCGGTCGGTACGGCGCAGCCGCAGCCGCATGGGGGGCGTGCCGTGCTGGAGGGAGTTGGCGACCAGTTCGCTGGTGGCCAGGACGCCCAGGTCGTGCAGTTCGGTGGGGGAAGCGCCAGCTGGCCAGGACGCCGGAGGCAAGGCCCGCGCGCGTGGGGCCGCTTCCACGCCGCCGAGCAGTTCCAGGGCGGCGTTGCGGAAGCGCTCGGCATCGGCGCCCTTCCGGGCGGGGTGCTGGAGGACCAGGACGGCGACGTCGTCGTCGTGGTCCGGGGTGACGCCCGCCGAACGGACCAGGCGGTCGCAGACCACCTGGGGCGTGCCGGTCGCGCCGGACAGAGCGCGCTCCAGGGCGGCGATGCCCTCGTCGAGGTCTTCGTTGCGGCGTTCCACCAGGCCGTCGGTGTAGAGGACGGCCGTGGAGCCGGGGGGTCAGGGCGATCGAGCCGGAGGAGTGCATCCAGCCGCCGGTGCCGAGCGGGGGCCGGTGGGTTCGTCGGCGCGCTGGACGGTGCCGTTCTCGTCGCGGACCAGGATGGGCAGGTGCCCGGCGGACGCGTAGACCAGCCGGCCCTCGTTCGGGTCGTGGATGGCGTAGACGCAGGTGGCGATCTGGTTGGCGTCGATCTCGGTGGCGAGGCCGTCGAGGAGCTGGAGCACCTCGTCGGGGAGCAGGTCGAGGCGGGCGTAGGCCCGGACCGCCGTACGGAGCTGGCCCATGACCGCCGCCGCGCGGACGCCGCGTCCCATGACGTCGCCGATGACCAGGGCGGTGCGGCCGCCGCCGAGGGTGATCACGTCGTACCAGTCGCCGCCGACCGCGGCCTCGGTGCCGCCGGGGTGGTAGGTGGCGGCGACGCGCAGGTCGTCGGGTTCCTCCAGTTCCTGCGGGAGCAGGGAGCGCTGGAGGGTGACGGCGGTCTCGCGCTGGCGGCTTTCGCTCGCGCGCAGTCGGGCGGCGGCCTCGGCGTGGTCGGTGACGTCGGTCGCGAAGACGAGTACGCCGCGGTCGCCGCCGCTGTCGCCCTCGGTGACCGGGGTGCAGGTGAAGGTGTAGGAGCGGCCGTCGGGGGCCTTGCGGGACTTCAGGGTGCGCGGCCTGCCGCTGCGCTGGACCTGGTCCAGGAGCGGGAAGAGGCCCAGCTCGTCCAGCTCGGGGAGGGTCTCGCGGGCCCGTTCGCCCGGATGGCGGGTGCCGAAGGCCGTGACGTAGGCGTCGTTGACGTAGGCGAGGCGGTGGTCGGGGCCGTGGACGAGGGCGACGAGGGCCGGGACGCGGTCGAGGACGTCGCGCACGGGGAGGTCGTCGACGGCGGGGACGGGCGGGGCCTCGTCGGTCAGCTGTTCGGCGCGGGCGGAGGTACGGAGCCGTCGCTCCGCCGGCCCGGGGAGACCGTCGTGTCGGTCCCCGCGCTGCGGCGCGGCGCTGCGTTCCGGGGGGTCGGGCGCTCCAGCGCGTGAAGTTCACGAATCCTTGCCTCGTGTAGTTGTCGGCGGCCGGGGACCGGGACGGGCCGGGAGCGGCCGGGGCCCGGGGGCCGCGCGGGGAGCGAGCGGTGGCGCGCCGCGGTGGTGGACCAGTCTGGCAGGGTAGGTGCCGACCGGGCCGACATCCGTCAGACGCCGGACCGGCCGGGGAGTTCCTGACTCCGGTCAGGACGACCCTTCGGGTTGCGCGGAGGTTCCTGAGAAGGCTTTCCACCGGCCGCGAGTTCGAACTCCGCTCGCGGATGTTCGAGTGAACCCAGGAGACGATCTCCTCTTGAAGAGTCCGGCGAGGGCCCATTCGGCCAGCACGCGCGCCTTGCGGTTGACGGTGGGGACCCGGCTCAGGTGGTAGGCGCGGTGCATGAACCACGCGGGGTAGCTCCTTCAGCTTGCGGCCGTAGACGTGCGCGACGCCCTTGTGGAAGCCGAGGGAGGCGACGGAGCCGGCGTACTTGTGCGCGTACGTGTCGAGCGGCTCGCCGCGCAGGGCGTGCGCGATGTTGTCGCCGAGGACTCTGGCCTGGCGGACGGCGTGCTGGGCGTTGGGTGCGCATTCCCGGCCGGGTTCCGGGGCGGTGACGTCGGGGACGGCGGCGGCGTCGCCCGCTGCCCACGCGTGTGCGGCGCCGTCGACGGACAGGTGGGGGTGCAGGCGAGCCGGCCGCGGTCGTTGAGGGGAGGTCGGTGGCGGCGAGGATCGGGTGGGGTTTGACGCCGGCCGTCCAGACGACCGTACGGGTGGGGAAGCGGGCGCCGTCGCTGAGGACGGCGACGCGGTCCGCGCAGGACTCCAGGCGGGTGTCCAGGCGTACGTCGATATTTGCGGCGGCGCAGTTCGGTGACGGTGTAGCGGCCCAGGTCCTCGCCGACCTCGGGCGGGATGCGGCCCGACGCCTCGACGAGGATCCACTTCATGTCGTCCGGCGTGACGTTGTGGTAGTACCGCGCGGCGTAACGGGCCATGTCCTCCAGCTCGCCGAGGGCCTCCACGCCCGCGTAGCCGCCGCCGACGAAGACGAAGGTGAGGGCGGCGTCGCGGATGGCGGGGTCGCGGGTGGAGGAGGCGATGTCCATCTGTTCCAGGACGTGGTTGCGCAGGCCGATGGCCTCCTCGACGGTCTTGAAGCCGACGCCGTGGTCGGCGAGGCCGGGGACGGGGAGGGTGCGGGGAGACCGAGCCGGGCGCGAGGACGAGTTCGTCGTACGTCAGCCGGCGGGCGCCCGTCTTCTCCTCGCCGGTGGCGGGGGTGGTGATGGTGGCGGTGCGCGTCGTGTGGTCGATGGACCGCGCCTCGCCGATCACGACGTGGCACTGGTCGAGGACGCGGCGCAGCGGCACGACGACGTGCCGGGGGAGATCAGAGCCGGCCGCCGCCGGGAGGAACGGCTGGTACGTCATGTAGGGGTCCGGGTGACGACCGTGATCTCGGCCTCGCCCCCGCCTCAGTTCGCCTCTCAGGTTCCGCTGCAGACGCAGGGCCGTGTACATCCCGGACGTAGCCGCCGCCGACAACGAGAATGCGCGCACGTTCCTTCACCATCCCATGACGCACCCGTCGCTTGCGTTTTGTCCACAGGCTCGTCGATTTGTGTGATCGGAGATCAGGGACGGCGCGGGGTGGGCCTGATCGCCGTGGTGCGGGGTGGTCGTGCAGGTCAGTGGGGGTGTGTGCGGGGGAGGAAGGCGGCACATTCGGGACGTATACGATCCGTACTCCGATCGGTGGGTGCTCCGTGCGGAACGTGCCCCTTCTGAATTGACTCCCGCTCAACTATGTTCTTTCCCACGGTGTGTGGGGGATGTGCTCATCACCGGGTCCGCGTCGGGCGGGCCGCCGAACCGGGCCTGTTCCGCGCACTCCGGCTTTCGATGGCGGGGAGAGTCTCCGGGGGAGACGTCATTACCGGGGAGTTGTCATGCATGTTCAGGACTCTCATTGGTCGTCCGCGTCCACTGTCGCGCCCGGTGGCGCGATGAGTGCGGCGACGGGCGGCGCACGGGGAATCACGGACCGCGCCTCTGCGCGTGGACGCCCAGCGCAATCTGGAGCACGTGCTGCGCGCGGCGCGCGGGGTGTTCGGCGAGCTTGGGTACGGAGCGCCGATGGAGGACGTGGCACGGCGCGCGCGGGTCGGTGTCGGCACGGTGTACCGGCGCTTCCCGAGCAAGGACGTCCTGGTGCGGCGGATAGCCGAGGAGGAGACGGCCCGGCTGACCGACCAGGCCCGGGCTGCGCTCGGGCAGGAGGACGGCCGTGGTCGGCGCTGTCGCGCTTTCCTCCGGACGTCGGTGGCCTCGGGCGCCGGGCGGCTACTGCCGCCCGGGGGTGCTGCGGGTCGAGGTGTCCGACGACGGTGACGGCGGCGCCGATGGTGACGGCGGTGCCGTGGCCGGAGAGCCGCGGGTGCCGCAACAGCGGATACAGCCGGGCTCGGGCGAGCTGCGGCTGGTGTCGGAGGGGTCCGCGCCCGTCGGTGCGTCGGGCACCGGTGCGCACGACGACGGTGCGGCGGCGCTGCTGGAGGTCGTGGGCCGGCTCGTGGAGCGGGCGCGGTCGGCGGGTGAGCTGCGGCCGGACGTGTCGGTGTCGGACGTACTGCTGGTGATAGCCACGGCGGCACCCTCACTGCCGGACGCGGCACAGCAGGCGGCGGCCTCGTCCGCTGCTGGACATCCTGCTGGATGGGCTGCGGTCGCGACCGGCGTGAGGCGACGCCGCCGTGCGCAGGTGAGGAGGGGGCGGGCGAGCCGTGTCGGGGATTCCGCGCGTCTCGCTCAACGCCTGCCTGAACGGGGTGCCTTTTCCTTCCCCCGAACGGCTGAGCGTTATTACCGCGTCGCGGCAAGTCCCCACGGACGAGTGATGGTCCGCACTGCGGGGTCCTGACCAAAAGCCAATATGGCACGCTGACCCGGTGTTCGGGACAGGCTGGGCCGGTGGCGGGGAGCTTTCCGCGATGAGCGTTGACGGGCGGGACGGGTCACTCGGTGACGGTGAGGCCGGACCCGGCGACACCGGGCCCGACGATCCGCCACAGGTGCCGGGCCAGGGCGGGACCGGCTCGGGGTGCTCGGGGCGGCGTTCCTGGGGGTGGCCGCGTTCCTGGGGGTGGCCGCGTTCCCACGGATGGCGGTGGGCCGGCGGAAGGCGGCTTCCCTGCGGATGGCGGTGGGTCAGCGGAGGGCGGCATCCGGGCGGATGGCCGCGTTCCTGCGGAGGCGGCGTCCCGGCGGAGGGAGAGCGTCCCGCGGAGGGGCGTTCCGGCGCAGCGTGAGGCTGCACGAGGACAGCATGCTGCCCCCGCCGCGCGAGCCGCTATGACGGCGGCGTCCTGCCACCGCCCCGCGAACTGCACGACCCGCACGACCCGCACGACGGCGGCGTCCTGCCACCGCTCCGCGAAATGCCGTTGTCCGACGCCGAGCTGATCGAGCGGATGCGCTCGGGTGACGACACGACCTACGAGGAGCTGTACCGGCGCCACGCGGACGCGGTGCGCCGGTACGCGCGTACGAATGCTGCCGTGACGCCCACACGCGGACGACCTCACCGCCGAGGTCTTCGCCCGCATGCTCCAGGCGGTACGCGGCGGCTCGGGCCCGGAGCACGCGGTGCGCGCCTACCTGCTCACCGCGGTCCGGCGCGTCGCCGCCGGCTGGACCCGGTCGGCCGGGCGGGAGCAACTGGTCGACGACTTCGCGGTGTTCGCCGCACGGGCCGCGCACACCACCAAGGTGGCGGACGACGACACCCCTGGAACTGGGCGCCGACGTCCGGGCCATGCACGAGGCCGAGCAGTCGATGGCCATGCGGGCCTTCCGTTCCCTGCCGGAGCGGTGGCAGGCCGTGCTGTGGCACACCGAGGTCGAGGACGAGTCGCCGAGCGAGGTGGCCGTGCTCTTCGGGCTGGACGCCAACGGCACGCGCGTACTTGCCAGCCGGGCCGCGAGGGTCTGAAGCAGGCCTACCTCCAGGCCCATGTCAGCGATGCCCTCGCCGCCGACGAGGAGTGCGCCCGCTACGCCGACCAGCTCGGCACCTACGCGCGCGGCAGGCTGCGCACCCGGGCCGAACGGGGGCTGCGCAAGGCACTTGGACGAGTGCGCCAGGTGCCGGCTGGCCGCCGGCCAGATCAAGGAGGTCGCGAGCGGGATTCCCGCCGTGGTGCCGGTCCGCGGTCATCGGCTGGTTCGGCGCCGCCAGGTACGCCAAGGCGACAGGGATCATCGCCGGCGGCGCGGGTGCGGCGGGTGCCGCAGGCGCGGCGGCCACGACGGGCGGTGGCGCGTCCGGCGGCGCGGGTGCCGGGGGCGGTGCGGCGGCCTCCGAGGGGCTGGGCGCGCCGGTGAAGGCCGGCATCGCGGCCGGTGTGGTGGCGGTGGCGCGGCGGCGGCGCTGGTCTTCGCGCTGGTCGGCGACGACGCCCCGGAGGAGGAGCCGCCGAAGGCCGCCCCGGCCGCATCCTCACCGGTGGCCCAGCCGGCCCCGGACACGCCCGCGCCCTCGACGCGGCCACCGCGCCCCCACCCACCGCTGGCCGCACCCGAGCCGTCCCCGTCCCCGACGCCCACCCCAAGGCCGACGCCGCCCCCTCGCCCAAGCCCTCCCCCCACCCCGAAACCGACCCCAACCCCGACCTCGACGCCGGCCCCCACTCCCCCGCCGACCCCCACCCCGACCCCGACTCCACCGCCCGCCCCGACCGTCTACCAGTGGAGCGAGCTGGCGTACGACGTGAGCGGCGACGGGACCGGACCCGAGATGCGGCTGGCCGGGAGCAGCTGGGTCTGGCAACGGTCCGCCCTGTCGATCGGCGGCGAACGGTACGCGCACGGCGTCACGGTGCACGGACGGTCGTCCGTCACCATCGACCTCAACCGCTCCTGCTCGTCCTACGACGCGCTGGTCGGCGTCGACGACCTGACGATGAGGCTGGGCGAGGTCCACTTCTCGGTGCACGCCGACGGCGTCCGGCTGTGGAGCTCCGGGCCGGTCGAGGGGCGGGGGACCCGGCGGTGCCCGTGCATGTCGACATCTCGGGGCGCGAGACCGTACGGCTGGTGGTCGAGCCGCACAGCCCCTTCGACTCGGTGGCGCTCGCGGACTGGGCGCGGTCGCGGTTCACCTGCGAGTAGGGCAGGTCCGGGGCCCCGCTGCGGAAGCCGGACCGCCCGGCCACGCACCGGCGCACACGCGCCGGCCACTCGCGCCCGCGTCAGACCCGCCGCACAACCGCCCCCCGCCCCGCCCAGCGCCCCCCGCTGCGGCGCGATGCCCGCCGGTACCGCGCGTTGGCGGGCCGGGGTGCCGGTCCAGCAGGTGCCGCGGCGGGCGAGCAGGCGGCGGAGCCACAGTTCGAGGGAGACGAGGTCGGCCAGCCCGTCCAGGGGCAGTGTCTCGCCCGCGGCCGCCGCACGCACCGCCTTGCGCACGACCCGCGCCTCCACGAGCCCCCGCCTCCGCGAGAGCAGCGGCGTGTCGAAGAGCCCCAGCAGGTGAGTCCGCGGCGACCCGCAGCCCCGTCCGCGCGGCGGAAGCCGCCAGCCCCTGCGTGGGCGCCCCCCAGCCGCTCGGCAGATCGCTCACCCCCGCTCCCTCCAGCACCGTCCGCAGAATCGACGCCCGCGCCCCCGGCTGCACCCGCAGCGCCTCCGGCAGCGCACGGCAGGCGCGGACGACCTGGTTGTCGAGGAACGGCGTGTGCAGCCGCTGGAAGCGGATCTCGGCGGCCTGCTCCAGTACCCGCACGTCCGCGGCCTGCCGCGCCAGCGCCGCACGCGCGCGGAAGTCACCCGGCCGCTGCCCCGGCCCCACCCCCGGAACGCTGGGAGGACGTCTGGAGGCGAACCGATACTTCAGCCAGCGCCTCTCCGGTCAGCCACCGCGCCGCGGGCCCCGGCCCGGCCCAGGACAGCACCGCGAGCGACGCCTCCATCGCACCGTCGCCCGGCGTGTCGAAGCGCCGGCGCAGCAGCCGTTCGGAGAGCACCTCCGAGGCCGGTGCGGTACGGGGTCCGCGCCAGCCGCCGCGCCGCGGCGTACACGCGCGCGGGGGACCAGCACCGAACCGTCGGCCTTGGCCAGCGCGGCGACCGGCCGCACGGAGATGGCGCCGCTTGCGGTCCATCCAGCAGGTCGGCGAGCCGCGCCGGATGGGCGTCCAGCACCTGCCGTGCCCCCATACCCGGTGAAGTGGTCCGCGCTGCCGCGGCCAGCCGCGCCCGGTGCCGTGCCGCCGCGAGAGACACGAGCCCGGTTCGTCCGTCAGCGGCCCGTCCAGCGCGGCGTACGGCAGGACGTCCTCGCCGCCGGTGACCACCACGTGGTGCAGCCGCGGGTTGGCCGCGAGCGCGCCCGCCCGCTCCAGCTCGGCCTCCTGGCCGCCGACGGCGAGGTCGTTGAAGGTGACGGCGAGCAGCCGCTCCCGCGCCCGTGCCGTGTCCGGAGCACGGTCCCCGGCATCCCCCGGCAGCCCGGCGGCCAGCAGCGCCAGCGTGCCCGAGGCCGGTCCGCCGGACAGGTCGGCCCCGATCCCCGGGACCGGCATCCCGCGCGCGGCGCGCCGTTCCGCCGGTCCCATGCCGGGCACCGGCCCGGGGTCGATGCCGTCCCCCGGGAACGTGCCGGGGTGCGGCGAGACGCGTGCGCACGGCCTCGACCAACGCGTCCCGCACGCCGTCCACGGCCCGGTCGGGGTCGGCCGAGGGCGCCGCCACGGCGAGCGAGGCCACCTGCTCGTACCCGGCGATCTCGCGCGCCCCGGCGCGCGGGATCAGCGCATGCCCCGGCGGAATGCGTTTCACGCCGTCGTACGGGGGTGGAGTCGTCCAGCGCGGCCGGCACGTCGGGCGCGGCGAGCAGCGCGGCGAGGTGACCGAAGTCGAGGTTGGCCTCGATGAGGTCGGCCAGGGCAGCGCGGCCGTCGCGTAGGCCGTGCCGCCCGCCCAGGGGGTGTGGAACACCGGCCGCACGCCCGCTAGATCGCCGCAGACGGTGATCCGCCGGCCGACCTGGACGACGGCCGTGTAGCTGCCGGGCCAGGCCGTCAGGTGCCGAAGGGCTCCGCCGCGCGCGGCGAACAGTCCGACGCGCAGCTGCTCGTCGGTCGCGCCGCAGATGCCGAGGACGGCGATCCGGGTCTGCGGGTCGGCCGTGACGACGCGCACCTCGTCGGGGCGCCAGTCGCCGACCGCCCACAGCGGATCGGGGTCGCCCCACAACGGCTGGGCGCCCACGGGCTGCACGGTCTCGCCGTCGTAGCCGGTGGCGCCCGCGGAGCCGCCCGCTCCGGCGATTCCCGCTGCTCCCACGGCGGCGCTGCTCCACCCCACCAACCACCGCATCGACGCCTCCACAGGCTGGGGACAACCAGTGCACCGTACGAACTGGTCCCATGCTGCCATGAAGGGCGCGCCGCAGAGCAGCGGCGGAGCCGCATGTGCTCCCGTGAATGCGCCCTCGCGGAGACTCACGCGAGAACGTCAACTGCTTCTCCGCACCGCCTCGGAGGGCGCGAAGACGACGCGAATGCGCCCCCGCAACGCGCCCTTTGGCTCCCCGACGCGCCCTCAACTTCCATGGTGAGGGCCGTAGTACCCGAAAACGACGGGGTCGATTTTCAGCCAAATCGGCGTCACGCGGACACGTTCGAACACGCTCCGTACAGGCTTTGCGCACCGACCGGCGGTGCGCGGTCCGGGAGGCGAGGCATGCCCCCCGGACCGGTCCGCCGCCCGCGGGGATGTAGGCGGCGGCGTCCCCCAGCCCACTGGATCCAGTACAGCGGGCCGACCCACGCATCGCCCATGGAACCGCTCCCCCCGTGGCCGGAGAAGAGCGCACGGGCGGGCGCACGGCCACACACTGGGAGCACGTGGCAACAGACCGTGCAGGCCCCGCACTTCAGTACGGACCACAATCCCGCCATCCGGAACAATGCCTCTTAACGCATGGGATCCGGCGAACTACGCTGGGTTTACGAATGCCGCGTGGTTATGCCAGCGCGGCAGCCGTCTGTGTCGAGGGGTGGCGCATGTCCAGGGAGCAACGCGGGCCGAACGAAAAGCTCGGCGCCGTTCTCGCCCTCGCGGGAATCAGCAACGCAGGACTCGCCCGGCGCGTCAACGACCTTGGCGCCCAACGCGGGTTGACTCTTCGCTACGACAAGACGTCGGTGGCGCGCTGGGTGTCGAAGGGCATGGTGCCGCAGGGTGCGGCGCCGCACCTCATCGCCGCCGCCATCGGCCAGAAGCTCGGCCGACCGGTGCCGCTCCACGAGATCGGCCTGGCGGACGCGGATCCCGCCCCCGAAGTGGGCCTCGCCTTCTCCCCGGGACGTCGGCCAGGCGGTCAGGTCCGCCACCGAGCTGTACCGTCTCGACCTCGCCGGCCGCCGGGCCGGCGGCGGCGGCATTCTGGCGGTCGCTGGCCGGTTCGTTCGCGGTGAGCGCGTACGCGACGCCCGCCTCGCGATGGCTGATAACCCCCGGCCGACAGCTCGGTGGCGCGTGACGCGAGCCCGGCCGAGGGCTCCGGCGCACCGCTCAAAGTCGGCCACAGCGATGTGCAGAAGCTGCGGGAGGCCGCCGAGGACGCCCGGCGCTGGGACTCCAAGTACGGCGGCGGCGACTGGCGTTCCTCGATGGTCCCCGAGTGCTTACGCGTCGAGGCGGCCCCGCTGCTCCTCGGCTCCTACTCCGACGAGGTCGGCCGCGCCCTGTTCGGCGCCTCGGCCGAGCTGACCCGCCTGGCCGGCTGGATGGCCTTCGACACCGGCCAGCAGGAGGCCGCCCAGCGCTACTACATCCAGGCCCTGCGCCTGGCCCGCGCGGCGGCCGACGTCCCCTGGGCGGCTACGTACTCGCCTCCATGTCGCTCCAGGCCACCTACCGCGGCTCGGCGACGAGGGCGTGGACCTCGCGCAGGCCGCCCCTCGAACGCAACCGGGGCCTGGCCACGGCCCGCACCATGAGCTTCTTCCGCCTGGTCGAGGCCCGTGCCCACGCGCGCGAACGACGCGGGTGGCGGCCGGCGCCGCCCCGAAGGCCGCCGAGAGCTGGCTGGAGCGCGCCCGCCCCGGCGACAGCGACCCGACGTGGCTGGGCTTCTACTCCTACGACCGGTTCGCCGCCGACGCCGCCGAGTGCTACCGCGACCTCAAGGCACCACGCCAGGTCCGCCGCTTCACCGAGCAAGCCCTGTCGAAACCGACGGAGGAGTTCGTACGCTCGCACGGCCTGAGACTCGTCGTCTCGGCGGTGGCCGAGCTGGAGTCGGGCAACCTGGACGCCGCCTGCGAGCAGGGCGTACGGGCGGTCGAGGTCGCCGGCCGCATCTCCTCGGCCCGCACCACCGAGTACGTGAAGGATCTCCTCCACCGCCTGGAGCCGTACGGCGACGAGCCGCGTGTGGTCGAGCTGCGCGAGCGCGCCCGGCCACTGCTGGTGACCCCGGCCTGATCCACCGCCTCCTCCCGGGTTTGAGGGGCATTATTAGTGGCGCAGTGCACTATCGAAACCGGGAGGTGGGCCGGAAGATGGAACGAGTGCGGACCGGGACCGCGCAGGGCATCGCGCACCGGCGTCGCGTACGACTGCGACGTGCTGGTGATCGGCGGCGGAATCGTCGGCCTGTCGACGGCGTACGCGATCACACGCGCGGCGCCGGGCACCCGGGTGACGGTGCTGGAGAAGGAGCCAGGACCGGCCCGGCACCAGACGAGCCGCAACAGCGGCGTCATCCACAGCGGCGTCTACTACCGCCCGGGCTCCTGAAGGCCCGCTACGCGGTGCGGGGGCGCGGCGGAGATGGTCAAGTTCTGCGCCGAGTACGGCATCGCCCACGCCGTCACCGGCAAGCTGATCGTCGCCACCGACCGCTCCGAGCTGCCCCGCCTGCACGCCCTCGTGCAGCGCGGCCGGGAAAACGGCATACCGGTCCGCGAGCTGGGCGCGGCGCAGATCCCGGAGTACGAGCCGGAGGTGCGCGGCCTCGCCGCCATACACGTCGGCACCACCAGGGATCTGCGACTACGTCGCCGTGGCCCGGCAGCTGGCCCGGGCCTCTGGCGCGGAGATCCGCTACTGGCGCCGGGTGCGGCACATCGACCGGCGCCCGGGCCTCGGAGCCGCCGTGCGCACCCGCTCCGGGGAGGTGATCCGCGCCCGGGTCCTGGTCAACTGCGGCGGACTGCACTGCGACGGGATCGCCCGCATGACAGGCGACGACCCCGGCATGCGGATCGTCCCCTTCCGGGGCGAGTACCACGAGCGTGGCGCGGCCCGAGCTGGTGCGGGGGCTGGTCTATCCGGTGCCGGACCCGGCGTTCCCGTTCCTCGAGGGTGCATCTCACCCGCGGCATCGACGGAAGCGTGCACGTCGGCCCCAACGCGGTACCGGCGCTGGCCCGGGAGGGCTACGGCTGGGGCGTGGTGCGGCCCCGCGAGCTGGGCGCGACGCTGACCTGGCCGGGCTCGTGGCGGGATAGCCCGGCGGCACTGGAGGTACGGGGCGGGCGAGCTTCGGCGGTCGCTGTCCAAGACGGCGTTCACCACGGCCGTACGCAGGCTGCTCCCCGCGGTGACGGAGGCGGACCTGGTGGCGGCGCCCGCAGGAGTGCGGGCGGCAGGCGGTCCTGGCGGACGGCACGCTGGTGGACGACTTCCTGATCCAGCGAGGGTGCCCACGCCGTGCACGTCCTGAACGCACCGTCGCCCGCGGCGGCGGCGCTGCCGATCGGGCGGGAGGTGGGGCACAGGGCGCTGGCCATGCTCGACCGCCCACGTAAAATCGAGGGCACTGTGTCTGATTTCCGCAACGCCTCCGACGCTCGCCGGCCCGCCGCCGAGGAGGGCCGCCCCCGAGCCCGCGCCCCATGCCGGCGTCTCCCTCCGGCCACTCCCGCGCCAGGGGCGAGCCCCGTTTCCCGGACGGGCCGAAGGCCGATCCCGCCGGGTCGCACTTCGAGCGGCGGATCCGGGTTTCCAGCCCCGGCGCAGCCGGGTGACCGCCGGGCAGGCGGACGCACTGCAGCGGCTTGGCCCCTGTGGGGGGGCTGGACATCGACGGGCAGCGGGTCATCGACCTCGCCAGCTGTTCCGAGAACGCCCGTCCCGTCGTCCTGGAGATCGGCTTCGGCATGGGCGAGGCCACCGCGCGGAGTGGCCGCCGCCGACGGACACCAACATCCTCGCGCGCGGACGTCCACACCCCCGGCCAGGGCAACCTGCTGGGTCTCGTGAACCAGACGTATTCCAACATCCGGGTGGCCAACGGCGACGCGATCATCCTCCCGGGAGATGCTCGCCCCCGACTCCCCCGCCGGACTGCGTCTACTTCCCCGACCCCTGGCCCGAAGAAGCGGCACCACAAGCGCCGCCTGGTCAGCCAGAGTTCCTGGCCCTGGCCGCGACCCGCCTCGCGCCGGGCGCCGTCGTGCTGCGCCACGGACTGGGAGCCGTACGCCGAGCAGATGCTCGAGGTCCTCACCGCACACCCCAACTTCGAGAACACCGTGCAGGGCGGCGGTTTCGCGCCGCGTCCCGCCCACCGGCCGCGGACCCGTTTCGAGGGCCAGGGACTGGACAAGGGTCATGTGGTGAACGACTTGCTCTTCCGCCGCGTACAGCACCCCGTATCGCCTCCGTCTCCACCGCGACCAGCACCGCGATCAGCACAAGGAGCAGCCCCACCGGTTAGGGTCCATGCCGTGGCCACCTGTCCCCTGTATCCGACGCGTCGCCGACGCGGACGCATACGCATCCGCACTGGTGGCAGCGCCCCTGGGTGCGTTACGGCGCACCGATCACCGCTCGCGCTCTCCGGCCTGGTGATCCTGGCCCTGGTGCGCGAACAGACCGGCACGCAGGAGTTCCCTGGTGGGGCTCGGCCTCGCGGTCCCGCCCGTGCCGTTGCTCGTGGCCGCGTTCCGCTGGCTGGACCGGGTCGAGCCCGGACCGTGGCGGAACCTGCTGATTGCTTCGCCTGGGGAGCTTGCGCGGCGACGCGTGATAGCGATCGTCGCCAACAGCTTCGCGACGAGATGGATAGGGACGGCCACCGCCGACCCGGCCGGCGCGGACACCCTGGGCGCCGCGGTCATAGCCCCGGTGGTCGAGGAGTCCGCCAAGGCCGCCGCCGTCCTCCTGGTCTTCCTCTTCCGCAGGCGGGACTTCACCGGCATCGTCGACGGCGTCGTCATAGCGGGCGTCACCGCCACCGGCTTCGCCTTCACCGAGAACATCCTCTACCTGGGCAACGCCTTCGGCACCGACCAGCTCACCGGCGACAGCGGCATCGCCTCCGTCACCGCGGCGACCTTCTTCGTCCGAGTCGTGATCGCCGTTCGCCCACCCGCTCTTCACCGTGCTCACCGGCATCGGCTTCGGCATCGCCGCGCTCTCCACGGGCCGGCACCGCCTGCGCCGCGCCCTGCTCCCCCGTGGCCGGCCTGCTGCTGGCGATGGGCGTGCACGCGCTGTGGAACGGCTCGGCGGCGTTCGGCGAGTACGGCTTCTTCGCCGTGTACGGGCCTTCATGGTGCCGTCCTTCGGCCTGCTGACCTGGCTGGTGATCTGGACCCGGCAGCGCGAACTGGGCACCGTACGCGCCGAACTCCCCGTGTACGTCATGGCCGGGTGGCTCACAGCACCGACGGAGCCGTACCGCGCTCGGCTCGATGCGGGGCCCGCCGCATCGCGCGCCGGCACGCCCACCGGCACGCCGGGGAAGGAGGCGGCGCGGGCGGGTGGCGCAGTACGGGGCGTACGCGACCTCGCTGGCGTTCCTGCGCCGGCGCGGGCGGCGCTGGCGGGGCGGGCGCCGACTTCGCCGTACGGAGCGGGGAACTGCTGGGCGCCCTGTGGCACCGACGCGACGTGGCGCGCCCGGCACTGGACTACGCGGCGCGGGCCTACGGCGCCGCCCGTGCCGGTGGCCGTGCGGCCCTGGACGCCCCGGCCACGGGGCGTACGGGGGCGTCCACCCGGCGACGGCCCCGGCGGCGACTCCGACGCCGTACCCGCACCGGCCGCGTACAGCCGTACACCCCCTACCACCCAGTACTCTCCGTACTCCCCGCCCAGCGCCTACCGGCCGTAGCGGTAGTACCGGCACTACCGGCAACAACGGGTTGCGCCAACCGCCCAGGGACTAGGCCGACGCTTCCGTCAGCCTCCCCACCTCGCCCTCCGTCAGGCTCAGTTCCGCCACCCCAGCAGCGCCGGCGGCTGCTCTCCACCGTGCGCGCGGACGCGATCGGCGCGGCGACCGTCGGCCCGCGCGGCCAGCCAGGCGAGGGCGACCGTGGCCACTGGGGGCGTCGTGGGCCTCGGCGATCTCGTCCAGGACCGCGAGGACCCGTCGGCCGCGCTCGGTCTCCAGGTGCTTTCGCCGCCCCGCCCGCCCGAGGACTGTCGACGGCCGCGCCGGGCCGGTATTTGCCCGTGAGGAAGCCGGCCGCGAGGGCGTAGTAGGCACGGCGGCCAGGCCGGCCCGCTCGGCGAGGTCGCGCGGCTCGCCCTCGTACGTGTCGCGCGAGACCAGGTTGTAGTGGGGCTGGAGGGCCACGTACCGGGCGAGGCCCCTGCCGGTCGGAGAAGGCGAGGGACTCCGCGAACCGCTCGGCGGAGATGTTGGAGGCGGCGATGTGCCGGACCTTGCCCGCCTTCACCAGCTCGTCGAGCGCGCCGATGATCTCCTCCACCGGCACCTCGGGCTTGTCGAAGTGGGTGTAGTAGAGGTCGATGTGGTCGGTGCCCAGGCGGCGCAGCGCGAGGCGTCGGCGGCGGCCTTGATGTTCGCGGCGCTCAGGCCCGGGTACTCGGGGTGCTGGCTGACCTTGGTGGCGAGGACGACGTCACCGCGGTTGCCGCGCAGGCGAGCCACTTGCCGATGACGGTCTCGGACTCGCCGCCGCTGTTGCCGTCGACCCGGGCGGGTAGAGTCGGCGGTGTCGAGGGATTGCCGCCGGCCGCCCTGTAGGCGTCGAGGACGGCGAAGGAGGCGTCCTGGTCGGTCCAGCCGAAGACGTTGCCGCCGAGGGCGAGGGGGAAGACCTCCAGGTCCGGAGGAGCCGAGCTTGCGCAGAGAAGTCATGTCCTGCGTCCACGGCAGACGCGGCGGATCCGAAGCGATTTGGAGGCGGGGCAGAATCCTGAAACCGGCAGCCCTGACGTCGGGGGTCGTCGTCAGGACCGCCGGGGATCGGAGCCGAGACGGCGCCCGCGTGAGGCGGGACTCAGGGGTG
This sequence comes from Streptomyces thinghirensis, assembly GCA_021502835.1. Next base: position 18,264 of record JAKFGP010000046.1, read on the forward strand.
AGGCCCTTGCTCTGCAGCCACGCCATCGGGTCGATACCACCGCCGCCTCCGCTGGTGTGGACCTCCACGTGTAGGTGAACGCGCCCCGTCGACGTGCCGGTGGCGCCGGCGGCCGGCCGATGACGTCACCGGTGGTGACCTCACTAGCCCGACGCTAACGCTGATGGAGGACTGAGGTGGGCGTACCAGATCTCGGTGCCACTGTCGTCGAGGGTGAGCACGGTCTTGCTGGCCGTACACGACCCGTCCCAGCCGGCCGGCGTGATCGTGCCGCTGTGCACCGCCATTGAGCAGCGTGCCCGTAGGGGCCTGGCGAAGTCGAGGCCGGTGGTGGTAGCCGGAGGACCAGTAGGCGCCGGCCTGGCCGAAGCTGGAGGAGATGGTGTACGAGGGAGGTCGGCAGCGTGTACTGCTTGGCCAGCTTCGCGAGCCGCCGTCGGCCTCGGCCTTCTTCACCGGCTCCCTCCGCCTTCTTCTTGGCGGCGGCGGCGCTTGGCCTCGGCACTCACTTCTCCGCCTTGGCGGCAGCTTCGCGGCCTTCTTCTCGGCGGCGGCCGCGGCTTCGGCGGCGGCGCTTGGTCTCGCCTGCGCCTGCTACTTGCTCGGCCTGCGCCATGATCGGGCCTGGCGTCTCACCGGCGCCGGGGTCCTCTCGCGAGGTGCTCGGCGGCGACCGTGCCGATGCCGCTGAGCGGGGAATTGGCGGAACCCTGCGGCTCCGGCTTCTCCTCGTCGGAGATGAGCGAGCAGAGCGTTCGGCAGGTCCGGCATGAGATCGACACCGGCGGCTTGCCGGTCTGCGCTGGCCATGCCGCCCGCGCCGACGCGGCGACACCGACGCCGAGGACGGCCGGTGGAGCTGCCCAGGCGGCCCGCCACGCTAGCGGCGACGCGGTGCCGGCCGCGTACGGGGCGGATAGGTCGCGGTGGATTCACTCCTCCCGGGGGCCCTCTTCGGTGCGATAAGCCGTCGTAGCCGAAGGTTTCGGTGTCGTGCCGCGGAAGACAGGGCCTCAGGGGGCAGGCCGGTTGGACGCCACGTGGGCGTACTCCTTTCCTTCCTTTTCGCCTACCGGGTTAGCTGACGGGTTCCGGAGCCGGGAAGGTCTCCTACGCGCGTATATCAGCCGTGTCTGACACGGCGTCATACGCGATTCACCCAATGTGGTGGTTCCCAGGTTCCCTTGCGAGTTCGGCGCGTGCGCCGGAGCCGCCTTCTGTGACGGCTGGGACGACCGCGCTGCGTTATCGAACGTTAATAGACGCGGGGCTCGGATTCCAAGCCGTTCCTCTTGATCATTAACGGATCCGGCCCGGACGTACGCCTCACGATCGGTGAAAACCGGGCCGAGTTGACCGGGCCTGGTATTCCCCTTTCCGCTCGAGTTCCTGACAGTTCGTCAGTTGTTATGCGGAGGGGGTCGGTCAGTCACGTCCGGTGATGTTGATCAAGGTCGATCAGGGCCGTCGTACGGCGAGCGGTGCCGTGTCGTCGGCCATGCCGCCCCCGGGTGCCGGCGTACGTCCTCGGCGAGGGTGTCGAGCAGCTCCGTCGGATGCCGGAACACGCGGCCGGCCAACCGCACGTGCGGATCGTGGGAA
>JAKFGP010000047.1 GCA_021502835.1 Streptomyces thinghirensis
CAGTTACGTATTGGCTAGCGGAGCATCAGCTTGCCGGCCGGGTCGTACAGGCTCGGTGTAGTTGACCCCGAACCTCCTTCCTCGAAGGCGCGGGCCGGACCGGTGGACGTGTCGCGGGTGTTGACAGCCGACGAACTGGACGCCCTGGTCCTGGTCGTCCTGGTAGACCTTTCCCGAAGTTCTTGGCCTCGGCGCGGCAGGGCGGGCACCAGGAGCCCCACACGCTGAGCACGACGACCTTGCCCTTGTAGTCGTCGACGTCCACGTGTCCCCCGTCGACCGTCTCGCCGGACAGGTCCGGGGCGTCGGCCCGCTCACCCTTGTCCACGGTGGAGAGTCCGCGCCGGTGACGAAGCCGGTGTTGCCTCCGCCGCCCGAGGCGCCGCCGGAGCCGCAGGCGGTGGCGAGCAGCGCGACCGGGCGCGGGTACTCGGTGGCCAGGGCGACGCGGCGACGGGCGCGGGCGGCGCGGTGCGGTTCGAGCGCAGGGGGCGCGGCTGGCGGCACTCATGTGAAAAGTTTCGCATGTCCTTCCGGGGATCTTGCGCACCCCCCTCACGGGCGGAAACCCGCATTTCAGGCGGCGTTTCCGGAGGAAGCCGGCGCCTCCTTCAGAAGGCCTTCCAGCCGCCGGCCGGCTGCTGCCCGACCTCGACGGTACGGAGCTTGCACAGCACTTCCGGTCTGCACGTCCAGCCAGTCGGTACTGGCGGAAGGAGACGGGCCGGATGTCCTCGCCCTTCTCCTTCTCCCGCGCGATGTGCTTGAGCGCGTTCTCGACGGCGTCCATGTTGATGCCGCCGTTCCACTCCTCGAAGTGGTTGCCGATGAAGAAGGGGCCCGGTTGGACTCGTACGCCCGCTTGAGGCCCGAAATGTACGAATTCGTCGGCCTGCTCGCGCCAGCCCGGGTAGTTGTGCGCGGGCGCCTTCGTCGAGTTGACCGACTGGTTGGCGAGGGATGTTGTGTCCACGGACAGCACCTCGAAGGAGTGCCCGGGGAAGGGTATCTGCTGCAACGGCAGGTCCCAGATCCCGTCCTTCTTCGCCGGCCACACCTGACGCCCGCCGGGCGAGGAGGCGTCGTAGCGCCAGCCGAGCTCGCGGGCGGTGGGCAGCAGCTTGTCCTGGCCGAGCAGACAGGGCGTGCGGCCGCCGACGAGTTCCTTGTCGTAGTCGAAGGGCAGGGACGGGAGGTCGGTCCAGCCGGTGTTGGTCCGCCACTCCTTCACGAAGGACTTCGCCTGGTCGATCTCGCTGCGCCACTGCGCCGGCGTCCAGTTCCCGACCGAGCCACTGCCGCCGCAGAAGTGCCCGTTGAAGTGGGTGCCGATCTCGTGCCCCCGTCCAGCCAGGCCCGGCGGACGTTGGTGAGCGTGTCCCCGATGTGGGCGTCGGTGAGGTAGCCGATGTCGGAGGCGCCGCGCGGGTTGTTCGGCGGCTCGTAGAGGCGCTTCCTCGACTCGGGCAGCAGATACAGGCCCGAGAGGAAGAAGGTCATGTGCGCGCCGTGCCCCTGGGCGAGGTCGAGGAAGCGCGGGAAGAGCCCGTTGCCGACCTCCCCCGCCCCGTCCCAGGAGAAGACGACGAACTGCGGCGGAGTCTGGCCGGGCTCCAGCGGTACGGGCGCGTCCGGCTGGTGCGGCTGCTTGCCGGTGTACGACGTGGAGCCGTCACCGATGGGCCGGGCCGGGGCCTTGCTGCTGCCGGAAGGCGAGGGCTTCCCGGCCCGCCGGCCTCGTGGGAGCCGTCCGACGATGTGTGGGAGCCGGTACCGCAGCCCGCGAGCCCGACCGCGCCGTGCGCCCGCGCCGAGTCCGAGCATCCCCCTGCGGGTGAGAGTGCGGGTGGAAGTGCGCATCGACCTCGTTCGTCACGTCCTCTGGTGGTCACCCAGTCAGAGGACGTGACGAACGTGCGGGTTCCGGATATTTGTGCGGATTCCGTAACGAGCGTCACGTACGGGCGGTCGCGCGGGTGGGGGTCGGACCGGCCGTCAGGCCCCGTACGCCTTGCCCCTGCCCCTTCACCGGCAGCCCCGCGAGTAGGTGGCCGGGACGAGGTCACGGGCGGGCTCGGTGTAGCCGACGGACACGATCCGGTCGCCCCGGTACGTGAACGTCGTGAGGGACGCCAGCGTGCACTGCCGCTTGCGCGGGTCGTGCCACAGCCGCCGCCGTTCGACGTACGACCGCAGGGTCCAGATCGGCAGCTGGTGGTTGACGACCACGGCCTCGCGTCCGCGGCCCGGTCCCGGGCCGCGTCCAGCGCGCCCATCATGCGCACGACCTGGTCGACGTAGGGCCTGCCCTAGGACGGCTTGAACGGGTTGACCACGTGCTTCCAGTTGGCGGGCCGGCGCAGCGCGCCGTCGCCGATGCCGAAGGTCTTGCCCTGGAAGACGTTGTCGGCCTCGATGAGCCGGGCGTCGGTGCCGAGGTCGAGTCCGTGCGCCTTGCGATCGGCGTCGCCTGTCTCCTGCGCCCGCTCCAGCGGGGAGGCCACGACGTAGGTGACGTCGCGCGGGGCGAGGTGCTCGGCGACCCGGTCGGGCCATGCGCCGGCCCAGCTCGGAGAGGTGGTAGCCGGGCAGCCGGCCGTAGAGGACGCCGGTGGGGTTCTCGACCTCGCCGTGCCGCATCACGTGGACGACGGTCAGCCCTGGTCGGTGTCGTGGCTCACGCGGTCGCCTCCGCGGCCGCGCGGGCCGCCGCCGGGAGGGCGTCGGCGATGCGCTGGACGGCCCGCTCGTCGTGCGCGGTGGACACGAACCAGGACTCGAAGGAGGACGGCGGCAGGTAGACGCCGTTCTCCAGCAGCGAGTGGAAGAAGGCGGTGAACCGGAAGGACTCCTGCGCCTTGGCGTCCTCGTAGTTCCGCACCGGGCCGTCGGTGAAGAAGACGGAGAACATGTTGGCGGCGGTCTGCAGCGTGTGTGCGACGCCCTCCTTAGCCGAGCGCCTCGGTGACGAGGGCCTGGATCTGGAGGGAGGTGGCGTTGATCCTGTCGTACGCCGCCTCGTCGAGGAGCCGCAGCTGGGCGAGCCCGGCGGCGGTGGCGACCGGGTTCCCGGGAGAGTGCCGGCCTGGTAGACGGGCCCGGCCGGGGCGAGGTGCGCCATGACATCGGCACGTCCGCCGAACGCGGCGGCGGGGGAACCCGCCCCCATGACCTTGCCGAAGGTCATCAGGTCAGGGACGACGCCCTCGACGCCGTACCAGCCGGCGCGGCTGGTCCGGAATCCGGTCATGACCTCATCGGAGACGAAGAGCGCGCCGCCCGCCGCGCACGCGTCCTTCAGCCCCTGATTGAACCCGGGCAGCGGCGGCACGACGCCCATGTTGCCGGGCGAGGCCTCCGTGATCACGCAGGCGATCTCGCCGGGGTGGGCGGCGAAGGCGGCGTGCACGGCGTCGATGTCGTTGTACGGCAGCACGATCGTGTCGCTCGCCTGGGCGCCGGTGACGCCGGGGGTGTCGGGCAGCGCGAAGGTGGCGAGGCCGGAACCGGCGGCGGCGAGCAGCGAGTCGACGTGACCGTGGTAACACCCGGCGAACTTGATCACCTTGGTGCGCTGCGTGAACCCTCGGGCGAGCCGGATGGCCGACATGGTGGCCTCGGTCCCGCTGGACACCAGCCGCACCTGCTCCAGCGGGGCGACCCGCTCGACCATCGCCTCCGCGAGGGCGACCTCTCCCTCGGCGGGCGTGCCGAACGACGTCCCGCGCGCGACCGCGTCCTGCACGGCGGCGATCACCTCGGGGTGGGCGTGCCCGAGGATCATCGGCCCCCCAGGGGCAGACGGAGGTCGACGTACTCCCGGCCGTCGGCGTCCGGTCAGGTACGGCCCGTTGCCGGACACCATGAACCGGGGCGTGCCGCCCACGGCACGGAAGGCCCGCACCGGGGAGTTCACGCCGCCGGGCGTGACGGCCGCCGCGCGGTCGAACAGAGCCTGCGAGGCCGGTGCTTCGTATGGATATGCCAGTTCGCTCATGACCTGCGACTTCTCCGACCTTCTCGACCTTCTCCGACGTATCGGACTCCGCTACGGACCCTCTCGGACCCCGCCCGACCTCTGGTTGCCCAGGGTGACCTCATTCAGGGTAGACAACCGCCCCGACCGCCGCGTCGTCTGCCAGACTGGAGCCCGTCCGCGCAGCTCACACAGGCGGCGCGGAGAGGGGCCGCCGGCCACCCGGGACATATGACGGACATATGTTTCACGGCACGTTTCGGCGAGCGGCCGTGGGGGAGGTCACTGACACGATGATCAGGGTTGCGCGGCGGGGCCACGCGTCCTAGAAAAGCAGTCGGGTGGAGATATGGCATCGCGGTGGCGGACTGGGCGAGGGGACCGACGACCTGGGTCCTCGACGTGCCCGGCGGGGAAACACCGACGCGAGGCGGAGGAATCGACCGAAGCACGTCAGACTCACGGCACGCCGAGCGAACCCGACCGGTTCGGGGAGCGGGCCGACCGGCTGGGGGCGGGGAGCAGGAATGGTGGTCGGGTGGGGGTGACCTACAAGTACTTCGGCGCGCCCGACGGCGCGACCGCGGCCCGCGTCCCGATCTCGATGCGCCCCGAGGAACTCGGCGGCGACGAGCTCGGGATGAACGGCATGTTCACCAAGATCAAGCCGGAGACCATGGCCGCCATGGTCCTCACCGGCATCGAGGGCGTCCCCCCTGCACAAGGTCCCGCCGCTGGAACTGGTCGTCCTGCACCCCGACTACGCGGTCGTGAAACTCCCGATGACCGTCGTCGACCCCTGCGCGGCATCGGCGAGGAAGCGGTCGGCGCGGCAGCCTTCATCTGGTCGACGGTGCCGGACCGGGGCGGGCCCCGGGACGCGTTCAACGTGTACCAGTTGCTGCACGAGTGGCAGGACTTCTCGCATCGGCTGCATGAGGCGGGGCATCAGCCGTATTGCTTGGTGTGGCCCTGAGCTGGGGTTTCTCAGGGGTCGGGCGGGGTCTTCGGACCTCGCCCTTTTGCGTGCTGGGGAGGGGCCGTCGGGCGGCCAGGGCACATTGAGGGCACATTGGTTTCGCCGGGGGTGGTGATGTGCCCCGGGTGGCCGACGGCGCCATCGCCTGTCGCCGGACGCTCGCCGATGAGCACGGCATCACCCGCTCGGTTGGCCCACCAGAGGGGACCCTGCCGCCTGCGGGCGCGGTGCGGTGGCTGGAAGTCGCCCGTCGTGAACAGACTGAGGACCACATCTGTGCTCGTCGCCTGAAACGGGGTACTCCGGCGGCGCGCGGATCCCCCTCGTCATCAGGAGGCACG
>JAKFGP010000048.1 GCA_021502835.1 Streptomyces thinghirensis
GACAGCAGAACGACCACGCTCCGCCCCTCGCAGGCCCCTCCCCCGAGGAAACAACCCGCCAGCAAAGCCCCGCACGTCCGCACCCCGACACACCGGCGGAGCCTGGCGCCAGCCCGCAGACAGAAAACGGACCAGGACACCTACAGCAACCAAGAACCCTACGAGCCCGGAGGAACGAACCCCCCAAGAGCGAGCAGGCCCACCAACCGCCCCTCTCCTCTGGCGTTCCTTTACCTGCGGACGGCGCCCTCCCGCCAGACCAAAAACACCCAGAGCCCGCCCCGAATCGGCTGCCGGCGCGCCCAGCCGCCCAGCGCAGCGAACCCCCTCGCGTGACCGCCGCCGTCAACAACCCGCAGACCAGCGACGACACCAGCCGGGTCGAACCGCCCACCGAACTCACCACCGATGGAACCGCTACTACCTCAGCCTGGACCCTGCGCCAGGACAGACACGGCACCGAACCCAAACCCGAACAGCTCTCCGCCTACCTCGCGGCCCAGGGCATGCACGGACGCGGGGGAAAGCCTGTCAGCCCCGCCAATCTACGCCGCTACCTCCTCCCCTTCCGCCTCTACAACCTGTGGGCCCAGCACAGGAAACACGAAGCTGCACCCTCACCCGACGCCATCGCCCGGCAATGCGCCGCCCACGGCATCACCGCCCAACACAACCAACCCCTCACCCCACACCACATCACCCACCACACCACCGACTACGAACGACGCTGGCACACCCTCAACCACCACCCACCCCCAACACACCACAAGAAGAACTCCGACAGGTCTCTCGGTCGGTGGCGTTCAAAGGCGTGGGAGGTGTGTGGACGTACGTGACGTGGACCGTGCTCGGACGAAGTTGGCGCTACTCGTGGCTGCCGTGTCCGCGTCGGTGCCCCGCACGACGGGCGAAGGGTGACTGCTACCTGCGAACTGAGGGTGGACGGGCGGCGCAAGTCCATCCACGCCATCACATCGCGGCTGCCGGGCGGCAGCGAGGCGGAGCCTGCGGCAGTTCGTAAACAGCCGCCGTGGAACCGGGGGCACCGCCTCCTGCCCAGAACCTCCACCACCAGACCCACCCCGAGAGCCAGTGCAACCTGGCGGAGTCCTACTGGTCGTTGGCGGGGTTGCCCGGGACTGCGACGCCGACGGCTGTGAACGGGCAGGTGAGCAGGGCATACTGCTCCTGCAGGAGCGACGCGTGCTTCCGTACGGTCCTGGCCCCGATCATGACGGCGGACAGCGAGTCCGAGTGGAGTCCGGCGCGGTGGGCGTCGAGTTCCACGGCGCGCGGAAGCAGCGCCGATCGGACTGCGTGGTCGAGCGCCGCCTGCTCCGACGCGGACAGCTTCAGCGCACGGCTCGCCTCCCGTCCGCCCTGCCGGCGAAGGCTGAGGACGTGGTCGAATACGGTGGCGAGCGTTTCGGGCGCCAGCGTCATGACGTCCTCGATGAACCTGGCGGTGGCGGCGTCCGTGGCAAGCTCCTCCCTGGTGGGGCTGAGGTGCAGTGTAGAAGCCGGGCTGGTGGTGTCGTCCGGGTGGGCAGGGGGCGGGGGTGGTTTCTGTGGATGTCGATCGGCTGGTGCGCATAGCGGCGGAACGTTTCGCGGAGTTCGGCGCCGGGGGCCAGTTGGCGGTACGGGAGCTGCCCGACGGGCTCGGTGTCTGTGTGTGGCGGGCCGGCGTACAGGTGGAGGGAGCTTCCTCGTGGGGTGCGACTAGTCGGTCCTGTTCGTGGGTTCGGCGACGGGTTTCGACGTTGGGCTTGTCGCATTCCGCCAAGGCAGGCGTACTCCCGCCGTCAAGGCGAGGAGGCACGAACCATGACCGCGGGTGTTTCAGCTACACCGGCCCGGCCCGGATCGACGGCGTCCACGTGCCGGGGGTCCGGCTCACCAGGGCAGTCGTCGGAGCGGCAGCTCCTGGTCCGGTTCCGCCTCGTTCGAGATCGAGCCGCCCGGATTTCGTGGAAGGTCGGAGCGGCCGGCACCAGTCCATCCGGCTGGCGGACGGCCGGGAAGGGCGCGCCGCCGTAACGCCTCCTACGAGGGCCGCTACTGGATTCTGACCATCACCGGTCTCGGGCCCGCCCCGGCGTGAGCCCGGTACGGCACGCCCCGGAGACGTCTGCAGAACGCCTCACAACCCCCACGGCGGCCGGACAACGGTGCACGGCCAGACTTGCGGTCAAGGGGAGCCCGCGACGCTGGTACTCCTCCTGCGCGTGTAGCGCCGGACCCGGTCCCGGACAGGCCAAGGAGACGCCCGGGCCGACCCTCAGCATGATGCGCATCCCCCACGGCAAGTCCTGCCAGTTCGCCGCCATGATCAACACCCGCGACGCCCGCCCCGCCGGCACACTGGTTCGAGCAACTGTCCGGCGCCCACGTCCCTACCCACCGGCCTGGCCAAGCCATCCGCGAGGACCAGCCCGCAGTCGTGCAGGGCATCACCGCTCAATTAACTACGGCGTCAACGAGAGCCGCATCACCGACCCGAAACTGCACGAAACGGTTCATGGCCGGCCGCGCAGGCGTCCCGCTGCCCCCGACACCGGGTCGTCCTCATGCCGCTGCTTCGACGCCGCTATCCGTGACGGAGCGTCACCGGCGCGCAGTGGCACACCCCAGTTTCACGGAAAACGTGCCAGGGCCATGTTCACGTGTACGCCGACACCAGCGTCCTCGGCTGGTCACGCAGCCTCCGACCGAGTGGGAAACCATCCCGGACGGAGCCGAACGGAGCTCTTGGTTGACCGCTTCACCTTGGGTGAGCCCACAACAACAGTGGGGCCAGGCGACGGCCTGGCATGAGGAGGAAACGGAGCATGGAGTTGCTGACCATCGGGACGTTCGCGAAAGGCGTCCCGGCTGTCGCCGAAGGCGCTGCGTCTGCAACGACAGCTCGGCCGCAGCGACTCCGCTCGCGTCGACCCCGTGACCGGCTACCGCCTCTATGCACCGGAGCACTGGATCAGGCCCGTGTTTGCCTGGCTGCGACGGCTCGGGATGCCTCTCGCCCGCATCCAGCAGGTCTGCACGCTGGAGGCAGGTCCGGCAGCCGAAGACGATCCGCGCGTTCTGGGCCCAGGTCGAAGCCTGACACGGCCGCACGGCGGGACTTGGCCACCTTCTCATCGACCACCTCTCCGGAAGCGACCCCGCCATGTCCCCTATCGCGAGCCCCTTGGGCATCCGTTACCGCCCTTTCCGACACCGGCCTTGTCCGCGAGAGCAACCAGGACACCGTCTACGCAGGGTCCCCGGCTTGCTCGCCGTCGCTGCTGACGGCTACGGCAGCGGAGGCGCCCCCGCAAGCGCCGCCGCTGTCGACGCGTTCAAGAGCCTGGAATCCGGACAGCATCCCGGCGGGCAAAATCTCCTCAACGCCGTCCCCGAAGACGCGACCGATCAGGCCAAGCAGGCCGTGCATCGGCGTCTCCGGAGCCGGCCCTTCCTCCGAAGAGGCCGGCACCACACCTCAGCGCGATGCTCTGGACCGGCCTGGCAGCTGGCCTCGTCCACATCGGCGACCCCGCGCCTACCTCTGCGCGACGAGAGCTGTTCCAGAATATTCACGATCACACCATGGTGCAGTCGATGGTCGACGAAGGACGCATCGGCTCTGGAGGAGGCCGTCTCCTACCCCGAGCGGTCCTGTTGATTCGGGCCCCTGCCAAGGAGCCGATGGCACTTCGACATGCGTCTGCATCGACGCACAGCGGGAAGACCGGGTTATCGGTCGCTCCGAGTACCTGTCGACCGTCGTACCGACTGCGGATCCGCCGGCTGCTCTCCGAGATCAGTGAGCCCGAACAGGCGGTCCGCGACTCATCACCCTCGCCAACGGCTCCGGCGGCTTCGACAACATCAAGCACCGTGGTCGCCGACGTCCTGGGCACCGGCGAGTAGGAGCGCGCGGCATGCACCTCGACTTGCACCAGATCCACATCTCCCGGAGCTCATCCGCGAGGCGGACGCATACCGACCCACCCGACAAGTCAGCAAGGCCGATCGGCCACCCCCACCAGCCAGCACATGGCGACCGGCTCGACCACGCCTGCTGGCTTGGCTCGGCAGGTGAACCATCACGCTGCTGCCCACCGTGGTGCGGGACACAGCCACCAACCTGTCACTCCAGCCGCAGGCGGCGCAGATCCGGAGCCTCACCCTGCCCACAGCTATCTGGGGCAGGACAACTCTGCTGCCTGCTGGACGAGGCCGCAGGAACGGGCCGGCCGTGGTCTTGGATCCGCAGCGCGGCCGGGACCTCGCTGGCGCTCTCGTGGCCGGGTCAAGGCCGGAGCGATGAGCCCGACCGGGAGTCTCAAGGAGACGAGCTAGACCTGACGGGCGGTCAGTAAGTACCCGGTAGCCGGCCACCCAAGGCGAGTCGACCGACTTCATGGTCGTCCCCGCCCGGGGCCACCCGGTGCCCAGGGAGTTGTCGGTGTCGTGGGATGACGGCGAGGAACCAGCTGTCTTGCCCGTCCCTCACTGGGACCAGCTCGACTGGGCTCCCTGGTGGTGCCGCTCCCGGCCGAGGAAGCCATCGCGGCAAGGGCCGGGCGGGCGATGGCCGGGAGACCCTCACCTGCGCGTGCCGCCGCGCCGGGATGAGCGGATGAAGGAGCGGGCGGCGGTCACTCGTCGGAAGTGACCCCGGCCCTGCGCGTCGAGAGCCGGTGCTCGCCGGCTGGACCCTGCAGTTCCGGTCTGCTGGCACCCGAGGAGTTCTGCCCGGGCGGTTCGTTGCGGTAGCGCCGGAGGATCTGCCTCAGCGCTCGGGCGGCGGACGAACAGGCGGACGCTCATGGACGGCAGCGTGGCAGACGGAGCAGCCGGGCAGGGAAACCACGTCAACCTGGTGCACGGTGGCGGCATGGCCAGTGACCGACCGGTGATCGTGTACCGCCTGACCGGCGACGTACCGGCCGCACGGGTCGACGGGACGATCCTCGGCCTGGCGTACTCGGTGCAGGACGTCGCCATGATCATAGGAGGCCGGGCTCAGGATTTCGACGAGATGGACGTGGCCCGGACCGCGCTTGATCAATGGCGTGGGGGCGGACCGGAGGTCTGGACACGCCCCGACGACCGCCGTTGCCCGTCACAGCGCTCCGTCGACCGGCGCCTCCTCCATCCTCCCGTAGTGGCCAGAGACCAGCCGGACGCCATCGTCGTCCTTTTAGGGTCAGCGTCGGCCGGTTGTTGTGCACCGTGACCGCCGACCATCGCTGGGAGAGGAAGTGAGTCATCCTCCCGGCCCCAGCATGTGTGGAGGGGACCCGACCGGGGCTCGTCGGGTGCCGCATGTCTGCCGGCCTCGACAGAGGTAAGCGGACACGTCCGGCCGCCAGGTACGCCGTGCCGAACCGGACGTCTTCGTTATGCACCGGGCAGTCACTGCCGTTCCTCACGGCGACAGACCGGTGTTCGACACCAGCCGCGTTCCCCGCTCTGTCAGTCGTGGCGCCAGCCTGCCGAGGGACCGTCTTGACCCTCTCCGGGCATGCGCCACCTCGGTCCTCCGCAGCCGCGCGCGGTCCCCGCGCTCAAGCTCAAGGTTCTGCGCTGCTCGTCCATGAACCGCGTCTGCCCGGCGATGAACGTCTGCTGCTCGCCGTCTGCTGCCGCTGGCTCGTGATCGTCTCGTCCGATACGCCAACCAGGCCGCGCCGATCGCCCCGCCCGCGCCGGTCCAGGCCGGCATGCCCCCAGCCGTTCCGGCACCCGCCTGCCCCGGCCGTCATCTTCTCCGCCGGCGCGGACGCTCACACGGCGTTGCGAGTTCCCCTTTGGCCAAGTGGCGTGGGGACCATCTCTGGACGCCTTGACCGGGCGTGCGTCCTCCCGACAACACTACGACCCCGTCCACCCCCTTGCTGAGGCTGGCGGGCCGTCGATCGTTCGAGGGGCGGC
>JAKFGP010000049.1 GCA_021502835.1 Streptomyces thinghirensis
CTTCGTTCCAGTTTTTCAGGTGGTGGCAACCCTTGTCCGGGAATTTATGTAACCTTGTTTCCGCATTTATCGTGAAACGCTTTCTCGTTTTCGTGCGCCGCTTCATCACGCCGTTTCATTCGCCGTCCTCCCACGACGACATCGCTTCCGCCGGGGCGCTGGCCGTAGCGGTCCTCGTGACGGCCGCCGTCGCCGGGGCGCTGGACCGGCTGGTGCTCCAGCGGGTCGGGGGGACCGACCCGCACGCCGCCCATGTCCAGACCATCGTCACCATCGGCATAGACATCGTCTGGTCACCGACCTGGCCCGGCGGATCGGCGGTGACCTGCTGCCGCTCGGCGACCCCTGGGGCAAGTACCGGGTGACCGACCTGGGCCCGGGTGACCGTCGCCGACAACCGCATCGCCACCCGATCCTGGTGTCCGCCCTGGCCATCGCGGCGCCTTCGCCCCTTCCGGTTCACCCCCTGGAGATGTCGCTGCGTGCGGCGGCCGAGGACGGTGAGGCCGCCGCCCTCGCTGGGCGTACAGCTGACCCGCGTACGCACCGTCGCCTGGTGCCTGGCCGGCGGACTCGCCGCGCTCGCCGCGGTCTTCTGATCGCCTTCCCGGCACCGGGACTGGAGCGCACCACCGGGCAGATCGCCGCGAAGGCGTTCCCCGGCGGCCATTCTCGGCGGCATGGCCTCCCGGTCCGGTGCCCTGGTCGGCAGCATGCTGATCGGCCTCACCGAGGCCTTCGTCGCCGGCCACCAGTCGAACTGCACGTCCTCGGCGAGGGCTTCGACGACGTCGCCCCGTACGCCGTGATGGTGCTGGTCCTCCTGGTGCGCCCCCGCCGGACTCTTCGCGGCGAAGGAGCGGCACGTGTCTGACCTTCTCAAGAGGGCACCCTCCTCGGGCGCGGCGGACTCCTCGAGCAGGTCCGGCTCCTGCTACCCGCCCTCCTCCTGTGCGCCCCTGCCCTTCTACCTGGACGCCTTCTGGCTGCGCATCGACCCTGTTCTCCATGGCCGCTGGCCATCGGCGCCGTCGGGCTCGGCCTGCTCAGCGGCACCGCGGACAGCTCTCCCTCGGGCACGCCTTCTTCCTCGCCGTCGGCGCCTACGGGTGACGCTATGGCTGGCGGGCGAGCCCGGACCAGGGCTGCCGCCGGCCGTCGCCGCCGTCCTCGCCGTGCTGCTCGCCGGAACCGCCGGCGGCCTGTTCAGCCCCGTCGCCGGCCGGGGTGAAGGGCATCTACCTCGGCGTGGCCACCTCGCCCCTGGTCTTCCTCGGCCACCACGTCCTGCTCACCGCCGACTCCGTCACCGGCGGCTTCAACGGACGCTCGGTGCCGCCCCTGGAGATCGGCGGATTCACCTTCGCCGAGACCGACCCCGGAACTGGCGGTCCTGGGCGTGCCGTTCGGGGCCGAGGAACGGCTCTGGTACCTGGGACTCGTCCTGTCTGCGCTGACCTGGTTCACCGCGCGCGGACTGCTGCGCGGGCGCCCCGGACGCGCCCCTGGTGGCGCTGCGCGACAGCGAGACCGCGGCGTCCGTGATGGGCGTGCACGTGGCCCGGTACCGCTCGGCCGCGTTCGTCGTCTCCTCGATGTACGCGGGCCTGGCCGGGGTCCTCCTCGCGCTCTCCTTCCGCCGCGTCGTGCCCGACTACTTCTCCTCCTCCTCTCCGTCGACTACCTCGCCACAATCGTCATCGGCGGCCTCGGGTCGGTGGCGGGCGCCACCGCCGGCGCCGTCTTCGTCACCGCGCTGCCCCTGCTGATGACCCGCTACGCCGACCAGTTGCCGCTGGTGGCGACCCCGGGCTCCGGCGACGGCTCGATCGGCCCGACCGAGGCCTCCCGCTACCTCTACGGCGCGGCGATCGTCGTGATCCTGCTCTACGCCCCGGACGGCCTGCACGGGCTGGCCCGCCGGACCCGCGCACGCCTGCGCCGCAAGTCACCCGACGCCGGGCCCACGTCCCGGCCTCCCGCCACCACCGCCAACGCCGCACGAACCAAGGAGCACACCCCGTGAACGTCACGCACTCCAGGCCCCGCACCACCCGGACCGCCGCCCTGGCCGGCGCACTGGCCGCCGTGCTGCTCGCGGGCACCGCATGCAGCACGAAGGCGGACGGCGGGTCCACCGACGATGCCGCCGACGGCGTCAAGGCCGGCCCCGAGTCAGCGACAAGGCCATCGAGCTGGGCGCGCTGACCGACCTCACCGGCCCCTACGCCACCCTCGGCAAGAGCATCGTGCAGGCCCAGCAGATGTGGGCCGACGAGACCAACTTGCCGCGGGCGGCATCTGCGGCCGCAAGGTCGAGATCGTCGTCAAGGACCACGGCTACGACGTGCAGAAGGCGGTCACCGCCTACGCCGACATCTCCCCGGACGTCGTCGCCCTGCCGCAGGTCATCGGCTCGCCGGTGGTCGCGGCCCTGCTCGACGACATCGAGCGGGACCACATGCTGACCTTCCCGCAGGCCTGGGCCGCCTCCCTGCTCGGGATGGACCCCGTCCAGGTCCTCGGCACCACCTACGACCTCGACATGATCGCCGCCGTCGACTTCCTCACCCGCACCAAGAAGATCGCCAAGGGCGACACGATCGGCCACGTGTACTCGAGGGCGACTACGGCGCCAACGCGCTGGAGGGTTCCGGAGTGGGCCGCTGAGCAGGCCGGGATGAAGGTGGTGGGCCAGAAGATCAAGGCCACGGACACCGATCTGACCGCGCAGGTGTCGGCGCTGAGCAAGGCCGGGGTGAAGGCGATCCTGATCAGCGTGGGGCCCCGCCCAGACCGCATCCTCGCCGGCGTGGCCGCCGCCCGGGCCTGAAGGTGCCGATCGTCAGCAGCGCTCCCGGATACTCCCGCAGCTGATGAAGACGCCCGCGGCGCCGGCGCTGGAGGCCGTGGTCCACGTGGTCAGCGCCGCACCGGCGGTCAGCTCCGACCTGCCGGGCGTCAAGAAGATGGTCGCCTCCTACAACAAGAAGTACCCGGGCGAGCCGGTCGGACTCCGGCGTGCTCTCGGGCTACAACGCCGCCCAGTTGATGGGCGCCGACCTGAAGAAGGCCTGCGAGGGCGGCAGCCTCACCCGACAGGACGTGGTCAAGGCGCACCGCTCGCAGAAGAACGCCGACACCGGCCTCGGCACCCCGCAGAACTTCACCCTGGTGACCGAGCCGGCCAGCCGGTCCACCTACGTGCTGAAGCCCGACGCCAAGGCGGCCGGCGGCCTGGTCGGCGTGGAGGAGGCCCACAAGGCGCCCGGCGTCGACGCGTACCTGGCCGGACGCGGCTGACCGAGGTGGGTGGCCGTCAACTCGACTGTCCCGCAGTCGCCTTGACGGCCACCTGATCCGCGCACTGGTTTCCCCTGACCGCCGGGTCTCTAGGATGTACTCTCGGTCATGCCGAGTGCAGTTGGCGCGGTACAGAGCTGGGGGAAAGATGCAAGCCGACAAGCAGTTGTCCACGGAGATCGACGCCAACGTGCCAACGGCAGCACGTATGTCCGACTACTACCTCGGCGGCAAGGACAACTACGCGGCCGACCGGGCGGCGGTCGGGAACTCGACAAGGTCGTCCCCAGCACCCGTCGGCTCGCGCTCAACAACCGGCGCTTCCTGCAGCGGGTCGTCAGGACCCTCGCGAGGACTACGGCATCCGCCAGTTCCTGGACCACGGCTCCGGCCTGCCCACGCAGGACAACGTCCACCAGGTCGCGCAGCCGATCGCCCCCGAGTCCCGTGTCGTCTACGTCGACAACGACCCGATGGTGCTGGTCCACGGCCGTGCGCTGCTCGACCAGAACGACCGGACCGCCGTCATCCACGCCGACATGCGTTCGACGGAGGAGATCTTCTCCCACCCGGACACGCAGCGCCTGATCGACTTCTCGCAGCCGGTGGCCGTGCTGTTCAACTCGGTCTTCCACTGCATCCCGGACAGCGACACCGACGGCCCGACGGCCGTGATCCGCCGCGTCACCGAGCGACTGGTGCCCGGGAGCTACGCCGTGATGTGCCAGCTGGTCAGTGACGACGCCGAGGTGCGGGAGTCTGTCACGGCCTTCATGAACCAGGCGACGCAGGGGCACTGGGGCCGGGTCCCGCGAGCCCAAGGACGTCGAGGCCTACTTTGAGGGCATGGACATCCTGGAGCCGGGCCTGGTGGAGGTCTCCACCTGGCGTCCGGACAGCGAGGTGGCTCCGCGCCAGCTCACCGACGAGTGGATCGAGTTCGGCGGTCCCGGCCGCATCCGCTAGCGGAGAGAGCATCCGGGCCGCGCGCTACGCGTGCGGCCCTTCTCTTTCGCGCGCTACTTCTGGGCGTAGCGCTGCGCCATCGCCTCGCGCAGCAGTTCCAGTGACTCGCGCGGAGTGAGCGCCTCGTCGGCCAGTCGGTCCAGCGCGACCCGGTACTCCTCGGTCTCGTCGCGGTCCTCGAGGAAGTTGGCGCTCTTGATGTGCTCCAGGTAGACCACGTCGGGCAGGTCGATGCCGCCGAAACGCAGATAGGTGACCGGGATCGCGGGTGCCGACGCGTTCGTCACGTCCAGCGGCACGATCTGCAGCGTCACGTGGGGCTGCCCGGCCATCTCGACGAGGTGCGCGAGCTGTTCACGCATGACTTCGCGGCTGCCCAGGACCCGCAGCAGTACGGACTCGTCGATGATCGCCCACAACTGAGGCGCGTCTCCGCGGCGCAGCAACTCCGCGCGGCGCATACGTAGTTCGACACGCCGCTGGACCTCACCGGCAGGCGCGTTCGGCAGGCCCCGCTCGACCACGGCCCGGGTGTAGTCCGCGGTCTGGAGCAGGCCGGGCACGTACTGATCTCGAAGGTGCGGATGGTCGCCGCGGCCTCCTGGAGTCCGACCAGACGGTCGAACCACTCGGGCATGAGGCGCTTGTCGTACCGCTGCCACCAGCCCGGTTCGCCGGCCCGCTGCAACAGCTTGACCAGCACCGAGGCCTCGTAGGCGTCGGTGCCGTACCGCTCCAGGATCGCGCGGACGTCCGTCTCCGTCGGAGGTTTGCGGCCCTTGCCCGACTCGATGGGGAGAGCTTCGCCGGGCTGAACCCGATGTCGCGTGCCGCCTGTTCCTGGGACAGGCCGGCGTCCTCGCGGAAGCCCGCCAGCTGAACACCGACGAGCATCTTCAGTAGAGTCGGGCCGGCTCGGCCCTGTCCAGATAGGGTTCGAGACGGGAGAGGCGATGCGATGCGGCGGACATCCTGACTCCCAGCAGACCGGCAGACTTGAGAAACCACACTATCTCATCCCGCATGTGCCCGCCGCATCAGCCAGTGGGAAACGGGTAGTTGGCCTCCGCTTCACGAGGCCTCCGCTTACGATGGCCGCCCGCCTCGCCGGCCGCTCCCGGCCCCGCTTCACCAGCAGGTGGTCGAACTCGCCCTCCTTCGCCCCGGCCAGGAAGGCGGCCACCTCCGCAGAGGTGTAGACGAGCGCGGGGCCGTCCGGATCACGGGAAGTTGCGCATCGCGATGCCTCCGTCCACGAGGGGCGACCTCGACGCAGTTGCCCTCGGCGTTGCTGTGCCGACTCTTCTTCCAGCAGGCGTCCAACAGGCTGGCCTGCACTCCGTTGCGCACTGGTGGCACCGCGGTCTCCTTGCCGTTCGGGGGAGCGGACCGAGCCCCGTCCCGGTCCCCGTGCGCTCCCGTCCGATTTTTTCGCGCAATTTCTCGTGCAATTGCACGCGAGCGCTGTCAGCGTGGATAATAGCCGTGGCGTCAACCCCTCGGTCGGCGCCCCCGTTCTGACGTCGCATCAGGGAGATGCCGTGTCGTCACCTGCGCATCCAACGCTCCGGTCGCCCGGCGAACCCGTGTCGGAGGCAGGCCCGGCAGAGCCGGTTCGGACAGCTCCGCGCGCGGCGCGACCGACCGCCGGCCGGGGCGAGTGGCCGTTCCCCGCTTCCCAGGCGAAGCACCACGCCCCAGGCGGCCCACCCGCATCCGCCGTGCTGCGCGTCGCGTGCAGCGGGGAGGGGTTCGCCCGGGCCCGGGTCTTCACGCGGGACACGTTGAGCGGCTGGTCCCTGGACCGGCACGCCGACGACGCGGTCCTCGTGATCACCGAGCTCGTCTCCAACGCCGTGAGGCACGCGGTGCCGTCGGCGGCGGCCGGCGCACCCGAGGTCAGGCTGGGGCTCGCCCTGGCCCCCGACCACCTGACGCTGACCGTCTCCGACCCCAGGGACAACGCGCCGGTGTTCGCCCCGTCCGGGATCTCCGCCCTCCAGGAGCACGGACGCGGCCTGTGCATCGTCGACGCCCTCGCCGAGGAATGGGGCTGGACCCCGGAGGCCCCCGGCGGGCAAGACCGTCTGGGTCAAGTTGTCGACCCGCCCCCTCACCTGACCCGACTGCCGCCGGAAGGGCCCCACACCATGCGCAGCGCTCCGAAACCCGACCCGAGCACCCGGCGCACCGACCGTCAGACGCAGCCGCCCGGCTCGCCTCGGGCCGCCGGTCCCCTCGCGGGGCTGGACGGCGTGCCCCTGGAGCGAGATCCAGGACTCCAGCGGTTCCGCGGCGGCCATTCCCCGGCTGCTGCGCAAGGTCGCGTTGGGGGACGCCGAGACCGCCCGTGCCGCCCTCGGTGATCTGCGGAAACGCATCTGCCAGTACGGGTTCGTCGTCGAACAGGCCACCGCCGCGACCGTCCCCTCCTGTGGGAACTGGCGCAGCGGCCCCAGGTGAGCTGCCGGGCGCAGATCATCCAGCTGCTCAAGAACATCGCCGACGCCCGCCAGTGGGAGACCACCGCCACCGCCTACCCGAAGCTGCTCAACCACCGGGAGAACCCCGTGGCATGGGAGCGCGCGGCGCGGCAGGCCGTCCGCGCCCGGCGGGACGGGCTGGAGCGGCGCTGCTGGCCGAGGGCGACAGCGAGATCGCGCGGGCCACGACCGAACTGGCCCGCACACTCGGAGACTGAGACCCGCGCCCTCCACGGGGGAGAAGGCGCGGGTCTCCCTCCGACGCACCGGCACACGGGCGGACGGGCCTACGGGTGTACGGCGCAGGGGCGTTCCGGCCTTCGGGACGGTGTGGCGTACTCCTCGGCGACGGGGTAGGAAAGCGCGGGACGAGCGCTTGCCCCCTCGGTCACCAGGAGGACCACGCCGATGGCGTCGCCGCTCGAAAAGCCACTCGATCACCGCTACCGGGGCGAACACCCGATACGCACGCTCGTCCTACCTGTTCCGCGCCGACCGCCGCCGTCTGGCGGGGGCCGTCGCGGTCTTCACCGTCAAGCACAGTCCCGTCTGGCTGCTGCCGCTCATCACCGCGTCGATCATCGACACCGTCGTCCAGCACGGACCGATCGGCGACCTGTGGACCAGTACCGGGATCATCATGTTCATCCTGGTGGTCAACTACCCGCTGCACCTGCTGTACGTCCGCTCCTGTACGGCAGTGTGCGCCGCATGGAGCACCGCCCTGCGCTCCGCGCTGTGCACCCGCATGCAGCAGCTCTCCATCGGC
Organism: Streptomyces thinghirensis; assembly: GCA_021502835.1. The sequence continues at coordinate 7,522 of JAKFGP010000049.1, forward strand.
TACCACTCGCGGGTCAGCGCCGGCGTCCTGCAGGCCAAGGTCGTCCGGGACGTGGAGACGGTGGAGCAGATGGTGCAGCAGACCGCGGAGACAGGGCTGGGCGCGTTCACCGTCCTCACCGGCGGCCTGATCATCATCGCCGTGCGCACACCGGAGTTCCTGCCGGTCTTCCTCGTCGTCGTACCCGCCGCCTCCCTTCTCGTGGCCCGGCTCCGCGCCCGGCTGCGCAGCCGCAGCGAGCACTTCCGCCACGAGGTCGAGACCCTGTCCTCCAGGGTCACGGAGATGACCCGGCTCATCCCGGTCACCCGCGCCCACGGCCTGGAGGGCAAGGCGCTGCGCCGCATGGACGGCACCCTGGACCGCCTGCTGACCTCCGGCAACCGCCTCGACCTGGTCAACGGCCGCTTCGGGTCGCTGTCCTGGGTCGTGCTCAACGTGGTCGGCGTACTGGTCCTCGCGGGCGCCGCGCTGGTCTCGTACCACGGCGTCTGGGGCGTCACCGCCGGCGACGTCGTCATGCTCAGCGCCTTCCTGACCACCCTCACCAGCTCCACGACAACGTTGGCGGGGCTGGCGCCGGTCATCACCAAGGGCCTGGAGTCCGTCCGTTCGGTCGGCGAGGTGCTCCAGGCCCCCGAACTGGAGGACAACGAGGGAAGGCGGAGCTCGCCTCGCTGCGCGGCGCCGTCACCTTCGAGGGCGTCGGGCACCTCTACGACGGCGACGGGCGGCCCGCCGTCAGCGACTCCACGCTCGCGGTCCGACCGGGCGAGACCATCGCGCTGGTGGGCGCGTCCCGGGGCGGGCAAGTCCACCGTCCTCAACCTGGTCATCGGCTTCCTGCGGCCGACCGCGAGGCCGGCTGCTACTCGACGGCACCGATATGGACACCCTCGACCTGCGCACGTACCGGCGCTTCGTCTCGGTGGTGCCGCAGGAGTCCATCCTCTTCGACGGCACGATCCGGGAGAACGTCGCCTACGGCATGGAGGACGCCGACGAGGAGGCGGTGCGCGCGGCCCTGCGGGACGCCAACGCGCTGGAGTTCGTCGACCGGCTGCCGCAGGGCCTCGACACCCTGGTCGGGAGCACGGCGCACGGCTCTCCGGAGGTCAGCGCCAGCGCCTGGCCATCGCCCGCGCGCTGATCCGGGACCCGAGGGTGCTCATCCTGGACGAGGCCACCTCGGCGCTGGACACCCGCTCGGAGGCGCTCGTCCAGCAGGCGCTGGCCAGGCTCCTGCGCGGGCGCACCACGTTCGTCGTCGCGCACCGGCTGTCCACCGTGCGGGGTGCGGACCGGATCGTGGTGATGGGCGAGGGCCGGATCCAGGAGACCGGAACCCACGAGGAACTGCTGGGCAGGGGAAGGGGCGTACGCGGCACTGCACAGCGGCCAGGCCGCCTGAGCGGGTCCGGCGGCCAGTGCCCCGGACGTCAGGCCCCGGCCGGGCGTCGGCGCCCAGTACCTGGCCGGTGAAGTCCGCCAGTTGGGCCCGCATCCTCTCGCGCGGCACGCCCTCCGGGCCGGCCAGGTGCTCGACCAGGTCGGCCCGTACGGCGGCGAGCAGCGCGTGGGCGGCGAAGTCGCCGTCGGCGAGGCCGGGAACCTGCTCCAGCATGGTGCGCAGGAGGGTGTGCCAGCGCCCGTAGTGCGCCGCCCCGTAGGGAGCTGTCGCCGCCGGCGCCCTCCAGGACCAGGGCGAGGCGCCGGTTGTCGAGTTTGAAGCACAGGAGGGCGTCGAGCACGGCGGGGACGCGCTGCGGCGGGGAGTGCCGGGGCCCAGCGGTGGCGGACCCGTCGTGACGGCCTCCTCGATCGGCTCCAGCCGTGCCTCGTACAGCGCCTTGATCAGTCCGGTCCGGTCGCCGAAGGTCCGGAAGAGCGTCCCCTTGCCGACACCGGCCGCCGCCACGACGTCCGCCATGGTCACGTCGTCCGGGCGCGCGCAGCGGACGAAGAGGGTGTCGGCGGCCGCGAGAACGGCCGCCCGGTTGCGGGCCGCGTCCTTTGCGGGGCTTGCGCTCGGTCACAGGGGGTCTCCTCCCGTCGCGGGCTCGGTGCGTGTTGCGAAGCGGACCGCTGGTCCGTATCGTTCGAAGCGGACTGACGGTCCGCATTCTATGCGACGGAGGAGCACCCACCCATGCCCACGCCCGCCCCGCCCACCGCGCCCCGCCCCGGCGGCGGACCTGTACCGCCACAGCCTCCGGCTCCTGCTGGACAAGGACATCGACGCCTGGGTCGGCCCAGCGGGCCGACGACGGGTCTTGGAATTCCCCTTCGCCCCCGAGGACCGGCCCCGGCGGCTGGCGGGCCGGGGAGGCCGTCGCCGCCTACATGCGCCCCTATCCCGACCACATCGACCTGCACGACTTTTCCCGACCTGCGGATCCACGAGACCACCGACCCGCCCGGACCGTCGTGGTGGAGATGCGCGGCGTGGGCCGGGTGGTGAAGACCAGCGCGCCCTTCGACATGACGTACATCGCCGTCGTGACCGTCGAGGACGGGCGGTTCACCTCCTACCGCGACTACTGGAACCCGCTCACCCTCGAGGAGCCCGGCACCGACTTCACCGGGAGCGGACGATGACCGGCACCGGGACCACGCTGGTCGTCGGAGCCACCGGCACGACGGGCGGCCGCACCGCCGGGCAACTGATCGCCGCGGGCCACCGTGTGAAGGCCGCGAGCCGGCGCGCGACCCCGCTGGCCGGCGCGGAACCGGTCCGATTCGACTGGTACGACACCGCCACGCACGACGCGGCGCTCGACGGCGCCGACCGCGTCTACCTCGTTCCGCCGCCGGGTGACTCGGACCCGGCCGCGGTCATGCTGCCCTTCCTGCGAAGGGCCCGCGCGCGGGCCTGCGGCGTGCGGTGCTGCTCAGCTCCCTCGGCCGTCCCCGAGGGGCGGCCCGGCGGTGGGCGCGGTGCACCGTGCCCTCCCCGGCCTGTTCGAGGAGTGGGCGGTGCTGCGGCCCTCCTGGTTCATGCAGAACTTCACCGGTACCCACGCCCACGCCGTCAGCGTCCGGGAGGACGGCACCATCCTGACCGCCGCCGGGAGCGGCCGCGTGGGCTTCGTCGACGCCGACGACATCGCCGCCGTCGCGGTGCGCGCCCTCACCGACGACGCGGCCCCCTGTGAGGATCCTGATCCTCACCGGTCCCGAGGCCCTCGACCACGATGACATCGCCGCGATCCTCACCCGGGCCGGCGGCCGCCTGTGGTCCACCGGCGCCTGACCCACGAGCAGTTGCGCGACCGCCTCGCGCAACTGGTGCCGCCGGATTTCGCCGCGATGCTGGTCGGCATGGACCAGGCCATCGCTCTGGGGGCCGAGGACCGCACCACCGACACCGTTCGGCGTGTCACCGGGCGTCCACCGCACGGATTTCGGGAGGTGCTGGAACGGGAGCTCGGTGTCCGGTGAGTGACGTGCGAACGGGCGGGGGCGCCCACGCCCGTTCAGCCCCTTTTTCAACCAAGTCGTCGCTCGCTCGCGATAATGGTCGGACACGAAACGATGGATTCTCGTCAATTGCGAGCAGGACGCGCACGGTCTGATTGTTTCGGCCGGGTACGGGCATACGCAGCGAAACTCGAGAGGGGGCGCTTCGTGCTCGAACCGGACCCGAAGGTCGTCAGGGAGTTGCTGACGCGGTACGCGGCACTGCGGATCGCTCAGGCGGAGAGGGCAAGGCCGGCGACGGCGCGGGAGCTGGCGGACGTCAGCTACACGCTGTGCGTGATGACGGCGACGACCAGCATTCACGACGCGGTGGCCAAGGCGGACGCGTTGCTGCTCGCCAAGGGACGGGCTCCGGACGCCGTCCGCGCGGCGGACCCCGACGGGGAGAGCGGCCTGTCGCTGGCCGTGTGACACCGTCACGTCAGGGGCCCGTCTCGGACCGGAACAGCCGGGACGATCCGCGAGGCGGGCCCTACGCGGGGCCCGCCGACGCGGCAGGCTTCCCGTGGAACGCCGCGCGATAGGCGTACGGAGTGGTGCCGACCACCCGGCGGAACCGCCGCTCGCGGAAGGCGGTGGGGAGCCGAACCCGGCCTGCCGCGCGATCCGTTCGATCAGTGGTCGCCGTTCTCCAGCAGGTACTGGGCCCGCCGCACCCGCGCCCGCAGCAGCCACTGCAGCGGAGTGGTGCCCGTCTGTTCCCGGAACCGTCGGCTGAAGGTGCGCTCGCTCATGCCCGAGCGCGCCGCCATCGCCCCGAGGGTGACCTCCCCGCCAGGTTGTCCTCGATCCACTCCAGCAGCGGCTCCAGGTCCGAACCCGCGGCACGGGCGGGTGCTCGTGCACGATGAATGGGCCTGGCCGCCCTCCCGCTCCAGCGGCACGACACACATCCGGGCGGCGTGCGCGGCGACGGCCGACCCCAGATCACGGCGGATCATGTGCAGGCACATGTCCAGACCGGCGGCGGCGCCAGCGGAGGTGAGGATCTGCCCGTTGTCGACGTACAGCACGTCCGGCTGCACCTCCACGCGCGGGTAGCGGCGGGCCAGTTCCGCACGCGGCCATCCAGTGGGTGGTGGCCCGCAGCCCGTCCAGCAGCCCGGTCTCCGCGAGCACGAAGGCACCGACGCACACCGACGCGATCCGCGGTACCCGCACCGGCGGCCCGCCGCAGCGCCGCGAGGACGCGTTCCGAGGGCGGGCCGTGCTCCTCGGAGCGGCCCGGCACGATAATGATCGTGTCGGCGGTCTCCAGCGCCTCCAGGCCCAGGTCGATACGGAGGGTCAGCCCGTCCGTGCGCACCTCGGGTGACTCCGCGCACAGCCGGACCCGGTAGGGGCTGCGCCCGTCGGGCAGCCGCGTCCAGTCGAACGCCTGCATGGGCGCCGCCATGTCGAACGGCACCACGTCGTCGAGGACCAGGATCGCCACCGAGTGCATGACCGCCACGATATGCGGATTCCCGCCATGGGCAGAACCCCCGTGCACGGCCCTCGCTCCACCTTGCCCTGCCGGATCTCTCCTGGTGAAGGCGTTGGCGAGATTCCGTTGGAAGCTGTCGTTTCAGCCCCTGTGCGATCACCCGCCGTCTTTCTAGCGTAGCTCCGACCGCATCGACCGAACTGCCTCCCGGGCCCCGACCGATGACCAAGATCCTGCTGTCCCTCCACGTCCTGGCCGCCATCATCGCCATCGGGCCCGTCACCGTCGCGGCCAGCATGTTCCCGCCGGCCGTCCGACGTGCGGTGGTAGCCGGTGCCCGCGGGGGCCGGGGGCCGGAACGGACGCCGGGGACGTGGGCACGGTACGGCTGCTGCACCGCATCTGCCGGGTCTACGCCGGTCTCGGCATCGCGGTTCCGGTCCTCGGCTTCGCCACCGCCGCGGCGATGGGTGTTCCTGGGGGACGCATGGCTCATCACGTCCATCGCGCGCTGACCGCGGCCGCCGCCGGCCTCCTGATCGCCTTCGTCCTGCCCCGCCAGGAGGAACTCCTGGAGCAGCTGACCGACCGGCAGCCCGTCGAGCGCGCCCGTACCGCCCGGCTCGCCATGTTCACCGGCCTGTTCAACCTGCTGTGGGCCACGGTCACGGTCCTCATGATCGTCCGGCCGGGCTCCACGACCGGCGCGTGAGCCGCCGTCACCTTGTGGGTGGAATGCGCACCACCGGGTGAACGGGCGCCTAGACTGCTGGGGTCGCGCCTCCGTACGGGGGCGGACGACACAGGCACGTTGACGGGTGTTCCAGGATTCCCCATCTACGACCGACTCGTCGCCGAACGCGGTGACGTCCCCGAGCAGGTGCGGCGGGACGCCGAGCGTGTGAGCAGGGAGCTGGAGGTTGTCATGCGCCCGCTGCGCTCACCCGGCCACCTGCCCGGCGCCGAACGGCAGCCGTCCCCGGGCGCCGGTTGGCAGCGCACCGCCCTGCTGCCCGGCCCCCGCCCGCACTAGGGGCCGGCGAGGCGGGCGCACCGCACCTCACCCGACGACCGCCGTGCCGGGGCCGCCCGCGTCCACCGGGTCCTCCGGCCCGGGCCGGGCCAGCCACTCGGCGATGGTGCGGGCGATCGGCTGGCCCGTGTCCACCTCGACGAAGCCGAACTGCCCCGACTGGTTGCACTCCAGGAACCACCAGGTGCCGTCGCCGTCCTCGGCGAAGTCGAGGGCACCGTAGGCCAGTCCCGCCGTGCGGAGGTAGGCGCGGACGGATTCGGCGACGCGCGGCGGCACCTCGGCGGGCCGCCACGGCTCGGCGGACGCCGTGAAGCGGACGTCCACCTCGTCGGGGTCCGAGCCCGCGAGGGTCGTCTTCCGCGCGGCCAGCAACTCGTCGCCGACGACGGTGAGGCGGACGTCGGCACGCTTGGCGAACCCGGCGCTGCAGCAGGGTCGGGCCGTGGGCGACGGCGGAGAAGTCGGCCTCGGGCGGAACCCTGCTGGTCGGCACCGCCGAGGGCGGGTCCTGCGGATGGGCGCCCGAGACGGGCTTGACCACCAGGTCCGGGTAGCGCTCGGCGAACTCGCGTGCCGCCCGTGGGAACGTCGTGATCAGCGTGGCCGGCACGGGCAGCCCGCACTGCTGGGCGAGACGCAGCTGCCAGGGCTTGTACCGGGCCCGGTGCGCCGCGTCGGGCTGGTTCATCCAGCGCGCCCCGCAACCGCGGAGCATGCCGTAGAGCGCCTGCCCGGACTCCTCGGTCAGCCACGCGGAGGGCTCGGCGGCCCGCGTGGCCGCGCCGCCCGGCCTGCGCACCCAGACGGACCGCAGTCCGCCGATGCTCACCAGGCGGCCCCCGAGGACAGATGGCCCCGGAACGAGCCGTGCACGAACTCACCGGAGAGCGCGACGGAGTCGGTCAGATCGGCGGGTCCAGGCGGACCACCGGGACTCCCGACGCGTTCAGGTGCACGACCACCGTGTCCGCGGTGACGTCCTCTTCACAGGTCAGGATCAAGACGGTCATTCTCGACGACCCGTGTTCAGTCGTCGAAGTGAGTCTTCGACCCCGCGGTGGAGGTCGTGGTCCCCAGTTCTCTCAGCAGCGCATGGTCACGGGCGGCCGCCCGCCCGTCCAGAAGCACGTTCAACTGCCGCCCGGAGTCGTAGACGTACGGAGTCGTGGCTTCCAACTCCACTGCCGGACGTGCGTAGTTGAGGGCGAACGGTTTCATCGTCTCTCCCTGGTCGGTGCTGCGCCGAGCAGGCGATGGTCCCTTGCGCCGTCGCCTGGTCCGCCGACTGCCTTCGGCTTCCAGAGACTTATACGAATCGAACGGGTGATTGGTTTCCTTACGCAGCGTAGTCATGGGGCGGATCGGCGCCTTCACGCCGGTCCGCGGCGCCCCCGCAACGCCCGCCGAGAGAGCCGCGCGCCGATCGCAGGGCGAGCAGCAGTACACCGATGTCGTCCAGGTAGACGGGATCGGGCACCAGGTCGGTCGGCAGTACCGGTAGAGGACGGCGCCCCAGAAGACCCACCGCGGACCGGTGGGGAGACCGGCACGCCTGAGATCCCGTCGGGTGCGGACCAGCCGCACCAGGACGCCGACCGCCGTCGCGAGGACGACCGCCGCGAGCAACACCGCCGCGACGATCACCACTGTGGTCGTATCCACCCCGCCCCCTCCTCATGGTGCGTGCTCGTGCTGCGCGGCACACGCCTTCTCTCCCCGGATGCCCGCTCAGGGGCGGCGACAAGTCCGCGGGCAAGGGTCTCTCATCCCCTGTGGCCCACTCCAGTGGCATGGTGCGGTGGACGTGCTTAGTAATGGTCAGCACAGAGCGCGAGTCGCATGTCGGGGACGCAGGGCGGCCGCACCCCCACCACACGGAGAGATCACGACTACCGGCTCTTCATCACCTCGTTCGCCCGAGTACGCCATATCCGCCGTGGACCTGCCCACCAGGGAGACGACCACGGCCACCGGCACGCACCCCGGTGCGTCCGCCGGCCGTGCAAGCCGACGCCGAGGCGTCAACCGTCCACCCCTCGGCCGCCCGTTCGCCCGCCCCTCAGCCGCCCGCACCCCAGCCGCCCGCACCCCAGCCGCCCGTCCTCCAGGAACCAGCACCCGCCCCGCACGACCCCGCACCCGGCCTCCAGGAGCCCTTCCGCTCAGGAGCCCTCCGTCCAGGAGCCCTTCGTCCAGGATCCCGCCACCCACGAGGGAGCGGTGCACGAGTACGGCGATCCCGTCGGCGACCTGGTGCGTGCCGCCGTGGCCGACCGGCCGCTGGAGGAGGTCGTCGACCTGATCACGATGCTGGAGGGGTCACCCCCAGTACGCGCAGGCCACGATCGACGCCCTGCGCGCGGTCGGCGTGAACCGCTCCGTGGAGGACGTCACTCGGCTGGTCGGCCTGCTGACCCGCCCGCCGCGCCATTCGGACAGCGCGGACGAGGCGATCCGAGCCGCGGCGGAGTGCCGCTCGGTCGAGGACGTCACCCGCCTGATGGAACTGCTGCACCGCACCCCCCTGGAACCGCACTGCGGGCAGGAGGCCGTACGGGCCGCCGCCACCGGCCGACCCGTCGAGGAACTGGTTCAGCTGATCGGCCGGCTGGCCGAGGACGGGCGGGTGCGCCCGGACCGCCCCCCGACGCCCGGCACCTGCGGGCGGCACTGGACGGGACCGGCGACGACGGCGAACCGGGACCCGACGACCGTCCGGCCGGACTGGCCGGCGCCTTCACCGCGGCGGACCGCCGCGGTCGCGAGCGCTCGCAGGACACCGCGCCTGGGCCGCCGGGGACGTGACCGGGACCAGAGCGCGCCTCGCGTGGGCGCGAGCAGGACCCCGAGTCGCACGACCGGGACCGTGCGTCCCGTGACCGGCGGCCGTGCGTCCGGTGACCGCGACCGTGCGGCCCGCCGGTCCGCCCGGGGCGCGGCCTGGCCGGCCTGGCTCACCGTCGCCGTCCTGGCCGGGTGCGGGGTGGCCTACTTCCCGCTGCACCAGGGCGACGCCTCCGCCCGCGCCTACGGGGTGCAGCCCTCGGCCTGTCGGCGCTCTGCCTGGTGCTGGCCCTGCTGCTCACCGTGAGGCCCGCCGTACCGCTGCTCGCCGTGGCGGTCGTGGGGCCGGCGGTGCTAGCCGCGCCGTGCTGTACGGCAGTGTGACCCCGTCGGCTCGGGTGTCCCCGGCCGTGGACTCACCCTTCGGCGCCCACTCTGGATCGCCGTCGTGGTCGCCGTACTGGCGTCGCTGGTCGCGCTCCTGGCGCTGTGCGTACGGGTGGCCTCGCAGGCGCCCGCGAGGCGCTGGTCGGCCCGCCCGATGGCCGGCGTGAGCCGTGCCGCGACTGACCGCCCGGCCGCCGCACGCGGCATGTGGTCCGCGCCGGACTTCCGGTGCGGACTACATGCCGCGTTCACGTGCCCAGCGTGCCCAGGCGGGTGCTTCCGTGTTCGGCGTTATGTCGGTGAGCACCCGGTCCTGGGGGTGAGCGGCAGTTCCCGGAAGCGGATGCCCGTGGCGTGGTGGGACTGCGTTGCCTATTGCCGTGTCGAGCCGACGATGCCGGGATCTCCCCGATCCCCTTGCTGCTCCATGGGGTTGAGGTGGGCGTCCTCCCCGTCGACCCAGTGCGCCTCCACCGCCGCCACGTCGGCGTGCGCTGGCACGTGGATAAGAGGCCGAGGGTCGGACTCGGCGAAGTCGCCGAACGCGGAGTCCACCGTGCTGTCCTCGGTCAGCGCCATGCCCAGGCCCATCGTCATGCCCCCGATGAACTGCGAGCGGGCCGGGCCGGGCGTTGAGGATGCGCTCCGCCGCGAAGACGCCGAGCAGCCGCGTCACTCTTACCTCACCGGTGACCGTGTCCACGGTCACCTCGGCGAAGTGCGTCGCACAGCGTCGCGTGGCGTAGGGGCTCTCGGCGTCGGCGGTCCCGGAGGTGTCGGCGTCGGCCGCGACGCCCTCGTCGGGCAGCGCGAGCAGCTCGGCCAGCCGGCCGGTCAGCTGCACGCACGCCTCGTGCACGGCCCAACCCCATGAGGCGGTGCCTCGAGGAGCCGCCGGCCATCGGCGCGAAACCGATGTCGCTGTCGGCGACTTCGATACGGACCCGGTCCAGCGGGACACCGAGGCGTCGGCCGCGACCCGGCGCAGACCGTCCGGGCGCCGTCCCGATGTCGGTCGCGTTGACGCGCACCACGAAACCGCCGTCGGGCAGGGGCCCGCGCGGACGCCGCGCACGGCGACACCAGGACCGGATACGGCGGCCGCGGCCACCCCGCTGCCGATGAGCAGCGGTCCGGCAGCGCGGAGCACGGGCGCGGATCGCGGCCCTCCCACCCGAAGCGGCGGGCACCCTCGCGCAGGCACTCCACCAGATGCCTGCTGCTGAACGGCTCGCCGCTGTCGGGCTCGGTCTCCGGCTCGTTGCGGATCCGCAGCTCCACCGGGTCCATGCCGAGTTCCACGGCCAGTTCGTCCACGCGGACTCCAGCGCGTACATGCCGGGGCACTCGCCGGGCGCGCGCATCCAGGACGGGCGTGGGCACATCGAGCCGCACCACTCGGTGGGCCGTGCGCAGGGGCGGGGGCGGCGTACATGACGCGCGCCGGAACGCCGCCTGTTCCACGAACTCCCTTCACCCGGAGGTGCTCGCGTGTCACCTGACGGAAATAGAGGGACGTGAGCCGGCCGTCCGCGTCGGCGCCGAGGCGCAGCCGGTGCAGGGTCGGCGCGCGGTGGCCGATGACGGCGGGCAGGTAGCGGCGCGGCAGCGCGACGGTGACCGGCCGGCCGGTCTCGCGTGCCGCCATCGCGGCCAGCACCACCTCGGGGCGGGCGTGCGCCCTTCGACCCGAAGCCGCCGCCCACGTGCTCGGCGAGCACCGTGATCCGGTCCTCGGCACCTCGAACATCCTGGCGAGTTCCGTGCGCATGGCGCTGGTCCCCTGGCTGGAGGAGTGCACGGTCAGCCGGTCGCCGTCCCACTGCGCCGTGCTGGTGTGCGGTTCCATCGGGTGGTTGTGCAGTGGCGGTATCCGGTACTCGACGTCGACGCGCGTCGCCGACGAGGCGAAGGCGCCCTCGGGGTCGCCGTGTTCGGTGACGGCCGGAAGCCGCCGTTGGCGGACTCGGGGACGTACGCCTCGGATGCGCCGCGGTGAGCGTCACGTCGTGGCCCTCCGCCTCGTACGTGACACGGACGGCGGCGGCACCGGCGCGGGCCCCCCCGCCTCCAGCGTCTCCGGCTACCACCAGGCCGACGAACCAGCCCCGGTGCGGTACGTCGGGCTCTGCAGCAGGGCCAGGGTGGGGTCGTCCGGGTCCCCGAGCCGGGGCGCGTTCTCGTGCGTGAGCACCGCGAGTACGCCGGGCACGGCGAGCGCGGGGCAGGGTCGACGCCGGTCACCCGGCCCCGCGCGACCGCCGCCGGCACGGGCCAGCCCTGGGCGCGGCCCGGGAGTCGTACTCGGCGGCGTACCGGGCGGTGCCGGTGACCTTCTCCCGCCCCCTCCCGGCGCTCGACCGGAGCGCCCAGGACGGTTTCGGTGCCGGTCATGGGGTCCTCCTCGTGGACGCCGGGTTCAGGTGGTGGCGGGCGGCGCGAGGCGGCCCAGTACGTCCAGGGACAGCCGGCGGGCCAGCGGCACCTGTAGGCGTTGTCCCGCAGCGGCTCAGCGGCGGCCAGCTTCCAGGTCGACGGCGTGCTCGAACGCCGCCGTGGTGGGCGCCGCGCCCACCAGCGCGTCCTCGGCCCGCCGCGCCCTCCAGGGCCGGTGCGCCAGGGCTCCGAAGGCGATGCCGGCGCGGTCCTACCACCCTTCCCGCATGTGCAGGACGACGGCGACGGAGGCCAGGGCGAAGGCGTACGACGCCCGGTCGCGGGCCTTGCGGTACGCCGACGGCAGCCCGGCCGTGGCGGACGGCAGGACCACCCCGGTGATCAGCTCGCCGGGATGGATCTCCGTGTCCCGCTCCGGGTGCGGGCCCGGCAGCCGGTGGAAGTCGGCGGCGGGCACACTGCGCGTGCCCGCGGGGCCGTGCAGCTCCACGCGCGCGTCCAGGGCGACAGAGCGCCACCGCCATGTCCGAGGGGTGGGTGGCGATGCACTGCTCGGGTGGCCGAGCACCGCGTGGTCGCGGTGCACGCCCTCCAGCGCGCCGCAGCCGGTGCCGGGCTCTGCGCTTGTTGCACGGCTTGGACAGGTCCTGGAAATAGGGGCAGCGGGTGCGCTGCAGCAGGTTGCCGCCCGTGGTGGCGGCGTTGCGCAGTTGTCCCGAGGCGCCCGCCAGCAGGGCCTGGGACAGCGCCGGGTAGCGGTCGCGGACGGCGGGGTGCGCCGCGAGGTCGCTGTTGCGGACCATCGCGCCGACCCGCACGCGCGCCGTCGGGCAGCTCCTCCACCGCGTCCAGCGGGAGGCGGGTGATGTCGACGAGGGCGGCGGGCGTCTCCACGCCGAGCTTCATCAGGTCGAAAGGTTGGTGCCGCCGCCGAGATAGCGGGCGCCGGGGTGGGCGGCGAACGCGTCGGTGGCCTCCTCGACGCTGCCGGCCCGTACGTAGGCGAAGGGCTTCACGGGATCACGTCCTCGACGGCGTCGGCGATGCGCGGATACGCACCGCACCGGCAGATGTTTCCGCTCAGCCGCTCGCGGATCTCGTCCCGGACCAGCGGAACGGGCTCACCGGAGGCGCCGCCGGGTCGGTGACGTGGGACGGGTGTCCGGCCGCGGCTTCGGCGAGCACTCCGACCGCGGAGCAGATCTGGCCCGGCGTGCAGTACCCGCACTGGAAGGCGTCGCGCTCCAGGAACGCCCGCTGCATCGGATGCAGTTCCTCCCCGTCCCCGGCGAGCCCCTCGACGGTGGTGATCTCGCAGCCGTCCAGGGCGACGGCGAACAGCAAGCAGCTGTTGACCCGCCGCCCGTCCACCAGGACCGTACAGGCGCCGCACTGCCCGTGGTCGCAGCCCTTCTTGGCGCCCGCGAGGCCTGAGATCCTCCCGCAACAGGTCCAGCAGGACCCGGCGGTGGTCGACGGTGAGGGTGTGCGGTTTGCCGTTGACGCGGAGCCTGGTCTCCGATCGGGACGTCTGAGGTGGGGAAGCGGGGCGGTGCCCTCGTGCTGGCTGTCCATGGCGTCGATGACCTTCCGGGACGGGCCGTGCTGCCGTTCCGTCCGCGTATCCACGTCGGGCCGGCTGACACGTGAGGGTGCCCTCAGTCGGCGGGCCCGTCCTAGGGTGGCGCCATGACCACGGGATCCGCGGAACGCCCACATCCGGCTCACGTCGTGCGCGACGCCTACGAAGCCTCTCGCGGCGGTGGTCCGCCCGCTGGGGGAGGACGACTCGTGGCTGCCGACCCACTGCACCGGATGGGCGGTCCGCGATCTGGTGTTCCACCTGCTCGCGGACGCCCAGCGGCCCTTTTTTTGGTGGCCCCTGCACACGCCCACCGGTGACCCCCTCTGACCGGGACGCCGTCACCTACTGGCGGGACTGGACGCCCGATACCGACGGCGCGGTCCAGGAGCGCGCGCTGGAACCGGGTCTGCGCCGGCATGATCCCCGAATTCGGCCAGTTGAAAGACCTGTATCTGGAGACGGCGGCGGCCGCGGTCACGGCCGCGTCGGCGGCCGAGCCCCGGAGCCGCGTGGGCACCCAGGGACCGCCGTCCTGACCGTCGCCGACCTGCTCACGACCCTCGGCGTCGAGGCGACCGTCCACCACCTCGATCTGACCGTGGCGCTGCCCACCGCACCGGGACCGTCCCTCGCCGGGCTGACCGCCGTCCGCGCCACACTCGACGGACTCCTGGGCCGCCCGGGTGCCGCTGGATTGGAGCGACGAGCACTACGCCCCGCGCCGCCACCGGCCGCACACCGCCTCACCGAGAGCGAACGGCACGCCCTGGGACCCGACGCGGACCGCGTCCCGCTCTTCGGCTGACCGAGCCGCCCGGCCGGCGGCCCGGACGGCGCCGCCCGCCGGGCCCGGCGGCGGTCAGTCCCTCGCGTGCGGCGCTCTGCCGCGCGGTGCCCGGCTCGCCGGCCTCGGCACGCGGTGTCCGGCCCGGGCCTCTGAACCTCTCCAGCGTGCGGGTCAGACTCCGCAGCGGCGACACCTGGGGCGCCTCGGCCGGCGGGGGACCGGTGGGGGCGGACGCGGCGGACTCCGGTACGCGGCCAGGGCCTCGGCCGCGCGTTCGGCCGCCTCCCGGTACAGGTCCCGGGACTGCGTCATGGCCTCCAGCGCCTCGGCGTACATGGCCACCAGCTTGCGCTCGCGGTCCAGTTCCTCCGCCATGGTCAGCAGCCGCCAGTCCTCCCGCAGCGCGGTGAGGGCCTCCTCCGCGCCGTCCGGCAGCGGCCTCGGCAGCGCGGCGAAGGACGTCACCGCCGCGATCAGGGCGGTGGGCTCGGAGCCGTCCAGGAAGACGGAGCGGACGGAGAAGTCCCCGGCCTCGTAGTCCGCCGGGACCGGGAAGCCGGGCAGCACCACGGCGCCGCCGCGCGCGGCACCTGGACGCCGAAGTCCTCCAGGGCCCCAGTTGACCACCCGCAGTTGCTGCGGCGCGGCGCGGTGCTCGACGGCACGCGGTGCCGCAGGCCGGAGGCAACCGGTCCGCCAGCGGCACCCGGCCGCGATGGTCGGGGGTCATCGCCTCGTGCACGACGACGTGGATGTTCCACGGGCTGCGCCCGGCCGCCTTGAGCAGCCGGCGCAGGGTCTTGTCGTCGTCGGGCAGGGTGTTGATGCCCCGCAGCCGCAGCCCTGGCGGCGTCGCGGTCCCAGGTGACGTCCGGGTCGTCGGGCCAGAACATCGTGGCGGGGGGAGGCCAGGCGGGGATCCCAGGCCTCCTCGGCCTCCGCGAGCAGGGTCCACTCCTGCCCGCCGGCCGAACCGGGCGCCAGGACCAGTCTGGCCCGCACCGTGACGGCGCCCGCGCCTTCCAGCGCGCCTCGAAGATCCGAGGGCCGACGGCCTCGCCGTCCGGCTGCTCCTCGGCGGGCAGTTCCAGGAAGTCGTCGATGACGCGGCTGTCCCTTGAGCCGCTGCAGGGTGTGCCGGACGGTGTCCTCCGCCGAGGATCCGACGTGGCGGCCGCGAGCGGGCCACACCGTGGGCGGAGTCATGGGGCGGGCGGTGGCAGAGGTCGGGCATGAGTCCATCGGGAGGCAGAAGGGGGGCACGGACACGCCGCAAGTATCGTCGCCGCAGGTCAGCGGAGAGCACCTGGGGGTCCGCCGAGCGGGCGGGGCGCGGCACCGTTCGCGGTGCGGTGGGCGGCGCACGAGGTGCGCCATGGGCGAGGGTGGACAGGAGTACTGCGACCGACCGTACGGCACGAGAAGGAGCGACCGATGAACCTCGACCTCGGCGGACGAACCGCGCTGGTGGACCGGATCCTCGCAGGGCATCGGAGCGGCGATCGCCGCCGGCCTGGCCCGGGCCGGCGCCACCGTGGGCGTCAACGGACGCGACGCCGGCCGCCTGGAGGAGAGCGTCGGAAAACTGCGCGCCGAGGTGCCGGACGGGGAGTTCGTGCCGGTCGCGGGCGGACCTCGGCACCGCGGAGGGCGCCGAGCGGGCCTTGGAGACGCTGCCCGACGTGGACATCCTCGTGAACAACCTCGGCGTTTTCGGTGCGGTGCCAGCACTGGAGATCAGCGACGACGAGTGGCGCCGCTACTTCGAGATCAACGTCCTCGCGGGCGTCAGGCTGACGCGCGCCCATCTCCCCCGGATGAGGGAACGGGGCTGGGGCCGGGTGCTGTACATCGCGAGTGACTCGGCCGTCGTCGTCCCGGCCGAGATGATCCACTACGGGGTCTCCAAGACGGCACTGCTCGCGGTGAGCCGTGGCTTCGCTAAGGAGGCGGCGGGCAGCGGTGTCACGGTGAACTCCGTCATCGCCGGACCCACCCACACCGAGGGGCGTCGAGGACTTCGTGTACCAGCTGGTCGACCGGGAGCTGCCCTGGGACGAGGCCCAGCGCGCCTTCATGCGCGAGCACCGCCCGCAGTCGCTGCTCCAGCGGCTGATCGAGCCCGAGGAGATCGCCAACCTCGTGGTGTACCTGAGCTCGCCCAGGCATCCGCCACGACCGGCGCGGCCGTCCGCGTCGACGGGGGCTACGTCGACTCGATCCTCCCGTAGTCACTCTCCCGGGCCCGTGGTCACTCTCCCGGTGCCGCGCGCCGCCGGTCCGTCTCGTCCCAGGCCCGGGTGTCGCGCGGCTCCACGTACGGCTCCTCCTCGGGCGGGTGGCCGCCGTCGATCACACGCTGCCGGGGCAGTTCGGCGTCGAACTCGAGGCCGAGCAGGATGGCCAGGTTCGTCACCCACAGCCACACCAGGAAGATGATGACACCGGCCAGAGTGCCGTACGTCTTGTTGTACGAGCCGAGAAGTTGGCCACCAGAACGCGAAGCCGGCGGAGGCGAGCAGCCAGATCAGCAGGGCGACGACGCTGCCCGGCGAGATCCATCGAGCCCTTGACCCGGGCGTTCGGGATGGCCCGGTCCGGCGATCGCGATCATGAACGTGACGAGCACGACCAGCACCGGCCACTGGCGATCGACCACACCGTGCGTGGCGGTGTCGCCGACGCCGAGCGCGGTGCCCACCTGCTGGGCCAGACCGCCGGTAGGAACACGACGATCAGCGCGCTGACCACGGCGAGCACCAGCAGCACCACGGTCAGGGCCACCCGCAGCAGCAGCACCTTCCACACCGGGCGCCCTTCGGGCATGTCGTAGACCGCGTTGGCCGAGCGGATGAACGCGGCCACATAGCCGGACGCCGACCAGATGGCACCGACCAGGCCGACCACCGCCAGCACGGAGCCCAGACCGGCCTTGGCCTGCAACTGCTCCACCGCGTTGGTGATGACGTCCCGTGCGGCCCCGGGCGCCAGCTGCTGGATGTTGTCCAGCACCTCCTGGGTGACGGACTGCCCGGCGATCCCCCAGCAGCGAGACCAGCACCAGCAGGGCCGGGAACAGCGACAGAATCCCGTAGTAGGTGAGAGCGGCGGCGCGGTCGGTCAGCTCGTCGTCCTTGAACTCGGCGACCACGCGCCGCAGCAGCGAGGACCACGAGCGCTTCGGCAGATCGGTGGGGGAGTCGGGAGCGGCGCGCTCGCTGGAGGAGCCCGGACCGTAGTCCTCGGGCGCCGTCTCGTCCGTGGTGTCGTCCTTCGGGTGCTTCCCGCGATGGGGAAGATGCAGTCGGGCCATGGGCCCCGGGTTGCCAGTCTCGGCGTGTCCACGCACCCGTGCGCGGGAAGCGCGCCGGGTGTGCGGCCGCCACCCGGAACCGCGTCGTTCACCCGTGGTCCGGGACGGCCCGCCGTCCCACAATGGTCGGCGCGGACAGGTCCGCCCGTCATCCGCTCCAGGGGCGGGCCTGCCCGCGCCACCCCTCGCCCGACGGGCCCTCGCACGGCCGAAATACCGCAGTATGCCGGAGCGCGCGCACGTTCCTCTGGAAAATGCCAAAGCGCTCACCAGATGCGTGCACTTTCCGTAGTCTCGGCGTCACGTTCGCGGTACAGCCGTGCGGGGAGAGGATCCGGCGTGCCCGGAATCGACGAAAGTCTGCTGGAAGCCATGCGGCTGCCCGGCGCACGGGGCGCGTCGCTGGTCGACTGGATCAGCGGGCTCGCCCTGGGCGCCGTGGGCGAGGCGCCGGGCGGCGACTGGGAGGCGACCGCGGCGGGAGACCGCGGAACTGGCCCGGCACGTAGCGGAGAGCGGCTCCCTGGCAGCGGCCGTCGCGCCGGAGAAGGAACCGCCGGTCGAGGACATGATCGCACCACCGCCGACGCCTACCACCTGCTCAGGTTCGTCAGCACTCCGTTCGACAGCACCGTCTTCCTCCACCTGTGGCTGGATCGCAACGACGGAAACCTCGCCCTGGCCCGCATCAGGCTGTCCGAGATGGCGGATCGACTGGTGCTCGGATGACCAGGTGACGACCACCTGGACCACGCACGAAACGACGTCGGCGGCTCTCGGCGCACTCGCGGCCGAAGGGCGACCGGCGCCCTGTCGGGGAGCGGGGCATCGTCTACCTCGCGGCGGGCCGGGTCGTACACGTCGAGTCCGCCTTCACCCCGGACCCTCGGAGCGCTGCTCACCTGCAGCGGCGCCGTCGCGCCCGACGGCTGGTGGGACGCGGTCGACCACGGCGGCAGGCAGGCCCGGGTCGGACACCGGCTCGTGGAGCGGCCGGCTCGCCGCCGGGGCGCTGGAGGTCTGCCACCCGGGCGCGCTGTTCGACGCCGCGTACTTCGTCCTCGCCCACGACACGCGCGACACCGCTTCCGGCCCGGCGGCGGTGCACTGGCTCGGCGCGGTCCGGTCCGTACCGGTGGACGTCGTCGTCCGCGAGTCGGACGCCGGTAGCGCCCTGCTGGACCGGATCTGGCCGGACCCCGACATCGACACCGTCCCCCTCACGCGGGTGCCCGACGCGGGTGGGCGCCCTGCCGGTGCGGCGCGGCCGGACCCTCACCAGGTCGACGGTGTCCGCACGGCGGCGGAGATCGCCTCGGCGCTCGCCTGCCGCACGTACCACACCCTCGTCGAACTGCGCCGCCTGGCCGCAGACGGCCTCGCTCACCGCCGCGCCGCCCGCTCCCGCCCCCGTCACGCCGGGCCCGAGCCCCCGCGACGTGGTGTGGGACGACCGGACACGGCCCTGCTGCGACGGCTTCGAGACGCCTTGGAGGCCCTGTGATACGCGCGCGTCCGACAGCGTGCCGAAGGAGACTGCTCATGGCCGTCGAGAGCGACGTCCTGGACGAACTGCACCGACTGCGCAACCGCGTACCCCAGTTGACCGGATCGCTCGCGGCCACCGTCGACGGGCTCGTGCTGGCCCACGACGCACCGGGCACCGAACCCGAGGGCCTCGCCGCGCTCACCGCCGCCGCCCTGGGGGTCGCGCACCGCATGGCCGACGCCACCGCGCGCGGCGGGTTCCGCGAACTGCTGCTGCGCGGGGCCGACGGCTACGTCGCCACCTACGCGGCCGGTCCGGCCGCCGTGCTCCACGCTGCTCGCCGACGGCCGGGTCAACGTGGGCCGGCTGCACCTGGAGGGCCGGCGCAGCGGCGCCCGGATCGGGGAGCTGGTCGTCGACCGCATCGGCCAGGGACCGGGGCCGCTCCCCGGCCGCGGAAGCCGTCGAACACGTCACGGCGCCCGCCGGGGAAACGGCCCGCCCCATCGGCACCCTGCCGGTGCGCACCCCGCAGCGGCCCACACACCAACCGAGTCCCCAGATCGGCGGCCAACGCCGGCCGACCTGATCGACGGCACTACCGATCCCGTACCGATCACGTCCGGAAAGGAACCCACGCATGGCCAACCTGGAGACCTCACTCAAGAATGCCTCAGCTCCATCGACGGAGCCAAAGCCGCCGCGCTGGTCGACTACACCAGCGGGATGGCCCTCGGCACGCTGGGCGGCACCAAGGACTTCAACCTGGAGGTCGCCGCCGCCGGCAACACCGACGTGGTGCGGTCCAAGCTGCGCACCATGGAGCACCTCGGTCTCAAGGAGGAGATCGAGGACATCCTGATCACCCTGAACACCAGTACCACATGATCCGCCTGCTCAAGGGCCGGTGGCGGCAACGGGCTGTTCCTCTACCTGGTGCTCGACGCGAGCCGCGCCAACCTGGCGATGGCCCGCCACCAGCTGCGCCGGATCGAGACCGAGCTGGAGGTCTGAACCGGCCGACCGCACAACCGGGCGCGGGCCCGGCGGGAGAAGCTCCCCGCCGGGCCCGCGCCGGTCACCGAGGTTCAGGCGCCGCTCTCCCCGGAGCATGTCCTCGCGCTCGACGAGCTTCACGCGCTCACGGCCCTGCGGCTCGCCCAGCGCCTTCTCCGCGGCGTCGAGCCGGTACCAGCCGTCCCAGGTGGTGAAGCGGACGTTCCGCTCGGCGAGGAAGGCGTCCACGGCCTCCGGAGCGGGCGAGGCGGGCGTCTGCAGCCTGCCGTTCGCGAAGTCGTCCAGCAGGTTGGACACCGTCTCGTTGGCGTCGCCCTTGGTGTGCCCGATCAGACCGACCGGACCGCGCCGGATCCAGCCGGTGACGTGCGTCGACTGCAGGTGCTCGCCGGACTCCTGGATCACCCGGCCGCCCTTGTCCGGGACCGTGCCCGGAGTCGATGTCCCAGGGCAGCTTGGGCAGCTGGTCGGACAGGTAGCCGACGGCCCGGTAGACCGCCTGGACGTCCCAGTCCTTGAACTCGCCGGTGCCCTTGACGTTGCCGGTGCCGTCCAGCTCGGTGCGCTCGGTGCGCAGGCCGACGACCTTGCCGTCCTCGCCGAGGATCTCCGAGGGCGACTCGAAGAAGTGCAGGAACAGCTTGTGCGGCCGGTCGCCGACGTCGCGGATCGCCCAGTTCTCCAGGGTCTTGGCGACCATGTCGGCCTGCTTGTTGCCGCGCCGGGTGGCGATCGAGCCCTCGTCGTAGTCGATGTCCTCGGGGTCGACGATGACCTCGATGTTGGGGGAGTGGTCCAGCTCCCGCAGCTCCATCGGGCTGAACTTCGCCTGCGCCGGGCCGCGGCGGCCGAAGACGTGGACCTCCAGCGCCTTGTTGGCCTTCAGGCCCTCGTAGACGTTCGGCGGGATCTCGGTCGGCAGCAGCTCGTCCGCCGTCTTGGCGAGGACGCGCGCGATGTCCAGGGCGACGTTGCCGACGCCGAGTACGGCGACCTTCTCCGCCTCCAGCGGCCAGGTGCGCGGGGAAGTCGGGGTGACCGTCGTACCAGGCGACGAAGTCGGCGGCCCCGTACGAGCCGTCGAGCTCGATGCCGGGGACGGAGAGCGCCCGGTCCGCCGGGCGCCGGTGGCGAAGATCACACCGTCGTAGAAGGCGCGCAGATCGTCCAGGTTGATGTCGGTCGGGTAGTCCACGTTGCCGAAGAGTCGGATCTGCGGCTTGTCGAGTACCTGGTGCAGGGCCGTGATGATGCCTTTGATCCGCGGGTGGTCGGGGGCGACGCCGTAACGGATCAGTCCGAACGGGGCGGGCATGCGCTCGAAGATGTCTATGGACACACCGGGGTCGGCGGCCACTTCGGACTTGAGCAGGGCGTCGGCGGCGTAGATGCCGGCCGGGCCCGATCCGACGATGGCTACCCGCAGAGGGCGGGGCATGTTCAGGTTCCCTTCGAGCGGTGATAGATCGACTCGTGGGGAAGCCTAAGCTAAGGCAAGCCTAAGTCGGTACGCGGGTCCGGTCTATGAGGGCATAAGGGCAGCTTATGGGTTTTCATGGCTTGGCTTTGTGGCCGGTTCTGCGCCCCGGTTCTGTGACCGGGTTTGGGCCCCCGGCCACGGGTGACGCAGGCGTGGGAAGCGGTCACCGCGTCCCACGTCCACCTCGCGAGGGGAGTCTGCGTGCACCGTCCGGACGACCACCCGGACCCGAACCGGTGGCGGGCCCTCTGGGTGACCCTGGTCGCCGGTTTCATGACCCTGCTGGACGTGACGATCGTCGCCGTCGCCCTGCCGTCCATGCAGCAGGGCCTGCACGCCTCCGCCGCGTCCGTGCAGTGGGTCGTGTCCGGCTACGCCCTCACGTTCGCCCTGACGCTGGTGACGGCGGGCCGGATCGGCGACGCGTTCGGCAGGCGCCGCGTCTTCCTCGCCGCGCTGGCCGCCTTCGTGCTCTGCAGCGCGGCCGCCGGGGCCGCACCGGGTATCAAACTGCTGGTGGTCGCCCGGCTCGCCCAGGGAAGTCGCCGCGGGCTGCATCGCGCCGCAGAACTCGGCACTGATCCAGCAGATGTTCCGGGGCGCCGAACGCGGGCGCGCGTTCGGTCTGTTCGGTGCCACCGTGGGTGTCTCCAGCGCAGTGGGCCGGTCGTCGGCGGTCTGATCCTGGCACTGGCCGGCCCAGAGGGCTGGCGGTGGATCTTCTACGTCCAACGTGCCGGTCGGCGCTCTCGCCCTCCTGCTCGGCTTCCGTCTGCTGCCCCGGGCCGCCCCCGGCGGCCGGGGACATCTGGACCCGGTGGGCGTGCTGCTCCTCGGCACCGGAATCCTGGCCCTGATGCTGCCGCTCGTCCTCGCCGAGGGCGGCGGAGTGAGCGGGGGTGTGGTGGCTCTTCCGGCGGGGTGCTCGTCCTGTTCGCCTTCGCGCGGTGGGAGCGCCGCGTCGCCCCCGCGGCGGGCATCCACTGCTGGAACCCGGCCTCCTCACCGAGACCCCGCGGCTACGTCACGGGCGCGGGTCTGGCCGCCCTGCACTTCGTCGGGTTCAGCGGGGTGTGGCTCGTCTTCGCGCTCTTCTTCCAGAACGGGCTGGGCTTCTCACCCTCATGTCCGGCCTGGCGGTGACCCCGTTCGCCGTGGGCTCGGCCACCGGCGGCCGTGGCGGGGCGGCTGGTCGACCGGCTGGGCGGCTGCTGACCGTCTGGGGACTCGTCGCCGTCATGCTGGGACTCGGCACGACCGCGCTGGTGCTCTGGCTCGCGCCCTCCGACCGGGCCGCCTGGATCGCGGCCCCGGCGCTGCTGGTCGGCGGGCTCGGCAGTGGCTGCTGTGATCTCCCCGAACATCACGATGACGCTGCGGGACGTCCCGGTGCGGATGGCGGGCGCCGCCGGGGGCGCCCTGCAGACGGGACAGCGCCTCGGCGCGCCGTGGGCACCGCCGCGCTGCCGGGGGCTCTATTACCCTGACGCTGAACGCGACCCACGACGACTACCACGAGGCCGTGGCCCTGTCGGTCGGCTCGGGGGTCGCCGCCATGCTGTGCGCGCTGACCGTCGCGGTCCTCGACTGGCGACGGGACCGCTCCGAGAGCGCCGGACGCTGCCCGCCGGAGACGACCCACAGCCACACCCACGCGGGTCAGGGCTGAGACGCTCCCCGACGCGGCGGCGAACCGGCCCGGCACGCTCAGCGGCGCTTGCCGAACTTCCCCCCGGAGCATCTCCTGCGCCTGCGCACGGCGGCGGGGGTCCGAGGCGGCCCGGCGTACCCTGCTCCGTCGCCCGGCGGCCCTGCGAGCTGCGCGCGAAGCGCTTGATCCGGTCCAGCATTCCGGCCATGACGTTCCTCCGAGTCGACGACGGACGTGCTTGTCCGTCCTCCTACCCCGCGACCCCGCGCTCACCCCGGCGGCCGTCGCCGGGTTTGACCCCGCCGTCACGGGCGACCCGCAGGGCGGGACATCGGAAGCGAACGAACGCCGTGAGGTGAGCAGCCGTGGCCGGCAACCAGAGATCAAGGCCAGATGGAACAGGCCAAGGGAAAGGCCTAGGAAGCGGCCGGCCGGGCCGTCGGCAACGAACGGATGACGGCCGAGGGCCGCGCCGAGCAGTCCAAGGGCGACGCCCGGCAGGCCAAGGAGAAGGGCAGGACACGTTCCGGCACTGACACCGGAACCGGCACTGGGCACTGCCACCGGAACCGATGGCGGCACACGGCCGCGGAACCCGGCACCCGCCCGGTTCCGCGGCCCGCGCCGTGCCGGTGGGGCCGCTCGCGGGGGTGTGGCGGTCAGCCGATGTGGTAGGCGTCCCCGTACACGTGCCAGTCCAGCGGCGGGTCGAGGTCCAGGTTGCCCTCGCGCAGGAAGACGCGCTGTGCCGTGTCGACCCGGCCGGTAGTCAGCTGTGCGCCTCCTCCTGCTTCATGGCCTACACCCGCGCGTCGAGGAAGGCGTGCAGGTACGCCACCTCGCCGCCGCCCCGCGCCGGCGGCCGGGCCCGGCCGAGGGCCCGTGCCCGGATACTGCCGAAGCTCGCGGAGTCGCCGCCGTCGCCGTGCATGACGATCAGCGTCGTAGTACGCGAACTGCCCGAGCGTCCGCAGCCCGTCCGCCTTCGCCCGCCGTACGGCCGGACCGGAAGTAGACGCGGTCGCGCTCGTGGTCCCTGTGCCCGGCGGAACTCCGGGTCACCGGCCGCCCGGCGCCAGTCGCCGGGGAAGCCGGGGTCGAGCCCCTCGTGCGAGTCGGAGCCGTCGACCTCGCGCAGCGCCGGCAGATAGAGCGCGAGCACGGTGCCGGGGCCGCGGTCGGTGTAGTGCTCCACCAGGTCGAGCATGTCGCCGGTGCCTGAGCAGAAGCCGATGATGCCGGCGGTGTAGCCGCGGCCGTCACCGATGTTCCTCGATGTACTCGTACTGCGCCTTCCAGTCGAGCGAGGAGTTCTCCGCGCTCGACACCAGCCGCATGGCGATGTCCTTCCTCGCCGGGTCGTCGAGCCCCGCCGCGCGCTCGGTCGCCGCCGCGGCGGGCGACGGGGTGATGAGGGGACTGCCGCCAGGGACGCACATGCCATGGCGAGCACGGTACGGCGCGAGGTGCCTGCCGGGTGGGCCGGGTCGGGATACGGGTGCCTCACGGAATCTCCAGGTACGGACCGAGGGGGGAGCCCGAGCCCGTCAGGACACCCCGGTTGCTCCGCCCAGATGACCTTGCCCCCCGGCGTATAGCGGGTGCCCCAGCGCTCCGCCAGCTGCGCGACGAGGAACAGCCCGCGCCCGCCCCTCGTCCGTCATGGCCGCGTAGCGCAGATGGGGCGAGGTGCTGCTGCTGTCGAAGACCTCGCAGATCAGGCTGCGGTCGCGCAGCACCCGGACATGGACGGTCTCGCCGCCGTAGCGGATCGCGTTGGTGACCAGCTCGCTCAGGATCAGCCCGTCGTGAACGTCAGCTCGTCCAGCCCCCACTCGGCCAGCCGCCGGGTGACCTGGGCGCGTACCTCGCCGACCGCGGCCGGGTCGTTCGGCACCTGCCACTCGGCGACCCGGTCCGGACCGAGCGCGCGGGTGCGGGCGACGAGCAGGGCGATGTCGTCGCCCGGCCGTTCCGGAAGCCGGGCGTCCAGGACGGTCCGGCAGGTCTCCTCGGGCGACTCGCCGGCCGTCTCCAGCGCCTGGCGCAACTGTTCGAGGCCGACGTCGATGTCGTGCTCCCGGTCCTCGATGAGCTCGTCGGTGTAGCAGGACCAGCCGGCTGCCCTCCGCCAGGCGCAGCTCGGTCGTCTCGAACGGAAGGCCGCCCAGGCCCAGCGGGGGGCCGGCGGGCACCTCCGGGAACTCCACAGCCCCGTCCGGCCCGATCAGCGCGGGCGGCGGGTGGCCCGCCCGCGCGATCACGCAGGTGCTGGAGACCGGGTCGTAGATAGCGTAGAGGCAGGTCGCGCCGGTGACCGGGGCGGTGCCGTCGTCGGCCGCCTCGTCCTGGTCGATGCGGCCGGACCAGCTCGTCCAGCAGACCGAGCAGCTCGTCGGGCGGCAGGTCGAGGGCGGTGAAGTTGTGCACCGCCGTCCGCAGCCGCCCCCATGGTGGCCGCCCCGGCGTGCAGCCCGTGACCGACGATGTCGCCGACCACGAGCGCCACCCGGGCCCCCGACAGCGGCAGCACGTCGAACCAGTCCCCGCCGACCCCGGCCTGCGCGGGCAGGTACCGGTAGGCGATGTCCAGGGCGTTCTGCTCGGGCATCCTGCGGGGCAGCAGACTGCGCTGGAGGGTCACCGCCATGCTGTGCTCGCGGGTGTAGCGGCGCGCGTTGTCGATGGAGACCGCGGCGCGCGCGACCAGCTCCTCGGCGAGCGTCATCTCGTCCTCGTCGAACGGCTCGGGTTTCTCCGACCGCCAGAAGCTGACCACCCCGAGCACCAGGGTGCCCGAGCGCAGCGGCACGGTGATCAGCGAGTGGACGCCGTACTCCACCACCTGCGCCGAACGTTCGAGGTCCTGCGCCTGCCAGCCCCGGGCCTCGCGGAGGCGGGGCGCCAGTACGGGCCGGCCGGTCTGCAGGGAGCGACCCTGCGGGGAGGAGGTTACGAACGGATCTGCCGGCCCACCGGGTAGAGCGGGACCTCCTCGCGGATACCGCTGAGCGCGGCGCGGCGCAGCGGGTCACGCCTCCCGGCTGGCCGCCGGCCAGCACGGTGTCGAACAGGTCCACGCTGACGTAGTCCGCGAACCGGGCACGGCCAGCTCCGCCAGTTCCTCGGCGGTACGGGCGACGTCCAGGCTGGTGCCGATGCCCACGCCGGCGGCGTACAGGATGTCCAGGCGTTCCCGGGCGGTCTCGGCCCGGCCGGACAGGGCCCGCAGCTCCGTGGAGTCGCGGAGCGTGGCGACGCTGCCGGCCGGGCCGCCCCGTACGTCCGTGGGCCGCTGGTTGACCGCCAGCAACCGGTCCTTGACCAGGTGCACCTCGTCGGTGGCGACCCGCCCGGAGGCCAGCAGCTCCGCCGTGTCGTCCGGCAGCCCGAGGCCGAGGACGCGTGCCGTCCCTCCGCGTCGTCGGGGAGGTCGAGCAGGCGCTGTGCCTCGTCGTTGGCGAGCAGCAGCCCGCCCTCCCCGCCGACGATGAGCACGCCCTCCCGGACGCTGTGCAGAACCGCGTCGTGGTGTTCGTACATCCGGGTCATCTCGTGTGGTCCCAGGCCGTGCGTCTGCCGCAGCAGCCGCCTGCTGACGAGCGCCGTGCCCGCCGTCGCCAGGGCCAGTCCGACGCCCGCCACGATCAGCACCAGCGGCAGCTGCCGTTCGGCGGCGCCACCCACGTTCTCCGTGGTGATGCCGGCCGAGACCAGGCCCACGACGGTCCCGTCGGGCGCCTCGACGGGCACGACGGCCTGGACCAGCGGGCCGATGGTCCCTCGATCTCCTCGGTCACCGTCTCCCCGGCCAGCGCGGGGGCGATGTTCCCCACGAACTCCTTGCCGATGCGGTCGGGTCTGGGATGGGTGTAGCGGATGCCGTCGGTGTTCATGACGACGATGAAGTCCACAGCCCGTGGCCCTGCGAGCCGCCTCGGCCCGGGGCTGGAGCACCGCCGTGGGTCGGGACTGCGCAGCGCCTCGCGGATGCCGGGGGAGTTGGCGAACGTCGCGGCCACGGCGACGGACGGCCGGTGGCCCCGACCGTGCTGTCGTGGCGTACCTGGAGCACCAGCGCGACGGCCGCGGCCACCACGAGCAGCAGCACGATGACCACGTTCATGGCGAAGACCTGGCCGGCGACACTGCGTCCGGACATGGCCGAGCGAGTGCCGCGCACGCCGCCGCCGTCCCGCGTCCGCCCCCGCCGTGACCGGTCCGCGTCTCGCCGGTACCGGGCGAGCGGCCGCTGGGACGACGGGGTGACCGCTCTCCCGATCGACCCATCAGTCGGACCATGTGCCCATGTCTACACTGCCGGGCCCGAGGAGGCGAGGGCACCCCTGGTGGAGGAGTGGCCCGCCGGGGCCCGGTCCCGGCGCGGTCCTCACCGCGGCCCCGCGCCGGTGGCGGCGCGTGGCGAGCAGCAGGGCGATGTCGTCGGGGCGGTCGTGGCGTGGCGGGCGGGTGACGACGATCCGTCGGCGACGCCCGCCAGCGAACTGGCTGCCCGGCCGTGCGGCGGGCCGCACCGGACCTGGCCAGGGCCAGCCGCAGGGCGGTGATGCCGTCGTCGATGTCGGTGCCGGGCCGCTCCACCAGCCCGTCCGTGTAGAGGGCGAGGACGGCACCGGCTCGACGTGGAACTCCGTCAGCGGGTACGGCGCGCCGGGTACACGCCGAGCACCACCCCGCCGGGCAGGTCCAGTGCCTCGGTGCGTCCGTCCGGGTGGCGAAGGAGCGGCGGCGGGTGTCCCGCGCGGGCCGCGCACGCCCGTCCGGTGGCCGGGTCGAGCCGGATGTAGCAGCAGCTCGCGAACAGACCCGGGTCGAGATCGGTCAGCAGGTGGTTGACGCCGCTCAGCACCTCGTCGAGGCGGACGGTCGCCGAGGGCGAAGGCGCGTACGGCGCTGCGCAGTTGCCCCATCGTGGCCGCCGCCTGCACGCCGTGCCCCTGCACGTCGCCGATGACCAGGGCCATGCCGTCCCCCGAGGCGATGACGTCGTACCAGTCGCCGCCCACGTCCATGCCCTGGGTCCCCGGCAGATAGCGCCCCGCCGTCTCCAGCAGGGGGTGCGCGGGCAGCCGGCGCGGCAGCAGGCCCGCTGGAGTCCGCGGGCGAGCGCGGTCTCGGTCTCGTAGCGCCGCGCCTTCTCCATGGCGTGGGCGATCACGCCGGCGAGGGCGGTGAGGACCGCGCGTTCCTCGGTGCCGAAGCCGCGGGCACGGTCGAAGCCGAGGATGCAGGAGCCGACCGGCGCCCGGAGGCGATCAGCGGCAGGAAGGCGCGGCGCCCTCCGTGGCGTCCAGCGGATGTTCCGGGTACGCGGCGGCTAGCGCCTGCATCGAGTCGAAGAAGAGCGGTCGGCCGCTGGTCAGCGTCTCGACCCCGGGCAGCCGGGCATCCAGGGCTACCCTCGAAGGGCGCGAGGAAGCCTGCG
The DNA here is from genome assembly GCA_021502835.1 of Streptomyces thinghirensis. The sequence continues at coordinate 35,800 of JAKFGP010000049.1, forward strand.
GGAAGCCGGTCTCCCACGCCAGGTACAGATGCCGGTCCTGGAGCAGGTAGATGGCGAGCCGGCGGCGCCGAACGCCGGCAGCAGTTCGCGCACGACCACGGCGGACACCTGGCGGGCGGTGACCGCCTCGGTGAGGGCCATGGCCAGGAGGATGGGGCGGTACACGGGTGCTGCGTCGTGGCGACGAGGGCCGGGCCCGGGTCGCCGGTGCCGGACGCCGTCCCCGCTGCGCCGTGCTCCGGGCGTGAGGCCGGCGGACGCGTCCGCCACCCGGTTGGCGGGGCGGAGCGTGCCCGTCAGGAGGTCCGGCCCGGGGTCTGCGGAGACGGCGAGCCAGTCCCCCCTCGTAGGGCTGCGGCGTGGTCCGCAGGCTGCCGTCGGGCGGGCGCCGGACATGGAAGTGGACCGGCTCGGGGGACAGCAGCGCACCGCGGAGATGATCCTCGTAGGCCGCCTGGTCCAGCCAGGGCACGGCCTCCCACGGAGTGGCCGAGCAGCCGCGCCCGTGGCTGCCCCAGCAGCCGCGGCGGCGCGCGGATTCGCGTAGACGATCGTGCCCAGCCGGTCCACGCAGAACACACCGTCCGGAAGCAGGTCGGCGCGGCGTCCGCCACGGCACCGGCGGACGTGTCGCGTACGACGCCGCGCACCGGGCCGTCGACGAGCGGCGCGGCCTGCGGTCTCCACAGCTCCACCAGGAGCAGCCCACCGTCGGCGGCACGCACGTACAGGGGCAGCGGAGGAGGCCGGCCGGCGGCCGTCTGCCGCAGCGCCAGCGGCGATCCGGTGCCCCTCGTCGGGCGCCAGGGCGGCGGTGAGTGTGCCGAGCGAGGCGCCGACGGGTCCGCCGGTGGCCGCGCCACGCCGAGCAGGGCGCACAGCGGCTCGTCGACGGTGACGGCACCGGTGCCCGGGTCCCAGGCGAAACTCCCGGTGCGCGGCGCGTGCCGTCCGGTCGGGGGCGGCCGGAGAGCACAGCGGCCCGCTGTCCCACGCGACCGGCGGGGCGTTCCGGTCCTCGTCCAGCCGGTCCAGGGCCGAGCCGAGTTCCCGCGCCAGCCGCTCCATCCGGTCGAGAGGCCGTCCAGCGCCTCGGCGGTGTCGGAGGCGGAGGGCGCAGGACGGTCAGGACCCCGTACGTGCGCGCCGCGCCGGCGGACGGGCACGTACAGGGATCCGAACGGGAAGGGCAGGCCTGCCGCGAACTGCGGGTACCGGCGCATCGTCTCCGTCGCGTTGGGAAGCACCACCCGGACGCCCAGCCGGTAGGCGTCGGCGACCGGGAAGGGCTGTCGGCGTGCAGCCGCCACCAGGGCCGGCGTGGCCCGGGCAGTCCGGCGAGGACGGCCAGTCGCAGCAGGCCGGGGTGCGGGAGCGCAGGTAGACCCCGCCCGCATGGCCGCCGGACGCGCCGATGGCCTGGGCGCAGGCGTCGATCAGCAGCGCCGTCAGCCGCCCGGGCATGCGGTCTGCGTCCTCGGCGCCTGCACTCATCGGCCCCACCGTCCGTGCGCCGTCACGCGGCGACACAGCAAGAATGCGCCACGACACCCGGATCGCGCACCCGGTCAGGCCGCACGGGTGACCGCGACGGGCGTTGACCCCGCGGACCGGAGTCCGTAACCCTCCGCGACATTCGGAAATCCTTCCGGAAACTTTCGGAGTTTCCTGCCCTTCCGAACGGCTCCGCACACCGATTCAAGGAACGGGATGACATGCGCATGACTCTGCTACGCCTGTCGAGAGCGGCCACCGCCGGCCTCGTACGCCGCCGCGGCGCTGACGGCCGCGACCCACTCCGCCGAAGCCGCCCGAGCCGCCGACACGCTCCGGATCCGCGGCGGCCGGCCAGGCCGCCACTTCGGCACCGCCGTCGCGGCGAGCCACCTCGACGAGGCCGGCTACGTCTCCACGCTGAACCGCGAGTTCACCCTCGGCGACCCCCGAGAACGAGATGAAGTGGGACGCCACCGAGCCCAGCCGGGGCAACTTCACCGCTCGGCGCCGCCGACCAGGTCGTGGACCACGCCCGAAGCCAGGGGCATGGACGTCCGTGGCCACACCCTCGTCTGGCACTCCCAGCTCCTCCCCTGGGTGGGTGGCCTCGGCGCGGCCGACCTGCGCACCGCCATGAACAACCACATCAACAGCGTGATGGGCCACTACAAGGGCCAGATCCACAGCTGGGACGTCGTCAACGAGGCCTTCCAGGACGGCGGCAGCGGCGCCCGGCGCAGCTCGTCCCTTCCAGGACAAGCTGGGCAACGGCTTCATAGAGGAGGCGTTCCGCACCGCCCGCGCCGCCGACCCGGCCGCCAAGCTCTGCTACAACGACTACAACACCGACGGCGTCAACGCGAAAAACAATGCCGTCTACGACATGGTCAAGGACTTGAATGCGCGTGCATGCCCATCGACTGCGTGGGCTTCAGGGCCACTTCAACAGCAACTCCCCGGTCCCCGCCGACTTCCGGGCCAGCCTCCAGCGCTTCGCCGACCTCGGCGTCGACGTGCAGATCACCGAACTCGACATCGAGGGCGCCGGCACGGCGCAGGCCAACAGCTACGCACGTGGTCGAGGCATGTCTCGCCGTGACCGCTGCACCGGCATCACCGTCTGGGGCGTCACCGACAAGTACTCGTGGCGCAGTACGGCGACTTTTGCTGCTCTTCGACGGCGACTACCAGGAGAAGCCCGCCTACGGCGCCGTCCTGTCCGCCCTCGGCGGCGCCTGGCGGCGGCGACCCGGGCAACGGCACGGCGAGCTGTACGGCCACGTACACCGTGACCGCCGACTGGAGCAGCGGCTACAACGGCCAGGTCACCATCACCGCGGGCAGCGAACCGATCGGCTCCTGGACGACGACCGTCACCTTGCCTCGCCGCAGCCGGGTCCAGGCCACCTGGAACGCCACGCCCACCTGGGACGGCGGCGGCAACGTCGATGACGGCGCGGCCGAGTTGGAACGGCACCCTGGCGGCCGGCGCGTCGACCAGCTTCGGGTTCACCGTGTCGAAGAACGGCAGCGACACCGCACCCGCGGTCTGAGCCTGCACCGCCTCCTGACCCGCGTCCGGCGCACCGGGTCGCCCCGGGGGTCTCGCGAGGAGTCGGGGCGTAGCGCACGCGCCTCGTCGCGAGGCCCGGCCGTGCCCGTCGCCGACCGGGACGTCGCCCTTTCCGGCGCACTGGGCCCGGGCCTGTCCCAAAACGGCGCGTCCGGCGGGAAGTTGGGGCAAAGAGATCGTGGAAACCGCGCCGGTGAGTATCGTGAAGGACCGGGGGCATGTGCTTCCCCCCTACTCGGCTCCCGACCGGACGGTGAGGGCTCTATGACCTCCGGCGCACAGACCCGATGCCGCAGACGCCTCGGTCGTGTCCACGGTGGTGGAGTTCAGGGGCGGATCGGCGATGATCTGGCCTCCCGGGACGTCGTGCACGGCTTCGTCGCGGGACTGGGCGAGAAGGGCGTGGACCTGGCCGACACCTCCTGGACGCCGCCCGCCTGGTCGCCAGCGAGCTGGTGACGAACGCGCTCCGTCACGCGCCCGGCCCTGCCGCCTGGAACTCGACCCTCCTGGACGACGCGGTGGAGATCGCGGTGTCGGACACGGGGACGCGTTCCCCACGTTCCTGCCCTGCGATCCCCTGCCAGACCGGCCGGCACGGTCTGGAGATCGTGACGCGCCTGTGCGACGAGGTCATCACCAAGCCGCACGCGACGGGGAAGACGGTGTACGCGCGCCTGCCGCTGCGCTGACCCCGCGGCCGCGGCCGCGAGGGCCTGTTCGACGGTCGGGTAGCAGGCGATGAGTGTGTCCACGCCGACGAGTTGCAGCACGCGCTCGACGGCGTGCTGCGGGTGCGGCGAGCCGCAACCAGACCTGCGCGGGACTCGATAAGCCCGGTGCGCGGAGATGAGCACGTTTGTGCCGCTGGAGTCCAGGAAGACCACTCGCCGGGAAGTCGACCACCGTGCCCGGCGCCGTCTGCGCAGGACGGGCAGCAGGACGTCGCGGAGCTGACTGCTGCCGTCGAGATCGACTTCTCCGGCGAGCAGGACGAGGCTGACGCCGTCGCCCGTGGTGGTACGGGTGATCGGCAGCCGCTCCGGTACCGCCGCTCCCTCGATGTCCTCCACGCTTCCTCACTTCTCGCATATGCCCGGCCGTCCTCGGTGGCTTGATGTTATGGCTCTGGGGGCCCGCGTGGGCCCACTGCGCAGACGGTGGCGGCGGACCGGCGGCCAAGGGCTCGACGCGCGCGACGGCGCTCCTCTCGACTACGGTCGAGATGTGGTGGCTCACTACATTCGAAGAGCTCGTCCTGAGCGTCGCGCGGCGGACCCTGGCTCGGCACCGGGTCGAGGAGCTGCGGGACTCGGACGCAGGCCTCCTACGCAGCATCGTGACCCAGCGGCAGTCCCACACGTACGAGACCGCCGTTCGGGCCTGGCGCGACCTGGACCGGGACGCGCAGTCCGCGATGACGGAGTACGTCAAGGAGGGGGTCAGTCCCGGCACAAGTTGAGGCGAAGGTGCGCAAGGCCGTCCAGGACGGGGGCAGGGCACCTGACCGGCCCCGGCGGGGCCGGCACCGGACGGGTTTCGACCGGTCTCAGTCCCGCCGGGTGGCCGTGACCTCGCCGACGAGGCCGCGTACGGTCGCCAGCGCCGCCGCCCGGTCCTCGGGCACCAGCCCGATGCGGGTGCGGCGGTCGAGCAGGTCGGCCTCGTCCAGGGCCCCCTCGTGGCGCAGTGCCCAGATCAGCTCGGCCCCGGTGACGGGGTGGTCCGGCAGGACCCGCTCGCCGAGCCGGGGGTCCCCTGATCGGCGAGTGCCCGCACGGCCGGTGTGCCTCGGTGCCGTAGCGCTGCACCAGGCGGCGCGGCGCCCGCAACGCGGCCAGGGCGTGCGGCGTGGCGGCGCCGACCCGCAGCGGCAGCGCGGCGGTGGGGGACGGGCCGGCGCCGAGGCGGCGGGCGGCGACGGCGGCGTCCACGGCGTCCTCGGCCATGCGCCGGTACGTGGTGAGTTTTCCGCCGACCACGGTGATCACGCCCTCCGGACGAGGTGAGCACGGCGTGCCTGCGTGAGACGTCCGCCGTGCGGGCCCCGCTGCCGGGCCGGTCCGGCGGACGTGGTGTCCAGCAGGGGGCGCAGGCCCGCGAAGGCGCCGACCACGTCCTCGCGGTGGACCGGGACGTCCAGCACGGAGCCGAGCACGTCGAGCAGGAAACCGACGTCGGTCTCGCACCTCCGGGCACGTCCGGGATCTCCCCGTCGACGGGCTCGTCGGTCAGTCCGACGTAGACGCGGCCGTCGCCCTGGGGCAGGACCAGGACGAAGCGGTTGGTCTCCCGGGGATCGGCACGTGCAGGCCGGCGGGGAGCGGGCCGAGCCGGTCGGAGCGCAGGACCAGGTGGTGCCCCGGGAGGGTCGACGCGGATGCCGTCGACCAGGTCCCCGGCCCACACACCGGAGGCGTTGACCACCGCGCGGGCGCGGATCACGCCCTCCTCCCCGGTGAGCTCGTCGCGTATCCGGGCGCCGGACGAGGTCAGTTCCAGGACCCCGACCCGGGGTCAGATCCGGGCGGCGCGCGGCGCAGTCCGGCGAGCGCGGTCACCAGCCGGCGTCGTCGGTGAGCCGGCCGTCCCAGGAGAGCAGGCCGCCGCGCGGCCGGTCGGGCGCAGTGCCGGCGCGAGGTGGCGCGCGGTCTCCACGGCGGACAGCCGGCGCGGGCGCGGGCAGCGTGGCCCGAGCGGTGCGCGCCGCCAGCCGCAGCGCGTCGCCGGCCTCGAACCCGGCCCAGGCCAGGGCGGCCTGACCAGGGAGACCACGGGCGTCAGCGGCAGCACGAACGGCTGCGCGCGCACCAGATGGGGCGCCGTGCGCTCCATCAGCACACCGCGCTCCACCGCGCTCTCGTGGGCGACGTCGAGCTGGGCGGAGGCGAGGGAGCGCTAGCCGCCGTGATGAGCTTGAGCTCCAGCGTGAGGTGCCGAAGGCCAGGTCGTGGGCGTCCACGGCGACGACGCTCAGGCCGCGGGCCGAGGCGTCCAGGGCGGCGCCGGCCCCGGTCGCGCCGAGACCGACGACCAGGACGTCCACGACGGGGCCGCCGACGGCGTCGGTCAGCTCGCGCGCGAGCCGCCGCCCGGCGGACAGCGAGGCCCCGGCGGCGGGGTGCCGTTGCTGATGGGCTCATGGCGTGAGGGTCCTCTCCAGGATTTGGTGCGCAGCTCCGCGAGGAAGGCCGCGGGTCTGGCTCGAGCGTCGTCCTCGTCGGTCATGGTCCGCAGCGACAGGGCGACGGACTTGACGATCAGCAGCACGGAGTTGTGCCTGCCGCCCGGTGTGTCGCCCGGGTGCACCGTTCCAGTTGGCGTGGCCTCGCCGAGCGCGTCGGCCAGCAGCCCCAGCGGAGGGCTCTTGCTGCTCCCGGCGCCGGTCGAGGACGTAGGGCAGGAGCAGCTCGGGGTCGACGTCGACGATCTTCCGGAAGAGCGGGTGGGCGCGGAACGCTCCTCGACCCCGGTCACGAGTCCCTCGACGATGCGCGCGCGGTGCCCAGGCCCGGCCGGGGCTCGGGGATGGCGCCGGTGGCCACCGCGATCCACTCGCGGGTCATCAGGTCGCCGACCAGGGACGCGTACTCGTCCCGGGATAGCGCCGGTACAGCGTCATCTCGGGAGACGGCGCGGCGGGCGACGTCGGTCATCGTCGTACGGCGGACCCCGAGGTCAGTACGCAGTCGCGCACGGCGTCCAGCAGCGCGTCGTTGTCCAGGTGTCTGGTCGGCCCGAGTTGTTGTGACGATTAGGCGTCACAGTGTAACAGTGTAACGCCAGTGGGGCCGTGCGGACCGCATCCCGACCGCATCCCGGCGGCGTCCCGAAGGCACCTCTCCCGAACCGACCGTGAGGACGACAGGCAAAATGGACATGCTGGAACGGCTGGGGCGACCCGGCCTGGCCGCGACGCCGCTGCCCTCGACACGGTGACCGGGTTGCTGCGCGAACTGCTCGGCGTCAAGCCCCGCGACGCCGCGTCCGTCCCGCCGACGGAGATCGACGTACCCGCCTCGCTGCTGGACGAGTGCCGCCCGCCGCGCGCTGGAGGCGGGCCGCCGTCGGCGACCGCGCGGACGGCGTGCGCACGGACGCGGAGACCCCATACGCCACACCCGCCGCAAGTCCACCCCCCGACCTGCTGCGGATGCGGACCGGCGACACCGCCGGCACCCCGGCCGCCGTCGTCCTGCCGGACAGCCACGACGGCGTGCTCGCCGTACTCGAGGCCTCGCGCCGGGCAATGGCCTGGCTCCTCGTCCCGTTCGGCGGCGGCACCTCCGTCGTCGGCGTACCCTCGCTCCCCGGCCGCGACGGCACCTTCGTCGCTCCCCCGACCTGCGCCGCATGAACTGCCTGCTCGACCCTCGACGAGGGTCTCCCGACCGCCACTCCCCGCAACCCGGCCTGCGCGCCCCCGAGCGTCGAGGCGCTCCTCGCCGAGCACGGGTACACCGGCCACTTCCCCAGTCCTACGAGTGGGCCACCATCTGGTGCTCTCGCCGCGACCCGCTCCAGCGGCCAGGCCTCCCCGGCTACGGTCGTGCTCGACGAGATGGACTCTGGGCTCCACCCTCGCCACCCCCGGGAGGGCACCTCCTCGACACGGGCCGCGCCCCGCGCTCGGCGGCCGGTCCCGACCTGCGCCAGCTCGTACTGGGCTCGGAGGGTGCCTTCGGCGTCATCACGTCCGGTCACCGTGCGGGTGAGGCCCGTGCCGAAGGTCTGCCGCTACTGAGGGCTGGCGCTTCGCCCTCCTTCGACGAGGGCGCCGCGCCCCGCGCCGGCTCGCCCAGGACGGCCCGCGCCCGACGGTGCTGCGGCTCTCCGACGAGACGGAGACACTGATCGGCCTCGCGCAGCCCGACGCCATCGGCGCCTCACCCGCCCGGCAGGACGCCGGATGCTCCTGGCCGTCGTCGGCTTCGAGGGCACACCGAGGAGGACACCGCCCACCGCCGCGACGGCGCCGCCGCCGTACTGCGCGAGGGCGGCGGCACTCCTTCGCCGGCGAGGAACCGGGGAGCGCTGGGCCCACGGCCGGTACTCGGCGCCCTACCTGCGCGACTCCCTGCTGGACGCCGGGGCGCTCGCCGAGACCCTGGAGACGGCGACCTACTGGTCCCGCCTCCCCGCGCTGTACGCCGCCGTCCGTGACGCGCTCCACCGGCACCCTCACCGAAGCCGGCACCCCGCCGCTGGTCATGTGCCACATCTCGCACGTCTACGAGAACGGTGCTCTCCCTGTACTTCACCGTCGTCTCCGCCCAGGGCGACGACGCCCTGGCGCACTGGGACCGGGCCAAGCACGCCGCCAACGAGGCGATCCTCGCCGCGGGCGGCACCATCACCCACCACCACGGCGTCGGCACCGACCACCGCGACTGGTACGTCCGGGAGGGCGGGCTCCCTCGGCGTCGAGGCCCTGCGCGCCGTCAAGCGGAGTCTCGACCCCGCCGGACTGCTCAGCCCCGGCGTCCTCCTGCCCGAGGACTGACCCCGCACAGCAGCTCGCCCGACCCTGTGAGACAACAGTCCGGCACCACCCGTCAGTCCGAGGCACATCGATGCGACAGTTCACCGCCGTCGTCAACCCCACCGCGGCGGCGCCACCTCGGCCGCCGCGCTGCTCGGGGTGGCCCGGCTGCTGCGGGAGGCGGGGGCGGAGCTGGAGACGAGTACAGCCGCAGCCTCGCGCACGCACGGGATCTCGCCCGGCGGGCCGGGGAGCGGGGCCGGGTGGTGCTCGCCGTCGGCGGCGACGGGATGGCCGGCGGGATCGGCGGCGCCCCGGCGGCACCGGGGCCCTCCTCGGCCTCGTCCCGGCGGGCCGCGCAACGACTTCGCCCGCGCCCTGGAGCTGCCCACCGAGCCCGCCGCCCTAGCCGAGGTGCTGCTGCGGGGCGAGCCGCGCCCCATCGACACCATCGAGGTCACCTCGGCCGTCCACGACCGCACCGTCGTGCTCGGCAGCGTCTACGCCGGCGTCGACGCGCTCGCCAACCACCACGCCAACCGGGCGCGCCTGCTGCGCGGCACCGCCTCCTACTACGCCAGGCGCTGCGCGCGATCGTCACCCTGGCGCGCGACGCGCTACCGCGTCACCGTCGACGGCGAGGAGCACGCGTTCACCGGCTACACCGCCGTGGCCGCCAACTCCGGCTACTACGGGTCCAACCGTCTCATCGCGCCGTCCGCCCGGGTGGACGACGGCCTGCTGGAGGTCGTGATGATCCCACGACACAGCGGCGGCTGTTCTTCGCCCGCATGAACGAACTCGGTTCGCGCCACGTCCGCAGGCCGCAGGTGCGTCCTGCGCGGCCGGGAGGTCCGCATCGAGGCCGACCGGGCGATACCCTACGGCGCCGACGGCGAGGTCGAGGCCGTCGTCCCCGTCACGGCGAGAGTGCTCCCGGGGCGCTGAACGTCCTGTGCTGAACACGCCGCCGGGCCGGCCACCGACATCGGTGACCGGCCCGGCGGGTACGCGGATCAGCCGCGGGCGTGGTGAAGCGTTCCCACACCCGGTGGGCGCCCATCAGCTCCGTGAGCTGCTCCAGGGCGGCGGTGCCGGACGCCGCGACGACCACGCCGGCGGCGTCGGCGGCATGCCCGACGCGTCGAGCGCGGCCTCGCCGCCCGCCCAGACACTGATCGTCTTGCCGTGCCGGTACGCCTCCGACACCAGCAGGCTCACCCGCGGGTCGATGGTCCCCGGCCGCGCGGGCGGCGGAGTGGCCTTGTAGTCCCGCGGGTGGTAGGCGTCGCCGCCCATGTCGGGCGTCCCCGCCACGCAGGACGGCGTCGAACTCGACGGACCGTGCGGTGACGTAGCTGCGCTGTACGGTCAGCGCCGCGTCGCCCGAGCCGATGGTGCCGCCGGTCGGCGCCACGACCAGCGGCACCATCCCGGCGTTCAGCACCGCCGCCCGTACGGCCGTCACGCCCTCCAGGTCCCGCCGCCGGTGACGATGCCGACGACCCGGCCGTCCAGGGCCAGGTCCGGCCGACCTGGGACAGCGCGGGGCTGGGCTCGACGTCGGCCAGCGGCACGGTCAGTTTCGGGGCGGGCAGGCCGAGGCCCTCGGCGACGCCCGCGCACAGCTCCGGGTCGATGTTGGCCAGGACCTGGGGTGTCCGCTCCCTGATGGCCTGTTCGTAGCACTTGCCCAGCTCGAAGGTGTAGGCGCCGATGATGTTGCTCGCGCTCCACCGGCTCATGCTCAGCCAGAAGCGGCGGGGCTGGCTGAAGTGGTCCGTGAACGATTCCGGCGCCTGACGCACCCTGGTCGCCTCCGGGACCCGGACCGGCGCCTCCACGAAGGCACTCGTGTCCGCCCCTGGCGGTGAACGGGCAGCCCGCCGTCCAGGGAGTTGGGCCGGTAGGGCGCCACGCCCCGGTGCACGGCCGTCGGGTGCATGCCGTCGCGCAGCATGTCGTTGACCGGCGCCTGGGGGCGGTGATGGGCAGCTGCGGGAAGTTGGGGCCGCCCAGACGCGTGATCTGCGTGTCCAGGTACGAGAACAGCCGCCCGGCGAGCAGCGGGTCGTCGGTGACGTCGATGCCCGGGCGAGGTGGCCGACGTGGAAGGCGATCTGCTCGGTCTGGGCGAAGAAGTTCGACGGAATTCCGGTTCAGCGTCAGCAGCCCGACCGGCTGCACCGGCGCCAGCTCCTCCGGGACGATGTTCGTCGGGTCCAGCAGGTCGTGCCCTCGAAGGTCTGCTCGGGTTGTCGGGGAAGGTCTGGATGCCCAGCTCCCACTGCGGGTACGCGCCCGCCTCGATCGCGTCGGCGAGGTCCCGGCGGTGGAAGTCGGGTCGATGCCGTTGATCATCTGCGCCTCGTCCCACACCAGGAGTGCACGCCCAGCTTGGGCTTCCAGTGGAACTTGACCAGCGTGGTCTCGCCGCGCGGCGATCACCAGCCGGAAGGTGTGGACGCCGAAGCCCTCCATCATCCGGTAGGAGCGCGGGATGCCGCGGTCGCCCATGAAGAAGATGGTGTGGTGGGTCGCCTCGGTGTGCAGCGACAAGCGAAGTCCCAGAAGGTGTCGTGCGCGCTCTGCGCCGCGGGATCTCCCGGTCGGGGTGCGGCTTCGTGGCGTGCACGCCGTCCGGGAACTTGATGGCGTCCTGGATGAAGAAGACCGGGATGTTGTTGCCGACCAGGTCGAAGACGCCCTCACTGGTGTAGAACTCGTCGCGAAACCGCCGGTGTCCCGCACCGTGTCCGACGACCCCCGCGGGAAGCCGACCACCGTGGAGAACCGCGTGAACACCGGTGTCTCCACGTCCGCGTGCGAGGAACCCCGCCTTGGTACAGGCGGCCGTGCCGTAGCTCTGGAAGACCCCGTGCGCGCCCGCGCCCCGGGCGTGCACCACGCGCTCCGGGATGCGCTCGTGGTCAAGCCATGACCTTCTCGCGCAGGTGATGGTCCTCGCAGCAGCACGGCCCGCGCGGCCCGGCTTCAGCGAGTGGTCCGTGTCGTACAGCCGCGTGCCCCCTGAGCGTTCGTCAGGTAGCTGCCGGACTGCGCCACCCGGGCCTGGTCGGCGCCGGTGGGCTGACCGGTCGGCGACACGGTGTCCGGACCGCTCTGGTCCGGCTTCGGGGGACAGCGGCTCCCGGGGCTCGGTGGGCTCGAGCGACGGGGGCGAGACTCGGGACCGGGCTTGCCGGGGATTGCCGTCCGCCGGTCCGCCACCGTCGCCCTGCAGGCTCTCGGTGACCTTGTGGGCTACCCGCTTGAGGGGTTGGCCTCGCTCATCAGCCTCTTCTCCGTTCTGGGCGGACCGCTGCACGCGGCCGGTCGTGTTCGAGTACCGACTGCCGTGGTGGGCCGTGACCGCGTACCCAGCGAGCGGGACTCAAGGCATGGGCGCGTGGGAACGGAAACCGCCGTCTCAGGTGACGCGGACTCCCCGTCGTGGGTGCCGCCTGACAGCGCTTCGTGAAGGAGCCGTCCCCGACGACCCGTCCACCGAGATGATGATCACTCCGCCGCCCTGGATGCACTCGGTCGCCGTCACGTCGACCGGAAGGTGCGCGGCGCGGGTCACGGCGGCCTCCGCCGGAGCGGCGGACAGTACCGACAGGGCCGCGGGCCGCGACCACGGCCCACGACGACTTGCGCATGGGGCACTCCCTCTTCCACCGGTGCCGTACCAGCGTCACCGGGCCGGGGGCGCCGCGCCACCGGAGGCGCGCGCACGGGGGAGGGCTCCCGACCGGCGGAGTTCCCGGTCGGGGCCCTCGGGGAGCCGGGAGGCTCTAGCTCACCTCGTGCGTCACCCGCACCGGTTCGAACGAGACCCGGTGCGCCCGCCGCCGTCCGCCCAGACCACCCTCGACGCCGGTGTCACCGGCCACGACCTCCGTGACCGCCTCGCGAGTGGACCGGGACCGGGCTCCCCCGTGAGCGCGGCCAGGCAGACGTGCATGGAGGTGCCGCCCGCGTCGCCGGACAGCCGGGGCAGCTCGGCCCACGGAGCGTAGGCGGTGCCTGCGGGGCGCGGACGGTCTCCGGCTCGGGGTGCCAGCCGTGCAGGCCGTGCAGCGCCGAGACCAGCGGCTCCTCCGGGCCGGTGGCCCACCCCGGTGTGCGTGAGGCGGGCCTTGGCCGGCGCCCCGACCACCCGGTGCACCCGCAGCTCGTACGGCCCCCTTGCCACCGTCACGCTCTCCACCCGCAGCCCCGGCACCATCGGGGGCCCGCCGGCGAAGGCGGGCCGGTGCTAGCGATCGCCGCCCAGCCCCAGCCGTCGCCGTGTCCCGCGCCGAGCGGGTGGATCCGACGTTGCACGCCGCGCCGGCCGTTCACCCTCCACCGACAGGTGGTTGTCGGCGACGTTCCCGGACGCCGTGGGGCCGGTACGGGTGGAGTAGAGGTCTGCCGCCCGATAGTGCGGGTCGTCCTCGCGGCCGACTCGCCCTCGTGCGGCCGGGACACGGTCCGCTGCCGTGATTGTGCAGCCGCACGATCCGTCGCCGCGCGTCGCCTGCGCCAGCAGCGCCCGGCGCGGGCAGGGCCGGGCACCCGGTCGGCCTTCTCCACCGGCGCGGCCTCCTCGCGGCCGTCCACAGCGGTGGCCGGCGGGGGCGAGGAGGGACACGAACGCCTTCGACGCCCAGTGGGGGAGGCGGGACCGGAGTACGACTGAGGGGTGGCCTCGTGCGGTCCGTGCCACCCCAGGCTCAACAGCCCGTCGTCGGTCAGCGCGCCGCGTTCCATGAAGTAGCGCAGACCGCCGCTCGCCAGCCGCCGCGAGGTGCCCGGCGTCAGCTGGCGTATTGTGCCCGGTGACCGCGCCGGGCCACGGCGGCACCGGCGGCGAACCGGTACGACGAACGGCCGTAGTGCAGCGGAGCGCCGTCCTTGTTTGACACCGCGCGAAGCCTTCGAGGTGCGCGCGCAGCGTTCCTCGTACCGGGCGGCCTGACCGGTGTCGCCGCCGAGGTGGGCGTCCAGCACCGGGTACAGGTGCAGCGCCCAGCCGTTGTAGTGGTCGAAGGCGCGTCCGTCGCCGTCCGTACCAGCCCCCGCGCACCCGGTACCTGCCTCCATCAGCTCCAGCGTCCGGCGTCCGGGCAGCGGCAGGTCTCGGCGTCGCCGCGTCCGACCGACTCCAGGAACCCGGCGACCGTGTACGGGAACAGGTACCAGTTGTTCGGCGCCGGCAATTTGCCGCAGCGCCCCGCGCAGCCACTCCTCCACCCGGTCCTGGACCCCGGCGTCGAGGTTCTTCCATTGGCCACGGCGCGGTGAGCCGCAGCCCGAGCGCGACCGACGCCGACTCGACCATGGGCTGGCCCTGCACGTCGTGGTCGAGGATCAGCGGCCAGGACTCGGTGTCGTCGCGGCCGGGGGTGAGGGTGCCCGAGGCTGTGGCCGCGCGCGTAGCGCTCCAGCCAGCCGTGCGGGTCCGCGCCGTCGGCGCCCGCGACGCGGAAGGCCGCGGCGAGGCACGTCGGGCGAACCTCCAGCCCGTCGGAGCGCACGCCCGAGCGCGGGGGCGCCCCGGCAGGTCGAGCAGGGCGCAGCCGGGGGTGCTCCAGCGCCACGCGGCCCACAAGCAGCCCGACCGCGACGGCTTCCCAGTGGTTCCGGGTGTAACCGGTGCAGCGCGGCTCAGCGCACGGTCCTCGGTGGGCAGTTCGAACGGGATACTCATGCCAGGAACGCCAGCCTTTCGCGTCGTACGGGATGGAGGAAACCGGCACCGGACGCCCAGCGGGTCGTCTCGGCGAGCGCGAGGGTCGGTTGCGGCGGCGCCACTCGTTGCCCCTCCGGAGCCGGCGAGGTGCGGGGTGATCAGCGCGTTCCTCCACTCCCACAGCGGATGGTCCGGCGGCAGCACCTCGGGGTCGGTGACGTCCAGCACCGCCCGGATCCGCCCCTCCCGGACCGCGTCGGTGAGCGCCTCCTGCTCGACGACCGCCCGGCGTGGAGGTGTTGATCGCACGGCGTCCGCCCGGGCATGGCGTCGATCAGGGCACGGCGCCACCAGCCCGCGCGTCGTGGGCAGCAGCGGGGTGTGCACGCTGACGGTGTCGCAGCGCGCGAACAACTCCGGCAGCTCGACGCGTTCCACACCCAGCTCCGCCGGCGTCCGCGTCGCTGACGTACGGGTCGTGCAGCAGGACGTCGATGTCGTGCGGCCGCAGCAGCTCGACGACCCGGCGGCCGATCAGCGAGGCCGACAGGATGCCCACCGTGCGGCGGTAGTTGCCGACGCCGCGCGGGGTGCGCAGCCAGTTGCCGCGCGTCCGGGACACCCGGGAAGTCGCGGGCCCGCTCCAGCACCCGCTTGCCGGTGAGCAGGATCATCCCGAGCGTGTACTCGGCCACCGGCGGCGCGTTGGCCGCGGCGGCCGAGGAGACCTCGATCCCCGCTCCCAGCACGCGTCGGTGACATGCTCCGGCGGACACTGCCCGCCGTGTGCGCCACCACCGCCCGCAGTCTCGGTGCCGACCACCCAGCACTTCCCGCGCCCAGCGGGGGGCAGCCCCCAACCGGTGATCAACAGGTCCACGTCCGCCAGTACGGACTCGGCCCGCCCGGTGCGGTGAGGTCGTCAAGCATCGGGAACGGCGCCAGGTCGCAGACCCGGCGGAACGCGCCGAGGACTGGGGGTCGAGGACGGCCGATGCGGCGTCCGGGGACATGCCACGGCGGCACGGGCCGGGACCCCACAGCCGGGGGTGTCGGGGGCGTACAGGGTCACCTTGACGGCTCCGGCGGTCAGCCCGCTCCGCCAGAAGCGCTGGAGCAGGACGAAGGCGAGGATGAGCGGCAGTACGGCGAGGGCAGCGAACCCGTGATCACCACGGGGTAGTACTCCGGCGAGACGGACGCCGCGCTGTTCCACTCGTACAGGCCGAGACTGACGGGGTGTTGCGGTCCTGGTCGGACAGCATCACCATGGGCAGGAAGAAGTTGTTCCAGATCGCGGTCAGCTGGAGAGGAAGACGGTGATCAGGCCGGGTCCGAGCATCCGGAGCGCCACCCGGGCGTACGTGGTCAGCTCGCCCGCCCCGTCCACGCGCGGCCGCCTCCAGCACCCCTCGTCGGGCACGTAGCCCCGCGCGAAGATACGGCCGAGGTAGACGCCGAACTGGGTTGAACAGCACCGGGATGAACACCGCCCAGAAGGTGTTGACCAGACCGGCCCTGGGGAGGCCATCAGTACAGCGGGCAGCGGCACGAGGACCGTCTGCGGCACCATGACCGCCGCCAGCACCAGGCCGAACAGCTTCTCCTTGTGCCGGAAGCGGTACTTAGTCGAAGGCGTAGCCGCAGGCCACGCTCACCAGCGCGCCGACGGCGGCAGCCCACCACCGCGTACAGCAGGCTGTTGACGTACCAGCGGCCGTACAGTCCGCCGTCCATGGCGAACAGGTCCGTGAGGTTCTGTCCGAAGGAGAAGTCGCTCAGGGAGAGCAGGTCGCTGCTGAACAGCGCGTCCCGGGTCTTCGTGGAGGCGAGCACCAGCCGCAGCACCGGCAGCAGCGTGTAGAGGACGGAGATCGCGACGACCACGTTGACCGTCGCCCGGCCCAGCAGCCTCGGGCGGAGCAGGGAGCTGTCGGTGGCGCTCATCGGGCCTCCCTCGGAGTCGGCGCGGCTGGTGAAGCGGGTGACGCCGTAGGACAGGGCGATGGTGCACACCAGCAGGACCACCGAGGCGGCCGCCGCGGGGCTGTAGTTGTTTCGGGTGAAGGCCGCGTCGTAGATGTACATGCTCGGCGAGAAACGGGAGCTGACCATGGGGGAGGACTGGTTGAGCAGCATCGGCTCCGTGAACAGCTGAAGCGCCCAGATCAGGGTGAAGATGGCGACCATGACGATCGAGGCCCGCACCAGAGGGTTTTCACCTGGAGCGCCGTGCGCACCGGCCCCGCACCGTCGACCACGGACGCCTCGATCACCTCGCGGGGAACGGCCTGCAGGGCGGCATAGAAGACCACCATGTTGTAGCCGAGGTTGCTCCACACGGCGATGTTCACGATGGACGGGACGACCGTGGCACGCCCAGGAAGTCGATCGTGATGTCGCCCTGGGCGAAGAGTTCGATGACCGGGCTGATGCCGGGCGTGTACAGGTACAGCCAGATCAGCGCGGCGATGATGCCGGGCACCGCGTGCGGCAGGAACAGCGCGAGCTGGGCGAAGGCGCGCAGTCGGACCACGCCGGAGTCCAGCAGCAGGGCGAGGGCGAGCGCGCCCACGACCATCAGCGGGATGTAGATCAGGCAGTACAGCGCGACCGTGCCGAGCCCGCCGAGGAAGGTCGGGTCGGTGAGCACGGCCGCGTAGGAGCGCAGTCCGACGAAGACCTGGCGCTCGGGGCCGAAGCCGAGGGCCGGGCTGGTCGTCACTGAAGAAGCTCAGGTAGACGGCCGTGCCGACGGGGATCAGGAAGACGGTGACCAAGCAGGGCGAAGAACGGCGTCATCAGGACGCCGGCGGCGGTCAGTTGCCGCCGCTTCGCCATCGCGGGCGCGCAGGCCGGACGCGGAGGGCGCCGGGGCGGTGGCGCGGGACGCGCCGGTCGGCACCCGGGGCTGGGTGGTCGTGGTCATGGGGTGTCACCCTGCCTTTCGTCGGCTCAGGTGCTGTGCTGGGTGGTGGACAGGCCGAGGGCCTTGAGGTCGGGCATGGTGCCCCTCCTGCGCGGTGCGCAGCGACTCGACGAGGGACCCTGGCCCGCGCCGACGCGGGCGAAGGAGTCCTGCATGACCTTCTGGGTGGCGCTCATCCGCGGCCCCCACAGCCACTGCTCGCCGATCTTCTCGGCCTCCCGCTCGAACAGGGTGTAGATGTCCTGCCCGCCGTAGTACGACCGGTCGAAGGCGTCGCGGCCCACGGAGACCAGGCCGGGAGCGGCCGGGTACTGGCTGCTGGTGCCGCTGGAGAGCCGGGCGCGCAGGGCGTCGGGGTGGGACACCTGCCACTCGATGAACTCCATCGCGGCCTCGGGGTGGCGGTTGTCCTTGGTGACCGCGAAGGTCGAACCGCCGTGCGTGCCGACGGACGGGCTGCCGGTGTCCCACTGGGGCAGCGGCGCGATCCGCCACTGGCCCTTCTGCCCGGGCCGCGCGTTCATCTGGGCGCCGGCGTCCCAGGCGCCGCTGAGCCGGGTGAGGACCAGCCCGTTGCCGATCTGCGCGTCGGACTGCCTGCTCTCGACAGCGTTCACGAAGACGTCGTCCCGGTCGATGAGCCCCTGCCAGTAGTCCGCGACCCTCCGGGAGGAAGCGTCGGCGAGTGACACGTTCCAGGCGCCGCGCGAGGTGTCGAACCACTGGGCGCCCGCCTGCCAGGCGTAGCAGGCGAACTGCGTCATCCGTCGGTGGGGAACAGCACCAGCCGCCGGTCGGGCGCCTCGCGGCGCACGGTCGCGGCCTGCTCGGCGAACTCGTCCCAGGTGCGCGCGACCCTCAGCCCGTACTGGTCGAACAGGTCGGCGCGGTAGTGCATCACCATGGGCTCGACGTCCAGCGGTACGGCGAACACCCGGTCCTCCAAGGTGGTCAGCCCGAGCGCCCGAGGCAGCAGCTTCCGGCGCAGCCCGTCGCTGACGAGGTCGGTGATGTCACGGGCGACGCCGTCGATGGCGTACCCCGGCACCTGCGGATACTCGATGGTGGCGACGTCGGGCGCGTTGCCCGCCCGGGCGGCGTTGCTGAGCTTGGCGTAACCGCCCTGCCCGGCCGGAGGATCTGCTGGAAGTCCCCCGGATGTTCCGGTGGGTGCGGTTGAACGCGTCGACCACCTCCTGGCTGCCGCGCAGGGCGGACCAGAGGTGACGCGCGTGGTCGTGCTCGTGCGGGCCGACGAGGCGCCGTTCCCCCGCTGCGAGGCGCTCACGGCTCCTGTCGGGGGTACGGCGGCCATCGCGGCGAGCACGGACCGACGGCTGGGTCGTCCGGGCATGGCGCCTCCCGCGGCTCCTGCGGGTCCGCGTGGGTGCGGACGCGACTGTTCGGGACACGGGAATCCTGAACGCTCCGCCTCAAACGGTCAATAGATCGATCAGAAGAAAATAAAGCGATCAAACGCTCACACGGTCGGGCGGTCGGTCGGACGGTCCGTCGATCCGCGCACCATCGGCCGCGGCAGCAACTCCACCCGCCGGCCCGGCCGGCTGCCGGGCACCTCGGACAGCCGCTGGAGCAGTAATTCCGCGGCCGTGCGCCCGACCTCGGTCTTCGGCGGCGACACGGCCGTCAGCGGCGACGAGCCCAGCCCGGCCACGACATCGTCGTACGCCACGACCGAGCAGTCCTCCGGCACCCGTACCGCTTCCTCCGCCAGCCGCTGGACGATCATCTAGCGCGTCCGTCGCCGTGCAGCACCGTGGCCGTCGCGCCCACCTTGCGCATCAGCGCCGGCAACTCGGCCGTCTCGTCCGCCGCGTACGGCCCGTCGGCCCCGCGCGCCCGGCGCGACGAGCGTCCACGCCCACTGCTCCACCAGCGGATGCGCCTCGGCTATCTCGGCGAGGCGGCACGCAGCGAGCGCGCGGTGGGGGTTGTCGTGGCAGCGTGGCGAACACGATGCGCCGGTGACCGAGCCCCACCAGGTGCTCCACGGCCAGCTGCGCGCCGTACCAGTGGTCCGAGCACACGAGTCCAGCGCGCAGCGCGCCGCCGCGCCACGGGCGGCGCTCCATCAGCACCGTCGGCACCCCGAGCGCGGCGAGCCACTCGTGGTCGGCCTCCTCCTCGGCCCGGCCGCGCCAGCGGGGGCGACCAGCAGTCCGTGCGCCCGTCCGCCAGTGCCCGCTCCACCAGCGGGCGTTCGGCGCCGGACGCCTGCGCGAGGTGCGCAGGGCTACGCGCACCCCGGCGTCCTCCAGGACGGTGCGGCGCCGTGCAGCGCCTCGGTGAGGTAACAGGCGCCGCACCGGGACCACCACGGCCACCCGGTCCCCGGCCGCCGCAGCCGACGCGGCCGTGTCGGGAGGATGCCTCCTCGGCGGCCAGGGCGGACCGGACGACACCGTGGCCGCCGCTCAGCCTGCCCTCCCGCGTCAGCTCCTCCACGTCACGGTGCACCGTCACCACGGAGACCTGCAGCTCGTCGGCGAGATCGCGCACCCGCGCGGTACCGCGCGCCTGGACTGCCGCCAGAATTCGTCGGCGCCCGAGATCGACCGGCTCCCGCATCAGGCCTCCCCACCCGAGAATGTTCGTTTGAGCGATTCGCTGTCATCATAGCGATCGCTCGTCTCGGGTGCGCTCCGCCTTCCGGCCCGGGCAGGTGGTCAATACGGTTCCGGTCCGCGAGGAGCGGTCCCAGGGGGCCCAGATTGAGGTTCAGGTCGAGCAGCCCAGGGCCGTGCTGTGCGCACAGGTCGTCCATGCGCTCGTCGAGCAGCATGAGCCGTGCCGAGCCGGTCCTCCTGCTCCGTGCTCAGCGTGCCCTCGTCGAAGCGGCGCACCGCCTGGCGTTCCATGAGCTGGCGAAGCAACTCCACGACGGTGAGGACCAGGCGGCTAGGCCGTCGTGACCCGTTCGGGGTCCAGGTTGAGGGCGTGCCCGGGGCGCGGCCGCAGCCCTCCGCTGTCCGGCCAGGGGCGGGCACCCGCTCGTTCACCGACGACAGCAGGGCCTGCAGGGAGATCCGCACCAGCGGCACGTCGGCGATCGCCAGAACCAGGTCGCCGCCGACGACGACACCGGTCGCCAACACCCGGTCGAGGAGGTCGACCAGGGGCACCCCCACCGGTGCGTACGGTTCCGGTCCGCCCCAGGCACGGGGGCCGGGCCCGGCGTACGGGTGTCCGGGGAGGTCCTGAGCGGGCCTCCCTTTTCATGGGGCGCTGTTCCGTGCGGTTCGGTTCCGTGACGTCCGGGGTCAGCGGCGTCCGCCGGGCCTCGTCCCAGCGGGCGAAGGAGTACGGGATCCACGCCTCGAGGCGCTGACCTCGACGCCGTGTGCCGCTGTCGGCGGTGAGCTGGGCCAGGGCGTGCTTGAAGGCGGCGCTCTCCGCGTCCTCCACCAGGTAGGCGATATTGATCAGTTGGTGGGCGCGCTCGGCCTTGTCAGCCCCCTGCCTGCGGGCGGTGCCGCGTCGTCGACGGCGTACCGCCGCAGCTCCGCGTCGACGGCCTTCGCCTCGGCCAGGCCTCCCGTGCGCGTCCTGCCGGTCATGCCGCCGTGCGCTGGCCCGGCTGAGGTAGGCCGCCCACGCGCGCCCGCGCCGGTACCGGAGTCGGCAGGGTGGCCGTGGGGGCGGTGGCGTTCGCCGCGCCGTCGGCGGCGTGTACCTTCACCGCCCATTCCGTACGGCCCCGGAGACGGTCGAGCAGCGCGCTCAGCACCGCTTCCCGGGCGGTGACGGCCTGCTCAAGGCCCGGTCGCCGCGTAGAGCAGGGTCGCCATCGGCAGCGGAACGACCAGGCCTCGCCGGCCGCGGCTCGACGCCCCGGTGATGGGCACGGGCGCAGCGTTCGAGGTCGTCGGGCCGGTTGGCTGCTCCGCCAGCGCCTCCTCGTCGAACAGCGCCGCGGGGACGTCCTGGACGACCAGGCACAGGCCGCCCGCGCGCAGCATCGCGCAGCGGACTGCTCTCTCGTGGCCGGTCGCCGCCGCCACGCGGCGAGGTCCGGCGGAGTGCGGGTGACGGCGAACGCGCAGACGAGGACGGGGCCGCCGGTCCGGCAGGGAACGTTCACCGGGCGTACCCTGCGTCCTCGGCGGTCCTCCAGGGCGTCCAGCCGCGCCCGCAACCGTCTGCTCTCGGTGGCGCGGCCTCGCAGCGGCCCTGACGAAAGCGGGCGCCGGGTCGGTCTCCCCCACCAGCCGATGCCCGCCTTCTTCTGCGTCCACCGAGGCGATGAACAGGCGCAGGCGGATGGTGAGCAGTTCGATGTCGAGCAGGTCGGACCTTGATGTCGTCGGTGATGACGATGCCTTGTCGAGGACCCGTTCGAGCAGGTCGGCGAGGTTGCCGGTGACAGGCGCGTACGGCTGTGTCTCCGGGCTCGCGAACCGGTGGTCGACGTCTGTCACTGCACACTCCCGGCCGCGTCAGCGATGCGGGCGGGCACGTTCGTCGTCCTCATACGCCTCGTCCTCGTCGTCGTACTCACCGTCCTCGTCCTCGTCGTCGTACTCGGAGCCTTCCTCGCCGTCTTCGTACTGGCGTCGTCGTCCTCATCGGCGTCCTCGGGAGCCTTGATGTCGTCGTCGAGGCGTTCTCCCCCTCCAGTGCTTCCTCGTGGCTGGTACGACCTCGCCGTCGCGGATCTCGCCGCGGCCAGCCCTCCACCTCTCGTCGCCCAACAGGGTCACGGCGCGCGAAGTGCTCAGATCAAGCCGCAGCCGCCTGGGTGGCGCAGAGGTTGCCGGTCTCTCGAAGAAGCCCGCCGGGTAGTACTCGACGACCAAGACGACCCGGGTGAGCCGGGGCGCTGGGGCCCGTGGAACGACCGCTCCCGCCGGTACTGCCCTTGGCGCTCCCTGGAGGTCCAGACGATCTGGCCACTGTCGGGAACCCAAGGTTCCTGGACGGTCGCCTTCCAACTGCGGCTCGAAGGACTGACCTTGACGTTCCAGTCGGACGTCACCTCGTCGTTGGTGCTGAGCGCTGCGAACGCCCTTGGTGAAGCCACTGAAGTCCCGAGCTGCGTCCAGTGGTCGTAGACGGTGCGCAGGGGGACGCCGATGTCGACGGTCTCCATGATGTGCGTCGCCTTGACACCGCCGCTGCTGCTCCCGGAGCCCCCCCGACCGCCGGAACCACCCCCACCGCCTGAGCCACCGCCACCGTCGGAATCACCCCACCGCCGGAGCCACCGCCCTCGGCGGATTCGGGTCAGGCGGCCCGTCAGGCCCCCGGATGCGTTCCCCGCCTTGCCGACGAGGCTGCGCCCCCGTGGCGGAGAGTGCAGCTGCCGAGAGTGTCCTTGAGATCGCCGAAGGGTTAGGGTCCGGGTCGTCGCCCTGCCGGTCGGGGGTCATCCGCGCTCACCCCGGGCCGGCCCGAGCCCATGGTCTTCTTCGAAGCGGCATCGGTCTTCTTGGCTGTCTTCTTCGCGGTCTTCGCGGTCTTCTTCGCAGCCCTTGGGGGAGGTGCCGCCTTGCGCGGGGAGCCTTCTCGGCCGTCTTCCGGGCGGCGCCGGCGCGGGCCGCCGCCGCGCCTCCTTCCAGCCCTCCTCGTCGAAGTAGGCGTCCCCGTCCGGCCCCGTGGTCCCCGTCGCTCCCTCGTAGCCGCCGTCGTCCCGTCGGCCCGCGCCGGTGAGCGCGTCGGTCCGGCTCTTAGGGTGTCCCCTGTAGGCCGGTGATTCTGCTCGCCGCGGCGGTGACGGCGTGCGCCCGGCGGTCAGCAACTCGCCGCGCACCTGGTCCGTCAGCTCCTGGAGCTGCGGTGCTCTCCGCTGGAGACCGGCCAGGCCCTGGGACAGCACCTGGCCGGGGGACAGGGCCGATGCGCCGGCCCATGAGGTACGAAGCCCACCACGAAGGCGAGTTTCGCTCTTCTTCGTGCGGCCCAGGAGATACCCAGTTCGCCACGGTTGCCGCCATGGTCGCCTTGCGGTCCGAAGTACGTGCCCTTCTGCGCTCGATCCACGGTTGGGTGGTGCGGCCAGGCCGGTACGGTTGTTCGAGGATGGTGAGCAGGCGCTGGCCCTCCCGTTCGAAGGCCGCCCGTCGATGGCGCCTCGTCCAGGGTTCTGCTGAGGTGCGGCCAGACGCGCCTGGACGGCGCGCGGGTCGCAGGTCTGGCGCCTGGCCTCCTGGAGCAGGTGGTCGGCGATCCACGCCGTGCCGCGCACCGGGGCCAGGGCAGACAGGAGACCGCTCACGATGCCCACCGCGTCACCGCCCGGCCGGCGTGGGACGGGGTCGACTGGCCGTAGCACGGCAGGGGCCCAGTGACGCTGAGTGCCAGCCGGTCCCCGCAGTCACGTGCCCCTGTACGTCCACCCGCTTGCCGCAATCGCCGCTCGTCGGTGGAGCGCAGCAGGAACGACGCGCTCAGCACCTAGCAATACGTAACTGAAACGAAGTACGC
>JAKFGP010000005.1 GCA_021502835.1 Streptomyces thinghirensis
CACCGTCCGCAAAGCCATGGGCGGAAGTAGGTCCGAAAACAGTCACGTCCGGGCCAGGCTCACGGGCCGGGACGCGCTGATCCAAGGCCGGCACCATCAAGGGGAGAGCGTATGGAGATCGACGAGGCCCTAGTTCGGGGAGCTCCCCTGGACGCACTCCGTCGGACGACACCGTCCTGGTGCTCCTGGAGGGCCGTGCTCAGGTGGTGGAGCGAAGGCCGCCCTCAACAGTGGAGCAGTACCACCTGGAGCAGCCATACCCATTTCCCGCGCAGAGCTCGTGGAGCAGCTTAGCACACCGTCACCCCACGCCGAGGAGGACGTCACGCGCCTGTCGGCGTCCCTTGCGGGACGCCGTCGACAAACTCGGCGCCTGACTCCACCCCGCGCCACCGCCTGGCATCCGTGCACCGCCCCTGGGCTGAACGCGATACTCCCGCGTCCGACGACGTCAATCGCGGAGCGCCTGGCGGAAGCGTTTCGCGGCAGTCGATCACGGCGTCGACACCCACGAGGCTCGGCGTGCGCATCACCGCCTCGCCGGGCGCCGGCCGGACGCAGCCAACCGCCGGCCTCACTCGACCATGCGGTGAGCGGCAATGATTACGTTGATGCCACTGGAGTCCATCAAGGTGACCTGACGCAGGTCGACCACGATCCGGGGGCGGGGGGTATCGCAGGCGTCCAGGGCCTGGCGGAGCATGTCGCCAGAGTCGTGATCGATCTCTCCGGCGAGCAGGCACCACGTGGGATGCCGTCGGTGGCCGTAGCCACGACCGACAACCGGCCAGACTTCTCGGCACGTTCAGTACCCGTCTTCTTCCCCTCGACCATGCCAGTGATCCTGGCACACCCAAACCCTGCACAGGCGTCGCCCGGCGCGACAAAGGCCGCTTCGAGGCGTGGCGTAGGCGACAGGACTCGGGTGGTATGGCTGGCGGCAACCCGGGTATAGGGCGAGAAGTGTGAACGGGGGCGCAAATGAGGGCAGGCGTGGCGGGACCACATTCGCTGCCGGAAGACGAGACAGCGCTGGACGGCCGATCGGCCCATTTCACCGTGTCGCTGGACGGCGACGGACCGTGCATCGCCCAAGCCCGTCCCAAGGCCGCGGCCTTTCTTGTCCAGGCACGGGCCGAGCACGATCTGCCGGTGTCGCAGCGGGTCATGGACCTCACGCAGTTGGTGGTCAGCGAACTGGTCACCAACGCCCGCAAGTACGCACCGGGCCCGATACTGATGACCCTGCGCATCACGGGGGAGACGGTGGAGATCTCGGTGTGGGACTCCGACCCGGTACTGCCGGTGGCCCGCGCCGCAGACGCCGGCCGGGTGGGACAGCACGGTCTGGAGATCGTCATGGCCGTCGCCCAGAGTTTCGAGGCGCGGCGCGAGCCGGACGGCAAACGCATCAGCGTCGGCGTAGCCCTCCTGGACGCACCGGCCTCGGAAGCGCTGCCGCCTGACACTGCCCCCTCGTACGGGTCGCGGCCGGCCACCTGCATCAGGGACCGGGGCGTGGGCCGGTGTGGCGGGCCAGGGCCGCGTGCAGCTCTCCGAGCAGAACGGCAGGCAGAGCCGCACCCTGTGCGTGCTTGAGGAGGTACTCAGCCACGACGGAGAGTCTGACGTTGGTGTGCTGGGAGATTTCCCGCAGGACCGTGAACCCGTCACTGGGGCTGATCTGGCCCAGGACGGTCAGGACGCCGATGGCCCGGTCGACCAGGGCGTGGGAGGCGAGGGCCTGCTTGAGCTGTCTGTTCTCCGCCCGCACCCGCTGCAGCTCCTGCACCAGCTCATCGGTCGTTGTCGGCAGCGACTGTGGACTGGGATGCGTGGAAGAGGTCATGGCGCTCACCGGTGTGTGCAGCGGGCAGAGGCTTTCTTACGCCTGCCCCGGTTTCGTACCAGCATCCAGCCGACCGGAGCATGTCACAACCTGTGATCATGCATCCCTGTGCCGGGAGGCGGATGACCGCTCACGCCGGGTCGGCGTGCCGCTTCAGCGGCGTTGAGGTCAGCGCCGAGGCAAGCGTTACGGCGGGGCGACCGCGGGAACCCCGCCCGCAGCCACCCAACGCGACCGTCCGCTGACACGGTGCTCAGGGACGGCCGACGACACAGGGAGAGTGAATCTGATGACGAAGGCACGGGACATCATGACGGGCGGGACCGAGTGCATCGGTGCCGAGGAGACGGTGCTGGACGCGGCCCGCAAGATGAAGGACCTCGGCGTCGGCGCCCTGCCGATCTGCGGCACGGACAACAAGCTCAAGGGCATGCTGACCGACCGGGACGTCGTCGTGAAGGTGCTGGGCGCGGGCAAGGACCCCGCGACCTGCCCGGCCGGCGACCTGGCCCAGGGCGAGGCCGTGACCATCGGCGCCGACGACGACGTGGAGGAGATCCTGCGCACCATGACGGAACACAAGGTGCGCCGCCTGCCGGTGATCGACGGTCACGACCTGGTCGGCATGGTCGCCCAGGCCGACGTCGCCCGATCCCTGCCCGACCCCAAGGTGGGCGACCTGCTCCAGGCCCTGTCCACCGACTGAGCCGGACACTGGCCCCTACTGACCTCTGGCCGCCGGTGCGGGAACGCACCGGAATGGCGGCCGGGGGGCCGGGGCACACGGGTCGGTGTATGACCCACGTGAGCGATGGTGACAAGGGAGGCTCCCGATGCTCTTGGCACACCCCGTCGTGCTGAAGAACCTCATCGAGCAGTACGAGACGCTGCGTGCCCTGCATGCCGAAGCCGGCACCGAGGAGGCGCGCCGGCGTATGGAAGACGTCGCTTACACGCTGTGCGTGTCGACCGGGACCCGCGATGTCGACACCGCCCTCGTTGCCGCCCGCCACCAGCTGCCCGGAGCACGTGCCGAAGACGACTCCCTTCTGGCTACGTGACTGCCCCCGGCATCGTCCCGCCAGAATGATGACCAAGACCGTCGACCTGCCGACGTTCAGCAGCCTCGATGAGCTCACCCGGCTCATCACCCACCGTCGCGGCCTCTACGTGCGCTGGTCCCGCGAGGCCGGAGCGCGACCTGCCGAAGACGAGCAGTACGGACGATCTGACGGGCATCGAGCTGCCGGGCCTGTCGGCCAGCCCGCTGGACCTTGAGGACTGGTGGGGCGAGCGCCCCGTACGCATCTGGGTCGCCCGCCGTCTGTACGACTACTGCCACCTGCCGCGCGTGAAAGACGCCCGCACCCGCCCCCTGGGTTCTGCACGGCACGGAGGCGGCACGCGGACCGGACAACGAGCCGCTGGTGACGGAGATCGAACCCCTCGGCTGGATCGCTGACCAGGTGATCGTGGAAGCCTCCCGCATCATCACCGAGCAGCCTGGGCGCTGGGGCCCACTCGACCGGGACGAATCCCTGTGAGGCGGCACGGCCGACAGTGATTCCTCGGGCGGCGCTACCGTCCCCGGGCTTGGTCGCGCGGCACGGGGCCCGCGGCGGCTTGCCGACCGGTGCCAACCGACGCGTGGCGCTGCCCCGGACCCGGGCCCGACCGCGCGGCCAGGGCGTCGGCGACGGCGCCGGTGACGAAGGCGTACACCGTCTTGTGCAGCAGGTCGACGGCGAGTTCGCGGCGGGGCCAGGTCTGGGGCGGGGCACCGACGCCGGTGGCGTTCTCCAGGATCTGGTCGGAGGTGACCCGGACGACGGCGAACTTCCCCGACGACCAGGGCCCGCGCAGCCCGGCCTGCGCCATCACCGACCGCAGGATCCCGAGGAGGGCGCCCTGCCCCACGTGCATGGCCAGGTTCACCGGCACCGGCTGACGCCCGGAGTGCTCCCCGCATGCCGGTCAGGCGTTCCAGTGTGCGGGCGGGGACGTGGGGAGTCGGGCCGGCCGGTCAGGCCGTTGCTCCGCCTTCTCGCCCAGCGTCATCGCCAGCACTCCGGTCGTACCGGCCAGCAGTCCCCCCTGCCACAGTGCGCGCTTCATCATGCGGCGGCGAGTACCCAGCGCGCCCCGGCTCACCTGCTCCCCGGCCTCCGACGGAGGTGCGCCGTCCGGGTCCGCTCAGCGGGCCACCGTGCACAGCGCACCGCTGACGGCGGCCGCGCAGACCAGCAGGCACGACGCCCAGACACCGTGACGTCTGAGCAGGTCGCGTCGGAGCCGCAGGTACCGGGCCTCGTACTCCCGGCCCAGCTCGTCGGCACGGCGCAGGGTCGCCTCGAATATCTGGTGGGAGAGGCGGGGACGGTGGGCGACATAGTGCCGGGTGAGATCCTCCGCCTGCGCGGTGGTCAGCCAGGGGAGGGCGCCGCAGAGCGCCTGCGCCTCCCGGTGTGCGGCTTGCCGGTGTTCCCGGGCCAGGAGGAAGCCTTCCGCCTCCGCCGCGATGCCCTGGGCGACACCGGGGACCGGACCG
>JAKFGP010000050.1 GCA_021502835.1 Streptomyces thinghirensis
TCGCCGCCCCGTTCAGTTTACGTATTGCGCGGCGCTGGGGACGAGTCTGGTGACGGCCCGGCGGGTGTTGCGTACGCCGGCGGTCGGGGCGAGGTGGCGCGAGGCCTCGTCGAGCGAACGGCACGGCGGCGGCGGGGGGGGGCAGCGGCCTCGCCACTCTTCTGACCTACCGCGCGCCCATCTCTCCGCTCTTCGCCGTGGACGCTAGTCGGTCTTGGCGTACTCCCGGAGCCATACCGCCCGCGAAGTCGTGGGCCACGCCGGTTCGTCGCCCACCACCCAGGCGTCGTGCCCGGGCGAGCAGACGAAGACGTCGCCGGGGCCCACCTCGCTCTCGGCACCGTCGTCCATGCGGATGCGCATGCGGCCACTGGACGACAGCCGGCTTGTGTGGTGGACCTGGCAGCTGTCGGTGCCCGCGATCGGGGCCACGGACTCCGACCAGCGCCAGCCCGGCGCTCGAAAGGTGGCCACGGCGGGGATCGAGGCCCTCCCATGTGCACGGCCTCGATGTATCCCAGGAGAAATCGCTTGCCACTCGTCCAGCTTATCGAGCGTCTTGATGCTCGAACGCATGACGCTCCTCCTTTCCCTGCCCCCACCATCCCATCGTCCACCGCCTGTCAAACCACGTAGCGGCGCCATCCAGAGCGGGCGCGTGGTCAGCGGGGTCTGCCGCAGGGCTCACGCGAAGCGGCGCCGCGTCCGTTGCCGCCGGAGAGGACCCCGCCCACGCGGCCGGTCAGCGGGCCGGCGCGGCCGGTGAGGAGGGCGGCCAGCGGGGTGGCGCCGCTCGGTTCCAGGACGGTCTTCAGCCGTTCGAGGCGAAGCGCATCGCGTCCCGGATCTCGTCGTCGGAGACCAGCACGATCCCGTCGAGCAGTCGCCGGTTGAGGGAGAAGGTCAGCTCGCCGGGGGTGTGCAGGGCCTGGCCGTCGGCGATGGTGCGCGGGACCGGGACGTGTGACGCGCCGACCCGCCTCCAGGGACCGGCGAGGCATGTCGTCCACCGGCCTCCGGTTCGACACCGATGACCCGGGTGCCGGCGATGCAGGCCCTTCGACGGCGGTGGCGCTCCCGGCGATCAGTCCGCCGCCGCCGACCGGTGCGATCAGGGCGTCCAGTGGTCCCGTCTCCTCGACGGAGTTCGAGGGCGGCGGTGCCTTCGTCCGGCGATGACGTGCGGGTGCTCGTAGGGCGGGATCAGGCTCAGCCCGCGTTCGGCGGCCAGGGTCGCTCGGCGACGGCGACATCGGTCGCCGGTGTAGCGGTCGTAGGTGACGATCTCGGCGCCGTAGCCGGCGGTGGCCGCCCGCTTGGAGGGCGGCGCGTCCTCGGGCGCGACGATCACGGGCGGTGGTGCCCAGCTCGCGCCGCGGCGAGTGCGACCGCCTGGGCGTGGTTCCGGAGGAGTAGGCGGCGATGCACCCGCAAGGCTGCTCCAGCGTGAGGCGAGAGCCGCGTTAGGCGCACCGCGGAGCAGGAAGGCGCCCGCTGCTGGTTCTCGCCGCCGAGGAGGATCTCGGCGCCCGCCAGGGCGTCCGGGGTGCGCGAGCGCAGCACCCGGGGGTGCAGTGCGCGACACCCCGGGGGCGGGCGGCGGCGGGGCGGACGTCGTCGGGTGACCGGCGGGTGGTGGTGTTCGTCACGCGGTCCTCCGCGGGGTCGGCGGCCGGGGCGGCGCCGGCGGCCGGGCCATGGGGGGTAGTTGTAGGCGGAGGCCAGGGGTGCCGAGCCGGGCGGCGACCTCTCGACCAGCGGCGTACGGCGAACACGCCGCGCCCGCGTCCAGGTCGCGGAACAGCTCCAGTCGCTGTGCGCGCTCCAGCGCAGCAGCTCCTGTCCCGACGCAGCGGGTGGGCATCCACGATGGCGTCGACCACCGCGTCGATGTCGTCGGCGAAGGTGGTCGCCGGTGGGTCGGCGGGGGCGGCGGTGCGCCAGGGCGCCGAGCAGGACTGGGCCGGTCCACGGCGGTGACATCCAGGTTGACGCACGGAGCGCCGAACGCGGCCGGTGGAGTCGCGCAGCACCATGGTGGGACTTCAGCAGGACGCCGTCAACCCGTCGCGTGACGTAGTTCGGCGTCCCGGCCTCGTCGCACTGGCCAGCACGCGCATGCCGACCTCGCTCATCGCCCCGCCCACCGTCCGCCCGGCCACCGACCCGGCGACGGCCACGACCGACCGCTCGAGGGCGTCGGTAGTCGTGCAGGACCACCTCGCAGACCGGGCCGAACGTCGCCGCGACGCCGTCCACGACAGGGCGCAGGGCGGCGAGGACGGCGTCCCGTTCGGCGTCCAGGCCAGTCGCTCATGAAGCCTCCGCTACTCGGTTCCCGGAGACTTAGACTACACGTCCAACGACTGGACTGGCAGTCCAGATCCGTTCGCGACCCGGCAGTCGGTGTGCGTCGGAGCCGGCACCCGACCGACGACTCCTCCATTCCGGCGGATCGGCCGGCCCTCCTCGGTGGCCTCGCCGCCGGACTCGCCGTCTCGGTCCTGTCGCCCGCCGCCGAGTCCCCGGCACCCTCTGCGGCGCCGTCCGTCCCCACGCTCACACGGAGGATCGATCCCATGCCCAAGGACGCGGTCCCGAAGAAGCTGCGCAGCAGCACCGAGCCCCGCGCTCGGCACGGTCACGTGCGCGCTGCGCCATCCGAGCGCGTCGGCCCTGCGTCCGCCGGGCCGGCCGGAGACGCGTGGCTGCGGATCAAGCACCCGGACCGTGGCTACTACCGAACCGTGATGGCCTCGAGCGCCCGCCGCAACCCGGAGCCGCGGTCGGCGGCCGGACCCACGACCGGTGGCTGGCGCTCGAGGCGGATACAGTTCGAGGTACCCTGATCGAGCACGGGCTGCGTCCCGAGGCACCACATGCTCGACATCGGCTGCGGCGCAACGCTGCGCGGCGGCCGACTCCATCGACTTCACCTGGACGCGAGCCACTACTACGGCATCGACATCTCGCCGGGACATTCTGATCGCCGCCAAGAAGACGCTGACCGAGCACGGGCTCCAGGCCAAGCTGCCCCACCCCGGCCATCACCGGGGACCTCACCCTGGACTTCCCTGCGGACGACCACTTCGACGTCGTGCACGCGCAGCGTCTTCTCCTCGCCGCTGAACGTGATCGAGGAGTGCCTCTCCCACGTCGGCCGCGTCCTGACCAAACCCGGAGTTCTTCGACTTCACAGCCCGACCGCACCGAGGGCAAGGCGGGTGCTCCGCGAGGACTTCTACTACCGCACCGACACCCTGCTCACGCTGGCCGCGGGGCCGGTCTGCACGCGCAGTTCGCCGGACTGGAGAAGCGGCCCGCACGGTGATCAAGATCCGCGTCGGCCGCTCGCCGCTGCCGTCGTAAGGCGGCGAACAGCGATGCGGGGCCGGACCGCCCGTCCGGCCACAGGGCCTGGTCGAGCACCAGTGGTGCCGCAGCGAGCCGGGCGTCGCGCCCCGGCGGCCGGCGCCAACGGCCTGGCGGGGGCAGACCGGCGGACCGCGTCGGCCGCGCCGCCGGACTCCGGCAGCACGTCGGTCGGGTGACCGCCGGGAACCTGGACAACCATGAACGGTTGAGGAACAAGGCCGCACACGGTCTGGTTCATGCCGCCTGCTCCCACGCGTGCACCTCGCCGGACGGCAACCGGCGGCCGTCCTCGGGGTCCACCAGCGGCGGAGGGCCACTCGTAGCGCCGTGTCCTCGCCGTCGACTCCGGCCCGCCGCAACTTTCTCACCGTGTAACCGCTTACCGTCCGTTCCGGGTGCCCCGGACGGTCGGCCTTACCACCGCGTACACCTCACCGTAGCCAGTCCTCCTGGAATCCTGCCGATTCCTTTTTGTCTGCCTTGGCAGCCAGGGTCCGCGCATCGCGCGGCGAGCACCACCGCGCGACGGGGCCGGGCGCGGACGGCGCACGCCGCTCCGCCCCGACACCCAGTACGATACCGGCGACGTGCGTGGGGCGGCTACGCCAGGCCCACCCGGTTCCCCGTGCCGCTCGCCCATGGACCGCCCGCCCCGTACGAGAGGACACGGATGGCGCCCACGAGCCACGTCACGGCCGACCGAGCGCCTTCTCCCGCACGACGCCGTGATGGGCGCCGCCGCTCCTGGGCCGCCGGCGCTTCCTCACCGTCGGCGGCAACCGCCGCGCTCGCCTTCCGCAACCTGCCGGCCGCGCGCTGCTGCTTCGCTGCGCAGCGCCGGATCGGCAGCGACCCGTTCACCTCGGCGTCGCCTCCGGTGACCCAACCGGACTCGGTGCTGCTGTGGACCCGGCTGGCGCAGGCGGTCCCTGGAGGACGGCGGATGGAGCTGCAGGCGGGTCACGGTCGAGTGGGAGGTGGCGCTCGACGAGTACTTCGCGGCCGTCCTGTTCGGGGGCACCGCCGACGCCCGCCGAGTACAACCCAGCGTGCACGTCGACGTGAAAGACCTGACCCGCCGGGCACGGTGTACTACTACCGCTTGCGGACCGGCGTCTGGCTCAGCCCGGCCGGCCGCACCCGCACCGCGCCGCCGACGAGCGCAGCGCACGTCGGGGCTGGAAACTGGCGGCCGTCGCCTGCCAGGCCTACCAGGACGGCTACTACACGGTGCTCGGCACCTCGCCCAGGACGACGTCGACGTGGTCTTCCACCTCGGCGACTACGCAACTCTGAAGTACGCGATCAACCCGGAGGGCGGGGAGCGCCGCTACACCGACCGCGTGCTGCCCGACGTGTTCAACCGCGAGACGATGACCCTCGCCGACTACCGGCTGCGCTACTCGCTCTCACAAGAACGACGAGGACCTCCGGCAGGCCTTAACGCCGCGCAACCCCTTCGTGGTCACCTGGGACGACCACGAGACCGAGAATAACTACGCCGGCAGCATCCCGGAGAACGCCATCCCGCCGGAGGGGTCTCCCTGCCTGCGGCGGGCAGCGCCGCCTACGCGCGTTCTGGGGAGAACCCAGCCGCTGCGCCCGCACAGCTGCCGCAGGGCCCGGACGCCTGCTTCAGCTACCGCCGGCTGCACTGGGGCACGCTTCGCCCAGTTCGACATCCTCGACACCCGGCAGTACCGCTCCGACCAGGCCTTACGACGACCGGCCGCACGCCCCGGGCCCGAGTCGGACGACCCGGCGCACACCATTACCGGCGCGCCGCGCAGGAGCAGTGGCTGCTCGGCGGCTGGCAGAGTTCGACCGCGCTGTGGAACGTGATGCCCCAGCAGGTCTGCTTCTCGCAGCGCGAGTTCGACGTGACCGCCGACGCGGCGCCCTCGATGGACGCCTGAGACGGCTACCGCGCTTCGCGCGCCGGGTCGTCGCCGGGGCGAGGCCGCCGGGGTGGAAAACTGGCTGATCCTCACCGGCGACGTGCACGTGGGCTACGCCCTCGACGTCAAGGAGAACCCCGACGACCCGGCGTCCGCCACCGTCGGCACGGAGGTCACCTGCACGTCGGTGGCCAGCGGCCGGGACGGCGTGGAGCGGCCGCCAACTGGGACCTGTACATGCAGGCCAACCCGCACATGAAGTACTACGACGGCAGGCGCGGCTATGTCCGGGTCAACTCGACCGCCAGGCCGCCCGCCTCGACTTCAGGACGGTCTCCGCCATCAGCACGCCCGGCGCTCCCATCAGCACGGCCGCGTCCTTCGTCACCGAGGCGGGCGCCCCGGGCTGAACCCCGCCTGAACCCGGCCCGGCGTGCGCGTCCGCGTGCTGCACACCGCCTACCGCGTCCCCCATAGCGCGCGAAAGACGCCCGGACCCGGCATTCCGCGAGATCTTTCCGGCAAGGACTGTGACGGCGCCGCAGTCGCACCGTAACCGGTCACTCACCCGATCCCCCTTCTGCACAGCCCTCGAAGGAGAGCCACATCGCATGGTCGGCAGACATGCCGCTGCGCGCAAGCCGCCGCGCAGCCCCTCACCGCGCTCGGCGCCTCGTCCTGACCACCCTCCCCTCGGCCTCCGGCCGCGCCCCGCCCGCTCCGGGGCGCAGCCCGGCGTCACGCCCGGGCGCTGGGCCGCCGGCGAACCCCCGCTACAGATGCTGCGCGCGATGCAGCGCGACCGCAACCTGACGCCGGAGCAGGCGGCGGCGCGGCTGGTCAACGAGGCGGAGGCCGGCACCCGGGCGGGCATGCTGCGCAACACGCTGGGCGACCGCTTCGCCGGGGGCCTGGGTGAGCGGCGCGACCTCGGCCGAGCTGACCGTCGCCACGACCGACGCCGCGGACACCGCGCCATCGAGGCGCAGGGCGCCGAGGGCGGCGGTCGTCGAGCGGGGGCTGGGCGAGCTCCGTGCGGTCAAGGAGAGGCTGGACGCCGCCGCCGCGCGCCACCCAACCCCGAGACGCGCCGGTCTGGTACGTCGACGTGAAGGCCAGTCCGGGTCATGGTCCAGGCCACCGGCGAGCTGGCCGCGTCGGCCTTCGTCGGGGCAGCCGGGTCGCGGGCCAGGACGTGGGCGCTCCGCGTCTCGCCGGACCGCCGCGGGTGCTGGAGGACCTCGTCGGCGGCGACGCCTACTACATCGACGGTCAGGCCCGCTGCTCGATCGGGTTCTCCGTCACCAAGGACGATCAGCAGGGATTCGCCACGGCCGGTCATTGCGGCGCCCCGGGCGCCACCACCACCGGGTTCAACGAGGCCGACCAGGGCACCTTCCAGGCCTCGACCTTCCCCGGCAAGGACATGGCCTGGGTGGGCGTCAACGCCGACTGGACCGCCACACCGGACGTGAAGGCGCAGGACGGCGAGAAGGTGCAGGTCGCCGGCTCGGTGGAGGCGCTCGTGGGCGCGGCCGTGTGCCGTTCCGGCTCCACCACCGGGATGGCACTGCGGCACGGTCCAGCGAGACGACACGAGCGTCAGCTACCCGCAGGGAACCGTCGACGGCTGACCGGGACGACGGTGTGCCGAACCCGGCGACTCCGGCGGCCCCTTCGTCGCGGGCGCCCAGGCGCAGGGCACCACGTCCGGCGGCTCGGGTGACTGCACGAACGGCGGGACCACGTTCTACCAGCCGATCAACCCGCCGCTCAGCGACTTCGACCTCACCCTGAAGACCACCTCCGCCTCGGCCGGAACCCCGCGCCGCAGGACAACGCGGCGGCGGACGCGTGGGCGGCGGGCCGGGTCTACGAGGCGGGGTCCACGGTGTCCCACGCGGGCTGCGGTACCGGTGCCTGCAGAACCACCAGGCGCAGGGTGTCTGGTCGCCGGAGAGCACACCGGCCCTGTGGCAGCGTGTCTGACGGACGGTGAGCCGCCGTACGGCGGCGGGCGCGGGGCCGCCGTACGGCGGCCGGCCCCGCGCCTTCGTCATTCCTCGGCGAGGAACGCGTAGGCGGTGGCGATGAACGGGTCGCGGGCGCGGAACCGCCGGCACACCGCGCCAGGGCCGTGCCGGTGTCGGGCCGGAAGCCCAGGAACGCCTGCTGGCCGAGGGTGGCGCCGCTGTGGAAGTACATCGGCCCGCCGTCGGTGGGGTGCCGGAACCACGCCACCGTGTGCATGTGCCGGTGCCCCAGCCCGCGCCTGAGCACCGGCACCCGTACCGCGCGCAGCGCGCGGCGGCCGGTGAGCCGGCCGGGTCGACGTGGTCCTCCAGGAAGGTGAGCAGGTCGTGCGGGGTGGACCGGACGGCCCCGGCCGCCTGGAAGCCGCCCGCGTCGAAGGCCGGGACCGGGGTTGCGGCCGTCCTTGCGGTGACCCGTGGCGTCGGTCTTGGGGTCCTCCGCGCGCAGGGCCGTACCGCTCAGGCCGAGCGGGCGCAGGACGTACGCGGTGAGCAGGTCCTCCCAGGCCGTGCCGGTGGCCGCGGCGACGGCGTGTCCGAGCACGGAGACGCCGTAGTTCGAGTAGTGCCAACGGGTTCCGGGGCGGTGCTTGGGGCGGTGCCGCAGAAAGGTGCCGGTCCAGCCGCTCGGCCGGGTAGCGGGCGTAGTTGGTGCGCCAGGCGGGCAGGGCGCGGGGGACGAAGTCGGCCGGCAGGGCGGGCAGTCCCGACGTGTGGGTGATGAGGTGGGCGAGCGTCACGGGGTCGGGGCCGGCCGGGCGGGCGGGGTCCAGACAGGCGACGGCCGCTTCGCCGCCGGTGAGCACACCGCTCCGGATCAGCCGGGTCAGCAGCAGTCCGGTGAACGTCTTGGAGGCCGACCCGATCTCGTAGCGCAGGTCCTCGCGGGGCGGCGGGGGGCGGGGCGGTGCCGCCGGTGTGCAGGGTACGCCGGCCGTGCCGGGAGACGGCGAAGACGACGTCGGTGCGTCGGAGGCGTCGACGGCGTCGGCGAGCCGTTCACGCAGGGCGCTCTCGTCGGCGGGCCCGGGGGCGTGCGCGCTCCGGTGGAGTGTCCTCGTGGTCGGCGGGGTCGCCCGGCCAGGGCGTGGGGCGGTCCGTCGCGAGCCGGTGTGCGCCAGCTCGGTGAGGGCGCGGGAGGTGGCCAGCAGGGGAGGCGAAGGCGGCGACCAGCGTCGGGTGGTAGACGATGTCGAACACCGCCTCGGATCGCCCTCGGGCATCGTCCGTACGGCGGGCATGGCGCCGTCGGGCTGCTGCGCGGCGGCGAAGCCCTGCAGGCGGGCTCGTCGAGAGTGGGCCGGGGGCAGGCAGGCGTCGACGACGAGGAGTTCGCCGAGCAGGTCCCAGCGTTCGAGGTCCAGCCAGTCGTCGATCCAGACCGGGAGCCAGGCGGCGAGGTAGTCGGCGATGGCCGGCGGCAGGCCGTCGGGGTTCTCGCCCCAGTCGGTGAGGTGGAAGACGGTGTGGGTGATGTCGTAGGCCGTGTGGCCCTCGACCGTCCAGGGTTCGGGGGTGCCGGCCAGCCAGGTGGTGGCCACCAGGTCGGCCTCGGGCGGCCGGGCCGTGAGGCCGAAGCGGCGCTGGAAGGCGGACAGGCCCAGGCGCCGGGTCGGTGTCACCGGGAACCGCGTCCAGCTGTCCAGCCGGTGGTTGAGGACCGTGGCCCGCTCCACCTCGGGCTGGCTGTAGCCCAGCTCCTTGAAGGGCAGGTACACCTCGAAGGGGGACCGGTGAGAACGGCTCGATGCGCTGCCCGCGCACCAGCCATGCGGCCGCCGTCCAGGGTTTCGCGCCAGGTGTGGTCGAGCAGTTGGCGGGCGAGTTGCGCCTGCCGGGAGCCGGCGACGCCCTCGCGGAAGAGCACCTTGCAGATCAGGGCGAGCTCCCCGATCGGCTTGAAGCGTTCCAGGAAGCCGATCTCGGGGTCCACGTCCGGCTCCAGCCGGAAAGCCGTCGCGGTGGGCCCACAGCCACCCAGGGCACCGACTCCGACGCGGTGGATCAGGCGGGTGTCCGTCATCCCGGCACTCCTTGTCCGGCGTGGTCCACGTCCCTCAGCCGTGCCGTGGTGAGGGACGCCGCGAACGCCGCCATCAGGGTGGAGTGGTAGCAGTCGGTGAAGGCGTAGGGGTCCGCGCCGTCGGCGGACCCGGCGGCGTCCTGATGACGCCCTCCTCGGGGATCGCGCCGGAGGCGTGCTGTGCCGCCGCGACGCGCTGCCAGGCGTCGTCCAGGACGGCCGGGTCCGGCGGGCGCGGCACGCTCGCCGCCACCGCCAGCAACTCGCAGCTCAGGTCCCACATCCGGGCCTCTAGGCAGGTGTCGAGCCAGGGCGGCAGCCAGTGCCGCAGATAGTCCGCCAGGTCCGGTGGCACCCCTGGGCGGCGCGTCCCCATTCGGTGAGGTGGAAGACGACGTGGGTGAGGCGCGTAACCGGCGGCGCGTTCGAAGGTCCAGGGTTCCGGCAGGCCGCCCAGCCAGGTGCGGCCCAGCGCCTGCGGCACCCGGCCGTGCGGGCTCAGGCCGCTGCGCCGCTCGGCCTCGATGACGCCGAGCCGCCGGGTGGGGTACTGCTCGGTGAGCCGCCAGCCGCGGGTCGGGCCACCACTGCGGCGGACGCCTCGTAGTCGGTGCCGGCGGCCGGCCGAGGCGAAGGCCGCGTACACCTCCAGCGGGTAGGTGGCGAAGGGCTCCAGCGACTGCATCAACAGGAACAGTTCTCCCTGGCGGGTCTGCTGCCGGGCGAAGTCCAGCAGGTCGGACACGCGGGTGTGGACCGGGTCCGACGGCGGGGTGCAGGCGGACACGGACGCGCAGACCTGGGCCAACTCACCCAGTGGTTTCCAGGTGCGGTTCACCTGGCCGTCGGCGGCCAGCGCGTCGTCGCCGAGGGCGAAGCGGTCACGGTGGGCCCCACACCCACTCCAGGGCGGTCTCCTCGACCTCCCGGACGCTCACAGGAGGACTCCGGCCGGCATCAGCCGTGCCGCCTCCAGTTGCAGGGCCACCCGCGGGTCGCTGCCGCCCACGAGGCCGTACGAAGTCGAGGCCCGCCTCGAGACCGAGGGTGTCGGGCACCCCGTCCAGGAGGGTGAGCCAGCGCCCGGCTCCGGCGGCCTGCTGCCAGTCACGGCGGCGTACCGCCCGTACGGAAGCCGCGGGCGACGTCCACCGGACGGCGCCGGGCCGCACGGGTCACCGCGCACTCCTCGCCGGGCAGCGCGAGCGGGGCGAGTACGGCGAGCTGGTGGGTCAGGAACTGCCAGCCCGCGTCGTCGAGCCAGCCGGCGCCGGGTTCCGCGCCCGGGTCGTCGGCGAGCGGGTCGGTCAGGGGTTGTTCGAGCCGGCGCAGGGCACGGGCCATGGCCCAGTGGCTCCATATGACGGCGGGGGCCGCGTCGTCCCGCGGCGGATGGGCCGCCACCGCGTCCTTGAACACGGCGAGTTGTCCGGGGTCGGGCGGAACGCGCAGGAGGCGGTGGGCAACAGCGTGTCGGCGCCCAGAACGCGTACCGCCGCACGTGCGACGCCTTCGCCCGCTCCCCTCCGGTGAGGGTGCCCCCGCTCGCACGTGGTCTCCGCTCCGGAAGAGCGGAGACCACGTCGGAAGCGAGGTCCAGCACCGTTCCCTGGAGAAGGGCTGACGTGCTCGACTGCTCCATCTCACTGCTCCCGTCGGTCCGTCAACCCTTCTTCGGGCGCGGGGTCGGCGGCGAAAGCAGCAGGGTGGTGCCTCCGGACTGGAGGGCGAGTGCGGCGCACTCGCGGCTGTCGCGGAAGACTCCGTCGGACTCGACGGGGTCGAGTGCCGCTTCGATGTCGATGTTCTCGGTGCGGACTTCCTCGAGCACCTTGTCCTTGGAAGGCATTTCACCATCTCCCTCTGGTAGCCATCGGCCTTCACACCACAGGTGTCCGGGAAGTCACAAAGCATGCCTCTCTTCTCAAAATTCTCAGGAGGTAACTTTTTCAACAAATAGGACATACATCCATCTACTCCACTCGCCGCAGACGCCACACGTTGTCCTCGCGGAAGCCCTCGACCCCCCTCGGGCGAGGCGCTCGGCCGCCGGACCGTCTCCTTGGTCTCGACGATCCACTCGCCGCCGGACAGGGCGAGTTCGTCGAGGACCCCGTCCAGCGTGGGGAAGACGGCGTCGAACGGCGGTTCGGTCTGCCAGGAGGGCCAGCCGGCGTGCAGGACGAGCAGCAGGGTGCCGCCGTGTGCCACGGCCCGCGCGGCGTCACGCGAGGACGGCCTGCTGGTCGAGCGCGACCGGGGACTGCAGATAGTGGGCGCTCACCAGGTCGAACGACCCTCGGGGAACGACTGGCCGAGTTCGTGGCGTTCCCAGGCGACGCGGCCCGCCGACCCCGCGTCGGCGGCGTGCCGGCGGCACCGGCCGAGCGCGGTGCCGGAGATGTCACACGCCGGTGACCCGCCAGCCGCGCGAGGCCAGCCACACCGGCGTCCGCCCCCCTCGCCGCAGCCCAGGTCCGCGGCAGCCGAGGGCCGAGGTCGCTCACCTCGCGGACCAGCAGGGCGTTGGGGCGGCCGCTCCAGAACACGGTCGGGTGTATCGCGGTAGCGGGCCTCCCAGAACTCGGCGGTGGGGCCGGGGCGGGCGTGTCGGACATGGTGCCTCCTGGAAACGGGCGGGATCGTCTGCTCGGCGGGGCGCGCGACGACCACGCGCCCTGCCGTACGCAGGTTGCACCGGTGGACGCCGGACCGACAAAGATCTTAGCCGAGTCCGGCAAACGGCGCACGCCGGTCCTGCATCGTCGTCCCGCGCGAGTCAGCGCATCAGGCGCCGAGCTCGGAGTCCTGCGTCGGTGGGCACCCGGACCCGTCCGCGCGGGAACGGGATGTCGATACCGGCCTCGTCCAGGGCTTCCTTGACTCGGCGCCGCAGTTCACGGGTGACGCCCACTGCTGGAGCGGCACGGTCTGACCGCGAGGCGCACGAGCACACCGTCGGCGTCCAAGGACTGCACGGCCCACACCACCAGGGTCCTCGAGCAGGAGGTCCTCGAAGTCCGGGTCCTGGCGCAGGGCACGGCCGGCGTCCTCCCAGCACGCGGTAGCCGGTGTCGAGGTTCGCGTCGTAGGCCACCAGACGACGTCCAGCACGGCACGCGCCCATTCCTGGCTGTCGTTGCGGACCCGCAGAATCTCGCCGTTGCGGATGTGCCACAGGCCGCCGTTGAGGTCGTTACGTGCGTCAGCCGCAGGCCGACGTGCTCCACCTCGCCGACGGCCTCGCCGAGGTCGACCGAGTCACCGACGCCGTACTGGTCCTCCACCATGATGAGCAGGCCGGACAGGTAGTCGGCGACCAGGCTCTGCGCGCCGAAACCGATCGCCAGGCCGACCACTCCGGCACTGGCCAGCAGCGGGCCGAGCGCGATGCCCACCTGGTCCAGCACCATGCCACACCGACCATGAACAGCACGATGGTCACGGCGCTGCTGAGGACCGAGCCGATCGTGCGGGCCCGCTGTTCGCGGCGCAGCCGCGCCCGGGTCCGGTCGCGGTGCGAGTACGGCGGCCCACGGCCCGACCGCCGGGGCCGGCCGCGCTCGGCCTCTCCGGCCGACGGTTCCAGTACTCGCTGGACGACCCGGGTGATGGCCCGCTTGGCCACCACGCGCACCACCAGCAGGACGACGACGATGAGCGCGATGCGCAGCGGTATCCCGATCAGTGCCGTGGTGTGGTCGCCGATCCAGCCCGACCACGAGGCCGCCAACTGCGGGTCGGTGGCCGGGGCGGTGGGTGGGGAGGTGTGCGACATCGGCTCAAGTGCTCCGTTCCTGGGGGACTACGTCTCTGCCGTCGGGGCCGCCTACCCAAGGACGACTCGAACACGACTGCCCGGCACGCTTCGGCACGCGGGCAGCCATTTCGCCCGCTTGCCCCTTATGTCCGTAGGTTGCGTGCATCTTCACCTCGGTGCCGGCCCATCGCCGGGGCCGGCCCGGCACCCGGAGGAGTCGTCCACAGCGGAGGGGCCTGCGGCGTGGTTACCGTTGCCGTCCTACTGCTGCCCGGAATGGGGCTGCTGTTGTTCACCATGACGTATCTGGAGGACCGGCTGTTCGGCGATGCGGGCCAGGCCCGGCACGCCCGGCGCCGGCACCCGCGTCTCATTCCGGGTGGCAGAGCCGAGGAGGCCCGGGCGGTTCGAACCCGAAGCCGGCGGGGCACCGCTCACCCGACCGGGACGCCGCCTGGACGAGGCCGGTCCCGCCGGCACGGCTCCCCGGCCGGTCCGCGGGCGCCGGCTACGGCGTTCGGGGCGCCAGGTGGCCACCAGCGCCGCGGCGAGCAGGAGTTCGGCGATGTCCCCGGCGTAGTACATGATCTCCGCGCCCTGCTGGACCTGGTCGACGGGCGCGTGGATGTGGACGAGGAATCCGCCGTACATCGCCTGGGCGATCAGGGCGTGGGCGGCGATCGCGACGCCCAGGTACACCAGCCGGGCCGGGACGCCGGGCCGCGCGGGAGCGGGTCGGGGCCGGCGACGGCGTGCGCGAAGAGGCATCCGGCGGCCAGGAAGTGGGCGTTCATCAGCCAGTGCCCCCGCGGGTGGCTCATCGCCGTGTCGTACAGCGGGGTGAAGTACAGCACCCCAGGGTTCCGGTGCTCAGCGCGAGCGCCGCCGCGGGTGGGTGAGCAGGCGCGCGGGGGCGGCCGTGCAGCAGGGTGGTCACCCGGCGGGCGCCGGCCGGTGGCAGGGTGCGCAACGCCAGGGTGACCGGCGCGGCCAGCACGAGTGCCAGCGGGGCGTACATGCCGATCAGCATGTGCTGGGCCATGTGCCCCCGGAAGTCGTGGTGCGCGGCAGGTCCCAGCGGTGGCAGCAGGTGCGACGGCCAGCAGCGCCAGCCCGCCCAGGAACGCCGCCGACCGCCAACCGCTCCAGCCCTGCACGGGGTTGCGGCGACGAGCGCGGCGTACGGCGAGCAGGTAGCCCCCGGCCGCGGCGAGGACGATCGCGAGGACCAGCACGGTGGGTGCCGCGTCGAGCACCCCCTTCGCCGCTGCCGGAGCCGTCGTGGGACACGGGGTGGGTGCCGTCGTGGGCGCCTCCGTGTGTGCCGTCCATCAGGCACGGCCCCGGGCCGTGCGGTGCCGGCGGGGGCGTCGGGGTCGAAGGGCTGTCCGCCGCGCTGGAGCAGATGACCGCCGACCAGGAACAGGGCGCCGAGGGCGAGGAAACCGGCGTCCCACCATGCCTGGTGCGGGCCGGCGTAGACATGATGGATGCCCAGGATGTGGTGGTCCAGGACGCCTTCGACCAGGTTGAACAGGCCCCAGCCGACGAGGATCCAGCCCCACAGCACCCGCGAGGCCCACACCGCCCGCCGGTTGTGTAGCGCCCGGGAGTACAGGAGGCCAAGGCCGAGCAGCACGGCGATCCAGCACACGGTGTGGAAGACGCCGTCCACACCGTGTTCATCTCCAGCCCGAGACGGTGTTCGGGTCGTAGTACTTCACGCCGATGCGGTCGTCGTTGGTGCTGGTGAGCATGTGGTGCCACTGGAGGAGCTGGTGGAGCAGGATGCCGTCGACGAAGCCGCCGAGCCCGACCCCGAGGACGATGCCGGGCAGCCGGATGCTGTTCGGTGCCGTCGTGGCCGCTCGGGTCTCACCTGTCGTGCTGGCCATCGCCTGTACTCCGTTCCGTCGGCGGTGTGCGCGGACCTGCGGGACACGGTTTCCCGTTCGGCGGGCCGGTGTCACCCACTGGCGGGATCGTTCCGCCGTTTCGCGTCAGCCTCCTCGATGGCTCGCATCACTCTTGCGGCGGAGCTACGAGGGGGTCCGCGGCACCTCTGCCTCCCGCAGCCGGTGGCCGAGCCGGCGCAGGCCGCGGCGGGCATGGCTCTTGACCGTGCCGAGGGGCCATCCGGTCAGCCGGGCGATCTGCGTGTGCGTCAGGTCGTCGTAGAAGGCGAGGCCGAGGACACGGCGCTGCGGTGCGGGCAGCTTGGCCAGCTCCTGGCCGACGACCACCCGGTCGAGTACGGCTTCCGGCCGGTCGGCCGTGTCGTACGCGGTCTGCGCGAGCCGGGCGCCGGCCGCCGCGACGAGGTCGGCGCGACGGGTGCGGGCCGACAGCGCGTCGGCGATCTTGCGCCGGGCGATGCCGACCAGCCAGCCGGCCAGTACGCCCCGCGCGGGCACGAAGGTGTGGCGGCCCCGCCATGCGGCCAGGAACACGACCTGGGTGACGTCCTCCGCCTCCCCGGGCGTCGCCCAGTGCGCCGCTGCGCCAGCGTGAACACGAGGCCGCTCCATCGGTGGTAGGCGGCCACCAGGCACGCCTCCTCGCCGCGCACGAACCCTTCGGCCAGTTCCTCCTCGGCGAGCGGTTCCGCGGCCGCAGCCGGCGAGGGGCGGAGCGGGGCGCGGGCGCCCCGGTGGGCCACTGTGCGGTCATGATGGCTGCTGCTCTTCACGAGTCGGCCGGGCTCCGGCCCGGTCCAGCCTGGAAAGGAGGGCCGTGGGCGGGCAACTCCGCAGCGAATGTGCGTCGTATGGTGTGGGGGTGTCCGGGGGTGGAAGGTGTGAGCGACGACGGCGCGGGACCGGGCCCGGCGGACGACGTCGGTGTCACGACCGGCGCCCTGGCCCGACGGCTCGGCGTGTCCCCCGACGACGATCAGATCGTGGGACCGGCGCTACGGGCTGGGTCCGGCCGACCGGGGAAGGCGGCCGGCACCGGCGCTGGCGGGCGGCGGACATCGCGGTGCTGGAGGAGATGTGCCGGCTGACCGCCACCGGGATCCCCCCCGCCGGGAGCCGCCCGCGCGGCGAGGACCGCCGAACGGCGGGACCACGCCGGGGCACACCCGGCCCGGGCCACACCCTCGACGCCGGCCGTCCGGCGCCCGACGCCGGGCACCACGCCGCACACGCCCGGCGCCACGCCCTCCACGCCGAGCGCCGTGCCCCGGGCACCGAGCGACGCGCCCCGCACACCGAGCGACGCATCCTCAACGCCGAGCGCGCGCGCCCCGCACGCCGAGCGCCGCGCCCCACACATCGGGCGCCACACCCCCGACGCCGAGCGCCACGTCCTCCACCCCGAGCGCCACGTCCTCCACCCCGAGCGCCACGTCCTCCACCCCGAGCGCCACGTCCTCCACCCCGAGCGCCACGTCCTCCACCCCCGAGCGCCACGTCCTCCACGCCGAGCGCGGCGCCGTCCACGCCTAGCGCCGCGCCCCCCGCACATCGGGCGCCACGTCACCGAGGCCCGGTGCCGCATCACCGGCACCGGACGGTCCGCCCTCCGCGCGAGGCCCTTCCCCCTCCGCCTCCGCGCCCGGCACCGCGCCGCCGACGCGCAGTACCGGGAGGTGCTCCGCCCCCGCCCTCCGTCGCCGTCCCCGGCATGCGCGTGCGGGCCGGTGGCAGTGGGCTGCCGCTCGGTGACGTGCGGCGTGAGGCGCGAGGGGTTGCCGGGCCTCGGTGCGGCTGGACTCGCCGACGGTGCAGCACCTGCTGAACGCCTTCGTCCGGGAGCACGGCGTCGTAGCCGCGTGGGAGGCCGATGATGCCGACGCTGCACGCGGTGGGCCGCAAGTGGCAGTCCAGCGGCGACCGTTACGTGGAGGTCGAGCACCTGCTGTCCTGGCACGTCTCCACCGCGCTGC
Source organism: Streptomyces thinghirensis (assembly GCA_021502835.1). The sequence goes on from JAKFGP010000050.1 coordinate 16,979, forward strand.
GCAGCGCGCCGTTGCTCCGGCCCTGCCCCCGAGCCGCCGCCGGAGGCGGCACCCGTGCTGCTCGCCTGTCTCCCGGACGAGCAGCACACGCTGCCGCTCGAAGCGCTCGACGCGGCGCTGCGCGAGCGGGGCACGGCGACGCGCATGCTGGGCGGCGCCGTACCGGCGGAGGCGCTGACCGCCGCCGTGCGCCGCACGGGACCGGGTGCCGTCGTGCTGTGGTCCCAGACGCGGTCCACGGCCGACTCTCCCTCGCCCGCCGCCTCGCCGACACGCGGTGGGGCGTCAGGGGCGCCCGGCGCGGCCCCGTCGTCCTGGTCGCCGGCCCGGGGTGGGGACACCGGGCGCTGCCGGGGCTGCCGCGCCGCGCGAACTGGCCGAGGCACTGACCATGCTGTCCCGGACGGGAACAGGCACAGCTCACGCGAGGAGATCCGGTGAACACTCGAGGAACGGCACGCCACGGACCCGGACGCGGAGTTCGTGCGTTTCTGGCAGGAGCGCCGGGTGTGTTTCCTGTCGACCCAGCGTGCCGACGGGACCCCGCACCTGGTCCCGATCGGGGTGACGTACGACCCCGTCACCCGTACGGCACGCGTCATCACGAGCCGGGGTACCGCGAAGGTGCGCAACGTCGAGCGGGCGGAGAGTCCCGTGGTCGCCGTGGGTCAGGTGGACGGCCGGCGCTGGTCCACGCTGGAGGGCGTCGCGACCGTGCGGGACGACGCCGAGGCGGTCCGCGACGCGGAGGCGCGGTACGCGGTCCGCTACCGGCAGCCGCGGGCGAACCCGGAGCGGGTCGTCATCGAAATCGCCGTCCGGCGCTTCCTGGGCACGGTGCGCCCCCTCGCGCCCTCCGGGAGCGACGCCCCCGGCGGGTGAGCCCCCGGGGGTCAGTCGCCGCTCCCGGGGCGGACAGCGGGCGCCTCGGCCGCCCCGTCCGGTGACCGGCGGCCGAGTCGCCCGGGCCACCACGCGACGGCGCCGATGTCGCGGGCGAGCGCCGGAACGAGCAGCGAGCGCACCACGAGCGTGTCCAACAGGACGCCGAAGGCCACGATGAAGGCGATCTGCACGAGGAAGGCCAGCGGAATCACCCCGAGGGCGGCGAACGTGGCGGCGAGGACGACGCCGGCCGAGGTGATCACGCCGCCGGTGGCGGTCAGACCCCGCAGGATGCCCTCCCGTACCCCGTGGTCCAGCGATTCCTGCCGTACCCGGGACATGAGGAAGATGTTGTAGTCCACGCCGAGGGCGACCAGGAACACGAACCCGTACAGCGGCACGGACGCGTCGGTGCCGCTGAAGCCGAACACGTGGGTGAAGACGAGGGCCGAGACGCCCAGCGTGGCCAGGAAGTTCAGCGCCACCGTCGCCACGAGCAGCACGGGCATCAGCAGGGAGCGCAGCAGGACGATCAGGATGACCAGGATGATGGCGAGGACCACCGGCACGATGAGCGTGCGGTCGTGTTCGGCGGTGCGCTGGGTGTCGTACTGCTGGGCGGTGTAGCCGCCGACGAGGGCGTCCGCGCCGGGCACGTCGTGGACGGCCGACCTCAGCCGGGCCACGGTGCTCTTGGCGGCGTCGCTGTCCGCGGGCGCCTGGAGCGTCGCGTCGATCCGTACGCGCCCGTCGACCACCTTCGGTTCGCCGCCGCCGGGCCGGCCGGAGGCGGTCACCGCGGCGGCGGTGGCGACGCCGCGGGTGTCGCGGGCCGCCGCGAGGACGGGGTCGAGACGGTCGGCGTCCGCGATGATCACGGCGGGGTTGCCGGAGCCGCCCGGGAAGTGCCGCGCCAGGGTCTGCTGGGCGGCGACGGAGGGCGCGTCGTTCACGAAGATCTCGTCCAGCGGTACGCCCTTGGAGGTCAGGGTCGGCGAGAACGCGGCGCAGGCCAGCAGCGCCGCGAGGGAGATCGCCCAGATGCGGCGCGGGGCCCGGTCCACGAGTCCGGCGATGCGGTGCCACAGGCGGTGCCCGGCGTCCGGATCGCCGGTCCGGACGGGCTCGGCCGGCCAGGTAGGCGGCCCGGCCGAGCAGGACCAGGACGGCGGGCAGGGAAGGTGAGCGTGCTCAGTACGGCGCAGACGATGCCGATGGCCCCGACGGGCCCGAGCGCGCGGTTGTTGGTCAGGTCGCTGAGCAGCAGCGCCAGCAGGCCCAGGGCGACGGTCGCCGCACTGGCGACGACCGCTCCCCAGGAGGCGCGCAGGGCGGCGCGGACGGCGCTGAAACGGTCCGGGTGCCTGGCCAGTTCCTCGCGGTAGCGGGCGGTCAGCAGCAGCGCGTAGTCGGTGGCGGCGCCGATGACCAGGATGGAGAGGATGCCCTGGACCTGTCCGTCGACGCGTACGACGTCGCGGTCGGCGAGCGCGTAGACGATCGCGCAGGCCAGGCCCAGTGCGAAGACGGCGCCGAGGATGATGACGAGGGGCAGCAGGACGCTGCGGTAGACGAGCAGCAGGATCACCAGCACGGTGACCAGTGCGACCCCGAGCAGCAGCCCGTCGATGCCCGCGAAGGCGTCGGAGAGATCGGCCTGGGAGGCCGCCGGCCCGGCGAGCTGCGCCTGGGTGCCGGCCACCTGCCCGGCGGCGTCCCCGATGCGCTCCAGGACGTCGGGCAGGCGGTCGCCGAGGTCGGGCTGACCTGGACGACGGCTTGGAGGGCCTCGCCGTCGTCGGAGGGCAGGGCGGGCGTCGCGGGACCGACGATCCCGGGCTGCCCTTCGAGGCCCGCGACCGACCGGGTGGCCGCCGCCCGGTGTTCGGTGACGGCGCCGCCGCCGTCCGCGGTCCACACGACGATCACCGGGAGGGGTCTCGTCCTGCTGGAAGGCCTTCTGCGCGTCGACGACCCGGGTGGACTCGGCGCTGCGGGGCAGGAAGGCGGCCTGGTCGTTGGTGGCGACCTCGCCGAGTTTTCCGGCGTACGGGCCGAGCGTTCCACCGATGCCGAGCCAGATCAGGAGGAGGACGACGGGGACGAGCCAGCGGGCTCGTCGGGAGGGCATGGACATCGGTCTTCGGGTCTCCAGGTCTCCAGCGGCACGAAAGCGACTCGATCATAAATAATCTCAATGATTGAGTTACCAGAGGTCGACGTGACACACCGACTTCTGCCCGGTTCCGTCCTCCGGATGCGGCACGCGCCGGGGAATCAGCGGTCGTCCGACCGCATGAGCCGCAACTCCTCGTTCATCGCCGCCAGAAAGCGGAGCACGGCCGTCAGTTCGCTGTCGTCGAAGCGCGCGCAGGTGGCGGCGGCGGCCTCGGCCAGTGGGCGGAAGTACGTCCGGGCCGCCGCCCGGGCGTCGGGCACGTAGTGCAGATGGACGACCCGGCGGTCGGCGCTCTCCCCGGACCCGGCGCACGTGCCCGGCGCGCTCCAGCCGGTCCACGCACGCCGTCACCGCGCCCGAGGTCAGCCCCAGGTGTTCGCGCAGCCGCCCCGGCGTCATGGGCTCCTGTGCGTCCAGGATCGCCGCGAGCGCCTGGACGTCGGTGGCGTGCAGGCCGTGCTCGCCGGCGAAGCTCTGCACGAGGCGGTTGATCTCGCCGTTCATCCGCCGGAGCTCCGCGGCGAGGACGTACAGGTCGCTCGCCCCGGACCCGGCTCCGGTCCCCCCGTTCGTGCGCGTGCTGTCCACGCTGGTTCGCTGTCGCCACGCGATCAGCGTATAGAAGGGTCAACCTGGGTCATCGCGCATCCACCGCGTCCCCGAGCGGGAAGTGATCACCGCGACGACTTCCCGTGCGAGACGGAGCCTGCCCCATGAGCGAAGGGACACGGCCGCGTGAACGGCGACGGCGGCGCCGACAACGACGGGGGAGGCGGCGGAGCGGGGCTGCGCTGTCTGGTCACCGGTGCCACGGGGTACATCGGCGGCCGGCTCGTGCCGGAGCTGCTAGCCGCCGGCCACCGAGTGCGGTGCCTGGCCCGTTCCCCGCACAAGCTGCGCGACCACCCCTGGGCCGGACAGGCCGAGGTGGTACGGGGAGACGTCACGGACGCGGTCTCGGTGTCCGGGGCGATGGAGGGCATCGACGTCGCCTACTACCTGGTGCACGCGCTGGGCGGCGGCGGGGACTTCGAGGAGACCGACCGGCGGGCGGCGCGCACCTTCGCGGAGCGGGCGGAGGCGGCCGGTGTACGGCGCATCGTCTATCTCGGCGGCCTGACGCCACCGGGCGTACCGGAGCACGACCTGTCGCCGCACCTGCGCTCCCGCGCCGAGGTCGGCCGCGTCCTGCTGGCCTCCGGGGTGCCCACGACCGTCCTGCGGGCCGCGGTCGTCATCGGCTCCGGGTCGGCCTCCTTCGAGATGCTGCGCTACCTCACCGAGCGGCTGCCCGTGATGGTCACGCCGAGCTGGGTCCACACCCGTATCCAGCCGGTCGCCGTCCGGGACGTACTGCGCGCCCTCGTCGGCAGCGCGCCATGCCGGGCGACGTCTCCCCGCGCCTTCGACATCGGCGGACCGGACGTCCTCACCTACCGGGACATGATGGTCCGGTACGCCGGGATCGCCGAGCTGCCGCGGCGGCTCATCCTGCCCGTGCCGATGCTCACCCCGGCCTGTCCAGCCACTGGGTCGGCCTGGTCACGCCGGTGCCCGCGTCCATCGCGCGCCCGCTCACCGAGTCGCTGCGGCACGAGGTGGTGTGCCGCGAGAACGACATCGTCCGGTACGTGCCCGCCCCGCCGGGGTATCCGCTCGGCTTCGACGACGCCGTCCGGCTGGCGCTGCAACGCGTGCGGGACGCCCGGGTCACCACCCCTGGTCCTCCGCGTCGGTGCCCGGGGCGCCGAGGCGACCCGCTGCCCACCGACCCCGACTGGGCCGGAGGCAGCTTCTACACCGACCACCGTGCGCTGACCGTCGACGCGCCGCCCGACGCGCTGTGGCGGGTCATCGAGGGGATCGGCGGCGACAACGGCTGGTACTCCTTCCCGCTCGCCTGGGCGGTACGGGGCTGGCTGGACCGGCTGGTGGGCGGGGTCGGCCTGCAGCCGCGGGCGCCGGGACGCCGCCCGGCTGCGGGCCGGTGACTCGCTCGACTTCTGGCGGGTGGAGGAGATCGTCCCCGGCCGGCTGCTGCGCCTGCGCGCGGAGATGCGGCTGCCGGGACTGGCCTGGCTGGAGATGTACGCCGAGACGGACGACGCGGGCCGGACACGGTACCGCCAGCGTGCCCTCTTCCACCCGCACGGGCTGACGGGCCACGCCTACTGGTGGAGCGTGTGGGCCTTCCACTCCGTGGTGTTCGGCGGCATGGCCCGCAACATCGCCCGCGCCGCCGCACGGGACCCCGGCCGTCCGGCCCGGTGCGGGACACCCCCGCCTCCTGAGCCCGGCGGCCGCGCCACCCCCGGCGCACCTCCCGAGTCGGCTACCGCGTGCGGGGCGCGCGCCGACCGGCCTTCCGCGCCCCACCGTCCAGAGCACGCGGCAGCACCCTCCCGCGTCCCGCACCACCGAGGAACGCCATGACCACGTCGGTCGTCCTGTTCACCCGCGACCTGCGGCTGCACGACCATCCGCCGCTGCGCGCCGCTCTCGACGATTCCCGGGCCGTCGTACCGCTGTTCGTCCGCGACCGTGCCGTCGACGCCGCCGGTTACGCCGCGCCCAACCGGCTCCGCCTTCCTCGCCGACTGTCTGCGCAGCCTGGACGCGGGGCTCCGGGAGCGGGCCGGGCGGCTGATCGTCCGCTCCGGTGACCTGGTCGAGGAGGTGTGCGCGGTGGTCGGCGAGGCGGACGCCGACGAGGTACACATGGCGGCCGACGTCAGCGCGCACGGCGCACCGGCGTGAGGAACTCCTGCGGGCCGCACTCGAGGCCCAGGGCTGCAGGCTGCACGTCCACGACGCCGTGACCACCGTGCTGGCCCCGGGGTCCGTCACCCCGCCTCCTCCGACCACTTCGCCGTCTTCACTCCCTACTTCCGGCGTTGGGGCGAGCGCCCGGTCCGGAACGTCCTGGCCGCACCCCGGAGGATCCCCCGTCCCGGACGGCGTCGGCTCACAGCCGCTGCCCCTCCCGCGGCGACCTGCCGGGACTGTCCCCGGGGCTGCCCGCCGGCGGTGAGGAGGAGGCCAGGAAAGCGGCTGACGGCCTGGGTGCGCGACGGCATCACCGATTACGAGGAGCACCACGACGACCTGGCCGGCGACGCCACCTCCCGTCCTCGCCCTACCTGCACCCCGGTGCCCTCTCCCCCGTCGAGCTGGTCCACCGTGCCCGCCGCAAGGGCGGCCCCGGCGCCGAGGCGTTCGTACGGCAGCTGGCCTGGCGGGACTTCCACCACCAGGTCCTCTCCGCACGTCCGCGCGCCGCCTCGCTCGACTACCGCACCCGGCACGACCACTGGCGTACCGGGACGGAGGGCGGAGGAGGACGCCGCCGCGTGGAAGGACGGGCGCACGGGTTACCCGATCGTCGACGCCGCGATGCGCCAACTGCGGCACGAGGGCTGGATGCACAACCGGGGCCGCCTGCTGACCGCCAGTTTCCTCGCCAAGACGCTCTACGTGGACTGGCGGGTCGGTGCGCGGCACTTCCTGGACCTGCTCGTGGACGGCGACATCGCCAACAACCAGCTCAACTGGCGGTGGGCGGCGGGCACCGGGACGGACACCCCGCCCCCACCGGGTCCTCAACCCCACGACCCAGGCACGGCGCTTCGACCCCGACGGAGCGTACGTCCGGCGCTGGGTGCCCGAGCTGGCAGGCCTGGAGGGACGGGCCGTGCACGAGCCGTGGCGACTGCCCGGCGCGGAGCGGGCCGCGTACGACGCCTATCCCGACCCGATCGTGGACCTCGCCGAGGGCCTGGACCGGTTCCGCCGGGCCCGTGGACGCGACTGACCGGGCGGGGCGCGCACCCTCTCGGGGGCCGGGCGGCCGTCAGGTGAAGGGGCTGTTCGGCGTCCGGGGTGCCGGGGCTGTCGGGGCGGGCCGTGTGGTACCGGGTGGTTCCGGGTCCGGCGGGCTTCCTTCATCTCCGCCTCGTAGGATGGTCCCGGCCCTCGGCGAGTCGCCTCCGCCGCGCGCTCCAGGTCCTTGAACGCCTCGTAGTACGTCCGGTCGGAGGCCTCGACGATCTGGAACGTCCAGTGGCCGGGGATGACGTTGCGGCCGAGGATGTCCCTCTCGACCCGTTCGGCCCACCTCCACGTGGCCCGCCTTGCGCAGCAGGCCACCGCGCGGTCCAGTTCCAGGTCCGCCGTGCCGGTGAGCTGGTGGAAGGGAGAACAGGTGCCGCGGGCACGCTCGGTCGTCTCCAGCGCCTTCGACAGGGACCCGAGTGCTTCCACGGTCTCGTCGCTGACGTTCTCGGGGCGCCGGTGCGGGTCTTCCATACCGTGGTGGTTCCTTTCCGTACGAAGGTCCGGCATGCGGGTCGATGCGGGTATCGGTGCTCGTGAGGAGGCGTCACGCCAGCGGATCGTGGCCCAGTTCATGAGCGAGTACCGCCAGCGGGTGTCCTGGACGTCGCCCGAGGGACGCTGGGCCAGGTGCCGGTGGATGTAGCCGACGACCTTGCGCATGTGCCGGTAGTCGTCGTCCGAGAGGTCGCCCTTGTTCGTCCGCAGGATGTCGACGATCCTGCGTCCGGACGCGGTGCCCGGTGGACTCTCCCCGTCATTGTGCTGTCCGGCGTTCTGTGACCGGTCGGAGGCCAGCCACTTCTCCAGTTCGGCCGGCGTCATGTTCACCAGCTCGCGGAAGCCGTCCCAGGTCTCCTTCTGCTCCTCGCCGTCCACGCCGCCTCACTTCCTCTTCCTCTTCAGCGCGGACGGCTTGTGCACCGCGGACTTGCCCGACTTCTCACTGCGGACCTGGTACTGCGGGTCGTCGGGAGAGGCGTCCACCGTGCGGCCCGCGGCCTCGGTCCGCTCGGTGATCTTCTTCTCGACCTCGCCCCCGGTCCGGGTGCCGTGCGTGCTCCATTCGACCTCGTCGCCCTTCTTGAGGTTCTCGCCCTGGTCGCGGTTCTTCGCCATCTCGGTACTCCTTCGCTTGCCGGTCGCTCGCGCAGGCCGGAGAACGGGTCACGGTCGAAAGCCGTCTCTCCGGTGGTTCCCGGGGAGCGCGTCCTTCGGATGCGGTCCGGTCCGCAGGTCAGCCAGGGATGTCGCGGGCGGCCCGGCTGCCGGAGGCCAGAGCCCCCTGGACCGATCCGGTGGCCCGGTGGTCCCCCGCACACGTAGCGGCCCTCGGCCCAGCGTGTGTCGCGGTTCAGCGGCCACGGGGGCCGCATCGCCGGGAGCGCGTCCTCGACGGTGTACGTGGCGACCGGTCGCCAGTCGGCCCTGTCGGTGCCGTACAGCAGCGCCGCCGCCGGCGGACGGCGCTCTCGCCGTCCGGTGCGTCCGCGCCCAGGACCGACGTGGAGACCAGCGCGGTGCCCGGCGGCGCGTAGGTGGGGCTGACCTCGGTGAGCACGCAGGTGTTGAGGACGGCGAGCGTGCTGTCGACCACGAGGGTCGGCTCGGGCAGCGGTGAGCGGCCGGTCGCGTGGTAGTAGGTGGTGACGGTCCGGCCGGGCGGCACGTCGAGCCCCGGCGGCAGGCGATGCCGCGGTGGCCGCGTCGGTGGCCACGACCACGGTGCCGGCCGGTCGTTCGGTGCCGTCGTGGAGCAGCACGCCCCGGTCGGTGAGGCCGCCGGACCGGTGAGTCCAGCCGCACGGTGCCCTCTGGGAGCCGGGCGGCCAGGGAGCGCGGCACACTGCCGATCCCCTGGGCCGGGAGGCAGAGGGTGCCGCCGGGCCATGCTGCGCCACACGAGGTGGAAGAAGCGGGCCGACGTCTCCAGTTCCGGCTCCAGGAACACGCCGGCCAGGAAGGGGCGCAGCAGGTGGTCAACCGCGTCGCGGGACAGTCCGCCGCGCGCCAGGGCCTGGGCGGTGGTCCGGTCCCGGCCGCGTTTGAGGAGGGCGGTGGGAGCCAGTGCGTCCCGGGCGGTGAGGCCGGCCAGAGCGGCGAGGTCCCGGGCTCCCAGGGCCCGGCCCGGCAGCAGACCGCCGGCTTCGCGCGGGCGCCGGGTCGGGTCGGTGAGGCGCGCGACGCCGGACGGCGTGTGGGCCAGTACCCCGGGGGTGAACGGCCGCAGGCGCAGCCTGCGCAGCGGCAGCAGCCGCCGGACCTGCGGATGGGCGGTGTTGAAGACCTGGAAGCCGCGGTCCAGGAGGAAGCCGTCCCGGCGGTCCGTGCGCATGCGCCCGCCGACCTCGTCGGAGGCCTCGTGGACCATGACGCGCAGGCCGCCGCGGGTGAGGCCGAAGGCGCAGGCCAGCCCGGCGAGGCCGCCCCCGACCACGATGACGTCCGGTTCCCGGCCGTGCCCGGTGCTCACCATGCGTGCTCCTTCCGGCTCCTCAACAGCCTGAGCCCAGCGCGGGGTCACACCACTCGGACGGGGCCCCGCCGGTCGCCGGCGCGCCGGCCGGGGCGGCGGTCCCGCGGCCCCCTCCGGGGGCGCCGGCCCCGTCGTCCGGGGGCCGAACTATCCTGGCCCCGGCGCCGCCGTCCACCGCCCTCACTCGTCACCGCCGTCGTTCCAGGAGCAGCCCGTTGAACACCAGCACAGCGACCCCGGACAGCTACTACGAGCGCATCGACGAGCACCGCTACAAGCCCACGGTCCACGCCGGCGGGGCGTGGAGCGCGGACGAGCAGCACTTCAGTCCGCTCGGCGGCCTGATCGTCCACGCCGTCGACCGCCACCTGGCCGGGCGTGCCGGTGCCGGCCTGTCACTGAGCCGGATCAGCTTCGACATCCTCGGTCGCCCCGCTCTGGACGAGTGCGAGATACGGGTGGAGACCGTCCGGCCCGGGCGCACCATCGAACTGGTCGAGGCGACCGTACTCATCGCCGGCCGGTCCGTGGCGCGGGCCAGGGCGTGGCTGCTGGCCGACGTGGACACCAGCGCCGTCGCCGGTGGCGCCGCCGACCCGCTCACCGCGCCGGAGACGCTCGAATCCTGGCCCATGGCCTCCGAGTGGCCCGGCGGATACATCGCCTCCCTGGACGTACGCCCGCTCGCCCCGCCCCGGCCGGGCCGCACCACCTGCCTGGGTCACCACCGGCTCGACCTGGTCGCCGGGGAGGCCGCGCAGCCCGCTGGCGTCCTATATCGCGCTGGTCGACTACGGCCAACGGCATCGCGGTACGGGAGTCGCCGGCGGAGTGGATGTTCCCGAAACGTCGACCTGACGCTGCACCTGCACCGCGCGCCGCGCGGCCGCTGACCGGCCTGGACACCACCGTCGTCTTCGGCCCCACCGGTCAGGGCATCACCAGTACCGTGCTGCACGACTGGACGGCCCCGTCGGACACGCGCAGCAGCTGCTCACCGTCCGCCCGCAGCCGTGAGCGGCCGGCGGCCCGTCCGCGCCCGACGACGCGTCAGCCCTGGCCCCGCGCGGGCGGGTCGGCGAGGATGCCGTCGAGCAGTCCGGTGGCCTGGCCCACTTCGATCAGGTGATGTCCGGGTCCCGCAGATAGCACCGCAGTTCGGCCTTCCGGTCGATCGGCTCAGTGAGGAACTCCGCGCCGAGCGCACTCCACTCGCGGTAGCAGCGCTCGATGTCGGCCACCCGGATGTTGAGGAGGCTCGTGGCCGTCCCCGGATCGCCCGGGGGCGCAGCGGAACCTCGGGTTTGTCCGCGTCGGGCCGCCGCCCGGGTTCATGATGAGCCAGCTGTTCGCGAGCTTGACGATGCACGGATTCTCCGCGAGCACGACCTCGCCGCCGAGCACGTCGGAGTAGAAGGCCCGCGAGCGCGGCACGTCGGCCACGGTGAGGAAGTGGGTGAGCAGCAGTCCCGACTCCGGTGCGGGCAGGTCTTCGCGGCGCATGCTTGGGTCCCCCCACGCTCGGTGTGACGGGTTCCCTCCATCATGGACCGGGGCGGTCGCCCGGCCGGAAAGACGATCAAAGAGGCTGTGAGGACCAGCCGCCCCGCACCACGCCCGCTTCCAGTCTGCGGTGCGCCTCCGCCGTCATCGACAACGGCAGCCGGTCGGCGATGCGCGGGCGCCATGGCGTGTCTCTCAGGACGCGTATGAAGCGCCCTCCGCCGCCTCGGCGAGGTCGGCGGTCGGCGTTGTTGATGGCGAATCCCACAGATGCTCGCGCGTCCTTGGTGTAGAGCCGGCTCACCAGCGATCCGGCGGGTCTGAGCTTCCAGCCCGACCATCGCCACCAGGCGCCGCCCGGCGCCAGCAGGTCCACGGCGTCGGCAGTAGCGTCCCGTGTCCGGACGTGTCCAGGTGCACGTCGTAGCCGTGGGGTGCGGCCCGGCGCGAACGCTCGACTTGAGATCCGGCGCCCGGTGGTCGAGGACCTCGGCGGCGCCCGAGTTCCCGGACGGCGGCGGCGTCCTCGGCACGCGCCGTGGCGGACCACCTCGCCCCCGGCCCGGGAGGCCAGGGCCACGGCGGCGCCGCCCTACGTTCCGGCGCCGCTCCGCCGATACTACGGTCTCCTCCGGCCTCAGTCGCCCGTGCCGGAACAGGGCCAGCCAGGCCGACGCCGCCGGGTGGGCGGCCGCCACGAGGTAAGTTCCCCGTCGACGTCGCGCGGGTGCCGCGTAGAGGCGTTCGGCGGCGACCGTCGCGCGCCTGGGCGCAGGATCCCTGCCGGCCCCGCGTGGCCCAGGCTGTTGCACCACACCCGCTGCCCGGGCATGAAGCCCGCCGCGCCGGGGCCGGCCAGGGCGACCTCGCCCACCAGGTCACGTCCGACGACGAAGGGGAACGGCACCGGTGTGGCGTACGCCCTCGACCGTACGAAGGTGTCAACGGGGTTACCGGCCACGGCGTCGACCTGCATGGAGGTCGTCCCGTGGGGCCGGTCGACGCACAGGGAGCCGCCCGTAGTCGGATGCGGTCGGCCGGGCCGATGGAGTCGATGTACGCCGCGCGCATCGTCGGGGGCTGCGCCGGCCATGGCCTCATGCCATGAACCGGCTGGTCCCGGCGCAGCGCCGGCCGACGGCGGAGGGCTGCGCGCCCGCGTCCCCGCACAGGAGACCGGCCGGGGCCGGCCTGTTCACACTCCGGCGGGGCGGGCGGGTGCGGCGTGGCCGTGCCCGCCGACCCGGCCGCCGCCTGCAGCCGCCGGCCGCGCCGTGTCGGCCCCCAGGGCTTGAGGAGCGAGATCACCGTCATGAAGACGTAGGCGGACAGGAGACGACCGGCCCGAACAGCACGTCGCCCGCGTCGGGCAGCGACTCGCCCGGCGCGACCGCGCAACGGCCGAGTTCACCCTGGGGCGCAGCGGGGCGAAGACCGTGGCGGCCGCCGTGGCCAGCGTCAGCCAGAACTTCTGCAGGACACCTTCCACTGATGCCGGGCCAGTCCCCAGGAGTTCTAGGCCAGCACCACACCGCTCGACAGGGCCAGGAAAGCGAGGGGAGCAGGAGCTATGTCGGCGAAGAGCTGTACGCCACGGACACTGGCCTCCACGGTCACCGCGAAGCGGTGGTGGCGGCGGTGGCTCCCGAGCGCCAGCAGCCCGAGCGAGAGCCCGAGCCAGCCGGCGGAGGCGACGACATGGACGACGAGGAGACCCGGCGGCGGACGGCTGAGTTTCACCCCACCCACGTTGCCGGGCGGCGGCCGTGAAGACGTCCGGCGACGGGAGCAACCCGTGTACTGACCCGGGCGTACGCGACGAGACGCCGCCATGCTTCAACGCAGCCGTCGCTCTCCTGCCCTGCCGGGCACCGCCGTGCGCCTCAGGCTGACACGCGTCCGAAGGAAACGCCGCTAGAGTTCTCGGCGTACCCGCTCCATCAACTCAGGCATGTCGCCCCACGACTGGCGACCGGGGCCTTCATGCTCAACTCCGGGCTGTCGAAGCGCGGGGCCGATGGAGCAGACCGCCGCCATGCTGCACGGAACGGCGAAGAACACCCATCCGTTCCTCGGCAGGCTGCAGCCCGCGACCTTCGCCCGGCTGCTCTCCACCGGTGAGACGGCGCTCGGCGCCGCGCTGCTCCCGCCGGTCGTACCGACGGCGGTGAGTGGGTGTCGGCCTGACGGCGCCCGCCGGGCTGGTGGTCTGCGGCCTGCGCACGCCCGGCATGCGCGAGGAGGCCTGCGCCTGACCCAGGAGGGCACGGCCTTGCGAAGGACACCCGACGCTCGGCATCGGGATCGTGGATTTCGTCGTCGACGGACTCACCGCAGGGGCCGGTGGAGGCAACACCGCCCACACCAGGTGGCCGCGGACGGTAACGAGAAGCGTCACCGCCCTGAACGGGAAACCACGGAATCCATAATGCGTGCGATTCCGTTCAGCTTTCGCCGATTCAACGCCAGATCACTGCTGAAACGCATGTCACATCATCGCTGAAGCCGCTTCGCCGAGTTGGCGCAGCGCCGCCGACGTGCCTGGGAGGGGCGCCGACCGCAGTTGTCGGGGGTGCGGGGAATCGGGGGAACGGCGGGTGCTCTACCTCTTCCTCGAACATCTCGAAATCTCGAGCATCTCGATATTGCTCAGCACGCGAATATCTCGATCTCGCGAGGTCGACCAGACCCGTCGCGGGCCCGTTGTCTCGCCACCCCCGGAATTCGTTCGACGAGAGCTGAGGAATTCCCGTGAGACGCATGACCTCCGTACTTCTTTCCTGAGCGCCCTGCCGGCGCACTCTCCGCTCCCGGCCGCTCCTTGGCGCCGTGGCCGCTCCCCGGGGCCGACTCGGCTGGCCGCCGTGCCTGCCGGGTGGGGAGGCGGTGGACGCGAGCGATCTGGCTCGGATCACCGAGGAGACGGGCGCCCGGAAGGCGCCGCTCGCCGCCGATGACGGCACCCTCGCCAGCGGAGGCGGCGGAGCCGGAGCTGCTGGCGATGCAGTCGGCCCGCAACGGCAGGTTCGTGGCCACCGAGGTGAACTACGCCGCCCCGCACACCGGTGCCCTGCGGGCCCGTCTGGCCGAGTTCGGCGGCTCCCGGGAGCTTCGCCTTCGAGTGGGACGAGGCCACCGAGACGTACGCCCTTGAAGTCCCTGGCGAACAACCGCTACGTGGCGGAGAAGAACTTCACCGGCAGCGCGCAGAACGTGCTGCGTGCCCGCTCCACGAGCGTGGGCGCTGGGAGCGGTTCTTCGTACTACAACGAGGACCTGGACCGGCTGGGCGCCGCTCCAGTCCACGCTGAACGGTCTCTTCGTCACCATGGAGAACGGTTACACCGGATCCTCCAGTACGCGCTGCGCGCCCGCTCCACCGACATCACCGGCCTGGAGGAGTTCGTCCTGTACGACTCGGCGCCCGATACCGCGCTGTCGAACCACCAGGTGCCTGCATGGAACTTGGACACCGGTGGTTCACCGCTTCGAACTGTCCGTGCAGTCCGTGAACCGCCCAGAGCGAAGGAGCGTGCTCGGTGCGCGGCACGACGACAAGGTCCCTACGGGAGAATGAGCCCGACTCGAGCGCCGTATCCGGCTCGGGTGCCGCTTCCTACTGGGAACGTGTGGCAGCGGGGCAAGCCGCTACCGGGCCATCGACAGGGCCGATACAGGCGCTGGCCGGCACCTGCGCCGGCCGGCGCCGTCCCGCGCTGGACATCGGCTGCGGCGAGGGCGCGCTCATCGCGCACCTCGCCGAACTCGGCTACCGCGCGGTCGGCGTCGACTGTTCTCCACCGCCGTGGCCTCCGCCCATGTTCGGCATCCCGGCGCCGACATCCGTGTTCGACTTCACGCCGACGACGGCCGCCCAGCCTCCCCATCCCGCTTTCGCCGTCATCACCTGCGTCTCGACTACCGGTGGGCCGCCGACAAATCCGGCTTCTCTCCCGGCGGTAACAGTGCGCCCTCCTCTGCTCCGGGCGGTGTTTTCTGGAGGTCACCCTCCGTACTCGACCCTCCAGGGGAGCCCCCAGGCCCTGGGACTGCGATGCCGCAGACGTGGAGCTTCTCACCACCGGCTGGTCAAGGTCCATGTCCACGAACTCGGCCCGTCCTTCCACTGCTACCGCCTGCGCCCCTGACTCCGTCCGTACGGTCACGTCCGGGAAACGCCGCTGGTCGAGCACGGCGCGTTTTGTCTCTTTCTCCTGGTGACCCGTACGGCGTACACCCACGTGTGACGAGGTGAGAACCATGCTGGTGCTGGGTCTCCTGCTATGGCGGGTGCCGCCGCCTTCGCGGGGCTACTGATCGCGGACAATCTGTCCGGCGGTCCGGACTACACGGTGTCCCTGCTGGGGAGCGATCCTCTCACGATCAGCACGCTCGGGGCGTTCCTCGCGGTATCGCGCTGACCCTGATCTTCGGCCTGGGGATGTGGATGCTGCTGGCCGGAACGGCGCTGGCGCGCCATCGCAGCAAGAAGCGCCGCAGGGACCGTGACACCGCCACGCGGGCCGCCGCGGAGCGCGACGACCTGGCCGGCCGCATGGCAGCGCGAAGGCGGCAGCGGTACGGGCGGCGAGCCGGCAGGACATCGTCGTCCGACCACCCACCGGCCGCAGGGTCCTCGGCCCCACGGCCACCGACGGGGCGGGTCCGGCCGCCGCCTCCCGGCCGGCGACGTTGGGCGGAACCTCGTATCGGGATCGGCGGAGGCCGAGGTGGTCGAGGTGGCCGGGACGACGGTGGCCGAGGTGATGGCCGAGCTGGCCGACCTCGAGGATCCGAAGACGCGGCGCGGTGAACGAGAGACACGGTAGACGATCACGGCGTGCATCCCGGTGGCTGCAGCGGCGTCCGCGAAGCGTCTCAAACGCAGCAGGAACTCGCGTACCGGCTCTGGGAGACGGGCGACACCGCGGCGAGACTGCTGGCCATCTTGATCTGTCGCCCGAAGGCGTTCGGGCGTGACGACTTGGACGCCACGCTGCGAGCGAGGCGCGCAATACCCAAGGGTGATCGACTGGCTCTGAATCCACGTGGAGAAGAAGAACCCGCACTCCGAGGAGAGCTGCGTTGGCCTGGTCCGCCGATCCGACCCGGTGGTCGCGAGCGCCGGCTGGGCACCGACTACCGAACGCGTGGCGAAGAAGCCTGACGGTCTCGACCTCGCAGGGCTGCTCGACGTCATCGAGGTGGAGATAGCGACGCCCTGAGCGTCTCGGTGGGCGATGAACCACTGCTCCGGCTCGACTGGATCAGCAGGACGCCGAGCACTGCACCCGTGCTGATCGGCATCGGCGAGCGCCTGGAGGTACTACGGACCTGTCCGACTCCCCCGGGCTGCACGTCTCCGTACGCGCCCACCCGGACTACCGAGATCCGGCGCCGCCGGCAAGACGGGTAACGGTAGTAACGGTGAGGGGCCGGCACCTTCGTCGCCGGGCTGGTCATTCCCTCCGCGTCGCGGACCAGGAGCGCGATCTGTACCTGGTTCTCAGCTCGCCAGCTTCGTAAAACAGGTTGCTCGGGTGCCTTGACGGTCGCGATGCCGGCGCGCAGCTTCCGGGCGATCTCCGGGTTGCCCAGTCCGGTCCGGGCGATGATCCCATGCGGTCTTCGAGCGCCCCCGTTCGGTCAGTGTGGACAGTTGTTTCGTGGCTTCGCGGGATGATCTTGCGAGCGTGGGAGGACTGCGGGGCCGGTGGTCAGCGGGCGGAGGACTGCATCCGTGCCGTGGCTCGCCGGGGACAGCACGGTCGCACCTCCGCGACGGTGCGCACCGCGTCGAGGATCTCATACGGCTGGGTGTCCTTGAGGACGAAACCTTGAGTGCTCCGGGCGCGCAGTGTGCCGAGCACCAGGTCGTCGGAGTCGAACGTGGTCAGCATGAGCACCCGGGGCGGCGCCGGCCGGGCGACGAGTTCCTCGGGTCGCGCTGGGGACTGTTCCCGGTTGCATCCGGACGTCCATCAGCATCGACGTCCGGCCGCTGCTCGTCCACCACGGTGGATCGCGGTGTTCTCGTCGGCCGCCTCCGCGACGACGGTCAGGTCCGGCTCGCCGTCGATGACGAGCCCCGTGGCTGGGCGGTGCGCACCAGCTGCTCGTCGTCGACGATGACGACAATCGCATCGGTTCCCGCTCGCTGTCCACTCGCGTTCTCTTCGTGGTGGTGTCTGGCTCAGGGGTAGTCGCGCGTGGAGTGACGTAGCGTCGTCGGGTGTGGGTGGTGGGTCGAGTTCTCGCCGACGAGGTCGACTCGCTCCTGGGGAGACCGAGGAAGCGAATCTCGATGCTGGTGGCTGTGCGGACCCCAGGTGGTGGCCGGGGAGTTGCGGAGTCCGACGTCGAGTCGGCCGCCCGCGGATCCTCGAGGGTGATGTGTGCGTGCGCCCTGAGCGTGTTTGGCGGCGTTGGTCAGCTCCTCCTGGACGACCTGGTAGCAGGTGCGTCCGACGGCGTCGGACGGCGTTCCCGCTCACCGTGGTGGTGAGCGTCCACGTCCGGGGTCCGAGGTGCGGGCGTCGGCCACCAGGCCGGGGATCGCCTCGAAGGAGGGCTGTGGCGCTTGCGCCTGGGTGGTCGCCGCCTGAGCACGCCGAGGACGTCCCAGTAGTTCTTCCAGGGCTTGGTGTGAGCTCCTCGGCGATGCCGCGACCAGCACCCGGCTCTCCTCGGCTCCGAGTGTCGTCACCGCGGTGATCCAGCACCCGGCCTGCATGGCGACCAGTGAGATCCGGTGCGCGAGCACGTCGTGCATCTCGCGGGCGATCCGGTTAGTTCCAGGCTCGCGCCTGCGCCGCTCGTGCGGTCTGTCCGTTCCGCGCTCTCCGCCTGGTCCCGCAAGGACTGCACTTCGACACGCCGTGCCCCGACGGCTACGCCCACGGCCACCGCGATGCCCGCGGCCGGGGCGCTGGAAGGCGAGTTGGAGCCACCACGAGCTCGCGGCACTTGACCGGGTAGAACTCTGACGGCGAACCGTGAGGTGGTCAGCATAGGCGAGCACGACGATCCCGATCTCCACGGGGTGACGCCGGGCGGAGATCGATCCCAGCGCCACGAGCGCGGCGCTGGTGGAGAGTGCCGACGCGGCCGAGGCGATCGCGACCGCCAGTGGCGACGGCGAGCGGGAACCGCCGCCGCCACCAGAGCGCCGCAGGCAGCGTTAGTGCCACCAGCGGGTCACCGATGAAGAACCAGGGGCCCGTTTCGGGCCGCCTGCTCCTGCGCAGCTAGCACACCAGTGGAGAGCCAGGCCAGGTACGCCCATCGCCGCGCCGCCGCCAGCCGCCAGGTCTGCTGCCACCACCCGGAGCCGTGGCGCGACGTCCATGTTCACCTGGTCATTATCGCGAAACGGTGCCGCCGCCGAGTCAGCTGCAGGGGTGACGCGCGCCCTGGACCAGAGTCGAATCACCGCCTCCCTCGACGGCGGGGCGGGCCGAGCGGGCCTTCAGCGTTCCTGGCGTTCACCAGGCCGCGGTTCGGCGTACGCGAAGTCGCACGGCGCCCAGTCGGCGACCTCGGCGGTACCCGAGGCGCTGGTAGAGGGCGTTGCTGGTGGGGTTGGTCGCGCCTCGTGTATAGCCGACCCCCGTGGCGCCCGAGGTGAGCGCGGCTCGGCCGGCCTCGGCCGTCACGGCGGCCGCGTAGCCGCCGTCCGGGCGAGGTGGCCGGGGTGTAGACGGGGTCCACCTCGACCATTCCGGCGACCAACGGGTTCACGCCTGCTTGGAGACGGGGGTGCCGTCCGGGTCTCCCAGAAGGTGTAGCGCCTCCTCGGCGAAGCGCGCTGCCGGTTCCAGAGCTGGCGGCGTCGATGGTGACGGTCTCCCCGAGGTCTGCGGCGAGTTCACGGCACCAGCGCATGAGGTAGTCGGGTCCTGCTCGTCCAGGACCCGGGCGCGGCCCTCCGGTGCGGGTCCGCGGGTGAGAGTGCGTGCCGAGGCGGTACTGGTGCATTCGCTGGACGCGGAGCGCGTCGGCGTCGCGCCGGTGTGCCGCTGCTGCGGCCTCGCGAATGCGGTGGCGGTGCGCCGGGTCTGTCCGCGGTGACGCCGGAAAGAGTGTGACGCCTGAGGCCGTGCAGACGGGCGGAGAGGGCGTCGACCCGTTCGGGAGAGAGGGGTGGGAGGGGTCAGGCCGGCGGGTCGACGGACGGAAGAAGATCCGCCTGGTCTCGCTCTCCGACTCCAGCCGGCCGAAGAGGACGGCACCGGGCCCGAACGCGCCCGGTCGGGTCTCGCCACTTCTCCATCACGGCGAGCGGTGTGTTGTGCAGGACGGGGCGCGAGCGGAGGAAGTCCCGGCCCGGGCGAGGAAATCGTCGATGTCTTCGGTGAGGTGCCTACATCCGAACGCATGCCATGATCCTGCTGGTCCTCGTTCCCGGGGGTGGTGGAAATCGCCCCGTGCGCTGGGAAGCGGCAGGATGGTGCGATGGACCATCACTTCGTCGGCATGGCCTCCTGGAGTTGACCGGCGTTCCCCGTGTCGCTGTCGTCATCGACGTCATGCGCGCCTTCACCGTGGCTGCCTGGGCCTTCTCACGCGGCGTCGAGAGGATCCGTCCTGGCCTCGACGGAGAGGTGAGGCACTCACCCTGAAGGAGAGCCACCCGGGCTGGCTGGCCCTGAAGGACGGAGTCCGGCAGCGGCCTCGACGCGGTGAACTCACCCGGCTTGCTCAGGTCATGCGATTTCACTCGGCCGCACGCTGGTGCAGAAGACGACGGCGGGGACCGTGGGCGCGCTGGCCGTGGCGGACGCACCACTGGTCCTGTAGCGCGAGTTTTGTGGTGGCCGGCCCGACCGCGCGATTTCAGGACTATTGAGGCTCCGGCCCGGTGACGTTCGTGGTCACCGGTGAGGAGGGTCGGCCGACGAGGACCTGGCCCGCGGCCGGAATACATCGGTCGGTCCATCGCCGAGGACGACGTCGAGGCGGGCCTCGTATCTCCACCGCGCGAGGATCTTCGTGTCAGCTGCTGATCTCACCGGTGGACTGCGGAGCGGATAATACCCGACGACGTCGGTCTCTGCTTGGAGACCGACAGGTTCCCCTTCGCGATGGTGGCTCGACAGGACGAGTTCTGGACGGTGTGCTCCGTCCCGTCGCGGAGGTGTGCCTACCGTCGGCCGACACACCGATCTCACCTGAGACGGTCAGCTGAGCCCACGCAGCACCAGTTGCACAACTCCTATGACACCTCGCCAGATCCAGCCCAGTAGTCCTGCTCTCCACAGCGCGACCTCAGGGCGGTTTCAGCAGCGTCCGTCCCGGTCGCCGACTCCTGATCGGCACCGGCACAGGAATCCACAACCGCGCTGCGCACAAGAATTTCTTGCATATCGCCTGACCATTCTCTACTGCCGCCGCACCTTGCCTCATCACCGACGCCATGGTCGCGGTCGGACGAAGGTGGGAGGTGGCTGCGTTCGCCGTTGTGGTCAGCGCTTCACGGAGGCTTCAGTGGCACCGCCGGTAGCACGGGGCGGGCAGCGGATCCCCGGTCGTAGCTCTTCACCTCGCCGAAGCGGGCCTCTCTTCCATCCAGTCCGGCGCGCCTGCATCGATCTCGTCCTGGAGCGCCTGATCCAGTTCCAGAACATGATCTGGGCTCCTCGAACGGCTCGCCGCCCAGGAGCATCAGGCTCGCGTCCGAGTCGGCGCGCAGGGTAGTTCGTCGCGGCCGAGCCGGTAGAGCATCGAGCCCGGCACCAGCGGCACGCCGTCGACGTGGCCTCGCCGGCCATGGAAAGGACGGCGTACTCGAAGTCCTTGTTCCAGCGGAGCACGCACGTCCGTGCTGCTGGTGAGGTTCGGTCGGCGCCGACGATGGGGTGTACGTCGTTCCCGGCGAGGAGGTGCTGTCGAGGAGCCGAGGAGCAGGTGGCCGTCAGGCCGGGGGCGGTGACGACGGGCGCAGGTCGGTGTGAACTCGAAGCGCGGGTCGGTGTGGCGGTGGGCGTCCGGAAGGGCGACCCACAGTTGCGCGCCGTGCAGGAAGCGGGCGACCGTCCGGCCTCTCCTCGGAGTGGCTGATCGCGCGGCCTGAGGTCACCCGCCCAGCTGGCGCGGGCGGATGGTCTGGAGGCTGCCGGGTGGAGTCGCGGAGCAGCACTGCCCGTGCAGCCAGCTCACCGTCTGCGGAGGCTCCAAGGGTGGATGCGGCGGCACCCGCATGCCGGGCTCGTCGGCGATGTCGTCGGACCGTAGTGGTCGACGAACACCAGGCGCCGACTATGCGCCGGCCCAGGTGCGGCAGGAGTCGGCGGACCTCGGTGGACCTCGCCGAGCTTCTGGACGTGGCGAGGGCTGAGGAGTTCCTTTACCGGCTCCGCCACCACGAAGCCGCGGCCGCCGCACAGGCCGGGAACTGCCTCCGGATCGCGATTGCTCATGCCGCCCAAATCAGGCGCCGGACGGGCCTCCGCGTCAGACCGTACTCCGGCCGTCACCGTGACGGGCGGATACGCCCTGCCACGACGCCGCCTTCACCGATGGTGGAATGTTCAACCAGGTGGCGTGGTTGCAGCACACCGAAGGAGGTCACGAGGGACACGACGTACTACGACCACGGAACGCAGGCGAGGCAGCGCGCTGGGAGTGCGCGCGGATGTTCTTCGACGCCAAGGATTACGCGTTGCCGCGGCATCGCGTTCCACCGGTCTGGTCGAGGAGGTGCCCGAGCGGACTCGACCGCGCGGCTGCTGGCGCGCGCCTACCACCACTCGGCCCAACTGCGGCGGGCGGAGGACGACTGCGGATCGTCGTCGAGCGCGATCCCGGTCGAGCAGTACGCCCGGCTGATGCTGGGACGCACCCTCGAACGGCAGGGGCGCCAGGACGAGGCCGACGCGCAGCTGCGGATCGCCTCCGCGCTGGCGGGCGACTTCCGCCGACCGCTGAACGTCGGCGTCACGGCGAGGAGGCGATACGGTGAGGCAGGGTGAGGCGGTGAGACTGCGGTACCGGGCCCACCGCTTCGCCGCCGTGAGTCACCCTCGCCGCCGTGATCCACCGCCCCGCCGCCGCGAGTCAGCGTTTCGGCGTCGCGGCGCCCGTGTGCGTCCGCCGCCCCGCCGGTGGGCGATCTCGCCGAGTACGACGTCGGCCGCGACGAACACGGCCAGCGGATGCCGAGCAGCGGCACGAAGTAGCCGAGGACGGCGACCGCCGCGAGTAGCGGGACGAGGAGCAACGGCGGCACCTGCCGCCACGCCCCCCGTGGGATCGGGCGGCCGAACGCGGAGCCCCGCCCGCGCTGCCACCCACATGCGGTAGCCCCAGACGATGAGCAGGACGAGGAAGCGGCCAGCAGCATCAGGGCGATCTGGTTGGGCAGGCCGAACAGAAGCTGCCGGTGTGCAGGTCGATGCCCCAGCGGCTGAGCTTGGCGAGCACCGGGTAGTCGGCGAAGCGGAGTACGTCGGTGACCTCGCCGGTCGCCGGGTCGACTGCGACCGAGTCCTGCTTCTCGGGCCAGCTGCGCTGCACCTGCTTGATGACGTAGGCGGAGGACGCGTCGGCGGGCGGGACGATCTCCACGGGGTCGCCCAGGCCCTCGGCGCGCGCGGCGGACAGGACCTTGTCGAGGCCGACCCCGTGCGCGGCGTCCCTCGCCCGTGCCCGATGCCGCGCCGTGGCCCGCGTGCTCCCTCCCCGGCTGCCGACGCCGACACGGACGGGGTGGTCTGGCCGAGCGAGACGCGCAGGTCCTCGATGTTCGCCCCCGGCGTAGGTCGACCAGGTCGCAGGCCGGTTGCCGAGGAGGAAGACGAATCCGGCCGCCGCCCACGCGCCGACCGTGCCGTGCAGGCCCAGGGTGCGGCGCCGGCCACGGTGCCGCGCAGCTTGCGCCGGGCCCTGCGGCGGGAGAACCACAGCACCAGGCCGCCGCCCGCGATCACCCACGCCAGCTCGCGGCGAACTCGCTGGTACAGACGGCCGGTCTCGCCCAGGTGCAGGTCCCGGTGGAACTCGTCGATCCAGGTGCGCAGCGGCAGCGCGCCGGTCGAGCCGTACTGTTCGAGGGCGCCGCGCACCTTCGCGGTGTACGGGTCGACGAAGACCGCGAGCGTGTGGTCCGGGTCGACGCCCTCGACGCCGGACAGCAGCACCCTGGTGGTGGCGTCGGCCTCGGGTGACGGGCGTACGGCCGGACACCGTGCCCTCGGGGTGGGCCTCGCCGGGCGGCGGCGACCTGCTCGGAGACCGGCAGCTTGCGGTCGCCCACGTCGGGGACGGTCAACTCGTGTGCGTAGACCAGCTTCTCGGCCTGGAACGAGGCGGCGTAGAGGAAGCCGGTCGCCGCCGCAACCAGGAGGAAGGGGGCCACGAACAGCCCGGCGTAGAAGTGCAGGCGCAGGACGAGCGGGGCGGAGTGTGGACCATCTGCCGGGCGGAGGCGGGCGGGGTCGGCGGTTTGGCGGCCTCGACCGTGGGGTCGGGGACGTGGTGGTCATCGGTGGGCGCTCGGGGACGTCGTGGGGACGGGGTGGTCCCAGTGGTCGGGGGCGGGAGCGCGCCGGGTTCCCGTCCCCCGAACGTGGCCTGCGTCACACCGTCGTGGTCGGCGGGTGGATGCCGTGCGCCGTGGCATCCTGGCGCGATGGGAACTCCGAGTGATCGCGCCCCCTTGCCGAGCGGGTCGAGGAACTGCTCGCCACCGATGGACCGTTGCCGATCGTCGAGGCCGGCGCTCCGGTGCTGCGGCGCGTCGCCGAGCCCTTCGACGGGCGGTTGGAGCCGGCGCTGCTGGCGCGGTTCGTCGAGGCGCTGCGCCTCACCGCGCGCGGCGCCGGGTGTCGGTCTGGCCGCGCCGCGAGGTGGGGGTGGGACTCAGGATCGCGGTGATCGAGGACCCGGCGCCGGTGCCGGACGAGGTGCGGGTGGCGCGCCGGCGGGTGCCTGCAGCCGTTCCGGGTGCTGGTGAATCCGTCGTACGAGGCCGTGGGCGGCGGGCGCGCCGCGTTCTTCGAGGGCTGTCCGAGTGTGCCGGGGTGGCAGGCGGTGGTGGCTCGGCATGCCGAGGTGCGGTTGGTGGCGCGGGACGAGCACGGGCGGGCCGTGGACGAGGTGTTCGCGGGGTGGCCCGCGCGGATCGTGCAGCACGAGACGGATCATCTGGACGGTGTGTTGTACCTGGACCGGGCTGAGTTGCGGTCGCTGGCGTCGAATCGGGCGATGGTGGAGTTGTGGGGGCAGGTGACTCCGGAGCGGGCTGCGGTGGGGTTGGGGTTTGGGCTGCCTTCCGGGGCTGCGGGGTCTTCGGAGGCCGCGGGACCTGCGGGGTCTTCGGGGGCAGCCGGTAGGTGGGCCGGCGGTCTGATGGGCCGCTGGGGGGGTGGGCGCCGGGGGTGGGTGCGCGGGCCCGGCGTTGCGGGTGCCTCCCCGCTCTCGGCTTCGCTCGAGCGGGAGGCGCCCCCACCGCCCACCCGTGCCGTCCCAGCGGCACGACTGCCCGCAGCTGCGGCGACGGCGACGGCGACGGCAGCAGAACAGCTGGCTGCGGGCTTGGGCGGTAGTGCCGCTGGGGCGGCGGCGGGAGCCGGTCAGTTGTCGCGGTATGTTCTCCAGCAGCCGCAGCCATACCTCGCTGATCGTCGGGTACGACGGGACCGCGTGCCACAGGCGGCGCTGATCGGCACTCGTCCGGCGACGGCGACGGTCGCGGAGTGGATCATCTCGCCGACGCCGGGGCCGACGAAGGTGACGCCGCGCACGATCTCGTCCTCCAGGTCGACGACCATGCGGGCGCGCGGCCTTGTAGCCCTCGCCGTACAGGCTCGCGCCGGCCACCGTGGCGAGGTCGACGTCGACGCCGCCCGGACACGGTGGCCGGCCTGCTCGGCCTCGGCCAGGGTCAGGCCGACGGAGGCCGCCTCGGGGTCGGTGAACACCACCTGGGGGACGGCGTCGTGGTCTGCGGTCGCGGCGTGCGCGCCCCACGGACCGGAGTCCAGGTCCGGTACGCCGGAGGCGCGGGCGGCGATGGCGGCGCCCGCGATGCGGGCCTGGTACTTGCCCGATGGGTGAGCAGGGCACGGTGGTTGACGTCGCCCACGGCGTAGAGCCAGTCGTGGCCCTCGACTCGGAGGCTGTCGTCGACGGGGAGCCAGGAGCCCGGCTCCAGTCCTACGGTGTCCAGGCCGATGTCGTCCGGTGCGGGGTACGCGGCCGGTGGCGAAGAGGATCGTCGGCCTCGACGCGGTCGCCGGTGTCGGTGACGGCGACGACGGTGCCGCCCTCCCGCTTGACGGACTCGACGGAGGTGCCGGTGCGGATGTCGACGCCGGCCTCGGTGAGCGCCTCGGCGACCAGTTCGCCGGCGAACGGCTCCATGCGGGCGAGCAGGCCGTCGTTGCCGCGGACCAGGAGGGGTCACCCGGGAGCCGAGGGCCTGCCAGGCGGTCGCCATCTCGACGGCGACGACCCCGCCGCCGACCACGATGAGCCTGCCGGGCGCGCTCTTGGCGCTGGTGGCCTCGCGGCTGGTCCAGGGGCGTACCTCGGCGAGTCCGGGCAAGCCCGGCAGGGCGGCACCGCTGCCGGTGCAGACGGCGACGGCGTGCCGGGCGGCCAGCCCCCGGCGGTGCCGTCCAGGCGCGGCACCTCGACCGTGCGCGGCCCGGCGAGCCGGCCCTGACCTCGGTACAGGTCGGCCCCGATGCCCTCCACCCACTGGACCTGGCCGTCGTCCTCCAGTGGGACGTGTACTCGTCGCGGCGGGCGAGGACCGCCCCGTGTCGAGGGGGTCTCGCACCGACCGGCTCAGACCGGGCAGGCGGCGGGCGTCCGCGCGGGCGAGGACGGGGCGCAGCAGGGCCTTGCTGGGCATGCACGCCCAATAGGAGCATTCGCCGCCGACCAGTTCGCTCTCCACGATCGCGGTGGACAGGCCGGCCGCACGGGTACGGTCGGCGACGTTCTCCCCCACGGGGCCGCGCCGATCACGACGACGTCGTACGCGATGGAATCCGATTGCGTCATGGGGTCAGTCTGGTGGGTGGTGTGCGACGTGGCCACATGGGTACGATGCGCGGAATACCCCACCAGGTCGGCAGTGTTGTGCCGACGGTTCACGCCCCGAACGCAGGAAGAGGGATCCCCATGACCAGCACCGTGGAGCTCACCAAGGAGAACTTCGACCAGACGGTCACGGACAACGAATTCGTCCTGATCGACTTCTGGGCGTCGTGGTGCGGTCCGTGCAAGCAGTTCGCCCCGGTCTACGAGAAGGCGGCGAGGCCAACCCCGACCTCGTGTTCGGCAAGGTGGACACCGAGGCGCAGCCCGAGCTGGCGCAGGCCTTCGTATCCAGTCGATTCCGACGCTGATGATCGTCCGTGACCAGGTGGCCGTGTTCGCGCAGCCGGGCGCGCTGCCCGAGGAGGCGCTGACGGACGTCATCGGCCAGGCCCGCAAGCTGGACATGGACGAGGTCCGCAAGGCGGTCGCCGAGCAGCAGGCGCAGGCCGAAGGCCAGGCCGGGCAGGACGGCCGGTAGCAGGTCGATAGCAGGTCAATCGCAGGCCAGTGGCGGCGGCGTGGAGCCGGCCGACGGTCAGCTCGACTCGCGGTGCACCACCGCCGCGCCCAGCACCTCGTGGCGCTCGGGCGCGGCGGTGGGGTCGTGGACCGCGCGGTCGACCAGGGCGGCCAGGTCGCGGCCGGAGGGCAGCTCCAGGTGGACGGTGCTCAGCCGGGGCCGCAGCAGGCGGCCGAGCATCAGGTCGTCGGCGCCGATCACGGCCGCGTCGGCCGGGATGCCGAGGCCCTCGTCCTGCATGGCCCGCATCAGCAGCATCGCGTACTCGTCGTTGTACGCGAACACGGCGTCCAGGCCGAGGGAGCGCCAGCGGGCGGCCAGCCGGGCGGCGTCCCGTTCCTCGTAGGCGAGGGGCAGTTCGGTGACGGTGGCGTCGGTGTCGCGCACGGCGCGGCGGACGCCGGCCAGGCGCGGTGCCGAGAAGACGTCCAGCCCGTCCTCGGCGGGCACGACGACGCCGATCCCGGGCGGCGTCCGCGGTCGTAGAGGTGGCGGGCGCCGCGGTGTGGCCGACGGTCTCGTGGTCCATGAGCAGGGCGTGTGCTCCTCGACGGCCTCGGGGCCGAGGGTGACGACCGCGCGGGCGCCGGAGCGTTTGAGGACCTCCACGCCGCGCGGGCCGAGACCCGAGCCGGGTACCAGGACGGCGACCGGGCGCAGTTCCGCCCACGCCCGGGCGGCCTCGTCGTCGTACAGGCCGACGGTGCCGTACTGCACGACGGTGTAGTCGAGGCGGCCGAGGGCCCCTGGAGTTCGCTGAGGAACCGGCTGTAGAGCGGTCCGGCGGGGAAGGACGGCGCGGGCATCAGCACCGTCCGGCTGTGTCCGGCGCGCAGGGAGCGGGCCGCGGCGTGCGGGACGTACCCGAGATCCCGAGGCGGCCTCGTGGACGCGGCGGCGGGTGGGTTCGCTGATCCGGACGGCGCTGGTGTTGTTGAGAACATAGGAGACGGTCGCGCGCGAGACGCCGGCCAGGCGGGCCACATCGGCGCTCGCGGGGACGGAGCGCGGTGCGAGGGGGCTCGGGGCGGGCTGTTTCGGTATCTGCACCATGACGTACGGCATCTTGGCAAGCCGGGTACGGGGCGACAGGCGGCGACGTCGTCCGGATCGGACGAAATCCCACCTCGTGGGCGCGACGGTCGCGGGGGTCAGGCCGGGGTGCTCGGTGCGGGTCACCCGCGCGACCAGATCGAGCCAGCCCCTTGCAGCCGCGCCGGGGCACCTGCTGTTCGGTGAGGTGGTGGACGAGGGCGGCGTCGAGGTACGCCAGGAGCGTGTGGGAGAGGAGTTCGCTGTCCCCGTCCGGGACCGCCTGCCGCAGCAGCAGGCGACGTGGCCGCGCAGGAAGCGGCGCGGTG
Organism: Streptomyces thinghirensis; assembly: GCA_021502835.1. The sequence continues at coordinate 44,782 of JAKFGP010000050.1, forward strand.
CGGCGGTGTAGCGGCGCTCCGCGCTCGGCTGGGCGGCCAGCTGCAGGTCCATCTCGTCGATGGGCGGCGCAGCATCGCGCAGCCGAGGCGCGCAGCCGCTCGACGGGCGGCGCCCCGGGGCCCCAGCGGCGGCGGGCCGCCGAGGAGTGCGGCCTGGAACTTCTTCTCAGGTGGTCGAGGAGCGCCATGAGCAGGCCGGTGCGGTCGCGCGCGGCGGAAGACCGTGCCCCTGCCCACCGAGGCCTACCGCGGCCTACCGCCTCCATCGTGACGCCGGCCGCGCCGTGCTCGGCGACCAGCCGGGCGGCGGCCTCCAGCAGCCGGGCCCGGTTGCGCGCGGCGTCGGCGCGCAGGCAGGGCTCGTCCTCCTCGGTCCCCGTGCCGACTTGCAGCAACTCAGGGGGACCGGCGGTCTCTGGGGTTTCGGGAAGGGTGGCAGGGCGGCGGACATGAAGCCAGCGTAAAGCATCGGGAAGAAAACTGGACCGCGGTCCCGTTTGGGATGTTAGAAACGTAAACGGACCTCGGTCCGGATCCCTTACGGCAGTGTTTCAGCAGCGTCTGTTCCCGCAGCCTCTGCTCCGTCAGTGGGAGTACTCATGTCTGTCCGCATCCTTGCGCTCGTCGGCAGCCTTCGCGCCGGTTCGCACAACCGCCAGCTCGCCGAGGCGGCCGCCAAGTCTGCGCCGGAGGGCGCCGAGGTGCAGCTGTTCGAGGGCTGGCCGGGATCCCCTTCTACAACGAGGACATCGACGTCGAGGGCAGCGTCCCGGCCGCCGCCGCGAGCTGGGCAGAGGCCGCCCAGTCGCCGACGCCTGTTCTTCTCGCCGAGGTACAACGGCACCATCCCGGCCGTCCTGAAGAACGCCATCGACTGGCTGTCCCGCCCGTTCGGCGCGGGCGCCTTCGCCGGCAAGCCAGTCGCCGTCGTCGGCACCGCCTTCGGCCAGTACGGCGGCGATGTGGGCGCAGGACGACACCCGCAAGGCCGTGGGCATCGCCGGCGGCAAGGTGATCGAGGACCTCAAGCTGTCCATCCCCGGTTCGGTGACCCGTTTCGCCGAGACCCACCCGGCCGACGACGCCGAGGTCGCCGCCCAGCTGACCGAGGTCGTCGCCCGGCTGCACGGCCACGCGGACGAGGCCATCGCCGCCTGACCAGCACGCAGGACGCGTACGGGACCGGAGCTCCGCCGGGCTCCGGTCCCGGCGCGTGTACCGGCGTATGCACTCTGTACGTCAGGCCACGCGGTCGCGGCCAGGGTGCGCAGTTCCTCCAGTGCGGCCGCGACCGCCGGACGCCGGTGACCACCGCTCCGTGTGCAGGTCAGCAGCTTGCGGTGCGGCCGGTTGACGCAGGGCACCCGGACGATCGGCGGCTGCGGGGTCACTGGGCGAGCCGGGTATCAGCGCGACACCGAGCCCGTGGGCGACCAGGTGGCGACGACGTTCCAGTCGAGCGCGTGATGGACCACGTCGGGGTGAAACCGGCGGCACCGCACGCCGACATCACGTGCGGGCGGCAGGGCTCTGCGGCACGGGGGCGATCCACGGCTCGTCGGCCGCGAGGGCGAGATCGACCCTTCCCGTCCGGCCAGCGGGTGCCCCTCGGGGACGACCAGGTCGAACGGGTCGTCGAGAAGCGGCCGCTGGTCGAAACGCGTCGGCCGACGGCGGGTTGGCGGGGTCGCCTCCACCACCGCCAGATCGGCCTCGCCCTCGAAGAGCAGGTCGAAGCTCTCCGCCACCTCGACCTCCCGGATCCGGACCGACAGCCGTGGATGCCGTTCGCGCAGCCGCGCGGCCATCGGTGCCAGCAGCACGGAGACGGCCACCGGGAACCCCGTCGCCCGCAGCGGCCCGGCCGGCGCCCCCCTCCTCCGCCCGCAGGTCGAGTTCGGCCTCGTCCCAGCGGGCCTCGATGGCGTCGGCGTGCGCCAGCAGACTCTCCGCGGCCGGGGTCAGCCGGACCCGCGGCCCTGCGGCTCCAGCGAGGTCGACACCCAGGTCGCGGGCGAGCTGGCGGATCTCTGGGAGGCGGCGGACGGGGTGAAGTGCAGGGCACGGGCCGCCGCGGTGACTGTGCCGTAGTGGAGACGGCCCGGAGGACGTCAACCTGCGCAGGTCAATCACGAAGTGCACGCTTCACGGTGGAGTCCGTGGAAGTCAACCTGGACGTGAACGGATCCGTGACCGCACCCTGTCTGTGGAGCGAGGGTCGAACACCCGCCGACCGACGAACGAGGAGTCGCCATGTCCAGCCCGACCGGTGTCGTCTGCCCGCACTGCGGGTGGCCCGACGGTGCCGAGCGCTTCCAGGTGGTGTCCGCGCGCCCGACCGCGACGGGCGGCACCCTGTGGACCCGGTGCGCCGCGTTCGCTCCAGGCCCGCGCGTCGTCGACGAGCACGGCACCCGCGTCGTCTCGCGCGGCGGGCCCCTCCCGGGCGGGCTGCTGAGGCACCGGCCCACCCGGGCAGGAAGCGAGCGGGGCGACCCTCACATGTCCGAGGTTCACGCGGGAGCCGTCATCTCTCCTTGACTGGTCGCGCAATCGCGAAAACAGCGCGACCTCATGGGGGTACCTATGCACCGCAGGAAGAACGTCGTCACGGCCGGGCTGGCGGCCACGGTCTCGGCCCTGGCACTGACCGCCGCCGGCTTCGCGGTTCCGGCGCAGGCCGCCCCGTCGGCACCGGCGGCGGCCGGCGTGGACTGCGACGGCTGGGTGCACAACAACAACCCGGACCACGGCATCGCCGGCTGCAGCAACAACACCGACCACCGTCACCTTCCGCGCCGAGGTCGTCTAGGCTGGGCGCCGGACGTCTCGGGACAGTGGGTGACGCTGGCGCCGGGGCGAGCACGGCAGTCCTGGGCGTCTGCGCGATCTGCGCTCGGGGGTCGGCAGCGTGGGCTGGACCATCAGTAGGCCTCCGGGCCTTCGTCACACGTCCCGCTCCTGGTTCCTGTCTCCTCGCGGCCCACAGGCTCGTAGCCGTGGTGACCGCGAGGACGATCACGATGAAGCCGAGCGAGGGGATGCCGATCTCGAGGACGTGCACCCCGGACTCGTGCAGGGCGTGCAGGATCAGTTTGACGCCGATGAAGCTGGGATGACCGACAGGCCGTACGAGAGGTGCACTAGCTTCCTCAGCAGACCGCCGATGAGGAAGTACAGCTGGCGCAGGCCCATCAGAGCGAACGCGTTGGCCGTGAACACGATGTACGGGTCCTGGGTCAGGCCGTAGATGGCGGGGATGGAGTCCAGGGCGAACAGGACGTCGGTGGAGCCGATCGCGAGCATCACGACCAGCATCGGGGTCATCACCCGCTTGCCGTTCTCCTCGATCCACAGCTTGGTGCCGTGATAGCGGTCGGCGACACCGAAACGGTGTTCGATCGACTTCAGCAACTTGTTCTCTCGTACTCCTCGTCGTGCCCTCCCTTCCGGGCGTCCCTGGATGAGCTTCCAGGCGATCCAGATCAGGAGGGCGCCGAAGATGTAGAAGACCCAGGAGAAGGCGGAGATGATCGCCGCGCCGGCCGCGATGAACGCGGCGCGCAGCACCAGGGCGACGATGACGCCGACCATCAGTACGCGCGCTGCTGGTGCTGCGTGGGCACCGCGAACTTGGCCATGATCAGGACGAAGACGAAGAGGTTGTCGACGCTGAGCGACTTCTCGGTGATGTAACCGGCGAAGAACTCACCCCCGGGGCCGGCGCCCGCGAACACCAGCAGCCCCACGCCGAACAGACAGGCCAGGACCACCCAGACGGCCGTCCAGATCCCGGCCTCCCTGATCGACACGTCGTGCGGCTTGCGGCCGATGAAGAAGTCGGCGGCGACGAGGACGCACAGGGCCGCGACGGTCAGCAGCCACACGCTGAGGGAGACGTTCACCGGTGACCTCCTGTGACAGGCGGCGGAAGGGGACCACGTACACGTTCTTGGTCAGGGTGTTTCTACGGAGCGGCCCAGGCAACCCGGCACCGTGCGGCGGCTCTGCGCACCGAGGCCGGCGGGCCGGCCGACTCCGACGTGACGGGAGCCCCCGGATGACCACTCCCCCTCGCATCCGCACCCCGCCCGGCCGGGCCCGCGCATCGGCGTGCTCGGCTCCTACGGCGGCTTCAACATCGGCGACGAGGCGATCTGACCTGCGTCCTGAGCTGTCTGCAGCGCACAGCGACCCGACGCGCACCTGGTCGTCCTGAGCCGGAACGCCGAGCACACCCGCACCCACCACCACGACGCCGACGAGGTGGTCCCCTGGAGGGCGTCAGCCCGCAACCATGTCCTGGACGTGCTGCCCGGCCTGGACCTGCTGGTCCTCGGCGGCGGCGGCATCCTCTACGACGGTGGAGGCACGCCGCTATCTGCAGGCTGGTGCGCGCCGCCCAGACCCGGAACGTGCCGACCTTCGCGCGACGCCGTCGGGGCCGGGCGGTTGACGGACACCGAGGACCGGGACGCGGTACGCCGCGTGCTGGCCGACATGGACGACGTCGTGGTGCGGGACGAGGAGTCCCGGCTGGTGCTGGAGGAGGTCGGCCTGGAACGCGAGGTCGCGGTCACTGCCGACCCGGCCCTGCTGCTGGCGCCCGGGCCGTTCACCGAGGCCATGATGCGGGACGAGGGCATCCCCGCCGGTGCCCGGCTGGTGGGGATGTCGGTGCGCGAACCGGGGCGGGCCGCGAGAAGCTCGACGAGGGCGACTACCACGCGCTGCTCGCCGACGTCGCGGACTTCCTCGTTGCGGCGGCTGGACGCGCACGTGGTGTTCCTGCCGATGGAGCGGCACGACGTACGGCACGCGCACGCCGTGCTGTCCCACATGACCGCGCCGGACAAGGGCCGGATCCTGCACGGCGACTACAGCCCGGGGCGGGTCCTCGGCTTCATGCGCCATCTGGACGTGGCCGTCGGCATGCGGCTGCACTTCGTGATCTTCGCGGCGCTCACCGGGGTGCCGGTGCTGCCGCTGCCCTACTCCGGCAAGGTCTTCGACTTCGCGCGCCGACTGGGCGCACCGGCGCTGGTGGGCGTGGCGCGGGAGCAGGCCGGGCTGCTGCTGGCGGAGGTGGACCGGCTCTGGGACGAGTACCCGCAGCGCCGGGAGGACTTCCGGTCCCGGATCCGGGAGCTGTCCGCGGCGGCCCGGGAGACCTGCGTGCGCTGCGGCTCGCTGCTGGACGAGATCGACGCGATCGGCGACGGACGGCGCGCGGGGACGGCGGGCCCCGAGCCGTACGCCGACGAGCCGCGACCGTTGCACGCCTGACCCCCGAGGAGAGCGATGCCGATCCTGGAAGAGCCCCGCGAGCCCCGCATCGGTCACCCTGCCCCCGCGGCCCGCCCGGCACGGGGGCCGGTGCGACGTCCTGGTGGTGGGCGGCGGTCCCGCCGGCTTCGCCGCCGCGGTCGGCGCGGCCGACACCGGGGCCGATGTCGTGCTGGTGGAGCGGTACGGGTTTCTCGGCGGCAACGCGACCGTGGCGCTGGTGATGCCGCTGATGTCGTTCCACAACGAGCACAAGCAGGCCGCGTTCACCGAGTCCGGGGACACCTCACGGCTGCTGCCCACCGACCACGGCGAGGGCGAGCCGGTGGTCGCGGGTGTGCTGTGGCAGCTGCTCGACCGGCTCATGGGACGCGGCGGCTGTCTGCCGCCCTCGCCGAAGACCGGGTACACGGTCCCCTTCGACCCGGAGCTGTTCAAGCTCTCCCTGCTCGAGATGATGGACGAGTCGGGGGTCCGGATGCTGTTCCACGCCTTCGCCTCCGGCGCGCTGCCCCTCGACGACGGCTCCGGCTGGCGGGTGGTGTTCGAGACGAAGTCGGGGCCCGTGGTGATCGACGCCGGGGTGGTCGTGGACGGCACCGGCGACGGTGACGTGGCGACCGCCTGCGGGGCACCGTACGAGATCGGCCGGCCCGAGGACGGGCTGGTGCAGCCCATGACGCTGATGTTCCGCGTCGCGGACTTCGCGCGGCCGGACTTCGCCGACTACGTGCGCGAGCACCCCGACCAGTGGCGCGGCGTGCACGGCCTGTGGGACCTGATCGAGGAGGCCAGGGCCAACGGCGAGCTGCGGCTGCCGCGCGAGGACATCCTCTTCTTCGCCACCCCGCACCCGCGCGAGGTCGCGGTCAACAGCACCCGGGTCAACCGCGTGCTCGGCACCAGCGTGTGGGACCTGACCCGCGCCGAGTACACGGCCCGGCGCCAGCTCTCCCAGATCGACCGCTTCCTGCGCACCCGCGTGCCCGGTTTCGAGGAGGCGTACGTGGTGCAGAGCGGCACGCACATCGGCGTACGGGAGACCCGGCGGGTGCTCGGCGACTACCAGCTGACCGGCCACGACATCCTGGCCGCGCGCACCTTCCCGGACGTGGTCGCGCACGGCGCCCTACCCGGTCGACATCCACAACCCGCGCGGCTCCGGCACCATCCTCAAGCGGGTTCCGCAGGGCAGCTTCTACGACATCCCGCTGCGCTGCCTGGTGCCCCGGGACACCGAGCGGCTGCTGGTGGCCGGGCGCTGCATCTCCGGGACGCACGTGGCGCACTCCTCGTACCGGGTCATGCCCATCGCCATGGCGACCGGGCAGGCGGCCGGGGTGTGTGCGCGGCGCTGACCGTCCGGCACGGGCGCGGACCGCGCGGCCTGCCCTACCGGATGGTCCAGCACGAGCTGCTGCGGCAGGGGGCCCGGCTGCGCGTACTAGGTGTTCTGCCTGCCGGTCCGGTCAGCTCGCCCAGTCCAGCAGGCGGTCCCGGGTCTCCGGGGCGCGGAGGTGGTCGAGGGACGCCTTCTCCAACTGGCGGACGCGCTCGCGGGTCAGGCCCACGTGCTGTGCCACCTGGTGCAGGGTGCGGGGGCGGCCGTCGTGCAGTCCGTAGCGCAGGCTGAGGATCAGGGCCTCGCGGGGCGCGAGGGTGCCGACGGCCTCCCGCAGTTCCTCCGCGAGCGCCTGGAACTCGGCGACCTCGGGTGCCTGGAGCACCTCGGTGTCGGGGATGAGGTCGCCGACGACGGTCTCGCCGGTCTCGTCGACCGGGGTGTCCAGGCTGACGGCGTCCCGACCGACGCGGCGCGCAGCCAGACGACCTTGTCGCCGTCGATGCCGCTCTCGGCGGCCACCTCCTCGGCGGTCGGCTCGCGGTCGAGGCTTCCCCGAAGTTTGCGCTCGACCTTGGCCAGCTTCTGCTAGCTGCTCCACGACGTGCACCGGCAGCCGTACCGTGCGCGCGTGGGTCGCCAGGCCCCGCTCGATGGCCTGGCGGATCCACCAGGTGGCGTACGTGGAGAACTTGAAGCCCTTGGTGTGGTCGAACTTCTCGACGGCCCGGATCAGGCCGAGGTTGCCCTCCTGGATGACGTCCAGAAGGGGCGGCCCGCGATGGGCGTGGCGCTTGGCCATCGACACCACGAGCCGCAGGTTGGCCCGCACCATGTGGTCCTTGGCGGCCTGGCCGTCGTGGACGGTCTCCTCCAGTGCGCGGCGGCGTCCGGGGTCGGTGCGGGCTCGCCGGTGTCGGCCGACTCCAGTTCCTCCATGGCCCGGACACCGGCCTCGATGCGCCGGGCCAGGCTCACCTCGTCCTCGGCGGTCAGCAGCAGAGGTGGCGCCGATCTGGGTCAGGTACTGGCCGAGCAGGTCCGGTTCCTCGTCGGGTTCGGGGATCCCGGCTGCGCAGCCGTGCGGTGCGGGCGGGGGCCCGGCGGTCTTGCCCGGGGCCCGCCGCGGGGTCGGGGTTCGTGCCAGGGGGCCATGTCGTTTCCTCCATCCCCTTGTGGAGTCCTGGGGTCAGTGCGGGGCCGGGGCGCCCCGTTCCCGCCGCAGCCTGCCGGCCACGACCACCAGGTCCGCCGCCGCAAGAGCAGGACGAACGCCGCGCACACGGCGGCGAGGGCCACCAGGGTGCCGCGTCCGGGGGCTGTCGCCGGGGCCGGTGTCAGCGGCCCACACGCCGAAGAACGCGGCCCCGGCGACGAACAGCGGCAGGAAGACGGCCGACAGCAGCAGTCGCAGCCGCAGCGGGCTCTGTGCGGTGACCGGTTCGGTGCCGGTGCGCGGGAGGCGACGGCCGATCGCGCCGGACCGCGCGCGAGAGGCGGGTTCCGTGGCCCCGTCGGGGCGGCGTCGGTCACTCATGCCTTCCCTCCGTACAGGAGTCGGGAGCGTCGGCGCTCGGGGGCGCCTCAGTGGTCGGGCGCGGCCCTGCTGATGTCCGCCAGGGCGGCGCGCGGGTCGTCGGCGGCCGCGAGGTCACCGAGGGTGACCACGCCGACCGGGACGCCGCCGTGCTCGACGACGGGGAGCCGCCGGACCGCGTGACGTCGCATCAGCTCGGCCGCGCGGTCGGTGGTGTCGTCGGGTCCGAGGGTCACGACGGGCGGGGGTGTGCACACCGAGCCGACCGTGGTGTCGTCCGGGGTCGCGGCCGTCGGCGACGCTCCGGAGCACGATGTCGCGGTCGGTGAGCAGGCCGAACAGGTCGCTGTCGTAGGTCACGAGGACGTCGCCGACATCCTCCTCGCGCATCAGCCGCGCCGCCCGCGCCACCGTGGTCATGGGCTCGACGGCCACCGCGGCGGGTGACATCACGTCTCGGATGCGCCGTGTCATGGTCGCGCCTCCGCGGTGTGGGTGCTCGGTTCCCGTGCGGGCCGCGTAGCCCGCACCCGGGCCGGTAAACCGTTCTCCGGCGGCCGGCTCAGCCGAGGTCGATCAGGGCCAGGCCGATGTCGGGTCGGTGGGTCTTGGCCAGTTCGGCGGGGCTGTCCCGGACGACGACCTCCAGCGTCGGCCAGACCCGTCCGGACAGCAGGTGGCCGCCGCGGGTGGAGCCGTCGGACAGGCCCACTACGGCGTGCAGGTGCGGGGTCGGCCCGTCGTCGGCGACGGCGACGTCACCGATCAGCGACAGCACCTCGCACTGCTCCTCCACCGGGATGGGCCGGTAGTCCTTGGCCTGCCGGTCGGACCAGCCGACGACCGCCTCCGAGAAGGCGCCCACGGCGGTCACCTGGGAGGCGCCGAGGAGCGGTCACGGGCGAAGGCGGTGAGTTCGGCGACCGCGTCCTCCCCGGGGTCGAGCACCACCACGTACACCGCCGGACGGACCGTCCTGCACCTGTCGCCACTTCATGCCCGCCGGGTACCCGGCGCGGACCGGGGGCAACCCGCCCGGTCGGCGTCCTGCCGCCGGGTCAGCGCCCCCGCCGCCGGGTCCGCCGCGCGGCGGGGCCGAGTGCCCGGTGGATCGCGGTGAGCCAGTCGTCGACCGGTCCGAAGGTGAGCAGCCCCGCTGCCCGCGCCCGCCAGCTCGCCGGACGCGGGCAGCAGTCGTCCGTACGTCCGCTCCAAGGCCGGGCGGTCGCCGGAGTTCGAGGGCGAGTGCGGCCTCGGCGCAGCGCACAGGGCCTCGTACAGGAGGTCGGGCGGCGGCTCCGGGAGCGCCCGCAGTGCCGTCCGGGCCTCGGCGTCTACGGCCGTCGGCGAGAAGAGCGAACGGTTCGGCCCAGGGGCGGTACGGTCCCCAGTCCGCGCACGGGTCCACCTCCACCGGGCGCCCGCGGAGCCAGGCTGCAGGCCCAGCAGGGCGAGGGGCAGCAGTCCGCGTTCCAGGTCCCGGCGATTCCGCGCCGTCGAGCGCGCGGCGGCGGACCAGTAGGCGGCCTCGGCGCTGTCGTACGGGGTGCCGGTGGCGGCCCGGCGCAGAGCGCGGTGCCACTCAGGTGAAGACGGCCACGAGCGGCCGTTCGTGCTTCGTTCGGCCAGGCGGTCGACGGCGGTGGCGTGCTCGTCGGCGGCGGTGAAGTCGGCGAGTGCCGAGCGTGCCTGGAGCCGGATCAGATGGCCGAGGACCGCATAGTTGACCAGGCCGTGCCGGGCGGCGAGGGCGACAGAGTTCGGCGCCGGTCGCGCGTCGCGGCGCGGGGCCAGTCCGGCGGTGGTGCAGGACTGCATGAAGACGCCGTTGAGGGCGAAGGCGAGCAGCGCCGGATCGTCCAGGTGCCGGGCGATCCGTTCGGCCGCGACCGCCGCCCCCGGTCCGCGCGGTGACCGGACGCCCCGGGACTCCACGGCGACGGTGGCCAGCAGGCGGCAGCGGTCCGCTTCGGCGGCGGTGCCGTCCGGCAGGGCGGCGAGGGTGCGCTCGGCCGCCTCGACGATCCGCCGGGCCCGGTCAGGGTCGTCGCTGCGGGTCCAGTTGGCGGGCACGTCGTAGGCGCCGATCACCCGGGCCGTCAGTTCCGCGTCGCCCGTCTCCTCCCCCGCCGCGACGCACCGCCGTACGGTGCTCCCGGGCGGCCTCCAGACCGCCGCCGCCGGTGACCGCGAGGAGGCGCAGCAGGCCGACGGTCGACTCCAGGCGGGCGTGGGCGCCGGCGGCGCACCGTGCGGTCGTACGCCTCGGTGGCGCGGGCCCACAGCCGGGCCGCCGCCTCCGCCGGCTCGTTGGGCGGGTCAGGCCGGGGTCCTGGGCGAGGATGCCGGCCTCCAGGCGGCGCAGCCAGGGCCCGGGGTCGACGCCCAGTTGTCCGGCGAGCAGGGCGCGGGCGCGGCGCAGCACGGCGAGGCGTCCGCCTGGCGTCCGGTCCGGTACAGGGCCAGGGCGAGCGGGCGCCGGCGCCTCCTCGCGCCGGGGGTGCTCGGTCAGGTGCGCGTCCAGGTCGGGGACCGCCTCGGCGGCGCGGCCCAGCTCCACGAGCAGTTCCGCGCGCCGTTCGACGGCACGCAGCCGCAGTTCGGTGAGCCGGGAGCGCTCGCCGCGGGCCCCACTCCCCGCTGACCTCGGCGTAGAGCGGGCCCCCGCCCTCCCCCAGCGCCGCCCGCAGCCGGTCCGGCGCCTGTGCGGCCGGCAGCCGGTCGGCCTGGGCGACGGCCGCCTCGAAGCGCCACGCGTCCACGGCCTCCGGTGCCGCGCGCAGGGCGGCCTCGGGCCCCTCGGTGACCAGCAGCCGGGCCGGGGCCCCGTGGCGGGCGGTCCGGGTTCCAGGGCGCGGCGCAGGTCCCCGACGGAGGTGCGCACCGCGCCCACGGCTCGCGGCGGTGGTTCGTCCCACAGGTCCTCGACCAGGCGGGCGAGCGGAACGACCCGCCGCCGGGCCAGGAGGAAGCGGGCCGGCACGGCGCGGTGCCGGGGGCCCTTGAGGGCGAGGCGCGGCGGCCCGCGCGCTCGGCCGGTGACCGATCCGAGCACACCGAACGTGACCGCTTCCATGTTCCGTCCGCTCCGATCCGCCACCGCTCGTGCGATCACCACGGTACGCGTGCTGATCGGTTGCTGATCGAGGCCCGGCGGGCTCGAGGACGTCATCAGCGAGACGCGAACAGACCCGATGTGACCTGAAGCGTACAGACCAGCTATGGAACCGACCATCCCGGCTCCACCCACGACCGCGTGCCGGTCGCCGACGGCGTCGCCCTGCACGTGGCCGTCGGCGGCTCCGGCAGCCCGGTCGTGCTGCTGCACGGCTTCCCGCAGACCCATCTGATGTGGCGGCACGTCGCCGCCGACCTCGCGGCCGACCACACCGTCATCTGCCCCGACCTGCGCGGTTACGGCGACAGTGACAAGCCGGCCGACCTCGACGGCACCGCCTACGCCAAGCGGGCCATAGCGCGCCGACGTCGTCGCCCTCGTCCGGGCGCTCGGGCACGAGCGGTTCGCGCTGGCCGGGCACGACCGGGGCGCCCTCGTCGCGGTGCGGGCGGGGCTCGACCATCCGGACGCGGTGACGCACCTGGCCGCGCTGGACGTGCTGCCGACCCTCGACATGTGGGACGCTGCGCGGCACCACCGCCGCGGTGGGCTTCCACCTGTACCTGATGGCGCAGCCGCCGGGGCTGCCGGAGCAGTTGATCGGTGCGGCGCCGGACGCGTTCTTCGGTCACTTCCTCGACATCTGGACGCGGGACCCGGACGCCCCTGCCCGCCGGCGTACGCGCGGCCTATCTGAAGGCGTCCCGCGAGGCGGTGCCGTCCATCGTGGCCGACTACCGGGCCTCGGCCGGTATCGACGTCGCCCACGACCGGGCCGACCGCGACAGCGGCAACCGGCTGCGGATGCCCGTGACCGTCCTCCAGCAGGACTGGGGCGCCGCCCTCGGCTACGACGCCGCCGCGTTGTGGCGGGCGTGGGCCCCGGATCTGCGGCACGACACCGTCGACTGCGGCCACTTCATGGCGGGGCGAGGCTCCCGGCGAGGTCGCCGGGGCCTTGCGGAAGCTGCTGACGCGGTAGGCCCCCGGGCCGCGGGTCCGGGCGGCAGGTCCGGGCGGCGGCGACCGGCGTACAACGGCCTGTTGTGCGTGGTCTCCGAGCAGTTGTTTGATCCGCGCGGCCGCCACTCGCTTTGATGTCCGGGCGTGACGGAGTCGGGTGTCGTGGGCAGCGGGTCGCTGGGGCGGCCGTTCGGGTGGCTGTGGGCCGCGTACTCCGTCAGCACGTTCGGCACGCGGCTCGCGTTCGACGCCTTTCCGCTGATCGCGGTCGTCGTACTGGACGCCGGAACGGCGCGGAGTGGCGGCGCTCGCGGCGGCCGGACTCGCGGTGGGAGCGCTGGTGGCGGTGCCGCTGGGGCCGTGGGTGGAGTTCCGGCGCAAGCGGCCGGTCATGGTCGCGATGGACCTGGTCCGGTGCGTGGTACTGCTGAGTGTGCCGCTCGCGTTCGCGTTCGGCCGGCTCGGCTTCGCCCAGTTGCTGGTCGTGTCGGTCGTCGTCGCCGCGGCCGACATCACGTTCAGGGCCGCCGCCGGTTCCTGTCTCAAGGCTCTGGTGCCGCCGCGGGACCTGCTGACCGCGAACGGCCGGTTCGAGGCGACGACCTGGACCGCGACGATGCTCGGCCCCCGGTCGGCGGGGCCGCGGTCGGGGTCTTCGGGCCGGTGGTGACGGTGGCGGTCGACGCGGCCAGCGCATCTGCTGTCAGCGCTGGGAATCCTGGCGATCGGCCGCGAGGAGCCACGCCCGCGGCGCGCCGACGCCCCGGCTGCGGGCCGGTGACCTGCTGGACGGCTGGCGGTACGTCCTCGCCTCGCCGGGTCTGCGTCCGCTGTTCCTCAACACGGTCCTGGTCAGCGGCCTGATCATGGCGACCGCACCCTGCTCGCCGTCCTCATGCTGGGCGATCTGGGCTTCGCGCCCTGGCAGTACGGTCTCGCCTTCGCGGTGCCCTGCGCCGGCGGCCTGGTCGGCTCCCGGCTGGCCAGGACACTCGTGGCGCGCTTCCGGGAGCACCGGGTGCTGGTCGCCAGCGGGGTGCTGCGCGTGTGCTGGCCGGTCGGGCTGGCCTTCGTCGGCCCCGGCACCTCGGGGCTGGTCCTCGTGATGGTCGTCGAGTTCGGGCTGATCACGTCCATCGGCGTGTTCAACCCGGTGTACGCCACCCGTCGGCTGGAGCTGACCCCGACGGACCGGGTCGCTCGCACGCTGTCCGCCTGGACGGTCAGCGGGAAGCTGGCGACCGCGGGACTGGACCGCGGTGTGGGGCCTGTTGGCGAGCCTGACCGGAACGCGGTGCCGTCGCGCTCGCGGGCGTACTGCTCCTCGCGACCCCGCTGCTGCTGCCGCGGCAGGATCGACGTGTCCGGCCAGGCCCTGGTGGGGGCTACCGGTGACCGGTGACCGGTGAAGCCTTGCCGGTCGTCGCGGTACTGACGGCGGCATCAACTCCCAGGCGATTCCTGTTGCATCCTGTCGCTTGCTACTGCGGCGGCACGCGCCCCGGCCGAGGGCGGGGGAACTCCCGGCGGGCCTCGGCGAACAGGGCCGGGTAGTCGGTGCCGTGGGTGACCGCGGGCGGCGAAGAGGGCACCGAGCGCGGCACGCAGCGGGTCCGGTTGGGCCGCCGCACGCAGCGCGGGCATGGCCATGGCCTGTCGCAGCGGGTTGCCACGGCATCCGTCGGACGCGTGCGACGCGCCGGGGGTTGTGCGTTCGTCGGTGAAGAAGCGTTCCCAGGCCCGCCGGGGGTCGTCGAACGGGGCGGGCAGGGGCTCCCCCGGTCCAGCGCCACCAGCGCGGGCGTGATCCAGTCGACGTCGTCCAGGCCCGCCGCGGTGAAGGCCCGGTGGGCTGCCCACCGCGCGAGGCTCCGCTGGGTCGCCGGACACGCCGCGTCGACTGCGTCGAGGAGGTCCCCGGTCCAGTGGGACGAGCCCGCGTGCGTCGCCGCCGACCTCCCGTACCGCCGGCTGGGCAGCCGACCGCCCCAGGACAGGGTCTCCGCGCGCACTCTCGTGCGGGCCCTTCCCGGAAGGGGGCGGCGGCAGGCTGCGCGCGTACCGGTGCCGGCCCTCGGCGCTGCGTGAGGTCTCGCCGGACGACCCGGTCCGCGGCGGGCGGGGCGGGCCAGAACTGCAGCAGATAGTGGTCGACCGGCCCGGCGACCTCGGCGCGGTGAACCTCGGTCTCCTCGCTCCGGTCCATTCCGCGCCCGCAGTAGCGCACCCCGGTGGTCGGCGGGCGGCAGGTCCACCTCGCACAACGCCCCGCGGCCGCAGGGCAGAACGGCCGTCGAGAAGGAGACGGGCCGGAAGGACACCTCCACCACGTCCTCCCAGCCGTCGTAGAGCAGCGGGGCGGCCCCGTGCACCTCGACGGTCAGCCCGACCCTGCCGGTACGCAGGCCGGTGCCCAGGAGGGAGACAGCCGGGGACGGCCGCACCGCACAGACCGTTGATCTGTCCGGCGCAGGCCTCCGACGGTCCGGGACCGTACGGGTCCCGGCGGCTGTCCACGTGGAACCGCCCGTGGACGACCGCCAGTTCGCCGCTGTACACCCTCCCGCATGACTGCCCCCTGATCGCGTCCGACTCCTGTGGGAGGCCACCAGTATGCGGAGGGGGTCGGACAACAGGCCGGGCGACGAGAAAGCCGACGGCTGCGCGGACGCCGGTCAGCGCGCCCCGGGGACGTCCTCCGTGACGCCGTTCAACGGCGAGGACGGGTCGCTGCCGCTGGGGCGGGTGAAGGCTTCCACCGCGTGCCTGGAAGGGTCGATGAAGTACACGCCCCGCCCGCCGTCGTTACGGTTGATCCGGCGCGGGTGCCGGCCTCGCGGGTCGGCCTGGATGGGCACCCCGCCCCTCCACGAGCCGGGCGAGGACTGCGTCGAACTCGCCCCTCCGAGACGAGGAACGCGTAGTGCTGCACGGTTGATGTCGGTGTCGATGGTGGCGGAATCGAGGGTGACGCCGTTCGCTGTCGTCACGGGAGGAAGATCTCGGCTCGCTCGCCGACCTCCAGCCCAGCGATTCCGGCTGAGGAAGTGAGCGGACTTCTCCCGGTCCTGGGAGAACGATGGTGTGGTTGAACTCGACTGGACACTGGTCAATGCTCCACGGGCATCTCCACGGCGCCTCCATGCCTCACCCGGACGGTGACCGAGCCGCGATGCCGCGCCGAGGATCTTAGATGAGGCGCGGCGAGGTGTCGACACCCGGCGAAACTCACCAGTGGTTTCTGGTCGTGCTCAGGTGGACGCCTGGTCGCTGTCCTTCATCGCGCCAGCTGTGCTAGCGGCTCCACCTCGATCCAGGCACCGACCTGACGGACTCCGTCCGGGTACGGGCTGCCCGTGTAGTGCCGGGAGAGGTGGTCGATGCCGGTGAGGTCCTCGTCGTCGCGGGTCTCGTCGATACGGCCGATCAGGGTGACGGGGTGTACCAGTCGTCGCCCGCGAGGACGGTGAGGGTCACCCGCGGATCGCGGCGCAGGTGCTCGAGGCGCACCCGGCCCGCCGAGGTTGATCAGGATCCGGCTGTCGTCCTCCCACAGGTACCAGGTGGGCGTGGAGACGGGAGCACCGTCCGAGCGGAGGTGGCCATGACGCACGGGTTGGGACGGCGCAGCAGCTCGACGGCCTCGACGGCAGCGGCGGCTTCGACATGCGGACTTGTTCTTGGTGTGCCGAGACCCGTCGGTGGTGTCGGCGGTGTCGGCGTTCAGGTTGCTCTTCGCACACCCGGTACCCCGGGTGCGCTCAGTCGGACGGCTTCTCCTCGAACGGGCGAAGTACGCCGCCGCCATGGTCCTCGTCGCCGTGCCCTGCGCGGGCGGCGCGCGCCAGGCGTTCCTGCGCCGGCGGCGGCCACGTCCAGGCGGACGCCGTTCGCCTCGCCGGCCTCGACGATCAGCCGGGCGTCCTTCGCGGCGGTGGTGACCGCGAACTGGGGCGGCGTCAGCGCGCCGTCACGGATCATTCCGGTCTTGGCGCGCAGGTAACCCATGTCGAGCGGCCGCCGGCGATGGCGTCGAAGAAGCCGTCCGGGTCCACGCCCAGTGCCTTGGCGAGCGCCAGGACCTCGCCCGCCGCGTTGGTGGCGGCGAGGACCCAGCTGTTGGCCACCAGCTTCAGCCGGGTGGCACCGCCGGCGGCGCCGTCCTCGCCGGTCCACACCGGGCGGGAGCCGACGGCGTCCAGAACGGGTGCCACCACGTCCCGGGCGCCGGCCGGCCCGGCGGCCAGCACCAGCAGTTGTCCGGCCTCGGCGGGTTGGCGGAGCCGAGGACGGGCGCGTCGAAGAAGACGAGGCCGTGTTCCTGGGCGAATGCCGCCAGGTCGGCGACCGCGTCGATGCCGGCGGTGGTCGACTGACCCACGCGGAGCCGACGCAGCCCGGGCGCGGCCTGCCGCATGATGTCGAGGGCTACCGGGCCGTCGTACAGCATGGTGAGGGACGACGTCGGCGCCCCGCACCGCCTTCGGGGCTGCCTGGTGACGTGCGCGCCGTCGGCGGCCAGGGGCTCTGGCCTTCTCCCGGCTGCGGTTCCAGGCCCGGACGGTGTGCCCGGCCCGGGCGAGGTTGTGGGCCATCGCGGCACCCATGATGCCGGTGCCCAGGACGCTCACGGTGAGCTGCTCGGTCATGAGGTCGGCTTCTGTGCTCTTCGAGCTGGTGGCCGGGGTCCCGGGCGCGGAACCCCGGTGATCAGCCTGCCATCCGGTGGCGGGCGGCGCCGGTCGGTCCGGCGGGCCGGGCCCGGTGGCCGTCCCCGCGTCAGCAAGCCTGCGTGACGCCCGCCGACATGTGGAGGGCCGCCCGTGCGCGTCCCGTACGGTACGGCCGTGAGCGCCTTTACGACAGATAGCGATGACGCCGACGACACCGTCCCCGGCCGCTACGGCCCCGCCGCCAATACTGAGGCCGATCCCCTGGACGTGGGCCGGGTGCGTACCGAGTACTCCCCGCGCACGACGGGACTCGGACCCCGGCGAGATCGTCTGACCTGGGTGCCCTACGAGGAGAACGACGGCCGGGGGCAAGGACTGGCCCGTGCTCGTCGCCGCCCGCGAGGCCGCCGGCACGCTGTTGGCCGTGCGGTTGTCCAGCAGCGCCACGACGGGGACCGGGAGTGGGTCCCGATCGGAGCGGTCCCTGGGACCGTTCCGGGCGCGCGTCCTGGGTCGACTGGACCGGGTGCCGCGGCTGCACGACGCCGGTATGCGCCGCGAGGCGTGCGCCCTGGACCGGATGCGGTTCGACCTCGTATGGCGGCGGCTGGGGGAGCGCTACGGCTGGAGCTGACTGGGGTTGCCCGCCCCGGGGGTGCCTCGCCCCTCCGGGAAGGCACGCGCGAACGCCTTCCGACCGTGCCGCCCGGCGTGCGGTCCAGGATGCCGAACGCCACCCTGCTCGAAGGCCGCCGCGAACCGTCCGCCGGGCCCGAGCAGCCCCGAACGCGCCCGCGACCTGGGCGGGGTCGTTGCGGAAGACCCCGCAGCCCAGGCGCCGAGCACCAGCCGCCGATAGCCGTAGGGTCGGCCGCCGTTCCAGCACCCGCTCGGCGCGGCCGCCAGGGCGCCGGGCAGCTCGGCGGCCCGCTCCGGGGCCGTGCGCAGCACCACCCCGCGTCCGGCGCGGCGGACGTGAGGAAGCCGGCGGTGAATGGCTGGTCCAGCAGGCGGCCGCTGTCGTCGCGGAAGACGGGCGCGGCCGGCGAGTGGATGACGCGATCCGTAGAACGGGTCGCGGTGGGCGCGGTGGTGATCGTAGAACTCGCGCCCGCAGCAGGCAGGTACAGCGCGGAGGCCCGGCAGGCCTCTTCCCGCGCCTGGGCGCCGTTCAGGTAGCCGCCGCCCGGATTGCGGGCGGAGGCGAAGTTGGGGACGGCGACCTCGCCGCCGAGGCGGCGTGCGGCCTCCAGGCTGCTCTCGCCGGTGACCTCGCAGGCCGTCCGCACCGGAGCGGAGGGGGCGGGCTCGACCGCCCCGGCCCGTACATCCGCGTACCGTCGCGTGCCGTCCCGACCGCCGCCGCGATCGGCACCTCGCGCCCGTCGGACGCGCGGTAGGGACCCCGCCGTCACGATCTGTTCCGTCTGCTGTGCGATGCTGCAGGCGCGCGCTCACGGCGCCACCCCCGTGGACGCCGTGACGCGCGCCGCGCGGCCTCCCGTCGTGCTCATGCAGGAATCCTGGGTGATGCTGGTGGTGCGGTGCAACGGAGTTTCCCGACCGGCGAACGACGGGGAAAGCCCCCGAAACGAATGGGTCGCGGAGATCGCCGAGCTGGAACGTCCCGTTATGCACCCTTGTGCGGAGCGACACGAGGGTCTTGGTGGGACGAGGTGCCGACCCGGCCCACCGCAAGAGGGTCGGCGGCATGGATGGAATCTCAGGAGGATCCCGACATGTCCGATGCGGTAAGTGGCTGCACCCGGCCACGCACCACTGTCACCGAAGCCGAGGTCGAGGCGCTGGTCCACGGCATCTGCTTCAAGACCGGTCCACCGAGGCGTCTCGGTGTCGAAGTGGAATGGCTCGTCCACGAGCTGTGCGCGCCGCGGCTCCCCGTATCACCCGAACGGCTCGAAGCGGTCTACCCGCACTGCGGACCGTGCCCCTGGAGATCGGCGCTGACTGTCGAACCCGGCGGCCAGCTGGAGCTGAGCTCGCTCCCCGCCGCCTCCCCTCATGGAGTGCATCGGTACCGTCTCCGCCGACCTCGCCGCCGTCCGCGCGGTGCTGCGCGAGGACGGTCCTCGCCCTCGTCGGCCTCGGCCACGACCCTGGCACGCGCCCCGCCGCTTCCTGCGGCAGCCGCGCTACGACGCCATGGAGGCCTGCCTCGACCGCTCCGGTCCCGCCGGCCGCTACATGATGTGCACCTCGGCCTCCGTGCAGGTGTAAGCGTGGACGCCGGGCACGAGGAGCCCGGCCCTCTCGGTCACGTACGCCGCTGGTGGCTGGCCCATCAGCTGGGCGCGGTCCTGCTGGCCGCGTTCGCCAACTCCCCACTGGCCGGTGGCCGGCCCACCGGCTGGCGGTCCACCTGGCGCTGCGCTGGGCGCAGATCGGCACCGGCCGGGCGGGCGGTCCTCAGTTGGACGCCGACCCGCGCGGCGCCTGGACGCGGCACGTCCTGGACGCGCCGGTGATGTGCGTCCGCCGCGACGGCGGGCCCTGGGACGTGCCCGAGGGCATGACCTTCCGGCAGTGGAGCAGGACCGGGGCGCCGAGTCCGCCGACCCGGGAGGATCTCGACTACCACCTCACCACGCTGTTCCCGCCGGTCAGGCCGCGCGGCCACCTGGAGCTGCGCATGATCGACGCGCAGCCCGGAGACGACGGCTGGATGGTGCCGCTCGCGGTGACGGCGGCGCTGTTCGACGATGCGGGAGGCCGCCGAGACCGCCTACCGGACCGTGAAGCCCTGGCCGAGCGCACGCTCGGGCTGCCCGCCCCGCACAACCCGCTGTACGAGACGCGGCCCGCGACGCCCTCACCGATCCGAGCTGCGCGAGGCGGCCGTCACGTGCTTCACCGCGCGCTCGCCGCCCTGCCCCGGCTCGGTGCCACGACCGAGGTGACGGACGCCGTCGCCGGGTACCTGGAGCGCTACGTCCAGCGGGCCGCTGCCCTGCCGACGACCTGCTGGACATGCCGGACGGCGCGAGCCGTGGCCCGCACGGGAGGGAGACCCGCCCATGACCGACCCCGCCATGGACATCGCCACCGCTAGCGCCGGCGAGTCGGCCGTCGACGCCGAGACCCTGCGCGAGCGGGCCCTGGCGACACTCGTCACGGCCCGGGACCGCACCACACTGCTGACCAGCTGCGTGGAGGGCCCCGACCTGACCGCCCAGGTGTCGCCGCTGATGTCCCTGCTGGTGTGGACCCGCGCACATCGGCAACCAGGAGGAGCAGTGGCTGCTGCGCGCCGTCGCCGGGCAGGAGGCGATACGGCCTGAGATCGACAGCCTCTACGACGCCTTCGAGCACCCGCGCGCCGAGCGGCCCAAGGCCGCTGCTGTCGCCCGCCGAGGCCTGCCGGTACGCGGCCGACGTGCGCGGCCGTGCCCTGGACGTGCTGGAGAGCACCGCGTTCCACGGGACGAGGCTGATGGAGGTGGCTTCGCCTTCGGGATGATCGCCCAGCACGAGAGCAGCACGACGAGACCATGCTGATCACGCACCAGCTCCGCAAGGGCCCGCAGGCCCTCACCGCCCCGGACCCGACCCCGTGCCGCTGTTCACCGGCCCGGCCGAGGTCCTGGTGCCCGGCGGCCCGTTCGTGATGGGCACGTCGACCGAGCCGTGGGCCCTGGACAACGAACGCCCCGCGCACCGGCGCGAGGTGGCACCGTTCTTCCTCGACACCACGCCGGTGACCAACGCGCCTACCGGGCGTTCATCGACGACGCTGCTACGACGACCCGCGCTGGTGGGCTCCGGAGGGCTGGGACCACATCCGCCGACACCCCGTCACCGCCCCGTTGTACTGGCGCCGCGACGGCGCGGCAGTGGCTGCGGCGCCGCTTCGGGGTCACCGAAGTGGTGCCGCCCGACGAGCCGGTGGTGCACGTGTGCTGGTACGAGGCCGACGCGTACGCCTGCTGGGCCGGGCGGCGGCTGCCGACCGAGGCCGAGTGGGAGAAGGCGGCCAGGTACGACCCCGCCGGCGACCGCTCGGCCCGCTACCCGTGGGGCGACGCCGACCCGGGCCGGAACACGCCAACCTCGGCCAGCGCCATCTGCGCCCGGCACCCGCCGGCAGCTACCCGGCCGGTGAGTCGCCGCTCGGCATACGGCAGTTGATCGGCGACGTCTGGGAGTGGACGTCGAGCGACTTCGCCCCGTACCCGGGTTTCCGGGCGTTCCCGTACAAGGAGTACTCGGAGGTGTTCTTCGGACCCGACCACAAGGTGCTGCGCGGCGGTTCGTTCGCCGTGGACGCGGTGGCCTGCCGGGGCACGTTCCGCAACTGGGACTATCCGATCCGGCGGCAGATCTTCTCCGGGTTCCGCACCGCCCGGTCGGCGGAGGTCTCCTGATGTGCCGGCACCTCGCCTACGTGGGCCCCGAGGAACGCCCTCGGGGCGCTTCTCGTGACCCCGCCGCACGGCCTGTACCGGCAGTCCTGGGCGCCCCGGTACCAGCGCTACGGCACGGTCAACGCCGACGGGTTCGGCGTCGGCTGGTACTGCCGAGGGTGATCCGGTGCCGGCCCGGTACCGCCGGGCCGGGCCGATCTGGGCCGACCAGTCCTTCGCCGACCTGGCCCGGGTGGTGCGGACCGGCGCGCTGCTCGCCGCCGTGCGGGACGCGACGCTGTCGGGGGCGGACGCGGAGGCCGCGGCGGCGCCGTTCGCCTCGGGAGCCTGGCTGTTCAGCCACAACGGTGCCGTGGCGGGCTGGCCCGGTTCGCTGGCGCGGGTGGCCGGCACGCTGCCGCCCGAGGATGCTGCTGTCACCAGAGCGCTCGCAACGACCGGCGCTCGGCGGGCGCTGGTCCTGGCCCGGCTGCGCGCCGGGGACGACGAGGGCCGGGCGCTCGGCGAGACGGTTCTGGAGGTCGTGGCGGCCGCCCCCGCCTCCCGGCTCAACCTGCTGCTCACGGGTGGCGACACCATCACGGCCACCACCTGGGGCGACACCCTGTGGTACCTGACCCGTCCCGGCGGCGGCACGGCGGTCGCCTCGGAGCCGTACGACGACGACCCGCGCTGGCAGCGGAGGTCCCCGACCGCACCCTGCTCACGGCGAGCCGCACGGACGTGCGGCTCACTGCGCTCAAGGACCCGGGCGACCACGCCCTCGCAGACGCTCGTCTCCCCGAAGGAGCCCGCACGTGAGCCCGTTCCGTCTCACCCGCACGCTGCCCGAGGACGCCACCGGCGCCGCCCTGCGCGCCGACGTCCCGACGGGCCTGACGAGCACGCCCAAGTGGCTGCCGCCCAGGGGTTCTACGACGCTCAGGGGCAGCGAGCTGTTCGAGGAGATCACCGCGCTGCCCGAGTACTACCCGACCCGGGCCGAGCGGGAGATCCTCGTCGACCGGGCCGGCGAGATCGCCGCGGCGACCGGCGCCCGCACCCTGGTGGAGCTGGGTTCCGGTTCCTCGGAGAAGACGCGGTTCCTGCTCGACGCGCTGACGGGTCTGCGCGGCTGGTGTCCCGGTGGACGTCAGTGAGAGCGCCCTCACCCAGGCAGGTCAGGGGCTCGTCGCGGAGCGGCCCGGAGCTCCAGGTGCACGCGCTGATCGCCGACTTCACCGGCGGGCTGACGCTGCCCGAGACGCCGGGCCCCCGGCTGGTGGCGTTCCTCGGCGGCACGCTCGGCAACCTGCTGCCCGGCGAGCGCGCCGCGTTCCTGGCCGCCGTCCGCGCGCTGCTCTCCCCGGGCGACGCCCTGCTGCTGGGTACGGACCTGGTCAAGGACGAGCGGGTGCTGGTCCGGCGTACGACGACGCGGCCGGGTGACGGCCGCGTTCAACAAGAACGTGCTGTCCGTGATCAACCGGGAGCTGGAGGCCGACTTCGCGCCCGCCGCCTTCGAGCACGTGGCGCTGTGGAACGCCGAACGGGAGTGGATCGAGATGCGGTTGCGCTCGCGCACCGCGCAGACGGTCAAGGTCCAGGCGCTCGACCTGGCCGTGGACTTCGCGGACGGGGAGGAGCTGCGGACCGAGGTGTCCGCGAAGTTCCGGCAGGAGGGGGTTCGGACCGAACTGGCCGCGGCGGGGCTGGAACTGGCCCACTGGTGGACGGACGGCGAGGACCGTTTCGCGCTGTCGCTGAGCGTGGCGCGCGATGAGCATCGTGCGCTGAGAGGATCGTGCGGTGAGAGCACCAGTGCGATGAGTCAGGGTGCGCTGACGCGGCGGCGCGTCAGCGCGCGTCGAGGTCCAGCAGTTCGGTGATGCGGTCGGAGGCCTTGCGGGCCTCCGACCCCGCGTCTTGCCCGGTGAGCACCTTCGTCATGTATTCCTTGATCGGGTTGTCCGCCTCGACCGCGCCCCACCGGGGCGTACCGGAGTCGCCCGGCCCTCCGCGGCGCCGGCCGCCATGGCGGCGACCCCCTCCTCGCCGCGGCGACGGCCTTGGCGAGCGACTTCTTGTTCGGGACGTAGTTCATGGTGCGGGCCAGGTCGGTGTTCCACTTGGTGCCCACGAGCGCCTCGACCACGGCGAGGGCAATCCCTCCCGTTCGTCGGTGTTCTTCGGGACGACGAGGTCGGAGCCGCCGGTGAAGACCGCGCCGGGCTTGCCGGCCTTCTTGCCGGGCATTGGGGAAGAAGCCCAGCCTGCCCTCGAGTTCGGGGTTCTCGCGCACGATGGACCGGGCGAGCCCCGGCACCGCGACGATCTGCGCCACCTGCCCCTTCGCGAACACGCCGGCCTGCGGCGGGTGCTCCTCGTCGGCGTCCAGCGGACCGTCGCCCAGGGCCTGGAGCTCGCGGTAGAAGTCCATGCCGCGCAGGGCGGCCTCCGAGTTCAGGGCACCCGTCCAGGTGCCGCCCTCCTGCGTGGCCAGCTCACCGCCCTCGTCCCAGATGAAGCCGGAGAGCGTGTACCAGTCCTGTCCGGCCAGGTAGATGCCCTGGTCACCGCCCGAGTCGAGCTTTTCGGAGACGGTGAGCCACTCCGCGGGTGCGGGGCGGCTCGGTGACGCCGGCCTGTTCGAACAGGTCCTTGCGGTAGATGACCACGCGGTTGGCGGCGTACCAGGGATGCCGAACTGCCGGGACATCCACTGGCCCGGTTCGGCGAGGCCCGGCAGCCAGTCGCGGATGCCCGAGTCACGCATCGACTCCAGCGTGAGGTCCCGCAGCCGGCCGCCCTCCGCGTACTGCGGGACCTGGGTGTTGCCCACCTCGATGACGTCGGGACCGTCCGTGCCGTCGGCCTTGAGCGCGGTCTGCACCTTGTCGCCGATCCCGGTCCAACTCTGGATCCGGATGTCGAGGTCGAGGTCCGGGTTCTCCCGCTCGAACTCCTCGGTGAACCGCCGCAGGAAGTCCTGCGAAGCGCTGTCCTTCATCAGCCACACGGTGACGGTGCGCCGCTCGCCCCCGTCGTCCTGCGAGATCAGGCCGCAGCCGCTGAGCAGGGGAGGCGGACACACAGACAAGGGCGAGCAGGCGACGTCTCATGAGGGGTCCTTCTGTCTGACGGACAGGGGGCGGAGCGGACAGGGAGGTCCTGCGCACGCGAAGGGAGACCCGACGTGGGGGACGAGCCCGAGGCTCGAACGGGTGTCTGGGATTTTGGTATGGACCAATGCCGAGGTCAAGGGGTGACGGGCGGTTACCCTGCCGGGCCCCCGACGCCTCGCGCTCCGCGCGGCCGGGGCACGGTGGAGTGACGTACGACACACCGCTGCCCCGCGGAAGGGGAGCACCCGCATGTCGAACCACACCTACCGGGTCACCGAGATCGTCGGCACCTCGCCCGACGGCGTCGACCAGGCCGTCCGCAACGGCATCACCCGCGCCTCGCAGACCCTGCGCAACCTGGACGTGGTTCGAGGTGACCCAGGTACGCGGCCAGATCGAGGAAGGCGAGGTCGCGCACTGGCAGGTCGGCCTCAAGCTCGGCTTCCGCCTGGAGGAGTCGGACTGACGACCCCGGGAGCGGTCAGGTACGCCCTCGCGCTCCTGCGCCTCGCGCAGCTCGGCCGACCGGGCCGCCCAGCGTGCCCGGACGACGGTGAACCCGGCCCGTTCGGCGTCGTCGCACACCAGCTCGTCGTCGTCCACGAGGACCCGGACCTCGTGGGTACGGGCGAGCCGCTGCAGGATCTCCAGCTTGGTGCGCCGGGCGGCCGGCGATCGGCGTTGCCACGCATGTGCACGGGCCCGTCGGGCAGGCCGTGGGCGGTCAGCCAGTCGAGCGTGTCGCGGCGGCAGCGCTCCGGCCGCCCGGTCAGGTAGACGATCGTGCACTCCTCGGCGCTCTCCCGCACCAGCGCGATGCCCTCCGCGAGCGGCGGATCGTGCAGGCGCGGCGGCGAAGAAGGCGTCCCAGTCGCGCGGCCGCCGCTCCAGGAACCGCCGCCGGTGCGTGGTGTCGGCGAGGGTGTTGTCCAGGTCGAAGACGGCCACCGGGGGCTTCCTGCTGTCGGTCACCCGCCCACCCTAAGCGCCGTGCCGGGAATCCTGACGCCGCCCGGGCGTTGAAGACGGTGTGAGCCCAGTGATCGCGAACACCCGCTTCTCCGTCCTCGACCGCTCCCGCATCCGCGAGGGCCACACCGGCGCGCAGGCGCTGCACGACACCGTGGAGCTGGCGCGGGAGGCCGAGCGGCTCGGCTACCACCGGTTCTGGGTGTCGGAGCACCACGGCGTGCC
Organism: Streptomyces thinghirensis; assembly: GCA_021502835.1. The sequence goes on from JAKFGP010000050.1 coordinate 70,381, forward strand.
CGGGGTGGCCGGCTCGGCGCCGACCGTGCTGGCCGCCGCTGTCGCCGGTGCCACCCGGCGCATCCGGGTCGGCACCGGCGGCGTGATGCTGCCCAACCACCGGCCCCTGGTCGTCGCCGAGCAGTTCGGCGCTACTGGAGTCGCTCTTCCCCGGCCGGATCGACATGGGACTCGGCCGCTCGGTCGGCTTCACCGACGGCGTACGCAGGGCGCTGGGCCGGGACAAGGACGACGCCGAGGACTTCGACGCCCAACTGGCCGAGCTGCTGGGCTGGTTCCGGGGCACCTCCCCGACCGGAGCGCACGCCCCGCCCGGCGGAGGGGCTGGCCGTCCCGCCGTTCGTGCGGGCCATGGGCGAGGGCGCGGCCGTCGCCGCCCGGGCGGGCCTGCCGATGGTCATCGGGGACCTGCGCGACCGCGACCGGATGCGCCGCGGCATCGACCGCTACCGCGCCCCGGTTCCGCCCTCGGAGTGGAGCCGGGAGCCCTACGTCGTGATCCCGGCACCGTCGCCGTGGCCGGCACGCCCGAGGCGGCCCGGCGGCTCCTGGTCCCGGAGGCCTGGTCCATGACCCACGCCCGCACCTGGGGCTCCTTCCCCCTGCCCCCGGCCGAGGAGGTCGAGGCCCGGACGATGACCGCCAAGGAACGCGATCTCTACGACTCCGGTCTCACCGGCCACATCGCGGGCACCGAGGAACAGGTCGCCGACGAGTGGAGTCGCTCCTCGCGGACACGGGCGCGCAGGAGGTCCTGGTGACCACGAGCACGTACGACCGCGAGGCGCTGCTGGACTCCTACGGGCGGCTCGCCCGCGTCGTCGGCGCCGGGGCGGCCACCGCTCCGGCGTAGAATCGCGGGGTTTGTCCCACCGGCCCACCGGCCGCCCGGCCCACCGGCCCCACCGGCCGTCGACGAAGACCGTACGGAGTTCCCGCGATGCACAGCCCCCACGACCCGTACGTCCGGGTGCGCGACGCCCGTGAGCACAACCTCAAGAGCGTGGACGTGGACATTCCCCGGGACGTGGTGGTTGTGTTCACCGGCGTGTCGGGGTCGGGGAAGTCGTCGCTCGCGTTCGGGACGGTCTACGCGGAGGCGCAGCGGCGCTACTTCTCGAGTCGGTCGCGCCGTACGCCCGGCGGCTGATCCACCAGGTCGGCGCCCCGGAAGGTCGGCGAGATCACCGGGCTGCCACCCGCCGTGTCGCTCCAGCAGCGCCGCTCGGCGCCCACGTCCCGCTCCTCGGTCGGCACGGTCACCAACCTCTCCAACTCCCTGCGGATGCTGTTCTCCCGCGCCGGCGACTATCCGCCGGGCGCCCCGCGGCTCGACTCCGACGCCTTCTCGCCGAACACGGCGGCGGGAGCCTGCCCGGAGTGCCACGGGCTCGGCCGAGTGCACCGCACCACCGAGGAGCTGCTGGTTCCGGACCCGTCCCGCTCGATCCGGGACGGCGCGATCGCGGCGTGGCCGGGCGCCTGGCAGGGCAAGAACCTGCGGGACGTCCTCGACGCGCTGGGGTACGACGTGGACCGTCCGTGGCGCGAGCTGCCGGCCGGGCAGCGGGAGTGGATCCTGTTCACGGACGAGCAGCCGGTGGTCACGGTGCACCCCGTGCGGGACGCGGGCCGCATCCAGCGGCCGTACCAGGGCACGTACATGAGCGCCCGACGGTATGTGATGAAGACGTTCTCGGACTCCAGGAGCGCGACGCTGCGGGCGAAGGCGGAGCGCTTCCTCACCAGTGCGCCCTGCCCGGTCTGCGGCGGCGGCAGGCTGCGGCCCGAGGCCATGGCCGTGACCGTCGGCAGGGCGCACCATCGCCGAGCTGGCCGCGCTCCCGCTCATGGAGCTGGTGGACGCGCTGCCGACCGGCGGCGAGAGACGGCCCGGGTGCTCACCGGGGACCTCACCTCACGCATCGCGCCCGTCGTCGAGCTGGGGCTCGGCTACCTGAGCCTCGACCGCCCGACGCCCACCCTGTCGGCGGGCGAGCTGCAGCGGCTGCGGCTGGCGACACAGCTGCGCTCCGGGCTGTTCGGGGTCGTGTACGTCCTGGGACGAGCCGTCCGCGGGCTGCACCTCCGGCGGACACCGAGGCGCTGCTGACGGTGCTGGAACGGCTGAAGACGGCCGGCAACTCGGTGTTCGTGGTGGAGCACCACCTCGGCGTGATGCGCGGCGCCGACTGGATCGTGGGACGTGGGGCCCGCGGGCGGGTGAGCACGGCGGGCGGGTGCTGTTAGCGGCCCCGTCCCGGGCTGTCCGATGTCGGGGAGTCCGCCACGGCCCGCCACCTCTTCGACCGCTCCCCGCTCCGGTCCGTGCGGCCCGGACCCGCGGGCACGCTGACGGTCGGTCCGGTCACCCGGCACAACCTGCGCGGGGTGACGGCCGAGTTCCCGCTCGGTGTGCTCACCGCGGTGACGGGCGTGTCCGGCTCGGGGAAGTCGACGCTCGTAGGCGAGATCACCGAGGACCTGCCGGGCGTGGGCCGCCTGGTCTCCGTCGACCAGCGGCCGATCGGACGCACCCCGCGCTCCAACCTGGCCACGTACACGGGCCTCTTCGACGTCGTGCGCAAGGTGTTCGCGGCCACCGACGAGGCGCGGAAGAGGGGTTACGGCGTCGGCCGCTTCTCCTTCAACGTGCCCGGTGGGCGCTGCGAGACCTGCCAGGGCGAGGGGTTCGTCAGCGTCGAGCTGCTGTTCCTGCCGAGTACGTACGCCGTGCCCGGACTGCGGCGGAGCGCGGTACAACCCCGAGACGCTCGAAGTGGCGTACCGGGGACGGAACATCGCCGGTGTGCTGGACCTGACGGTGGAGGAGGCGGCGGAGTTCTTCGCGGACACGCCCGCGGTGGCGCGCAGCCTGGCCGCGCTGCTCGATGTCGGGCTGGGCTATCTGCGGCTCGGCCAGCCGGCGACCGAGTTGTCCGGCGGCGAGGCGCAGCGCATCAAGCTGGCGAGCGAGTTGCAGCGCGGACGCCGCCGGCACACCCTGTATCTCCTCGACGAGCCGACGACCGGTCTGCATCCGGCCGATGTCGAGGTGCTCATGCGCCAGTTGCACGGCCTGGTCGACGCCGGGCACACGGTGGTCGTCGTCGAGCACGACATGGCGCGTGGTCGCGGGCGCCGACCGGGTGATCGACCTGGGACCGGGCGGCGGCGAGGCGGGCGGCCGGATCGTCGCCTCGGGGTCGCCGGCCGACGTGGCGCGGGCGAGCGGGAGTGCCACCGCGCCGTATCTGGCCAGGGGCCCCTGGACGGTGCCGTGGACGGCGGGACGCGCCGGTGAAGGCGCTTCACCGGCGCGGGCCCTCCCGGTGACGGCCCAGGGCGGCTACTCGCGGCCCCTGCGCAGGTCGTCGTCGGTGTACTCCTCCGTCTCGGCCTCGATCCGCTCCTTGCGGACCCGGCCCCGCACGGTCTCGTTCTCGGTGTGCTCCTCGGTGGTCATCCGGACGCGCTCCACCGGCACCGTCTCGGTCTCCACGACGGGGCGTTCCTCGTGCAGCGTGACCTCGTGCTCGTCCTCGCTGATCTCCGGACCGGAGAGCGCCTCACCACGGTTGGCGTCCGTGATGGGCTCGCGCTCCACCCGCACTTCCTCGTGGGTCACCGGAACGGTCTGCTGGACCTCCTCCGTGACCACGTACTTGCGCAGCCGGGCCCGGCCGCTCTCGCGCCGCTCGACGCCGACGTGCATCTGCTCCTCGGAGCGGGTCATGGCGTCGTCGCCGCGCATGCCCGTCCGGTCCCCGCGTCCTGCCTGCCGGCCATGCCGGCCGCACCGGCAGCACCGGCCACCCCGCCGGCTCCGGCGGCTCCGGCCGCCCCGGCCGGACCTGGCCCCGCGGCCCAGCGTGCTCGTCGTCGGTCCGCTCGGCCTCGGAGAGCACGCTGTCCCAGTTGATGCCGTAGTAGTCGTAGAGCCGGTGCTCCTCGGTCTCCGACAGATGTCCGCCCGCGTCGACGTCCACGCTGGGGGCGCCCTTGACCATGTCCTTGCGGTAGGGGACCTCCAAGGTGGTCCTGCACCAGCGCGGCGTCGCGGATGGGCACGAAGGACTCGTTGGAACCGAGCATTCCCGTCTTCACGCTCACCCACTCGGGGCGACCGGTCATGTCGTCGAAGAAGACGTGCTTGGCGTCGCCGATCTTGTTGCCGTCACCGTCGTAGACCGGATGGTCCAGGACGTTGGCGATCTCTTCACGGGTGATCATCTGGCATCACCCTCCTTCCGGAGTGCCTGCCTTCGAATGTCCGCATCAGAGGTACGAAAACGGATCATACGTCACAAATGCCACATACTTTTCGAAGGTGCTTTCCCCTGGGCGGCGTGGGCGAGCGAGCGGCGGTCGGCGTGGCCGCCCGGTCCGATGACCGGCCGTACCTCCACCTCCGCGGTCAGCCCGCGCGCCGACGCCACCCCGCCACAGGGAGGCGAGCAGGGTGTCCTCCCCGACGAACGCGGGCGCCGTGCTCACCGACCGCTCCCCGGCCCGGTACCGGATGCGGACCGGCTGGAACGGGCACCCCGGCGTCCAGGGCGGCCTGGAAGACGGCCCGGCGGAAGGGCCCCTGAGCGCGTCCGCACCCAGGTGCTGCCCTCGGGAAAGGCGGCGACGGCGGCACCCGCGCGCAGGGCCCGCGCGAGCACGGCGACCGTGTCCGGCAGGGCCCGCAGCCGGTTCCGCTCGATGAACAGGAACCCCGCCGCGCGCGGCGAGGGGCCCCGCCACCGGCCAGCGCCGGATCTCGCTCTTGGCCAGCATCCGCGCGGGGCGCACGACGGCGAGCAGCGGGATGTCGAGCCAGGAGACGTGGTTGGCGACGAGGAGCAGTCCGCCGGCGGGCGCGGCGGCGCCGGTGACGCGGACCCGGACGCCGGCGGCCCGCACGATCCACCGGCACCAGCGTCGCACCACCGCCGCGGGTACCTGTCTGCCGAGCGGTGTCAGCACGATCGCGATCCGGCCAGCAGCAGAACGGCGACCGCGGTCAGCCGCAGCACGGCGCGCGGTACGGCTCGCGGCCCGGGACGGCTCCACGCACGCCCCCGGGGTGCAGGGCGCGGCGGGCAGCCGAGGCGCCCATCAGGCCGGGACGAGCGAGAGGAAGTGCCGCAGATAGCGCGGGTCGACCCGGCTCATCGGCGGCAGCACGTAGAGGTCGGCGACGCCGAAGTCCACGTCGTGCGCGGGTTCCCCGCAGACCCAGGCACCGAGGCGGAGGTAGCCGCGCAGCAGGGCCGGCAGTTCGGTGCGGGCGGCGGGCGCCGCGCTGCGCGGGGTCCACGGGAGCAGCGGCCGTACCCGGAACTCCTCGGGCGCCAGGTGCTTGGCCCGCACCCGGTTCCAGGTGCCCGCGGCCAGGGTGCCGCCGTCGGCGAGCGGGATCGAGCAGCAGCCCGCCAGCCACTCGTGGCCGTGGTCGGTCATGTAGCGGGCTATGCCGGCCCAGATGAGCCCGATGACGGCACCGTCGCGGTGGTCGGGGTGCACACAGGAGCGGCCCACCTCGACGGGCCCGGGGCGGGATCGCGTCCAGCGCCGCGAGGTCGAACTCGCTCTCCGCGTACAGCCGCCCGGCGACCGCCGCGCGCTCCGGCGGCAGCAGCCGGTAGGTGCCGACGACCTGCCCGGTCGTCTCCTCCCGCACCAGCAGGTGGTCGCAGTAGGCGTCGAAGGGATCGACGTCGTGCCCGGGCTGCGGGCTCGCCAGCAGGGCACCCATCTCCCCCGCGAAGACGTCGTGCCGCAGCCGCTGCGCGTGCCCGCACGTCCTCCTCGTCGCGGGCGAGGGCGACGGTGTAGCGGTGGGGGTGCGGCGGGCTTCGGGGGCGGTCTGCGGTCAGTACGCCGGTCATGGCACTCTCCTGGTCACGGGCAGGGGCGGCGACGGCGGGCCGACGGTGTACGGTCCGCCGCACCTGTTCTTCCGCTGCCGGTTGGCCGGTGCGTGACCTGGGCCGGGAGAGTGGATGTTGGGCTGTTGAATGCCAGGGGCGAAAGCGAGACGGGGCCGGGGGAGCACCTCCCCGGCCCCGTCCGTCCGCACCCTTCGGCGAACGTTCGGTCGGGCCCGCGCTAGCTCTTCGCCACCTTGCGCGTGGCCCGCAGCCATTCCTTGTTCATGCTGGTGATGGAGAAGAGCGGATGCCCTTGGGACACGCCGTCGCGCACTCGCCGGCGAGGGTGCAGCCGCCGAAGCCCTCGTCGTCCATCTGCGCGACCATGTCCAGCACCCGGGTCTCCCGCTCGGGCGCCCCCTGCGGCAGGACGTTCAGGTGATTCACCTTCGCGGACGTGAAGAGCATCGCCGCCCCGTTCGGGCAGGCGGCCACGCAGGCGCCGCAGCCGATGCACTCGGCGTGCTCGAAGGCGAAGTCGGCGTCCGGCTTGGGCACCGGGGCCGCGTGGGCTTCGGCGCGGCACCGGTCGGCGCGCTGATGTAGCCGCCGGCCTGGATGATCCGGTCGAAGGCCGAGCGGTCGACGACCAGGTCCTTCACGACCGGGAAGGCGGATGCCCGCCACGGCTCGATGTCGATGGTGTCGCCGTCCTGGAAGGACCGCATGTGCAGCTGGCAGGTGGTGGTGCGCTCGGGGGCCGTGGGCGTCGCCGTTGATGACCAGCGAGCAGGCGCCGCAGATGCCCTCGCGGCAGTCGTGGTCGAAGGCGACCGGGTCCTCGCCCTTGAGGATGAGCTCCTCGTTGAGGGTGTCGAGCATCTCCAGGAAGGACATGTCGCGGGAGATGCCGTCCACCTCGTATGTGGACATGGCGCCGTCGGCGTCGGCGTTCTTCTGCCGCCAGACGCGCAGGGTGAGCTTCATGCGTAGCTCCGCTGAGTGGGGTGGACGTACTCGAAGACCAGGTCTTCCTTGTGCAGGGCCGGGGCCTCGCCCGTGCCCGTGAACTCCCAGGCGGCCGCGTACCCGAACTCGTCGTCCCTGCGGGCCGCCTCGCCGTCGGGGGTCTGGGACTCCTCGCGGAAGTGACCGCCGCAGGACTCGGCCCGGTGCAGCGCGTCGAGGCACATCAGCTCGGCGAGTTCCAGGTAGTCGACGATGCGGTTGGCCTTCTCCAGCGACTGGTTGAACTCCTCGCCGGTGCCGGGAACCTTGATGCGCCGCCAGAACTCCTCGCGAATCTGCGGGATGCGCTCCAGGGCCTTGCGGAGCCCGGTGTCGGTACGGGCCATGCCGCAGAACTCCCACATCAGCTCGCCGAGTTCGCGGTGGAAGGAGTCCGGGGTGCGGTCGCCGTCGACGGAGAGGAGCAGGTTGAGCCGGTCCTCGGTCTCGGCCAGCACCTCCTGCACGACCGGGTGGCCGTCGTCCACCTCGTCCTTGTGCGGGTTGCGGGCGAGGTAGTCGTTGATGGTGGCCGGGAGGACGAAGTAGCCGTCGGCCAGGCCCTGCATCAGCGCGGAGGCGCCGAGCCGGTTGGCACCGTGGTCGGAGAAGTTGGCCTCGCCGACGGCGAACAGGCCGGGGACGGTGGTCTGGAGGTCGTAGTCGACCCACAGCCCGCCCATCGTGTAGTGCACGGCCGGGTAGATCCAGCATGGGTACCTGGTACGGGTCCTCGTCGGTGATCCGCTGGTACATGTCGAAGAGGTTGCCGTACTTGGCCTCGACGGCCCCCGGCCCATGCGCTTGATGGCGTCGGCGAAGTCGAGGTACACGCCCTGGCCGCCGGGGCCGACGCCCCGGCCCTCGTCGCAGACGTTCTTGGCGGCGCGGGAGGCGATGTCACGGGGCACCAGGTTGCCGAAGGACGGGTAGACGCGCTCCAGGTAGTAGTCGCGCTCGTCCTCGGGGATCTTGTTCGGCGGCCGGTCGTCGCCCTTGGCCTTCGGCACCCAGATCCGGCCGTCGTTGCGCAGCGACTCGCTCATCAGCGTCAGCTTGGACTGGTGGTCGCCGGTGCGCGGGATGCAGGTGGGGTGGATCTGCGTGAAGCAGGGGTTGGCGAAGTAGGCACCGCGCCGGTGCGCCCGCCACACGGCGGTCGCGTTGGAGTTCATGGCGTTGGTGGAGAGGTAGAAGACGTTGCCGTAACCACCGCTGGCGAGGACGACCGCGTCCGCGAAGTACGTGTCGACCTTTCCGGTGACCAGGTCCCGGGCGACGATGCCGCGCGCCCGGCCGTCCACGACGATCAGGTCGAGCATCTCGGTGCGCGGGGTGCATCTCGATGTTGCCGGCCGCGATCTGCCTGCTGAGGGCCTGGTAGGCGCCGAGCAGCAACTGCTGCCCCGTCTGGCCGCGGGCGTAGAACGTGCGGGAGACCTGGACGCCGCCGAAGGAGCGGGTGTCGAGCAGGCCCCCGTACTCGCGGGCGAAGGGCACGCCCTGGGCCACGCACTGGTCGATGATCTCGACCGAGATCTGGGCGAGGCGGTGCACGTTGGACTCGCGGGAGCGAAGTCGCCGCCCTTGACGGTGTCGTAGAACAGGCGGTGGATGGAGTCGCCGTCGTTGCGGTAGTTCTTCGCGGCGTTGATGCCGCCCTGCGCGGCGATGGAGTGGGCCCGGCGCGGGGGAGTCCTGGTAGCAGAACTGGACGACTCGGTAGCCCTGTTCGGCGAGGGTCGCGCCGGCGGAGCCGCCCGCGAGCCTGGTGCCGACGACGATGACCGTCTGCTTGCGCCGGTTGGCGGGGTTGACCAGCTTGGCCTCGAAACGGCGGGTGTCCCAGCGTTCGTTGACGGGTCCGGCGGGGGCCTTGGTGTCGGCGACCGGCTCACCGGTCGTGTAGTCGGCGTAGGTTGTCATGTCAGCTCACCACTCCGGTCATGACGCCCACGGGTACGGCGACGAAACCGACCGTGAGCAGCAGCGCGAGGACGTTGGCGACGGCCTTCAGGGCGCGGTCGCGGGTGCGGCTGCCGGCGCCGAGGGGTCTGGGCGGCACTCCAGAAGCCGTGCCGGATGTGCATGCCGACGGCGAGCACCGCGACGATGTAGACGACGTTGCCGTACCAGGTGGAGAAGGTGTCCACGACGTTCTGGTAGGGCTTGCCCGTCTCGAAGCCGCCGGAGTGCACGGTGCCGGTGGTCAGGTCCAGGATGTGCCAGACGATGAACAGGGCCAGGATGATCCCGCCCCAGCGCATGGTGCGCGTCGCGTAGCTGGAGCGCGGCTTCTTGTGCACGTACCTGCTGGGCCGCGCCTTGATGTCGCGGCGGCTGAGCTGGTACGCGGAGACGGCGTGGGCCACGACGGCGACGACCAGCACGACGCGGATCAGCCAGAGCGTCCACTCGTAGTGCATGAACGGTTCGCCGACCGTGCGCAGCCAGTGGGCGTACTCGTTGAACTCGCTCGTCCCGAAGAAGATCTTCAGGTTCCCGATCATGTGGGCGACCAGGTAGAGCAGCATGACGAGACCACTGATCGCCATCACTGTCTTCTTGCCGACGGTCGAGTCCCACGGTGCGCGCCAGGGACGGCCGTCGGTCCGTCCGCGTTGCCAGAGCCATGGCACAGGACGCTACGGGGCGGAGGGGCAATCGGTCCAAGACATGGTCTGGCTCGTTTCCATAGGCTGCGGCTATCCACGGCGTATGCTCACGGTATGCAGTTGCAGCTCCAGTACTTCGTGGCGGTCGCCGAGACCCGGCACTTCACCCGGGCCGCGGAGACGGTCCACGTGGCCCAGCCTTCGCTGTCCCAGCAGATCAAGGCGCTGGAGCGGGAGCTGGGCGCCGACCTGTTCCTGCGGGCGCGGGGCAACATCACGCTCACCGACGCCGGGGAGGCCCTGCTGCCGCTGGCCCGGCGCATCCCTGGCCGACGCGGACACGGCCCCGCCACGAGGTGCTGGAGCTGGTGCAGCTGCGACGCGGGCGGGTGCGGCTGGGCGCCACGCCGAGTCTGTGCACCGGGCTGCTGCCGGACGTGCTGCGCGCGTTCCACGACCGGTATCCCGGCATCCAGCTCATGATCGAGGAGGGCGGCTCGCACGACCTGGTGCGGGGAGCTGGCGCGCGGCGCGCTCGACCTGGCGCTGGTGGTGCTGCCGCTGCCCACCGCGTCGCCGGCGCTGACCACGGTGGAGCTGCTGCGGGAGGACCTGGTGGTGGTGTCGTCCCCGGAGTCGCCCCGGCCGGGCGGCGGGCGGCGGGCGGTGCGCATCGCGGACCTGGAGGGCGAGCGGCTGGTGATGTTCCGGCACGGGTACGACCTGCGGGAGCTGACCGTGGCCGCGTGCCGCGCGGAGGGCTTCGAACCGGACTTCGCGGTCGAGGGCGGGGGAAATGGACGCCGTGCTGGGGTTCGTGCGGGCGGGGCTGGGCATGGCGGTCGTGCCCCGGATGGTGGCGGCGCGGTCGGGGCGGGGGCTGCGGGTCACTCCGTTGGCTCGGCCGGGGTTGTACCGGACGATCGCGCTGGCCCATCGCAGCGATGTGGCTCCGCCTCGGGCGGCTCGGGAGTTGCAGCGGATGTTGCTTGAGCGGTAGCCGGCCCGCCGGGAAGCGCCGATCCGATGAAGCGCCGTCCCGGCGTGCGGGCTCGTCGTGGTTGCTCGCGCAGTTCCCCGCGCCCCTGACGGGCGCTTCCCCGAGGCCCGTGACCAGGGCGCCCGGGGATTCAGGCCGTCGCGTCCACCAGGGCCAGTTCGTGCAGGCGCTCCGGTGGCCCCGGGCGGGCGTAGTACCAGCCCCTGGGCCGTGTCGCAGCCGAGTATGCGCAGTTGCTCGGCCTGGGCGCCGGTCTCCACGCCCTCCACGGTGACCGCGAGGTCCAGGCTGTGGGCCAGGGCGACGATGCCCTCGACGATCTTGAGATCGACGGGGTCGGCCGGGAACTGCTGCATGCTCTGGGTGAAGGAGCGGTCGAGCTTGAGGACGCTCACCGGGAGGCGGCGCAGGTTGGCGAGGTTGGAGTAGCCGGTGCCGAAGTCGTCCAGGGCGATGTCGACGCCCATCTCGGCCAGCCGGCGCAGCGGCTTGAGCAGGTCGTCGTCCGCGCCGATCAGCGCCGACTCCGTGACCTCCAGGCACAGCGCGTCGGGCGCGACGCCGGTCCGCTCCAGGATGTCGACGGTGTCCTGGACCAGGCCGGGGTGGGTGAGCTGGCAGGGCGAGAGGTTGACGTTGATGCGCAGCGGACCGGCGGCGGTCGTCTCGCCGTACCGCTCCCGCCAGGCGCGGGCCTGGCGCACCGACTGCTCCAGCACCCAGCGGCCCAGCGGCACGATCAGTCCGGTGTGCTCGGCGAGCGGATGAACCGGTCCGGGCCGAGCACCCCGTGCTGCGGGTGCAGCCAGCGCACCAGGGCCTCGGCGCCGCGCACGCTGCCGTCGCCGAGGTGCACCAGCGGCTGGTACTCGATGAAGAACTCGCCCCGCTCCAGGGCCGCCGGCAGCGCGGTCGTCAGGCCGTGCCGGGTGATGACGCGGGCGTCGGCCTCCGGGTCGGCCAGCTCGTAGCGGTTGCCGCCCGCCGACTTGGCCCGGTACATGGTGATGTCGGCGCTGCGCAGCACTCTCCGCCGGGCTGCGCTCCCCCGCCGGGCCCTCGACGATGCCGATGCTGCCGCGCACGGTCAGCTCGCGGCCGTCGACGCTGATCGGGGCGAGCAGCGCGTTCATGATCCGCCCGGCGAGTTCGTCGACCTCGTCCCGGGTGCCCGGGCCCGTGGTCAGCGCGACGAACTCGTCGCCGCCGAGCCGGGCGACCATCTCGCCGGGTGCGGTGGCGCAGGACTGCAGGCGGTCGGCGACCTCCACGAGCAGCCGGTCGCCGGCCGCGTGGCCCAGGCTGTCGTTGACGGTCTTGAAGCCGTCGAGGTCCAGGTAGCACAGGCCGAAGCGCTGGCCCGGGCCCGCGTTGAGCGCCTTCTCCAGACGTTCGAAGAAGAAGCTGCGGTTGGGCAGGCCGGTGAGCGCGTCGTGCGTGGCCTCGTAGCGCAGCCGCAGATTGAGCAGCCGGCGTTCGGTGGTGTCCTCCATCAGCGCGAGCTGGTACTGCGGGGTGCCGTCGGCGTCGCGCAGGAGGGAGACGGTCAGGTTGGTCCACAGGACCGTTCCGTCGGGCCGGTAGAAGGCCTTCTCCAGGTGGTAGGCCTCGCGCTCGCCGCGCACCAGTTCGTCGTAGAGCCGCCAGGTCTGGGGCGCGTCGTCGGGGTGCGACCACTCCCTGACGTTGCGGCCGCGCAGCGTCGGGTCGGCGATGCCGAACATGCGCATCAGGCCCCGTTCACCTGGAGGACGTTGCCGTCCAGGTCGGCGATGCCGATGCCTCTGGCGGCGCCCTCGAAGACCGCGCGAAAGCGGGCCTCGCTGTCGTGCAGGGCCTCGGCCACCACTCCCTGCGCCCCGCAGGGCGGCCTGCGCGATGGCCTCCTGCTCGGCGAGGGTCCGGGCGCGCAGCGCGGCGGCGAACCCGGCCGCCATGGCGTGCTGCAGCCGTGCCGAACGGGCCCGCAGGCCCTCGGCGTCGCCGTCCTCGCCGCAGTAGAGCACGAGGTAGGCGTCGACGCAGTCCAGCGTCCGGGCGAGCGCCTCGGGGTCGGTGCAGTGGGAGTCGACCAGCGCGGCGCCGACCGCCCTGGCCCCGTCCGCGTCGAAGCTCCGCGCCCGCAGCACCTCGCTCAGCCGGCGGGCCAGCGGCAGCAGTTGTTCCTCGAACTCGGGCCGGGTCGACGACGTCGAGGTCACCGGGAACACCGCCCGGCTCCAGATCGTCGCGAACCGGCGCAGTCTGTCCTCCGGCCCGTCCGGTTCCGCGATCACGCCGTACGCCCCACACCGGCGAACCCGGAGAACGTATACGGGTCCTCCTCCTCCGGCGCCTCCTCGGGCCGCCAGCGCGGCATCGGAACCAGTCCGGGTTCCACCATGTCGTACCCCTCGAAGAACCGCGCGATCTCCTCGCGCGAACGCATGATCAGCGGATTGCGGATGTCCTTGTACACGTCCACCGCGCCCCCGGCCCGCTCGGCGGGCAGCGGGATCCCCTCGTACGAGGCGTGCGTGAGCACGAGCATGCTGCCGGGCGCGAGCGCGTCGCTCAGCTCGGCCACCGCCGCATACGGGTCGTCCGCGTCTTCCACGAAGTGCAGTATGGCAACCAGCAGCAGGGCCACCGGCCGATTCAGGTCGATCAGCCGCTCCACCTGGGGGCTGGCGAGGATCTCCCGGCTTGAGCAGGTCGGCGGCCACGACGTCCGCGTCGTCGTTGCCCGCCAGGACGGCCTCGCTGTGCGCGACCGCCACCGGGTCGTGGTCGACGTACACGACGCGGGCGCCGGGGCGGCTGCGTGCGGCCACCTCGTGGACGTTGCCGAAGGTGGGGATGCCGGAGCCGATGTCCAGGAACTGGTCGATGCCCTCGTCGGCCGCGAAGCGCACGGCGCGGCGCATGAACGCCCGGTTCGCCTGCATGATCTTGGGGAGGCCCGGCATGAACTCCATGGCCCTGCGGGCCGCTTCCCGGTCGACCTCGAAGTTGTGCGAACCGCCCAGGTAGAAGTCGTAGATCCGGGACACGCTGGGCACCGAGATGTCGATGCTGCGAGGGGGCCCAGGCGGGACGCTCCATCTAGCTCTCCAAGGGGCATTGGCGATCCGGTGTTCGAGCTGAGGCTACTGATCGCCTGCCAAAGGGGCGAGCCCAAACGGAAATTGACCGTCCGTTCCCGGTCACTGCCTGCGGCACGTGCCGGGTGCCAAGGCAGACACCAAAGCGCGCGGAACGGGACCGTCCCCTCCGCCTGGGTACGGAGGGGACGGTCCGCGGTCGCGCGCCGGGGGCGGCGGGCGGGGAGGCCGCTACTTCTCCGGCGCGCCGACCGGCTTTCCGTCGGGCGAGACGGCGTACCAGGTGCCGCCGACGCCCTGACCGTTGGTGTCGCCGGCCTTCTTGTCACCGGCGAAGGTGTAGATCGGCCAGCAGTCGACAGTCTGCTGCTCGGCGCCGTCGGGCCGGGTGAAGGTCATCAGGTCCTTCTTGACCACGCCCTCGGTGTCGTTGGGCTCCACGGGCGCGACGACCGGCCACTTCTCCAGGCAGGCGCCGGTGCAGGCCGACACCGGCTTCGGCCAGGCCTCGTCCTTCATGAAGCGGTAGACGGTCATGCCGTTCTTGTCGACGACGATCTCGCCGAGCTTCGGGTCGTCGCGGGTGGAGAGCCCGGGCGCCTCCTCGGCCTTGGCCTTCTTGCCGTCGGCGGCCAGCGCGTACCACTTGCCGCCGACGCCCTGGCCCTTGACGTCACCGGCGGCGGTGTCCTTGGCGTAGCGGTACGCGGGCCAGCCGCCGATGGTCAGCTGCTTGGTGCCGTCGGGGCGGGTGACCTCACCGAGCAGCGCCTTGTCGATGCCCTCGCCGGCGAGGGCATCGTCGGCAGCCACGGGCGGCCAGGCGGTGGCGCAGTCGTTCTCGCACGTCGTCTTGGGCGGCTTGGCGGTGTCCGCGTCGAAGCGGTAGAGGGTGCGGCCCGCTCCGTCGGTCACCAGTTCGCCGATCTCCGCGTTGGTGGAGACGGACAGCTTGCCCGCGGACTCCGGCGGGCTCGCCGACGCCTGGGCGCCGCCGGTGCCGCTCGCCAGTCCGTCGCCGGCCCCTGCTCCGATGTCGCCGACGTCGCCGGGCGCGGCCGTGGCGCCCACGTTCTGGCTGCCGGTGGCGCCGCCGCCGTCCTGGCCGCACGCCGTCGTCAGCGCCAGCACCACCGCAGCGCTCGCCACGAGTGAGGCGCTCCGCCAGGAGGTCTTCATCGTCAATCCCCGATCGTCACGAAGGTGTTGGGGCGGCCGCTGCGCCGCCGCACGACACTGGGTACGCACGGCGCAGCCGGTTGTGTTCAACGGCGCCGCGGTTTTCTTTCCCGGCCGGACCAATACGGCGACCACGCCGGCGACCACCAGGGTGTCGCCCGACGAGCGGCGGACCCGCCTCGACCCGCGAACCGCGCCTGCCACGCCCCTGCCCGTACACACGTGCGACTCCTTGGGGGGCAGAGGTGTGCGCTGGTCAAACCGCCGGTCGGCCCGTGTCCCCTCCTTCGGGGCAATCGTCCGGTAATCGGGCGTGGCCCGGCCCGGCAGGCTCCATGATCTGCGTCGTGCATGGACCCGAACCGACCCGATCCGCTTCTGCCGGACGGGTGTTGGCCCTGGTGACGCTGACGTTCACACTCGTCGGCGTACCGGTCGGCCCGGCGCAGGCCGACGCCTGCGCGTACGCGTCGACCGGACCGGGCGGCACCGACGCGGTTGCCGTCGCCGGGAGGCGACTCTCGGCCCACCTTCCCGCCGTGCCCCGAGCCCTCACCGACGCCCACTCCCACCCCGCCTCCCAAGCCGCCACCACCACCTCCGCCTCCGCCTCCGCTCCGCCGGAGCCCACTCCCCCGCCGCCCCCCGCGCCGAAGCCTCCCCGGCCGACGCCGCCCGACCCGAAGCCCGAGCCGCCGCCTCCGCCACCACCGGCGCCGGCCCGGCCCGGCACCGGCACCGCCCCCCAGCCCCACTCCTACGCCGACCCGTCCCGCGCCTCCGCGCCCGCCCCGTCGTCGGCCACGCCCACGCGCGCGCCGTCGCTGAGCCCGGTGCACTACCCCCGCTACCGCGCCGCCCGGCCCCAGCAGCGGTCCCCCGCGCGGGGCCACGTCGCCGCTCGTCTTCGTCCTGCTCATCACGGTGCCCGCGGTGGTCGCCGTCGCCGCGCTCCGTGCGCGCTGATCTTCTGGAGCCTCTCTTGCCGGAATGGCTTGTTCTCACCCTCGCGATGCTGGCGGCCTGTGTCGTGGTCGTCATCATCACCCTCCTACGGCACCGCCGGGCGTCCGACGACGAGGACATCACCGAGACCCCGGACGTCATCGAGTACATGACGATGTGGATCGGCGTGGTGTACGCCATCGTCCTGGGCCTGGCCATCGCCGGTGTCTGGGAGGCACGCAGCGCCGCCCAGGACCACGTAAGGCGGAGGCGGTCGCGCTGCACGAGATCTCGGAACGCGTCCGGGTCTATCCGCCCGACGTCCGTGACCGCATCCGGGAGGATGTCAACGCCTATGTCGGACACGTCGTCACCACCGAGTGGAAGGCCATGGCCGACCGCGGCGAGGTGACCGAGCGCGGCACAGAACTCCTCGACCGCGTCCGCGCGGACGTCACCGACTACGAGCCGAGGACGGACTTCGAGGCCCAGGGCGTACCAGCCGCTCGTCGACCAGGTGACCGCGGCGGACCAGGCCCGCATCGCCCGGGCGGAGTCGACCGGGGCGACCATGCCGGGCGTGGTGTGGTTCGGGCTCGTCACAGGAGGCGTCGTCACGGTCGGCATGGTCTTCGCCCTGCAGATCCGGCGTACGGCGCGCGAACTGATCCTCGCCGGGCTGTTCTCGGCGCTGATCGCCTTCCTGCTCTTCCTGATCTGGGACTTCGACGCACCGTTCAGCCGCGGCGTGGCGGCGTCGACGGATCCGTTCCTGAACCTGTTCCCGGGAGCCGAGGGCTGACGCTCCACGCGGACGGGCACCTACGGGCGTCCCCCGGCGGCCCCTGCACCGGGCACCCGCCGGGGGACGCCCGACACACCAGGCACCGTCCCCTGAGCGGCCCACACATTGCCCCATTCGCGCGACTGCGATCGCGCCTACGTGCACGGTTTCCTAGCGTTTCGGGCATCGAGGTGCATTTCTGGCGCGAAGCGGAACAGGTCCGCCGCCGCTCCTCGGGGACCCGGAGGATTCACCATGCGCGCGATACCCGCCGCCTCGGTCGCTCTGCTGGGCGTCGCCGCCCTTTCCGCCTGCGTACCGGCCGGGGCTGCCGTAGGGGGCAGCAGTTCGACGTTCGGCTTCACCGTCCATCCCGCCACGGTCGCGCCGGGCGGCGAGGGTCACGCTGGGGGTGGGCCGCGGTGCCGACGGCTGCCGGGGCCGCGTCACGGTCTCGTCGGCGGTGTTCGACACGGTCACCATCCCGCGGCACGAGTCGTCCGCGACGGCCAGGTCGACCGGGACGCCAGACGTGGGGCGGTCTACCAGGTGACGTTCGCCTGCGCCAAGACGACCGGCACCGTGAACCTGACCATCGCGGGCCACCACTCCGACCACCCCACGCACGAACCCCGCCACCTCAAGGGCGTGCACGCCGGCGGGTGGCGGCGTCGCCAGGCTCGACGTGCAGGAGATCGGGCTCGGCGCCCTGCTCATCGCGGGCTCGGTCGGCGCGGCCTACCACCTCTCGCGCCGCCGCTCCGCCGGGGACGGCGCCTGACATCCCCGCCCCGCGTCGGACAGGGCTTCGCCCCGGACCCGTTGTGGACCCGGGGCGAAGCCCTGTCGACGTGACGTCGGCGCGCGGTCGAAGGGGCCGCACGGACCCGCCTGTGAAGGCGAGCCCGTACGGTGCCGGACGAAGCGGACGGGGACGGTTCAGATGCGCCGCTCGGCCCGGCGGCGCATCCAGAACAGGCCACCACCGGCGACGGCCGCGGCGACGAGCCCGCCGCCGATCGCGATGTCGGTCGGGGTCGCCCCGCTGGAGCTGCTGCCGCCGACGCCGCCGCGGACGCCGCCGATGACGGTGAAGGCCGCCGGACGCGTCAGTCGCCTGCCCGAGCAGTTGACGGTGATGTCGTAAGAGCCCGGCCGGGCGTCCTCCTTGATGGTGGCGGTGCCCTTGGAGGTCTCGTTGGCACCCTTGACCGGGGTCAGGTGGGTCGTCCGGAACGCGTCCGAGGTCATCGTGCCGCCCTGCGGGCAGCCGTCGACCGTGACGGTCATCTGACCGCCGCGGGCGATCACACTGGGCAGCGCGACGATGTTGGACGGCTGGTTGTGGTCGCCGCCGGCGGTGGCCGTGGGGGCGGCCAGCCCGAGGGACAGCGACCGCGGCGCCGGCTGCCGCGAGGGCACGAGTGTTACGCATGTGATCCTCCGCGGAAGACGCCCCCGGGTCCCGTCCCCGGTCGATCGGCGAGAAAGCGCCTCCCAGAAAGACCCTCAGTTGACCTGCGCGGAGCCGCATTTCGGGAATGGTCCGTCCTGGTGAGGGGGCATACCGGGCCGGTGCCGCGCGAGTGGATATCGCCGCAGGTCACGGACCGTCAGAAATTTCCTGCCGGGAAATCCCGGATGGCTCATGGAAGGGCGTGCGCGCCACCCGTTCGCCGCCGCCCCGTCGCCGGTCGGGCGCACGGCGCATAGCGTGCTCGTATGCGCGAATGACACGGCGACGGCCGCGTCGAGGGGATGGCGAATGTATGCGTCCGAGTTGGCCGAAGAGGAGGAGCGGACCCGGAAGCGCGCTCCCTGGGGCGTGATAGCGCTTGTTCTGCTGACCGGGCTCGCGCTCATCCGGAACGGTTCGGGGAATTCGACGTGGGCCCGCCGCAGCCGGCGTCGGCCGCCGCCTCGGACACCCGCGTCGCGGGGGCGACGACGCCGCCGCGGGCCTCACGCCGCTGCCGTACTCGGTGCCCGACCGGGTCGGCATTCCCGCCATCCAGGTGGACGCGCCGATGATGCCGGTCGGTCTCGACGCGGACGGCTGGGTCGGCGCGCCGCCGCCCGAGGACCCGAATCTGGCCGGCTGGTTCACCGGCGCGGTCTCCCCCGGGGAAAAGGGCACCGCGGTCGTCGTCGGCCATGTCGACAACCAACAGGGGCCCGCCGTCTTCTACGGGCTCGGGGCGCTGAAAAAGGAAACAAGGTCGACGTGCACCGCCAGGACGGAAAGACGGCGGTCTTCGAGATCTACGGCATCGAGGTTTTCGAGAAGGACGATTTCCCCGGCGACCGGGTGTACGCCTCCAAAGGCAGCCCGGAATTGCGGGTCATCACCTGCGGTGGCGGTTTCTCGAAGCAGAACGGATACGAGGGGAACGTCGTCGCCTTCGCCCGCATGACCGGGATCCGCTGAGCGTGCCCCGGCCGGGCGGGCGTCGCGGGCGTCAGACGTAGCGCCGCCGGGGGACGGTGAGGTGGTAGCCGGAGTCCAGCAGCTCCGGCAGGTAGGAGCGCAGGGCGCGGACGCTCTGCGAGCGGTCGCCCCCGGCGTCGTGCGAGAGCACCACGACGCCGGGGGCGGCGCCGTCCCCACCCGGTCGACGATGGTGCCGGTGCCGGGGGTGGTCCAGTCGAGGGTGTCGACGGTCCAGGCGAGCGGTTCCATGCCGAGTTCGGCGCCGAGTTGGAAGGCGGCGCGGTTCCACGCTCCGTACGGGGCCCGGAACCACCGGGGCGGCTCGCCGTAGGCCTGCTCGACGACTTCGCTCGTGCGCTCCATCTCGGAGCGGATTCGGCGCCGGCCGAGCTTGGTCAGCAGCGGGTGGGACCAGGTGTGGTTGCCGACGACGTGCCCTTCGTCGGCCATCCGGGACAGCAGGTCCCTGTGGTAGTCCGCCATCTCGCCGCACACGAAGAACGTCGCGCGCACGTCGTACTTCGCCAGTGTGTCCAGGATGTCCGGGGTGTAGCGGGGGTCGGGCCCGTCGTCGAACGTGAGCAGCATGGTGCGGCCCCGGCCCGACACGCGCAGGATCGGCTCGCTGCGCACCGGGGTACGCGCGGGCGCGGCACGTGGCGCACCGTATCCGGTCAAGGGCTGAAGGCGGTATGCGGAGGGCTTGAGCGGGCGGTGCGCCGGGGAACCCGGGGCGGGGGCGACCGGCCGGGCCGGTCCGTCCCCCAGGGCCACCGCGAGCGCGCCGGCGGTGCCCGCCGCTCCACGGCCGCGGCGCCGGCCAGCAGTGCGCGGCGTCGTGTCAGCAACTGATCCTTCTTCATGACTCATCAGTCGCCCGGCCACGGTCCGGCGCACCTGAGCAACACCGGTGCGGCGGCACGGAACCACCCGCACGGCCCAAGATCACGAGCGACCGGATAGCCTCGCCGCGTGACGGAACAGCACTCCCAGCAGTTCGAACGGGGCACGGACGGGCCGAAGGTCATCGTGGCCGGGGTGGACGGCTCCGACTCCTCGCTCCGGGCGGCGGCCTACGCAGGTGGTCTGGCCCGGCGGCAGCGCGCGCTGCTCGCCGTGGTGTACGTGCAGCCGGTGCTGGCGTCGGGCGCGGCGCTCGGGGCGCCGGTGGCGGAGACGACCGACGAGATCGCCGAGGACCTGGTGGCCCAGATCCGGGAGGCGACCGAGCGGTCCAAGGGGATATTCGACGTGCGCTGGGAGTTCCACACCTTCCGCGGCGACCCCTACAACGGGCTGGTCAGGGCGGCCGACGAGCTGAAGGCCGACGCCGTGGTGGTGGGCGTCTCCGAGCAGGCCGGACACCGGATCGTCGGTTCCGTCGCGGTGCGGCTGGTGAAGGCGGGGCGCTGGCCCGTGACAGTGGTGCCCTAGGGGCGTCGTTCGGATCTTGCCGGGGTCGCGGGGCCTGGCACCGGCGGGTGCGACGCGTGCGTCGTGGCTTCCGTCGCGGGCGTGTGTGAGTCATCATGATCCACCGTCAGCCGTTTGCCATTCACAAAGAGGTGAGGCGTGTGGCCGGGTTCCGCATGGGCGAGGGCGTTCTCCGCCGCAAACCCATCGAGCACATCGAGGACACCGAGGGCGGGGAGGGCACCGGCCTGCAGCGGACGCTGGGGTTGTGGCAGCTGACCGCGATCGGCGTGGGCGGCATCATCGGGGCGGGCATCTTCACCCTGGCCGGCACGGTCGCCAACGGCACGGCGGGACCGGCGGTCCTCGTCTCCTTCCTCATCGCCGGCGTCGCGAGCGCGGCGGCGGCGCTGTCGTACGCCGAGTTCGCCGGGATGATCCCGAAGGCGGGTTCCGCCTACACCTACGGTTACGCGGTCCTCGGTGAGCTGGCGGGCTGGTTCATCGGCTGGGACCTGCTCCTGGAGTACACGGCGATCGTGGCGGTCGTGGCGATCGGCATCTCGGGCTACTTCAGCTTCCTGGTGGGCGAGATGGGCGCCGACATCCCGAGCTGGATGCTGGGCGCGCCGGGCACCGGTGACGGTCACCGGGTCGACCTGTTCGCCGCGCTGCTCTGCCTGCTCATCGCGTACCTGCTGAACCTGGGAATCAAGAACGCGGCCCGCTTCGAGATGGTCGTGGTCGTGCTGAAGGTCCTGGTGGTGCTGCTGGT
The DNA here is from genome assembly GCA_021502835.1 of Streptomyces thinghirensis. Next base: position 91,475 of record JAKFGP010000050.1, read on the forward strand.
GATCGCGGTCGGCGTCTTCCACATCGACACCTCGAACTACAACCCGTTCTTCCCGTACGGGGTCGGCGGCGCGTTCACGGGCGCGGCGACGGTGTTCTTCGCGGTCTTCGGCTACGACGCCATGTCGACGGCGGCCGAGGAGTCGAAGGACGCCCAGCGGCACATGCCGAAGGCGATCATCTACTCGCTGGTGATCTCGATGGTGCTGTACGTGGCCGCCTGCCTGGTGCTGACCGGCATGCAGAACTACAGGAGCATCGACCCGGAGAGCGGCTTCTCGACGGCGTTCGAGTCGGTGGGGCTGAGTTCCCTGGCCGACGTCATCGCGGTGGGCGCCATCATCGGCATCCCTCACCGTGATGTTCACCTTCATGCTGGGCGTCACCCGCGTGTGGTTCTCGATGTCGCGCGACGGGCTGCTGCCCAAGTGGTTCGCGAAACCCACCCGACGCGGCACGTGCCGACCCGGGTCACCTGGATCGTCGGGTTCGCGTCGGCCGCGATCGCCGGGTTCCTGCCGATCGGCGAGGCGGCCGAGCTGACCAACATCGGCATCCTGCTGGCGTTCGTGGTGGTGTGCGCGGCGGTGATCGTGCTGCGCTACCGGCAGCCGGACCTGCCGCGCACCTTCCGCACGCCGTTCATGCCGTTCGTCCCCGCCCTGGGGATCGTCTTCTCGATCTGGCTGATCACGTTTCTGCAGTGGCAGACGTGGGCGCGGTTCGCCGTGTGGTTCGCGCTCGGGCTGGTGATCTACTTCGGGTACTCGTACCCGGAAGTCGGAGCTGGCGCGCCGTTAGCCGGCCTACTCCCCCATCACCAGTCCGTCCTCGGCCGCGCCCCGGCTGAGCACGACGTCGCGGATCCGGTCGCGCACGGCACGCAGGTCGGCGCCCTGCTCCAGCGCGCGGTTGAGGTTCACCACCCCGGCCGGCGTCCACGTCGAACAGCTGCGGGACGAACTCGGCCCGGGTCACCCGCCAGCGTTCACCGGGCCGGGCGGGCGGGGCGAAGGTGAAGCGGCCGATGGACGACTGGTTGCCGCGCGGGTCGCGGGCACCCTCGTCGTTGATCATCTCGCCCGCGATCTGGTCGCCCATCCCGTAGATCACCCAGGTGCCGTTGACCTTCTCGTACGCCTGCGGGACGTGGGCGTGGGTGCCGAGGATCAGGTCGATGTCGGGGCGGTCGCCGGTCCGGGCGGCGGTCAGGCTCCGGGCCAGGGTCAACTGGTCCTGGTCGGGCTCGTCCTGCCATTCGGTGCCCCAGTGCAGGGGACACGACGACGATGTCCGCGCCGGCTTCCCGGGCGGCCCGGGAGTCCGTGACGATCCGCTCCTCGTCGATCATGCCGACCGCCCAGGGCTGCTCCTCGAGAATCGGGTGGCCGTTGGTGTGCAGGGTGTAGGCGAGGTGGGCGACGTCGGCGCGGCCTGCGCGCAGGACCGTCGTGGTGCGCGCCTCGGCCTCGGTGCGTGCCGTACCGGCGTGCCGTACACCGGCGCGGTCGAGGGCGTCCAGGGTGCGGCGGATACCGTCGGCGCCGTCGTCGACGCTGTGGTTGGAGGCGGTGGAGCAGCCGTCGTAGCCGGTGGCGGCCAGCGCCTCGGCCGCCTGGGGCGGGGACGAAGAGGGGTAGCCGCTGTAGTCGCCGTTCGCGCGCCGTACACGGTCTCCATGTGGCACAGGGCGAGGTCGGCGCGCGAGACGACCGGTTCGGCGCCGGCCAGCATGGGGCGGAAGTCGTAGCCGGTGCCGCCCGCGTCGAAGCGGGCCCGTTCGATGATCGAGTCGTGCGGCAGTACGTCGCCGGAGGCGACCAGGGTGAAGACGCCGGTGTCCGCGGCGGACGGGGCCGGGGCCGGCCAGTTTCGGCGGTTCGTGAGTCGCGGGCCTGGCAGGCCCGCGCCCACCGTGAGAAGGCGCGGTCAGGGCCAGGAGGCCACCTGCCGACTGCGTGTGATCATCCGTTCACTCCGCTGGGGTCGCACACACCGATGAATAGTCACATTTACCCACAAATAGGTAATGAGTCTCACGGCGTCCCAGGCGGCTCCGACACGCCCATTAGCCCGTCCGGCGTGCGCGAACGGGGTGCTCCGGCCGGTCGAACGGGGGGCGCCGACCGTTCGTCGAACCGTTCGTCGACGCGATCGACCGTCCGTCGCACACCCGTGCGCGTGCCCTGTCCCCGGGCGGCGGCCTGCGGTGCCATACGGCCATGACGGCCGGAATCACCCTGACGGACAGAACGAACGGGACGACCGCCGAGCACGAGCTCGCCGCACTGCAGCGCGAGCACGGCCGGCCGCTCTTCGCGTTGCTGCTGCGGCTCAGCGACGGCGACCGACAACGCGCCGAAGACCTCGTGCAGGAGACCCTGGTCCGCGCCTGGCAGCATCCGAGGCGCTGCGCGCCGACGACTTCGACTCCGTACGGCCCTGGCTGCTCACCGTGGCCCGGCGACTCGCGATCGAGCGCGCCGGGCCCGGCAGGCGCGGCCCGCGGAGGTCGGCGACGCCGTGCTGGAGAACGCGCGGGTCTGTGCCGATCACGCCGAACGGGCGCGGCGGCCCTGGATGTGCGCGAGGCTGTGAAGACACTTCACTCCGGAGCACCGTGAAGTCCTGGTGCTGGTGTACTTCCAGGGGGCGAGTGTGGCGGAAGACGCGGCAGCCCTGGAGCATCCGCCCGGTACCGTGAAGTCCGCGCGTACTACGCGCTGCAGGCGAGCCCTGCGCAGGGTGCTACCGGGATACGCCGCCGACCTGCGGTGAAACCGACCGTATGGTCAAACCTCCGTAAAGCGCCTTGCCCAGGACCCCGGTTGAGTAATCGGCTACGTCCTCATCCATGTTCCGGACGGGGGCCCATGACCCGGGTCAAGGCGACGCGTACGCACCGGAAGGAAGGCAGGAAGGGATGCTGCACCGGGTCAGAGGCACGGACGGCACCGGTGGGGGCGAACTGACCGTTCCCATGGCGTGGTTGTACGCCGAGTACATCGCCGACGAGTTGCTGCGGACCGGCGACCTGATGCCGCCGACGTCCTTCGAGTTCCGCGCCGGGCGCGACGTACCTGGCGCTGACCGTCTTCCTGTCCGACACCGACGACGAGCTGGTCGGCATCCGGGTCATCACCCGGCTGGAGACCTGGCTGTCGCCGGCCGCGTACGACCAGCCGTGGCACGAGTGGGTGCGGGTGCGGCTGGCCGAGGTCACGGCCGACACGATCGCCGCCGGCCGGCGCTCGCCGGACCTGGAGCTGGCGCGGGACGCCTGGCGCTGGCTCCAGGACACCGAGCTGCTCGCCCCGGACCTGAACGCGGTCCCGGGCGGGGGCGGTGACCGGGGAGGACGAGGGGCCGAAGGTGTGACCCCGGCGTTGGCAGCTGGGGCTGCCGCTCAGCCACCTGGCCATCCATCTCTTCTAGGGACGGGCAGGGGACGGGCCGGTTTCGGGGACCCGGCCGGTTTCCCGAACTTCTCCTCGGACGGACCAATCCACGGGCCCGACCGCTCCGAACCCCTTGGTTGCGATTCTGCCCGTGGCTGGAGTGATTCGGCTGTCCGGGGTGCGTACGGGTGGGGAGCGGGGGTGACCCACCCCGCAACGGCACGAGGAATCGGCACGAGGTCCCTGAAAGGCATCGTGACGTCGGCGCCTCACGCGCTCGGCGTGCTGGACGAGGCGGAAGCATTCCGCTTCGAGGACCACCTCGTGGAGTGCCCCACGGTGCACGGCGCGGGTGACCGAATTCGGCCCCGCCACCCGCCAGTTGATGCTGGTAATTGGCGGGCGACCCCCCCCGTCGACTGCTCGTGCTGTCCGGGTGACCACGCGCCGGAGGGCCGGCCGCAGGCGGAGTGCTGTACGCCGTGGCCGCCGCCGTGGGGCCGTGCGCCGTGGCCGGTCCCGGCGTCGTCATCTACGCGGGACAGGCCGACCCGGCGGTGCGGATCACCGCGACCGACGAGCGGTCGGGGCATGGGCGCGGGTCATCACCGAGGACGAGGCCTGGGGCACCGATGTGAGTCGAGGTCAAGGACGGGGCGGGGGCCGCGCTCTGCCGCCTGGTCGCCGTCGGATTCGACGGCACGGAGCAGACGGTCACGAGTTGGAACGTCCCCGGGCCGACGCCCGGCCGAACACCATGCACGGCGGGGCCGCCTGCATCCCGACCAGATTGCCCGCTACGAGGTGCGCACACGCGCGGGCACGGGGAACATCTGGTGACGCTTCCCACCGGCTGAGTGGTCACCGTCAGTCGAGCGTCTCGCGCCGCAGCCGGGCGGGTCTGGCCGAGCAGCCGGGCGACGTGCATCTGGGAGATGCCTGCGTTCCGCGATGCGGCTCTGCGACCAGTCCTCGAAGAAGCGCAGGTAGAGGATGGCGCGTTCACGCGACCGGCAGCCGGCGCACCGCCTCCTTGACGCTCTCCGGTCGACCACCAGCTGGGAAGGCGTGGTCCGGCTCCCCGAGGAAGTCCGCCGGGCTCGGCCCGTCACCGTCCGCGCCGCCGCTGCCCGGCGTCGAGGGACAGGGCGCGGCTAGCTCTCGAGCGCCTCCAGTCCGTCGCGGGACCTGTTGCTCGGACAGCCCGGTGTGCTGCCGGGCCAGATCGTCGACGGTGGGGCACGCGCCGCGGGGCCGAGGGCCAGTTCCATACGCGGCCCGCACGCGGTTGCTGGGAGTTCCTGGACGCGGGCGCGGCGACCGGACGTCCCAGGTGCGGTCGCGGAAGTGCCGCCGCAGTTCCCCGCGGATGGTGGGTATCGCGAACGGCTCGAACGGCCCCCTGGCCGGGTCGTACCGGCGGATCGCCTTGAGCAGTCCCAGGGCGGCGACCTGGCGCAGGTCCTCGGTGCTCTCGCCCTTGTCACGGAAGCGGGAGGCCAGTCGGTGGGCCATGGGCAGCCAGGCCCGGGTCAGCTCGTCCCGCAGCCGCTCCTTCTCCGGGCCCGTCGTCCAGCACGGCGAGACGGGCGAAAGGCGCTGGTGACGGCGTCCGGGGTGTCGGGCGCGGGGCGCCGGACGGCGGCCGCGGTGGGGTGCGGGCGTGTGGCGACATGGGTCGGCATACGGCGGGGTTCCTCACTGTGGGCTCGGTCACGCTCTCTCCGACCTTCTCTGCCCATGCACCCCTTGGCCGCATTCGGGACTTTCGTCCTTAACTGTGCGGAACCATAGCTTTTCTTGCTGAACCGGGCGGCGCTACTTGAGCAGCCGGGACAGCCTCCGGTCCGCCAGCGGCTTGCCGCCGGTCTGGCAGGTCGGGCAGTACTGGAGCGAGGAGTCGCTGAAGGAGACCTCGCGAACGGTGTCGCCGCACACTCGGGCAGGGTTCGCCGGTGCGGCCGTGCACGCCGCAGCCCGCTCTTCTTCTCGGCCTTGAGCCGGCCGGCGGCGATGCCCCGGGAGCGTTCCCCCCCACCGCCTCGGTGAGCGTGCCGCGCAGGGCGGCGGCTAACCGTGCGGTCTCCTCGTCGGTGAGCGACGCGGCCAGTTTGAAGGGGGACATCCTCGCCGCGTGCAGGATCTCGTCGCTGTACGCGTTTCCCACGCCGCGATCAGGCTCTGGTCGCGCAGGGCGCCCTTGAGCTGCCGCCGCTCGCCTTCGAGGAGAGCGGGCGAAACGCGCCTCGTCGAAGTCGTCGGCGAGCGGGTCGGGGCCGAGCCGGGCCACGCCGGGCACCTGCCGCGGGTCGGCTACGACGTACACGGCGAGCCGCCTGCGTGCCCGCCTCCGTCGGAATCGAAGCCGGCGCCGGTCTCCAGGGCGACGCGCGGGGCGAGCGGGCCCTTGCCGGGGCGGGGGAAGGCCGCCGGGGAGGCTGTCCTTCCAGTGCAGCCAGCCCGCGCGGGCCAGATGGGTCACCAGATGCGGGCCGTCGGCGGTCTCCACGTCGAGGAACTTGCCGTGGCGGTGCACGCGGTCACCTGCTGGCCCTCCAGGGCGGTGAGCGGAGGGGTCGTACGTCTTCAGGACGCTGATCGCCACGGGCAGGACGCGGACGATCTCTCGGCCGGTGGTGCTCGGTCAGGAAGTCCCTGGAGCGCCTCGACCTCGGGCAGTTCGGGCATACGTCCAGAGTGCCACCGGGGACCGACGGTGCCAGTGGGCTCAGCCCGCGCGGTGGGACACCACGAACTCGGACCACCGCACTTGCCGCCGCCGCGCCCTACCACGCCCCCACTCGTCGGCGAGGGTCTCGACCAGGAGCAGCCCGCGCCCGGAGACACCGGCGTCCCCGGCGTCGCGGCGGCGCGGCAGGGCGCTGGAGGAGTCCTCGACCTCGACCCGGCAGCCGGCGGTCGGTGCCGGTGAGCAGCCGCAGGGTGACGACGGCGGACCCCTCGGTGTGCGCGAGGGCGTTGGTGACCAGTTCGTCGGCGACCAGCTCGATCTGTCGCTCTGGCCGCGGCGCCCCGAGGCGCGGACGGCGGCGCGGATCATGTGCCGGGCCTCGGTTGGGGCCTCGGGGTCGCCCGGGGCACGTGCTGCTGGAGCCGGCCGAAGGTCCGGGGGTGTTCACCCCGTGGCGGCGCAGCAGGAGCAGCGCCACGTCGTCGTCGCCGCCGCGCTCCTCGGCCACGTCGATGAGCCGGTCGGCCAGGTCCCGGACGTCCTGCGGGCCGGAGGCGACCAGCGCCGTGAGCACTTCTATCCCCTCGTCGAGGTCGGCGCCGGGCTGCTCGACCAGGCCGTCGGTGCACAGCAGCAGGGTGTTGCCCGGGTCCAGCTCGACGGTGGAGACCGGGTAGGCGAGGCGCCCGAACTCGGCGGACAGACCGAGCGGCAGCCCGCCCTCGACGGGGACGCGGCGGCAGGTCCTGTCGTCGCGCCGCAGCAGGGGGTCGATGTGCCCGGCGCGGACCACCTGGACCACTCCGGTGCCCAGGTCGGCCTCCGCGTACAGGCAGGTGGCGAAGCGGTCGGTGTCGAGTTCGTGGAGGAAGACGGAGGCCCGTGCCATCACCGTGGCCGGGGGTGGCCCTCGGCGGCGTAGGCGCGCAGCACGATGCGCAGCTGGCCCCATGACGGCGGCGGCGTGCGTGTCGTGGCCCTGGACGTCGCCGATGACGGCGCCCACCCGCCCGCCGGGCAGCGGGATCAGGTCGTACCAGTCACCGCCGATGTCGCGCCCGAGGGAACCACCGATGGTGGCCGCGCGGTAGCGGACGGCGACGTCGCAGCCGGGGACGCTGGGGATGCTGCGCGGAAGCATGGCCTGCTGGAGGCCCTCGGCGAGGTCCATCTCCTGCTCGTAGAGCATGGCCCGCTGCAGGCTCTGCGCGATGCCGCTGCCCAGCGCCACGAGTACGTTGCGGTCCTCCGCGGAGAAGCCGCGCCGGTCGCTGTAGAGCAGCCCGATCGCGCCGATCGGCCGGGCCTGGGCGATCAGCGGCAGGTAGGCGGCCGCGGTGATGTTCAGGTGGGTGATGCTCTGCCACAGGAGGGGTAGCGCGCCGCGAACTCCTCCGGCGACTCGATGAAGCGGGGACTGAGGGTCCGTACGGCCTCGCTCATCAGGTACGGCTCGTCGATCCGGGTGACGCGGGTGCCCGGGACGAAGCTGTTGTCGGGGCCGTCGGCGACCAGCCGGATGCGGCCGGCCTCGACCAGACCCATCACGAGGCTGGTGGCGCCCAGGCGGGTGAGGCCGTGGGTGTCCCGCTAGGACCTCGATGACGTCGTCCACCGTACGGGCGTGCGCGAGGGCGGCCGTGGCGAGCTGGACGACGTTGGTGGGCCGGCGGCGGGCCTCGTCCTGCGCGGCCTGCTCGCGGCGGGCCTCGATGTCGCCGACCTCCTGGGTGGCGTCACGGACGATGCCGATGATCCGGCGGGGGCGGCCGGTCTCGTCGCGGCGGATGTAGCCCTGGGTGCGGGTCCAGCGCAGGGTGCCGTCGCGGCAGCGCAGCCGGAAGTAGGTGCCGTAGTTCTCGCTGCCGTCCTTCATGGCCTGGGCGACCAGGGCGTCCAGGCGGTGACCCTCGGCGGTGGGTACGCGCACCGACAGCGACTCGGGGCGCCCGTCGTACTCCTCCCGGGCGCAGGTCGAACACCTCGTAGGCCTGGGCGTCCATGTGGAACAGTCCCGTGTCCAGGTCCCAGTCGAAGCTGCCCATGCGGTTGAGCGCCAGGATCGGGTCCGGGTGGGCGGGCCAGTCGTCCGGGAGTGACAGGGCACTCGCACCCCGATCAGCCATGGGCCCCACCTTGCCAGGATTTGCCTGATTCTTCGACTTGTTCGGCTTCTTCGCGCTGTCAGACGACATCCGCGGAAGCGCCGCCGTCGGGCATGTCCTCGTACGACTCTTCGTACAGGTCTCCGTACGGGTCCTGGTCTCCGTACGGGTCCTCGTACAGGTCTCCGTACGGGTCTGCAGACGGGTCGGTGTACGGGTCCGCGTACGGCACTTCGTACGGCTCCTCGAACGTCTCTTCGCTTGCCTCTTCGCTCGCCTCCCCTGGCTCGGCGGGGCGCTGGGCGCGTCGGCCGGCGGGGTGGTGGGCGGCGCGGACGGTGCCGGGGTCGATGCGCCGGTGACCCATGCGGGCGGGGGGACGGGCCGGTCGTGTCGGGTGTCGTGGCCGAGTCGCCGCCCGATCCAGGTGTCGTCCACGGTGCTGACGAGGGTCAGGTCGGTGACGGCCCGGGGTGCCGGGGTAACCACGACCACCTCGGAGGGCCGGTAGCCGGGCCAGGGCGTGCCGCGGGTGGCGGGCTCGTCGCCGGCCGCGACCGGCGCCTTCAGCGGGTTGCCGCAGGCGCAGCGCACGCGCGGCACACCCCGGTCGTCGACGAGGACGGCGGTACCCGCCTGGAGGACCGCCTGGTATCCCGGTGGCCCGGCCGTCCCGGTAGCCGTGGTTGGTGACCCGGGTGTCGGAGCGGAGCACGACCGGGGGTGAGTCCTCGCAGGTAGGCGGGGAGCGCCGCCGCGGAGACCCCGGCGACCTCGGCGAAGGCGCTCTTCCGGGCCGGGTGCGCGGCCAGCTGGCCGATCTGCCGGGTGACGTCACAGCTGCCGACGTGCTGGATGCCGCCGTAGAGGCCGGGCGTCCCGCCCGAGAGGGGACGCAGCCCGTCGAGCGCGACGGACGCGGCACTGGCGGAGAGGGGCGCGCGGCAGTTCCGGCGGCCGGGGGCGGGGTAGCCGTCGAGACGGCCGTGGAGTCCGTGAACGGGTCGGGGCCCTGGGTGGCGACCGGTTGGAGGTGGAGCACTCGCGCCCGTGGCGGCGGCCGGGTCGCCGTCGGCACCGGCGACGCCGCAGCCGGTGGCGCCGGCCAGAAGCGCCACCGAGAGCAGGCAGGCGCCGACGGAGGGGCCGAGAGAGGTGTCCGCACCGCGCGGCTCCTGTCGATCGAGGGGAAGAAGATTCACGGGAAGAACAAACAACAACAATTCAGACAACCGGCCACTATTGTCTGCTTCGCTCGCTCACGTCACGCAACCGGAGCGACGTCGTACGGAGAGTGACGCACGCTAGGAGCGCCGTGGAGTGGTTCACCGCACCCGACTACTGGCTGAGCTGGTGGTCCTCCAGCGGGCCCTGGCCGTCATGTACCTGGTCGCGTTCCTGACGGCGGCCCTGCAGTTCCGCCCGCTGATGGGCGAGCGCGGTCTGACGCCCGTGCCCCGGTTCGTCGAGCGGGTGCCGTTCAAGCGGGCGCCGAGCCTGTTCCAGCTGCGCTACTCGGACCGTCTCTTCGCGGTCGTGGCGTGGGCGGGCTGCGCGGTGTCGGCGGCGCTGGTGGCGGGACTGGACTCGCTGCTGCCGCTGTGGGCGCGATGCTGCTGTGGCTGGTGCCGTGGGTGCTGTACCTGTCGATCGTCAACGTCGGGCAGACCTGGTACTCGTTCGGCTGGGAGTCGCTGCTGCTGGAGACCGGATTCGTCGCCGTGTTCCTCGGCAACGACGGGTGGCGCCGCCGATCGTCGTGCTGTTCCTGCTGCGCTGGCTGCTGTTCCGGGTCGAGTCGGGGCAGGACTGATCAAGATGCGCGGCGACGAGTGCTGGCGGAAGCTGACCTGCCTGGACCACCACCACGAGACCCAGCCGATGCCGGGCCCGCTGAGCTGGTTCTTCCACCACCTCCCCCCGCCCCTGCACCGCGTCGAGGTGGCCGCGAACCACGTCACACAGCTCGTCGTGCCCCTTCCTGCTGTTCACGCCGCAACCCGTCGCGACGGCCGCCGCGGCACTGATGATCCTGACCCAGCTGTGGCTGGTGCTGTCGGGAACTTCTCCTGGCTGAACTGGATCACCATCGTGCTGGCCCTGTCGGTGGTCCCGGCTCCCGGCCGATCCGCCGTCGTGTCCGCCGCGCCGCTCTGGTACGAGGTCGTGGTCCTCGCGGTGGCGGCGCTGCTGGTGTTCCTGAGCCACCGGCCGGTCCGGCAATATGCTCTCCCGCCGCCAGGTGATGAACCGCCCTTCGACTCGCTCCACCTGGTCAACACCTACGGCGCCTTCGGGACCGTCAGCCGGGTCCCGCTACGAGGTGGTGATCGAGGGCACCGCCGACGAGGCGGCCCGGGAGGACGGGGGACTGGCGGGAGTACGAGTTCAAGGGCAAGCCCGGTGATCCGCGGCGCTGGCCGCGTCAGTTCGCGCCGTATCATCTGCGGCTGGACTGGCTGATGTGGTTCGCCGCACTGTCGCCGTCGTACGCGGGGTCGTGGTTCGGCGCCCTGGTGGAACGGCTGCTGGAGAACGACCGGGCCACGCTCAAGCTGCTGCGCAGCTCCCCGTTCCCGCCCGACGCGCCGCCGCGCTTCGTCCGCGCCCGGCTGTTCCGGTACCGGTATACGACGTGGCGCGAACTGCGCGAGACGGGCGCGGTGCTGGGAGCGGACGTACGTGCGGAGTATCCTGCCGCCGACACGGCCGGTGGACACGGGCCCGCGCTCAGTGACGGGTGGACGGGCCCGGCCCGCCGGGCGAGCCGGGCCCGTCCCGCGCGCGCTGCGCGCTTCAGGCGCAGGGTCATCAGCTGGAACGGACGCAGCCGTACGGCGATCCGGTCGCCGTCGGCCTCGACCGCGGACTCCTCCCCGGCGAGCGGACGCTCCAGCAGGTCGGTGACCCCCACCCCCGCGACCGGGAAACCGGCCGTCAAGCGTGGCCCGCGCCCGGCCGCCGTGGGCCTCGTGGAAGCGGACCACCACGTCGCCGCTGCCGTCGTCGGCCAGCTTGACGGCGGTGACCACGACCGCGTCCCGGTCGGCCGAGACCAGCGGCGCGACCTCGCCGGCGCCCGTGCCCCGCCGCTCGGGCAGGTTGATCCGCCAGCCCTCGCGCACGGCGTCGCCGATGCCCGCCCCCGGCACCAGCGCGTGCCGGAACCGGTGCACGCCCTGGTCGGTCTCCGGGTCGGGGAAGCGGGGGCGCGCAGCAGGGAGACCCGGACCGTGGTGGTCGTACCGGCGTCGCCGTCGGTACGGACCGTGCGGGTGACATCGTGGCCCGCGTCGAGTCGTAGACGACGGCCACACCCGCGCCGGGCTCCTCCAGGTGGACAAGCGGTGGTTGCAGGCCTCGAACTTGGCCGCCTCCCAGCTGGTGTTGGTGTGCGTGGGCCGGTGGAAGTGCCCGAACTGGGTCTCCGACGCGTAGCGCTCGGCGTGCACGTCGAGCGGGAAGGCGAGCTTGAGGAACTTCTCCGTCTCTGTGCCAGTCGACCTCGGGCGTCCACCTCCAGCCGCCGCCCCCGGCGCCAGCGCGTCAGCACCTGGGTGACGCGGGAGGAACCGAAGGAGCGGACGATCCGGCACCGAGGCGCCGTCGTCGCCGGGGACGACCTCGTCGGCGCCGGTGAGGTCGGGGACCGTGTTGCGGTAGAACTCGTCGACGTCCCAGGCGTCCTACATGTTCGGGAAGTCGGAGTGGAGCTGGAGCAGGTTGCCGGCCCCGCCCGGCGCGATCGTCTCGCGGTCCGCGGCGATGTCGTACGCCGACACGACCAGCCCCGGTCGTCGATCTCCACGCGCAGCAGGCCGTTCTCCAGGACGTGCCCGCCGTCGGGGGCGCGGGGCGAGGGCGGTGCGGCCCCTCCTCGGCTGGGGTGGTGGCGGCGCCCGCCCGGACGCCGGACCGGGCGTGCGGGGCGGAGTTGAAGACCAGCCGGGTGTCGCCCTCGCCGGCCAGGGCGCGCTGGGCGGCGTCGATGATCCCGTTCAGCTCGTCGGTGACCCGGTCGTAGGTCGCGCGGGCCCTCGCGGTGCACCCCAGGCGATGGACGAGCCGGGCAGGATGTCGTGGAACTGGTGCAGCAGGACGGTCTCTCCAGACGCGGTCCAGGTCGTCGGCCGGGTAGGGGAACCCGGTGCGCACGGCCGCCGTCGCCGCCCACAGCTCGGCCTCCCGCAGCAGGTGTTCGCTGCGGCGGTTGCCCTGCTTGGTCTTTGCCTGGCTGGTGAGGGTGGCGCGGTGGAGTTCGAGGTACAGCTCGCCGACCCAGACGGGCGGCTCGGGGTTCTCGGCCTCGGCCTTCGCGAAGAAGGCCTGCGGGGTCTCCACTCGACCGTCGCCGAGCCTTCGAGGTCGCGCAGCCGGGCCGCCTTGGCGACTATCTCGCGGTGGTGCCGCCGCCTCCGTCACCCCAGCCGAGTCGGGGCGAGGGAGTGCCGGGCGACTCCCTTGTCCTTGAAGTTGCGGGCGGCGTGGGCGATCTCGCTGCCTCTTCATCGAGCAGTTGTAGGTGTCGACGGGCGGGAAGTGGGTGAAGATCCGGGTGCCGCCGATGCCTTCCCAGCGGAAGGTGTGGTGCGGAACTTGTTCGTCTGCGACCAGGAGATCTTCTGCGTCAGCAGGTACTTGGTGCCGGCCGCCTTGATGATCTGCGGCAGTCCGGCCGCGAAGCCGAAGGTGTCCGGGAGCCACGCCTCGTCGTTCTCGACGCCGAACTCGTCGAGGAAGAACCGCTTGCCGTGCACGAATTGCCGCCATCGCCTCCGAGCCCGGCATGTTGGTGTCCGACTCACCCACATGCCGCGCCGGCCGGCTACGAACCGGCCGTCCGCCACGGCCTTCTTCACCCGGGCCCACACCTCGGGCCGGTGGTCGCGCACCCACGCCCACTGCTGGGCCTGCGACATGGCGAAGACGAAGTCCGCTCATCCTCCAGGAGGGCGGTCATGTTGGAGGTCGTGCGGGCCACCTTGCGCACGGCCTCGCGCAGCGGCCACAGCCACGCCGAGTCGATGTGCGCGTGCCCGACCGCGCTGATGCGGTGCGCGGAGGGCACGGCGGGGGCAGAGAGGACGCCGGTGAGGCGGGCACGGGCTTGCTCCGCCGTGCCGTTCACGTCCTGGAGATCGATGGCGTCCAGCGCCTTGTCGACGGCGCGCAGGATCTCCCAGCGGCGCGGCGACTCCACCGGCAGCTCTGCCATCAGCTCGCCGAGGACCTCCAGGTCGAGCACGAGGTGCCAGACCGTCTCGTCGAGGACCGCGAGATCCATGCGGGGTGAGCGTGTACTGCGGTTCGCCGCCCGCGGTGTCCTTGTCGCCGAGCTGGGTGGGCACGGAGGGGTGGTAGTCGAGGATGACGGGGTTGGAGGCGGCCTCGATGTGCAGGCGGACCTCCTCGCCAGCCCTCGGCGGGGGCGCCGACGCGCACCCACTCGGTTGCGCGGGTTGAGGCCCTTCACCGGGGTGCCGTCGGGGCGGTAGACCAGGCCCTCGCACTGGAAGCCGGGCATGTTCTCGTCGAAGCCGAGGTCGAGGATCGCCTCGACGGTCCTCCCGGCCCACCTTCGGCACGGTGCCGGTGACGCGGAACCAGCTGGTGCCCCAGGGAGCGCCCCAGCGGGCGCCCACCTCGACGGGCTCGGGGTCGGCTGCGAGTCCCTCGGCGACCGGCACGGGCTCGCCGGGGGCGTGCCACACCGCGACGTCCAGCGGCACGGACTCGGGGTACACGGCGGGGCGGACGCGCTCGTCGAGGACGCGCTTGAGGCGGGCTTCGACCAGGTTGCGGTCGTCATGCATGCAGGTGCTCCGGGGTCGGTGGAGGCGGTTGGTTACCAGGGGTGGGTCACGGTGGCGGGGGCCGACGTGGTGTACAGCTCCCCACGGCGCGCTTCGAACCGTGCGGCGCGCTCGTCCTGCTCGGGGCGCAGGCCGCCGGCGAACCAGGCCCGCTGGCAGGTGCCGCCGAGCGGCGGGTGCCGTCGGGCAGCACACGCGGTGGAGGGTGTAGTGCCGTATGTCCGACGTGGGGGTGGTTCCAGGCGGACCGCAGGTCTCCGCCGTTCGCGGCGGTGACGCGGGCGCCGCGGTGGGAGCGGCGGGCGCCGTCGCCGCGCCGGTGCGGACGGCGATTCCGCCCGCCCGCCACCGCACGGGGCCGTCGGACGCCGTGATCCGCACGCCTATCGCGTGCAGGGTGCCGGACAGGCCGGTGAGCGGCACGGTGGCCGTCTGCCAGCTGTTGGCCGACTTCATCACGGTCCGCGCGGCCGTCACGGGAAGCCAGTGGTACGGCGGTGCCTCGCCCGGTTCGCCGGCTTCGGCGGTGGGCGACGGCGAGTTCGATGTCCACGGCGCCCGCGTCCGTGCGGTGCGTCAGCTCGACGACCGTGTCGACACCCAGCGGCAGCCGTGTCGCGTACAGGTCGAGGACCGCCGGCCGGTCGAGTTCACCGTCGACCAGGACGCTGCCGCCGCCCCGCCAGGCGTCCGCGAAGTCGAAGGAGACCGCCGGGCGCTCGCCCTCCGTGCGCACCACCCAGCGCCGGGACGGCAGCCGGTCCTGGAGGCCGAGGTGGTTCCAGGGCGTCTCGGAGGTGACGGCGCCCTCCTCGTACCACCGCAGTCCGGCCCAGTGTTGAACGCGCCGCGAACGGCAGCGACGTCACCGTCGACCGGTCGGCGACCGACACGGCGGGCGCCCGCCAGCCGTCCGCGTCGTCCTCGCCGTCCCCGCCGTCCGGGCGGGACGGAGTCGAGCGACGCGCCCGTCCAGAACCGGTTGTCGGCGGCGTGGAAGTCCTCCGGCGTCCGGCGGTCCTCGGGCAGGTGGTTGCGGGTCCACTCGGGCCGGTACAGGCCGATCGACGTGATGTGCGCGCTGTCGCGCGGCACGATCGCGTCCCAGTTCTCGGAGGTGTTCCAGCCGTCGCTCTCCACGTCCACGCCGGCCCCACAGCTCGTAGCGGCCGCGCCCAGCCGCTCGGCCCGTCCCCGGGGTGGCCAGCCGGTCGGCCGTCCAGCGGAAGTCCACGAACATGTCGTCGGCGGCTTCGAAGAACGCCTCGTTCCGGTCGTTGAGCGCCCCTGCCAGTTCACTGCCCCGTCCACGGTCATCGAGGTCGTACCCAGGTCACGCGCTGTCCCTTGTCAGCGGCGAGGGGACTTCAGCTCGCGCAGGAAGCCCCGCATGTCCGCGCCGAGCGCGGCGTCGCCTCACCGGTCTCGGCGTTGACGAACCAGCCGTCGAAGCCGTACGCGTCGGCGACGGCGACCAGTTGCGCGGCGAGGGGTGGCGCCCGGCGGCGTCCTTCTGTACGAGGTCGCGGGTCCAGCCAGTTGTCCGCCGTAGGCGGCGGGCGGCAGGAAGACGCTGCCGAGGACGGGTACGCCGTGCCGGTGCGCGGCGTCGACGACCGGCGCGTTCGGGGCGAGGATCAGCCCCTCGCCCGAGGAGCCGCCCCAGAAGACGAGTTCGTCGACGTAGGCCCAGTGCGTGAGGGCGTAGTAGTCGGCGGTGGCAGAGCCCCTGCGAGGGTTGCTCGCGGTGGGTCCGAAGGGAGACCAGGGACTGGACGCGGCCTGGCCGGCGCGGGCCGTGGTGTTGGCGGGCGTCGGGGTGAAGCGTCCGGCGAGCGGTACGGAGGCGCTGTTGAAGGCGAGGTCGGGGTCGTCGGCCGCGCGCCACGCCCTGAGGCTGCGCCAGGTGATCCCCTCGCCGGGCGTGCCGGAGGGCAGCGAGTCGGGGAACCAGTAGAGGCGTACGGCTGGAGCGCCGTGTCGGCCTTTCCGGGGCCTTCGGGGCGGCGTGCGCGGGCAGCGCGGGCCACAGGGCGGCCGCGGCTCCGGCCAGCAGGACGGTGCGTCGGGTGGGGGTCACGAGCGGGTGCCTCCTGGCGAACCGGTGATCCGACGGTCCCGTGCGGGGTGGGGAGTACCTGGTCGGGGGCCACGACCTCGGTGATGCCGCGTGCCGCGAGGTGCGCGGTGTCGGCGGCACGCGGTCGAGGACGGTGGTCGGCGGCCGTCGGCGACCAGCCGGAAAGTAGGCGTCGAAGACCGCGCCGCCGGGGGGCGCAGGCCGAGCGCGCCGCCGGGTCGGCCGGAACGAGCGCGGTGGTGCGCGGGCGCGGGGGCGGGGGTGGCCCCCGCGCGCCGAGCGGGCCGCGCGGGCCAGCACCCGGGCCGTGTCCTTGGGGCGGCGGTCGTTGGTCAGCAGACCGAGCCCGTACTCCAGCTCGGGGAAGTCGGCCAACGCCCGGGACACGTCGTGGAGCACCACCAGGTGACGCCCCACAGGTCGGGGCAGTCCAGGGCGTTCGCGATGGCGGCCTCGGTGAAAGCGGCGGCGTGCTCGGCGGGGACGAGGGGGGCGGGGGCGCCGACCTCCTGGAGCCAGACCGGGCGGTGCGGTTCGTCGGCCCAGGCCTTGCTCAGCTCGATCAGGTAGGCGGCGTGGTGCTCGCTGGGCGACGGAGGGGTGCGGCCGTGGCGCCTGGGGCGGTGCCGTTGAAGACCCAGGAGTGCACGGCCGTCACGGCGCCACGGCGGGCGGCCTGGGCCGGGGTGAAGGGCTGATCGTCCTGGTACCAGGTGGCGTCGTACTCGGCGTGCAGGTGCATCCGGCCCGGGGCGCCCTCCTCGCAGGCGGCGAGCATCCGCTCCAGGCAGGCGTCGATCTGGTCGGCGGTCGCCCGGTCCGCGGTCGGGGTGGGGTCCGGCGGAGAACTGGTTGACCTCGTTGCCGAGGGTCATGCCGAGGAAGTTCGGCCGGCCGGCGAGGGCGGCGGCGGAGGGTGCGCAGGTAGGTGGCCTGGCCGTCGACGACCTCGGGGTCGGTGAACAGGTTGCGGCGGTGCCAGGTGCGGGTCCAGGCCGGCGGGTAGTTGAAGCTGCTCAGGTGGCCCTGGAGGCCGTCCACGTTGACGTCGAGGCCGCGTTCGCCGGCCGCGTCGACCAGCTCCACCAGGTGCCCGACCGCGCGGTCGCGGATCAGGTGCGGTTGGGCTGGAAGTAGGGCCACAGCGGGAAGACCCGGATGTGGTCCACGCCCAGGGCGGCTATGGAGTCGAGGTCGGCGCGTACGGAGTCCGGGTCGAAGTCGAGCCAGGAGTGGAAACCACCCTTCGCTGGGCGTGTAGTTGACGCCGAAGCGCACGGCAGAAGGCATGCGGTGTCCTTGTGAGGGGAAGTCGGTGGATCAGCCCTGACGGCGCCCTCGCCGACCCCGCGGAAGAAGTACCGCTGGAGGCGAGGCGAAGAGGATGATGAGCGGCGCCACGGCGATGATCGTGCCCGCGGCGACGAGGCGTTCGTCGTTGGCGAAGGTGCCGTGCAGGTAGTTGAGGCCGATGGTGAGCGTGAAGTTGGACGGGTCGCTCAGCACGATCAGCGGCCACAGGAAGTCGTCCCAGGCGCCCAAGTGAAGGCGAAGATCGCGACGACCGCCAGGGTGCCCTCACGGCGGGCAGGGCGATGCGCAGGAACCGCTGCCAGACGTTGGCGCCGTCCGACGTAGGCCGCTTCCTCGATCTCGTAGGGGAGGTTGAGGAAGGCGTTGCGCATCAGCAGGACGTTGAGGGCGCTGATGCAGCCGGGCAGCAGGACGCCGACGAGGGTGTTGTTGAGGCCCAGCTCCCGCATGGTGGTGAACTGGGCGATGATGATGCCCTCCACCGGGACGAGCATGGTCAGAATGAATACCAGGGTGGCGACGCGGCGGCCGCGTAGCGCAGCCGGGCCAGCGCGTAGCCCGCCAGCGCGGCGCCGACGCAGTTGGTCACGACGTTGGCGACGGCGACCTTCAGCGAGTTCAGCGCGTAGTCCCAGACGGGGATGGTCTCGGCGACCCGCTCGTAGTTGTGCAGGGTGGGATCGGAGGGCAGGAACTTCGGCGGGGAGCTGAAGATGTCCTCCGTCGGGCCCTTCAGCGAGGTCGACAGCTGCCACACGAACGGGCCGATGGTCAGGGCCAGTACGCCGAGCAGCAGCAGGTAGCGCAGGGCGAGTTCCCAGACGCGTACCCGTCGGCCGTGCTCGTCGGTGATCCGCGGCTTTGGGCCGGGGCCGGGGCCGGCTGCTCGGGGGCGGTCCGGACCTTGTCCATGACGCTCACGTCTCCTCCTTCCGGTCGGCGCAGTACGAGCAGCATCAGGACGAGGGTGACGACGAAGACGACGACGGAGATGGCCGAGGCGTAGCCGACGCGTCCGGTCAGGCCGGTGCCGGTGCGCTGGACGAGCATGACGAGGGTGGTGTCCTCGCCCGCCGGACCGCCGTCCGGGCCGGCCATCAGGTACACCTCGAGAAGACCCGAACGCGGCGACCGAGGCGAGGGCCGCGACCAGGACCATGGTGGAGCGCACGGCGGGCATGGTGACGGTGACGAAGCGGCGCAGGGCGCCCCGCACCGTCGACGGCGGCGGCCTCGTGCAGTTCGCGGGGCACGTTGGCCAGCGCCGCCAGGTAGATGATCATGTAGTAGCCGAGGCCCTTCCAGACCGTGACGGCCATGGCGCTGAGCAGGATCAGCCACTGGTCGCTGAGGAAGCCGATCCGACCGACGCCGATGGTCTCCAGCACCGAGTTGACCAGGCCGCGCTCGTCCAGCAGCCACACCCAGATCAGCCCGACGACGACGATCGAGGCGACGACGGGGGTGTAGAAGGCGGACCGGAAGAAGGTGATGCCGGGGATGGTCTTCTGCACCAGCATCGCGAGCAGCAGCGGCAGCAGGACGAGCGCGGGTACGACCCCGAGGACGTGCAGGGTGCTGTTGCGCAGGCCGATCAGAACATGTCGTCGTGGAGCAGCTCGCGGAAGTTGGCGAGGCCCACGAACTCACCGGGCACCAGGGTGCGGCGGTCGGTGAAGGGGTTGACCAGCGTCGAGACGAACGGGTAGAGGATGAACGCCGGCGATCAGCAGTCCCGGGGCGGCGAACAGCCACGGACTGGTGGGCAGTTGGCGCCGGACCCCGGCGCGTGCCGGAGGACACGGTGGAACTCGCCATGGCGCTCAGCCCTGCTGCTTCAGGAGCCGGTCACACGCTTTGACAGCGTTGTCAAGAGCTTCCTCGGGGCTCTGTTTGCCCTGGAGCGCCTTGGCGACCTCGTTGCGCAGCTCGGTCTTCATCTGCTCGCTGAAGAGCACCGGCGTGTAGTTGACCGCGGTCTTGAGCGACTTGGCGGCGGCCACCCGGACCCGGGTCTCGTCGGTCCCGTCCTCCTCGGTGAAGTACGGGTCGTCCAGCGAACCGGCACTGCTGGGGAAGACGGCGACCTGCTTCGCGAACGACATCTGGTGGGCGGCGTCGGTGACGAAGCGGGCGAAGGCGACCGCGGCGGGCTTGCGCTCGCTCTGCGGAGTTCACCAGCAGGCCCATCACGTACATGTTGACGTGGCCGGTGCTGGTGATCTGGTCGGTGATGCCGATGTTCTCGTACAGGCTCGGGGCCTGCTTCTTGAAGTTGGCGAGATCGAGGGCGCTGCCGGGGTTCATGGCGACCGCGCCGGTCAGGAACTTCTTCCCGGACGACTCGGGCGTGGCCGTGAGCGCCTGCGAGTCCAGGCCTCCGGCGTCGTACAGCTCCTTGTAGCGGGTGAGGAGTTCGACGCCCTTGGCGTCGTCGAACGCGAAGGCCGTGCTCTCGTCGTTCATGAGCGGGACGCCGTAGCGGCCGAAGTCCTCGATGGTGGGCACGTTGGCGAGCGTGGCCACCTCGCCGTCGGTCTTCCGGGCGAGCTTCAGCGCGGTGTCGAAGAGTTCGTCGTACGTCGTCGGCGGCTTGTCGGTGTCGAGACCGGCCTTCTCGAACAGGGACTTGTTGTAGAAGAGCGGGCCGGTGTTGAGGTACCAGGGGAACGCGTAGGTCCCTTCCAGGCCCGGTACCCGCTGGCTGGCCCAGGCGGCCTTCAGGTAGTCCTTCTTGTACTGCCCCGCGGCCTTGTCCAGATCGAGGGCGAGCCCGGCCTGGGCGAGCGGGGCGGCGAGGTCCGGGGAGACGTTGACGACATCGGCCAGGGTGCCGCCGGCGGCGTCGGCGCTGATCTTGTCGGCGTAGCCCTCGGCGGGCTGGTCGATCCACTTGACGTGGGTGCCGGGGTACTTCTTCTCGAAGTCCGCGATCAGGTCCTCGAAGTACGGCTTGAAGTTGGCCCGCAGGTTCAGGTCTGGAAGGTGATGTCGCCCTCGACCTTGCCGGAGGCGTCGGACGAGCCGCCGTCCCCCTCCCCGACCCGCAGGCGCTGAGCGGCAGGACGAGGGCGGCTACGGCTGCGACAGCGAAGCTTCTGCGCGATGTGGGCACGGTGGCACGTCTCCCCTGGAGGACGTCGGCGGCTGGATGCCAGCGACCATGCACGGTGAGTTCCCGCAAAGTCAATGGATTCAGTGGAACTAAAGCGAAACGAACAGCATTAGTCCAGGTCAAAGCGGGTATGAGAAGTGACTTGCCACGATCTACTAATGCAGCTAGGATCTTTTCACTCAGCGCTTTAGCTCGGGCTTCAACTCACGCACTGGGGAAAGGGGCGTGCATGCCGGCCAAGCGGCCTGCCGCGCGCCGGCCGACGATGAAGGACATCGCGCGGCGGGCCGGGGTCTCCGAGAGCGCGGTCTCCTTCGCGCTGAACGACCGGCCGGGGTCTCCGAGATCACCCGGGACCGGGTGCGCCGGGTGGCCGAGCAGCTCGGCTGGCGGCCCAGTACTGCGGCCCGCGCGCTGTCCGGGAGGGGCGCGGCGACGGTCGGCTTCGTGCTGGCGCGGCCCGCGCACACCCTCGGCGTGGACTCCTTCTTCCTGCAACTGGTCTCCGGCATCCAGGAGGTGCTGGCACGGCGTCATCTCGGTCTGCTGTTCCAGGTGGCGCAGGACGTCGACGACGAGTGCGCGGTCTACCGGCGCTGGTGGGCCGAGCACCGGGTGGACGGCGTCCTGGTGGTCGACCCGCGCACCGACGACCCGCGTCCGGACCTGCTCGACGAACTCGGTCTGCCCGCCGTGGTGATCGGCGGGGCGCCCGACCAACGCCATCCGGGGCTTTCGTCGGTGTGGGCGGACGACGCGGGCGCGATGGCCGCGCTGGTGGACGGGCTGCACGCGCTCGGCCACCGGCGGATCGCGCACATCGCCGGGCTGCCGGGCCTCGCGCACACCGAGCGCCGTATCCGGGCCCTGCGCGCCGAGGCGGGACGCCGGGGGCCTGACCGAGGTGCAGTCGGTGCCCACCGACTACTCCGACGCGGGAGGGCGCCGCCGTCACCCGCCGGGTCCTGGAGGCCCCCGCTCCGCCGACCGCCCTAATCTACGACAACGACGTGATGGCCGTCGCCGGGGTCGCCGCGACGGCCGAACTCGGTTTCTCGGTACCGGCGGACGTGTCCGTGGTGGCCTGGGAGGACTCGGCGCTGTGCCGCATGGTCAAGCCGTGGCTGTCCGCGCTCTCCCGGGACAGCGTGGAGTTCGGCCGCACGGCGGCGACGGAACTGACCGCCCTGCTGGACGGCGGCCCCGCGCGGACGGTGCGGGTGCCGGTGCGCGGCTGATCGAACGGGACAGCACGGGGCCGGCGCGGTCGGCTGGAGTGGGGTGAACGGGACGGTAGGCCTGAATGGGAGGGGGGACGGCCGACACGGGGAAACGGGACGATCGGCCCGAACGGGGCGGTCATCCGGCACGGCGTGAATGGGACGATCGGCCCGAACGGGGCGGTCATCCGGCACGGCGTGAATGGAACGATCGGCCCGAACGGGGGCGGTCATCCGGCACGGCGTGAATGGGACGATCGGCCCGAACGGGGCGGTCATCCGGCACGGCGTGAATGGGACGATCGGCCCGAACGGGGCGGTCATCCGGCACGGCGTGAATGGGACGATCGGCCCGAACGGGGCGGTCATCCGGCACGGCGTAAATGGGACGATCGGCCCGAACGGGGGCGGTCATCCGGCGCGATGTGAACGGGACGGTCGGGCCGGACGGGGCGGTCGGCCGGCGCGGTGTGAACGGGACGGTAGGGCCGGACGGCGCGGTCGGCAGGTCGGGCTCTCGACGCGGGGGCGCCGGACGGGCAGAGTGTTTCCTGCCTACTCGCCAGTAATCACGTCCCGACGCCACCCCAGGAGCCCTCCGTGACCGACTGGGCCGGCCACACCGCCGCCGAGATCGCCGCCGCCGTACGGGAGAAGCGGGCCACGCCCCGCGAAGTGGTAGCGGCGCACCTGGCCCGGATCGACCGGCTCGACGGCCGCGTCGGCACCTTCCGCGCGGTACGCGCCGAGGCGGCGCTCGCCGAGGCCGAGGAGGTCGGCGCCCGGGGCGACCTGGGCGAACTGCCGCTGGCCGGCGTGCCGGTGGCGGTCAAGGACAACCTGGCGGTGCGCGGCGAGTCCACGCGCAACGGCTCCGCCGCGACGCCCGACACACCCGCCGCCGACGACCACGTCACCGTGGCCCGGCTGCGGGCGGCCGGCGCGGTGGTGGTGGGGCTGACGAACGTGCCCGAGCTGTGCGTGTTCGGCACCAGCGAGGGCGTGCGGCACCGCCCGCAACCCGTGGGACCCGGCACGCTCGGCGGGCGGCTCCTCGGGCGGGAGCGCCGCGCGGTCGCCGCCGGGATGGTGCCGATCGCGCTCGGCAACGACGGCATGGGTTCGCTGCGCATACCCGCGGCCAACTGCGGTCTGGTCACCATCAAACCGGGGTACGGCGTGGTGCCGGCCGGGATCGGCGACGGCGACTGGTTCGGCATGTCGGAGAACGGGCCGCTGGCACACGACGGTCGAGGACGCGCGTCTGATGCTGGCGGTGCTGGCGGACGACCTCGCGGACGGCGAGCCGCCGCGCCGCGCTGGGCCCGGCGCCCCTCCGCGTCGCCGCCTCCCTGCGCAGCCCCCCTGACCGGCGTCACCGTCTCCCCGCCCCTGCACGGACGCCGTCCGCAGAGGCGGCCGGGGTGCTGATGAAGGCCGGGCACCAGGTACGGCGGGCGGACCCGCCCTACCCCGGCGTCGCTGGGCCTGACCGCCCCTGACCCACTGGTCGGCCGGAGTGTCCGTGGACGCGCGGGAACTGGACCGGCGGCTGCTGGCCAGGCGGACGCGGGCGCACGCGGCCCTCGGGCGGCCCTTCGTACGCACGGTCGCCACCGGCAAGGGCCAGAACGGGCTGCGCGAACGCCTGGAGCCGTTCTTCGCCCAGCACGACGTCCTGCTCACCCCCGCGCTGGCCCGCCCGCTCCCCCAAGGCCGGGCCCTGGCACGAGCGGGGCTGGCTGCGCAACATCCTGGCCAACTCGGCGTACTCGCCCTTCACACCGCCATGGAACCTGACCGGCTGGCCCGCGATGACGGTGCCGGTCGGCACCCTGCCCTCGGGCGCCCCCTGCGCCGTACAGCTGGTGGGGCGCCCGGGGTCGGAGGCGGCCCTGCTGGAGCTGGCGGGGCGGATCGAGGCGCTGCGCCCCTGGCGGCGGACGGCACCTCTGGACTGAACGGCGCTCTACAGCGCCCGGTACATGATGTGCAGGCCGACCCGCCCGTGCCGCTGGGTGGTCGAAGGCGTCCGGCACCGTGCCCAGGATCGTGAAGCCGAGGGAGGTCCAGAGCTTCACGGCCGGGTTGGTCTCGACGACGGCGTTGAAGACCATGCCGCGGTATCCGTCGGCCCTGGCGGCGGCCAGGATGTGTTCGGCGAGGGGCCCGGCCGGTGCCGCGGCCGGCCCGGTCGGGGTCCACCATGAAGCCGGCGTTGGCGATACGGGCGGCGGGGCCGCCGTAGTTGGGGGTGACGTAGGCGGAGGCGACGACGGTGCCGGTGTCGTCCTCGGTGACGTAGAGCGCGTTTGGCGGGGGTTCATCCACAGGGCCCGGGCGTCCTCCTCGGACGTGTCCGGGTCCCAGGGCGTAGGTTTCGCCGGCGGCGACGATGCGGTGCCAGAAGGGCCAGATCTGCGGCCAGTCGTCGGCCGTCGCTTCCCCTGATCAGCATGGGCGTGAGTCTCGCACGCCCATGCTCGCGGCGACTTAGGCCCGGGTCAGTCCACGCTGGGCAGGATGTGGGGCTCGGCGAGGTCGTCCTCGTAGCCCGCGAGGCGGATGGGGGCGGACCGGGCCCACACGTCGAGGCTGCCGATCTCTCCGGGCCGGCGGCCCACGCTCGGTGCGTTCCTTCGGGCGTTGTTCTGGATTGGTCGTCGTCTCCGGTGTCACCGCGCACTCCCTTATGTGTCGGATCACCCTCGGGGCCTGTCGGGCCGGTCTCCTGTCCGGCGCCCGGCGCCCGCTCGGGTGTGAGTCGAATGCAGTTCGGACGCGGTGGCGCCGGTCACTCGTGCGAGCAGGCCGTTGTGAACCGGCTTGTCCCATGACGGACCTTGGGTGTGGGTAGTGCCCTGTGCTGCCGTCCGTCCGCTCCAGATTAACCAAATGAGCGGGGGTGCGCTCTATGGGGCTCAAAACATGGGAGAACCATTGCCCTTCGCTCCGCGCGCGGTTGGGCCAAGTCTGCCCGGGTTCGCCCGCCTCTGCACCGTGTGCAACTCACCCATTCGGCCCACATCGCCGCCCGTACCTTCGATTGTCGGCGGCGACGGGTCGCATGGTTAAGTTGCCGTTGGCTGCGGCGCGAGCTCGCCATGGTCTGCTGCCGGTCGGCAACGGCTGTCTCGTGGGAGGACCGAGGCATGGAACTGCGCAGCGTCGAGGAGCTGATGGACCTGCTGTACGCCTGCCGGGGCGAACGGGCCGCCGCCGAGCACGGCAGCTGGCCCGGGGACCTGCACGGGCACGCGCTGCGGACCGCCGCGCTGCTGCGCCGGCGCCGCCCCGCCGACAAGGAGGCTCCAGGTCGCCGGTCTGGTGTCGCCCGTGGGCCGGCTGCTGTGCCCCGGCAATCCGGCCGGCCGGACCGCCGACGTGGTGCGGCCGCTGCTCGGCGCGCGCGTCGCCCGCCTGCTGCGCCGGCACGCCCACCCGGACGCCTGGGCTCACGACGCGACGACCTGGTCAGCCTGCGCCAGGCGGACGAGGAGGCCCGCACCGCCGTCTTCGACGCCGGGGTCCTCGAGGACTGGCGCACGGTGCTGGAGCTGACGGCGGCGCGGAACTCGCGGCTCGGCGCCGTCGACTGAGGCGTCCGGCGCACCGGGCACCCCGGCGCACGCCCCCGGAGCAGGGCGGCGCCCCGCCGACGGGCCGGCGGATCACCGCCGTTGACACTCGACGCGCCCTGCCGCCGTCCGCCCGGCGAGGGCCGGTCACCACTTGCCGGGTGCGTAGTCCTTGAGGAAGACGCCGTACAGGTCCTCGCCCGCCTCGCCGCGCACGATCGGGTCGTAGACGCGGGCGGCGCCGTCGACCAGGTCGAGCGGGGCGTGGAAGCCGGCCTCGGCCAGCCGCAGCTTGTCGTAGTGGGGGCGCTCGTCGGTGATCCAGCCGGTGTCCACCGAGGTCATCAGGATGCCGTCGGTGTCGAACATCTCCTGGGCACTGGTCCGCGTCACCATGTTCATGGCGGCCTTGGCCGCGGTTGGTTTTGGGGTGGCCCGCGCCCTTGTAGCGCGGGCGAACACGCCCTCCATCGCCGAGACGTTGACGACGTAGGCGCGCCCCACGATCGCCTTGCGCGCGGCCTCGGCCATCGCCGGCCAGCAGCGCGCTGATGAGGATGAACGGCGACGTGTAGTTGCACAGCTGGGTCTCGAGCAGTTCGACCGGGGAGATCTGCTCGATGGTCTGGACCAGGTGTTGGTGTCGACGACGTCGGGGACCAGGCCGCCCGCGTCGATGGCGGTGCCCTCGCGGTGCCGGACCACACTGGCGTTGCCGGCGACCAGCGCGAGGTCGGCCACCTTCTGCGCGTCGAGCCCCGTGGCACCGACGGGCAGCGCGGCCAGGCCGTCCACCGCGCCCGAGTTGAAGGCGCCGATGACGTGGTGGGGCGGCAGTTCACCGGCGGGCAGTGGGGCGCTCTCGCCCTCGACGAGCGCGGCGTACGCCGAGGGCAGGCGGCGCACGGTCCGGTGTGGCGTTGTTGATCAGGATGTCGAGCGAGGCCCCGCTCGGTGACCTGGTCGGCCAGGGCCACGGCCTGGGCGGGGTCGCGCAGGTCGATGCCGACGACCTCCAAGGCGGTGGATCCAGTCCGCGGAGTCGTCCATGGCCTTGAAGCGGCGGATGGCGTCCTTGGGGAAGCGGGTCGTGATCGTGGTGTTGCGCGCCGTCCCGCAGCAGCCTGAGCGCGATGTACATGCCGATCTTGGCACGGCCGCCGGTGAGCAGCGCCCGCTTGCCGGTGAGGTCGGCGCGGGCGTCGCGGCGGGCGCGGTTCTCGGCGGCGCAGCTCTGGCAGAACTGGTGGTAGAAGTAGTCGACCTCGACGTACCGCTGCTGCAGATGTAGCAGGAGCGGGGGCGCTGGAGTATCCCGCGATGCTGCCCTCCTCGGTGCGGGGGAGGGCAGGATGCCTTCGGTCTCGTCGTCGATGCGCTCGGCGGATCCGGTGGCGGTGGCCTCGGTCACGGCCTTGTCGTGGGCGGTCTTGGCGGCCCGGCGCTCCTGAGCGGCGGCGCTGTCTGACCATCCGGTAGATGTGCGAGGTGGCCCGGCGGACCCGGATCGCGTCCGGGTGGTCGAGGTCGATCCCGTCGAGCTCCTCCAGCACGCTCAGGCAGACGGCGAGCCGCTCCGGGTCGATACCGGGGCCGTACTCCGCCTCGTCACCGGACGGGCACGCCACCACCTCGTCACCGGACTCGCGCACCGCCTCGTCACCGGACTCGCGCACCACCTCGTCCGTGGTCGCCGAACCGTCCTGTGTTCACCGTCATCGCCGCTGCCGTTCCCTGGTCACCGTCGCGGCGCTCCGAGACGCGTCCGCTTTCGAACAGGCGGATTTTATTCGGCGCCGGGGCACGGGCCAAACCCGTCCGTCTCAGGGACCGCAGGCGGTGAGCAATGTCTCCACCTCCTCCGCCAGGGCCAGGGCGAACCGGTCGAGGTCCGGCACCGCCTTCGCGTCGGCGACCAGGCCGTAGTGGACCTGTCCGCGGTACGTCGAAGACGGCCACCGCCAGGGAGTGGCCGCGGGGCCAGCGGTGCCAGCGGGTAGACCTCGGTGAGCGGGTGGCCGCCGAGCCGCAGGCCGAGGCTGGGCAGAGGGGACGCTGGTGACCAGGATGTCGAACCAGAGCCGGGCGGCCTGCCCGACCAGCGGCCCGCCGAGCCGGTGACCGAGCGCTGGGCACGTGGTCGGCGAGCAGGGCGACGGCACCGGCGCCCCGGCCGGGTCCCGCGTCCTTGTTGCGGTCCATGGCGGCGCGGACCGTGCCGGGCGGGACAGCGGGTCGGGGTCGCCGACCGGAAGCCGTATCAGGTAACCGGAGAGCCGGTTTCCCTGCGGGTGGGCGGTGCGCGGGCGGCGCTTGGAGACGGGGATCAGGGCGCGGGGGCGACACCCTCGCTGCCGTCGCCGCGCTCGTCCAGCCAGCGGCGCAGGGCGCCGGCGACGACCGCGATCAGGACGTCGTTGACGGTGCCGCCGACGGTCTTGCGCACGCGGTGCACGTCGTCGAGTTCGACGGCGACGCCCGCGGTGCGGCGGGTGCCGGAGGACTCGGCGGTGAAGCGCGGCCGAGGAACGCACGTCGAGGGTGGACAGGGCGCGCGGCGGCACCGATGTCGAGGGCGCGGCCCGCGTCGGACAGCGCGCCGCGCAGCTTCCCCGGCAGCCCGCGCACGTCCGGGAGAAGCCCTCGCGGGGGCTCCTCGGGCCGGCGCCGGGGTGCGGGGAGGTCCATCGGGTCGAGGATCCCCGCGGCGAGGGTCAGCGCCCGCAGGCCGTCGGCGAGGGCGTGGTGGAACTCGAACAGCACGGCGAAGGAGCCGCCGTCCGCGCCCGGCAGCACGTGGGCCTCCCACGGCGGCCGGCCGCGCTCAGGCGGGTGTCCCATGAGGAGGCCCGCCCGGGCGTGGAAGTCCGTCGTCGGGGCGTGCAGCCGGACGTGGTCGAGCGGGTCGAAGGCGGGGTCGGGCTCACGGGTCGCGCCGCCGAACGAGAACGGCCGGCGCAGGGCGAGCGGCGGCTGCCAGGTGTCCCGGATCCGCATCCGCAGTCCGGGCACCGCGGGGCGCGGGCGGCGAGCAGGTCGGCCGCGTGGGCGCCGCGGTGGGCGAGTCGGCCGTGAAGACCCCGAGCGCGCCAAGGTGCATGGGGTGCTCGGCAGACTCGATGTTCCAGAACGCGAGGTCGAGGGGAGCGAGCGGATCGGGAGTCAAGGGCTTGCCTCGCAAGGACGACGCATGGACGACGGGTGGACAAGCAGTCAATCGCCCTCCGCCGATTACGGTCAAGTACGATCAGGCTACGCACAGTTAACAGCAGATTAAGTCCCGCCGCCTTCGAAGGCGGCGGGACTCCAGCGACTCATGGGGCGCCTGTGCTCAGGGCAGCAGTGGCGGCGCCGCCGCGCGGAAGTTCCCCACCCGGACGGGTGCGGGCCGACCGTGGACCGAGCGCGCCGGTCCACGGCCTGTCCGTTCCGGCCGCCGCTCAGGCGGTCGGGCATCCCGCGGCGGGTGGGCTGGGACGCGTCGTGGATCAGGGCCTCGTGGGCGGCCTTCACCCGCTCGACGTCCGGCTTGAGGACCGTGCGGTCGTAGGTCGTCAGGCCGTTCAGCTCGCCCTCGACGTCCGAGATCTGGGTGTAGACCGCACCGTTGCTGCCCCCGGCAGACCAGGGCGCGTACCTCGTCGAGCTTGGTGAGGTAGTCGTCGGTGTACGTCTGCGGGTCGACGTCGACGTACGACTGCTGCACCGACCAGGCGTGTCCAGGCACCGCGAGACCGAGGCCGCCGTACTCGCCGGTGACCAGGGCGCGTTCGCCGTCCGGGGAGGGCGGCAGGGCGGGACTCGGGTAGCCGTGCTCGTCCATGATGTCGCCGGCGCCGCCGTCGGCCCCGAGGTTCAGGCCGGACTGGTTGTTGACGAGGCGGGTCGGGTCCCAGGCCTTGGCCTGCTCGGCGACGCGCTTGATGTCGTACTGGCCCCAGCCCTCGTTGAAGGTGACCCACATGATGATCGACGGGTGGCTGACGTGCTCGTCGATCATCTCCTTCATCTCGCGCTCGAACTCGGCCCGGGAGGCGGCGTTCCGGATTCACCCCGGAGTCATGGAGGGCATGTCCTGCCACACCATCAGGCCCAGCTTAATGGCCCAGTAGAACCAGCGGTCCAGCTCGACCTTGATGTGTTTGCGCACGGAGTTGAAGCCGAGCTGCTTGTGCAGCTCAGGTCGTGCGCGAGGGCCTCGTCGGTGGGCGCGGTGTGCAGGCCGTCCGGCCAGAAGCCCTGGTCGAGGGTGGCCATCATGAACACCGGTTCACCGTTGAGGACCGTGCGCGGAACGCCGTTCACCTTCTCGACTGCGATCGAGCGCATCCCCGAAGTAGCTGTCGACGCGGTCGCGGCCGACGGTGACCTTCAGGTCGTAGAGGAAGGGGTCGTCGGGCGACCACAGGCGCGGGTCGTGGATCCTCAGAGTCAGCGGTTCGCCGGTGCGTCCGCTCGCCGTGGCGACCCTGCGGTGTCCGGCGTACGCCGTCGCCTCGACCCGTACGCCGTCGCGCACGCCCTTCGGCTCGACGGTCAGCGTGCCCGCCGCCCCGTCGATGTGCGGGGTCAGCTTCAGGGAGCCGACGTGGTCCCGGGCGATCGGCTCCATCCAGACCGTCTGCCAGATGCCGGAGCTGGGCGTGTACCAGATGCCGCTCGGGTCCAGGCTCTGCTTGCCGACCGGCGGGTTCTCGCCGCCCCGCGCGTCGGTCGGGTCGTGGACACCGACGATCAGCTCCTGCGTGCGGCCCGGCTTCAGCGCGTCGGTGACGTCGGCGCTGAACTTGTCGTACCCGCCCTTGTGGTCGGCGACCTTGGTGCCGTTGACGTAGACCTCGGACTGCCAGTCGACGGCGCCGAAGTTGAAGCTTCAGCCGCTGCCCCGAGCCGATGTGCCAGTCGCGGGGCACGGTGAAGGTCCGGCGATACCACATGCGGTCCTCGTGCCGCTGGATGCCGGAGAGCTGGGACTCCACCGGGTACGGGACGAGGATCCGCTCCTTGAGGTTCTTGCCGACCGGCGGCTGCTCGCCCGCCTCGGCGGCGGCGAACTGCCAGCGGCCGTTGAGGTTGCGCCAGGCGTCCCGCGTCAACTGCGGGCGCGGATACTCCGGGTGGGCGTTGTCCGGGCCGACCTCTTCGGCCCAGTCGGTGCGCAGCTCGTAGGTGGACTTGTTGCCGCCGCTGCTCCAGAAGGCGTTGACAACGTTGCCTTCGGCGTCGGTGAGGCCGCCGTCCCCGTCGTAGCGGACATCGGCGGTGCCGGGTGCGTCGCCGTTCTTGTTGCCGACGACGGGCTGGTCGAGAGCGACGAGGAGGGCGGTGGGGTCGGCGGGGTCGACCTCGGCCTCGCCCAGGGGCCACTTGGCGCCGCCGATCACCGCTTCGAGGTGGTCGGTGAGGCCGGCGGGGGCCGCGGCGAGAGGGCTCGGGAAGTCGAGCTTGAGGGTGCGGCCGGTGGCCTGGACGGTGGTCGCCGTCGCGCCGTCGTAGTCGAAGCCGTCCGGCAGGCGGAACGCCGACTGCGGGACCGGCTCCTTGCCGCCGCCGGGCTCGGTCCAGCGCAGGTGGAGGTTGGAGCCTCCGTAGTGCTCGAAGTACTCGAGCTTGACGTCGTAGGCCTGACCGGCGGTCAGCTCAATGGGCCGGGAGGTCTGTTCGCGGTCCCAGTCGTCGACCCAGTGGTCGATGGCCGGTTCTCCGCCGATCCAGAGGCGGAAGCCGTTGTCGGCGGTGATCGAGAAGGTGTGGGCGCCGGTCTTCTCCGGCACCAGCTTGCCGGTCCAGCGGACGCTGACGTCGTCCGACTGCCCGGTGGCGAAGTTCAGCCGCGGCTCCAGGGTGTCGAAGTCGAGCTGCGGATCGAAGCCGGTGGCCTTGAGTTCGTGGAAGTCGAAGGCGCCGGGGGCGGACTGGGTGTAGTACTCGCCCTTCAGGCCGTGGATCTCCGCGGCGTCCTCGGCGGCCGCGGTCGCGTTCGGCACGGCGGCGAGTCCGGCGACGCCGAGTGCGGCGGCGAGCAGTAATGCCAGTCGGTCTCTGAGTCGTTTGGTGCGCACTGACCCTCTCCTCGAGAACGGGTGGAAACGGGTGGTGGCCGATGGCTCAGGACATCGATGTCATACACGATGTACAGCAGCGGTGCAGAGGCATGAGCAGCACGGATTCCGCTTGGCGTCCAGGGACATGACAACGGCCCCGGGCGCACCGCGCGACCGGGGCCGTCACCCGCCCGTCACGGCACCCGCTGCCCCTTGCCCAGCGCGATCACGCCGCCCTTGGAGACGCTGTACAGCTCGGCGTCCCGCTCCGGGTTGACGCCGATCGTCGCGCCCGGCGGCACGTCCACGTTCTTGTCCAGCACCGCCCCGCGCACGACCGCGCCCCGGCCGATGTGCACGTTGTCGTGCAGCACCGAGCCCTGCACCACGGCTCCCGGGTCGACCACCACGCCCGGCGAGAGCACGGACCGGGTGACCTGCCCCCGGATCAGGCAGCCCGCGCTGATGATCGACTCGCTGGCGATGCCGCCGGCGTTGAAGCGGGCGGGCGAGAGCTGGGTGGAGTGGGTGTAGATCGGCCAGTCCCGGTTGTACAGGTTGAAGGCGGGCCGCTCGGCGATCAGGTCCATGTGGGCGTCGTAGTAGGCGTCGAGCGTGCCGACGTCCCGCCAGTAGCCCTGGTCCCGGGTGGTCTCCCCCGGCACGTGGTTGGCGCTGAAGTCGTACAGCGCGGCCTCGCCCCGGTCGGTGAGCCGGGGCAGGATCGAGCCGCCCATGTCATGCACGGAGTTCTCGTCCTCGGCGTCCCGGTGCAGGGCCTCGATGAGGGCCTTGGTGGTGAAGACGTAGTTGCCCATCGAGGCGAAGACGCACTCGGGGTCGTCGGCCAGTCCGGGCGGGTCGGCGGGCTTCTCCAGGAAGCCGGTGACGGTCTGACCGTCGGAGCCCGGGGTGATCACGCCGAAGGACGGCGACTCGGCGCGCGGGACCCGTATCCCCGCCACGGTCACGCCGGCGCCGGACTCGATGTGCTGGGTGAGCATCTGGCGCGGGTCCATCCGGTACACGTGGTCGGCGCCGAAGACCGCGACGTACTCGGGCCGTTCGTCGTACACGAGGTTCAGGGACTGGAGGATCGCGTCGGCGCTGCCCAGGTACCAGCGCGGGCCCAGGCGCTGCTGGGCGGGGACGGGGTGACGTAGTTGCCGAGCAGGCTGGACATCCGCCACGTGGTGGTGATGTGGCGGTCCAGGAGTGCGACTTGTACTGGGTGAGGACGCAGATCCGCAGGATGTCGCCGTTGACCAGGTTGGACAGCACGAAGTCGACCAGTCGGTACGTACCGCCGAAGGTGACCGCGGGTTTGGCTCGGTCCGCGGTCAGGGGCATCAGACGTTTGCCCTCTCCGCCCGCCAGCACGATCCCGAGCACCGAAGGACCTCCACGACGCATGGCCGCTCCCCTCACCCTCGTTCACCCTCGGCTGCCCCGGGGCGGGGCGGCCTAAGCCTGCTTGACGGGCTCCTCGTACTACGCCTGCTTGAGGATCTCCTCGTAGAGCCGGACGGTGCGTCGGGCGACCGCGTCCCAGCCGAACTCGTCCACCGCGCGTTTCCGGCCCGCCTCGCCCATCCGCCGGGCGGTCTCCGGATCGCCGAGGACGGAGTCCAGTGCCCGGGCGAGGCCCGCCTCGAAGTCGTCGTCCCGGCTGCCGCTCCCGTCGTCGTCCTTGGGGACGAGCAGCCCCGTCGCGCCGTCCGCCACGACCTCGGGGATGCCGCCGACCCGGGAGGCGACCACGGGCGTACCGCAGGCCATCGCCTCCAGGTTGACGATGCCGAGGGGCTCGTACACCGAGGGGCAGACGAAGACCGCGGCGTGGGTCAGCAACTGGATCACCTCCGGGCGCGGCAGCATGCGCGGGATCCAGTGCACGCCCTCGCGGGCGCGGCTCAGCTCGGCGAAGAGGT
Organism: Streptomyces thinghirensis; assembly: GCA_021502835.1. Next base: position 124,764 of record JAKFGP010000050.1, read on the forward strand.
CGCGGAACTCCTGGTCGATCTCGAGGGTGTCCGGGGCGCCGGCGCACAGCACGACCTGCGCGGCGGGGTCGATGTCGCGTACGGCGCGCAGCAGGTGGGGCACGCCCTTCTGGCGGGTGATGCGACCGACGAACAGGACGTACGGGCGGGAGCGGTCCAGGCCGATCCGGTCCAGCGCGTCGGTGCCGGGGTCGGGCCGGTAGAGGGTGGTGTCGATGCCGTTGTGCACGACGTGGACCCTGGAGGGGTCCAGCGCCGGGTAGCAGCCGAGGATGTCCTCGCGCATGGCGGCGGACACGGCTATCACCGCGTCGGCGGACTCGACCGCGGTGCGCTCGGCCCAGCCGGACAGGGCGTAACCGCCACCGAGTTGCTCGGCCTTCCAGGGGCGCAGGGGCTCCAGGGAGTGGGCGGTCACCACGTGCGGGACGCCGTGCAGCAGCTTGGCGAGGTGGCCGCCGAGACCCGCGTACCGGGTGTGGGAGTGGACCAGTTCGCGGCCTTCGAGGGCGGCGGCCATGGCGAGGTCCACGGAGAAGGTGCGCAGCGCGTCGTTGGCGCCGTCGAGCGCGGGCCAGGGTCGGTGGCGCAGCACGCCGTCGGTGCGGCCCTCGCCCCAGCAGTGCACGTCCAGGTCGACGAGGCGGGCGAGTTCCCGGGCAAGGAACTCGACGTGGACGCCCGCGCCGCCGTACACGTCCGGCGGGTACTCCCGGGTCAGCAGTCCCACACGCACCCGGAACCTCCCGTGCTCGGCGGCTGGTCCCCTCATGGTCACCCAGACGGGGCGCCTGGGGAAGAGCGCCGGGACTGCGGGGATCGAGGAGGGTGGGAGAAGCAGCAGTCGCCGCAGACACCCGCGCCGGGCGCCCGGTAGTACAGACAGCAACTGCGCCGCCGGAAGCCGTTGCCGGTGAGGGTGCCGGTCCCGGCCAGCAGGGGGTGGGCCATCAGGCCGGCGGTGAGCGAGCGGGCGTGGGCGGCGGCGTGGGCCCGGCCGTGGCGCCGGGACCAGCGGTCCAGTTCCCGGCCGGCGCCCGCCAGCGCTGACGCCGCGTTGCCCCCACAACAGGCCGGTCGCGACGCGGTACCGGGCGTGCAGGGCCGCCGTCAGTGGTGCCAGGTGGCCGTCGAGCACGACCTCCGCGATCGTGCCGGCGTCGCCCGGCAGACGCTTCACCCCGGCGAGCCACAGGTCGTCGGGGGCGCCGGCGTCGGGGTCCCAGTGCAGCAGGCGCGGAGCGAGGTCGGGGACGCCGCCGTAGAGGACGGCGCATCCGAGCGTCACCGACCACAGGCGGGCCGCCAGCCCCCTGCTGGGCCACGGAGGCGGCGACGCGGATCTCGGGGACACGGAGTGCGGCGGCGACCTTCCGGACGCGGAAGGCGAGCGGGTCCTCCCGAGCCGGTAGCTGAACGTCCGGCGTCGCAGCTCCGTATACCGGTGCGTAGGCATGTGCGAGGGTGGGAAGAGGCCGGGGCGGCGACGGCCGCGAGGCACGCAGGACGAAGAAACCGCCGAGCGGGCGGAGTGCGGTGAGGCGGGGGTCGAAGTCCACGTCGAGGTCCACGGAGAGCAGTAGTATCAAGGCCCCTAGGGGCCTGGGTAAGGGGTCCCATCCCTCGGTCGCCCACCCTGGGGGAGGACGGCACCGCCGTCGTACTCCATCGGCAGTAGGACCCAATGAGTGCTCAGGGACGACGACGGGAAGACCCTGAGACGGCATCGTGTTGTCCATGGAAGACGACCGTTCGCCGCGCCGGGCCCAGGGGCCCCGCCTCACGCAGAGGAGCAGCCGATGAGCGCCCTCGCGTTGTCCGTGCTGCTGTCGCTCGTCTCCCGCCGTGGCGTACGCGGGCGGAGCGATCGTGCAGGAGCGGGTCGCGGCGTCCTCTCCGGGTGCTCAGTACGCTCCTCTGCGCCGGCCCGGCTGGTGGGCGGCGGTCGGACTCAACGGCCTCGGCGGCCTGCTGCACGTGGTGGCGCTCGCCCTCGGCCCGCTGAGCCTGGTGCAGCCGCTGGGCGCGCTCACCATCGTGTTCGCGCTGCCCATGGCGGCGCTGTTCGTGGGCCGCAAGGCCGGCGCGACGGCATGGCGGGGCGCGCTCATGGCGACGGTCGGTCTCGCGGGGCTGCTGTCCCTGGTCGGCGCGTCCGACGCGCAGTCGCTGGACACGGGGCAGCGGGTCGGGGCGGCCGTCGTCACCGGCGCTGTGGTCGTGGCGCTGATGATCGCCGGCCGGGCCGCGCACCGGCACCCGGCGGTCCGCAGCATCCTGCTGGCGACGGCGTCCGGCATAGCCTTCGGCATGTCCTCGGTCTTCACCAAGACGGTCGCGGTCGACTGGTCCGGCGGGATGTCGGCCGCCGACGTGCCGTCCCTCGCGGTGATCGGTGTGCTCGCCACGGCGGGCATGCTGCTGTCGCAGGCCTCCTACCGGGGAGCCGGTCTCGCGGCCCCGCTGGCCACGCTGACGGTCGTGAACCCGGTGGTGGCCGCGGTGGTCGGCATCACGATGTTCGGCGAAACCTTCCGCTACGGGACGACCGGGGCACCGCGCTCGCCCTGAGCTGCGGTGTGGTGGCCGCGGGCGGGCTGATCCTGCTGACGACGGAGCGGCTCGCACGGGAGTCCGCCGAGGAGGTCGCGGGCCGTCACGGCGGCGACCGAGTCCGCCGGCTCCGCGGCGGTGCCGGTCGAGGAGACGCCGGTCCGGGAGGCCGGGGGAGGTCCAGGAGATCTGGGACGCCCGGGAGATCTGGACGGAGACGGGACACGGGCCGCCCCGCTGCCCGACAAGGTCTTCCTGCCCTCCCCGGTGTCACCGGCGGCCCCCGACAGCGTCCCCGCCGAGGAGAGGTACCGGGGACAGGTACGAAGGCAGGCACGGGGACCGGGAACCGGCGGAGAGCGACGACACGCCGCTCTCCTACGGCCCCTTCTACGGCGGTCCGTTCGTCCCGCCGCCCGTTCTCAGCCGGAAACGGGTGCGGATCAGATCCTGACGCCGCCGGCCCGCAGATACGCCACCGGGTCGACATCGGAACCGAAGCCGGGCCCCGTCCGCACCTCGAAGTGCAGATGCGGGCCCGTGCTGTTGCCGGTGGAGCCCGAGCGGCCGATGCGCTGGCCGGCGCCGACCGACTGACCGTCCTTCACCGAGATCGCCGAGAGGTGCGCGTACTGGGAGTAGCGGCCGTCGCTGTGCCGTACGACCACCTCGTACCCGTAGGAGCCTCCCCAGCCCGCGCTGACGACCCTGCCCTCCGCGACCGACTTGACCGAGGTGCCGGTGGGGACGGGGAAGTCGACGCCGGTGTGATAGCCCTTCGACCAGGAAGAGCCCGCCTGGTGGTACGGCGTGCCGGTGGAGGCGTCGACGGGCGCGACGACGCCTTGGCGCGTGGTGGCCTTGTCGGCCTTGCTCGCCGCCTTGTCGGCCCTGTCCGCCTTCTCCTTCTTGCCCTGCCCGCCCCGCTTCTCCTTGCCGCTGTCCGGGGCCGACTTCTTCGGCTGCTTCCGCTGCTGCTCCTGCTTCTGCTCCTGCCTCTGTTTCTGCCGGCGGCTCGGTCGCCGCCGCCCTCGCCGCGCACCGCCAGGCGCTGACCCGGCAGGATCAGGTCGGGGTCCGTTCCGATCGCGGCGCGGTTGGCTTCGTACAGCCCCCCGCCAGCCGCCCCGGACCTGCTGGGTGTCGGCGATGCCGGACAGGGTGTCGCCGGTGACCACCGTGTACATCCTGGCCTTGCCGGCCCGGGACTGCGGGGTGGTCTGGGGCTGGACGTCCTTCACCGAGTCGGGCTTCCCGGCGGACCTTTCGGTGGTCTTCGGCGGTCCGTTCCGGACTCTCTTCCCGGTCTCCGCGCCCCCGGCCGGGCGGATGTCCGGGGCGTCACCGCCCCGGGACAGTCCGGCGCGCTCCGAGCACACCGGCCAGGCGCCGGGGCCCTGCCCGTCGAGCACCTTCTCGGCGATGGCGATCTGCTGGTCCTTGGTGGCCAGATCCGCACGCGGGGCGTATTCGGTGCCGCCGAACGCCTCCCAGGTGGACTGGGTGAACTGCAACCCGCCGTAGTAGCCGTTGCCGGTGTTGATGTCCCAGTCGTTGGTGGATTCGCAGGCGGCGACCTTGTCCCAGGTCTCCACGTCGGCCGCCTGCGCGGTGCCGGTACCCATGAGCGGGAGCGCCAGTCCCGCGCCACCCGCTGGTGACGGTCAGTGACGCGCGGTTGATCCTGTTCGGCTGATACCGGCGGTGCCGGCCGCGTACGGCCATGGAGGTCCCCCTCGACATTGCGTCAGGAGTGGCAAAAGTAAGCGCCGCTAACAGGCCATGACAAGACGGCAATCGGCCGGTTGGTCACGCCAAGTGGCCAAGAACGGGTGGCTGTTGGCCGGATGCGTCGACCGCGCGCTGAGGCACCGGGCCCATCCGGTGCGTACTGAAGTCCGCCGGACCAGAAAGTGCGACCCGAGTACCGGCACGTCAGGATGGTCGAGCGGACAGAACGGCATTACTGGCGGGCACCACGGCACCACGGACACAGGGCACCACAGACAGACATCAAGGTCACTAGGGAGCCAACCCAATGAGCACTACAGCGCAGATCGGCGTCACAGGTCTCGCGGTCATGGGCCGCAACCTCGCCCGCAACTTCGCCCGCAACGGCTACACGGTCGCGGTGCACAACCGGACGGCGTCCCGCACGCACGCGCTGGTGGAGGAGTTCGGGAGCGAGGGCGACTTCGTCGCGACCGAGACCGCCAAGGAGTTCGTGGCGGCGCTGGAGCGGCCCCGACGCCTGGTGATCATGGTGAAGGCCGGCGACCCGACCGATGCGGTGATCCAGGAGTTCGTCCCGCTGCTGGAGCCCGGCGACATGATCATCGACGGGGGCAACGCCCACTTCGCGGACAGCCGCCGCCGGGAACGCGAACTGCGCGAGCAGGGCATCCACTTCGTCGGCACCGGCATCTCGGGCGGCGAGGAGGGGCGCTGAACGGCCCGAGCATCATGCCGGGCGGCTCGAAGGAGTCGTACGACTCGCTCGGCCCGATGCTGGAGAAGATCTCCGCGAAGGCGGCGGACGGGGCGCCGTGCGTGACGCACGTCGGCCCCGACGGCGCCGGGCACTTCGTGAAGATGGTCCACAACGGCATCGAGTACGCCGACATGCAGCTGATCGGCGAGGCGTACCAGCTGCTGCGCGACGTCGCCGGGTACTCCCCGCGCAGATCGCCGACATCTTCCGCACCTGGAACACCGGTCGCCTGGACTCCTACCTGATCGAGATCACCGCCGAGGTGCTGTCGCACGTGGACGCTGCGACGGGCAGGCCGTTCGTCGACGTGGTGGTCGACCAGGCGGAGCAGAAGGGCACGGGCCGCTGGACGGTGCAGATCGCGCTGGACCTGGGCGTGCCGGTGTCCGGCATCGCGGAGGCCGTCTTCGCCCGGTCGCTGTCCGGACACGCGGCGCTGCGGGAGGCCTCGCGCGGGCTGGCGGGGCCGAAGGCGTCGGCGCTCGGCGAGTCGGAGGCGGCCGCCTTCGCCGACCGCGTCGAGCAGGCGCTGTACGCGTCGAAGATCGTGTCGTACACGCAGGGCTTCCACGAGGTCGCGGCGGGCAGCGAGGAGTACGGCTGGGACATCGACCTGGGCGCGGTCGCCGCGATCTGGCGCGGCGGCTGCATCATCCGCGCGGCCTTCCTGGACCGCATCCGCGCCGCCTACGACGCCCGGGCGGATCTGCCGAGCCTGCTGTCGGACGAGACGTTCGCGCAGGAGATCGCCGACGCGCAGGACGACTGGCGCGAGGTCCTGGTCGCCGCGACCCGGCAGGGCGTGCCGACGCCCGGCTTCGCCGCGGCCCTCGCCTACTACGACGCCCTGCGCGCGGAGCGGCTGCCGGCCGCGCTGACGCAGGGGCAACGTGACTTCTTCGGGGCGCACACGTACCGGCGGACCGACCGGGACGGCGCGTTCCACACGCTGTGGGGCGGGGACCGGTCGGAGGTCACCGCGTAGTCGTACGTGTTGCGTGGTGTCTGGTGGGAGGGGCGGCGGGCGAGGACGGCGGGCGACGGCCGGTGCGGTCGCCACCCGGCACCTCCGCCGCCCGTCGCCCACCGCCCGCCACCCGCCGGCCCCAGTGCCTGCCCTACGTGTCTGCGGGGGTGGGCCCTGTGGCTCAGGTGAGCGGTGGGCCCGGCTCCGGGCTGGGCACCGGCTCCGGTCCTGGCGGGATCGGTGACGGGGAGGGCTCGGGTGGGCCCGGGGGCGGTGGCGTCGGCTGCGGTCCGGGGCCCGGAGGCTGAGGTGTGGGTTCGGGGCCGGGGGGCGGCGGCGGGGGTGTCGGCTCCGGGCCGGGACCGGGGCCGGGATGCGGGGGCGCCGGGGCGGGACCCGGGGACGGCACCGGGTCGGGGTGTGGCTGTGGCTCCGGGTCCGGACCGGGAGCGGGTCCCGGGGTGGGCCCTGGCGGGACGGGATCCGGATACGGGTTCGTCATGGCGCTGTCCTCCGGCCAGTCGGTCGACGTCGGCTCTGGACTTGTCCCCCGCCTACCCGACGGCCGCCTCCCCACTCACTCCCCCGCGTGAACGGCCGGACCCGGGTGGCCCACCGCGCCGGGTGACAGGGGCGTCGGCGAGCGCCGTACGCGGCGTGCCGCCGCCGCCCCGGCGGCCAGTCCCGGCGCGGGGCTGGCCAGCACCGGGACAGTGGCCCTGGTCAGTTCACGGGCCGGTGCCATGGAAGCCTGGGCCAGGACGATCGCGTCGGCATCCGGGACGACGTCGGCCGCTTCCGCCACCAGGCGCAGGTAGCCCTCGGTGTCGCCGCCCTCGAACCGCGGCCAAGCTCCGTGGACCAGGAGGGTCCGCACCTCCACCGGGCGGCCGGAGCGCCGGGCCTCCTCACCGATCAGTGCCGCGGTCGGCGCGAGCGTGCTGTCCAGGGCGGCGAGGACGACGACGCGCGGACCCGCGGCCACCGCGCGGCGGCGGCCATCGGCCGGTCCACCCGCAGCACCGGTACCCCGGCCCCGTCGGCGGCCGCCTCGGCGACGCCGCCGATGGTCGAGCAGGTGCACAGAACGGCCCGCGCCCCCTCGGCGACGGCCTGCCGCAGCACGGCCAGTACGGCGTCCGTCACGGCCTCCGGCCCCTCGCGGCGCGCCCGTTCCAGCAGCTCGGCGTCGACGTGGTGCCGCAGCTCCAGCCCCGGGTGCGCCTCGTCACGCAGGGCGTCGAAGACGGGGACGTGCACGGGCGAGGTGTGCAACAGCGCCAGCACGAACGCCCCTCCGTCGCAGTTCCTCGTGATCTTCGGAAACTCTCGGTTCAGAACCGCTCGGGATGCGCCACGAGCCACTCCTTCGCCGCACGCAGCAGCTCGGGGTCGGCCGCGGGCGCCTCGTCCGGGTGGCGCTCGGCCCACTTCACGACGTACGGACACAGCGGGGCGACGGCGACGCCCTCGCCCCGCGCGACGGCGTACAGCTCACGGGCGAGCGAGCCCGCGATGCCCTGGCCCTCGTGGGCCGGCTCGACGACGGTGCACGGGGACGAGGGCGTGCTCGGGGGCGTCCAGGACGAAGTACTCGATTCGTCCGACGACCTCGCCGCCCGCGACCGCCTCCAACCGCCCCGCCGCCCGGTCCTCACGGATCTCGATGTCGCTCACGGCCACGCTCCTCGTCCGCGCAGGTTCGTTACGTCGTTTCGTCAGGCCGACACGGCCTGCGGGCTGCGCTCCTGGTCGGAGCCCGGCGCCGGCTCGGACGCGTCTGCGCCCAGGGCGACGATACGGTTGTCGCCGTCCACGTGCACGACCCGCGGCCGCAGCGACCGCGCCTCGGCGTCGGTGACCTGGGCGTAGCTGATGAGGATCACCAGGTCGCCGGGGTGGACGAGGTGCGCCGCGGCCCCGTTGATCCCGATCACGCCGGATCCCCGCTCGCCCTCGATGACGTACGTCTCCAGCCGGGCACCGTTGGTGACGTCCACGATGTGCACGAGCTCACCGGGCAGCAGATCGGCGGCGTCGAGCAGATCGGCGTCGATGGTCACCGAGCCGACGTAGTGCAGGTCGGCCTGGGTGACGGTGGCGCGGTGGATCTTGGACTTGAACATGGTGCGCAGCATGTCGGACTCCTGGAAGACGGCTCCCTGCCTGCTTGGGTGCAGGTCAAGGGCGTTCTTCACTCTACAACGGGACGCCTGGGGCCCGGAGATCGTTCGAGAGATCGGGCTTGGGACGGTCGTTCCCCCCCCTTGATGACCCTAGGGTGGCCTACGTCGCCGCGTCCGCCAACAGGCGCAGCGCCAACCGCTGCAGTTCGGGGCTCGCGTTCTCGGGGCTGCCGGTGTCGAACGGCGGGTCGGGGTCGTATTCCACGGCGAGTTGCATGGCCCGGCCCACCTGGTCGCCTGCCAGTCGCGCGGCCAGGTGCAGTCCCATGTCGATGCCGGCCGAGACCCCGGCGGCGGTCACGATCTTCCCGGCCTCGACGAAGCGCCCCGGGGTGTAGACGGCGCCCACCTCCGCCAGATAGGGGGCGGGAGGCCCAGTAGGTGGTGGCGGGCAGGCCTCGCAGCAGACCGGCCGCGCCGAGGATCAACGACCCCGTGCACACGGAAGTGGTCCATACCGTCCGGCGGTGAATGCGACGTATCCAGTCGAGGACCGGCGGGTTGGCCATCGTCGCCGTGGTCCCGCGCTGTCCCCCGCCCGGCACGAGCAGGATCTCGGCCCGCGTGACGCTCTCCAGGGAACGCTCGGCCACCAGGCTCAGCTCGCCGGTGTCGGTACGGACTCGTCCCGCCCGCTCGGCCACGGTCGTCACCGTCACTCCCGGCACCCGGCACAGCACCTCGTACGGTCCGACCGCGAAGCGCGGTGAAGCCGTCGTACAGCAGTACCGCGACCCGCACCTCCCCCTCCTCTCCCGCCACGTCCTCCCGTGCCGCCGGTTCGGCCCGCGCCGACGACGCTCCGCCGGCCGTCACCAGCCCCCGCGCCGATACCACCCGCCACCACTGTCCGCAGTAACCGACGACGATCACGGTCTGTCTCCGCCATCTCCGACTCCCTGTCCCGAGACGCGCCGCCCGGCGGGGCCCGACGAACAAGCAGTCGCCGCGCGCCGCCGACGAGTTCCCGACGGCGCGCACCCTCTTCTCCAGGCTTCTCCGGGGGCGGTCCCGTTCAGGAGCCGAAGCCGCTCAGGTCCGCCGCGAGTGAGCTGATCGCCGCGGGGTTGCGCGGGCTCTCGACGAGGTCGACGTAGTCGAGAACGACGATCCGGTCGTTCTTGACCGCGGACACGTTCGCGAGCGGCTTGTAGGACTTGAGGAACTTCCGCTTCTGTTCGCGGTGATGTCCCCGTAGTCGTTGATCACGATGACCTCGGGGTCACGGGCGACGACCGTCTCCCACCCCACGGTGGTCCAGCTGTCCTCGAGGTCCTTCATGATGTGGTCGCCGCCGGCCTTGGTGATGATGTCGTGCGGCCCCGCGAAGGCGCCGGAGGTGAGCGGTTTGTCCTCGCCGCTGTCGTAGAGGAACACCTGCGGCCGGTCGGCGCCCTTCGGAGGCCTTCGCCTGTACTTCGGCCACCTGCTCGCGGAACGAGGTGACCAGGGTTTCGGCCCTGTCCTCGACGTCGAACACCTTGCCCAGGTTCCGCAGGTCCGTGTACAGCGCGTCGAGCGGCGACATCACGCCGCAGGCCTTGCCCTGTCCGTTGCGGCACGACTCGCTGAGCAGGTACGAGTCGATGCCCACGCGTTGCAGCGCGGCGGGCGTGGAAACCCTCGCCTTCGTTGAAGCCGTAGTTCCAGCCCGCGAAGACCAGGTCGGCACGGGCGTCCAGGACCAGTTCCTTGTTGATCCGCTCCTTGGGAGCCACTTGGTCTTCGTATAGCCGTCCTTCCACGGCACCGCCGTAGGTCGCCCTTGTCGTCGGGCACGACGTATCCGGCCATGTGGTCCTCGAGACCGAGGGCGAACATGATCTCGGTGATTCCCACGTCGTTGGTGACCACGCGCCGCGGAGCGCTGTCGAACGTCTTCTTCTCGCCGCAGTTCTCGACCGTGACGGGTCAGTGGCTGCCGGACGACGCCGTGGCGCCGTCTCCCTTCCCCTCCTCCCGCGAGACGTCTGCCCCGCAGCCGGTGACGGCGAGGGCCAGGACGAGAGCGAGGGGCGGCGGGGCGTGCGGAGGTCGGGCATGGTGGCGGTGACTCCTTGAGAGAACGGACCGGGGAAGGCGGACTACGGGGAGGAGGCGGTCGAGAGAGCAGTTGGACCGCGCCTGTCTCAGGGTGGGGACACGGTGCGCCCGGACACCAGGACGTCGGCCAGCAGGACGGGCGTGAGAACGTCGTGGGGGTCGCCGGAGCGACGATCCGCCCGCCGTCGATGACGTGGAGGAGATCGCAGTGGAGGGCGGCGAGGTTCAGGTCGTGCAGTGCCGTGAGCACGGTCAGCCCGCTGCCCCGTACCAGGGACAGGACCTCCAACTGCTGCGCGATGTCCAGGTGGTTGGTGGGCTCGTCCAGCACCAGTACCCGCGACTGCTGAGCGAGTGCGTGGGCGATCAGGACCCGCTGCTTCTCACCGCCGGAGAGGGTGAGGAAGCCGCGGTCGGCCAGACGGCCGGCGCCGACTCCTTCCAGTGCGGCGGCACACGTCCGCCGGTCCTCGTCGGTCTCCCGGGCCACCGCACCCTGGTGCGGCAGCCTCCCCATGGCCACGACCTCGGCCACCGTGAAGTCGAACTCCGCGACCGCTTCCTGCGGAAGGACGGCGAGCCGGCGCGCGCTTTCACGCGTGCTCATGGTCAGGAGGTCGTCGCCGCCGGAGACGGACCGCGCCGGCCGTGGGGCGCAGGGCCCGGCTAGACGCATCGCAACAGGGTCGACTTACCGCTGCCGTTGGGCCCGACGAGTCCCACGACCTGGCCACTGCCCCGCCCGCAGTGAGACGTCCTCCACCACGCGCGTCCCGGAGATCTCCACCGTGACGGTGTCGATGTCGATGTCGACCTGCATCACACGCCTCCGAAGGTGTAGGTGCGGCGGCAGCCGAGCAGGACGAAGCACGGCACGCCGATCGCGGCGGTCAGTACGCCCAGGGGCAGCTCGGCCGGGGCGAGCACCACGCGCGACAGGATGTCCACCCAGATCAGCAGCACGGCACCGGCCGGCGGGGCCACGGCCAGCAGCCGGCGGTGGTCCGCCCCGACCAGCATCCGGGCGGCGTGCGGAACCATGAGGCCCATGAAGCCGATCGCCCCGCTGACCGCGACCACGGCCCCGGTACAGCGGCGGCGGTGAGGAAGAGTTCCTTGCGCAGCCGCCCGGGGTCCACGCCCAGCGCGGCGGCGGTCTCGTCGCCCATGGCGAGGGCGTTCAACCGCCGGGCCGACCAGCCGAGGTGGACGAGGCCCGCCGAGCACGGCGCCGCGGCGATCGGTACGGAGGACCCAGCTCGCGCCGCCCAGGCTGCCGAGCAGCCACATCAGCGCCGAACGGGCCGCTTCACCGTGCTCGGCGGCGAACACCATGAACGTGGTGATGGCCGAGAACCGGTAGTACAACGCGGTACCGGTCAGCACGAGCCGGAGCGGCGTCAGTCCCTCGCGGGGTCCCGAGCGATCGCGTACGCCAGCGTCATCGCGGCGAGCGCGGAGACGAACGCCGCACGTGGACAGCGCCCGAGACACCGAGCGCGCCGAAGGCGCCGAAGATGAGCACGGCGTTGGCTCCGACGGCCGCGCCGGAGGAGATACCGAGGACCGAACGGGTCCGCGAGCGCGTTGCGGACCATGGCCTGTACGGCGACACCGACCGCTGCCAGACCGGCGCCGACGACCGCGGCGAGCACGGCGCGGGGAAGCGGAGTTCCCACACGATGGTGTAGGAGGAGACCTCGTCCGGTGCTGTGGCCCCACCGGTCAGCCCCGCCCAGAGGTAGTGCAGCGCCTCGCTCCACGAGAGTCCCGAGGCCCCGATTCCCGCACCGCAGGCCAGGGAGACGGGGAGTGCGGACGCACAGGACGGTCATGAGCAGGGCACCGAGACGCGCTTGGGTCGCGGAGGTCCGCTGCTCGTACGGTGGTGCGGTTCGACGGGTGTTCGGTCGCGGAGCGTGGCCCACAGGCGGATCGCTTTCGCCTCGGGCCGTGCACCTGCGTGATCGAAGGAGCGGGCCCGGACGCTGAGCGCCGTGCGCAGCACCTCTCGCAGTCCACGGCGATTGACAGGAGCTTCACCACCGCGGTAATCGGGCTTGCGGAACCCTGTGCGGGGGCTCCGCCTACCGTTGCGGGTCAGCGCCGGAATTCGACCGGACTTCCCCGCGAGGCGCTTGCAGCTTAGCGCGCCTGTCCCACGCCTGCTCGGCACGGGGAAGGCACGGGGCGAGCGCCGACCGGTTCGGACATCGCGCTGCGGGCCGGGTATTGCGGGCGTGGCCGCCCCGGTGAAGGAGGTGGGGGCGGCCCACGGCGCGCGGGCGGCGTCAGCCGGGCCAGGTGTCGTTGAAGTGACCCTGGTGGAGGTGACGGTCGCGGTGCGGGTTGGCGCCGCTTTCCCAGGTCACGTTCCCGCCTCGTCCTTGCGGATGTACTTGTACTCGAAGGACGTGCCCTCGGGCAGCGCCACGTCCAGTTTCCACACGGGGTAGGCGGCCGGGTCGAGCTTGAGGGCGCTGCCCGGGTTCCAGTTGCCCAGTTCCGGCCTGTCGCCGGTCACGTGGATGTTCTGGCCCAGGACGGTGGGGGCGTCGACGGCGAAGGACACGCCGGAGGTCACCGGGTCGGGGTCGGGAGCGGTGCCGCCGTCGCAGTTACGGGCGTTGACGCAGGGCCACGGCCGTGTGGGCGCCGAGGGTGGCGGTGAACCGGCCGGAGCCGTCGACGGTGACGCCCCTTGCCGGACTGGACGTCGCAGTAGTCACCGGCAGCGGGCAGCGACGTCCGGAACGTCCGGGGTCAGCGAGGGCCCTCGTGGTTGATGGCGACGTACGCCCTGGAGCCGCGCCCGAAGGCGATCCGGTCACCGCCATTGTCCCACCAGTCGGTCACCGACTGGCCGCGGGCGGTGTTGCGGAAGCCGACCATGGAGGAGGATCTCGCGCCAGGCGTGCTGGCATTTCCAGCCGTCGTTGTAGCAGGCGTTCACCTGGCCGCCGTTCGGCGGGCCCGCGTCGCGGTCGGTGAACTCGTAGCCGGAGTGGACGTCGGGGTTGCCGTACGGCCAGGCCAGCATGAAGACGTGGGCCAGGGTGTAGGTGGCACCGTCCTCGTAGCTGAGGGTCTCGCCGTTGCGTTCGGTGTCGTGGTTGGCGACGAAGACGTTGGACTTATCCGAGGGCATGTGGCCCCAGGCTTCGCCGAAGTTCTTCAGGTACGCGAGGTTCTCGCTGTTGAAGACGCGCTTGAGGTCGCGTCCGTAGCGGAACTCCTGGACGTCGCCGCTGCCGAGGTACTCGGTCGGGGACACCGCCTCGCCGGCGCCCGTGGATGGCCTCGTGCTTCCAGTACACGTTCGGGTCGCTGAAGCGGGACTTGATGTCGGCCAGGTCGGCGGCGGCCATGTGCTTGGCCGCGTCGATCCGGAAGCCGTCGACGCCGAGCGACAGCAGGTCGTTGAGGTAGCCGGCGATCCTGCCCCGGACGTAGTCCTCGCCGGTGTCCAGGTCCGCGAGCCCGACCAGTTCGCACTCCTGGACGTTGAAGCGGTTGCGGTAGTCGTTGATCTGCGAGGTGCAGTTGTCGAAGTCGGGCGCCGAGTAGCTGCCCGGATAGTTGTACTTGGTGTACGACGAGCCGCCGGTTCCGGTGCCGTTGCCGGCCGACATGTGGTTGATGACCGAGTCGGCGACGACCTTCACCCCGCCGCATGACACGTGTCAACCATGCTCTTGAACTGTCCGCGGTCGCCGAGGGCGGCCCGCGATCCTGTAGCTGACCGGCTGGTAGGAGGTCCACCACTGTCCGCCCTGGATGTGCTCCTGCGGCGGGGGAGACCTGGACGAAGCCGTAACCGCCGGGCCGAGGGTGTCGGTGCACGCCTTGGCGACCGAGCTGAACTTCCATTCGAACATCACCGCGGTGACGTCCTTGTCGCCGGGCGGCGAAGCCTGCGCCGGCACCGCGGTAGGTGAGGGAGGCCACCGGGCACGCCGGCGGTGAGTGCGGTGCTGCGGCGGTGCCTCTTCGCGCTCTGCTGGTGCTCCTGTGCATGGAGTCTCCCGTGTGAGGATGCGGGTGTCCTGGATGCCGATCGATGGCTGACTGGGAGTCGGCACGCCTGCAATACATTTCTGCAAGATGACTGCTAGGTGTTGCGGTCGTGACCGTAAGGGCACTGTTCTGTACCGGTCAAGGCTCCGGACGAGGCCGACTTCCGGGACGTGACGTGGCGTCATTTCTGCAACTTTCCGGTTCCTTTTGCAGGACGGGAACGTTCGCGCGCACCCGCACCGGAACCCGATCTACCTGGTGCGGCGTCCTGACGAGCGAGGACGAGTGGACGGGAACGATGGTCGAACTGAACGGAAGCGCGGACCGGGTCGGTCTGGGCGCGCGGGCGAGTGCTCGCGGGGGCGGCGGTGCTGACGGCCGCCCTGCTGACGCTCCACGGGGTGGTTCCCAACGCGGTGGGCGGCTGGGCAGCCTGCTGGAATCGTTCCTGCCGTGGCTCGGTCCGGTGATCGTGGTGCTGTTCCTCCTCGCGCTGCTGCGCCGTTCGGCCGTCGCGCTGGTGGCGCTGCTCCTGCCGCTGGCGGCCTGGACGTATCTCTTCGGCGGCCTGCTCCTGCCCGCTCCGGAGCCCGGCGCCGCCGACCTGGTCGTGGTGCAGCACAACGTCAGCGACGAGAACTCCGACCCGCGCGGGCACGGCCCGTGCGCTGACCGACGCCGGGCCCGATCTCATCGCGCTCCAGGAGCTGGTGCCGCCGGCACTCGATGTGTACGAGACGACCCTCGCCCCGGACTACCCGTACCGGACGGTGCAGGGCACGGTCGGACCTCTGGTCGAAGCACCCGCTCACCGGTGCCCGGCCGCTCGACATCAAGCCCCGGGGCATCGCGGAGGAGTGGAACCGCGGCCTGCGGTCCTCGGTGCGCACGCCGCACGGCGAGATCGCCGTGTACGTCGCGCACCTGCCCTCGGTCCGCGTCGGGGCGAGCGGCCTCGCGTCGTCCTGGCGGGACGAGAGCGCCGGCCTGCTGGGGGACGCCGTCGCGGCCGAGCGACCTAAGCCGGGTCCTCCTCCTGGGCGACCTCGACGGCACGGTCGACGACCGCGCGCTTGATTCGCTGGCGACGCACCTGAACGTGGCCGAGCGGGGCGTCGCCCTCAGCTTCCCCGCCGCCTTCCCGGTGGCCCGGATCGACCAGGTCATGGCCCGCTCCGCGACCGTCGGCCACATCCGCACCCTCCCCGCCACCGGAAGCTGAGATCACCTTCCGGTCGTCGCCCGGATCACGCTGGACTGAAGGGGCATACAGTGGCATGCAGCCAGCAGTCCGCGCAAACCCTCCAATACCGCCTGGAGAGCAAGCCGCTTACGGAGCTTGCGTTAGCCTTCGCTGTGACGCGACGACTTGCTCAGGTGGCCAAGAAGGTTGGGGTCGAGCGAGGCCACGGTCAGCCGGGTGCTCAATGGCTAGCCGGGGGTTTCCGAGGCGACCCGGCAGTCCGTGCTACGAGCGCCTTGGACGTCCTGGGTACGAGCGGCCGACGCAGTTGCGGGGTGAGCGCGCGCGGCTGGTGGGGCTGGTGCTGCCGGAGTTGCAGAACCCGATCTTCCCCGCGTTCGCCGAGGTCATCGGCGGTGCCCTCGCCCAGCAGGGGCTGACGCCGGTGCTGTGCACCCAGACCAAGGGCGGCGTCTCCGAGGCCGACTACGTCGAGCTGCTGCTGCAGCAGCAGGTGTCGGGAGTCGTCTTCGCGGGCGGGTTGTTCGCCCAGGCCGACGCCCCGCA
This sequence comes from Streptomyces thinghirensis, assembly GCA_021502835.1. The sequence goes on from JAKFGP010000050.1 coordinate 140,771, forward strand.
CGAGCACTACCGGCTGCTCGCGGAACGCAACATCCCGGTGGTGCTCATCAACGCCTCCATCGAGAATCTCCACTTCCCGTGCATCGCCTGCGACGACGCGGTGGCCGTGGAGCAGTCCTGGCGTCACCTGGTCTCGCTCGGTCACGAGCGGCATCGGCCTGGTGCTCGGCCCTCCGACCACATCCCCTCCCGCAGGAAGCTGGCCGCCGCCCAGGACGCGGCACAGGCCATGAACGCCGAGCTGCCCGAGGAGTTCGTCGAACGGGCCATGTCTCCCTGGAGGCGGCCAGGCAGCCGCCTCACGCCTGCTGGAGCGCGGAGTCACCGGCATCATCTGCGCCAGCGACCCCTCGCCCTCGGCGCCGTCCGCGCCGCCCGCCGACGCGGACTCCACGTACCCACGACATCTCCGTCGTCGGCTACAACGACTCGCCTTCATGACCCGCCTGCACCGAACCCCCACTCACCACCGTCCGCCAACCCATCGAAGCCATGGGACGCGCCGCCGTCGACCTCCTCTGCGCCCAGATCCAAGGCACCGAAGTCCCCACGGCGAGCTGCTCTTCGAACCCCGAACTCGTCGTCCGCGGCTCCACCGCACAGGCATCCGCCAAGTAACAGGACGACGCTCACCCCGGATCCCTCACCGCAAGTATCTTGCGGGAAATGACAGTGGCTTGCGGCTCGACGCCGCCCGTGAAAGTCCCTGATCCGGGGCTTCAACCGGGCTCTCCCGGTGACCACAGAGGACACTCCCGTGCGCACGGTGCTGAGATCAAGCCCCTTGCCTTTCCTGTGGACGACTCGACAGTTCTCTGCAACTCTCTGAGCGCTCAACGTAAATGACGGAGAACATTGAGTGTCTACCTGATGAGCGCATCCGACTGAGCCGTGCCTCGTGGCCATGCGGCGCGAGGCGGAGATCGGGGACAGAACAGATGAGAAACCGGAACTGGAGATCACGTGCGCTGTGCACCGTGGTCGCGACCAGTCTCCTCGGCGTTGGGAGGACCGCTGCTGTCGGCCACGGCAGCGGGCGGACCTAACATCGCCGTGGGAGACCCCGCGGCGGCGAGCAGCTCGCACGGCGAGTACGGCGCCGCCAACATCACCGACGGCAACCAGGGTTCGTACTGGCAGAACGGCGGCAGCAGTCCTGCCCCAGTGGGTGCAGACCGACCTCGGTGCCACCGAGCGGATCGACGAGGTCGTCCTGAGACTCCCGCCGGCTGGGAGAGCCGCGACCAGACGCTCTCCGTGCAGGGCAGCGCCGATTCGGCACGAGCTTCAGCATCGCTGAAGAGTTCCGCCACCTACGCCTTCAGCCGGGTCGGCAACACGGTCACCGTGGAAGCTTCCCCCGCCACCCGGACGCGGTTCGTGCGGATCGATGTCACGGCGAACACCGGGTGGCGGGCGGCTCAGCTGTCCGGAGCTGGAAGTGCACGCGGCCGGGGAGGCGTCCACGAACCCGCCGCCGGCCGCCGGCTGACGGCAAGCAGCGCTCCACGGGGGCGTACACGCCCGGGAACGGAAACGACGGGAACAAGGCCACCTACTGGGAGAGCACCAACAACGACCTGCCGCAGTGGCTCCAGGCCGACCTCGGCTCGTCCCGTCGGATCGACCGCGTCGTGCTGCGCCTGCCGGACGGCTGGCCGGCCCGCAGCCAGACCCTGAAGATCCAGAGCAGCGACAACGGCTCGGACTTCACCGACCTGACCGCCGCCGAGGCGCACACCTTCGACGCGGCGGGCGGCCAGTCGGCCACGGTCACCTTCGACGCGACCACCGCGCGGTACGTGCGCGTCCTGGTGACGGCCAACACCGGTCAGCCCGCCGCCCAGGTCTCCGAGCTGGAGGTCTACGGCCCGGCGACCGGTGATACGCAGGCCCCGACCGCGCCCGGGAACCTCGCCTTCACCGAGCCGGCGGACCGGTCAGGTCAGACTGACCTGGAACGAGGCGACGGACGACACGGCCGTCACGGGCTACGACATCTACGCCAACGGCGACCTGCTGACCACGGTCGCGGGCGACGTCACCGCTCACACCGGACACCCGGCCGGCCGACGCGACGGTCACCTACCACGTGCGGGCCAAGGACGCGGCCGGCAACCAGTCGGGCAACAGCAACGCGGTCACCCGCCGCGCCGACACCGGTGACACGCAGGCGCCGACCGCGCCCGCGAACCTCGCCCTGACTGAGCCGGCCGCCGGTCGGATCAGCTGACCTGGGACGCCCTCGACGGACGACAAGGGCGTCACCGGCTACGACATATACGCCGACAACAAGCCGCGCAAGAGCGTCGCCGGTGACGTGACCACCTACACCGACACCCAGCCGGCGTCCGCGAACGTGACCTACTACGTGCGGGCCAAGGGACGCGGCCGGCAACCAGTCGGGCAACAGCAACGCGGTGACCCGCACCGGCAGCGGAGGAGGGTCGAACCTGGCCGTCGGCAAGCCGATCAGCGCCTCGTCCTTCATCCACACCTACGCCGCCCAGAACGCCAACGACAACAGCACGTCGACCTACTGGGGGGGCGGCGGGCAGCTACCCGAACACGCTCACCCTCGAGCTGGCGCCAACGCGGACGTCGACAGCGTCGTCCTCAAGCTCAACCCCGACACCAGTTGGTCCAAGCGCACCCAGAACATCCAGGTGCTCGACGGGAGCAGGACGCGTCCGGCTTCACCACTCTGGTGGCCGCGAAGGACTACGTCCTCGACCCGGCGAGCGGCGGCAACAGCGTGACTGTACCCGTCGACGACCGGGTCGCCGACGTCCAGCTCAGGTTCACGTCCAACACCGGGGCGACGGCCGGGCAGATCGCCGAGTTCCAGGTCAGTCGGCGCCCCGGCCCCCAACCCCGACCCTGGAGGTGACGAAGCCGACCACCTCCCCGCCTCGCCCGTCGAGTCGGACGAGATCACCGTGTCCGCCACCGTCCGCAACAGCGGCCCGGCGAACGCCCCGGCCGGCATCGGTCGCCCTGCGGCTGGGCGACACGGAGGTCGCCACCGCCGAGGTCGGCGCCCTGGAGGCCGGCGCGCAGAGCACGGTCAGCGCGTCCATCGGGGCACGCGAGGCCGGTTCCTACGAACTGAGCGCGGTCGCCGACGAGGCGAACGAGATCACCGAGCAGAACGAGACCAACAACACCTACACGCGGCCCGAACCGCTGGTGGTCAAGCCCGTCCAGGGCTCCGACCTGGTCGCCGCGACGGTCACCACCTCGCCCTCCAGCCCGGCCGCCGGTGACGACGTGACCTTCAAGGTCGCCCTAAAGAACCAGGGCACCCAGGACTCGGCGGGCGGCGGCCACGCGGTGACGCTCGCCCTGGTCGACCCAAGCGGGCACCACGGTCATGACCCTGACCCGGCGCGCACCTGGGGTCATCGCTGCCGGCACCACGGCCCGGCCGTGAGCCTCGGCACCTGAGGCGGCCAACGGCTCGTACACCCTGAAGGTCACGGTCGCCGACGACGCGAACGAGCTGCCGGTCAAGCGGGAGAACAACACCCACACAGCCGCTGTTCGTCGGGCGCGGCGCCGACATGCCGTACGACATGTACGAGGCGGAGGACGGCACCGTCGGCGGCGGCGCCAAGGTGGTCGGCCCAACCGACCATCGGCGACATCGCCGGCGAGGCGTCCGCCGCGAGGCCGTGCACCTCGACGCCACCGGTGAGTACGTCGAGTTCACCACGAAGGCCGAGACCAATACCCTGGTGACCCGCTCTCATCCCTGGGACGCGCCGGGCGGCGGCGGCATCGACTCGACGATCAACGTGTACGTCGACGGCGTCATGAAGAAGGCGCTGCCGCTCACCTCGAAGTACGCCTGGCTGTACGGCAACGAGGCGGCGCCCGGCAACTCGCCCGGCGCGGGCGCGCCGCGTCACATCTACGACGAGGCCCACATCATGCTGGGTGAGACCGTCCCGGCGGGCAGCAGGATCCGGCTCCAGAAGGACGCCGCGAACACCACCGACTACGCGATCGACTTCTGTCAACCTGGAGCAGGTCGCCCCGGTGGCCAACCCGGACCCGGCGGCGTACGCGGTGCCCACCGGATTCACGCACCAGGACGTGCAGAACGCGCTCGACCGGGTGCGCATGGACGCCTCCCGGCAAGCTGGTCGGTGTGTACCTGCCGCCCGGCGACTACCAGACGTCCAGCAAGTTCCAGGTGTACGGCAAGGCGGTCAAGGTGGTGGGCGCCGGTCCGTGGTTCACCCAGTTCCACGCGCCCACGACGCAGGACAACACCGATGTCGGCTTCCGCGCCGACGCCACGGCGAAGGGCTCGTCCTTCTCGGACTTCGCCTTACTTCGGCAACTACACGTCCCGCATCGACGGGCCGGGCAAGGTGTTCGACTTCTCCCAACGTGTCGGACATCGTCATCGACAACATCTGGAACGAGCACATGGTGTGCCTCTACTGGGGCGCCAACACGGACCGGGTCCACGATCAAGAACTCCCGGATCCGCAACATGTTCAGCCGACGGTGTCAACATGACCAACGGCTCGACCGACAACCTCGTGTCAAAACAACGACGCCAGGGCGACCGGTGACGACAGCTTCGCGCTGTTCTCCGCGATCGACGCGGGCGGCGCGGACATGAAGAACAACCTGTACGAGAACCTCACGACGACGCTGACCTGGCGCCAGCGGGTCTCGCCGTCTACGGCGGCTACGACAACACCTTCCGCAACATCCACATCGCGGACACCCTGGTCTACTCGGGCATCACCATCAGCTCGCTGGACTTCGGGTACCCGATGAACGGCTTCGGGACGGATCCGACGACCTTCGAGAACATCTCGATCGTCCGGGCCGGCGGTCACTTCTGGGGAAACCAGACCTTCCCGGGCATCTGGGTGTTCTCGGCGTCCAAGGTGTTCCAGGGCATCCGGGTCAACAACGTCGACATCGTCGACCCGACCTACAGCGGGATCATGTTCCAGACGAACTACGTGGGAGGGCAGCCGCAGTTCCCGATCAAGGACACGGTCTTCACCCATGTCACCATCTCGGGCGCGCGCAAGAGCGGTGACGCGTTCGACGCCAAGTCCGGTTTCGGCCTCTGGGCCAACGAGATGCCCGAGGCGGGCCAGGGCCCGGCGGTCGGTGAGGTCGTCTTCAACGGGCTGAAGCTCAGCGACAACGCCGTGGACATACGCAACACGACGTCCACCTTCAAGATCATCAGAAACCCGTAGGCCGACGCCGGCCCGGCGGCGGTCGTGTCGGACGGGCCGAAGACTGGCGCAAGCCTCTTTGCGGAGGCTTGCGCTAGTCTTGCGTATGTGACGCGACGACTTGCTCAGGTGGCCAAGAAGGTTGGGGTCAGCGAGGCCACGGTCAGCCGGGTACTCAACGACAAGCCGGGGTTTCGAGGCGACCCGGCAGTCCGTGCTGAGCGCCTTGGACGTCCTGGGGTACGAGCGGCCGACGCAGTTGCGGGGTGAGGCGCGCGGCTGGTGGGGCTGGTGCTGCCGGAGTTGCAGAACCCGATCTTCCCCGCGTTCGCCGAGGTCATCGGCGGTGCCCTCGCCCAGCAGGGGCTGACGCCGGTGCTGTGCACCCAGACCAAGGGCGGCGTCTCCGAGGCCGACTACGTCGAGCTGCTGCTGCAGCAGCAGGTGTCGGGCGTGGTGTTCGCCGGCGGTGGGCTGTTCGCTCAGGCCGACGCCCCGCACGACCACTACCGGGCTGCTCGCCGAGCGCAACATCCCCGTGGTGCTCATCAACGCCTCCATCGCGGACCTCGACTTTCCCTGCATCGCCTGCGACGACGCGGTGGCCGTGGAGCAGATCCTGGCGTCACCTGGTCTCGCTCGGTCACGAGCGCATCGGCCTGGTGCTCGGCCCTCCGACCACATCCTCCCGCAGGAAACTGGCCGCCGCCCAGGACGCCGCCCACGCCATGAACGCCGAGCTGCCCGAGGAGTCCGTCGAACGGGCCATGTTCTCCCTGGAGGGCGGCCAGGCAGCCGCCTCACGCCTGCTGGAGCGCGGCGTCACCGGCATCATCTGCGCCAGCGACCCCCTCGCCCTCGGCGCCGTCCGCGCCGCCCGCCGACGCGGACTCCACGTACCCCACGACATCTCCGTCGTCGGCTACGACGACTCCGCCTTCATGACCTGCACCGAACCCCCACTCACCACCGTCCGCCAACCCATCGAAGCCATGGGACGCGCCGCCGTCGACCTCCTCTGCGCCCAGATCCAAGGCACCGAAGTCCCCCACAGGGAGCTGCTCTTCGAACCCGAACTCGTCGTCCGCGGCTCCACCGCACAGGCATCCGCCAAGCAACCGCCCCTCAGCATCTTCGGCCGACTGTCGAGCAATTACGAAATCACCACGAGATATTACGTTCTCCTGTACGCGGTGGTTGAGTGAGCGGCGCGCCCCACCGACGGTTTTTGGGTGACGGCCCCCTCGACGGTGGGCCAACTGATCGAGGCGCCGCCGTCGCCGGTCTCCCCGAGGCAGGGCAGAATCGGGGCAGGAGGCCGTGGGAGGAGGCGACGCGTGCGCGAACGACCGTGGCAGCGCGGGCTGCGCCGTCCTCGGAGCCCTCTCGTCGGCGGGCGCCGTATCCTGCGAGGCACGCTGCGGCCGATGACGGAGGCTCTGGGCGCGCGCCGCCGGCTGGCCTGGCTGAACGAGGCCGGTCTGCGGATCGGAACCACGCTGGACCTGCGGCGCACGGCGGAGGAGCTGGCCGCGTTTACCGTGCCGGAGCTGGCCGACGGCTCCGCGGTGGATCTGCTGGACACCGTGCTGCGGTTCCAGGAGGGTGATCGCGTCCGCGGGACGGAGCCCCCGCAGCTCAGGGCCATGGCGGTGTCGGAGATCGACGGTCTGGACCTCGCGCCGGACCCGGTGGGCGAGCTGTCCGTGCACACCGCCGACCGGCTCGGGCTCAGGTGCCTGATCTCCCGCGAACCGGTGCTGATCGCCCGGATGACGCGGTCCGACTTCGCCGTCGTCGCTCCCACGCCCGAGTCGGCCGACATCATGCGTCGCGCGGGAGTCCACTCCTATCTGGTGGTTCCGCTGGTGGCCCGCGCGGCGTGCTGCTGGGTCTCGCCGACTTCGTCCGGGCGGGGAGCCGGGCGCCGTTCACCCAGGCCGACGTCGCGCTGGCCATGGAGCTGGCGTCCAAGGCGGCCGTGTACATCGACAACGCCCGGCTCTACGGGCGCGAGCGCGAACACGTGGTCACGCTGCAGCGCGCCCTGCTCCCCCGCTCCAGCCCGAGTACGCCCGGCCTCGAGGTGTCCTCGTGCTACGACCCGGCCGGTGATCCGGCCGCCGTGGGCGGCGACTGGTTCGACGTCGTCGCGCTGCCCAGCGGCCGTACGGCGCTGATGGTGGGCGACGTGATGGGGCGCGGGCTGGCCGCCGCCGCGACCATGGGCCGGCTGCGCACCGTGGCCCGGACCCTGATGGCGCTCGACATCGCGCCCGAGCGGCTGCTGGCCCGGCTGGACCTGGCCGCCCGCGACCTGGAGGAGGACCAGGTCGCCACCTGTCTGTGCGCGGTCTACGACCCGTGCGGCAGCACCTTCCGCATCGCCAGCGCCGGTCACCCGCCGCCGCTGCTGACCGGTCCGGACGGCACCGCCTCGTTCCTGGACGATGCCCCCCGGGGCGCCGCTGGGGGCCGGAGTGATCCCGTACGACCCGGTCGACTGCCCGGTACCCGGGCAGAGCCGGCTGACGCTGTACACGGACGGCCTGATCAGGTCGCGCACCGCAGGCCTCCACCGGCCGGATGGAGCGGCTGCGCGAGGCGGTCGGCGACGGGGTGCCCGTGGACGGCTCGGTGTGCCGGGCGATCATCGAGCGGGTCGGCGGAGACCGGTCCGACGACGCGATCGTCCTGTTCGCCGGCGTACGGCCGCTCGGTCCGGACGGCGATGTGTACGTGCGGACGCTGCCGCCGGACGGCAAGGCCGCCGGGCAGGCCCGGACGCGGTGCGCGAACAGCTGGTGAAGTGGGGTCTGGACGACCTGGTCGACACGACGGAGTTGGTGGTCAGCGAGCTGGTCGGCAATGCTTTGCGGTACGGCAACGCCCCCGGTGAGCTGCGGCTGTTGCGGCATGAACGGCTGTCCGTGGAGGTCTCCGACTCCGGGCCCGACCTGCCGCAGATCCAGCACGCGGACGTGAGCGACGAGGCGGGCGCGGTCTCCAGCTGATCAACATGCTGTGCCGGCGCTGGGGTTCGTGCCGCACGCCCGGGGGGAAGGTCGTCTGGGCCGAGCAGGACCTGCCCGTGCGTACCGGGGCGGCCGGCCCGCCGTAGCGCCGCCCGTACCGTCCCGGCACGCACCTCCCGCCCCCGCGCCCTCACGCCACCTGCTTCGCCTTCTCCGTCACCCGGCGTCCGAACTGGGTGCGGTGCAGCTGGGCATAGCGGCCGCCGACGGCCAGGAGTTCGTCGTGGGTGCCGCGTTCCACGATGCGGCCGGCCTCGACCACCAGGATCTGGTCGGCCGCCCGGATCGTCGACAGTCGGTGCGCGATCACCACGGCGGTCCTGCCCTCCATTGCCTCCGCGAGGGCCTCCTGGACGGCCGCCCCGGAGGTGTTGTCGAGGTGGGCGGTGGCCTCGTCGAGGATGACGACGCGTTGGCGGGCCAGCAGCAGCCGGGCGATGGTCATGCGCTGGCGCTCACCGCCGGAGAGCCGGTAGCCGCGCTCGCCGACCACCGTGTCGAGGCCGTCGGGCAGGGACCGTACGAGGTCGACCAGGCGGGCGCGGTCCAGCGCGTCCCACAACTCGGTGTCGGTGGCGCCGGGACGGGCCAGCAGCAGGTTGGCGCGGACCGTGTCGTGGAAGAGGTGGCCGTCCTGGGTGACCATGCCGACGGTGTCGCGCAGGACCGGGCGCCCAGGTCGCGGACGTCGACGCCGCCGACGCGGACGGCGCCCCCGTCGGCGTCGTACAGGGCGCGGCAGCAGCTGGGCGATGGTCGACTTGCCGGCGCCGGAGGAGCCGACGAGCGCGATGGTCCGCCCCGGTTCGGCGCGGAAGGAGAGGCCGCAGCACCTCGTCACCGCCCCGGGTGTCCAGGGAGGCGACCCTCGAGGGAGGCCAGGGGAGACCTTGTCGGCGGACGGGTAGCTCGAAGCGGACGTCGTCGAACTCGACGGCGACCGGGCCGTCGGGGACCGGGCGGGCGTCGGGCTTCTCGTCGATGAGCGGGGTCAGGTCCAGCACCTCGAAGACCCGCTCGAAGCTGACCAGGGCGCTCATGACCTCCACGCGGGCCCCGGCCAGCGCGGTGAGCGGCGCGTACAGGCGGGTCAGCAGCAGCGCGAGCGCCACGACGTCACCCGGGTCCAGGGTGCCGCGCAGGGCGAACCAGCCGCCGAGGCCGTAGACCAGGCCAGGGCGAGGGCGGAGACCAGGGTGAGGGCGGTGATGAACGCCGCCTGGGCGGTGGCGGTGCGCACCCCGATGTCGGCGACGCGGCGGGCGCGGTCGGCGAACTCGGCCGACTCGTCCTCGGGGCGGCCGAACAGCTTGATCAGGGTGGCGCCGGGGGCCGAGAAGCGCTCGGTCATGCGGGTGCCCATGGCGGCGTTCAGGGTGGCTGCCTCGCGCCGCATCCGCCATGCGGCGCCCATGCGCCGGGCCGGAGCACACGAAGACCGGCAGCAGCACCAGCGCGAGCAGGGTGATCTGCCAGGACAGGGTGAGCATGACGACCAGGGTGAGCAGCAGCGTGACCAGGTTGCTCACCACTCCGGACAGCGTGTTGCTGAAGGCCCGTTGGGCGCCGATGACGTCGTTGCTGAGACGGGAGACCAGTGCTCCTGTACGAGTACGCGTGAAGAACGCGACCGGCATGCGCTGCACATGATCGAACACGGCCGTGCGCAGATCGAGGATGAGTCCCTCCCCGAGTCTCGCCGAGAGCCTCCGGGAGAGGATGCCGAGCACCGCCTCGGCGACCGCGATGAGCGCGATCAGCAGGGCGAGGCGGACGACCGCGCTTCGTCGTCGCCCGACACGATCGCGTTGACGACGTGGTTGGCCAGGACGGGCGTGGCGATCGGCGAGCAGCGCCGTCTACCTACCCCGAGCAGGATGAACCGGCGATGCGGCGCGTGCGGGCGGGCGAACGCGCCGATGCGGCGCAGCGTCGCGCGGGCGAGGGGTCGGCGCTCCAGCTCGGCGTTCATGACGCTGTGCAGTTGGGTCCAGGCTGTGGTCTCCATGCTCATGCGAGTGACGTAGAACCTCAATCTTCCTGGAGGTCAAGAGCCCAGGGGTGGACCGGCCGACCGCGATCCGTAAGACGTCGTCCGCGCGTCGGCCATCCGTAGTTGGCGCCGTACCGGGAATCTCTTGTGGTGTGACAGCGGTACAACTCCCCGAGAAGCCCGTCCCCGGCTTCGCCCCCCGTCCGCCGCAACAGCCGCGCCCGCCTGGTCCGTCGGCCTCTGCGTGCTTCCGTTGCTGCTGGTCACCGTGGTCGCCAGGCGGCACCGGTCCGTGCTCGCCGAAGGCCTCGGCCATCTGGCCACCGCCCGTTGGCCCTGGTTGCCGGCCGCGGCCTGCGCGACCTGTCTGACCTGGGTCGCCGCTGCCTGCACCCGGGGCGCCGTGGTGGAGCGGTTGCCGCGGCGGCGGCTGCTCGCCACGCAGTTCGCGGCGGGCGGCCAACCACCTGCTGCCGACGGGGCTGGGCGCGAGCGCGGTCAACCTGCGGTTCATGGCGGTGCGGGCTGCCACTCGCCCGTTCCTCGGCCGCTCTCGCCTCTATCTGCTGGCGGAGAGCGTGGGCCGCCTCGCCCTGCTGGGCGCCCTGCTGATCGCGTTCCCCGACGCGTTGCGGCTCGGCACGCTGCTGCCCGAGGGGGCCGTGGGTCCGCTGCTGATCGTCGCGGGCGCGGTGCCGGTCGTGGTGGCGGGCGTACTCGCGCTGGCGCCACGGCTGCGTGGGGCGCTGGTCTCCTTCCTGCGGACTGCGCTCGGCGAGGCCTCGCTCGGTGCACGCCCTCCCGGCGCGGGCGCTGGCGCTGTGGGGCGGCGCGCTCGCCTTCCCCGCGCTCCAGGCGGCGGTGCTGGTGCTGGTGGGTGAGTCGCTGGGGCTGCCGGTGCCGGCCGCGCACATGGCGGTGGCGTATCTGGCGGCGACGGTCGCGGTCGCACTGGTGCCCACCCCGGGCGGGATCGGTTCGGTGGAGGCGGCGCTGGTCGTGGCGCTGGTGGCGGCGGGCGGCCCGGCGGCCGTGGCCACGGCGGTGGTGCTCGCGTTCCGGCTCATGACCGTCGGCTGCCGCTGCCCGGGGCGCTGACGTTGGCGGCGCTGGTACGGATGAAGGTGATCTGAGGCCGAAACACCGCGCCTCGCACCTCGGCGCGGTACCGACCACCACGCGCGATACGGCAGGATGAACGCTCGCGCCGGTCGAACTCTTGCGGACCGGCGCGATTCGCGTATCCCGTAATCCAGCAGGTATCGAGCAGGTGACGACGTGACGAGATTCCACATCCGGCCGTCGGCGAGGGACTTCGCCGCAGCCGTGTCCCATGGAGGTGACCGGTGACCGACGACCCGACCATGGATCACCTGGTGCCCGGCCGGCATCGGCGCTGGCGGCGGGCCTTGTGGGGCGTTCCGTTGCGCATGGTGCTGCGCTGGCTGGCCGGACACGCCGGGCGCAATCCCGCTGGAGCGGCGACGACGTCAAGGGCGGCCGCGCTGCGGCACGGTGGCGCCGTGGCGGCGGTCGCGGGCGGCGTGGCGGGCGCGGCGGCGGCGCTGCCGCCGACCCGGGGCGGGTGGCAGCACAACGTCAACCAGGCGCTGACGGTCCTGCTGATATTCGTGGCGACGGTGTCGTCGGCCCGAGTGGTCGCCGGTCTGGTGCGATCGGTGACCCTGTCCTGTTCCGGGGTCGCCGGATCGGCCACGATCTTCGTCAACATCACCCGCATCCTGGTGCTGGCCATCGGCTTCCTGGTGATGCTGCAGTCCTTGGGCATCTCCATAGCGCCGCTGCTCACCGCCCTGGGCGTCGGTGGTCTGGCGGTCGCGCTGGCCCTCCAGGACACGCTGGCCAACCTCTCGCGGGCGTGCACATCCTGGCGTCGAAGACCGTGCAGCCGGGTGACTACATCCAGCTAAGCAGCAGCGAGGACGGCTATGTGGAGGACATCAACTGGCGGCAGACCACCGTCCGCGACCTGTCCAACAACCTGGTCGTCATCCCGAACGGCAAGCTCGCGCAGTCGAACATGACCAACTTCATGCGGCCCGAGCAGCAGCTGACCATCATGGTCCAGGCCGGCGTCTCCTACGACAGTGACCTGGAGCACGTGGAGCGGGTGACGACGGAGGTGGTCGCCGAGGTGACGACCGAGATCGCCGGCGCGGTGCCGGAGCACGAGCCGGCGGTGCGGTTCCACACGTTCGGCGACTCGCGGATCGGGTTTCACGGTGATCCTGGGCGTCGGCGAGTTCAGCGACCAGTACCGGATCAAGCACGAGTTCATCAAGCGCCTGCACAGCGCTACCGCGAGGAGGGCATCCGCATTCCGGCGCCCGCCCGGACGGTCGCTCTCCAGCAGGGGACCGTGGTGTTCCCGCAGCAGCGGGCGGGCGAGGACGTCGTTCCGTTCGCCTGATCATCCACCGGCCCGTTCGCGTGTTCGCTCGCGTGTTCGACATGGGTCTTGCGGCCGGTTGTCCGGAATCTCCGCACGGCCCCTGTCGAGCCCGGGTCGATCAGGAGATATCTTGATGTCGAGCAATGTTGCAGACGTGGAGCGGAGCACCCGGTGACTGACTCGACCATCATCTATACACACTGACGAGGCCCCGGCCCTGGCGACGTATTCGTTCCTGCCGGTGATCCGGGCGTACGCCTGCAGGCGGGTGTCGCGGTCGAGACCCGCGACATCTCGCTGGCCGGCCGCATCATCGCCCTGTTCCCGGAGTACCTGGCCGAGGACCAGCGCATCCCGGACGCCCTGGCGGAGCTCGGTGAGCTGGCCAAGACGCCCGCCGCCAACATCATCAAGCTGCCGAACATCTCGGCGTCCATCCCGCAGCTCAAGGCCGCCATCGCCGAGCTGCAGGGCCAGGGCTACGCGCTGCCGGCCTACCCGGACGACCCGAAGACCGACGAGGAGCGCGACATCCGCGCCCGCTACGACAAGGTCAAGGGATCCGCGGTCAACCCGGTCCTGCGCGAGGGCAACTCCGACCGCCGCGCCCCGGCCTCGGTGAAGAACTACGCCAAGAACCACCCGCACCGCATGGGCGCCTGGACCGCCGAGTCCAAGACCAACGTGGCGACCATGGGCGAGAACGACTTCCGCTCCACGGAGAAGTCCGTGGTGATCGCCGAGGACGGCGCGCTGCGGATCGAGCTGGTCGGCGACGACGGCACCACCACGGTGCTGCGCGAGTCCGTGCCCGTGAAGAAGGACGAGGTCGTCGACGCCTCCGTGCTGCGCGTCGCCGCGCTGCGCGAGTTCCTCACGGCCCAGATCGCCCGCGCCAAGTCCGAGGGCATCCTGTACTCCGTGCACCTGAAGGCCACGATGATGAAGGTCTCCGACCCGATCATCTTCGGCCACGTGGTCCGCGCCTTCTTCCCGAAGACCTTCGCCCAGTACGGCGAGGCCCTCGCCAAGGCCGGCCTCACCCCGAACGACGGCCTGGGCGGCATCTACAAGGGCCTGGAGTCCTCGCCCGAGGGTGCCGAGATCAAGGCCTCCTTCGACGCCGAGCTCGCCGAGGGCCCGGAGCTGGCCATGGTCGACTCCGACAAGGGCATCAGCAACCTGCACGTGCCCTCCGACGTCATCATCGACGCCTCCATGCCGGCCATGATCCGCACCTCCGGCCACATGTGGGGCCCGGACGGCCAGAGCACGACGCCCTCGCCGTCATCCCGGACTCCCTCCTACGCCGGCGTGTACCAGGCCGTCATCGAGGACTGCCGCTGCCAACGGCGCCTACGACCCCTCCACCATGGGCTCGGTCCCGAACGTCGGCCTCATGGCGCAGAAGGCCGAGGAGTACGGCAGCCACGACAAGACCTTCGAGATCCCCACCACGGGCACGGTCCGCCTGGTCGACGCCGACGGCAACGCCGTCCTGGAGCAGACGGTCTCCGCCGGCGACATCTTCCGCGCCTGCCAGACCAAGGACGCCCCGATCCGCGACTGGGTCAAGCTGGCCGTCACCCGCGCCCGCGCCACCGGCGACCCGGCCGTCTTCTGGCTCGACGAGGGCCGCGCCCACGACGCCAACCTGATCGCCAAGGTCAAGGCGTACCTGCCGGAGCACGACACCGAGGGCCTGGACATCAGGATCCTGTCCCCGGTCGAGGCGACCAAGCTGTCGGTGGAGCGCATCCGCCAGGCGGTGAGAACACCATCTCCGTCACCGGCAACGTGCTGCGCGACTACCTGACCGACCTCTTCCCGATCCTGGAGCTGGGCACCAGCGCCAAGATGCTGTCGGTCGTCCCGCTGATGGCGGGCGGCGGTCTCTTCGGACCGGCGCCGGCGGGCTCCGCGCCCAGGCTACGTGCAGCAGCTGGTCAAGGAGGACTACCTGCGCTGGGACTCCCTCGGTGAGTTCTTCGCCCTGGTGCCGTCCCTGGAGCAGTACGCCGAGGGTCACCGGCAATTACCCGCGCCAGGGTCCTCGCCGACGCCCTCGACCGCGCCACGGCGACCTTCCTCAACGAGGACAAGTCCCCGACCCGGCGCGTCGGCGGCATCGACAACCGCGGCAGCCACTTCTTCCTGTCCCTGTACTGGGCGCAGGAGCTGGCCAAGCAGACCCGACGACGCGGACCTGGCCAAGGCCTTCGCCCCGCTCGCCGAGACGCTGTCCGCGAACGAGCAGAAGATCGTCGACGAGCTGAACGCCGTCCAGGGCAAGCCCGCCGAGATCGGCGGCTACTACCGGCCCGACCCGGCCAAGGCCGCCGAGATCATGCGCCCGTCGGCCACGTGGAACGAGGCGCTGGCGTCCCTCGCCTGATCCTCACCCGGCCCGAAGGCCGCGGCGCACCCCGTCTCCGTTCACGGAGGCGGGTGCGCGTCTGTCTCGTCCCCGCGTTCTCCCGTCCCCGCGTTCTCTACGTTCCTGCGGAGCAGCCTCATGCCCTCCTTCGAGCTCGTCCCCGGCGCCCCGCCTCCCCCGTGATCCTGCACGTGCCGCACTCCTCGCGGCGGATACCGGCCGACGTCCGCCCCGGCATCGTCCTGGACGACGCCGCGCTGGAACGGGAGCTGGACCACATCACCGACTCGCACACCGAGGAGATCGCCGAGGCGGCGGCCGACCTGGCCGGTGTCACGCCCTGGCGGTTCGTCAACCGGGCGTCGCGGCTGGTCGTCGACCCGAGCGGTTCCCCGACGAGCGGGAGGAGATGACGGCCGTCGGGATGGGCGCCGTGTACACGCGGACGGTGCACCGCGAGGTGCTGCGGGGCGACGGCACCGATCCGGAGCCGCTGATCGAGCGGTACTTCCGGCCGTACGCGCGGGCGATGACCGACGCGGTCGCCGACCGGCTCGCGGCCACCGGACGGGCCGTGATCATCGACGTGCACTCCTACCCCACCGAGCCGCTGCCCTACGAACTGCACGGCGAGGGTCCGCGCCCGCCGGTCTGCCTGGGCACCGACGAGTTCCACACGCCGTCCGGGCTGCTCGCCGCCGCCCGGAAGGCGTTCGCCCCGGTGGGGAGACGGGGCTGGACAGCCCGTTCAGCGGGACGTACGTGCCGCTGGCCTTCTACGGGAAGCGGCGCGAGGTGGGCGCGCTGATGGTGGAGATCCGCCGGGACACCTACATGACCGAGCCGGGCGGTGCGGCCGGGCCCGAGCTCGCCCCGCCTCGCCGAGTCGCTGGGGGGCGCTCGTCGACGCCGTATCGGCCTGACCGGCATCCCGCCCACCGGCTGGAGCACTCCCAGCGGGACAGCCGCGCCGGGCGCGGTGAAGGTGGGTGCATGACGCAGGAGACCACCACGCTGACCGGCCAGTCCCCGCCCCCGGTGCGGGACTGGCCCGCCCTCGACCTGGACGGGCCGCAGTTCGACCCGGTGCTCGCCGATCTGATGCGCGAGGGGCCGCTGACCCGCGTACGGCTGCTCACGGCGAGGGCTGGGCGTGGCTGGCCACCCGGTACGAGGACGTGAAGGTGATCACCAACGACCCGCGGTTTTGGGCGGGCCGAGGTGACGAAGCGGCAGATCACGCGGCTCGCCCCGCACTTCAAGCCGCGTCCCGGCTCGCTCGCCTTCGCCGACCAGCCCGACCACAACCGGCTGCGGCGCGCGGTCGCGGGGGCGTTCACCGTGGGCGCGACGAAGGGGCGCGGCCCCGGGCGCGGGAGATCCTCGACGGCCTGGTGGACGGGGTCGTCCGGGACGGCTGCCGGCGGACCTGGTCGAGCGGGTCCTGGAGCCGTTCCCGATCGCCGTCGTCAGCGAGGTGATGGGCGTGCCGGCCGCCGACCGGGAGCGCGTGCACTCCTGGACGCGGCAGATCATCTCCACCTCCGGGGGCGCGGAGGCCGCCGAGCGGGCGAAGCAGGGACTGTACGGGTGGATCACCGAGACCGTCCGCGCCCGCGCCGGCAGCACCGGTGACGACGTACTCGATGCTCGGCGCCGCCGTGGGCCGGGGCGAGGTCGGCGAGACGGAGGCGGTGGGCCTGGCCGGGCCGCTGCAGATCGGCGGCGAGGCCGTCACCCACAACGTCGGCCAGATGCTGTACCTGCTGCTGACCCGCCCCGAGCTGATGGCCCGGATGCGGGAGCGCCCGGACGCGCGGGGCACCGCCCTGGACGAGTTGCTGCGCTGGATCTCGCACCGCACCTCGGTGGGCCTCGCCCGCATCGCGTCGGAGGACGTCGAGGTGCATGGGGTGCGCATCGGCGCCGGCGACCCCGTCTACGTGTCCTACCTCGCCGCCAACCGCGACCCGGACGTCTTCCTGACCCGGACCGGATCGACCTCAACCGCGATCCCAACCCGCACCTCGCCTTCGGCAACGGGCACCACTACTGCACCGGTGCCGTCCTCGCGCGGATGCAGACCGAGCTGCTCGTCGACACCCTGCTGGAGCGGCTGCCGGGGCTGCGGCTCGCGGTCCCCGCCGACCAGGTGGCCTGGCGCCGCAAGACCATGATCCGGGGGCCGCGCACCCTGCCCTGCGCCTGGTAGGCGCGCACGGCGGACCGGCGACTCAGGCGCGCAGCCACCCGTCACGACCACCTCCCGGCCGGTCCGCAGCCGCAGCGCGAACGGGCCGGTGGGTGAGGCGCCGCCGGTGAACCGGCCCATGTCGTCCGCCGTCAGCCGCGCATGGGCCAGCGGACCGCTCAGCACCTCGATCCGGGTCGGCCCCGGCGGCAGCACCTGGCCGATCAGACCGTCCGCGAGTCACCTCGACGTCGACGGTCACCTCGTCCGCGCGGAAGGTCAGCATCCGCGGCGGGTCCGTCTCTCCTCTGACCGGGATGGCGTCGACCAGCGAGTCGAAGGTCAGCTCGGCGACGCGGGCTTCGAGATCGTGCAGGGCGAAGGCGTCGACGGCGATCTGCCGCAGCCCGGCCGGGACCGGGTCCAGGATCGCGGCGGCCTGCCGCAGCTCCTCCTCCAGCAGCCCGGTGCCGAGTTCCTCGTCGGTGAACGTCCCGTCGGACGGTTCGTCCCCGAAGTCGTCGTTCATGTCGCTCATATCGTCCCCCGTGCCTCTAGCCGGGCCCGCAGCCGGCGCAGACAGCGCCGGCGCATCGGCCCGATGCTGCCCACCGCGATACCCAGCGCGGCGGACACCTCCTGGTAACTGGGCGGCGGCGAGGAGATCAGCACGCGCAGCAACTGACGGCACCGCTCGCCCAGTTCCTCGAACTCCTGCCACAGCCGCCGCACGCGCTCGGTCTGCGCGGCGGCCTCCTCGGAGTCGAGCACCGACTCCTCCGGCGTACGGTCCTCGCTCGGCCGGTCGAGCAGCTGCGGGTCGTCGGTTGGCGTCCACCGCTTCGACGCCCTGATCAGCTTCAGGCACTCGTGCCGTGCCGTGCTCGCCAGCCAGGAGCCGGTCTTCTCCGGTTCGCGGATCCGCCCCAGGTGCTGGGCGAACCGGAACCAGGCGGTCTGGTACACCTCGTGCGCGTCGGCGTCGGACAGCCCGTGGGCCCGCACGACGGACCACACCAGCGGGCCCAGCCCGTCCACCAGTGACTTCCAGGCCGCCGCGTCCCCGTCGGCGGCAGACTGGACGAGCACCCCGACATCTGCACGGTCCACGGTCCCACCCCTCGTGTACGACACGCCATCGTACGCCGTGGAGTGGGTGGTTCCGGCCGGCATGAGGCCGCTCACGCCTCACCGGACGGCGGGTCGAGGGTGACGGGGCGCCAGGTGGGCGGCAGCAGCGCCGGTACGTGCGCGCCGCGCACCTCCGCGTACTCGGTGTTGGCCGCGAGCAGTTGCTTGCGGGCCGCGCGCGGGTCCCGTTCCTTGTGCGCCGTCATGTGGGAGGCGACCATTCCGGCGACGACGGGGGTGGCGAAGGAGGTCCCGCTCCACTGGGCGTGCCCCTCGAACATCACCTGGTCCGGCTTGGCGGGTGCCTCGCCCGGCTCGCTCAGGACCCCGTTGTGCCGGGGGAACTGGCAGGTGCAGGCGTAGCCGAAGCCGTACCGGCAGGCGTCGTAGGTGGAGTGCTGGTAGACGTACGGCACGGGTGTTCCGAAGCCGGTGAGGGCGCTGGTGAGGCGCTCGCCGGGGGCGTAGGCCTTGACCCAGCCGCCGTGGTTGCTGAAGCAGGCGCCGAACTCGCCGTCGGCGCGCAGCGCGCCGACCGACAGCACGGAGTTCTCCCAGCCGGGCAGGTCGGCGTAGGCGGCGGGCCAGAAGGGCGTGGCACTCGCGTTGTTGCCGGCGGCGGCGACGAGCAGGGTACGCCGGTCGCGCAGTTCCTCCATGAAGGCGTGCACGCCGAGCAGGCCGTCGGTGCGGCCGTTTGAGGTGCCGGCGGAGAGGCTCAGCACCTCCGGGCCAGCCCGCTCCGGTCGACGGCCTCGAAGAGCTTCTCGCCCAGCTCCGACTCCAGGATGGCGCCCGCGTCGTTGAGGGTGTTGCGGACGGTCACCTCGGTGTTGGGGGCGACGGCGGCGACGAGTCCGGCGATGAACGTGCCGTGGCCGACGTACTGCTGGAGTATGCCGTCGTCGTCGCACTCCCCTGAGCTGGGCGTCGCCGTCGGTGTGGGCCAGCAGCGGGTAGGGACCGGTAGTCGTGCATGAGGCCGGTGTCGATGACGAGGACGCCGACGGCGGTCCCGGCGTCGTACGGCGTCCCGTCGGCGGCCGGGTTCGGCGGCTCGCTGATCGGGACGGGGACGGGCTCGTCGCCGGGGCAGGCGTTGACGGCGATGGAGACGACGTGGTTGCGGCTGATCAGCCGGCGGCCCGCACGCCCCTCCACCGTCCTGAGCGAGCGCAGGGCGTGCGCGACGGTGGGATCACCGCCGCGGTCGCCCTCGCCGGGATCGGCGACCTGGATGCGGGTGATGCCGGTGCGGTTGGTCTCGGGGCTCGCCCGGCGCACGTGGTCCGGGGTCAGGCCGGCCATCGTGGTGAAGTGGTCGCGCACGGTGTCCTCGACGAGGCGGGCCTCCTCACCGTCGCGGGCGAGGACGACGCCCTTCTCGTAGAAGAACTCGGCGGAGTCGTCCGGCCCCATCGCCAGCGGGACGTCCGGCATCGAGCGCTGGATCTGGTCGAACTGCTCGCGGAAACGCTGTGGTGCCATGGCATGTCCTCCACTGAGACGGCGGCGGTGATGGTGCGGTCGCGTCGACGGTCGTGGCGACGGTCGACAATCAGAGTCCCGGGACGGCTGATTGATACAGACTCGAACCTGTGTGGTGCGGTTCCGGAGCACTACCATCCGTGGAGTGACAGCGGGGAAGCGACTCGGTTCTCCAACTGCTGCCGATGGTGTTCGCCGCCCCCAACGAAGCGCTGGCGCGGGCGGAGGGCCTGCTCGGGGCCGATCCCTCACCGCTGCACGCCTCGATCGCCCATCAGGTGATCGGCATCTGGCAGCGGGACTTCGGGGACACCCGGCGGGCTCTGGCGCATCTGCGGCGCGCCCGCGATCTCGCGGCGCGCGGACTCGGCCGAGCGGGAGGCGGACGTACTGGCCACGCTGGGTGTCGCGCTGGTGCACTCCGGCCGCACCCGGGAGGGCCTGGCCGCCTTCGAGCGGGGGCGTGGCGCGCGGTACCGGTCACACGCGCGCGCGGGTGCTGTACCGGCGGGCGTACGTGTGGTGGGTGCTGGGCCGGCACGGCGAGGCGCTGGAGGACGTACGGCGGGCGATTCCGGTGCTGCGGCAGGCGGACGACGTGATCTGGACGGCGCGGGCGCTGACCCTGCGGGCCACCGTGCACCTGGCGCTCGGCGCGGTGGAGCGGGCGGACGCCGACTTCACCGCGGCGGAGGCGCTGTGGGACACCACCGGCCAGGAGCACGACAAGGCGGACGCGGTGGAGAGCCGGGGGCTCGCGGCGTTCCGGTCCGGTGACGTGCCGGCGGCGCTGCGGCTGCTGGACGAGGCGGAGGAGCGGTACGCGAAGCTGGGCACGCCGACGTTCATGCTCACCATCCGGCGCTGCGAGGTGCTGATGGCGGCGGGGCTCGCGACGGAGGCGCTGACCGAGGCGGACGGGGCGATCGCCGCGCTGGACGGGATCGGCGGCCAGTCCACCCGCAAGGCGGAGTTGCTGCTGGTCGCGGCGCGGGCGGCCCGGCTGGCGGGTGATCCGCGGACGGCGCTCGCGCGCGCGGCCGTCGCGGTACGCCTGTTCGCCGGGCAGCGGCGCACCTGGTACGAGACGCACGCCCGGCTGGTGCTGATCGAGGCGCGCGTGGCGACGGGGCGCCGCTCGGGCCGGCTGGTCGCGGACGCGGCGGAGGTCGCGGAGCGGCTGGCCGCCTTCGGGGCGCCGGCCGCGCCGGAGGGCGTCGCTGCTCGCGGGCCGGATCGCGCTCGGCCTGGGCTGGGCGGCGGACGCCGAACGGCATCTGGCGGTCGCCGCGCGCAGCCGGCACAGCGGGCCGCCGCTGGCGCGGATGACGGGCTGGGCGGCGCAGGCGCTGCGGGCCGGGTCGGCGCGGGGCGTCCTGGAGGCGTGCCGCCGGGGTCTGGACGTCCTCGACGACCACCGGATGACGCTGGGCGCCTCGGAGTTGCGGGCACGGGCCACCGCGCAGGGCGCGGAGCTGGCGGCGCTGGCGCAGCGGGCGAGTCTGGTCTCGGGCGGGCCGCGTCGGCTGCTGGTGTGGAGCGAGCGCTGGCGGGCGACCGTGCTGTCCGCGCCGCCGACCCGGCCGCCGGCCGATCCCGCGCTGCTGAGCGGCATGACGGCGTTCCGCGAGATCGCCGCCCGCGCGGAGGAGGCCCGGACGGACGGCGGCCGTCCCGTCCCCGCCCTGGAGCGCGAACAGCGCCGCCTGGAACGGGAGATCCGCTCCCGCACCCTGCACATGCGCGGCGAGGCGCCGGGTGACGGCGACCGGTTCGACGTGGGGCGCCTGCTGCGGCGGCTGGGTGACGACGTGCGATTGGTGGAGCTGGCGGTGCTCGACGGACGCGTGCACGTACTGCTGTGCGGGCAGGGCCGGGTACGACGGTTCGAGGCCGGGTTGCTGGCCGACGCGGAACGGGAGGCCGAGCATGTACAGGCCGGCCTGCGGCGTCTGGCCCACCCGGGCGCGGAGGCCCGGCTGCCGCTGGTGGAGGCGGCGGGCGCGCGCCTCCAGGAGCTGCTGCTGGGGCCCGCCGCGGCACCTCGGCTCCGGCCCGGTCGTCGTGGTCCCCCCGGGCCGGCTGCACCAGGTGCCCCTGGGCCCTGCTGCCCGCACTGCGCGAACGGGTCCCTGAGGTGTGTCGCCGTCCGCGAGCAGCTGGCTCCGCGCGAGGGAGACCGCGCCCCCGCGGGGCGGCCGCCAGGTCCTGGTGCGCGGGCCGGGGCTGGCGAGCGGCGGTGCCGAGGTACCGGAACTCGCCGACCGGTACGGAACGTCGCCCGCGGACGCCGGGCGGCGAGGAGGCGTGGGCGGCACGCGGGGCCCGGCCCGCCGGACCGGAGGGGCGGCGAAGAGACGTCAGCGGCACGTGCGGCCCAGCCCGCCGGACCGCAAGGCGGCGAAGAGACGTCAGCGGCACGTGCGGCCCAGCCCGCCGGACCGCAAGGCGGCGAAGAGACGTCAGCGGCACGTGCGGCCCAGCCCGCCGGACCGCAAGGCGGCGAAGAGACGTCAGCGGCACGTGCGGCCCAGCCCGCCGGACCGCAAGGCGGCGAAGAGACGTCAGCGGCACGTGCGGCCCAGCCCGCCGGACCGCAAGGCGGCGAAGAGACGTCAGCGGCACGTGCGGCCCAGCCCGCCGGACCGCAAGGCGGCGAAGGAGACGTCAGCGGCACGTGCGGCCCAGCCCGCCGGACCGGACGGCGGCGCCGGGCGGCGTGCGGTGCCCACCGTGCTGGAGGGGGAAGCGGCGCGGGTGCCGCGGGTGTTGCGGGAGCTGGACGGGGCGGCGTTGGCGCACATCGCGGCGCACGGGACGTTCCGCGCGGACAGTCCCTTGTTCTCGTCGCTGCGGATGGCGGACGGGCCGCTCATCGTGCACGACTTCGAGCGGCTGGACCGCAGCCCGTACCGGATCATCCTGTCCTGCTGCGACACCGCCCGCTTCGCCTCGGTCGGCGCGGACGAGTTGCTCGGGCTGGTCACCGCGCTGCTGCCGCTGGGTACGGCAGGGGTGGTGGCGTGCAGCGCGCCGGTCAACGACGCGGCGGTGGTGCCGCTGATGCTCGCGCTGCACAAGGGCCTGGACGCGGGGCTGTCCCTGGCGGAGGCGCTGCGCGACGCGCGGGCGGCGCTGCCGGACGACGCGGTGCACCAGGCGACGGGGTGGGCGTTCTCCGCGTTCGGGGCGGCCTGAGCACCGGCCTGTCTCCGTGGCCCCTCCGTGGCGTGGCCCCTCCGTGGTTTCTCCGTGCGTCAGGCGGATTGCGGCTCGGGCAGCTTCATCAGCCAGGGCAGGGCGCCGCGGTCGCCCGCGCCGAGGCGGGTGTAGGCGCCGTAGAGGTGGTTGCCGACGGTGCGGACAGAGAGGGTGAGTCTCTCCGCGATCTGCCGGTTGCTCAGACCGGCGGCGGCAAGGGTGACGATCTGCCGCTGACGGGCCGTGAGTTCGCCGAGCACCAGACCGGACAGGGGCGGGGGGTGCGCGCGCCCTCGCTAGCGCCGGGCGAGGGCGACGGCGCGGGTGCGGGCGGTGCGGACGGCGCCCGGGGCGCGGTGGGCGCCGACCGCCTGGGCCTGCGCCTCGGCCGCGAAGAGCAGGAAGCCGCGCCGTTCCAGCTCCTCGGCCACGCGGTCCAGCGCCGGTCCGTCGCCCCGCACGAGAGCGTCGGCGTGCGCGGCGAAGACTCCGGTCAGCCGGCCGGCCGACCCTTCGGGGGCGCCGAGCCGGACGGCGTCGTACGGGTCCCCGGTGCGAGCGGCCGCCCGGACCGCCTCGTCCAGGTCGCCGCGTGCGGCGGCGGCCCAGGCCGCGGCCGCCCCGTGGCCCTCCGCCGTCGTGTCGCCCGACTGGGCGGCGGCCAGGGGCGAGTTCCTCGCCGCACCACGCGTCGTCGGGGTCGGCGCGCAGGCCCTCACGGGCCCAGGCCGCGGCCTCGCCCAGCCGGCCGCCCAGGCGTGCGAACCGGGCGCGGAGCGCCCGCGTACTCCACCGGCAGGGGCGCTCCCTCGGCCACCAGCCACTCCCCCACCGGTGTCTCCAACGCCCGTACGTCGGCCTGCTCGATCGCAGGGACAGGGCGGCCCGCTCCGCCGCCAGGGCGGGCGCGCACTGGTCCGGCGTGCGGGCCAGCCGCCGGCGCGGAGCCGGCCGGCGGCGGCCAGACGGGGCCCAGGGGTGGGCGAGCCGGGTGGCACCGTGGTCGTCGACGGCGACCAGGCCCTCGGCCTCCAGCCGCTCCAGGGTCCACACGTCCAAGGCGTCCAGGCCGAGGGGGGAGGGGCTCGGCGAACGCGAGGCGTTCCAGCGTCTCGCGCTCCTCGACGCGGGCGCGGTCGAGGAGGTGGGCGGTGCGTTCCCGTACGGCCGCGGTGATCGGGACGGGTCCCCGCCACTCCCGCTGGTCCGTGTCCGGGACCCGTGCGAGCAGCCCTCGCTCGCGCACGGCGGTCAGCAGCTCCCGCAGCAGCCGCAGGTCCCCCCCGGCACAGGCGGTGCAGCCGGTCGGCGGTGAGCGGCTCGACGACGGCGCCCGCACCGGCCGCGAGCAGGTCGGCGGTCTCCCTCGCGGGGCAGTGGCTCCAGGGAGAGGCGCGGCAGCAGCTCACCGGACCACAGCCGGGACACCGCGCCCGGCACGGGGACGCCTTCCGTGGCGACGACCAGGAGCCGGGTGCGGCCGTGCACGGCGAGTTGGTGCACGAGGGCGGCGGACGCGTCGTCGAGCAGATGGGCGTCGTCGACCAGCAGCAGCCGTACACCGGACAGGAGTTGTACCGCACGGTTCAGGGTGACGGTCTCGGGCAGCAGGTGGGCGAACGCAGCGAAGGGGATCTCCCGGGTCTCGGGCGTCCCGGCCGCCCTGGCGCAGTCCGTGCCCCGGACGGCCTCCGTCACGAGCCTGCTCTTGCCGCGGCCCGCCGGGCCCGTCACCACGATGCCGCCGCGTCCGGCGGTCAGGGACCGGCGCACCAGTTCCAGTTCGTCCGCCCGTCCGGTGAACGGCCAGGGCGGCTGAAGGGTCTTCGGGTCCGCGGAGAAGTCGTCTACGGCAACATGAGTCGGCATACTCATCCCTGATACAGGGTGACTTGAGTAGCCCCCGACTCAGGCGCCCGGACCGGCCCGGACGGCAGTCTGGGGTCATGACCGCACGCTACTGCTCGCTCCGCGCAACCGCCTGCCCCCGTGTTCGCGCCGGGGCTGGCCGCAGAGCGCCTCGCCGCGCTCGTCGGCGGGCAGCGGATGTGGGTCAACGGCACGGTGCTGCACTACTGCTTCCTCGGTGGCGACACCGACTCATCCGTCGTCCCCATGCCGGGCACCGGCCGGCTCGGCGGGTGTCGTGGGTGGGCACCGACGAGCAGCGGGAGGTGGTGCGCGACTGCTTCCGGGAGTGGCAGGACCTCGGCATCGGACTCGTCCTCGCCGAGGTCGGCGACCGCTCGGAGGCCGAGCTGCGGATAGGCTTCCAGCCCGGTGACGGCTCCTGGTCGGCGGTGGGCAAGGACGCGCTCCGGGTCGGTCTGAACGACCGTACGATGAACTTCGGCTGGGACCTGACCGCGTCCGGGGAGCGTGCGACGGCCCTGCACCAGATCGGGCACGCGCTCGGCATGCTGCACGAGCACCAGAGCCCCGTTCGCCGGCATCCTCTGGGACGACGAGGCCGTCTACGCCGAACTGGCGGGCCCGCCGAACCACTGGAGCCGGGAGCGGACGTTCCACAACATCCTGCGCAAGCTCGACACGGACGAGGCCAACAACCCGGTCTGGGACCCGCAGTCGATCATGGAGTACCCCTTCCCGTCGGGGCTGATACTGGAGCCGGAGCACTACCGTTCGGGTCTGCACCCGCCCGGCACCCTCTCCGCCGCCGACAAGGAGTTCGCCCTGCGCTGGTATCCGCCCACCGGCCGGCCGGGCCCGCTGGTGCCGTTCCGTTCGGTGCCGCTCGGTCTCGGGCCGGGCGAGCAGGCCGACTTCCGCGTGGATCCGCCGGAGACCCGGGAGTACACCGTGGGCACCTTCGGTGACAGCGACGCCGTCGTCGTGATCTTCGAGGAGCGGGACGGCGTGCCCCGCTACCTCGCCGGTCTGGACGACGGGGGAACACCCCGCAACGCCACGATCAGGGCCCGTTTCGTCAAGGGCCGCCGCTATTTCGTCCGGGTGCGTCTGTACTCCTCGTGGGGTGCGGGCGAGACGGCGGTCATGTGCTGGTGACCGCCCTCCGGAGCACCCGGGCCGCCGACGGCCACAGTCCGGCGCCGGGGGTAGGCGGCCGGGGACGCCACCCAGCGGGAGGGTGACGTCCCCGGCCACGCGGCGCCCGCCGCACCAGGGTCGGCGGGCGCGCCCGGTTGCACCGAGGTCCGCGGATGCCGTCGGGCCCGCGAGTTCGGGGCGCCCTTGCCCTCTTGCCTCCATGACCCCTTGCCTCCTTGACCCCTTGACCCCTTGACCCCTTGGCCCCGGTGTGAGGGTCAGGGGCATGGTCGGGATGTAGTGCACCCAACGCGGGGGGCAAGTCGGGCGCAGGAGGGCTCCGTCGTGCGCCATCGCGCACACCGTGTGGTCCCCCAGCCGGCCCACGCCCGCAGTCGCGACTCCGCCGCCAGACGCTCCGTGAGACCTGCCGGCGCCATGACGAGACGTCCCCCGGCCGGCCCCCGGGCTTCGCCGCGCGGGCAGCGCCTGGCCCGAGGGCGACACCTTGCACTTCGGTCAGTGAAGTGCTCCTCGAACAGAGGCGTGTTACCCGAACAGGTGTCGTGCGCGAGCGCGGGCCGGTCCATAGGTTTGTGCCAGGCGGACGGGCCGGGTGAACGAATCCGGCCGTTCCGCCGGACCGTACCCGGCGACCGGGATCACCGGCGTCACCCGACAGATGGAGGTGGCTTTCATGGCCAACGAAAACGAGAACGTGTACGAGGTCCCCCACCCTGATCGAGGTCGGCGACTTCGCCGAGCTCACCCAGCTCACGTCGCGGGGCTACTGGATCGACAGCCCGTGGGGCGCCTGGTGGCTCTGAGCCGCCCGTAGGCCCCACGGGGCCGAGTGACACAGGAGACACCGCCGGGGCGGCAGTCCGACGAAGCGGCCGTTCCGCATCCCGGTCACTCCACCAAGGGGTGGCCCGACCGACGCCACATGCCGGTCGGGCCACCCCACTCTAGCACTCCGGTGGAGGATACACATGGAGTTCGTGGTACTTCCCGATCATTCAGCCGGCGCCGAGGCCCTCGCACCGGTACCGTCTCATGGGCTTCCGCATCCCAAGGTGATCGCACACCACTCCAGGGCGCCCCTGGCTCGTGGGCGACTGGCAGGACGACGAGATCGTGTGCGTCTCCACGGGCCCGCGCCGTCTGGCGCTGCTCGGCTGCGCGACCGCCCACCCCGGCGTCCTGGAGGCCCGGTTGGGCCGGGTCCGGTCCTTGGCCGACCTGGACGAGATCGCCCGTCTGCCCGCCGGCAGCTTCCACCTCGTGGCATCGCTCGACGGCGACGTCCGGGTCCAGGGCACACTGTCCACCGCGTGCCAGGTCTTCCTACGCCCGCGTCGCCGGCGTGACGCCTGGCGGCCTCCGCGCCGACAGCCTGGCCGGACGCATCGGTGCAGAGCGTCGACACGGAACGCGTGGCACTCGAACTGCTGTCCCCGTTCCGGACCCCCGGAGCCGCTCAGCGAGGGCTCGGTGTGGCGTGGTGTGCGCAGCCCGCGTATCGGGCACTGCCTGGAGATCAGCCGCGACGGCGCCGGGCGCACCCGGCGGTGGTGGACGCCGCCCGAACCCGAACGCCCCTGGGCGACGGCGGGTTCGTCCGCGAGGCGCTGTTCGACGCCGTGGCGGCGCGAACCGCGAACGAGAAGGTCGTGAGCGCCGACCTCTCCGGCGGTCTCGACTCGACGAGCCTCTGCTTCGTCGCCGACCGTCCTCGCCGGCACGGACCTGGCCACCTTGCACTACGAGGCACACGGCGGCCGGGGCGAGGACCTAGCCCACGCCCGCCGGGCGGCGGCGGCACTGCGCGGGCCCGTCACGTGGTGGTGCCGCCGACGGAGACGCCGGACTGGTACGCGCCGTTCGAGCACACCCCGCACGACCGGGAGGGCCCGCTGATGTTCGTCCGGGCCAGGGCCACCGTCGAGCACCAGGCCGCTCTCGTCGCCTCCCTGGGCGCACGCCGTCACCTCCAGGGTGTCGGGGGCGACGAGCTGTTCCTCCCGGGCACTATGTGCCTGCACGGGCTGCTCCGGCGCGACCCGGCTGCCGCCCTTCCGCACGTGCGGGCGCTGCGGTCCAAGCGCCGCTGGTCGATGGCCACGACGGCGCGCACGATGGCGGCCGCGCCGTCCTATCGTCGATGGCTGGCCACCGAGGCGGACGAACTCTCCGCGGACAGGGCCTGGGGCTCGGGAGCGTACTGGGAGGTCTCGGCGAAGCTGCCGCCCTGGATCACCCCGGACGCCGCGTCGACCGTACGCCGCCTGATGCGCGAAGCGATCGCGGCGGGCCCCGAGCCACTGGCCGCGCTGCCCGTACAGCACGAGATGATCTGGATCAACCGGATCAACGGCACGGTGATGCGCCGGAATTCCAGTATCGGCGCCCACGCGGGCGTCTCCTTCCACGCCCCCTACACCGACGACCGGGTACTGGAGGCGGTCCTGTCCGTGCGACTGGCCGACCGGGTGGCCGAGGACCGGCTCAAGCCCGTGCTCGCGCGGGCACTGGACGGCGTGGTGCCGGCTGAGATCCTTCGCCGTACCGGCAAGGACGACGCGAGCCCCACCCTGTTTTCCGGTCTGCGCCGGCGCCGCGGCGAGCTGCTCGACTTCGCGGAGAACACGCGCCTGGCCGGCATGGGGGCTCATCGACGGGGTGGCCCTGCGTCGACTGCTGGTCACCACCCACGCCGACACCCGGCCGCTGATGCCCTTCGACCCGACCCTCGCCTGCGAGTTGTGGCTGCGGGCCCTGCCCCCTCGCGGGCACGTCCGCCGCTGAGACCTCGATCCGAACCGCGTAAGGAGGCATGATGACCTTCGCCCTGGTGCCCGGGGTGTCCGTCGCCGACACCGAGAACGGCACCGTGCTGCTCGACGAACGCAGCGGCCGCTACTGGATGCTGAACCGCACCGGTGCTGTCGTGCTGCGCTGTCTGCTGGACGGCGAGTCGCCACGGAGGCCGCCCGGACACTGCTGCGGCGCTACCCCGACGCGCCCGAGCGGGCCACTGCCCACGTGGAGAGCCTGCTCGACGCCCTGCGTACGGCCAAGGTGATCGTCCCGTGAGCGGCGGAACCACCTTGCGCCTCGAGTCCGCCGATCCGCCACCCTGGCTGCTGCGCCCGCCCGCCGTACTCGCCGCCGGCGTCGCACGCGTGCTGACTCGGCTGCCGCCGGCCAGGCTGCGCCGCGTACTGGAGATCGCCAGCCGGGGAGCAGGCCCGGCGAACGTGGCCCAGGCGCTGCGGGCGCGCAACGCCGTGGTGTACGTGGAGCCTGGCCTGTGCCGGCCCGCGCTGCCTGCAACGGTCCGTCGCGGTGGCGCTGCTGTGCCGACTGGGCGGCACCTGGCCCCAGTGGTGCACCGGTGTGGTCACCGAGCCCTTCGGCGCACACGCCTGGGTGGCCGTGGACGGCGAACCCGTGGGCGAGGACGACGCGCACGTCGGCGCCTTCCGCGTCATCATGTCCGTACCGCCCCGCCGGTGAGCGCCCCCGAGTCCACGGCGGTCCACACTCGCGGCCTGCGGCGCGTCTACGGCGACACCGTGGCGGTGCACGGACTGGATCTGACGGTGGCCGCGGGAGAGAAGTTCGGCTTCCTCGGCCCGAACGGCGCGGGCAAGTCCACCACCATCAGCATGCTGTCCACCCTCCTGAGCCCCAGCGGGGGGCGGGCGGCCGTGGCCGAGGCGGACGTCGCGCGCCGCCCCGACGAGGTCAGGCGCAGGATCGGAGTCGTCTTCCAGGAACCGACCGCCGACCGCGAACTGACCGGGTGGCAGAACCTGCACTTCCACGCGCGCCTGTACGGCATGCCTCGGCGTGAAGTGCGCGCCCAGGCCCGCTCGTTGCTCGACCTGATGGGCCTCGCCGACCGCGGTGACGCACCGGTCGGCACCTACTCCGGCGGTATGCAGCGCAGATTGAGGTGGCCCGGGCCCTGATGCACCGGCCGCGTGTGCTGTTCCTCGACGAGCCGACGACCGGACTCGACCCGCAGAGCCGGTCCCAGGTCTGGCAGGAAGCTGCACGAGCTCGGCCGGCAGGACGGGGTCACCGTCTTCCCTGACCACGCACTACTTGGAGGAGGCCGAGAACTGCGACCGGATAGCGGTGATGGACCACGGCCGCCTGGTGGCGCAGGGGACGCCCTCCACGAACTCAAGTCAGCGGTCGGCGCCGACATCGTGCACCTGCGGACGGACGACGACGCGAACACGGCCCGGTCGATCCGGGAGCGGTTCGGTCTGGACGCCGAGGCGACGCAGGAGGGTGTGCGGGTCGCGACGGCGGACGGGGCGCGCTGGGTTCCGAGGCTCCGTGCCCACCCTGACCACGGGGGTCACGTCGGTGTCCGTCACGCGGCCCAGTCTGGACGACGTGTTCCTGCACCACACCGGCCGCTCCATGCGCAATCCGTAGCAGACGAGCAAGAGGAAGAGGGAGGGAGCCGACGTGCTGAGTCCATCACGCAGCGCCCCGGCAGGCCCACGACGCGGTCGCCCGGCCGGCGCGCCGCCGAGCTGGCCGCGCTGCGGGCACTGGTCCGACGGGGGACGACCCGGCTGGTCGCCAGCCCTGCCCAGGCGGGTCTGACGCTGCTGAACCCCCTGCTCTACTTCGTGGTCCTCGGGACCGGGCTGCAGGGCATGGTCGGGTCCACTTCCGGCACCGGGGACTACATGACCTACGTCTATCCGGGGATCCTGATGATGGCCGTGCAGATGCCCGCGCTGAACGCCGGGATGTCCATCGTCCGCGACCGGGAGACGGGGCTGCTGCGTGCCGTGCTGGTCGCTCCGGTGCGGCGGGACACCTTCCTGGTCGGCAAGTGCCTGGGCAGCACGGCGACGGCGACCGCGCAGGGGGGCCTGCTCCTCGCCTTCGCCCCGCTCGCCGGCCTGCCCTACGACCCGCTGCTGCTCCTCGCCCTGCTCGGGGAACTGGCGCTGGTGGCGTTCACCCTGACCGCGTTGGTGACCCTGGCGGCCGTCCGCATCACCCGGATCGAGACGTTCCAGTCAGCGCTCGGCGTGACCATGCTGCCGCTGTTCTTCCTGTCGGGGCGCGATGTTCTCGGTGGAGGGCCTGCCGGTGTGGCTGGCCGCGATGACGCTCGTCAACCCGTTGACCTACGCCGTGGACGCGCTGCGACAGACCGTGGCCGGGGCCCGCGCCGGGCGGCGTGCTCCCGGCCGGGCCGGACTGGGGCGGCTGGACACCGCCGCTCCTCGTCGAACTGCTGGTGATGTGCGTGCTCGGCCTCGCGGCCCTGGTGCTGGCGGCCCGCCGCTTCTCCCGTGCGGGTTAGCGAGTGGCCTTCACTCCGGTGGCGGCGTCCACTGGGGGAGCCCGCGAGCTCGGCGGGGGTGACCAGGCCGTCCTCGATCGCCCGGGCCAGCATGTCGGTCTTCGTCGGTGCGGGCCGACCGACCTGGGCGTACTTGACCCGGGCCCGCTTGATGTACATGTCCACGGTGTGCACGGACACGCCCATGCGGCGGGCCACCGACGCCTTGGACATGGACTGGAACCACCACAGGAGCGACGTCCCGCTCCTGCTGGGACAGCCGAGGGGCCACCGGACTGCGGTCGGACACCAGAACGCCGGCTGTCGTCGGCGGGCACAATAAGGGGCGGTCCGCCGCGGCGGCGCGCACCGCGTGCAGCAGATGGGCCTGGCCCTCGCTCTTGGTGACGAACCCGGCAACGCCCATGTTCCAGCACGTCCAGCACCAGCGACTCGTCGGTGAACTGCGAGAGACGACCAGCCGCCGGCCCTCGGCGGTCAGTTCACCGATGTCCGACAGCACCAGTCGACCGTTGAGGTTGAGGTCCACGATCAGGACGTCCACCGCGCCGGAGCGCAGGTCCGCCGTGGTGTCGCCGGTGTGTCTGGCCGCGGATGCCGGGGGCCTCGGCCAGCCAGGCCCGGACACCGTCGATCACCACCGGGTGATCGTCGACGATGCCGACGTGGAAGGCGGTCGCGGTACGCGCCATCGGGGATTCCAGCCACAGCAGGTTCTCCTTCTCGTCGAACAGCACCGATGTGCCGGCGAAACGGATCGCGTGCGGCGCTGCGGGGGCCGCTGCGTCGGCCACCACGCTCACGGTCACCTCGCCGGCCGTCACCACGACGGTGACCCGGGCGACGGTCTTCGCCGACGCGAGCGCGAGGAGCGGACCGTCGGTCAGATGCCGGCGCGCCGCCACGGGGACGTCGGGCAGTTCCCCGGTAGCAGACGAACGTGACGTCCACGTCCCGGCGTTCGGCGACGTCCGCGCAGGCGCGCAGTTCGTGCAGCAAGGGATGGGCCGCGTCCTCCGTCTCGGCGAACAGCCTGCGCAGTCGCGCCGCCTCGATGGCGCTCGATCGCTGGACCCCCCTCGTCGCCCGGGTCGGCACGGCCCTCGGCCAGGTCCTGCAGCAGCGGCGCGATGCGGTCGCGCAGATAGCGTGTAGCGCCGCCGCCGTTCGGCGTGCCGGGTCTCTTCGGCCGCCTCATCGGGCCATGCGGTCGGCATGCGCCCGCGCCGCGCCGGCCGTGAGTCGGGCGGCACGGTGCAACTCCTGGCGAGCAGGACGAAGGCGAGTGGATACCGGCCGTGGTGTAGGACTGGGCGATCAGACGGGACCACGCCTCCATGGGTGTCCAGTTCGCCGTGCGCCCCGAGCGCCGCCATCGTCATCGCGACGGTGCAGGCGAGGAGGGCGACCAACTCGCGCATCGGGCGCTGCATCAGGAGGAGTACGCCGAACCAACCGACCGTGTTCGCGGCCCAGCTGAGGTCGCTGATCGCCGCACCCCGCGGATACGTCGCGACGGCGACGATGCCGGCCAGCGGTGCGACGGACGTCAGGAACGGGGGCCAGACGGCCGCGTAACGCGGTCCGGAGCAGGAGGACGGAACCGACCAGCTGGACGACGGAGAGCATCAGCCAGGAGGCCAGCGCCGCCCACGCCGGCTCGTACCGCGACCAGCCGCGAACCAGGATCAGCGAGTCGTAGCCGAAGTGCCAGACGGCAACGATGACCACGACCACGACGCTGATCACCCGGGTGTACCGGGCCGCGACCGACTCGCCCGCCAGCGGGGCGCCCGCATCGCTCCCTCATCGTGGCCACCGAAGCGTGACGTGAACGCCGTCGCCGGGGCGCGTCTCGATGAGCGCGTCCCCGCCCACCGCGACCATCCGGCCCCTGATCGACTCCCGCAGCCCCCTGCGGTGCGCGGGTACGGTCGTGGGGTCGAGCCGCGTCCCGCGTCCAGCACCTTGACGATCACACCGGTTCCGGCCGGTTCCACACGCACCTGCGCCTAATGGTGCCGGAGTGCCGGGCAACGTTCGTAGAGCCTCCGCCACGGCATCGACGAGCGCGGTCAGGACCCGGCGCGGCAGAGGCAGCAGCACCGGAACGGTCCCGAGCTCCACGGTCAGCGGGGGCTGATCCGGGCCGCGCCCCGAAGGCCGCGGCGCGCGCTGCTGGTATCGAGGCGGACCAGGGGTGTGGTCGTGCTGCGTGGGGGGCCGCCGATCCGGTCGGGTCCGCCGAGGCGTCCGTTGCCGGCCCCCGAGAGCCCGGATGACGCGGAGGTCGGCCACGGCGCGGTCACGCAGGACAGTGGAATGCCCGGTGATCGCTCCGGTACTCACCATGGTGAGGGTGGTGAGCACGGTGTCGTGCAGTCGCCGTTGCTGGTCTTGTTCGTCCGCACGGGCCGCCGCCCTCGCCAGCTCGTTCGCACGGGCCTCGGCCTTGGCCACCAGCGCGGAGTCCGCCGATCGGGCGGCGCTTGGCGCAGCAGCATGAACATCCCGGCGCTCAGAGTGCCCTGGAGCAGGAGCACGACGGGAGCCTCCCGCAGCCCCGGGGCGCCGACCGTGTAGGCCGCGGTGATCACGACGGTCGCGAGCAGCCCGTGGGGCTGGCGCAGGAAGCACCTGTGCGTTGAGCACGGTGACGCTGGCCTATGAGGTCGACCCATCCGGAGCCGGCGGACGCCGGCCATACCGAGGCGGGTACCATTGGCCGTGAGCAGGCAATGAGGCGCGGGTGAGACCGACGACGTCACCCGCGGCAAACCGGAAGGCCGGTCTGCCGTGTGGGGACGCCGGCGCCCGAGCCCGCCCAGACCAGTACCGGCGGGCGACGGGCAGCAGCAGCACCCACGCTGGGGTTCCCGCCGCCGATCCCATTCAGGGCATGACCATGCGCTAGCTGGTGCGCTCGACATCCGTAGAACCACGGTGACCAGCAGGGCCTGACGCTCGAGGATGAGTACTTATTGACTCGCAGAACGTAACCGCGCGCGCTGCCCCGGGCGGCTCGCCGAGGCACTGCTCCGGCGAGCTCGCGCCGCTCGGACAATCAGTGCGGGCCCTGAAATGGAGGGCGGGGTCACCTCCGCCGCGATGGCACAGGGAGGACCGCGCCGGCGCGGGGCAGGTGGTGACCGCCTCGACCGTACACGAACGCCGCCAGTTCACGGTCGGGTTGCCGGGGAACCGCCCGCCCTCCGGGCAGCCCACCGGGACCGTGCGATGCGGCGTGGACACTCGTGCACGATGCGGTCCTTCCGGTCGGTGTGTCGTCTCGGCCGAGCCTCGACCGCTGGACTTGAGACCATCGTGAGCTTCAGCTTTTGTCAGCCAGTACGAACTGTGCGCTGGAGTTTTGTCAGCCGCGATCCGTCAATCCGATCGCATGGGGCACTCCACCGGGCGCGCACGCAGGAAGCCCGCACGCAGGACAAGAAGTTTGGGGGAGGAGGGAAACGACCGTGCAACGCAGTCAAGGGCCCGGTTCGAATGCCTCCGAACCGGCCCCTGAACTGCGACTGGCATCACCAGTCGGGACGACAGGATTCTAACTCCGCAACCCCCCGACCCCCTACCGGCGCGCTATCAATTTGTCCCATCCCGTGGTGCGCGTCCCACGTTCCGTGGCGGTCACGCAGGTCAGCCCTACCCCATCCACGGCCCGACGGAGTGGCTGGCCTTCCCACCCCGAAGCGGTCGGCGTATCACAGGAGCAGTCGCCATGCTGGACACGGCCGGTCGCTGCCGGTCACCTGCCGCGATTCCCACCCGATGATTACATGCGATACGGCTTTGGTCGTGCCGCCGCCACTAGGCGACACCTCGCACGGTGCCGAACTGAACGACCCCAGCGACTCGGCAACAACCGCGGTGACAACAACCGCTGTAACGGCGCGACGCTGGCGGCGGCCGCCGCGCGCGCGTGACCGTCTTCCCGGTCTCGTACCTCGCTGACCGGCGCCCTCGGCTCCGCGCCCCGGGATCTCCACCCGGGCCGACGACGGAGTCGGTGCAGTACCTGCGGGGAGTCGTGATGTTCTGCATGGGCATCACCATGACCCCGGAGGACTTCGGGTCGCCAAGCCGACCCTGGGCGGTGGCCTCGGGCTGGTCGCGGCCGCGCACACGTCATCATGCGCCGGGGCTCAGGCTTGGGCTAATGCGTGCCCACCTGCTCGACCTCCCCCGCAACTCGCCGCCGGGCGTGGACTCCTCGTCGGCTGCGCGCCCAGCGGCATCGGCTCAACGTGGGTGACGTACCTGGCCCGGGGCGACGTCGCCCTGTCGGTCTCCGTCGCGACCGTCTCGACGCTCGTCGCCCCGCTGGTCACGCCGCCGCCGACGCTGCTGCTGGCCGGCGAGTACCTCCGGTGGACGCCGGGTCCATGGTCACCGACATCTCAAGACGGTGCTGCTGCCGGTCCTCGCTGGCCTGGTCGTACAGCTGCTGGCGGGGCGGTTCGTGGAGCGGGCGCTGCCGGTGCTGCCCTGGCTGTCCGCGCTGACGATCCTCGGTGATCGTGGCGGTGGTGGTGGCGGGCAGTGCCGACGCGATCAAGTCGGCCGCGGGCTGGTGTTCCGTCGCCGTCAGGCCGCACAACGGCCCCGGGCCGGCGCTCGGTTACGGCGCGGGGCGATCGGCCGGCTCGGTGAACCGGCGAGCTGCGCCATGGCCTTCCAGGTCGGCATGCAGAACTCCGGCCTCGCGGCATCCTGGCCACCGCCCACTTCAGCTCCGCTGGCGGCCCTGCCGGCCGCGTGTTCTCCGTCTGGCACAACGTTCCGGCGCGGTCACCGCGGCTAGCTGTCGCGCTGGGCGGTGACTAGCGGCCGGCTGAGCGGCTTCCGCGACGCCGGCCCGTCCGGCGCGCGCCGGACGCCGGTCAGGCCCGACCGGCTCGCGCACCATGAACACATCCACCAGTCCTCGGTCTCGACGGTGAACCCGTGTCGCGCGTACAGCCGCCGAGCCGCACTGCCCCAGCTAGCACGTTCAGGCGGACGACGTCACCGCCGCGGTCGCATCGTGCCAGCAGCGCGCGGAGCACGGCCGAGCCGATCCCCCGCCCTGGAGGCTCGGGGAGGTAGAAGTGCTCCAGCGACCGAGGCGTTCCCGGCCGGTCGCAGCGCCACGCAGCCGGCGAACGCGCCCTCCACCTCGATCACCCAGGTGTGCGTCCGGTCGAATCCGTTCCCATGTACGCCGAGTCACCGCGAGGACACGGCGGCCGGCAGGCGGCCACCTGGCAGCCGTAGCGCGACCAGGTGTCCGCACGCCCCGACGGATACACCACACCCTGTCGCCCCCGACGCACCGTGCGCCCCGGTTAACGTCACGGCACGACCCACAGCTTCGTTGTCCGCGTCCCCGACGCCGAGCTCTGCACCCGAGCCCCTCTCCCCGCGCAGATCGTGTCCGGCACCCCGGAGGTGACCGGCAAGGTGGTCTGGGAGTCGGCGGACGGCCGACAGGTGCGCGGCGTCCGGCAGATCACCCCGGGCGTCGTCACCGACACCGAGGCGGACGAGATGTTCGTCGTGCTCAGCGGGTCGGCCACGATCGAGGTGGAGGGCGGCCCGACGCTGACGGTGGGGCCGGGCGACCTGGCCGTGCTGCGCGAGGGTGACCGGTACGACGTGGACGGTGCACGAGACGCTGCGCAAGGCGGCGTACGCGATCAACATCGGCTAGCACCGGCGGGCCGCCGTCCTCGCCCGGACGTCCTCGGCCCTCCCCGTCCCTAGCCTCCTCCTCCTCCCTCCGTACCTTTGTCCTGTCAAAAGGTTGACATGATCGCCTGCGCTCGCCGAGGGTGGGCGGGGACAGAGCAGGGACCGGTCCGAAGAGGGGGCTTTCATGGTGGACGCGCTGGGTGTCGCCGTCGTCGGTTTCGGCTGGATGGGCCGGGTGCACACCCAGGCGTACGCCCGTGTCCGGCACCACTACCCGCAACTCGCCCTGCGCCCGGAACTCGTGACGGTCGCCGAGGAGGTGCCGGGGCGGGCGGAGGAGGCCGCCGCGCAGTTCGGGTTCGCGTCGACGACCCGGGACTGGCGCGACGTGGCCGCCGACCCGAGGGTGGGGGCGGTCAGCATCACCGCCCCGAACTTCCTGCACCGTGAGATCGCCGTCGCGATGGCCGAGGCCGGCAAGCACATTTGGATCGAGAAGCCGGTCGGCCTGACCGCCGGCGACGCCCGTGCGGTGGCGGACGCGGGTCGCCGAGGCCGGGTGTCCAGGGCGCGGTCGGCTTCAACTACCGCAACGCGCCCGCCGTCGAGGCCGCCCGCGAGCTGATCACGTCCGGGAAGATCGGCACCGTCACGCATGTCCGCATCCGGCTCTTCAGCGACTACGCGGCCCATCCGGAGTCCGCGCTGACCCGGCGCTACGAGCGGGAGCGCGGCGGCAGCGGGGTGCTCGGCGACCTGGCCTCGCACGGCGCCGACCTGGCCCGCTTCCTGCTCGGCGACATCGCGTCGCTGACCGCCGACACGGCGATCTTCCTGCCCGAGCGAGCCCGCCCGGCCGCCGCCACCGCCGGTCACTCCCGGCCGCGGGCGGCGAGCCCGGCCCGGTCGAGAACGAGGACTCGTCAGCTGCCTGCTGCGCTTCGCCTCCGGCGCCCGCGGTATCCTGGAGGCCTGCCGGGTCTCGGTCGGCGAGCAGAACAACTACGGCTTCGAGGTACGCGGCACCAAAAGGGCGCGGTGTTCTGGGACTTCCGCCGCATGAACGAACTGGGCGTCAGCCGCGGCACGGCCTACCAGGACCAGCCGGTCAGTACCGTCTACGTCGGCCCCCGCGCACGGCGAGTTCGCCGCCTTCCAGCCGGGAGCCGCGAACGCCATGGGCTACGACGACCTCAAGGTGGTGGAGGCCCACCGCTTCCTGCGCTCGATCGCGGAGGGCACCCCGTACGGCGCCACCCTGCCGGACGCGGTGCACAGCGCGGCCGTACTTGGACGCGATGACGCGGGTCGGCGGAGCGAGGCGCTTGGACCGAGGTCCGGCCGGAGGGGTAAGACCGGACGGGTAAGAGCGGGACACCCGCAGACGCCCGTAGGTCCCCGCACCGGCCGGCGCTCGCGCCGCGTCCCCGTCCCCCTCCCTTCCTCCGGCCACCGAAAGGACGACGATGTCCTCGTCCCCGTCCCTCCCGCCGCGCCTGGCTGTCCGAGCGGGACTGCGACCTCGACACGTTCCGCGCGCTCGTCGAGCGGCCCACCGACCCCGCCGATCATCCGCGGGCCCGCGCCGTGGAGCGGAACGTCCCGGTCTACGACGCCGGCCGGCTGCACGACGACCGCGAGACGGCCGCCGAGCTGGTCCGCGCCCTCGCCGACGGCCCCTGCATCGTCGTCCTGGAGGGCGCGTTCCCGGACCCGTCGGTCGTCGACCGGGCCACCGCCGTGTTCGACGCCCTGATCGCCGAGCAGCGCGCCTCGGGCACCGACGCCGGCGACCACTTCGCGGCGCCCAGGACCAACGACCGGGTGTGGAACGCCCTGGAGAAGGCGGCCCTGCACGACGCCGAGGCCTTCGCCGACTACTACGCCAACGACGCTGGCCCTGGTCGCCCGGGCCTGGCTCGGCCCCGGCCACCAGGTCACCTCCCAGATCAACGTGGTCAGCCCGGGCGGCACGGCCCAGACTGTGCACCGCGACTACCACCTCGGCTTCCTCTCCGAACGAGGTCGCCGCCGCCTATCCGGCGCACGTGCACCGCCTCTCCCCGTAGCTCACGCTGCAGGGCGCGGTCGCGCACCGCGACATGCCCGTGGAGTCCGGGCCCACGATGCTACCTTCCGCACTCCCAGAAGTACGAGCCGGGCTACCTGGCCTGGCGGCTCCCGGAGTTCCGGGCCTACTTCGAGGCGCACCACGTCCAACTGCCCCTCGCCAAGGGCGACGCGGTCTTCTTCAATCCCGCGCTCTTCCACGCGGCCGGCACCAACCGTTCCGCACATCCGTCGCACTGGCCAACCCTGCTCCAGGTCTCCTCGGCGTTCGGCCGCGCCATGGAGACCGTGGACCGGGAGGCGGTGGCGAACGCCGTCTACCCGGTGCTGCTCAAGCGCCGGGGGGCGAGGGCGTGGACGAGCGGGTGGCTGAAGAACGTGATCGCCGCGAGCGCCGAGGGCTACCCCTTCCCACCAACCTCGACAGCGATCCGCCGGTCGACGGTCTGGCCCCGCCCTCGCAGGCGGATGTCGTACGGCGGGCGCTGCGCGAGGGAGTGGCCGCCGGAGGCACTTGCGCGAGGTGCTGCGGGCCGGCCGGGAACGCCGGGAGAGCCGAGGAGGTGACGGGCGTGAGGGACTTCTCGACGACAAGGTCATCCTGGTCAACGGCGGAAGTCAGGGCGTCGGGGCCGCCGTCGCGCGGGCCGCCGTCCGCGAGGGCGCGGTCGTGGCCGTCACCGGACGGCGCCCGGAGCCCGGTGACGCCCTGGTGGCCGAGCTGACGGCGGCGGGCGGCACGGCGATGTTCGGTACGGGCCGACCTGGCGGCCGCGGAGCAGGCGAAGACCTGCGTGGCCCGGGTGGTGGAGGCGTACGGCCGTGTCGACTGCCTGGTGAACTCGGCCGGGCTGACCTCGCGGGGGACGCTGCTGGACACGACTCCCCGAGTTGTTCGACCAGCACATCGCGATCAACCTCAAGGCGCCGTTCTTTGCGATGCAGGCGCTGGTCGCGGACATGCTGGGCCGGGGAGCGCCCCGGCACCGTCGTCAACATCATCACGTCCTCGGCGCACGGCGGGCAGCCGTTCCTCGCGCCCGTACGTCGCCGCGAAGGCGGGGCTGCATGGGTCTCACCGGGAACGCCGCGCACGCATGCCGCTGGGACCCGGGTGCGGATCAACGGCCTGAACATCGGCTGGACGGCGACCGAGGGTGAGGACGCGACCCAGCGCGCCTTCCACGGTGCCGGGGACGAGCTGGCGCGAAGGAGGCCGCCGCCCGGCTGCCGATGGGCAGGCTCGAGGCAGCCGGACGAGATCGCCGACTTCGTGGTCCTGCTGCTGTCGGACCGGTCGGGGTGGTCACCGGCTCGGTGATCGACTGGGACCAGAACGTCCTCGGTGGCCTGGACTGAGTTCTCACCACCGCAACCACGGGAGCAGCGGAGCACATGCGCATCAGGAATCCTCGGCCTCGGCCATCAGCACCTTACGCGAGACCCTCTCGGACTCGAGTCCGTCGACTCGCTGGTCGTCGCCGACCCGTTCGCGGACGCCGCGAGGCCGCCGCCGAGCCGGTTCGGCGCGGAGTCGCGGACTCCCCGAGGCGGTGCTGGCCGCCGGGGTGGACGCGGTGGTGGTCGCGGCGGCGACCAC
Source organism: Streptomyces thinghirensis (assembly GCA_021502835.1). Next base: position 181,524 of record JAKFGP010000050.1, read on the forward strand.
GCCCACCGGGGCTGATCCTGGCCGCCGTCGGGGCCGGCGTCCCCGTCTTCTGCGAAGCCCGTCGCCCGCACCATGACGGAGGGCGTCGGGGTGCTCAAGGCGGTCGCCGGTCGACGTGCCGATCCAGATCGGCTACAACCGCCGCTTCGACGCCGGGTTCGTCGCCGCGCAGGCGGCCGTGCAGGGCGGTGCGCTGGGCAAGCTGCACACCGTGCGGTCCACCACCTGGACCCGGCTGCCGCCGCCGCCGGCGTACATCGCCGCCTCCAGCGGCATCTTCCGACTGCTCGGTGCACGACTTCGACATCATCCGGTGGTGACCGGCCGCGAGGTGACCGGGGTGTACGCCGTCGGCGGCAACGCGGCGCCGACTTCATCAGAGGACGCGGGCGACGCCGACACCACCGGAGCGATTCTCACCCTGGACGACGGCACGATCGCCGTGGTCTCCAGCAGCCGCCACAACGCGCGTGGTTACGACGGTACGCATGGAGATCCACGGTTTCGTGGACTCCATCGCCGTCGGCCCTGGAGGACAAGCTGCCGCTTCGCTCGGTCGAGCCCGGCGTGACCTTCCCGGCCGGCCTCCGCACGACTTCTTCGCGGACCGCTTCACCACCGCCTACCGCGCCGAACTCGCCGCGTTCACCGAGGTCGTCGCCGGTGACCGCACCTCCCCCTGCACGATCGAGGACGCGCTGGAGGCGGCTGGATCGCCGAGGGCTACACGCTGTCGCTGCGAGCACCGGCCGGTGACGATCGAGGAGGTACGGCGGGGTGAGGCCGGGCGGTGCAGGTCGGCGAGGCGGCCGCGATCAGCTCGCCGGCTCGCTGATGTTCACCATCAGGGGACGCCGAACCGGTCCGTGCATGCGAAGACATCGCCCACATCTGCGTTCTCCAACGGCACGGCTACGGAGCCGCGCCGGCGAGCTGCTCCAGTAGCCGCGCAGCTCGGTCTCGTCGTCGCCGCTGAGACTCACCGAGAAAGGTGTTCCCCGGACATGCTCCATCCCGGGCGGGGTGTCGGCGCCCATCCGGGGTGAAACCGCTCGGTGTCTCAGCATGCCGTGCATGATCTTGTCGGCGTCAGGGCTGTCCGGCCGCCGGACGCGCCGAAGGTGTTCAGCGCCGGCGTACCGCCGAACACCTGCTCGTAGAACTCCATCGCCTGTCGGGCATCGCCGTCGAAGCTGAGGTAGGGGTTGAGACAGCCGAGGACATGACTGCCTCCCGGAACAGGGACGAAGTGCCAGTGCTGTGCACGCTAGCGCGCGCCACCGACAACGGCCCGCCGAGGCGGCGCGCCGGCGGGACCGCCCGCCGGCACAGTCAGCAACCTCGGTCTCGGAGGTCTCGGAGGTCTCGAGCCTCGGACGCGCCTCCGATGCCTCCGGCGTCTCCAGGCGCCGCAGGGCGCAGGAACCTGCGGGTGCGCGGACGGCGATGGGCAGGGAGCTTGTCGGGCTCGCGGGGTACATGTCCTGCTCGACGATGGCGAACAGGTCCGCGCCCAGTTCTGGGCCGCCGTGAGCACCGGACCACAGCTCGGGTCGCCGGTGGGCGGTTCGCACATCACCCCGCGCTGCACGGCCGGCCCGAACAGCACCCCTCCCCGCCCACCTCGGCGAGGATCTCCGGGTCGACCTGCTTGAGGTGCAGGTAGCCGATGCGCTCGGCGTACGTCTCGATCAGCTTGACGCTGTCGCCGCCGCAGTGAGCGTAGTGGCCGGTGTCGAGGCGGGGGTTGACCAGGTCGAGGTCGGTGGAGTCGAGGAAGCGCTCGACGATGCTCCTCGGTGTCGATGTAGGTGTCGGCGTGCCGGGTGGACGACGATGTCGAGGCCGCCGGTCTCCCGCACCTCGTGGCCGAGGCATTTCCATGCCCTTGGTCCAGGTGCGCCCCACTGCTCGCCGGTCGGCTCCGGCGGTTCCGGGATCTCGGCGGTCTTGTCGTCGCGCCAGAAGGACGGGATGGCGACGAGGTGTTCCGCGTCCAATGGCCCGGGTCAGGGCGGCGACGCGGCTGACCTGCTCCCGGGTGGCGTCCCATTCCGAGGGGCGCGGTGCAGGTTGCAGAAGATGGTGCCCGCGGAGACCTTGAGGCCGCGCCGGGTCACCTCGTCGGTGAGGCGGGCCGGGTCGGTGGGGAGGTAGCCGTAGGGGCCCAGCTCGATCCACTCGTAGCCGGCCTCGGTGACCTCGTCCAGGAAGCGCTCCAGGGCACCTGCCGGGGGTCGTCCGGGAACAGACGCCCCGAGTCGGGGCCGAGGCGACGCGGATGCGGTCGAGGGCAGCGGGCATGTCAGGCCTTCCCTTCGGCGGGTGCGGCGGAGTCCGGGGCGGCAGTGTCGGGCACCGCGGAGCCCGGGCACAAGCGGCGGTGGGGGGGGGCGCGGCGGTGGCGGGCGCCGCGGTGTCCGGCGCGGACACCTCCGGCTCCTCGTCCGGGAGGGCCGCCGCGTCGACCCCGCCGACCTCCGCCAGCTCGTGCTTGAGGGCGGCGAGTTCGGCGCCGCCCGCCATGTGGTTGGTGAGGTTCCTCGAGGGTGACGTCGGCGCGGGCGGCGCTGAGTTCCAGGGTGCACCAGGCGCAGCACGCTGAAGTGGTCGCCGACCATCACGCGTGGTGGGGGTTGTGGGTGATGAAGATGACGCCGAGGCCGCGTTCGCGGGCGGCGGCGATGTGCCGGGTACCACGCCGGACTGCTTGACGCCGAGGGCGGCGGTGGGCTCGTCGAGGATGAGGACGCGGGCGCCGAAGTAGACGGCGCGGGCGATGGCGACGCACTGGCGCTGGCCGCCGGAGAGCGTGCCGATGGGCTGTTCCAGGTCGTCCGGGACGATGCCCATGTTGCGCAGTTCCTCGTCGGCGGTCCGCTTCATGCGGGCGATGTCGAGGGCGGCGCACGGGCCAGGGGCCCTTGGTCATCTCAGAGCCGAGGAAGAAGTTGCGCCCACCGGCATCCAGGGCACGGTGGCGAGGTCCTGGTAGACGGTGGCGATGCCCCGGGCGAGGGCGTACGCGGGGTGGTGAAGCGCACGGCCCCGCCGTCGACGAGGAACTCGCCCTCGGTGTGCTGGTGCAGCCCGGAGATGATCTTGATGAGGGTGGACTTGCCGGCGCCGTTGTCGCCGGGCACGCAGGTCACCCGGCCGGGATGGACCGCGAGGTCGACGCCGTGCAGGGCGCGGATGTTGCCGTAGGCCTTGCCGGCGCCGCGCAGTTGGACGATCGCCGGTCCGCCTCGAGGACGGTGTCGGCGAGGACGGCCCTACGTGGGTGCCGGCGGTCTTGCTGATCGTACCGATCACCTCCGGGTCGCCGCGCAGGCGGCCCATGGATTGATGAGGACGGCGCCGAGGAGCATCACGCCGAGGAAGGCCTTGAACCAGTCGGGGTTCCAGCCGGCGAAGACGATTCCCTGGTTCACCATGCCGAACATGAAGGCGCCGAAGACCGGGCCGATGGCGGAGCCGTAACCGCCGATCAGCGGACAGCCGACGATCACCACCGCGGCGATGCAGATCAGCTCCTGGCCGACGCCCTCGCCGGACTGCACGGTGTTGAAGGAGAACAGCTGGTGCATGCCGACGAACCGGGCGCCGAAGCCGACCAGCATGAACAGCGTGATCTTCGTGAAGGCGACGGGGACGCCGACCGCGCGGGCGCTGTCCTTGTTGCCGCCCACCGCGAAGATCCAGTTGCCGTACTTGGTGCGCAGCAGCACCCACGTGGCCAGGGCGGCGAAGACGAGCCACCGCACGACCGTGATCTTCACCTGGACGCCGCCGACGTCGAAGGACGAGGCGAAGAGGGCCTGGCCTGGTCGAAGCCATCCATGCCGCTGATGTCGTCGGTGGCAGCGTTGCCGGTGACCAGTTTGGTGACCGCGAGATTGACGCCCTGGAGGATCAGGAAGGTACCGAGCGTCACGAGGAAGCTCGGCGGGCCGGTCTTCATCAGCACCCAGCCGTTGAACGCGCCCACGGCGAGGGGAGACGGCGAGGGCGACGATCACGCCCACCCAGACGTTCATGGTCAGCTGGTAGCTGAGCATGCTGGCGGTGAGCGCCGAGGTGATGACGGCGACACCGGCCGACAGGTCGAACTCTCCGCCGATCATCAGCAGGGCGACGGGCAGCGCCATGATGCCGATGGTGGACGACTGGTACAGGACCGTCGCCATGGAGCCGCCCTCGCGGGCGGAGGGGCGGCGATCAGGAAGAAGACGAACACGGCGACGGCGCCGAGGAAGACCCCGACCTCGGGCCGGGCGAGCAGCCGCAGCACCGGCGAGCGCTGCCGGGTCCGTCCGTCGGTCTGCCCCAGGCCGGGGACCGGCGGTGTGGTCACCGCCGGTTCGGCCTGTTGGGTCATGCTCATCACCGGGTGCCCTTCGCGGCGAACTCGGCGACGGCCTTCACGTTGGACTTGTCGACGAAGGCCGGGCCGGTCAGCACCGGCTGCTCACCGCCGCCGCTGTAGTTGCCGTTGTTCTTGTAGAGCCACATGCCGTCGACCGCCAGGTAGCCCTGGAGGTAGGGCTGCTGGTCGACGGCGAACTCGATGTCGCCCTTCTCGATGGCCCCGGTCAGTTCCTTGTTGAGGTCGAAGGTGGAGATCTTCGCCTCGCTGCCGGTCTCGTCCACCGACTGCACGGCGGTCATGGCGAACAGGGCGCCGAGCGTGACGAGACGGTCGATCTCGCCGTCCTGCTTGAGCTTGGCGGTGATGGTCGACTTCACCGAGGGCATGTCGGTGCCGTTGACGTAGAGGTTCTCCGATGGAGCCATCGAAGGTCTTCTTCACGCCGTCGCAGCGCTGGGTCAGGCCGACGTTGCCCTGCTCGTGGACCACGCAGACGGCCTTCTTGGCGCCGTCCTCGTTCAGCCGCTTCCCGAGCGCCTCGCCGGCCACGGTCTCGTCCTGCCCGAAGAACGACATCAGGCCGAGCTTCTTCCAGTCCGCCAGTCCGGAGTTGAGGCCGACGACGGGTATGCCGGCCTTCTCGGCCTTGCCGAGCACGCCGCGGAGGGCGTCCGGCTAGCGAGGGTGACGGCGATGCCGTCGACCTTCTGGTCGATCGCGTTCTGCACCAGGTTGGCCTGGTTGCCCGCGTTCGGGTCGGCGGAGTAGACGAGCTTGATGTTGTCCTTGGCGCGGCCGCCTCGGCACCCTTGCGGACGATGTCCCGAGAAGGTGTCGCCGGGTGCCTGGTGGGTGACCAGTGCGACGGTCATGCGGGGGGTGTTCGCCTTGCCCGCGGAGGCGCCCGAGCCCCCTTCCTCGTCGGCCTTCTTGCCCCCGGAGCCGCTGGAGCAGCCGGCGAGGGTCGGGGCGCGGCGGCGGCGAGGAGCCACGGCGAGGGGCGAATCCGCGGGAGCAGGCGTGCGAAGAGCGGTCCATCTTTCCTGCACCTCCTGTGCGACTGTGCGACGGGGAGCCGTGTGCCAGACCAGAGAAGAACGGCTGTTGCGCTGGGACCGGATACAAGTCCTGGGACGCCCGCTGTCAATACTTTGTCAAGACATCATTTCACTCACAGGTCCGAATGTGAGTACAAAGTATTGACACGGTCGCCTCGGAGTCATACACCTGGGAGGCGGCAGGCCCCGCCCAGCCGAGGAGCGTCGCACATGGCCGAGGTCAGTCCCGCGTTTCGATCTGATCACGATGGGCCGCATCGGGGTCGATCTCTATCCCTTGCAGACGGGCGTACCCCTGGCGGAGGTTGAGACCTTCGGCGAGTTTCTCGGCAGTTCGGCCGCCAACGTGGCGGTCGCCGCCGCGCGTCTCGGACGCCGCACGGCCGTCGTCACCCGCACGGGCGACGACCCGTTCGGCGGCTATCTGCACCAGGCGCTCGAGGAGTTCGGTGTCGACGACCGCTGGGTCACGCCGGTCGCCGCGTACCCGACGCCCGTCACCTTCTGCGAGATCTTCCCGCCGGACGACTACCCGCTGTACTTCTACCGCCGCCCCAGGCTCCCGACCTCGAGATCCACCCGGAGGAGCTGGACCTCGACGCGATCCGGGCGGCCGCCATCTTCTGGATCACCGGCACCGGGCTCAGCGAGGAGCCGAGCCGTACCGGCGACCCTGGCCGCCCTCGCCCACCGCGCCGAGGCCGGCACCACGGTCTTCGACCTGGACTGGCGCCCGATGTTCTGGGCCGACCCCGACCAGGCCCGCCCGTACTACACCGAGGCGCTGCGGCACACGACCGTCGCGGTCGGCAACCTCGACGAGTGCGAGATCGCCACGGGCGTACGCGAGCCGCACGCCTGCGCCGAGGCGCTCCTGGCGGCACGGTGTGGAGCTGGCTGTCGTCAAGCGGGGCCCGAAGGGCGTCCTCGCCGTGCACCGCGACGGCCGGAGCGCCGAGGTTCCGCCGGTGCCGGTCGAGGTCGTCAACGGCCTCGGCGCGGGCGACGCGTTCGGCGGCTCGCTCTGCCACGGTCTGCTCTCCGGCTGGGAGCTGGAGCGGACCATGCGGTACGCCAACGCGGCCGGCGCCCTCGTCGCCTCCCGTCTCGCCTGCTCCTCCGCGATGCCCACCGAGGCCGAGGTCGACGACCTCCTCGCGCGAGTCACTCCCTGAACGGAGCTTCGTCTTCGTCCCCTCAGCATCCCCGACCTCACCGCGGTCCAGAGCCCGGCACCCGGAGGCGATCGCCGAGGCGGCGGCTCGCCGGATACGCCGCCCGCTGATCGGCGGCTCCGGCCGCCTGATGATCGTGGCCGCCGACCATCCGGCGCGCGGAGCGCTCGGCGTGGGCGACCGCCGGCTCGCCATGGCCAGCCGGGCCGACCTGCTGGAGCGCCTGTGCACCGCGCTGTCCCGGCCCGGCGTGGACGAGGGTGCTCGCCACCGCCGACGTGCTGGAGGACCTGCTGCTGCTCGGGGCGCTGGAGAACAAGGTCGTCATGGGCTCGATGAACCGCGGCGGCCTCGCGGGCGCCGCCTTCGAGATGGACGACCGCTTCACCGGCCACCGCGCCGAGGACATCGCCCGCCTGCGCTTCGACGCGGGCAAACTGCTGCTGCGTATCGACTACGACGACCCCGGTTCGCTGGCCACCCTGGAGTCCACGGCGCGCGCGGTCGACGCCATGGCCGAGCGTGAACTGCCCGTCTTCGTGGAGCCGTTCATCTCGCGCCGCGTCGAGGGGCGGGTCCGCAACGACCTGTCCGCCGACGCGGTCAACCGGTCCGTCGCCATCGCCTCGAGCCTCGGCGGCACCTCCGCCTACACCTGGCTGAAGCTGCCCGTCACCCACGACCCGGACGACATGGGCGAGGTCCTGGAGACCTCGACACTGCCCGCCGTCCTGCTCGGCGGTGACACAGAGGCTCCCCGCGCGGACCAGGTCGCCGCCTACGAACGCTGGCGCAAGGCACTCAGGCTGCCCACCGTGCAGGGCATGGTCGTCGGCCGCTCGCTGCTCTACCCGGCCGAGGGCAGCGTGGAGCAGGCGGTGGACACGGCCGTCGGACTGCTGTGACCTACCAAGGAGAGGACGAGGAGATGACGTACCACCTTCCGGCGGGCAAGGCGGCGAGCAGCGCCTACGCCGTGGACGTGACGCCCGAGAAGGCCGGCTGGGGCCACTCCGCCCTGCGCGTGCTCGAACTGCCGCCCGGCGGCGCCACACCTTCGACAGCGGCGACAGCGAGTGGATCGTCCTCCCGCTCAGCGGCGGCTACACGGTCGCCACCGCCGACGACTTCGGCCAGGAAACCTTCGAGCTCACCGGCCGCGCCGACGTGTTCAGCGGCGTCAGCGACTTCGCGTACGTGCCGCGCGACGCCCGCGCTACCGTGACCTCCACCGGCGGCGGCCGCTTCGCCCTCACCGGCGCCCGCTGCACCCGCCGCCTGCCCAGCCGCTACGGCCCGGCGTCGTCGGTTCCGGTGGAGCTGAGGGGCACGGGGAACTGCTCCCGGCAGGTCAACAACTTCGGTGCGGCCGGGGTGTTCGAGGTGCGACAGTCTCATCGCGGTCGAGGTCATCACCCCGGGCGGCAACTGGTCCTCCTTCCCGCCGCACAAGCACGACGAGCACCGCCCCGGCGAGGAGTCGGTGCTGGAGGAGATCTACTACTTCGAGTTCGCGGACCACGAAGGCACCCCCGGCCTCGGCTACCAGCGAGTCTCCCCGTCCGGCCGGGGGCGGGGCACGGACGTGCTGGCCGAGGTCCGCGACGGCGACCGTGGTCCCTCATCCCCGACGGCTGGCACGGACCGTCGATGGCCGTCCCCGGCCACACATGTACTACCTCAACGTCATGGCCGGCCCGGAGGCCGAACGCGCCTGGCTGATCTGCGACCACCCCGACCACGCCTGGATCCGCGACACCTGGGCGGGCCGGCCCGTCGACCCCCGACTCCCCCCTCTACACCGCACCGGAGAGGTCCGCATGAGCGCCGCCACCCGCCGACTGACGACCGCCCGGGCCCTGGTGCGCTTCCTGGCCGCCCAGTACACCGAACGCGACGGTGTACGGCACCGCCTGATCACGGGCACCTGGGGCATCTTCGGCCACGGCAACAGTGGCCGGCCTCAGCCAGGCCCTCGTCGAGTACGCCGACGTCATGCCGTACCACCAGGGACGCAACGAACAGGCGATGGTGCACGCCGCCGTCGGCCCGCGCCGCCAGCTGAACCGCCTGTCCGCGCAGGCGGTGACGACGTCCATCGGCCCCGGCGCCACCAACCTGGTCACCGGCGCCGCCCTCGCCACCATCAACCGTCTCCCGGTCCTGCTCCTGCCCGGCGACTACTTCGCCTCGCACGCCGCCGACCCGCTGCTCCAGCAGCTGGAGCACCCGATCGAGGCCGACGTCTCCGTCAACGACACCCTGCGCCCCGTCTCCCGCTACTTCGACCGCGTCACCCGCCCCGAGGCCCTCGTCGCCTCCGCCCTCCAGGCGATGCGCGTGCTCACCGACCCGGCCGAGACCGGCGCGGTCACCCTCCCGCTGCCCCAGGACGTGCAGGCGGAGGCGTACGACTGGCCGGAGGAGTTCTTCGCCGACCGGGTCTGGCGGGTACGGCGTCCGGCGCCCGACCCGGTGGAACTGGCCGAGGCGGTCCGGGCGATCGGGCCGCCGACCGCCCGCTGATCGTCGCGGGCGGCGGCATCCACCACAGCGAGGCGGAAGAGGCCCTCGCAGCCCTGGTGGACGCCACCGGCATCCCGGTCGCCTCCACCCAGGCGGGCAAGGGCGCGCTGCGCCACGACCACCCGGCCGACCTCGGCGGCATCGGCCACACCGGCACCGCCGTCAGCGACGGCCTCGCCCGCACAGCGGACCTGGTGATCGGGGTCGGCACCCGCTACTCGGACTTCACCACGGCCTCCGGCACTCTCTTCCAGCACCCGGACGTCCGCTTCCTGAACCTCAACATCACCGCCTTCGACGCCCACAAGCTCGCCGCCCCGCACCCTGGTCTGCGACGCCCGGACGGGAGCTCACGGCGCTGACGGAGGCGCTGTCCGGCCACCGGGTGGACGCGGCGTACGAGGCGGAGTACCGCGCCGGCAGGGCACGCTGGGACGAGACGGTGGAGGCGGCCTACCGCGCCGACGACGACAGCGCCGTGCCGACCCAGACGCAGATGCTGGGCGCGCTGGACGCGGTCGTCGGCGACGAGGACGTGGTGATCAACGCGGCCGGCTCGCTCCCCGGCGACCTGCACAAACTCTGGCGGGCCGCTCGCCTCGCCAGTACCACCTGGAGTACGGCTACTCCTGCATGGGTTACGAGATCCCGGCCGCGCTCGGCGCGTCCAGCAGGCCGCGCCCGGCACGCCGGTGTGGGCCCTGGTCGGCGACGGCACGTACCTGATGAACCCGACGGAGATCGTCACCGCCGTCCAGGAGAACCTGCCGGTCAAGCTGGTCCTGGTCCAGAACCACGGCTACGCCTCCATCGGCGGCCTGTCCGAGTCGGTCGGCGCCGAGCGCTTCGGCACCGACTACCGCCACCGCGCCGCCGACGGCACCTTCACCGGCGCCCCCGCTCCCCGTCGACCTCGCCGCCAACGCGGCCAGCCTCGGCATGGACGTACTGCGCGCCAAGACGGTGGGGGAACTGCGCAGGCCCTGCGGACGGCCCGCTCGGCGGACCGTCCGACCTGCGTGTACGTGGAGACCGACCCGGCCCCGCAGGCCGCTCCCCCGGCCGCGGCCTGGTGGGACGTGCCGGTGGCCGAGGTGTCCGCCCGCGAGGCCGCCACCGGCGCCCGCGCGGAGTACGAACGCGCCGTCGCCGACCGCCGCCGTCACCTCTGACGCCGGCCCGTCACCTACGCAAAGGGAGGTACGTCCATGGCGAAGACCGGCGTCCCCGCACGTGCCGTGACCGCCCCCCCGCGCTCCAGCACCCTGGACTTCGCCCTGGACCGGGGCGGTCCGGTGCCGCTGTACTACCAGCTGGCCCAGCAGTTGGAGGCGGCGATCGAACAGGGCGTACTCGCCCCGGGGAACCTGCTGGGCAGCAGGGTGGACCTCTCCGTCCGCCTCGGCCTGTCCCCGGCCGACCGTCCGTCAGGCCATCCAGTCCCTGGTCGACAAGGGGCTGCTGGTCCGGCGGCGCGGGGTCGGCACGCAGGTCGTGCACAGCCAGGTCAAACGTCCCCTGGAACTGAGCAGTCTCTACGACGACCTGGAGGCGGCCGGGCGGGGACCCACCACGCGGGTGGTGCGCAGCGAGGGCGTGCCCGCCCCCGGCCGACGTGGCGGCGGCCCCTCGGCGTCGCGGAGGGTGGCGAGGTCACCGTCCTGGAGCGGCTGCGCCTCCACCCCACAGCCAGCCGGTGGCGCTGCTGTGCAACTACCTGCCGGCGACGCTGCTGGACCTCGACGACGCCCGGCTGGAGTCGACCGGCCTGTACCGGATGATGCGCGCGTGCGGCATCACCCCTGCACAGCGCCCGCCAGACCGTGGGCGCCCGCTCGGCCACCCGCGAGGAGGCGGACCGCCTGGACGAGAAGGAGGGCGCCGCACTGCTGACCATGCAGCGCACGGCGTACGACGACACCGGGCGCCCGGTCGAGTACGGGACGCACATATACCGCGCGTCCCGGTATGCGTTCGACTTCCAGCTGCTGGTCAGGAGTTAGTGGACCGTGTCCAGTCGGGTCCGCTGCTCCGGGGTGAGGTCCAGGTCCACGGCGGCCAGGTTCGCCTCCAGTTGGGCCACCGACGACGCTCCGGCGAGCGGGACGATCGGCAGCTCGGCGCCGATCTGCCAGGCCAGGACGACCTGGCCCACGGTAGCGCCGGTCTCCCGGGCGATGTCGCGGAGCACCGCGAGCCGGGCCGGGGGTGCCCGGGTGGTCGTAGTCCGGGGGCAGCGGCTTGTCGTCGCGGTCGTAGGCGCCGGCCAGGAGGGTGAGTAGGCGACCAGGGTCAGGGCGGGCTCGGACCGCAGGTAGCCGAGCAGTTCCGGGCCGGCGTGGCCGAGGCTGCCGTCCGGGGAGAAGTCGCCGGGCACGTCGAAGCGTGGGCGCAGGTGGCTGTGCTGGTACTGGAGCACCTCGTAGCCGGGCGGTGCGGCCGCGGCGGCGAGGGCGCGGGCCCGCTCCACGCGCCATATCGCCTGGTTGCTGACGCCGAGCAGTCCGACCGTTGCCCTCCGTCACCAGCTCACCGAACGCCTCGACGGTCTCGCGCTGCGGCACGGTGTGGTCGTCGATGTGCGCGTACAGCAGGTCCAGCTTGTCGACGCCGAGCCCGCTCCCGGCTGCGGTCCGCGGCCTCGCGGATCACCTTGGCCGACAGGCCCTCGGGGTTGTCGGTGTAGCTGGTGCCGGGGGGCCAGGGGGCGGGAGCGCCGAGCTTGGTGGCGATGACGATCTCGTCGCCGATACGCCGGCTGCGCCGCCAGCGGACGAGGAGTTCCTCGCTCTGGCCGCCCTGGCCGCCGTCCATCCAGAAGGCGTAGTTGTCGGACGATGTCGATGAAGTTCCCGCCGGCCTCGACAGCTAGCGGTCGAGGACGGCGAAGGAGGTCCTCTCGTCGGTCAGCGAGCCGGAACAGCATCGCGCCGAGCGCGAGCACGCTCACCTCACGGCGGTGGGCCGGGTCGGTGCCAAGAGTGCGGTACTTCATGGTGTTCCTCCCCTTCGTGCCCGGTCGTCCGGGCACGAGAGGAAGTCTTCGGTTGAAGTGCACTTCAAGTCAAGCGGCTTCGGCGTCAGCCCTATCCGGCAGGGCGGGCGAAAGGGCCCTCCAGCACCGCCCACTGCAGCAGCATGATGGTCTTCGCGTCGGCGATCTCGCCGGTTCGGATCATCTCCAGGGCCCGGCGGAAGGGGCAGTTCGAGGGTCTCGATGTCCTCGCCCTCCTCGTCCAGGCCACCGCCCTGGTGGGTGCGGGTGGCGGGACCGTAGGCGGCGGCGTAGAAGCTGACGCGTTCGGTGACCCGAGCCGGGGCTCATGTAGACGTCGAAGACGTGCCGGACCTCTCCGACGGTGTGCCCGGTCTCCTCGACGACCTCGCGCCGCACGGCGACCTCGGGGTGCTCGTCCCTCGTCGTCGAGCAGCCCGCCGGGGGTCTCGATCAGCATGCCGTCGGGATGGCCGTTGACGTAGACGGGGAGGCGGAACTGGCGGGTGAGCAGCACGGTTTCGCCTTCCGTGTCGTAGAAGCAGGACAGTGGCGCCCGTTGCGCGGTCGTGGGTCTCGCGCTCCTGGGTGCTCCAGGTGCCGTCGGCTCGCCGGAAGTCGAGGTCGTGGTGCGTTCGACGTACCAGTGGCTGGAGAGGAGCCGTACGTCCCGGACCTTCACCCGGGGTTGCCGGTCGGGTCCCGGCCGGCCCGGTCGAGTCCGGTGCGGCCCCGGCGGTCCGGGGTGTCGATGCCGGCGGTCATCGGCGGCCGCCCGGACTCGGTCGCTTCGGCGGCATGGGGTGGGGCGAGTTGGTCATGCCCGCTTCTATCACCTGGTCGGGCCGCACACGAAGTGGTGACGAAAAGCCGGGCGGCGCCCCGCGGACCGCCCGAACGCCTGGCGAGGCTGCCCGTATGCTCGGAGCCGGAGGAACCCGAGGAGACATGACGGAAACCGTACAGAACCTGCCCCTGCTGCTGGCCGGGGCCAAGCGCTGGCTCGACGACGCGCTGACGGCGAGCATGCGGGCAGCCGGCGAACAACCGCTGAGCAGCGCCCAGGGGCAGATCTTCGCCCTCCTGGACCCGGAGGGCACCACGGTCGCCGAGCTCGCCCGCCGCCTCGGCGTCACCCGTCAGACCGCCCACCAGGCCGTGCACGGGCTGCTCGCCCTGGGTCTGCTGGAACAGGTGCCGGACCCCTCCTCGGCACGCAACCGCCTGATCCGCATCACCACGGAGGGCACCCGCGTCCACCGACGCGCCCAGGCGACCCTCGACGTCATCGAGGGCGTGCTGGCCGACCGCATCGGCGTCGCGCAGGCCACGGCACTGCGGACCGCCCTGACCCTGCCGCGCGGCGAGCCGCCGGTCGTGGAGGCCCCGTGAACAGGCGACGGCACAAGAAACTGTCCCGGCGCCTCGTCGACCGCGACACTGGTCGGCGACATCGCGCTGGTGAGAGCGGTACTGCGAGCCGGAGCGCCGGCCGAGACGGCCGACGCCGCCGGGCACCACACCGCTGTACCAGGCCTCGGTGAACGGCGCCGCCGACCTCGTCCGCGTGCTGCTGGCGGCCGGCGCCTCGCCCGACACGGAGAGCGGGATCGGCTCGGAGGGCACACCGCTGTGCGGGGCCGCCTGCTGGGGCCACACCGAGGCCGGACGCGCACTCCTCGAACACGGCGCCGACCCGAACCTCCGGGAGGGACCACGGCACGGGCTGGGCACCGCTCGACTGGGCCTCGAAGGGGCCGTATCCGGAGACGGTGGACCTGCTCGTCGCGGCGGGGGCACGCCCGCGCTCGTGACCACGGCGGGAAGGGCGGCACCCGCGGCACGGAGCGGCACAGAAAAGGGCCTCCACGGATTCTCGCCCGTGAAGGCCCTTCACACCGTCGGGACGACAGGTTTGAACCTGCGACCCCTTGACCCCCAGTCAAGTGCGCTACCAAGCTGCGCCACGTCCCGGTCCGCTCACACGCGGCGAACCGCGCGATCACGCGGACAGAACTTTACCTCACACCCCGGACCACGCCTAAGCGGGCACGGGCGGGACAATCGGTCCCATGGACAGCCCTGCCGACAGCCCCATGGACAGCACAGCCTCGAACCGGCCGGCGGACGCGCGGGACCGCGACGAGGAGGGGCCGGGCGCGCAACGCCCGGCCCCGGGACGGCCTCGGCCGCCCCTTGCCGTACGGCACGGACGGCGTCCCCCGCCAGCCGGAAGGCGTCGTACGAGCCCCCGAGGAGACGGTCGCCGAGGCGCAGCGGCTGCTGGACGCGGGGCGGCCGTTCCACGCGCACGAGGTGTTCGAGGACGCCTGGAAGTCGGGCCCCGAGGAGGAGCGGGAGCTGTGGCGGGGGATGGCCCAGCTGGCCGTGGGACTCACGCACGCGGCCCGCGGCAACGTCACCGGCGGGGGCCAGGCTGCTGCGGCGCGGGGCCGGGGCGGTGACCGCGTGGGCGGCTGCGGCTCCCGGGCGGGGGCGGCCGTGCAGGATGGACCTGGACCGGGCCGCCGGCTGGGCCCGGGAGCTGGCGGAGGACGTGGAGGGCGGCGCGACCGTGGACGCGGAGGCGCGGGCACCTCGGCTGCGGGCTGAGAGCAGCCCGGCCGGGGCGTTGTCAGTGGCGTACGGCAGACTCGTGGCGTGCGGAAGATTCATGTGATCGGTATCGGCGCGGGCGACCCCGACCAGCTCACCCTGCAGGCGGTGAGGGGCGCTGCGCGGCACGGACGTGTTCTTCGTCCTGGACAAGGGCGAGGTGAAGGCCGACCTGGTGCGGCTGCGCCGGGACATGCTGGAGACGCACATGCCGGAGGGGACGTACCGGGTCGTCGAGGCGCGTGACCCCGAGACGGGACCGGAGCGCGGGGCGGCACGGCGTACTCCCCCGCCGTCGGGGACTGGCGCAGTGCCCGCGCCGGCATCTACGAGCGGCTGATCGCCGAGGAACTGGGCGAGGACGAGGCGGTGCCTTCCTGGTGTGGGGCGACCCGGCGCTCTACGACAGCACGCTGGGCATCCTGGAGGAGATCCTGGAGCGCGGCGCGGTGGCCTTCGAGTACGACGTCGTGCCGGGCATCAGCAGCGTCTCCTCACTCGTCGCCCGGCACCGGACCGGACTGAACCGGGTGGCGCGGCCGGTGCAGATCACCACCGGGCGGCGGCTCGCGGAGGGCTTCCCGGAAGGGGTGGACGACGTCGTGGTGATGCTCGACGCCCACCAGGCCTTCCGGCAGTACGCGGACCAGGACATCGACATCTACTGGGGCGCCTACATAGGCACCCCGGACGAGATCCTCGCCTCCGGCCCGATCGCCGAGGCCGCGCCCCTCATCGAGCGGCTGCGCGCCGAGGCGCGGGAACTGCAAGGGCTGGATCATGGACACGTACCTGCTGCGGCGCAACCCGGGCGACGGCTAAGCCGGACCGACCGCCCGGGCGGACCGTCCCCGCATGCGTGGCCCGTGCACCGGTGTGATCGTGACCGTGTGACAGTCGCCGAGGAAACCCCACGGAACGCCACCGCCCAGCCGCCCGTGCTCGACAAAGCGCCGCCGCAACGTCGTCTTCGTCACGATCATGCTGGGCATGCTGCTCCGCGGCCCTCGACCAGACGATCGTCGGCACCGCGCTGCCGACGATCGTGTCGGATCTGGGCGGCGGCGAGCACATGTCGTGGGTGGTGACCTCGTACCTGCTCGCCGAGACCGTGGCCACGGTGCTGGTCGGCAAGTTCGGCGACATGTTCGGCCGCAAGGTCGTCTTCCAGGTCTCAGCGATCGTGTTCATCACGGGCTCGTTCCTGTGCGGGCTGGCCACCAGCATGCCGCTGCTGATCATCTGGCGGGCGATGCAGGGCATCGGCGCGGGCGGCCTGATGGTCACGTCGATGGCGCTGATCGCGGACGTCATCCCGCTGCGGGAGCGCGGCAAGTACCAGGGCGCCATCGGCGCGGTGTTCGGGGTGGCGACGGTCATCGGCCCGCTGCTGGGCGGGTTGTTCACCGACCACCTGTCCTGGCGCTGGGCCTTCTACGATCAACGTGCCCATCGCGATCGTCGTCGTCATCGCCGCCGCGCGCACCATCCCGGTGGTGAAGTACGGCCGCCCGGCCCGTCATCGACTATCTGGGCATCGCGCTGGTCGCGGTCGGCGCGAGCGCGCTGATCCTGGCGACGAGCTGGGGCGGCAACGAGTACAGGGTGGGGCTCGGCCGTGATCATCGGCCTGTTCGCGGGCGGCTGATCGCACCCGGGCTGTTCTGCTGGGTGGAGACCCGGGCGGCCGAACCGATGCTGCCGATGCGGCTGTTCTCCAACCCGGTGTTCACGGTCTGCTCGATCCTCCAGTTTCATCGTCGGCTTCGCGATGCTCGGCGCGCTGACGTATCTGCCGACCTACCTGCAGTACGTCGACGGCGACTCGGCCACCGTCTCGGGCGTCCGCACGCTGCCGATGGTGGCCGGGCTGCTGATCGCCTCGGTCTTCAGCGGGAGCGTGGTCAGCAAGACCGGACGGTACCGGCTGTTCCCGATCGTGGGCACCCTGGTGATGGGCGTCGGCCTGTATCTGATGTCGCTCATGGGGCCGTCCACGGGCGCCTGGCTGGAGTCGCTGTACATGTTCGTGCTCGGCACGGGCATCGGCCTGTCCATGCAGGTGCTGACCATCGCGGTGCAGAACACCGTCGACTACGCCGACCTCGGCACCGCGACCTCCGGCGTCACCTTCTTCCCGCACGCTGGGCAGTTCCTTCGGCACCGCCGTCTTCGGCACCATCTACGCCAACGCGCTCGGCCCCAACCTGCGGGACGGCGTGTCCGCCGCCGCGGGGACCGGCGCCGCCGATCCGGCCGCGATCAGCAGGGCGGCGACCAGTCCGGAGGGTGTGCACCGGCTACCGCCGGACGCGTCGGTGCCCATCGTCGGCGCGTACACGGACACCATCCAGACGGTGTTCCTGTGGACGGTCCCGGTCGCGGCGCTCGGCCCTCGTCGCGCTGTTCCTCAAGCAGGTCCAGCTGCGCGACAGCGCCCGGCTGGGCTCCACCGACATGGGCGAGGGCTTCGCCTCGCCGCACGACGCCGACAACAGGCGGGCGCTGGAAGCCTCCGTCGGAAAGATCATCGGCAGTACGGAGCTGGACACCGCGCGCCGGATCATCGCGGACAGCGACACCCGGCTCGACGTCGCCGGTGCCTGGGCGGTCATGCAGGTCGACCTGTTCACGCGGCTGGTCGGGCACGCCAGCCTCGGCCTGATCGCGGCTCGCCGCCGGCTGCCGCCGGAGGTGCTGCTGCCGGTCTTCGACCGCATGGTCGAGGAGGGCTTCCTGACCCGCCACGGCTCCCCTGCCTCCCACACCGACGCCGGCGCCCGCGAGGCCCTGGTCATCGGCCGGGCCTGGTCGGCGTGGCTGGAGGACCGGGTGGAGCAGGACATCGGCCGGCCCTCGGACACGGACCTGCGTGCCGCGGTCGACTCGATCGCCAAGCGTCTGCTGGTCGAGGACCTGAGCAGCGGTCTGCCGGAGCGCGTGCGGCAGCCGGTCACGGCGGCCCGCTGAGCCCCCAGCCGCTCCAGCCGCTCCAGCCGCTCCAGAACCGCCGGCACGTCGGACACCACGTCCGCGCCCCGCGGCGGCGGGGCCTGCGGACGACCACGACCGGGAGAGCCAGTTCGCGGGCCGCCGTGAGTTTGGCCGCGGTGGCCGCTCCCCGCTGTCCTTGGTCACTAGTACGTCGATGCGGTGCTCGCGCAGGAGGGCGCCTCTCGTCGGCCTCGGTGAACGGGCGCCGCGGCCAGCAGTACGCGTGTGTCCGCTGGGAGGGGTGGCTCGGGGGCTCCACCGAGCGGGCGACGAAGTGGTGGTCGGACAGGTGCGCGAAGGCCGCCAGGCCCAGTCGGCCGGTGGTCAGAAGACGCGGCGGCCGAGGCCCGGCAGCAGGTCGGCCGCCTCGGCGAGGGAGGCGGCCGAATGCCAGTGGTCGCCTGGTCCGGCCTGCCAGCCGGGGCGGCGCAGGATCACCGCCGGGGTGCCGGTGGCCGCGCGGCGGCGGACCGCGTTCGCCGTGATCGTCTCGGCGAACGGGTGGGTCGCGTCGACGAGGGCGTCCACGTGCTGCTCGCGCAGCCAGGCGGCCAGCCCTCGGGTCCGCCGAAGCCGCCGGTCCGCACCTCCCCGACGAGGGAGCCCGGCCGGGTCACGCGTCCCGCGAGGGAGGTGGTGACGCGGACGCCGGATCGCGCCGCCAGATCGGCGGCCAGGCGGCGGGCCTCGGTGGTGCCGCCGAGGATCAGCACGTGCAGGGACGGGGTCAGGCGGGACATGGCGTCGAGACTACGGTCCGTCAGGGCAGCAGGAGCTGGAGACCCCCACCACCGTCGCCGCGATCACCAGCCGCTCGAACAGACGTTGATTGATCCAGCTCGCAGCCCATGTGCCGATGAGCGCGCCCGGGCACCACGAAGACCACGAGCGCGGCGTCGAGAGCAGCGAGCGGCCGTCGATCAGGCCGAGGCCGGCGCTGAAGGGCAGCTTGGAGACGTTGACGATCAGGAAGAAGAAGGCCGACGTGCCCAGGAAGCCGAGTTTGCGGGAAGCTCGCGGAAGAGGAGGTACATCGACATCACGGGGCCGCCCGCGTTGGCGACCATCGTGGTGAAGCCGCCGAGGACGCCGTACAAGCGGGCCTTCACGCGGCCGGTCCGTGAGGGTGACCTCGTCGGCTGCCCCCCCGCGTCGGCTGGCCCTGCCGCCGGCGCCACATCATCACCCCGGCCATGAACAGCAGGATCACACCGATCGACGTCCGGACGATCGCGTCGTCGGCCCACACCAGGAACAGGGTGCCCGCGACCACGCCGACCGCCACCGCCGGGAACAGCCGCCACGGCGTGGGCCAGTGCGCGTGGCGCCGGTAGGTGAGCACGGCCAGGATGTCACCGGCGATCAGCACCGGCAGCAGGATGCCGGTGGAGGCGCGGGCGGGCAGGACCGCCGCGAAGATCGCGGAGGCTGACCGTGTTGGCCCCGCTCACGGCGGTCTTGGAGAAGCCGACGAGCAGGGCCGCGAAGGCGAGTGCGGCGAATTCCAGCCGGTGAGGTGCCACAGCGTCATGGTGTCCATTGCGGGCACCGATGCTATTGCACCTGTCCGGTGCCCGTAAGCACCGTCTCGCCAGGTGGCCCCTTAGCCGGCCGCGTACCGCACCCGCGAGTTCCCGCTTCAGCACCTTCGTGCTCGGGCCCAGCGGCAGCGCGTCCGCGAACTCCACGCGGCGCGGGTACTTGTACTTGCCGAGGTACTGCTTGGACCACTCGGTGACCTCGGCGGCGTCCGGCGTCGCGTCGGGGGCCGGGACGACGACGGCGCACACCTCCTCGCCGTGCAGTTCGTCCGGAAGGCCGATGACGGCTGCTTGCGCGATGCCGGGTGGCGCATCAGCACCTCCTCGACCTCGCGCGGATAGACGTTGTAACCGCCGCCGGATGATGATGTCCTTCTTGCGGTCGACGATCCGGAGAAGCCGTCGTCGTCCTTGGTGCCGAGGTCCCCGGTGCGGAACCAGCCGTCGACGAGCGCCTCGGCGGTGGCCCCTGGAGCGGCCCAGGTAGCCGGAGAAGACGTTGTGGCCGCGTACGACGACCTCGCCCAGCTCACCGGGCGGCAGCAGCTCGATGCGGCCTTCGGCCTCCGCGCGGGCGATCTCGACGTCCACGCCCCACGGGGGATGGCCGATGGTGCCGGGCCTGGCGCCGAACACCGGCTGGTTCACGGCCGCCGCCGGGGAGGTCTCCGACAGCCCGTACCCTTCGTAGATCTTCGCGCCGAAGGCCTCCTCGAACCGCTCCAGGACGGCCACCGGCGGCGAGGCACCGCCGGAGATGCACCCTCGCAGCCCGGGCAGGGCGTCAGCCCCGGCAGCCGCGGCGGCGAGGGCGACGAACATGGTCGGGACGCCGTGGAAGGTGTTGACTTCTCCCGCACCATCCAAGCTCGATCGCGCGCGCGGCGTCGAAGCGCGGCAGCAGGACGAGGGGTGGCTCCGGCGCGCCAGGTGGAGTTCAGGGAGACGGTCTGGCCGAAGGCGTGGAACAGCGGCAGCGCGCCGAGCGCGACGTCGTCGGGTCGGATGTCGTTGGCGTCGAAGGCGTTGACGGTCGCGTTCATCACCAGGTTGAAGTGGCTGAGCACGGCGCCCTTGGGGACGCCCGTGGTGCCGCTGGTGTAGAAGACGACGGCGGGGTCGTCGGCGTCGCGGGTGACGTAGGAGGGCAGTGGCTCGGCGTCGGCCGCGAGCTTGTCCAGCTCGTCGCCGAGGGTGACGACCCCGTCACGCCCCGCCTCCCCGGGCTGCGGCCGCTCCGGTCTCCGCCTGTGCCGGGTGGCACAGCAGCAGGGTGGCGCCGCTGTCGCGCAGGACGTGCTCGACCTCCGTCGGTGACAGCAGCAGGTGGACGGGGACGACGACGCCGCCGGTCGCGGCGATGGCGTAGTACGCCTGCGGGAATTCGGCGGTGTTCGGCGCCATCAGCGCGACCCGGTCCCCCGGCCGGACCCCCAGGCCGGTGAGGGCGCCGGCCTGGGCCCGGGCCCGCTGCCACACCTCGGCGAAGGTCAGCCGCAGGCCGCCCTCGACCAGCGCCTCCTTGTCGGGACGGCGCCGGGCGTTCTCGGCGAGGATGGCGGCGACGGAGAGGGTTGCCATGGGGTGTTGCTCCGTTTCCTTGCTGCTTCCTTGTTGCTGCGGCTCCGCAGCTGGGGCGGATGATGTGCGTCGGCCGGGCCAGGGGGTGTCGTTTGGATCTTGCCGGGGTCGCAAGGCACCGTTGCCTGGAGCCGGCCTGATCCGAACGGCACCCCCTAGTGCCGTTCGACCAGCACCGCGCTGCCCTGCCCCACGCCGACGCACATCGTGGCGAGCCCGCGGGCCGCTCCCGAGCGGCGCATGCGGTGGAGGAGGGTGGTGAGGATGCGGGCGCCGGAGCAGCCGAGCGGGTGGCCCAGCGCGATGGCGCCGCCGGTGGGGTTGACCAGCTCGGGGTCGATGCCGAGCTGGTCCACGCAGGCGAGGGCCTGGGCCGCGAAGGCCTCGTTGAACTCGGCCGCCGTGAGGTCGTCGACGCTCCAGCCGGCGCGGGCCAGGACCTTGCGGGTGGCGGGGACCGGGCCGATGCCCATGACGTCCGGGTGGACGCCGGCCGAGCCGCCCGCGACGTAGCGGCCGAGGGACTCCAGGCCCAGGTCGTTCAGGGCCTCCTCGCTGACCAGGAGGAGGCCGGCGGCGCCGTCGTTCATCGGGGAGGCGTTGCCCCGCCGTGACGGGGTGCCGCCGGCGCGGAAGACCGGCTGAGGCGGCCCAGTTTCTCGACGGAGGTGTCCTCGCGGACGCACTCGTCGGTGTCGACGACCACGCCGTCGGGGCGTTCGACGGGGAGCAGCTCGTCGTCGAAGTGGCCGTTCTTGCGGGCCTCGGCGGCGAGGCGGTGGCTGCGCAGGGCGAACTCGTCCTGGCGTTCGCGCGGGATGCCGTACCGCTCGGCGACCTCCTCGGCGGTCTCGCCCATGGCCAGCAGGCCGTGCAGGTCCTTCATCGCCGGGTTGACCAGGCGCCAGCCGAGGCGGGTGTCGACGGTCTCGACGCGGTGCGGCAGGGCCTCGTCGGGGCGGGGCAGCACGAAGGGGGCGCGGCTCATCGACTCCGAGCCGCCGGCGAGCACGATGTCGGCCTCGCCGGCGGCGATGGTGCGGGCGGCGGTGGTGACGGCCTCCAGGCCGGAGGCGCACAGCCGGTTCACCGTGGCGCCGGGCACGGATTCGGGCAGGCCCGCGAGGAGGGCGGCCATGCGGGCGACGTTGCGGTTGTCCTCGCCGGCCTGGTTGGCGGCGCCCCAGTAGACGTCGTCGACGCGGGCCGGGTCGAGCGCGGGGACATCGGCGACCAGGCCCCGGATCACGGCGGCGGCGAGATCGTCGGGCCGCACGGTGGACAGGGCGCCGCGCAGCTTGCCGATCGGGGTGCGGCGGGCGGCCGCAGAAGTGGACGGGACGCACGGGGGACTCCTGACCGTCACTCGGTCGCCGGGCGGCGAACGAACACGAATTAGCACTGCTAGTTTTGGACTATAGACCGCCGGACCGCTCCCTGGGAAGATCCTCCGGTGACCTTCACCGACGCAGCTGGAGGAGAGATGACCGAGGCCCGCGAGCACGTCCTGAGCGGAACGCGGGGACGGCTCACCGCCCGCGAGTGGCCGGCCGGGCGGCCCACGTACGTGGCGCTGCTGGTGCACGGGTACGGCGAGCACATCGGCCGCTACGACGAGGTGGCCGGCGTCCTGACCGGGCACGGCGCGGCCGTCCACGGCGTCGACCACGCCGGGCACGGGCGGTCGGACGGCGAACGGGTGCTGATCGAGGACTTCGAGGACGTGGTCACCGACGTGCACACCGTGGCGGAGCGTGCCCGGGCCGCCCACCCGGACCTGCCCGTCGTCATGATCGGGCACTCCATGGGCGGCCTGATCGCGTCCCGCTACGCCCAGCGCCACCCCGGCGAGCTGACCGCGCTGGTGCTGTCCGGGCCGGTCATCGGCGACTGGGAGCTGCCGCGCACGCTGCTCGCCCTTCAGGAGATCCCCGACACCCCGATCAGCCCGTCCTCGCTCTCCCGGGACCCGGCGGTCGGCGCGGCGTACGCGGCGGACCCGCTGGTGTGGCACGGCCCCATGAAGCGGCCGACGGCGGAGGCGTTCGTACGGACCCTGGACACCGTGGCCGAGGGCGGCGACGTCGGCCCGCTCCCGCTGCTGTGGGCGCACGGCGACGACGACCGGCTGGTACCGCTGCCCGGCAGCCGCGTCGGTGTCGAACGGCTCAGTGGCGGCGACCTGACCGAGCGGATCTACCCGGGCGCCCGGCACGAGATCTTCAACGAGACGAACCGGGCGGAGGTGTTCACCGACGTCACGCGCTTCCTGGACGGCGTACTCGCCCGCTGAGCGGCCGGGCGTCCGCCCCCGGCGCCCCGGCGGGGGCGTTTGCCCTGGAGCCCCCTGGGCACCCGCGCCCCCATGGAGTGGTTGCGCCGCGCCGCCTGCGTGGATGAGGACCCCGAACTGTTCTTCCCGGTGGGCACGGCCGGACCGGCTCTGCGGGACACCGAGGCCGCCAAGGACGTCTGCGCCCGGTGCCCGGTGAGCGCGCAGTGCCTGGCGTTCGCCCTGGAGCTGGGGCAGACGTCGGGCGTGTGGGAGGTACCGGCGATGAGGAGCGCGTGGCTCTGCTCCGTACGACCGCGCAGTACGCACATGCGCACGAACACGCGTATACGCACGACGAAATGAGGGGCAACTCATGGCCGACGCCCTCGAACTCGACGCGCTGTGGGAGGACTTCCACCGCGTGGTGAACATGACCTCCGCGGAACTCTCGGACTGGCTCCGGGTACGCGACTCCGGCGAGCTGACCGAGCCGCTGCCGGACGACGCCGGCTCACCACTGGGGCAGCACGTCCTCGCGATCCTGCAGAAGCGGCGCACGGACCTGACGGACGACGACCTCCGGGCGATGCGCAAGGTCGTGGACACCGTGACTTCGCAGACCGACCTGGAGAACGAGCCCCGGTCCGAGGACACCCGGCTCAGGCACCGGCTCATGACGGTCGGTCACGACCCGCTGAAACCGTAGCCGTGAGCCGCGACCAGCGGCGGGTCGTACGGGAACTCGTCGACGCGCACGGGCAGACGTACGCCGAGGAGGCGGGCATCCGGCTGAAGGGACACCCCGCAGCCGCTGTACCGGCTGCTCGTCCTCGCCCATCTGCTCAGCGCCCGCATCAGCGGTTCGATCGCCGTGGCCACCGCCCGTGCCCTGCACGAGGCGGGGCTTCGCGACCCGCGCCGCATGGCCGCCGCCGACTGGCAGGGCGGGTGGACGCGCTGGGCCGGGGCGGCTACCGGCGCTACGACGAGCGCACCGCCACCCAGCTCGGCGACGCGGCCGACCTGCTGACCGAGCGGTGGGGGCGGGGACCTGCGCCGGCTCCGGAAGGAGGCGGACGGCGAGGTGCCCGAAGTGCGGCGGCTGCTCCAGGAGTTCCCCGGGGTGGGCCCGACCGGCGCGGACATCTTCCTGCGCGAGGCGCAGCGCGTCTGGCCCGAGGCGGCTCCCTACCTGGACCGCAAGGCCCTCCAGGGCGCGGAACGCCTCGGCCTGCCGGGCGACCCCGACCGGCTCCTCGGCCTCGCCGGGACGACGGAACCGGCCGTCCTCGCGGCGGCGCTGGTGCGCGCGTCGCTGGACAAGGAGGTCGCGCGGGACACCCTCGAACGCGCCGGATGAGGCTTCCGGGCTCCGGCCTCCGGTCACCCGAACAACCCCGTGCGCTGGTGCGTCCGCGGGGGCGGTGATGCGCTGAGGACACCGTGTCACGTCCCAGGAGGCATCCGCGATGAGCCGTCGTCCGTCCCACCCCGTCCGTCTCATGGCCTCCGCCCTGGCGGCGAGCGCGCTGCTCGACCACGGCGGCCTGCTCGGACGACGGCGGCGGGTCGGGGGCGGCCTCGGACACCGCCGCCGCACAGGCCCGCGCCGCCAAGGAGGACGCAGAGAAGGACGCCGGAAGGGACGCGGCGAAGAAGCAGCCCACGGGCTCCCCGCGACGTCGCCCACGGGTTCGCCCACCGCGTCCCCCTCCGCCCTCACCGAGTCCGGCGCGAAGGCCGCCCTGCTCACCGAGGCCGACCTGGAGGGCGGCTGGAACCAGGTCCAGGACGCGGACAAGTGGCGCGACCGGCTGCTCGTCGGCGAGGTCGACGTCTCCGACTTCCTCACCGCCAAGACCGACGCGGCGGACTGCCAGAGACTCCTCGACGGCCTCTACCGCGACAATCTGCTGGGCGAGCCGTCGGGACCGTCGGCGCTGACCGGCTTCGAGCAGGGCGACTCCCGTCTGCTTGAGCAGGTCGCCGCCTACGACCGCGCCGGTCTGGACGACAGCCTGACGTGGATGGGCTCCCTGCCGCAGAAGTGCGATCAGTTCACCGCGACCGACGAGGCGGGCGAGAAGCGCACGGTCCAGGTCACCGAGGCCTCGGTGCCCGAGGTCGGCGACGCGCGTGAGGGCCTGCACGTGACCGTGCGGGGAACCACGGCCGACAACCCGGCCACGCTCACCCTCGACCTCGTCGCCGTACGCGTCGGCACCTCCGCCCTCACCGTCACCGGCGGCGGCCTCGACGGCGACGAGGCCGCGTCCGTGGAGCAGGCGGTGCGGCAGGGGACCGAGCGCCTGAAGACCGTCCTGGACGGCGGGGACCCCTTCTCCGCGGCCCACCAACCTGGACTGACCGCGAGGGCTCCCCCGCCTTCCACCCACCTCGGGCGAAAACCGGACAGCGTGATCACCGGACGGCACAATGGTGCGGGACGGACAGCGCACGCGCGAGGGAGCCGAGACGTGAGCGAGAGCGACCCCGTCCCCGGCGGGCGTCCGGGTAGAGGTCGAGCGGGCCACCGCACTGAGCGGGGAGCTGTCCGGGCAGGGCGTGCACGGAGTCGTGCTGTCCTACGTCGACACGGCGGGGATCGGCAGGGTGAAGACCGTTCCCACCGCGAAGCTCGCCTCGGCCACGGCCTGGGGCGTCGGCATGTCGCCGGTGTTCGACACGTTTCTCGCCGACGACACGATCGTCGCCACGGACGTCCAGGGGCTGGCCGGGCTGTTGCAGGAGCGGGGTGGACGCCGACGAACTGGCACCCTGCCGGACGCGCTGCGCATCGCGCGCTGGGCGGGACGGGACAACGCGCGCGCGGGTCTACCGGCTGCCGGAGGGCCTGGTGGACGACGGCTGAGCGACGTGGGTCCGGTCACAGTCCCGGAGCGCCGCCCGGGAAGCAGGAACGGCTGAAAGTATGATCGCGCGATGTCTGACACGGCCGAAACCACGCCGGGCTGGCTGTCGACCGACGAACTCGAGATGGCACGCGCCCGCATGCCGATCCTCTACGTCGAGGCGGTGCCCGTGCGCGTCGACGACAGCGGAGAAGTCACCAGCGTCGGCCTGCACCGCGCATCGGTCCCGACGGGGACGGTCAGCCGGACGCTGGTCTCCGGCCAGGTGCTGCACCACGAGCGGGTCCGGGACGCCCTGCTGCGTCACCTGGAGAAGGACCTCGGCGCGGTGGCGCTGCCCAGGTGCCGTCCTCGCTCCAGCCGTTCACGGTGGCCGAATACTTCCCCACGCACGGCGTCACGCCGGCTACCACGATCCGCAGCAGCACGCGGTCTCCTCGCCTACGTCGTGCCGGTGGCCGGCGACTGCCGGCCGGCGCCAGGACGCTGGACCTGGTCTGGTTCAGCCCGCAGGAGAGCTCTGTCACCGGCGGTGCAGAGCGAGATGCCGGGCGGCCACGGGGTGCTGCTGAAGCAGGCGCTGGCGCATGTGGGCTGCGTGGTCTGAGGGGCTGCCGTGGTCTGGGGGGCCCGGTGGCCGGCCCGCCCCCGCGGAGCCTCCCCGGGCCGCTCCCCGTCGCTCAACTGCGGGTCCAGGTCGTCCCGGAGCAGACCCCGGGACCCCGTCTGGCCGGTGCGGTAGGCGGAGCGGGCCACCAGGTGGGAGGCGACCGGGCCGGTGAGGAACTGGAAGAAGACGATGAGGGCGAGGGTGCCCAGGTCGATGCCGTGGCGCAGCCGCAGCGCCACCCCGGCCTGGGACGAGAAGCATCCCGAGGAGTCTGCGGCTTGGTGGCGGCGTGGCTGCGGGAGAGCACGTCGGGGAAGCGGAGCATCCCGATCACGCCGAGCAGGCACTGCAGGCAGCCGAGGAACAGGAGGACCGCCCCGATCAGATCGGCGGCCTCGGCCCAGGCGTTCACCGGTGGTCCTCCGTGCCGTCCGCGCGGACCGAGGGCCGGTCGCGTACGGCGATGAACCTGGCGATGCCCACCGAGCCGGTGAAGCCGAGGAAGGCGAGCACCAGCATCACCGGGAAGTAGAAGGAGTCCCCGTCGTGCGCGGGCGGCCTTGACGCCGAGGCCGGCGATGATGAGCGCCGCCGCCACGTCCAGGGCGACCGCGCGGTCCAGCATCGAGGGCCCATACCAGACGCGGTACAGCAGCAGGGCGCCCGCGACCAGGATCATCACGGCTGAGGCGGCCAGCACGGCCTCTTCGACGGCGCGCAGGAGTGGTCACGGCGAGGGTTCCCCTTCCGGTACGGGCTGGGCGGCGAGGGCGATGTCCTCGGCGGTGCCAGCAGCGCGGGCCACGAGTTCCTCCATGCGCCACACCGACCGCTGGGCGCTCTCGATCTCGCCCGGATCGTCGGCGTCGAGGACGTGCAGGAACAAGGTGGCCGTCGACCGGCGCACCTCGATCACGGAACCGCCGGGGACGTTGGAGACGGCGACGGCGGTGGCCGTGAGCATGAGGTCGCTGCGCACCCGCAGCGGGACGGCGACGACCGCGGCGGGGTACAGGCCCTTGGCGAAGATCTGCCGGGTGACTTCGACACTCGACGAGAACATGTCGTACAGCAGGTAGACCGTGAGCCGCAGGATGCCTAGCGGACGCAGTCGCAGACCGAGGTCGACGGCGGGCAGCGGGAAGGCAAGGGCACAGGCACACCGCGACGATGAGCGCCGTTGACGAGGTTGGCCCAGGACGGAGTGCCCCACAGCAGGATCCAGATGACCGTGAGCCAGGCGGTGAGCGGCAGGTCGAGAACGCGTCTGCCGCTGCCGACGCGGAAGGACCAGCTGTAGGGGGAACGGTCGCGGAAGAGGTTGCTCATCGGCCGAGCACCGCTCGGTGTAGGGGTACGGGCGAGGGAGTTCGATGGCAGCGGCCTCGGTAAGGTGGTGGGGGCCGCCGAGCACGGTGTAGAGCAGGCCGGAGGGCGACGGCGGCGCCGGTCGCCACCACCATCGGCCAGGGCAGCCGCTTCGTGGTGGTGATGGACTGCCCGAGGAAGCCGCGGAGACCACGGCACCCGCGGGTTCCGGCAGGCCGCTCCCGGATCCGGTCGCCGCGCTGTCCTTATCGTCCCCGCCGTCCCCGCCGTCCCCGTCGTCGCCCGGCTCGTCCTCGGCGGATTCCAGCACCCTCCTCACCCTCGGACCCGGGCGGGGCGTCGCGCCAGAACGCAGAGGTTCCAGACCTTCGCCATGACATAGAGGGTGAGCAGGCTGGTGGCGGCGGACCCGGCGACCAGCGCCCAGGCCCAGCCGCCGCCGTTGTCGACGCCCGCCCGCATCAGGCCGAGCTTGCCGATAACCCGGAGAACGGCGGGATGCCCGCGAGGTTCATGGCGGGCACGAAGAACAGCACGGCGAGCAGTGGCGCCGTCTTCGCCGAGGCCGCCGAGGCGGGTGAGTTCCGTGGTGCCGTCGCGCCGCTCGATGAGTCCGGCGACGAGGAAGAGGGTGGTCTGCACCGTGATGTAGTGGGCACGCACACGATCGCCCCGGCGATCGAGCCGCGCCCGGCGAGCGCGATACCGAAGACCATGTAGCCGATGTGGCTGATGAGGGTGAAGGAGAGCACTCGCTTCCAGGTCGCGGTCTGGGCGACCGCGCCGAGGATGCCGATGACCATGGAGGCGAGCGCGGCGAGCATCAGCAGGTCGCCGAAGGCGGTGGCCGGGGAAGAGCAGGGTCTGGGTGCGCAGCATCGAGTACACGCCGACAACCCGGTGAGCGGGCCGGCGAAGACCGCGGTGACCGGTGCGGGCGCGGTCGGGTAGGAGTCGAGCAGCCAGGCCGCGAGCGGGGAACACCGCCGCCTTGATCGCCGAAGACCGTCAGCAGCATGGCCTCCAGCAGGTGCGCATCCGACCAGGACTTCCTGCAGCCGCCCCGCGAGCTGGGCGAAGTCTGAGCGGTCCCGGCGACCGAGTACGTCATGGCGATGGCGACGAGGAAGAGCACCGAGGAGAACAACGAGATGATCACGTACGTCGACCCGGCCCGGATCCGGGTCGCGGTGCCGCCGATGGTGAGCAGGACGAAGCTCGCGACGAGCATGATCCTCGAAGCCGACGTAGAGGTTGACGAGGTCTCCGGACAGGAAGGTGCAGGAGACGCCTGCCACGAGGATGAGGTAGGCGGGGTGGAAGACGCCGACCGGTGTTTGGTCGTCGCGGTCGGCCATGCCCTGGCCCAGCGGAGTACAGGTTGACGAGCAGGGTGACGGCGCTGGACACGGTGAGCATCAGGCCCGCGAGCCGGTCGGCGACGAGGGTGATACCGACCGGCGGAAGTCACCGAGGTGCACGCTGAGCGGACCGTGGCGGTCGGCGGCCACCATGAGGAGCACGGAGAGCACGAGGACCGCGCCGAGCACGGCGAGGGTGATGAAGCGCTGGAACCGCTGAGCCGGGGCCGATGGCCAGTTTCAGGCCCGTGACGCACAGCGGCAGCAGAACGGGGCGAGGGGGACGAGCGCGTTCACCTGGTTCCTTCCGTGCCGGCGCCCTCGGGGTCGTCGGGCTGGTCGGGCGGCGGGTGGCCGGAGGTCCTCGCCGGGGTGCGAGTCGGGCTCGCGGCCGGTCTCCTCGGGGTCGTTGGAGGGCCCGGCGACGCTTGGGCCGGTGCCGGCCCCGGCCGGCCGACGGGTCGGTGGTGCCCCAGCTCCGGCCCTCGCGGTAGTCCTCGGGGTCGGCGCCGAGGATGTCGTTCCACAGGTTGCCGGAGACGTCGTTGGCGCAGGCCTGGTAGGCGCGTTCCTCGCGGACCGCCGGCGCAGCCGTTTGCGTGCAGCCCGGTAGCGGGCGCCGAGTTCGGGGTCGGTGCCGGGCTCGGCGCGCGCCTCGCGGTAGCGGTCGCGCAGTTCGCCGCGCCGGTCGAGGAACTCTCGCGCGCGCCGGGCGACCAGGCGGTCCTCGGTGTCGTCGCTGATCTCGTCGGAGCCGGTGACCTGGTGGCTGCGGTAGGCCATGGCGAGCAGGAACGCGGTGGTGGCGAGGGTGATGACGATCGCGGTGGGGGCGATGGCCTGGGGCAGCGGGTCGGTGACCCGGTTGCGGATGGACGTTAGAGGTGGAGCAGCGGCGCGGCCGCGCCTGCCCGTCGAGGCGAGGACCAGCAGGTTGACGCCGTTGCCGAGGACGACCGCGCCGAGCAGGATCCGGGTCGAGGACCGGGTCAGCAGCAGGCTGGCGCCGACGGCGCTGAGGACGGCGGCGGCCACCAGGAGGGAGAGGCTCCACGGTCATGCGGGGCCCGCCTCACCACGCGAGGGCGGTCCGGCCGGCGGCCGCCCGTTCGATCTGCCGGTCGATCCGGGCGCCGAGGGCCGCACGATGTCCAGGACCACGCCCAGGACGAGGAGGTAGACGCCGCAGTCGAAGAGGACGGCGGTGGACAGGTGGGCTTCGCCCCACACGGGCGAGGTGGCCGTGCCAGGTCCAGCCGTGCAGCACGGTGCCCTCGGCCAGGCCGCCCAGTGCGACCCCGGTGGACAGGAACAGGCCGAGCCCGGTGAAAACGCCCGCTTTGAAGGGCACGGCGTCGGCGAGTCCGTGCCGTCCGCCCGCGAGATAGCGGGCGATGAAGGCGACGCCGGCGGTCAGGCCCGCGACGAAGCCGCCGCCCGGCAGGTTCTCCGCGCACATCCAGCAGGTAGACGGAGAGGACGAGGATGGGGTGGAAGATGAGGCTCGCGACCACTTCCAGGACCACGGAGCGGCGTTCGGGAGCGAGGGTGGAGCTGGCCGCGAGCCAGGTCCGCTCGGTGCGCCCTCGTCGCCGCTGGGCAGGCCCGCCGATTCGCGTGCCGAGGTCGCCCGCCAGGCGGTGCGCAGGCCGGCGTGCGGGTGGTCCCGGGCAGCGGCAGTACGGGCTGCTCGGCGCTGTCGGTGCGGCGGTGCAGGTAGATGAGGCTGGTGACACCGATCGCGGCGGCGGCGAGCACCGCTGACTCTCCCCATCGTGTCCCAGGCCCGCAGGTCGACGAGGATCGTCGCGACGACGTCCTTCAGGCCGTGGTGGGCGGTCTCCTCGACCATCGCCGCCCCGGCGCTATCGGCCCGGCGGTGCCCCGCCATGATCCAGACGACGAGGGCGACGGCGGCGCCGCCCGCGAGCGCCACCGGCATCCGCAGCGCGCGCCGCGACCGGCTGTAGTTCTCCTCGAAGTGCACCGGCATCCGGCGCAGCACGAGCACGAAGACGATCATCGAGACGGTCTCCACGCAGAACTGGGTCAGCGCGAGGTCGGGCGCGCCCTGCACGACGAAGAGCAGCGCGGTGCCGTATCCGGTGAGCCCGGCGAGCACGACGGCCTTCATCCGGCGCCGCACACCGAGACACAGCACGGCGGCGGCACAGGTCAGCAGCGCGACACCGGCCTGGGCCGGGTGGTCCCACAGCCGTGGGGCGGGTACTCAATCCAGGGTTCGTCCGCGAGGAGCACGGCGATCTGCCCGACGAGGACCACGCTCATGGTCGTCACGAGGTACACCGACAGCGAGCCGCGCTGCACGAAACCGGTGCACTGCAGGGCGAGTGCGTTCGAGGCCGAGCAGGAACCGTCCGAAGATCCGGTCGGCGGAGCGCCAGGCCAGGGCCTGCCCGACACGCCCGAGAGAGGGCTCGCGGCGAGGAACAGCAGGACACCGCCCGCCCACGCCGCGCAGGACGGTCCGAGGGCCGGACCCGCCCCCGTGCCACAGCGCCAGGTGGTACGGGTGGGCGGGTACGGGAACTGCCCGGCGTAAGGTGCCGAGGAGCCCTGGAGCCAGGACACGCCGGGTCGAGGACCAGGCAGGCCAGGGCCAGCACGGCGGGCGGCGCGAGGAAGGCGGGCGGCACGGCGTGCGCGTCGGTGTCCGGGACACCGGGCTTGCGGGCGAAGGCGCCCCAGAGGGTAGCGCAGGGGGTGTAGGCGGTGGTCAGGGGCCGAGCCGGACGACCGTCATGGCAAGCGCCCAGCGGTCAACAGGTGTCCCCGTCCAGGAGGGACTGGAGAGGCGGCCTCCTTGGCGGTGAAGCCGAACAGCGGCGGTAGCGGCCGCCATGGACGGTCCGGCGACCACGGCGACGGCGCACGGCGGGCAGCCGCCGCCCGAGCCCGGAGAGTCTTCGCAGGTCACGGGTGCCGGTGGCGTGGTCGACGATCCCCGGTGACCAGGAAGAGCGGGGCCTTGAACAAGGCGTGGGCGAGGATCGTGGCGGTGGCGGCGATGGCGGTGTCGTGGCGGCCCGCGCCGGCGAGGACGGTGAGGAAGCCGAGCTGGCTGACCGTGCCGTACGCGAGGACGAGTTTCAGGTCGTTCAGGCGCAGCGCCCGCCAGCCGCCCAGCAGCATCGTCGCGGAGCCCAGGACGAGCAGGAGCGGCCGCCAGGGCGTGACCTCGGCGAACGCGGGGGCCAGCCGGGCGATGAGGTAGACGCCGGCCTTGACCATCGCGGCGGCGTGCAGATAGGCGCTGACCGGGGTGGGGGCGGCCATGGCGTTGGGCAGCCACAGACTGAACGGCCAGATCGCGGACTTGGTGAGGCGCCGACGAGATCAGCACGATCGCCGTGGACAGCGCCGGCCGACGCGGACGGCGGGTCGGCGAGGATCGCCGAGATCCGGTAGGTGCCCGCCTCGTGACCCAGGATCAGGAAGCCGACGAGCATGGTGAGTCCGCCGAGCGTGGTGACCGTCAGGGTCCTGCAGGGCGCTGCGCCGGTTGCGCTTGTGGTCGCTGGTCTGGCCGATCAGCGAAGGTAGGAGAAGACGGTCGTCAGTTCCCCAGAAGATGTAGAGCAGGATCAGGTCGTCGGCGAGGACCGAGGCCGAGCATCGCCCCGGCGAAGGCGAGGGAGGTGTTCCCGGCAGAACCTACCCAGCTGCCGCGACCGGTCGTCGTAGCGAGGCGCAGTAGACCAGACGAGGGCGCCCACCCCGGGCGGCGAGCAGCACCACCAGGTTCGGCGAGGGCGTCCAGCCCGCAGCGCCCAGTCACGTGGTAGGCGGGAAGCCAGGCCCTACTCGGTGGTGTCGGCGCCGCCCGCGGCCGTGGTGCTCCACCGGGTGGCCGCCCAGACGCCCGTCGCGGCGGGCGGCAGGGCCAGCACGATGAAGGCACGGGTCCCGCACCACCCTCACCAGCGGCGCGGCGAACAGCGCGAGCGCGAAGTGGCAGAGGAGAGCACGGACACCCGACAGTGATATATCGGGCATCTCGCCTGGGCGCCCAGCCACGCCGCAGGGCAGGCAATCGAGGGGCGGTTTCGGATCTCTCGAACCGCCCCTCGATCAACGGCTGTCTCCAGTCGGGACGACAGGATTTGAACCTGCGGACCCCTTGACCCCGCGGTCCAAAGTGCGCTACCAAGCTGCGCCACGTCCCGCTGCCAGGTGACCTGGGGTTTCCCCCCGGCCGAACGCGCAGGAAAACCATACCGCACTCGGGCCGGTGGTCGCGCATCGCTTTCCAAGCGGTCCGCCGTCAGCACTTCTCCGCATCGGGACGGTTCGGGCGTGGCCGCCGCGCGCTCGGAGCTGGCCGCGGCCGCGTCGACCCGCGCACCAGTCCGCGTACCGCCGGTATCAGCAGCAGCGCGGCGTAACGGCGAAGCTCGTCGGCGCCGGCGAGCAGCACGTGGTCGGCGCCGCTGGCCGAGGCGGCCGGTCCCGCGAGGGCCTGGCCGACGGGCATCATGGCCAGCGAGCCGGCCACGTCGTAGGCGTGATGCGGTTGAGGACGTCCGGCGGGACCCGGGTTCGCACACTGGTCGCCCACATGACGCCCCAGAAGGACATCCGGCCCCGGCGACGGCGGCTCCGGCCGCCATGGCGGGTACACCGTAGAGCTCGGCCCGACGCTCGCCGGAAAGGCGGCGAAGCCGACGAGGGCGATCGCGCCGGCGCGGTTAATGCGGCGGGGCGCAGCCGCAGCGCGAGGAGCCCGCCGACGACGGTGCCCGCGCCCAGGGCGGAGCGCTGACCAAGGCCGTACGCGCGTGGCCGTGCTCCTGCACCACCTCGGTCGCCACCAGCGGGACGGTCGGGCCCCACACGGCGATCATGTAGACGCACCAGACGGCGATGACGTACCACAGCCACCGCCGGGAAGCGGAACTCCTGCCACCTCGACCAGGTCGGCGCGGAAGGCCTTCGTCCCGCCGCCGACCATCACTCGGCCGCCCGGCGCGAGCGGGGGCAACCGGAGCAGCAGCAGGCACAGGGCGCCGATCTTCGTACGGGTCGCGTGGGCGGCGAAGACCCCGCCTCGGTGGCGGCGCTTCTAATCAGGACCGGCGACGGCGGGTCCCTGCGAGCTGGGCGAGTGGACTCGGTGACGCGTATCGCGCCGTTCGCGCCCCGGATGTCGGAGGCGAGCCGGGGCACGGTGCTGGCGACGCCGGGCTGGAAGACGGCGCCTGCGACGCCGTTGACGAAGCCGATGGCGCAGATCTGCCACAGCACGACGCGGCCGGAGAAGAACAGGGGCCGGCGGCCGCGCCGGTGCTGAGCCGCACCAGGTCGGCGCCGATCATCAGTTTCCGGGTGCTGAAGCGCGGCCGGCGAGGACCCCGCCGAAGACGACCAGGCCGGTGAACGCGGCGGCCGTCGCGGCCATGGCGAGACCGACCGCGCCCGCCCCGTACCCGTGCTGGAGCAGACCGGCGGCGAGCGCGACGGGCAGCATGGTGCGTCGCCCAGCCGGGCGATGGCCCGGGCCACGAAGAACAGCCCGAAGTCCCGCGACCAGACGGCTCGCGCCGCGCCCACTCCGGCCGCCCGCTCGTGCCTGGGCTGCGACGACGTCCCGGCCATCCCGCGCTCTCCTCCACGGCCGGCCCCGCCGGCCACCCGCCCCGTGCGGCCCCTGCTGATCGCCGCGCGCGTCGTACGTCCGACAGCCGGAGCCCCCTCCGGCCCCGGTTGCCACCGCACGCCCCGGATCATGCCACGGGGGCACCGACGACGCCCGAGGGGTTTTCAGCCCCGGCCGGCAGCCCCAGCCGGGGATGGGCCTCCAGCAGCCGGGTCGGGGCCGCCTGGCGCCAGGAGTCGGCGAGGATGTCGCGCAGCTCGTCCTCGCCCCTCCAGGGCGGCGAGGTGTGGCCCGCACCCAGGCGTGAACTGCGCCTCGGCGGCCCGCGATCCAGAACTTCCCCGGCTCGGCCAGCACGAGTTCGTCGCGCTCCTCCCCGGGGCAGCGCACCGCGATGGAGGTCTCGTCCTCGGGCAGTGTGGCGAACATCTTCCCCGCGACCCGGAACGTGGGCATGCTCCAGGCGACCTTCTCCGTCGTTTCCGGCAGGGACAGGGCGATACGGCGTACGTCTTCTGCTGTCCGGCATGTCAGGCACGGTAGCCGCCGCCACTGACATTCACCCGGCGCCGGCCGGGCGCCCGCCTCCCCGCCGACCTGCTTGAAGTAGAGCGTCGTCGGCCGCAGTTGCCCGCCCGGGTCCGCCGCGCGAGTCGGGGATCGTTCCGGCGCGGGTCCATCCGGGTGGAGCGGTGAGGTGCTCGGCGGGGCTGCCGGTCTCGGTGTCCAGGTGGAGCAGGGTGAGGCCGCCCGCCGCGGCCGCCTCCTCGGCGGTGGTCCAGGAGCCGGCGGCCCAGCCCTCCGGCCGCGCGCCGCGCGCGAGACCATCAGCTTGACCAGCTCGGCGCGGTGGCGGCTGTTGGGCTTGTCGGGCAGGGCGAGGCTCACCGTTCCGAGCACCCGGCCCCCGTCGTGTGCCACCCAGACGGCGAGTCGCCCGGCGGCGACGGCCGCGGCCCGCTCCCGCCACCAGGTGACGGCGTCCGCCCGGTCGAGCGGCGCGAGGAAGCCGACGGACGCGCCGCCCTCGACGGTGTCGGTCAGCAGGTCGGCCAACCTCCAGCAGTGCCGTGGAGCCGCCCCTCGTCCACGTGGGTCACGATCACGCAGCACCACCGCCAGCACATAGCAGCGCGTCCTCGGGGCCGGCGCACCGAACCTCGTCGGTCC
This sequence comes from Streptomyces thinghirensis, assembly GCA_021502835.1. The sequence continues at coordinate 217,617 of JAKFGP010000050.1, forward strand.
CCCACACGTCGCATCCGCAGGCAGTCCCCGGTGCCGAGGTGGTGCTCGACGTCCTGGGCCGTCACCTTCCAGGGCCCCGTCCAGGACCCAGATGTGCTGTTCGAGGCCGGGCACGGGCGGCCGGTCGTGGCGAGCGGGTCGGCGCCTGCGGCGAGCGCGTCCTCGACCAGTTCGCTGCGCAGCCCGGCGTGCGGCGGGGACACGGAGCGGCGTACGAATCCGGCGGACCGGTCCTCCCACAGCGGCCGCTCGCTGGCCCGCACCAGCAGCGCGGGTTCCGCCTCGACCTCACTGGAGCAGCCGGGACACGGTCCGCCCCGTAGACGGCGCACAGGCGGTTCAGCAGGGAGGCGGTGGGGCTGATCTCCGCCCGTTCGGCGCGGGACAGGGTGGACCGGCTCACCTCGCTGCGCTCCGCCAACTCCCTAGCGACCAGCCGCGTTCGGCGCGCAGCTCGGCCAGCCGGGCGGCGAGCCGGGCGTCCACGAGGTCGGGAGCCTTCGGCTCCTCATCCGAGTCTCTCATATTCGGGACGCTATCCCGGATATGAGACGGCCGTGTTACGGAGACCTCACGCCGCGCCGCCTCGTCCAGCGCGTCCAGCACCGGGCGGATCAGCGGGGTGCTCTCGGCTCCCCGGCGCACGGCCGCGAAGACGCGGCGGGTGGGCGCGACCCCGTCGACCGGGCGGGACGACCACGCCCGTCAGATCCGTGCCGTGCAGGGCCGAGCGCGGGACGAGTGCCACGCCGACGTCGGCCGCGGCGGAGCGACACGACCGCGCGGAAGTCGTCCGAGGAGTGCTCCATGCGGGCTGGAAACCGGCGTGCTCGCAGGCCAGGACCACCACGTCATGGCAGGGGTTGCCCGGGTAGGGGCCGATCCACGCGTCCTTGGCAAGCTCCGAGCGGCACCTCGTCGGCGTCGGCGAGGCGGTGGGCGAGCGGGACGACCGCGTCGAAGGGCTCGGCGTACAGGGGGGACGTGGGTCAGGCGCGGGTCGTCGGCGGGCGGCGCCCCCGGTACTCGACGGCGACGGCCACGTCGACCTGCCGGTCGAGGACTATCGGCAGGCTGGCGTCGCCCTCGGCGTCCTGGACGCGGATGCGGATGCCGGGCGCCGACTCGGCGAGGCGGGCCAGCGCGGGCGCGACGACCAGCGCGATACCGGTCGCGAAGGAGGCGACCGTGACCGTGCCCGCGTCGCCCGAGCTGTACGCGGCGAGTTCCGCCTCGGCCCGCTCCAGCTGGGCGAGGACCGCGTTGGTGTGGCTGAGCAGGATCTCGCCGGCCGGGGTCAGCCGTACGCCCTTGGCGCCGCGCTCGACCAGACGGTGGCCGGTCTCCTGCTCCAGGGCGGCCAGCTGCTGGGAGACCGCCGACGGGGTGAGGTACAGCGCGGCGGCAGCCGCCGTCACGGTGCGGTGGTCCGCCACCGCTCGGAGGATGTGCAGCCGCCGCGCTTCGATCACGGGATCGATTCTCTCACCCGCCGCACCCGCCGCGCCCATGGCCGCAGGTCACGCCCGCGTCAGGCGTCCAGCTCCTTGCGCGCCGCCACGAAGGCGTCCACCGCGCGGTTCACGTCCTCCGTGGAGTGGGCGGCCGACAGCTGCACGCGGGATGCGGGCCTGGCCCTGCGGCACGACCGGGTAGGAGAAGCCGATCACGTACACCCCGCGCTCCAGCAGCAGCTCGGCCATGCGGCCCGCCTTCGACGCGTCGCCGATCATCACCGGCGCGATGGCGTGGTCGCCGGGGAGGATGTCGAAGCCCTCCTCGGTCATCCGGCGGCGGAACAGGGCGGTGTTCTCGGCCAGCCGCACGCGCAGGTCGTCGGCCGACTCCAGCAGGTCGAGCACCCTTGAGGGAGGCGGCCGCGATCACCGGGGCCAGCGGTGTTGGAGAAGAGGTACGGCCGGGAGCGCTGGCGCAGCAGGGCGACGATCTCGGTGCGCGCGGCGACGTAGCCGCCGGAGGCGCCGCCGAGGGCCTTGCCGAGGGTGCCGGTGATGATGTCGACGCGGTCCATGACGCCGTGCAGCTCGGGGTGCCGCGCCCGCCGGGGCCGACGAAGCCGACGGCGTGCGAGTCGTCGACCATGACCATGGCGTCGTAGCGGTCGGCCAGGTCGCAGATGTCGCGGAGCGGGGCGACGTAGCCGTCCATGGAGAAGACGCCGTCGGTGACGATCAGCTTGCGGCGCGCGTCGCCCGCGGCCTTGAGCTGCGCCTCCAGGTCCGCCATGTCGCGGTTGGCGTAGCGCAGGCGCCTGGCCTTGCTGAGGCGGATGCCGTCGATGATCGAGGCGTGGTTCAGGGCGTCCGAGATCACCGCGTCCTCGGGGCCGAGGAGGGTCTTCGAACACGCCGCCGCCGTTGGCGTCGAAGCAGGAGGAGTAGAGGATCGTGTCCTCCTGGCCGAGGAACGCGGAGAGCCGGGCCTCCAGTTCCTTGTGCACCTCCTGGGTGCCGCAGATGAAGCGCACGGACGCCATGCCGTAGCCCCAGCGGTCCAGCGCCTCGTGGGCGGCGGCGACGACCGCGCGGATGGTCGGCGAGGCCGAGGTAGTTGTTGGCGCAGAAGTTGAGGACCTCGCCGGGGCGGGCCGCCCGCGGTGACGTTCACGGTCGCGGACTGCGGGGTCCCGATCACGCGCTCGGGCTTGTGCAGGCCGGCGGCGCGGATCTCGTCGAGGGTGGCGCGCAGGTCGTCGCGCACGGAGTCGAACATATCGGTAGCTCCTAGGAAGGCAGTTGGCTTACGCGGTGACTTACGCGGTCCAGTCGAGGATGACCTTGCCGCCCTTGCCGCCGGCCGCGTCCTCGAACGCCGCCTCGTGCTCACGGTGGCTGTAGCGGCCGGTGATGACGGGCGCGAGGTCGAGGCCGCCTTCGAGCAGCACCGACATGGCGTACCAGGTCTCGAACATCTCGCGGCCGTAGATACCCTTGACGGTGATCATCGAGGTGACGATCCGGGCCCAGTCGACCGGGAACTCCTCGGACGGCAGGCCGAGCATCGCGATCCGCCCGCCGTGCGTCATGTTGGCGATCATGTCGCGCATGGCCTCGGGGCGGCCGGACATCTCCAGGCCGATGTCGAAGCCCTCGCGCAGGCCCAGTTCGCGCTGTCCGTCGGCGATGGTCGACTTCGACACGTCGAGGGCGAGGCTCACGCCGACCTTGAGCGCCAGGTCCAGGCGTTCCTCGCTCACGTCGGTGATCACGACGTTGCGGGCCCCCGCGTGCCGGGCGACGGCGGCCGCCATCAGGCCGATCGGCCCGGCGCCGGTGATGAGGACGTCCTCGCCGACCAGCGGGAAGGACAGGGCGGTGTGCACGGCGTTGCCGAACGGGTCGAAGATCGCGGCGACGTCGAGGTCGACGGGGACGCGGTGCACCCAGACGTTGGTGGCGGGCAGGGCGACGTACTCGGCGAACGCCCCGTCCCGGCCGACGCCGAGCCCGACGGTGGCGCGGCACAGGTGGCGCCGGCCGGCCAGGCAGTTGCGGCACTTGCCGCAGACCAGGTGTCCTTCGCCGCTGACCCGGTCACCGGCCTTGATGTCGGTGACGTCCTCGCCCGGTGTCGACGACCTCGCCGACGAACTCGTGACCCACGACGAGTGGGGTGCGGATGGCCTGCTGGGCCCAGCCGTCCCAGGCCCGGATGTGCAGGTCGGTGCCGCAGATGCCGGTGCGCAGCACCTTGATGAGCACGTCACCGGGTCCGATGACGGGCTCGGCACGTCCGCGAGCCGGAGGCCGGGCTCCGCCTTCTCCTTGACCAGCGCCTTCAACGCTACGGCTCCTGACGGTGAGGTCCCGGCGCCGGGCATGCAGAGGCAGCCGCGTCCGGGAGGGGAGGGAATCGCACAGCAATCTGCCGTACGACACCGCCCCGGGTCCATCGAGCCTTTCTTAAGCCCGGTCGCAGCTTTCCTTCACGCCCTTACACCTGTCGCGCTCCGTCGGCCCCCAGGCGGAGCCCGTCCTCCGGCGCTGCGCGTTCGATGCGCCGTACGAGATCGGCTGCCGTCGACTTGATCGCTCGCCAGGCCCGCTTCCTGCGTCCGCGCCCCACGTCGGCGGCGGACACCGCGCCCAGCACCGTCCCCGTGCTGTCGATGAGCGGGGCTCCCAGGTAGGAGCGGATGCCGGGAACTCGTCGACGACCGGGTTGCTCCGCGAACCGCGGATAGTGCGCACGTCCCAGGACCAGTGCCTTGCGCCGGACCACCACATGGGGGCAGAAGCCGTGGTCGCGCGGCTGGACCGGGCGAACTCGACTGGTGCTGTCCCCTCGCGCTCACCGGCGCGATCTCGGGCACCTGCAGGCCCGCGAAGAACCGTGTCCGCCCCTCGACCAGAAGTTGACCATCGCGCAATGGCGCCTCGGCGAGCTGGGCGAGATGGGCCGCGGTGGCGTCGAGGGCCGGATCCGGGCGTTCCGCCAGCCCGAGCCGGCGCAGCCGTCGCACCCGCGCGGGGCCTCCCGGTCCTCGGGAGAGCAGCAGCCGTCCGACCGGGCGCGGCGGGTCATAGCTCATGGGCGGGCTCCGTCGCTGGCGTGCGTCATGTGCGGCTCCGTGGCGGTGGGGTACGGGGAATCACCTGGGTCACCTGGGGATCACCTGTGGGCGCCGAGGCTCCCGTCGTGGGGCTGGTGTGGGTGGGCGATGAGGTGGCGTGTACGAGGGTGAGCAGTGGCCCTGGCCGCCGGAACTGGAGATCCGGGCGTCGCAGCGCACGGATGGGGATCTCGATGGAGGTCCATGGCGGCGCGCACCTCCTCCGGGTCGTAGCGGTACCGCACCGTCGAAGCTCGTTGATCGCGACGATGAAGCCGGAGTCCGCGTTCCGGGCGAAGAAGTCGACGGCGGCGAACGACTCTCTCCAGGCGGCGGGTGTCGGCGATGATCACGGCACCGAGCGCGCCCTCGCACAATCCCCGTCCCACATGGAACCAGAACTGTTCCTGGCCGGGGCGTCCCGAACAGGTACAGCACGTGTTCCGGGTCGAGGGTGAGGCGGCCGAAGTCCATGGCCACGGTCGTTTCGAGTTTGTTCTCGATTCCGTCGAGGTTGTCGGTCGCTGCGCTGACCGTGGTGAGCAGTTCCTCCGTGCTCAGCGGTGCGATCTCGCTGACCGCGCCGACGAAGGTCGTCTTGCCCACCCCTGAACCCGCTCCGCCACGAGGGATCTTCAGCGCGGTGGGGAAGGGGATCGGTGGTGTGCCGGGCCGGGCCGACCCCGGGACGGGTCTCGTGGCCAGTAGCTCAGAGCTTCGTCGTCGTAGTCCATCGAGCACTGCCTCCAGAAGGGCTCGGTCCGTGGGGTTGCGGTGGAACGAGGCGGGGGGTTTGGTGGTCAGCGCGCCGCAGTCGACGAGGTCCGACAGCAGTACCTTAGTGACTGCCACGGAAGCCTCAGATGGGCGGCGAGCTCGGCGACCGAGGCGCCCGGCACAGGTCGAGTGCCTGCGCGTGTTCGGGACCGAGGTAACCGAGGGGGGTCGCCCCCGTGGCCATCACCTGGGACATCAGGTCGAGCTCGACGGTGGGCCGGGTACGGCCGTTGCTCACGGTGAAGGGGCGCACCAGCCGTCCGGCCGCGTCGTCGAGCCAGGGCCCGTCGCCGGCCGCGGCCATCCTCAAGGCCTCATCGCCGGGGGTTCGACGGCGTGCTGCCGGGGCGCGGTGACCAGGTAGGGGCGGACGCTCTTGACCAGCATCGCCATCTCGTAGCCGAGCACGGCCGCGTCGGCCTCGCGGCCGGCCAGCACGGCGAGGCAGGTGCCGAGCCGGCGGTGGTGACGAAGAGCAGGGTCGAGTCGAGTTCGACGACGACCTGCCGTACGTCCCCGCCGTCGCCGAAGCGGACGCCGGCGCTGCGGCCGAGGGAGACAGGCCGGAGGCCAGGGCTGCCATGTGGTCGGCGCTGTCCGCGTCGAGGCCGTGGACGGACTTCACCAGTCCGTCGCAGGACAGGAGCACCGCGCTGGACGTGTGCGGCACGCGCTGCACGAGGCCGCTCATCAGCCAGTCGAGGTCGGATACACGGCCGGTCGGCGCGTCGCTCGCCATGGTGGATCGACTCCTTGGGTGCGAAGGTCTGCGGGAGCGCTGGTCGTGGTGGTGGGAGTGGGGGTGGAGAGGGGAAGCGGGGGTGGTCACGGGGTTGCTCATCCGGCCGGGTCCTGTGGGTCGGTTCCATGAGGGTGGGCTCCATGGGGGTGGGCTCCACGGGGGCAGGTTCCATGGAGGCCGGTGGCGGATCGAGGCGGGTCGGTTCCATGAGGGTCGGCTCCCTGTGCTGCTGGGCCTCCGCGAGGCCGATGCCGCGTTGGAAGGCCGCCATGAGCCCGGGGTCGTGGCCGGCGTGCTGCTCGGGTTCCTGGCGCGGTGCGGGGCCGCCGCGCAGCTGGGGGACGATGTGCTCCTCGGGCGCGGCGGCGGGGCAGTTGGGGCTTGTCAGGTGCCGCGCACCACCGGGCGCGCGGGACGGGCGGGGGGGCCGCGTGCTCGGCGAGGACGCCCCGGTCCTCGGGCCGGACACCGGGCACGGCGGCTGCCGGAGTGGGCCGGTCCGGTGGGCGCCGCGCACCGCAGCGGCACGTCGCCTGCGTCCGCCCTGCGGCCGGGGCGGGGGCGGGCGTGGAGGGACGGGAGCGGGCGCGGCTGCGGGTGCGGCGGGGGCCGGCGGCGTCGCGGGGGCGTCGGTCCGCGGCCGCTGCCGGGGCGGCGGCAGCGGCACGGGTCGGCCCCGCCGACCTCCGCCGGCCGGGCCCCGCCCCCGGGGAGCGCTCCCGGCTCCGTACCCAACAGGGCCTGCGGCACGACCAGTACGGCCTGGACACCGCCGTAGATGTTGGTCTGCAGGCGGACGGTGATGCCGTGCCTCTTGGCGAGCTGGGAGACGACGTACAGCCCGGATGCGGCCGTCCGCGAGCAGGCGGGCGACGTTGACCTGATCGGGGTCGGCGAGCAGGGCGTTCATCCGGCTCTGCTCGCCGACCGGCATCCCGAGTCCGGCAGTCCTCGACCTCGACGGCGAGGCCCGAGGTGACGAGGTTGGCGCGCATCAGCACCTGGGTCTGCGGGGCGGAGAACAGGGTGGCGTTCTCGACGAGTTCGGCCAGCAGGTGGATGACGTCGGCGACGGCGTGGCCGCGCAGGGTGCCGTCGATCGGCGGGACCAGCCGGACCCGCGAGTACTGCTCGACCTCGGCGATGGCCGAGCTGAGCACCTCGGTCATGTCGACGGGGTTGCTCCACTGCCGGCGCGGAGATGGCGCCGCCCATCACGGCGAGGTTCTCGGCATGGCGGCGGATGCGGGTGGCGAGGTGGTCGACGTGGAAGAGGCCCTTGAGGAGGTCGGGGTCCTCGATCTCGTTCTCCAGCTCGTCCAGGATGGAGATCTCCCGGTGCACCAGCGACTGCAGGCGCCGGGCGAGGTTGACGAAGACCCTCCAGCTTCTGTTCGCTGCCCGCCTGGCTGGAGAGCTGGGCGGCCCGGACGACGGCGGTGACGGCGCCGTCGTGGGCGCGGGACAGGTCGGCGGCGAGCAGTTCGAAGTCGTCGGCGTCGTCCGGCGGTCCGCCGCGCGGTTTGCGCTGGGGCGGGGTCTCGCCGCGGCGCAACGCCTCGACCACGGCGCGCAGATCGCCCTCCGAGCGCGCGGTGTTGCGGCGCAGGGGCGCCGACGCGGTCGTGCACGGACCGCGCGGCGCGGTCGGCGGCGACGGCGGCGATGACGACGGCCGCGAGGGTCACCGAGACCGCCCCCGCGAGCACGCCCCACAGGACGAGGCCGGGCCGGGCGCCGGTGGACCGGATGGTGAACAGGACGACCGCGCAGGCGCCGAGGGCCACCGCGACGGGCGGCAGCACGGCGAGACGCAGGAGTTGGGGGCGTATGTGGGTCTCAGGCAGCGCGGGGCGGTACGGGAGGCCGGCCGGCCGTGCCGCCCGCCCTCGCGGCGGTTTGCTCGCGCGGCCGGGGCGCGGAGGTGAGACATCGGGGGTCCTCGTACTGGTCCATTGGTCCGTCGGGCCCGGATCGGGCCCTGATGCTCGCGCGTGGTGGCGAATGCCACGCGGACACGCGACGTCACGCGGGCACGCGTCGTCGCGGTGTCGACCGAGCGGACCGGGGGATCCGGTCTACGTCGCCCGACGGACACTGACAGTAGTCGCCCGCACATCATGTGCGGTGGGCGGTGCCAAAGTCCCTCGGACAACGTCCCGCTCTGGTATGAGGCTTCGTACGACAGCCCGATAAGCCGGTGAAGCTTCCGCTCGCGAAGCACTGCCAACCGGTCCGACTCGATCAAATTCACTCACCGTGAGTGACGACGGGGATTCGTGGTCGCACGCCCGGGCGCCGTCGGGTGCCCTGGGCGGTCAGCGCAGCGCCTGCGGGCCGATGACCGCGAGGAGGCGGAGTCTGTCGTGGCTCTCGCTGCCCGGAACGGCGGTGTAGACGACCAGGCGGTGCGACTGTTCCGGGTCGAGGAGTATCTGGCAGTTCAGTTCGAGGGCGCCTACCTGCGGGTGGCGGAAGCGCTTGACGTGATGAGGGCGGACGCCCACCTCGTGCTTGTCCCACAGGGCGCGGAACTCGTCGCTGCGGGCGAGGAGCAGCTCGGCGTACTGGGCGGCCCGGGAGCCCGGCCCCCGTACGGCGGCCACTTCACGCAGGCCGGACACGAACATGCGGGAGAGGAACTCGTGATCCGCCGGCTCGTAGAGCTCGCGGGTGGCCGGGTCGGTGAACCAGCGGTAGCCGATGCTGCGCGCCGGGCCGGTGCAGCGGGTCGCGTCGCCGGTGAGGGCGACGCCGAGCGGGGTCTGCCGCAGCGTCTCCCCCAGCTCGGTGACGACCTCGCGGGCGTGTCGCCCAGCCGGTCGAGGACGCGCAGCAGGCCGGGGCCGATGTGCTCGCCGACGGTGCCCGTGCCCCGGACGGGCGGGGCGTGGCCGGCCAGTCGGAACAGGTGGTCCCGCTCGTCGAGGAGAGGTGCAGCCCCTGCGCCATCGAGGCGATCATCGGCTGGGACGGCTGCGGGCCGCGCCGGCGCTCCAGCCGGGCGAGTAGTCGGTCGACATGTGGCAGAGCTCGGCGACCTCCTCACGGCGCAGCCCGCTGGTTCTGCGCCGCTGTCCGCGCGGGAGGCCGACGTCCTGGGTTGCAGCAGCTCGGCGGCGCCGCAGGAACGCCGCGAGTCCGGCCCGGTCGATCTCCATGCGTCTGCTCCTCCCGTACTGATCCTTTCAGCGCGCGCACCCGCGTTCATCCACGGATCGTCGATCCCCCTCTCGGGCGCCGCCCGGCGCCCCGGGCGGCGGGCAGCCGGGCCCCGGCACCGTCCGTGCGGGTCGGCCGTACCTGTCCGCGCGTATCGGTGGATCGGGAGTCCCTGGATGGGCCCGGCGGTCGGGGTCACGGTAGGGAAAAGACCGTCGTGAGGAGTGCACACATGCCACGCCAGGACATCGACATCACCGTTCCCGACCTGACCGGGAAGCGCGCTGTCGTCACCGGGGCGAGTGACGGGATCGGGCTCGGCATCGCACTGCGTCTGGCCGCCGCCGGCGTGGAGGTCGTCATGCCGGTCCGCAATCCGTGCAAGGGCGAAGGCGCGGCCGCCAGGATCCGTGAGCAGATCCCCGACGCGAACGTGTCGCTGCGCGCCCTCGACCTCTTCCTCGCTCGCCTCCGTCGCGGAACTCGGCAGGACCCTGCTGGACGAGGGACCGCCCCGTCCACCTCCTCGTCAACAACGCCGGCGTCACGACACCGCCCGACCGGCGGACGACGGCCGACGGCATCGAACTCCAACTCGGCACGAACCACCTGGGCCACTTCGCCCTGGTCAACCACCTGCTGCCCCTGCCACGAGCCGGCCAGGCCCGCGTGACGTCCCAGATCAGCGTCGCGGCGAACCGCAACGCCATCAACTGGGACGACCTGAACTGGGAGCGGTCCTACGACGGCATGCGCGCCTACAGCCAGTCGAAGATCGCCTTCGGCCTCTTCGCCCTGGAACTCCACCGGCGCAGCGAAGCGGCGGGCTGGGGCATCACGAGCAACCTCTCCCACCCCGGAGTCGCGCCGACAAGCCTGCTCGCCGCCCGCCCCGAGGTCGGCCGCGCCAAGGACACGCTGGGCGTGCGCCTGATCCGCGCCCTGTCCGCGCGCGGGATCCTCGTCGGCACGGTCCACACGGCACAGCTGCCCGCCCTCTATGCCGCCACTTCCCCGGGCCGTGGGCGGCGGGTTCGACGCCGAGCGGGCCCGGCACCTGGGCGGCCCTCCGGCCGAGCAGAGGCTGGCAGCCGCCTGCGCGGCACCGAGGAAGCGCGGCGCGTGTGGCAGACCTCCGAGGAACTCACGGGCGTTCGATCCCGGGCGTAGGCCGGTGCCGCTACTCCGGGAGGGCTGGCCTCGGCCGAGGCCACCGGGGCCGGATGGGGCCTCGTGCTCAGTCCAGCGCCGACCGGCGGCCCGGGCGCTGATCAGACAGCTGCGGCACTACCTCACCAGGATCTTCCGCGGCCCACCTCACCGCTCGCCCGCGAGGTCGAAACCACCGCTGCCCGTATCGACCTTCTTCTCAGCGCCACCGGGGCGCCGCCACGCATGCGCGAAGGCCGGACACCGCGCCACCACGGTTCCCCGGGCAACTGCCCCGTTCGGCTCGAACGGCTCGCCGGGGCGGGGAAAGCCACCGCCTGCCCTGCCTCGCCAGCGGCATCCCTCGTCCACTCCCCCGGCTCCGCCCACGCGTGCGGTGCGAGGTTGAAGGTGCCCCAGTGGATCGGCAGCGGGGCGCCGCCCGGCCGGCCTCCCTGGAGGTCGAGGTGGGCGCGTACGCCTCCCTCGGGGGTCGTGCGGATGTCCGGCCAGAACTCGGCGTACGCCCCGAGCTGGATCATCGTGGCGTCGAACGGGCCGTGTGCGGCGCCGATGTCCCGGAAGCCGTCGAAGTAGCCGGTGTCGCCGCTGTGGTAGACGCGGTGCTCCTCCCCGGCGACGACCCAGGACGCCCAGAGTGTGCTGGGTGTTGCGCAGGCCCCGTCCGCAGAAGTGCCGGGCCGGAGTGGCGGTCAGGGTGAGGCCGCCGACGCGCGTCGACTCGTGCCAGTCCAGCTCGCGCAGCCGGCCGGCGGAGACGCCCCAGTGTTCGAGGTGGGCGCCGACGCCGAGCGGCACCGCGAACAGGGTGTCCGATGCCGGCCAGCGCCTTGATCGTGGGCATGTCCAGGTGGTCGTAGTGGTCGTGGGAGATGACGACGACGTCGACCGGGCCGAGGGCCGCCAAGGGCACCGGGACCGGGTGCAGCCGCTTGGGGCCGACGAAGGGGAACGGGGAGCAGCGCTCGCCCCAGACCGGGTCGAAGAGCACGCGCTGTCCGTCGATCTCGGCGAGCACGCTGGAGTGCCCCATCCAGGTCAGCCGCAGTCCGGTGGCGGGCGGCCGGGCGAGGTCGGCGAGCGTGGTGGCGTGCACGGGCACGGTGCCCAGGGGGCGCGACGGAGCCGGGCCTGCCGGTCGAAGTAGATCTTGGCGAATTCGGCGGCCGACCCGGAGGGCCGGGTCCGGGCGCCGCCTCCGGGGTTCTGGAAGACGCCGTCACGGAAGTGCGGCGATCTGCGGATACGCGCCATGCGCTCACCGCTGGGGTCCGCACCGAGTGTCGCCGCGGCCGCGGCACGCGGAACCCCGAGTTCGGGGAACGGAAACCGGCCACGGTACCTCCAGGTGGAGTAGGTCAGGATCTCATTGTCGTCTCGTCCGACGTCACCCTCGAACGCCCGATGTCACATCCGAGTTCCCTTCACCCGTCGTAGCCGGTGAGGGGCGCCTTCGCCGGAGCGCCCGGGAACCAACGGCACGACTCACGGACAGGAAGGCGGCCCTCATGGCCCGCGTATCCCTCACCCCGCCCCGGACGCTCCTCCTCCGCGTCACGGAGTGGTACTCCCGGCGCACCTACGGCAAGGTCCTCGACCCCGGCAAGGCCGCTCGCCCACAACCCGCGCGTGCTCTGGGGCGACCTGCGTTTCGAGCAGTCCGTGGCCAAGTGGAACAGGCTGGACTCCGACCTGAAGGCGCTCGCGGTGATGGCCTCGGCGGCCTCGATCGGCTGCTCCTGGTGCATGGACTTCGGGTACTGGGAGAACGCGGAGCGCGGCATGGACCGGCGCAAGCTCCACGACGTTCCGGTGTGGCGGGAGAGCGACGCGTACACGCCATTGGAGCGGGACGTCATGGAGTACGCCGAGGCGGTGACGGCGACGCCGCCCACCGTCGGCGACGACCTCGCCGAGCGGCTGCGGGCCCGGCTGGGCGAGCCGGCGTTCGTGGAGCTGACGGCCATGGTCGCCGTCGAGAACCTCCGCTCCCGCATCAACGCGGCGCTCGACCTCACCAGCCAGGGTTTCAGGGACTCCTGCGATCTGCCCGGCACGGGGCGCACCGGCCCGGTCACCGCGACGACGGACTGAGCGACCGGGCCTGAAGCGGCCGTCGCCGCATGTCCGGGCGCGTGTATAGGGTGACGGGCGTGGTGAGAGTCCGGTTGGGTGTCGCGGAGCGGCGCGAGGAGTTGCTGCGTGCGGCGATCGAGCAGATATCGGCGCGGGGTGTGGCGGCGTTGCGGATCGCCGACGTGGCCGCCGCGCTCGGTGTCAGCAACGCGCTGGTGCTCTACCACTTCTCCACCAAGGAGAAGCTCGTCGCCGCCGCGTTCACGTATGCCGCCGAGGACGATCTCTCCCGTCTGCGCAAGCTGCTCGGCCGCCGTACGTCGGCCCTGCGCCGGCTGCGGGCGGCCGTGGCTGGTACGCCCCGACCGGGCAGGCCAAGGGGTGGCGCCTGTGGATCGAGGGCTGGGCGGTGGCGTTGCGCGAGCCCGCGCTGCGGGAGGTCACGCGGGAACTGGACCGTCAGGTGGAAGGCGGCGATCGCCGAGGTCATCGCCGAGGGCGTGGCCGCCGGGGGAGTTCACGTGCCCGGAGCCGACGGCGCGGCCCTGCGTCCGACCGCCCTGCTCGACGGGCTCGCCGTCCAGCTGACGTCCTACCCGGGTGCGGTGTCCCGGGCCAAGGCCCAGGAGTGGACGGACGAGGCCCTCGCCCGCGAACTCGGCCTGAAGCGCGAGGCATTGACGACACCACGCCGCTAGCCACGGCCGTGTGCGGGACAGGCGGCACTCACCGCGGACGGGCGCGCCCCCGCCCGCGGCGTCCGGGGGCGCAACGGACCGGCCCCTCGATCACGACCCCTCGATCACCGTCCCGCCAGCGGCCGGACCCGCCCCCTACATCCGCGCCACGACGGGCCGGCCACCCGGCCACACCGTTCCACCGGCGGCCAGGCCGGCCCCCGTAACGCGGCACGACCGACCGGCCCCTCGATCACCATTCCACCGGTGGCAGGTCCGCCCTCACATTCGCAGCACGACCGACCGGCCCCTCGGCCACCGTTCCACCGGCGGACGGGCCCGCCCCACCCTCGCCACCCGGCGGCGAGCCGGGCCCCGGCCGACCGCCCGCGCCCAAGCCACCCACCACCCGCCGGCGTCCGCCCACCCGGCCCACGGCCACCCCACCCGCGCAAACCGGCGAAGCGCCCCCGCGCCGTCCGACGCACGCCGCACATCGCCGCACGCCCTACACCGCGCCTCAAGCCGCACGCCGCACACCCCACGCCGCCGTCAGGCTACCGCCGCGCGCCCCACACCCCGCACCGCCGTCAGGCCACCGCCGCGATCCGCACCCTGATGTCGTCCGGCGACAGCGACCCCTTCGCGGTCACGTGGTCGCCCGACGACTCGCCTCGCAGTCGGCGTCCGATCCACGGCACCAGGTACTCGCGTGCCCAGTGCACGTCGTCGCGCCTGACGTGCAGGGTGCCGCGGGCGGCAGCGGCGGCCAGGGCTGGTCCGGGTCGGCGGGGACGCGCAGGCCGAGGGCCCGGCCCGCGCGCAGCGCCACGCGGGTGTGGCCCTCCGGCGACAGGTGCAGCCGGTCGGCGTCCCACGCTCTGCGGTCCTGGACGCTCCGGAGCGACCACAGGTCGAGCACGGGGCAGCCGTAGCGGTCGGCGACGGCACGGACGTGCCCGTTGTAGGTCGCGATCTTGCCGCGCAGATGCTTGAGGACGGGCACCCCACGGGTGTCGAAGCCGGTCGTCACCAGGACGGTGCCGGCCGCCGCGGCCAGCGCGGCCACCGCGCGTTCGAACCGCTCGGCCACCTCGTCCGGATCGTGCCGGGCCGGATGATGTCGTTGCCGCCCGCCGCGAACGAGACCAGGTCCGGCGCGAGTTCGGCGACCCTCGGACCTGCTCCGCCACGATCTGGTCGAGCAGCCTGCCGCGCACGGCGAGGTTCGTGTACCTGAAGTCGCCCTCGGGGCGCCGGTCCGCGAGCAGTACGGCCAACCGGTCCGCCCAGCCGACGAACGACCCGTCGGGGCCCGGGTCGCCGACGCCCTCGGTGAAGCTGTCCCCCACCGCCACGTACGACCCGATCACCTCTGCTGTCACTCTTCGAATCGTCTGCCACGTCGGCCCATGATTCACCTTGGAATGTGACCTACGCGACCGTAGGAAAGGGGTTGACGGGCGGTGAGAAAACCACGCCTAAAGTGTTCGTCAATTCCGGAATACACCGAAGGCCGGACCCGGGGATCGGGGTCCGGCCTTCAGCGGCGCGGAGGCCGCGCCCAAGCGGTCGTCAGAGAGAGACGCCGTGCGAGCGCAGGTACGCGATCGGGTCCACGTCCGAGCCGTAGTCCGGCGTGGTGCGGATCTCGAAGTGCAGGTGCGGACCGGTCACGTTGCCGGTGGCACCCGAGAGACCGACCTGCTGACCCGCCGTCACGGACTGACCGGCGGAGACGGAGAGCGAGGACAGGTGGGCGTACTGGGCGTAGCGGGCCGTCGGCGAGCTGGATGACGACCTGGTTGCCGTACGCGCCGCCCCAGCCGGCGGAGACGACGGTGCCCGCGCCGACGGCCTTGAGCGAGGTGCCGGTCGGGACGACGAAGTCCGTGCCGGTGTGGTAACCGCTGGACCACATGCTGCCGGTCTGGTGGTACGGGGTACCGACGGTGCCGCCGGGAACGGGCGACGCGGCCGCCGGTGGTGCCGGCGGACTGGGCGCTCGTGTTGGACGAGTCCGAGGACGAGGTCTTCGCGGCGTCCGACGACTTCTCGGCCGACTCGGACTTCTCGGAGGACGACTTCTTCGGCGCGGCGGGCTTCTCGGCCGGCTTCTCCGACTCGGCGGAGGAGGGGGCCGAGGACTTGGCGGCCCGCTCGCCGACCGAGAGCTTCAGGCCGGGGTGGATCAGCGACGGGTCCGAGCCGACGACGTCGCGGTTGTCCGCGTACAGCTTCTTCCAGCCGCCGTCGACGTCCTGCTCGTCGGCGATCTTCGAGAGGTAGTCACCGCTCTTCACGGTGTACGTCCGCGAGTCCGAGTTCTTCTCGGCGCTGCGCTGCCGGCGGCCTCTTCGCGGTCGTCGGTATGGACTGCACGGCCTGCTCGGAGACGGACTGCGCGGGAGCGGCGTGGGCGCCGGCGGCACCCAGCAGCGGCAGCGCGAGCGCGGCGCCACCGGTTCCGGCGACGGCGATGGTGCGGGTCAGGCGCATGGCCCTGGTACGGCGGTGCTTACCCTTCGCGGGCATGGCGATTTCCTCTCCGGCGCCTACGAGGTGAGCTGTCGGGTGCGAGCTGGAGATGCCCGGCCGCGTCGAGACGCGGCTTAACCCTGCCGTTCCGGGAACCGGAACAGGCAGTTGTACCTGTGGGTCCCCCGCTCCTGCCGTGTACGGGTGGTGGATGAGTGCGGGCTCCGGTCGGCGGCAGGATTAGGCGTCCGTCCGGATCGGTGGTGAACGTAGGGACCAAGACGCGCGGGGACAAGCGCGGGGTTCCATTGACAGGTGCTCCGATTGATCCTTTACGGGAATTACCGGTCACCCTCCGTCGATTCGCGCAGTGCCCTTCGCGTAAACAGCCTTGAAAACCGGCCGAATTACGTGAACATGACGGGCAACGCACGGTCACGGATATGACGCTGCTCACGCGCCGCCTCTCCAGTCCCTTTCATTCCAGGGCCAGTTGGAATGAAGGTGCTAATTCGGACAGAAGGTTTAGATGTGGCGTAGCGGGCGGCCGTGCCAGCCGAGGCCACCGGACCGTGCCGTATCTTCGAGTGGTGCCCGTCGGCGAGCAGCGCCGGCGGGGCGGGAGTGGGAGGAGCCCCGTGACGCAGCAGGTCCCGTCGACCGAACCCGAGCTGGCCGGTGCGTAACTTCCGTGACGTGGGCGGGCTGCCGACCGTGGACGGGCGGCGGGGCGACAAGGCGTGCTGTTCCGCAGCGGCCACCCGCGGCGCACGCCACCGGGAGGACGCCGCGTTCCTGGCCTCGCTGAGCCTGCACACCATCTTCGACTTCCGCAACGCGGCCGACCAGAAGCTCGAGGAGCCGGACGTCGAGCTGCCCGGCGTACGCAATGTGAACCTGCCGCTGAGCGATCCGGCCGACGGTGCCGAGTTCTGGAAGATGGTCCGCGACGGCGACCTCGACCAGCTGCACGAGATCCTGGCGGACGACAAGGCCGCCAACCGGATGATCGAGTCCTACCGCATGATCATCAAGGAGCGCACGGCGGAGCACTCCCGGGTGCTGCACGCGCTCGCCGAGGACAGCGTCCCCGCCCTGATGCACTGCGCGGCCGGCAAGGACCGCGCGGGCCTGTCGATCGCGATCACTCTCCCGCCCTGGGCGTCGAGAGCGACGCCATCGTCGACGACTACCTGAGTCGAACGCCGCACCGCCGCTGCAGTGCGCCGCAGCAGCTCCGCCGCCTCCGCCTACTCCCCGAGGTCATGGAGCTGCTCAGCCCCCTCTTCGACGCGCGCCGAGTATCTGGCGGCGGCCTTCGAGACGGTCGAGGAGGACCTGGGGCGGGGTCGACGCCTACCTGGAGAAGGGGCCTGCGGATCACGCCGGAGACCCGGGAGCGGCTGCGCGAGCGGATGCTGGACTGAGCCACCCGCTCACCGGCTGTTGGCGCCCACCTCGAAGAGCAGGTAGATGAAGGCCGCGAAGACGTGGCCCACGACGAGGTAGATGAAGAGCCGCACCCACAGGGCGCGTGTGAACTTCTCCTGCAAATTCATGGCGTCTCTCCGAGTGTGGGGTGGGCCGGCGTGGCGACCGGTCCCAGGCACAGGGCGGTCGCCGGGCTCCGCAGCAGGGTGTGGACGAAGAGGAGGTCGACCCGGTCGGCGTCCTGAGCGGCGATCCGGTGCGGGGTCAGCGAGTCGAAGTGCGCGCTGTCACCCGGACCGAGCCGGTGCACGGTGTCCCCGAGGCGCAGACGCAGCCGGCCGCGCAGGACGTGCAGCCACTCCTCCCCGGGATGCACCCGCACGATGTCACCCCGTGAGCCGTGCGGCACATGGACCCGCAGGGCCTGCATCCCGCGCCTCGGCCCCGCCGGCCTGCCAGTACGTCCAGCCGCCCGCGAACGTCGGCTCCATGGCGTCGGCACGCACGACGGCGTCCCGGTCCGCGGCCGTCTCGCCGAGCAGCTCCGAGACGGTCGTACCGTAGACACGGGCGAGGGAGAGCAGCATCGGCAGCGAAGGCTGGCGTTGCCCGGTCTCCAGGCGGGAGAGGTGGGCGGGCGACAGCCCAGCGCGGCCCGGGCCGCCGCCTCCAGGGGTGGGGCGGCCCTGCGCCGCAGGGAGCGCAGCTGCGGTGCCAGCGACGGACACCGCGTCCGCCGGCGCGTCCGGCGACGGCGGGACCGGTCTCATGGGAGGTCATGCCTCCATTCAGCCCGAAACTTGCCCGGCAGGCAATTTTCTTGCCTCAGAGGCAAAAGCCGCGGCGGTCGGTGACTCGTCAACGGTTGCCCACCGCCTGCCTGACCAGGGTCTTTCCGAAGTCCCACATGAGGCCGCCGCCGTTGTGGGCGTCGTCCATCACCTCAGTGAAGGCGTCGACGAACCGGTCGGCGTCCGCCGCGTCGATGATCAGCGGCGGGATCAACTTGATCACCTCCAGGTGGTCGCCGGACACCTGCGTCAGGATCCGGTGCCGTTGCAGCAGCGGCACCACGACCATCTGCGCGAACAGACCCTTGCGCGCGGCCTGCAGCATCGTCCAGCGGCTGCGCAGCTTCAGGGACCTGGGCCGGCCGAACTCGATGCCGATCATCAGCCCCCGCCCCCGGACGTCGGCGAGCAGCTCGTAGCGGTCCACCAGTTCCGTCAGCCGGGACTTCAGCCGCTCCCCCACCGCGGCCGCGTTCGCCACGATCTCCTCGTTCTCCATCACCGACAGCACCGCGAGCCCGGCTGCCATGGCCTGCGCGTTGGACCCGAAGCTCGCCGAGTGGACCTGCACCCGGTCCATCGAGGAGAACACCATCTGGAAGATCCAGTCCTTGCCCAGCGTGGCCCCAACCGGCACGTATCCGCCGGACAGCGCCTTGGCCACGCACAGCAGGTCGGGCTCGACGCCGTCCTCGTGCTGGAAGGCGTAGAACCTGCCCGTCCGGCCGAGGCCCGTCTGCACCTCGTCGGCGATCAGCAGCGCCTTGTGCCGGTGCAGCAGCTCCTGCGCGGCGCGCAGATAGCCGGGCGGGGCCTCGTGCACGCCCTTGCCCTGGACCGGCTCCACGATCAGCGCGGCCACGTCGCCGTGCTTGAGCTCCCCGCGCCAGGGCGTCCAGGTCGCCGAGTGGGACGGCGGTGTCGGGGAGCAGCGGGGCGAAGCCGTCGCGGAAGCCGTCCTCGCCGTTGACGGACAGCGAGCCGGTGGTCAGCCCGTGGAAGGCGTGCGAGCAGTAAGGACCCTCGGCCTGCCGGTCGCGTACCGGGCGAACTTCAGCGCGGTCTCGACCGCCTCCGTGCCGCTGTTGCCGAAGAAGACCCGGTCCAGGTGCGGGCTGTAGGAGAGCAGCTTTCGGCCAGCAGCCCGGGCAGCGGCGGGCAGTCGAAGCGGGTGAGGGGTCGGCCAGCGAGGCGTCGAGGACGTCGTGCAGCGCCTTGCGTACGACGGGGTGGTGGCGCCCCAGGCCCATCACCGCGAACCCGGCGAGCATGTCCAGGTAGTCGTTGCCGTCCGCGTCCCAGAAGTGCGCGCCCTCGGCCCGCTCGTAGACCTTGTCGAAGCCGATGGTGTGCAGCATGCGCGGCAGCTGGTGGTTGAGGTGCTTGGCGTGCAGCTCGTACCGCTCGGCTCCGCGCTCGGCCAGAGCGCGGCGAGATCGAACTCCTTGGTCATTCAGTTCTCTCCTTGGACTGGCGTGACGCTCCGTACGTCCCCGGCCTGATCTCCGGCCTCTTCCCCGGCCGGCGCGCCGACGCGCCTGTGCACTGACGGCCTGGGCGCCGACGGCCAGGGCGCCGACGGCCAGGCTCGCGCTGATCCGCCCGGCGACCTCGACCGGCGTGAGACCGATGTCGGCGAGCACCTCGGCGCGCTTGGCGTGCGCGAGGAACTGCTCGGGGATGCCGGAACCGGCGCACGGGTACGTCGACGTCGGCGTCGCCCAGCACCAGCGCCACCGCCGAACCGACCCCGGCGGGAACGGCTGTTGTCCTCCACGACGGCCACCAGACGGTGCCGTGCGGCCAGGGGCGCGAGCGCCGGGTCGACGGGTTTGACCCAGCGCGGGTCGACTACGGTGCACCGGATGCCGCGGGCTTCGAGCAGCTCGGCGGCGCGGGAGGCAGACGGGCGCCATCACGCCGACGGCCACGAGCAGCACCTCGGGCCGGTCGGCCGCGTGCAGGACGTCCATGTCGCCGACCCGGTCGACGGCGGGCACGGCCGGTCCGACGGACTCCTTGGGGAAGCGCACCAGCGTCGGCGCGTCGTCGACGGCGACCGCCTCACGCAGCTGGGCGCGCAGCTGGTCGGCGTCGCGCGGAGCGGCGATGCGCAGGCCCGGGACGACCTGGAGGACGGACATGTCCCACATGCCGTTGTGCGAGGGCCCGTCGGCGCCGGTGACGCCGGCCCGGTCGAGGACGAAGGTCACCCCGCAGCGGTGCAGGGCCACGTCCATGAGCAGCTGGTCGAAGGCGCGGTTGAGGAAGGTGGCGTAGACGGCGACGACCGGATGGGAGGCCACCGGTGGCGAGGCCGGCCGCGGACACGGCGGCGTGCTGCTCGGCGATGCCGACGTCCCAGACCCTGTCGGGGAAGCGTTCGGCGAAGGCGGCGAGGCCGACCGGGTGCAGCATGGCCGCGGTGATCGCCACGACGTCGTCGCGCTCCTCGCCGATCCGGACGATCTCCTCGCCGAACACGGAGGTCCAGGACGGCCCGTTCGGAAGGGCTGAGCGGCGCGCAGGTGAGCGGGTCCATCACACCGACGGTGTGGAAGTGGTCCTCCTCGTCGCGCAGGGCAGGTTCGTATCCGCGGCCCTTCTCCGTGAGGCAGTGCACCAGCACCGGCCCGTGGAAGCGTTTCGCGCGCCGCAGCGCCGACTCGACGGCCCCGGTGTCGTGCCCGTCGATCGGGCCGAGGTACTTCAGCCCCAGGTCCTCGAAGAGCCCCTGCGGGGGGCGAAGGCGTCCTTGAAGCCCTTCTTGGCGCCGTGCAGGGCCTCGTAGACCGTGTTGCCGACCACGGGGGTGCGCTGGAGGACGTCCTTGCCCCAGGCCAGCACCCGCTCGTAGCCGTCGGTCGTCCGGAGCGTCGCGAGGTGGTTGGCGAGGCCGCCGATGGTCGGGGGCGTACGAGCGTTCGTTGTCGTTGACGACGATGATCAGCGGCCGGTCCCTGGCCGCCGCGATGCTGTTCAGGGCCTCCCAGGCCATGCCTCCGGTGAGCGCGCCGTCGCCGATGACGGCGACGACGTGTCCGCGCCCCCCTGCACCTGGCGGGCCCTGGCGAGGCCGTCGGCCCAGCCGAGGACGGTGGAGGCGGGCTGTTCTCGATGACGTCGTGCTCGGACCTCGCGCGAGGGGTAGCCGGACAGTCCGCCCTTACCGCGCAGCTTGGAGAAGTCCTGACGCCCGGGTCAGGAGCTTCGTGCACCGTAACCTGGTGGCCGGTGTCCCACAGGATGCGGTCGGTTGATGACTCGAAGACCTGGGTGCAGGGGCGACGCAGTGAGTTCCAACCACGCTTCCAGGTGCTGGGTCCAAGGAGTCCGCCCGGTGCGGGCGACCGCGTGCACCAGGAAGTCCTGGGTATCTCGTCGGACAGTACGCCGGTTCCGCCTCGGAGCAGCGCCTTCAGGTCGCGTGGTCCCCGGATGCTCTCCAGAATCGTCACGCCTGGGCCCTTCGGTCCGTGCTGTTCAGTCTCACGGTGATGGCTGGTTCTCGAGACGCGCTGTCCTTCTCCATCTGCTCGGCGATCCGCGTCGCTCCTCGTCGATCAGCGTCTCCACGATCTTGGGACTCGGGGACGGTCCCGGACGTATCCCCGCCCTGACGAAGATCCGGCCCTTGCCGTTGCCGGAGGCGACGCCGAGGTCGGCCTCCCGAGCCTCGCCGGGACCGCTTGACGACGCAGCCCATGACGGCGACGCGCAACGGCACCTCCATGGCCCTCCAGACCGGCCGTGACCTCCTCGGCCAGCTTGTAGACGTCCACCTGGGCACGCCCGCAGGACGGCACGACACGATCTCCAGCCGGCGCTGCCCGAGCCCCAGGGACTCCAGGATCTGGATGCCGACCTGATCTCCCCGATCGGCGGGGCCGACAGGAGACCCGGATGGTGCCGCCGATGCCCTGGGAGAGCAGGGGCGCCGAAGGCGACGGCCGACTTGATGGTGCCCTGGAAGGCGGGACCGGCCTCCGTGACGCCCAGGTGCAGCGGGTAGTCGCACTGGGCGGCGAGCTGCCGGTAGGCCTCGACCATCACGACCGGGTCGTTGTGCTTGACGGAGATCTTGATGTCCCGGAAGTCGTGCTCCTCGAAGAGAGACGCCTCCCACAGGGCGGACTCCGCGAGCGCCTCGGGGGTCGCCTTGCCGCACTTCTGGAGCAGGCGCCGGTCCAGCGAGCCGGCGTTGACGCCGATGCGGATCGGGGTGCCGTGGTCGCGGGCCGCCTTGGCGATCTCCTTGACCTTGTCGTCGAACTGCTTGATGTTGCCGGGGTTCACGCGGACTCGCCGCGCAGCCCGCCTCGATCGCGGCGAAGACGTACTTGGGCTGGAAGTGGATGTCGGCGATCACCGGGATCTGCGACTTCTTCGCGATCACGGAGAGGGCGTCGGCGTCGTCCTGGGTGGGGCAGGCCACACGGACGATCTGGCAGCCGGACGCCGTCAGCTCGGCGATCTGCTGGAGCGTCGCGCCGATGTCCGACGTACGGGTGGTGGTCATGGACTGCACCGACACCGGGGCCCCGCCCCCCACCGGGACCGGCCCGACCTGGATCCGTCGCGACACGCGTCGCTCGGCGATCGGCCGGACCGGTACCTCGGGGACGCCCAGGAGATGGCGTTCACGACGTCAGTCCCGGTTCGAGGAGACGGTCTCGCGCATGGCACGCAGGGGACTCCTTGAGGGGAGCCCATCGTGGCCAGGACGGCGGTGGGCTCGTAGCCGCAGTGCGCCATGCAGTTGGCGCAGCGCGGGTCCTTGCCGCGACCGTACTTGTCCCAGTCGGTGTCCTCGATCAGCTCCCGGTACGTCGGGACGTACCCGTCGCTCATCAGGTAGCAGGGGCGCTGCCAGCCGAAGAGGGGAGTAGTTCGGGATCGCCCACGCGGTGCACGGGAAGTCGACCTTGCCCTCCAGGAAGTCGAGGAACAGCGGGGAGTGGTTGAGCCGCCAGCGGCCCGGTTGCCGCCCGAGAAGGCCTCTCGAACAGCTCGCGGGTCTGCTCCACGCCCAGGAAGTGCTCCTGGTCGGGGCCTTCTCGTAGGCGTAGGCGGGCGAGATCATCATCTCGTCGACCTTGAGGTCGTCGTTGAGGAAGTTGAGGACCTCGACGATGGTCTGCGGGGTGTCGGTGTTGAAGAAGGTCGAGTTGGTGGTCACCCGGAAGCCGCGTCGCTTGGCCTCCTTGATGGCCTCCACGGCCTCGTCGAACACCCCCTCCTTCGCCACGGACTCGTCGTGCCGCTCCCGCAGCCCGTCGATGTGCACCGCGAAGGCGAAGTACGGCGAGGGCTTGAACTTGTCCATCTTCTTGCGCATGAGCAGCGCGTTGGTGCACAGGAAGACGTACTTCCGCTTGGCCACCAACTGACGGACGATCTCGTCGATCTGAGGGTGCATCAGGCTCGCCGCCGGCGATGGAGACCATCGGCGCTTCCCGATTCGAGCACCGCCCCCACGGCCTGCGCGACCGGCATGCGCTGCTTCAGCACTCCGGCCGGGTGCTGGATCTTTCCCGCATCCCTCGCACTTGAGGTTGCAGGCGAAGAGCGGCTCCAACTCCACGATGAGCGGGAACTTGTCCCGTCGGCGGATCTTCTGTTCGGCCAGGTATGTAGCGACCTTGATGGACTGGCGCAGCGGCATGGCCATCTGGGCTCACCTCCGGGGGAGCAGCAACGAACGGTGCCATTCGAAGAATGCGGGAAGAACGGATCGAAGGACGCGGAAAGCCGATATTCCACCGCGCACCGTGCCGATCCGGACGAGTTCGTGTTCTGGAGCGTCCACGACCACTCCGGACGGCCGCAACCGGGCGCGCGCCCGTCCGGACGGCGCTCAGGAGGCGTGGCCGCGGACTCCATGTCGACGGCGATCGCGCCGGTCGCGAGCAGGTCGGCGCGTTCGGGACCCCGGACGACGTGGTCCGAGCCGGTCAGTGGCCCGGTGTGGACGGTGCGCCCGGGCACGGCACGCGCCAGTTCCTTGACCAGCCGGTCCGTCCCGACGCCGGCGACGGTGCCGCGCGGGTCCCGGGTCTCCTCGGCGACGACCAGGTCGCCGGGGTGCATGCCGGGGGCGAGGCCCGCGCAGAAGCCGGTGGCCAGCACGGCGGCGCCGTCGAGCGCCGGGTCGGCCAGGACCCGGGCGACCGAGCGCTCGGCCGCCTTCGGGCCCATGCCCGTACGCAGGACGGTGACCGGCCCGCCGGCGCCGCCGCGGTCGCCGGTGCGCAGGGCGAGGTGCTCGATGCCCGAGCGCGCAGGCGATCAGCAGCGGGGACGGGCCGGACTGTCGGTTCATCAGCTGCCCTTCACCTCGGCCGCGGACGTCTCGGTCGAGGGCTGCTCGGCGGGGGCGGTGACCGCCGCCGCGTGCGGTTTCTCGGCGAAGGGTTTGCCGTGCACGTACCTGCCCAGCGCGGTGAGCGGGAAGACCTGCCGGTAGAGGTGGTAGTTGATGGAGAAGTCCCAGGGGAAGCCGGTCCCGGTGAAGTAGGGCTCGTCCCAGGAACCGTCCTCCCGCTGGGTGGCGGCCAGCCACTCGATACCGCGTTCGACGGCCTTGGACTCCCGCTCCCCGCCGCCAGCGGGGCCATCAGTGCCCAGGCCGTCTGCGAGGCGGTCGAGGCGCTCCCGGCCGCTCCACTCCCTGACGTACCGGTAGGAGCGGAGGTCCTCGCCCCAGCCGCCGTCGTCATTCTGGACGGACTCCAGCCAGGGTCACCGCGCGGCGGACGGCCGGGTGCGAGGTGGGGAGTCCGGCGGCGGTCAGGGCGGGAACGACGGAGCCGGTGCCGTAGACGTAGTTGACGCCCCAGCGGCCGAACCAGGGAGCCGTCCGCCTCCTGTTCGTCCAGCAGCCACTGGATGCCGCGCCGGGTGCGCGGGTCGTGGGCGAGGCCCTCGACGGCGAGCATCTCGACGACGTGCGCGGTGACGTTCGCGGACGGCGGGTCGATGACCTCGCCGAAGTCGCAAAGGGCAGCCGGTTGGGGAAGGAGCTGGTGTTGTCGACGTCGAACGCGCCCCAAGCGCCGTTCTTCGACTGCATGCCGAGGTTCCAGCGCACGCCGCGGCCGATCGCCTTCTCCACCCCGCTCCGGGTCGTGGTGGCTGACCCGGCGCAGGGCGAGGACCACCTCGGCGGTGTCGTCGATGTCGGGGTAGTTGTCGTTGTGGAACTCGAACGCCCAGCCGCCGGGCGGGAGTCCGGGCCGCTTCACCGACCAGTCGCCGGGGCGCACGATCTGCTCGCCGAGCATCCAGTCCGCGGCCTTCACCAGCTGCGGGTGGTCGGCGGGGCACGCCCGCGTCGGCCAGCGCGATGGTGGCCAGGCAGGTGTCCCACACCGGGGACTGGCAGGCCTCGATCATCCGGGCGCCGTCCTCGCGCCACACGGCGAAGCGGTCCAGCGACTCCAGGCCCGCGCGCATCACGGGGTGTCCGAGGTCGTAGCCGAGGAGGTAGAGCGCGATGACCGAGTACACGGCGGGTGGCTGGATGCCGCCCCAGCAGCCGTCGTTCTCCTGGCGCTCGATGATCCAGCGGGCTGCGGTGTTCATCGCGGCCCGGCGCAGCCGGCGCGGGGCGACCTTGCGGTAGGCGTGCAGTGCCTTGTCGAGGCGTTGGAAGAGGCCGTCCCAGCTCGCCGCCGGTGCGGGGGGCCGTGGAGGGTTGGGGAGGGCCGGGTCGGTGTGCAGCTCGTCGAGCGGGAAGGGCGCGGGCCGTACCGGACGCTTCGCGGAGACGATGGTGAGGGGGCACGATGGTCTGCCGGGCCCAGCAGCCGAAGTCGTAGATGTTGAGCGGCACCCAGGTGGGAAGTAGATGAGTTCCGGCGGGAGTTCGGGCAGGTCGTCCCATTTCCACCAGCCGAACAGGGCGAGCCAGATCCGGGTGAAGACGCGGGCGGAGGCGATGCCGCCGCGAGAGCGGATCCACTCCGACGCCCTGGCCATGTGCGACGCGTCGGGCGAGTCGCCGGCCAGACGGAGGGCGACGTAGGCCTCGATGGTGGCGGACAGGTCGCCGGGGCCGCCGTAGAAGGTGGCCTAGGTGCCGTCCTCGCGCTGCTCGCCGCGGATGAAGAGGGCGGCGGCGTGTGCGGTCCCGTCGTCCAGGATGCCCAGGAACTGGCGAAGGAGCAGGTCCTCGGCGTCCATCGTGACGTTCGTCTCGAGGTCGCCCTTCCACCAGCCCTGGGCGTGTCCTGCCGGGAGCAGGAAGTCCGTGGCGCGCCGGGTGGCGACGTGCGGCGGCTTCTGGTACCCCGGCCGCCGTCGCGGGGATCGTGATGTCGGTTTCGCTGGCCGCGCCGCGAGGGGCTTCAGGGTGGCCCCGGTGCTTCCGTCGGTCGTCGCTGTCATGGCTTCCCTTCGTGCAGTAACAAGTGGTGCTTCTGCCGTGGGTCCGCCGTCGGCCGGTGCTCGTCTACCCGCGACACCGGCCGGCGACTACGCGAGGGCTATTCGACCGATAGTGATCATCTCTTTCGTACGACGACGAAGTCCGTGAGCGCCGTGAACCGGTCCCGCACCCGGTCGGGCATGTACGACGGCGTCGAGGGCTTCGATGGCGATGGTGTGCTGACGGCGTGCCTCGTCGGCGGTCCATCTCCCGGCCGCCCGCTTCCTCGATGAGGGCGGCGCGGGCCGCGAACTCCTCCTCGGAGAAGTTCGCGAAGTCGCTGGTTCATGGCGTCGGCGGCGAGGATCTCGCCGAGCCGCTCGAGCGGCGGCCGCCCGCCGCGAGGGCGGCCACGACGGGGGGGGACTTCTTGCGCTGGCGCAGGTCGCTCCAGGGTCTGCTTGCCGGTGGCGTCCGGGTCGCCCCAGATGCCGAGGAGGTCGTCGACGGCCTGGAAGGCGAGGCCCAGGTGGTAGCCGTACCTCTCCAGCGTGTCGGCCGGTGTGCTCGTCGGCGCCGCCGAGCACCGCTCCGATGGAGCTGGCGGAGGCGAGCAGGGCGCCGGTCTTGTTGCTCTCCATCTCCAGGCACTCCTCGACGCTGGCACGGTCGCGGTGCTCGTAGGAGATGTCCTGGGCCTGACCGTCGATCAGGCGCGGGTGGCGCTGGTGAGGGCGGCGGGTGGCGTTGGCCGGCCTCGACGGTGCCCAGTTCCAGGAGCACCTCGTTGGCCAGCGCGAACAGCGCGTCACCGACCAGGATGGCCTGGGCGGGGCCGTGCACCTTCCAGACCGTGTCGCGGTGGCGGCGCTGCTCGTCGCCGTCCATCAGGTCGTCGTGCAGGAGGGAGAAGTTGTGCACCAGCTCCACGGCCACCGCTCCGGGCACGCCGACCTCGGGCGCGGCACCGGTGACCTCGGCGGAGAGCACCGCGAGCGCGGGGCGGACGGCCTTGCCGCCGTCGCCGTCCGGGCGGGCTTGCCCTGGGCGTCGATCCAGCCGAAGTGGTAGGCGGCGACGGTGTCCATGCGGGCGGTGCCAGACGGTCTACGGCCGCCCGCAGGACCGGCGTGGACAGGGTCCGGCCGCGCTCCAGGAGCGCGGTCACGTCCACCGTGGTCCTCGGAGCGGCTTTCGGGGCCGGGGGCACAGTGGGCAGGCAGTCTTTCCTCCAGTTGCGGTACCGGGAGTGCGGGAGTCGGTCCCACGCGGATCGGCTTTCACGCCGCCTCCTCGAAGAAATCGGGAAGGAGGCCGCTGGGACCGGCCCAGGGCGCCGAGGGCGGCGCCCGCCGCCCCGGACACCACTGCGAACCGCACTCTCCATGGTCGCGGGCCACCCTGTGGCGGTCCACGCTCCGGCCAGGTAGAGGCCGGGTGCCTTGGTACGGGCGCCGGGCCGGAGCCGTCCGACGCCGGGGGCGGGAGCGAAGGTCGCAGTGCGCTCCCTGGTCACGAAGAAGTCCTTGACCTCGGCACCCCGGGTGCGGGGCAGCAGCCGCTCCAGCTCGGGCAGGTACCGCTCGCGCAACGCGGCCACGGGCTCGTCGATCTCGTTCTGCGCGATCGACTGCGACAGCGCCAGGTACTGACCCTCCTTCAGCCCGGAGGCCTCGGTACGGTCGAACACCCACTGGACCGGGGTGCCGAGGGCCGTGAGAACGGCGTGGCGAGCACCTTGCGGTCGTAGATCACGTGGATGTTGAGGATCGGCGCCGTGCCGATCTCCAGAAGATTTCCGGGGGCGTCGAGGGCACCGGCGGGCAGCAGGTCGTGCGCCTCGCGCTGCGGCATGGCGAGGCATGGACCGCGTCCGCCTCGAGCCTCTCGTCGGAAACCTGAACGCCCAGCCGCCGTTCTCGTTCAGCTGCAGACGGAGGTGACGCGTGTACGGACCTCGGTACGGACGCCCGCGGAGTCGAGCGCCTTGCGGGCCAGCCGGTCGTGCAGTTCGCCCAGCGGGACGCGGGCCCGGCCGATGTCGGCCGCGCCCGGGTCGGACAGCAGACCGGTCTTTGAAGACCATCGCGGCGGCCCCAGGGAGGCGTCGCCCGCGACCGCGTTGAGGGTGGCGACGCCGACCGGGTCCCACAGGGCCCCGACGGCACGCGCCGACTGGACCGTGCTGGTCAGCCAGCTGCCAAAGTCCTCGGTGTCCAGGGCCGGGTCGGCGAGGTCAGGCCTTTGAGCGCGAGCGCGGCACGCCCGACACTCGCGCGCTCGGCGAGCGAGAGATGCGGATGGGTGGCAGAGGCCCGCCCCAGGTGCAAGGTGCGTGGCAGCGCGTCGCGCCGCAGTCTGCCGAGCCGCCGCCCTCCGGCCTGGCCAGGTCGAGGACGGGCACGTCGAGACGGTCCTGCACGGGAGCGAGCGCCGTCCCCCGATACGGTCGAGGAACCAGCGGTAGAAGGTGCAGCAGCGCAGGTACACGTGCGGCCGTTGTCGACGGTGAGGTCACCCGCGCTGGAAGGAGAAGGCGAGCCTGCCCAGGCGCGGCCGCCCTTCGAGCAGGGTGACGCACTAGGCATCGGCGAGCGCGAGCGCGCGGTGACTCCGGCAGCCCGCCACCGACCACGACGGCGTGTCCGCCGGGGGCGGAGGGCTGAGACGTCCGCGAGCTGCCCGCCGTCACGCGTGCCGTTGCCGTGCGTCATGGTGCGCCCTTCCCTGTCCGGTCGCCGCGGTGCTTGAACGGCGTACGGCAGACCGTCTCAGTCAGGGGACGCCGACCGCCACCGGAGGGTTGCCCGCCGTTCTTCGCCGGAGGCATCGCCCGGGCCCGGCGTGTCGAGTGTGCCGGATGTCCATCACGCGCGCCTCCTGACAGCCCGCCAAGGGTGACGTGCCGGGCGTCGAGACCGGACAGGCCGCGCATGGCGACGTACGCCTTCTCGCGTCCGGGGAGCGAAACCCGGCCGGCAGCACGGCCTCTGGATCGCGCTCGATGCGGTCCAGGAGGCGGCGGTAGATACCGGCCATGGCGGCCACGCAGGCGCCGCTGCGCCGGTCGAGCATGGGCAGCAGCCGGTAGCCTCGGCGAAGAGGGCGCGGGCCCGACGTACTTCGGGAAGTGCACGAGGCCCGCGAAGTCGGAGCCCTCGGGTGGCGTCGGTCCGCTGAACCCGGCCGAGCAGCCGAACTTGGCCAGGTCGTCGGCGGGCAGGTAGGTCCGCCCGTCCTCGGCGTCACTCACGGACGTCCCGCAGGATGTTGGTGAAGCTGGAGGCGAGCCCGAGCGTGTCCGGCGTACTCGGGCGCGCGCTCGGCGCCGCGCGCGCCCCCGGTTCGGTACCAGCACACGCCGAGTGAGAGGCGTCCGATGGCACCCGCCACGCAGCGGCAGTAGACCTCTAGGTCGTCCCAGGTCTCGTAGGTCTCGCCCCGCAGGTCCATCTGGACGCCCGTCGATCAGCTCGTCGAGGCCGCCGAGCGGGATCGGGAAGGCACGCGCGGGCGCGGGGCGAGGGCGACGGCGACCGGTCGGTGTCGTCCTCGTCGACGGCGCCCTCGTGGATGCGGGCGAGCACGGCCCGGGTCTCCTCGAGCCTGGCGACCTTGACGTCGCGTCCGCCAGCACCCCGTCGCCGATGTCGTCGACGCGGCGCGAGAACGCGTACACGCGCCGACATCGCCCCGGCGCTTGGGCGTCGGCAGCAGCCGGATGCCGTAGGCGAAGTTGCCGGGCCTGCTGTCCGGTGACGGCCTCGCAGTAGCTGTAAGCGGCGAGCACCGGTGCCGACGTGCGCTGACGACTCCACGGTCCCGATCACCCCTCTCCTCGCAGGGTCACGCCCACCTCGCGCAGCAACTGGACCTTGCCGGGCTTGGGCGGCCGGAAGTACGTCGTGATCGGCGGCGGCGATCGCCCGGAGGGCCGCCCTTCCTCCCGCCACGTAACTCCCCGCGAGCAGCAGGCGCAGCTCAAGCCGGAGCGCTACCCACCAGGGGGCGCCCTCACTCAGCAGATCGCGGGCGCGCCCGGCCTCGTACGCGACCAGGGCGCGTACCGACGCGCCCGCCAAAAGCCGGCGGTGGGTGCGGCGAGGTCCTTCGCCTCCCGGACGGGAAGCGCTTCATGTCCTCGGCGGGGAGGTAGACCCGGTCGCGCCGCCCAGGTCCTCGGCTGACGTCCTGGAGGTGCTCGACGACCTGCAGGGCGGTGCAGAGATCGCGTCGAGCGGCGTGATCCGCTCGGGCGTCGAGGTGCCGGTGACGGCGAGGACGAGCCGGCCGACCGGGTTGGCGGGACAGCTCGCAGTAGGCAAGGAGGTCGTCGTAGGTCTCGTACCGCCCGACCAGCTGGTCCTGGCGGTTGGCGGCGATCAGGCCGAGGAAGGGGACCGGGGGTCGGCGAGCGGCGGCGCACGGTCGGCTGGAGGCGGCAGCAGCAGGGGTGGGGGGGGTGCCGTCGAAGACCCTGCGCAGGTCGTCCTCGAAGGCGTCCAGCATCAGCAGCCGGTCCTCGGCGCGGTCGGCGGGGACGCCGAGGAGGCGGGCGTCGGCGCCGCCAGGGGGCCAGGTCGCCGTACCACCGATGTCGTCGACCAGGGCGGGCGAAGCCGTACACGGCCATGAGGTCGGTGCGCCAGTCGCGCGGCAGGGAAGAAGGGGGCCACGGGGAAGTTCTCGTCCGCGGCCTGGCGAGGAACGCCGCGTCGGGGCCGACGGCGTGCGCCGCCGTTTCGCTCACCGTCATCGCGGACTGCCCTGGGCGGCGACGGCGCACGCTTCGCGGAGGTGGGGAGTTTCCGTAGCCATTGCCGTCACATCTCCCGTTCTACACTGCCGACCAACGCACACTATTTCGGACACGCCGCCCGGACCGCCCATGCGGCAGGCCCGCTCGAGGGCGTCGGGCATTATCGCCCCATGTGCCGCGTTTCGGGACCGGTACAGCTTACGTTGTACAACTCACGGAGGTTCGCCGGGGTCCTCGCGCAACACAAGAACACACCGATCGGCTTCAAGATTCCTGAGAACGCCAGGAGTTGACGTTTCTTGCAGACGCGGGGCCACGCCGGAACAGTTCCTGCGCGACCCCGGCGTGTCGGGCTACGTGCCCGTGAACTTCTCGTACTCGCTTGAGCTATCTCTTCGGTCGGGGCCGTCCATGCGCAGCTCGCCGCGTTCCAGCCACAGCGCACGCGGTTGCAGGTGTCGCGGATGGACTTGTTGTTGTGGCTGACCAGGAAGACGGTGCCGGCCTCCTTCTTCGGCTCCGGATGCGCTCCTCGGAGCGCGTCTGGAACTTGCGGTCACCGGTGGCCAGGGCCTCGTCGATCATCAGGACGTCGTGGTCCTTGGCGGCGGCGATGGAGAACCGCAGGCGGGCCGCCATGCCGGAGGAGTAGGTGCGCATCGGCAGGGTGATGAAGTCGCCCTTCTCGTTGATCCCGGAGAAGTCGACGATGTCCTGGTAG
The DNA here is from genome assembly GCA_021502835.1 of Streptomyces thinghirensis. The sequence goes on from JAKFGP010000050.1 coordinate 249,342, forward strand.
CGCTCCTTGATCTGCTCTGCGAGTCATGCCCATGGCCAGTCCGCCGAGGATGACGTTCCGCTCGGCCGGTCAGGTCGTTCATCAGGGCCGCGTTCACGCCGAGCAGGAGGGCTGCGCCGTCGGTGTAGACCTTGCGCCCGCTCGGCGGGCAGCAGGCCGGCAATGGCCCGCAGCAGGGTCGACTTGCCGGATCCGTTGGAACCGATCAGACCGATGGCCTCGCCCCGGTAGGCGGTGAAGGAGACGCCGCGCACGGCGTGCACCTTGCGCACGCCCCCGCGCCGCGTCGTCGGAGCCTCGCCTGATCATGCGGCTCAGGGCGGCGGTCGCGCTGCCCTTGCCGGTCTTGGCGCCGTTGACGCGGTAGACGATGTGCAGTTCGTCCGCGATGACCGTCGGCACCCGCTCGCCCTGCTGCTGCTCAGCCACGGCCGTACCTCTCCTCCGCCTTCCAGAAGTACACGAAGCCGCCCACGGCGAGGAGCACTGCCCAGCCGAGCGCGGCCGCCCACACGTGCGGCGGCAGGTTCTCGGGAACCGTAGCCGTCGATCAGCGCGAAGCGGATCAGGTCCATGCGGGCGGCGGCCTGGTTCCACTGGAGCACGTCGGCCAGCCAGGCCGGCTGGTCCTCCCAGCATGATCGGGATGGAGAACATGACGCCCGACGCGTACATCCAGGTCCGCATGACGAGCAGCATCCAGCTGCTGGCCAGGTCCGGCGTCTTCGCGCCCATCCGGGCCACGATCAGCGCCAGCCCCATGTTGAAGAGGAACTGCAGGACGAGCGCCGGGACGACCAGCAGCCAGGACAGCGAGGGGTAGCTGCCGAAGCCGATCACCACCGCGAACATCGACCATCGAGGCCAACAGCTGCTGGAGCTGTTGCAGCGCGAACGAGATCGGGAGCGAGGCGCGCGGGAAGTGCAGCGCCCGCACCAGACCGAGATTGCCGGAGATCGCGCATACGCCCGCCATCGCCGAGGACTGGGTGAAGGTGAAGACGAACACACCCGTCACCAGGAACGGGATGTAACGTCCTTGTCCCATGCCGCGCCCGCGTCGAGAATCAGACCGAAGATCATGAAGTAGACGAGCGCGTTCAGCAGCGGGGTGGCCACCTGCCACAGCTGGCCGAGCTTGGCCTGGCTGTACTGGGCGGTCAGCTTCGCCTCGGGAGGAGGCGAGGATGAAGTGGCGCCGGCTCCAGAGCTGACGGACGTACTCCGCGAGGGACGGCCGGCACCGCTCGCGGACAGCCCGTACTTGGCGGCGAGCCGGGCCGGTGTGAGGCCCTCGTCGGGCGACACGGGCTTGGTCATGGCGACCGTGCCGTCGTGCGTTGTCTCACCACTGGTGGAAACTTTCGTCTTCGGAATGCTCGGCCGCGCGGGCCTGGCATGGACCTGTTGGCCCCGGGCGGACCGGGACGCTCTCGGATACGAGCTTGTCCAGATCACGGAGGCCGGCCCAGCCGGGTCAGCCGCCACACCGTACGCCACCTCATGGGCCGGCGCCGGACCGCAGGGGGTGGCCCAGCCCTCGCGGAAGCCGCCGAACCAGGCCTTCAGGCAGGTCGCGAGGGCGGCGCAGCAGTGTGAGCAGCATCCACACCCCGAGGTAGACCGGGACGAGGAGGGCGGGAGGTTGCGGCGGGCGAGCCAGACGCGGTTGCGGGCGACCATGCGGTGGTAGACCGCGTGCCGCGAGGGCGCGGTCGTGGGGTGGTTCAGCACCATGTCGGACCGGTAGTCGATCATCCAGCCCGCGTCCAGCGCCCGCCAGGCCAGGTCGGTCTCCTCGTGGGCGTAGAAGAACGCGTCCGGCAGGCCGCCGACCTGGGTGAGGACGCGGGTGCGGACGGCGTTGGCGCCGCCGAGGAAGGTGGTCACCGAGAGGAGCGCATCGGGTCCGGAGCGCGCAGCCGCGGACGTGCCGGCGCTGGGTCCCGCCGGTCTCCGGGTCGGCGATGCGGAAGCTGATGATGCCCAGCTCGTCGTCGGCCGCGAACGCCTCGCGGCAACAGCTCTGCGGTGTCGGTGCGGGGCGAGCAGGCCGTCGTCGTCGAGGAAGAGCAGGATGTCGACGTCGCTGCCGCCCGGCCGAAGGCCTCGATGCCGACGTTGCGGCCGCCGGGGATGCCCAGGTTCTCCGGGCAGCTCGACGGTCCGCACGCCGTCCGGCACCTCCGGGATGGGCAGAGCTGTTGCCGACCAGTTTATTCGCCCTCGACCGGGTCGCCGTCCTGCTCGGCGACCGAGTCGAGCAGGGCGCACAGTTCCTCGGGGCGGTTGCCCATCGTGATGACGACGGCGCCTACCTTCATGGCCCCGCTCACTTACCTGCTGGAGGCGAGGATGGACACCAGGTGCAGGAGCGTCTGGAGCAGCGCGATGCCGGCGAGTACGGCGGTGCCGAGGCGGGTGAAGAACAGGTCGCCGCGGCTCGCGTCGACGATCGCGAGGACGAGGATCAGCAGGGACGCCTGATGCCGAGGATCAGCCGGTGGAACTTGAGCGCCCCGGCGGCCCGGGCGGGCCAGCGCCATGCCGGAGGAGCGCGGCTCGGACGCGGACTCCTGGACCGGCGTCCTTGCCGGTCTGGTGCCGGGCGACGCCGACGAGGTCGGTCTCGGCCTTGATCAGGATGGCGCCGAGCGCGGCCAGGGGTGCCGAGGAAGGCCCACAGCCAGTCGATCCGTCCGGTGCCCCAGATGTCGGCGGCGCAGGCCGAGGCCGACCAGGACCGCGGCGTCGGTCAGGTAGGCACCGACCCGGTCCAGGTAGACGCCGCCGAGCGAGTACTGCTTCTTCCAGCGCGCGACCCTCGCCGTCGACGCAGTCCAGCAGCAGGTACAGCTGGACCGCCACGACGCCGAGCACGGCGCCCGTGATCCCCGGCACCAGCAGGGCCGGGGCCGCGAGCACGCCGCAGACGGTCATCAGGTACGTGAGCTGGTTGGGCGTGATCCTGGTGTTCACCAGGTAGCGGTCGATCCGCAGCGAGACCTCGCGCATGTAGAGGCGTCCCGCCCAGTGCTCTACCGCTGCAGCCGGTCCTTCACCCCGCGGGTGGACGACCGGACGTAGTTCAGCTACCGATGGCCTTGACATAGTCGGCGTACAGGTCCTTGATCTGGTCGGTTTTGAGGTCGAGGTGCTCGAGGATCGTGTAGCGGCCGGGCCGCGTCTGGGGGGCGTACTCCACCGCCTGGAAGAACTCCTCCGGGGTGAACCCGATCTCCTCCGGCAGCACCGGCAGTCCGTGCCGGCGCAGTACCTCGGCCATCTGGGCGGGACTCCTCGTGGGCCCCGCGCAGATACATCGCGAAGGCCGCGCCCAGACCGCACTGCTCGCCGTGGGGAGGCCGCGCGGGTGGGGAAGAGCAGGTCGAAGGCGTGGTTGATCTCGTGGCAGGCGCCGGAGGCGGCCGCGAGTCACCGGAGACCGACATGGCGATGCCGGTCAGGACCAGGCCCTCGGCGAGCACCTGGAGGAAGTCGTTGTCACCGACGCCGCCCGGGTGCCGGAGCACGGCCTCGCCCGCCTGGCGGGCCATCGCAGGCAGCAGGCCGTCGATCCGCTCGCCCCCGACCCGGTTGGCCAGCTCCCAGTCCGCGATCGCGGAGATGTTGGAGACGGCGTCGCCGATGCCGGCGCGCACGAACCGCACCGGGGCGTCGCGGATGACGTCCAGGTCGATGACGACGGCGATGGGGTTCGGGACACCGTAGGAGCCGCGGCCCGCGTCGTTGTCGAGGGTGGCGACCGGCGAGCAGAGCCCGTCGTGCGCGAGGTTCGTGGGCACGGCGACCAGCGGGAGGCCGATGCGGCCGCGGCGAACTTCGCGCAGTCGATGATCTTGCCGCCGCCGAGGCCGACGACCGCGTCGTAGTGGCCGCCCTTCATGGCGCCGGCCAGCTTGATCGCGTCGTCCAGGGTGCCGCCGCCGACCTCGAACCAGTCGGCGCCGGGCAGCGACGGGGCGACACGCTCGCGCAGCCGGCACCCGAGCCGCCGCTGACGGCGACGGCGAGCTTGCCCGAGTGGGAGATGCGCTCGTCGGCGAGCACACATCCCAGGTCGTCGAGGGCACCCGCGCGGATGTCCACGACGACCGGCGACGGGATGAGCCTCGTCAGTACAGGCACGCGATCTCCCTGCCCTTGGCGAGGTCGTCGTGGTTGTCGATCTCGACCCACTTGACGTCGCCGATCGGCGCCACGTCGACCTTGAAGCCGCCGGTTGACCAGCCTCCTGGTAGCCGTCCTCGTAGTACAGCTGCGGGTCGCGCTCGAAAGGTGGTCTTCAGGGCGTCGGCCAGCTCGGACGGCGGCCTCGCCCTCGATGAGGGTGACGCCGATGTACTCGCCGGTCGCGTCGGACGGGTCCATGAGCTTGGTGATGCGCTGGACGCCCTTGTCGGGGTCGACGACGACCTTCATCTCCTCCTCGGCGAGGTTCTTCACCGTGTCGAGGGCGAGGATGATCTGCTAGCCGTCGCCGCGGGCGGCGAGCAGGGTCTTCTCGACGGAGACCGGGTGCACGGTGTCGCCGTTGGCGAGGATCACGCCGTCCTTGAGGGCGTCACGGCCGCACCACAGGGAGTAGGCGTTGTTCCACTCCTCGGCCTTGTCGTTGTCGATCAGGGTGGAAGCTTGACGCCGTACTTCTGCTCCAGCGCCTCCTTGCGGTCGTACACGGCTTCCTTGCGGTAGCCGACGATGATCCCGACCTCGGTCAGGCCGACCTCGGCGAAGTTGGCCAGCGTCAGGTCCAGCACGGTGATGCTGTCCTCCGCGCGCCCCTCCGGGCCGACCGGGACCAGTGCCTTGGGCAGGGTGTCGGTGTAGGGCGCAGACGGCGTCGGCGCCGGCCGCCAGCACGAGGCCGATCATGCGGGTTCTCCTTCGTCGTGGTACGGCGGGTGCGCCGACCTTGTGGGCGGCGACCCAGAAGCGGATGCTCTCCACGAGCACCACGAGAGCCACGGCCACGGCGAGGACCGTGAGCGCGACCTTGAACTGTGAAGCGGTGAGCAGCACGGCCAGCACGGTGATCACCAGTGTGCGGCCCTCGTGCCCCCCGACCGTCCGCACCAGCCACTGCGGCGGCGCTCCCGCGTCGCCGCGGATGCGGTAGACCGTGTCGTAGTGATGGTAGGCGACCGCGGCAACCAGCCCGAAAGCCGCTGGAAGCGCACCGTTCACGTCGGCGTTCGCCGCCAGTACCAGGACGGTGAGGTACTCGGCCGCACGGAAGAACGGCGGGACCAGCCAGTCGAGGGCGCCCTTGAGGGGGCGGGCGACGGCGAGGGCGGACGTCGGGACGTAGCCGATCGCGGCGACGGCCGGCCAGGGGGCCGCCGAAGTCGGTGAGCGCGGCCGTCGCGACGACGGCGGGCGCCGCCGAGGAGTGCGACGGCGGGGGCGGTGAAGCCGGGCAGCCGGCGGGCGGTCCGCGCGAGCCCCATGGCGGCGGCCTCGGCGAGCGGTCCCGAGTCGGCGAGGTTCGGCCAGTGCCTTCGCGGCCCGGTCGGTGCGCGTCGCCTTGCGGGTCAGCGAGCGCAAGGAGGCGGCCGGCGGTGGTGTACGTCGCGGCGAAGGCGCAGCCGATCAGCAGCACGTAGAAGGTGATCCGGGGCGTGGTGAGCGCGGTCAGGACGGCGATCATGGCCCAGCGTTCACCGATGGGCAGGACGATCATGCGCCGCACCCAGACCCGTCCAGCCGACGCTGTCGAGCCTGTCGGAGAGGGGCGGCGGTGGGGCTGGTGTTGGCGGCGGCGGCCGTGCTGTCGACGTTGGCCTCGTTGAAGGAGAAGTCGACGACGTGCCGGCAGGTCTGGAGGACCATCGCGCCGAGGGCGAGGGTCCATACGTCGTCGCCGCCGCGGGCGGCTCCGAGGGCGAGGCCCGCGGTAGTAGGCGTACTCCTTGGCGCGGTCGAAGGTGGCGTCCAGCCAGGCGCCGAGTGTGGAGTACTGCAGGGAGTAGCGGGCGAAGCTGTCCGTCGGTGCAGTCGAGGACGAAGGAGGCGATGAGCAGGACGCCGGCGGCGACGAAACCGCCGCGGGTGCCGGTGGCCGCGCAGCCCGCCGCTATGAGCGCGGTGATGAGCGAGGCGGTGGTGACCTGGTTGAGGGTCAGCCCGCGTCGAGCGCACCAGCGGGCGACGTAGCGGGAGTAGGGGCTGATGAGGAAGGTGGTGACGAAACCGTCGCGGGCCTTGACCGCCGACTTCAGGCGACGGCTCCGTCGTCGACGCCGGCGACGGCCTCGCCGGGCCTCGTTGCGGGCCCTGAGGGTCGGCGGGGACGGCGGCGACCAGGCTGCCGAGCTCGTCGGTGGACGCCCGCGCCGTCGGCGTCGAGGGCGGCGGTGATCCGGTCGGCGAGGGCTGCCGACATCCCCCACGCTCGGCTTCGCTCGCGCGGGGGCACCGCCACGGGCGGTGCCGCCGTGGCCGGAGTTCTCGCGGGCCATCGCGCGGGTCAGGGCCTGGCGGGCGTCCGGCTGGGCGGTGACGGCGCCGGGGATCGCGGCGAGCGGGAAGCGGGGGTCGGTGAGGCCGAGGCGCAGGGCGTGCGGGTGGCCGACGAAGGCGCAGGCGTCGACCACGGCGACCCGCTCACCGGCCGGCACCCGGGCCAGCAGGGTCTCGGCGTCGGCGGCGTCGGCGGCGGGACGCACGTCGAAGCCCAGGGACCGCAGCTCGCTCTCGATCGACGAACCGGGGACCGGCTGACCGGTGAGGATGGCGGGTCGACAACCGAACTCACTCCCCCCCCCCCCCCCCCCCCCCCCCCCCCCCCCCCCCCTGGGTGCGACGCCTGGGCGCCGGGCCTGTGCATGGTGGGACGCCCAGTGCCTGCGGCACCCGGGCGGCATGTCGGCAGAGGCTATCGGATGGCTGGAACGCCTCGTGCTCACCGCCCGTTTCACGGTCGGTCGACGCCACTTGCACCCGCCTTTGCCGCGATCATCATCGTGGATCCGGGGCCCGCCCCCACAAACCGCGCTCCCAGACCGGGCATCGCGGACATCGCACAAATGTCGACGGGCGTTCGCTCCAGAGTCAGGGCCGCCTTTGCCCGGCCGTCCGCCCACCCTCACCCGGACGGCCCGTCCAGGATCGTCGGCCGCTCTGACCTGCGTATCGTTTCCGCAGGTCAGGGCCACATGACAACGGTGTTCAGTGCCGCGTTGCCGGATACCCCCTACCCGTAGTTCACCGTGCTCCGGACGCCGGACTGCCGGACACAGGAGGCTGCTTCTCATGGGGGCTGGGCATGATCACGAGCACGCGCACGGGGCGCAGGCCGGCGGGACGGCGACGGCCGCGTACCGTGGCGCAACTGCGGGTGGCGCTTGCGATCACGCTCTTCGTCGTGGTCGTCGAGATCGTCGGCGGCGTGCTCGCCGACTCGCTCGCGCTGATCGCCGACGCCGCGCACTATGGCGACGGACGCCCTGGGTCTCGGCATGGCGCTGCTGGCCATTCACTTCGCGAACCCGGCCGCCGAGCGACCGGCGAACCTTCGGTTTCGCGCGCGCCGAGATCCGCCGCCCTGGCCAACTGTCTGCTGTTGCTCGGGGTCGGCGGCTACGTCCTGTACGAGGCGATCGAGCGGTTCATCACACCGGCCGGCACCGCGGGCGGGCTGACCGTCGTCTTCGGCGCGATCGGCCTGGTGGCGAACATGGTGTCGCTGACCCTGCTGATGCGCGGCCAGAAGGAGAGCCTGAACGTGCGGGGCGCCTTCCTGGAGGTGGCTGGCGGACGCGCTGGAAACTCCCTTGCGGTGATCATCTCGGCGCTGGTGATCCTGGCCACCGGCTGGCAGCCGGCCGACCCGATCGCGTCGCTGGTCATCGGCCTGATGATCGTGCCGCGCACCTGGCGGCTGCTGCGCGAGACCCTGGACGTGCTGCTGGAGGCCGCCCCAGGGCGTGGACATCGCCGAGGTGCGCGCCCACATACTGGCGCTGGACGGGGTCGAGGACGTCCACGACCTGCACGCCTGGACCATCACCTCGGGCCTGCCGGTGCTGTCGGCGCACGTGGTGGTGACGCGGCGAGGCGCTGAGCGCGATCGGCCACGAGAAGATGCTGCACGAGTTGCAGGGCTGCCTCGGCGACCACTTCGACGTGGAGCACTGCACCTTCCAGCTGGAGCCCAGCGGCCACGCGGGCACGAGGCGAGGTTGCGCCACTGAGGCTTCGGTGGCACCGGTGAACGCGGTGGGGCGTGCGCGCGCCGGAACGCGCTGCGAAGTGCGGCCCGTCCGCCGCTCGTTCACGTCCCGCCCCGGTCCCGTCCCCGCGCACTCCTTCCGGTCACGCCGTGGACGGTTCCCGGTCCACGACGCCGGGCACGATGATCAACCGGGCCCTTCCTCGGCGATCCGACGGTGACGACCTCCGCCCGCGCCGCCGCGCGGGACATGCGGGAGTGCCGGGAAGTGCCGAGAGTGCCAGATTCGTACGGCACACTTGGGGCGCGAGGACCGATGTGGAGGATGGGTATGCCGATCACTCCTGCCACCGCGACGCACAGTTCGTAGAACGGCACCGCAGACGCGATTTTGCTGGAACTGGTCGACGAGAACGGCGTGACGATCGGCACCGCGTGGAAGCTCTCCGCGCACCAGCCGCCGGGGCGGCTGCACCGCGCCACCTCTCCGTGTTCCTCTTCGACGAGCGGGGCCGGCTGCTGCTCCAGCAGCGGGCGCTGGGCAAAAGTACCACTCCCCGGCGTGTGGTCCAACACCTGCTGCGGTCACCCCTACCCCGGCGAGGCGCCCTTCGGCGGCGGCGGCCCGGCGGACGTACGAGGAACTGGGCGTCTACCCTTCGCTGCTCGCCGAGGCGGGCACCGTGCGCTACAACCACCCGGACCCGGCCTCGGGCTGGTCGAGCAGGAGTACAACCACCTCTTCGTCGGCCTGGTGCAGGCGGCGCCGCGCCCGACGCGGTGGAAGTCGCGGAGACGGCCTTCGTGTCGTCCGGCAGAGCTGGCCGAGGCGGCACGGCAAGGACACCTTCTCGGAGTGGTTCATGACGGTGCTGGACGCGGCCCGGCCGCGGTCCGCGAGCTGACAGGGGCCCTCCGCCGGCTGGTGAGCCCGCCTACCGCAGGGCGATGCTTGAGCGGCAGGGCGGCCCAGATCACCTGCCGCCCGCTCGCCGTGCTGGGCCACGTCGCACGCCCGCCCGCCTCCGGGTGATCTCCCGGACCAGGAGCAGCCCGCGCCCGCCCGTCTGACCGTGATCGGCCTCCAGGGCGGTCGGGCGGTAGGGGTGGCTGTCCTCCACGGACACCCGCACCCACTCGGGCCCGACGGCGATCTCCACGGCGAGCACCGGCGACAGCACCGCCGCGTGCCGGACGGCGTTCGTGACCAGCTCCGAGACGATCAGGAGCAGGCCCTCGGCCACGTCGTCGGAGACCGGCACGCCCTGGCGCACCAGCAGGTCCCGCACGGCGTGCCGCGCCTGCGGGACCGACGCGTCCACGGCGGGGGGCGGTGAACCGCCAAACGCCTTCGTACGGCAGCGGCCCGGCGGGCCGGTCTCGTCCATCGTCCGGTCGCCACCCTTGGGCTCGATTGTCACCCCCACACCCTGAGTGTTGGTAACGCGTCGCTCCGCTCCGGATAACTGAACACAAGTCAGCTGGTATCGAGCACTCTGATCGTTGGCGTATGACACGGTCAGTTGTGGGATCCGTTCCTGTCCCGCTCGCACCGGCCGCGTGAACCCAACGGGTCGGCGGATAACATCCGGCGCATGGAGCCCCAGCTGCTGCACCGGGTCGCCGACTCGGTCGCCACGTCGTCGTCCACCACCCGGCCAAGCGCAACGCCATGACGGCCGCGATGTGGCGGGCGCTGCCCGAACTGCTCGACGCCCTGGCGGGAGACCCGGCGGTGCGGGCGCTGGTGCTCACCGGTGAGGGGAGCCACGTTCTGCGCCGGGGCCGACATCTCCACCCTGCGGGAGCCGGCGGAGGACGCGCAGGGGCTCGCCGTTCGGGCGGAGGAGGCCCTCGCGGCCTTCCCCAAGCCGACGCTGGCGGCGATCCGCGGTCACTGCGTGGGCGGCGGGGCTCAGTTGGCGGCCGCCTGCGACCTGCGGTTCGCCGAGAGTCGGCGCTGTTCAGGTGACCCCGGCCAAGCTGGGGTCGTGTATTCCGCGTCCTCCACCCGGCGGCTGCGGCGCTGACGGGCCGGGCCACCGCGAAGTACCTCCTCTTCTCCGGGGAGTTGATCGACGCCGGGCGGGCGTTGCGCACCGGTCTGGTCGACGAGGTGCTGCCGGGAGGGCGAACTCGGCAAGCGGGTCGCGGAGTTCGCCCGGGTCCTGGTGTCGCGCTCGCAGCTGACGCGAGCCGCGGCGAAGGAGTTCGCGAACGAGGCGCACCGACCGGGACGCGTACTGGGCCGCCCAGGCCGGCAGCGCGACGACCGCGGAGGGGGTCGCCGCCTTCCTGGAGCGCAGGCAGCCGCGTTTCGGCTGGGGCATGCCGCCGAGCGGGTCTACGTCAGGATGAACCGGTTCTTCACGCGGAACTCCTCGACGAGATGCGCGGGTGCCTTCTCGGGGGACCCCGCGCGTCGTAGGGCGGCCGCGGGTCGTACTCCGTCAGCAGCTGGACCGCCTGGGCGTGCTCGTCGCCGGCGATGCGGCCGACCAGTGTGGAGGCCCATGTCGATGCCGGCGGAGACGCCGGCCGCCGGTGACGTACTTGCCGTCGGTGACCACCCGTTCCCCGGTCGGCTCGACGCCGTACTGTTCGAGGAGGTTCAGGGCCAGCCAGTGCGAGGTGGCACGGCGGCCGGTGAGCAGTCCGCGGCGGCGAGCAGCAGGGAGCCGGGGCGAGACGGGAGGTGGTCCAGGTGCTGGTGGCGTCGACGGTGCGCAGCCAGTCCAGCAGGGTCTCGTTGACCATCTGCGCGTCCTGGCCGGGGCCGCCCGGCACGACGACGACATCCGGGTTCGCGGCACGTCCGCCAGGGTCCGGTCGGCGGTCAGCGCCAGGCTCCCGAATCGTTGCGGACCGGGCCGGTCCGCTCGGCGATGAAGACGGGTCTCCGCCTTCGGTATGCGGCTCAGCATCTCGTACGGGCCCACGGCGTCGAGGGGCGGTGAAGCGGTCGAAGAGAACGATGGCGATCTGCACGTGTTTCCATTTCGGGCTCGCTCGGCGAGCGGGGTCGCGTCCTCAGTGGACGGGCGCGGGACAGGCGGCGGCGGTACTCGGCCGGTGAGGGTGCCCAGGGCCTTGACGAAGGCGCGGCGCATAACCTCCGGCGTGCCGTAGCCGCTGGAACGGGAGATCTCCTCGACGCCGTCACCGGTGTCCTCCAGCAGCCGGCGGGCGTGTTCGACGCGGACCCGGTCGACGTACCGGCCGGGTGTCGTACCGGTCTCCGCGCGGAAGGCGCGGGCGAAGTGGCGGGGCGAGGAGGCCGGCCCGGTCGGCGAGGGCCGCGACGCTCCAGATCGGCCCCGGGGTGCTCGGCGACCCACCGCTGGAGCTCGCGCAGGGGGCTCACGCCGGGCGGTCTGGGCGGCGAGCTGGGCGCTGAACTGTGCCTGGTTCCCGGGTCGGCGCAGGAACACCACCAGGTGCCGGGCGATGGCCAGGGCGGTGTCCCGGTCAGGTCCTCCTCGACCAGGGCGAGGGCGAGATCGATACCGGAGGTGACGCCGGCGGAGGTGGCGACGTGGCCGTCGCGGATGAAGATCGGGTCGGGGTCGACGTCCACGGCCGGGTGGTCGCGGGCGAGCCGGTCGGGGTAGGCCCAGTGGGTGGTGGCACGGCGGCCGTCCAGCAGCCCCCGCCCTGGCGAGCAGGATCGCCCCGGTGCAGACGGAGACCAGGCGCCGGGCGCGCGTCCCGTGGCCGCGCAGCCACTCGACCAGGCGCGGGTCGGGATTCCGGGAGCCCCGGCCGCCGGGAACGATCAGGGTGTCCGGGACCGGCGCCTCGGCGAGGGGCCAGGTCCGGTACGACGGTCAGGCCGCTGGAGGTGCGCACGGGCGCGCCGTCCAGCGAGGGCCGTACGGATGCGGTACGTCCCCGGCGTGTGCTGCTCGGCGCCCGCGAAGACCTCCGCGGGGCCGGTGACATCGAGGCTCTGGACGTCGTCGAACAGGACGGCGAGGACGGTTCGCTGCGCCATGCCGTCGATTCTTCGCCCGCCCGGCGATGGCCGCAATGACGAGTACCCCACCTTTCCTGCCATGTGTCTCGCGCTCGGAGCGGGCCCGCGGCAGACACCTGGAGGACGTACTGAGCGGTTGGTAACGTGCGTGACATGACCACTGCCGCCATCGACGCACGCGCCAGCCGCCGCTGCCACAACGCGCTCAACTCGCTGCACTCGACGCACTACTTCTCGCCCGACCTGGGGCGGGAACTGGGCGATCTCGGGGTCACCGACCCCCGGGCCGTCAACTTCGCGGTGCGCGCCGCCGCGCTGGGGCCGGTCGGCGCCGGCGCCGTGACGGCGACGTTCTACAACTACAAGCACGACCTCGTCGCCCGGCATGTGCCCGCGGTGTGGGAGACCGCCACCCCGGCACAGGTCCTGGCGGCACGCGCGCGTGCCGTCGACGCGACGCTGCGCCGCCTGCTCGGCGACAGAGACCCTGGCGTCCGCGGAGATGTCGGAGGCCGCCGGTCCGGCGCTGCGCGCCGCCGAGGGCTGCTCCCGCAGTGCCCGTCCGCTGTTCTCCGCCCACGCGGACCTGCCCGTGCCCGACGCGCCGCACCTGGCGTTCTGGCACGCGGCGACCTGCTGCGCGAGCACCGGGGCGACGGCCACCTCGCCGCGCTGATGGCCGCGGGGCTCGACGGTCTGGAGGCGCTGGTGACGCACACCGCGACCGGCAAGGGGATGGCGCCGAAGTGGATCTTCACCACCCGTGGCTGGACCCAGGAGGAGTGGAGGCGGCGACGGACCGGCTGCGCGACCGCGGCCTGATCGACGACGCCGGCGAGCTGAGCGAGCGGGGTGTGGCACTGCGCGACGAGATCGAACGGGAGACGGACCGGCTGGACGCGGCCCCTACGCGCATCTCGGAGCCGAGGGCGTGGCCCGTCTGACGGAGCTCGGCACGTCCTTTCGCCCGTACGGCGCTGGGCGCCGGCGCCTTCCCGGCGGACCTGCTCGGCAAGCGCTGACCAGGTCCGGCCCCGCCGACGGGCATGTCCGGCCGATCCGGAGGTACCCCTAGGACTCCCGGCCGGAGGGGCCGGGAGAGGAAAGGGCTTTTCGTGTTCCGTGCCATCGCAGACGTACTGCGCCAGATCGGTGGGGCCATCGCCACCGTCGTGACGCTTCCCTTCCGGGCCCTGGCCCGGCTTGGCAGGGCCTCGTCCTCGACCCGCGGCCGCCGGGTCCTGACACCGCGTCCGGCGCGCCCCGCTCCCGACCGGGCCGGGTGGTGCCCTGATCCCCGATTGTCGGCACCACCTGCCACAATTGCCGCGCAACCTCTGTGAGAAGGCGGTACGGGATCGTGACGACACCCGGGTCCAGCGCGTCCATCGACGTGAGGTCCATCGAGGAGCAGGATCGCCGAGGAACTCGGCGTACGGGAGCGGCAGGTGAAGGCGCCGCGGTGGAGCTGCTCGACGGCGGCTCCACGGTGCCCTTCATCGCCCGCTACCGCAAGGAAGCGACCGAGATGCTCGACGACGCGCAGCTGCGCACGCTCGAGGAGCGGCTGCGTTATCTGCGGGAGCTGGAGGAGCGGCGTACGGCGATCCTCGACTCGGTACGCGAGCAGGGCAAGCTCACCGAGGAGCTCGAGGCGCGCGCATCCGCGGGGCGGAGACCAAGGCCCGCCTGGAGGACATCTACCCGCCGTACAAGCCCAAGCGGCGTACCAAGGCGCAGATCGCGCGTGGGGGCGGGTCTGGAGCCGCTGGCCGAGGGCCTGCTCGGCGACCCGTCGGTGGACCCGCTCGCCGCGGCCTCCGCGTTCGTCGACGCCGGCAAGGGCGTGGCGGACCCGCAGGCCGCCCTGGACGGAGCGCGGTCGATCCTCACGGAGAAGTTCTCCGGAGGACGCCGACCTGATCGGCGAGCTGCGGGAGCGGATGTGGGTGCGCGGGCGGCTCGCCGCCAAGGTGAAGGAGGGCAAGGAGGAGGCCGGCGCAAGTTCGCCGACTACTTGGACTTCGCCGAGCCGTTCACCGAGCTGCCCTCGCACCGGATCCTCGCCATGCTGCGCGGCGAGAGGAGGACGTGCTCGACCTCGTCCTGGAGCCCGAGGAGGCCACCGACGGACCCTCGTCGTCGAGGGGATCGTCGCGAGCCGCTTCGGGATCGCCGACCGCGGCCGGCCCGGCGACAAGTGGCTCACGGACACGGTCCGCTGGGCCTGGCGCACCCGCATCCCTGGTGCACCTGGGCATCGACCTGCGGCTGCGGCTGCACGGCCGCCGAGGGACGAGGCGGTGAACGTCTTCGCCACCGAACCTCCGCGACCTGCTGCTGGCCGCCCCGGCGGGCACCCGTGCGACGCTCGGCCTGGACCCGGGCTTCCGTACGGGCGTGAAGGTCGCCGTGGTCGACGCGACCGGCAAGGTCGTGGCCACGGACGTGATCCATCCGCACGTCCCCGCCAACCGGTGGGACGAGGCGATCGCCAAGCTGGCGCGGCTCGCCAAGGAGCACGCGGTCGAACTGGTCGCCATCGGCAACGGCACGGCGTCCCGCGAGACCGACAAGCTCGCCGGCGAACTGATCCGCAAGCACCCCGAGTTGCGGCTCACCAAGGTGATGGTGTCCGAGGCCGGTGCCTCCGTGTACTCGGCCTCCGCCTTCGCCTCCCCAGGAGCTGCCGGACATGGACGTCTCGCTCCGCGGCGCGGTGTCGATCGCCCGGCGGCTGCAGGACCCGCTGGCCGAGCTGGTGAAGATCGACCCGAAGTCGATCGGCGTCGGCCAGTACCAGCACGACCTGTCCGAGGTGAAACTGTCGCGCTCGCTGGACGCGGTGGTCGAGGACTGTGTGAACGGCGTGGGCGTGGACGTCAACACGGCCTCCGCGCGCGCTGCTCGCCCGCGTGTCCGGCGTCACCTCCGGTCTCGCCGAGAACATCGTGGCGCACCGGGACGCGAACGGGCCGTTCACGTCGCGGACCGAGCTGAAGAAGGTGTCGCGGCTCGGCCCGAAGGCGTACGAGCAGTGCGCGGGCTTCCTGCGGATCCGGGGCGGCAGCGACCCGCTGGACGCGTCCAGCGTGCACCCCGAGGCGTACCCGGTGGTACGCCGGATGGTGAAGACCGCCGGGCAGGAGGTGGCCGGCCTGATCGGCAACACGTCCGTGCTGCGGTCGCTCGAGCCGGCGGAGTTCGTGAACGAGACGTTCGGTCTGCCGACGGTCACGGACATTCTGAGGGAGCTGGAGAAGCCGGGGCGCGACCCGCGGCCCGCCTTTCAAGACGGCCACCTTCAAGGAGGGCGTGGAGAAGATCTCCGACCTGTCCGCCGGGATGGTCCTGGAGGGTGTCGTGACGAATGTCGCGGCCTTCGGTGCGTTCGTGGACGTCGGTGTGCACCAGGACGGGCTGGTGCACGTGTGTCGGCCATGTCGAAGACGTTCGTGAAGGATCCGCGGGATGTGGTGAAGCCCGGGGACATCGTGAAGGTGAAGGTGATGGACGTCGACATTCCGCGGAAGCGGATCTCGTTGACGTTGCGGCTGGACGACGAGGCCGCCCCGCAGGGTGGGCGGGAGTTCGCCCGGGGAGCAGAAGCGGGAGCGCGGAGGGAAGCCGCCGAAGGCAGCGGCAGCAGCGGCAGCCTCCGGCGGCGGCGGTGAGTGGCGGCAAGGGCGGTCGTCGGCGCCTGCTCCGTCCAACGACGCGATGGCTGACGCGTTGCGGCGAGCCGGGTTGGCGTAGGCACGCGGTGTTGTAGCTGGGGGTGGGTGCGCGGGCCGGCGCTGGCCGGTGCCGCTGCGCCCACCCGTGCCGCCCCGGCGGCACGACTGCCCGCAGCCGCGGAGGGGCAGCCACGTGCGCTCCCACTACCTTGCCGTCCGTGACCTCCAGGCGTCTCGTCACCCTGACCGCGTCCAGCATGCGGCGGTCGTGGGTGATCAGGAGGAGCGTGGTGCCCTCGTAGGCGTCCAGGGCCGCTTCCAGTTGTTCGATGGCCGGCAGGTCGAGGTGGTTGGTCGGCTCGTCCAGGATCAGGAGGTTGACGCCTCTGCCCTGGAGGAGGGCCAGGGCCGCCCTGGTGCGTTCGCCCGGTGAGAGGGTCGACGCCGGGCGCATGACGTGGTCCGCCTTGAGGGGGCGAGCAGCCAGGAGGGTGCGGATCTCGGCCGGTTCCGTGTCCGGCGTGGCCGAGCGGAAGGCGTCGAGCAGGGCCTCGGGGGCCGTAGAACAGCTCGCGGGCCTGGTCGACCTCGCCGAGCAGGACGCGCCGGAGCCGAGCGCCGCGTGTCCGGCGTCCAGCGGGACACGGCCCAGGAAGGGCGGCGGAGCAGCGTGGACTTGCCCGCGCCGTTCGCTCCCGTCACCGCCACCCGGTCCGCCCAGTCGATCTGAGGAGACCGGGCCGAGGACGAAGTCGCCGCGCCGGACCTCGGCGTCGCGCAGGGTGGCGACCACCGCGCCCGAGCGTGGCGCCGAGGCGATCTCCATGCGCAGGTCCCACTCCTTGCGGGGTTCCTCGACGACGTCAGGCGTTCGATCATGCGCTGGGTCTGGCGGGCCTTGGCGGCCTGCTTCTCGCTGGCCTCGCTGCGGAACTTGCGGCCGATCTTGTCGTTGTCGTTGCCCGCCTTGCGCCGGGCGTTCTTGACGCCCTTGTCCATCCAGGAGCGCTGCGTCTGGGCCCGGTCCTGGAGGGAGGCCCGCTTGTCGGCGTACTCCTCGTACTCGTCGCGGGCGATGCCGGCGGGCCACCTCGCGTTCCTCCGGAGGTAGCCTCGTAGCCGCCGCCGTAGAGGTTGATCTGCCCCTGGGCGAGGTCGAGTTCGAGGAGATCTTGGTGACGGTGCGGGTGAGGAACTCGCGGTCGTGGCTGACGACGACGGTGCCGGCGCGCAGGCCGGTCACGAAACGTTCGAGGCGCTCCAGGCCGTCGAGGTCGAGGTCGTTGGTCGGCTCGTCGAGCAGGAAGACGTCGTAGCGGAGAGAGGGGACGAGTGGGAGGCGAGTCGCGCGCGCGCCGCCCGGCCGCCCGACAGGGACGCCATCGGCTGGTGCAGGTCGACCGTCAGGCCCAGTGCGTCGGCGGTCTCCGCCGTGCCGGTCGTCGAGGTCGGCGCCGCCCAGGGGAGCTCAGCGCTCCAGGCTGGTCGCGTAGGCGTCGTCGGCGCCGGGAGCGGGCGTCGACCAGTGCCTGGGTGGCCTCGTCCATGCAGTGCGCTGCGCCTCGGTATTTGCCGGTGCGGGCGGGCCAGGAACGCCCGGATCGTTCGCCGGGCGGCGGCGCGGGCCTCCTAGGAAGGTGGCCGACGGTGGCGGTCGGCGGGCACGGCGCAGCTCGCCCTGTTCCGGGGTGCGGTCAGTCCGGCGAGCATCCGCGTGGAGGGTGACCTTGCCCGCGCCGTTGGCTCCGACGGGAGTCCGATCACGTCGCCGGGCGCGACGACGAGGTCGAGCCCGGTGAACAGGGAGCGAGCCGCCGTGGCCGGCGGCGAGGTTCTTGGCGACGAGGGTGGCAGTCATCAGACCGCCGATTTTAGCGGTGGTCCACTCGCCCGCTCAGCCGGAATTCCCGTGCGTCACCGCGCCACCAGCACGCCTCCTCTCGGCGCCCGCGCCACCACGAAGGATTCCCCTTCACCGTCCTCGCGTCCAGGTCGACGCGGTGGCCGCCCGGTTCGAGTACGCCGTCGAAGACCTCGTGGGTGTGGACGCGGTGCAGGCGGTCCAGTCGGTACGCGGTGAGCCGTACCCGGCAGGTCGAGGTGACCTCGACGTCGGCCGCGGTACCGGTCGCCGTCAGGCGGGTCAGCCTGCGCCGCTCGGCCGGGCGCGCGGTCCAGGGCGTTCTCGATCTGGGCGACGAGCAGCGGGACGATCGAGCCGAGGCCGTCGACGTAGGACACGTCCACCCCGGCGTTCGCAAAGGCACGGCGTACGGCCGTCCGCTCCTCCTCGGCGACCGCGCGGCCGAAGGCGACGGCGCCGTAGGCACGCAGTTCGTCGGCCGTCACGTCACCGGCGTCATGGGTGATGTCGGCGCCGATGCCGATGGTGCGCAGCGCGGCGGCGAGCCTGGCGAGCAGGGCGACGCGGTCGCCGATCAGCAGGACCCTGCGTCGGGTTGTGCGCGGAGCCGCCGTCGAGCAGGGCGGCGAGGGCGGCACGGTACTCGGCGCCGGGGAAGCGGTACGGGCCGATGCCGTGGTAGCCGTTGAACTCCAGGTCGGCCTGTTCGCCGGTCTGCCAGGCGAAGTCCCGCCAGACGAAGTCGTCGCCGTCCCGCCGGATCACAGCGGTCACCGCGCCGCAGGCGAGGTCCTCACACTCGGGGCAGGCGTAGACGACGTAGCGGCCGCCGGGCAGGGGCGCGTCGGTCTCCAGGAGCAGGCTGCGGACCTGTGCAGGGTGAGGGATCGCGGGAGGCACGTCGGAGGCGAGCGGGGAGACGGCGTCCAGGTCGGAGAGGCGGAACAGCAGGGGACGTCCGTCGACGACGAAGTCCATGAAGTCGCGGTGGACCTGGTAGTCACCGTCGGCCCGGACGCCGCCGGCGCGCACCGCCGGGGGCCAGAGCGAAGGTCGCGTACTCGGCAGCCATGCGGTGAGTATTCCCGGGGTGCGACCGCTCTGCGCACGGCATGGGGCATTCCGCTAACGTCCCGGTGTGGAGACCGAACTGGATGACGAAGTCGTCGTGGTCGGCGGCGGGGTGGTCGGGCTGACGACGGCCGTCGTTCTCGCCGAGCGCGGCAGGCGGGTGCGGCTGTGGGACGCGGGGAGCCCGTCGAGCGGACCACCTCGGCGGTAGCGGGTGCGCTGTGGTGGCCGTACCGCATCGAGCCGGTCGCGCTGGCGCGGTCGTGGGCGCTGCGCTCCTGGACGTGTATGAGGAGCTTGCGGCGCGGCCCGGGGAGAGCGGCGTACGCATGGTCGAAGGGGTGCTGGGCGAGACCGGCCTGGACGAGGCGGACGCGTGGGCGGCCGCACGGCTGCCGGGACTGCGGGTGGCGACAGCGGAGGAGTACGGCGGGTCGGGGCTGTGCAGGCGCGGCTGCCGCTCATCGACATGTCGACTCATCTGTCGTGGCTGCGGAAGCGGCTGGTGTCGGCGGGCGGTGTCGTGGAGATCCGCGCGGTGAGCGATCTGGCTTTGGGAGCCGTGGGCCGAGGCGCCGGTGGTGGTCAACTGCACGGGGCTGGGCGCCGGGGAGCTGGTGCCGGACGCGTCCGTGCGTCCGGTGCCGCGGGCAGCTGGTCGTCGTGGAGAACCCCCGGCATCCGGACCTGGATGGTCTCCACCGATCCCGTCTCCGGGAGATGGCGTACTTCTTCCTGCAGCCCGGCCGGCTGGTCCTGGGCGGCTGGCTGAGGAGGACGCCTGGTCGGCCGAGGCCGGACCCCGGCGGTCCTGAGGCGATCGTGCGGCGGTGCGCGGCGCTGCGGCCCGAGATCGCCGGGGCGCGGGTGCTCGCGCCACCTGGTGGGGCTGCGGCCGGCCCGGGACGCGGTGCGGCTGGAGCGCGAGCGGCTGCCGGACGGGCGGCCGCTGGTGCACAACTACGGCCACGGCGGCGCGGGCGTCACCGTGGCCTGGGGCTGCGCGCGGGAGGCGGCCGAGCTGGCCTCCCGCTGACCGTGCCGCCCGGTCCGGGCGGCGCTGCGTTCAGACGGGGAAGGGGGCCGGCACGCGGGTGCGTGCCGGCCCCTTTCCGTTCCCCCACCGAGCGACTCCGCGTCGGTCAGTGGTGCTTGCCGATCGGGTCGCCCTCCACGTCCGTGCCGGGGCCCGGGCCGATGCGGATCTCGAAGTCGCCCTCGTACTGCTTGTGGCCCTCGATGACGGCCATCTCGACGGCTTCGGAGGCCATCTCACCGCGCACCATCAGGGGGTCACGGCGCAAGTCGCGCATCAGGGCGATACACATGAAGATCATCACGATGACGAAGGGCGCCGCCGCGAGGATCGTCAGGTTCTGCAGACCGGTGAGCGCGTCTCCTCACCGCTGCCCACCAGGAGCATGATGTGCGGCGACCGCGCCGGTCACCACGCCCCAGAACACGACCACCCAGCGGCTGGGTTCGAGGCGCGCCCTTCTGCGAGAGGGTGCCCATCACGATGGAGGCCGCGTCGGCGCCGAGACGAAGAAGATGCCGACGAGGACCATCACCAGCAGGCTGGTGACGGTGGCGATCGGGTCCTCCTGCAGGACCGCGAAGAGCCGGCCTTCGGGGGTCGTCTCGTCGCCGAGCCGGTTCTGCTCCTGGAGCCTCATCGCCGAACCGCCGAAGATCGCGAACCAGATCAGGCTGACGGTGCTGGGGACGAGGATGACGCCGCCGATGAACTGGCGGATGGTCCGGCCCCGGCTGATGCGGGCGATGAACATGCCGACGAAGGGCGTCCAGGAGATCCACCACGCCCAGTAGAAGACGGTCCAGCTGCTCAGCGGTCGGCGACGCCCTCGCCGCCGCTGATCTCGGTACGGCCGGCCATCTCGGGCGAGGTCTCCGAGGTAGGCGAAGATCGAGGTCGGCAGCAGGTCGAGGATGAGGATGGTCGGACCCGCGACGAACACGAACACGACCAGGAGCAGGGCCAGCACCATGTTGGTGTTGGACAGCCACTGGATGCCCTTCTCGACGCCGGAGATCGCGGAGGCCACGAACGCCACGGTCAGCACCGCGATGATGCCGACCAGCAGCCCGGTGCTGACCTTTGTCCATCCAGTCGAGCTTCTCGACGCCGGAGCCGATCTGCAGGGCACCGAGGCCGAGCGAGGCCGCGGAGCCGAAGACCGTCGCGATGATGGCGAGGATGTCGATGACCCGGCCGCTCACGCCGTTGGCGTGCTTCTCGCCGATGAGCGGGGTGAACACGGCGCTGATGGTCTGCCGGCGGCGCCTGCGGAAGGTGCTGTAGGCGATACCGAGGCCGACCACCGCGTAGATCGCCCGGGGATGGAGCGTCCAGTGGAACAGGGTGGTGGCCATGGCCGTCGCCATGCGGTCGCCGGTGTCGGCGGGGCTGGTGCCGGGCGGGGCGGTGTCAAAGTGCGCCAGCGGCTCGCTCACGCCCCCAGAACATCAGACCGATGCCCATGCCCGCGCTGAACATCATGGCGACCCAGGACACCGTGCGGAACTCGGGCTTCTCGCCCTCGGCGCCGAGGTGGATGCGGCCGTAGCGGCTGGCCGCGAGCCAGAGGGGCGAAGACGACGAAGCCGGAGGCGGCCCGGCACGAACGCCCAGCCGCCGTTGTGCATCAGGCCGCTGAGCATGCTGCCGGAGGCGTCCTCCAGCGAGTCCGTGCCGGCCGCGCCCCAGATGACGAACGCGAGGGTCAGGGCGCGGTGACGCCGAAGACGACGCGGTCGGTCCGGGGCTTGTGCTCCTGTCCCGGCAGGGCCGTTTCCGAACCCGGCAGTGTCCCTCTTTCGTGGTGTTCCTTGTCGCTCGGTCGGTCCTGCGTCTGGGCGGCACCTTTCAAGTCGGTGAGGGCTGAAAACAATCCTCTGCTACGCCCTTACCACGTGCGACGCGGAACTCACCCCTTCAACAGCGGGTGTCGGGTTCACCTACCGTCAGGTGGTACGTCGCACGCTCGTCCAGGAGCAGCGGCACGAGTGCGCGCAGCGGCTGGCGCAGCGGTACGTAGGCGCCCCTTCTCCCCGGTCGGACGCGTTTGTACACCGTGCAGTGCGAGTTCGTCCTTCAGGTCCGTGTACTGGTCGGGGGGTGAGCCGGTAGCCGCAGGGCGGGTCCTCGATCACCTCGGTGGGCTCGGCCGGGTCGTTGTCCGCGCCGCCGAGGTAGACGGGCCCGGTGTCGGCCAGGCCGGACCACCGGGCGACCGCGGTGGCCGTCTCGACGCTTCCGCGCCCGCTGGTCCGCGTAGCGGAACATGCCGTCCAGGGCCGCAGAGCTGCGAGTTCACCCGGCGCCGGTTGTTCAGGGCCTCGTCCTCGCGCTCGGCGTCGGTGAAGCGCGTCGACGCGGCTCTCGATGAGGAGGCCGACCGAGTGTTTCACGCCGGACATGTTCCGCAGGATGCGTTCCCTGGCCGTCGCCGGCGGTCTGCACTGATCGGGTCGCCGGTGACCGGGTCGGTCCAGATGCCGTACGTGCCGGTCGAGTGGCCTAAACCCGCTCGGCGGCGGGGCGGACGTACGCTCCGGACAGGGTGCGGGCCTCGTCGTGGACCTGGGTGTGGGTGTTGAGGTTGCGGGGCCAGAGGTCAAAGAGGTCCTTGTCGTAGTACGGGGTGTGGAGCCGTACTCGTGCAGGTCGTAGAGGACGTCGGGGCGCTGGTCGCGGACGACGGCGGCCAGGGCGCGGGCCTCGGCCGTCTTCAGGGCGAGGGTGGTCGCGGTTGATGTCGACGCCGTCGCTGTTGCCGCGGGTGTCGGCGGCCCGGCCGTCGGGGTTGGCGGGTGGGCGACGACCAGCACGGTGGTGCGGTACAGGAACCGCCGGGTCCGCCGGTCCGTCGCGTAGGCCAGGTCCCGGACGGTGGGCAGGCATGCCTCGCGGCCGGAAGGCTCGTCGCCGTGCTGGCTGCACACGAGGAGCACCTTGTTCGGGGCGGAGTGCCTGCCGATCGTCACGAGGTTGGAGGGGGCGGTCCTGTTTCGTGGTGCCGATGCGGCCGACGGTGACCCGGCCGCTCGCCCGGTCGGCGGCGGCCAGCAGCGCCTGCTCCTCGGGCTGGCTGGTCCAGCGGGCGCCGTGCGTCTTCTCGAAGCCGGTGCGGGGCGGGTCGTGTGCGGTGTCGGCGGCGTGGGCCGGCGCGGTGAGGAGGGACGCGGCGAGGGCCGCGGTGATCACGGTGAGGGTGCGCAGGCGGTTCATCGGGCTCCCTTCGGAACGCGGTGGGTCGTGTGCGGCGCGGTCACGCCGTCGAGAGGCGCAGGGGGCGGGGGGCGGCGGTCGCCGTACCGGCGGTGGCCTCGGCGAACGCGGCGGTGCCGCCGACGAACGGTACGCGTGCCGACGATGCGGGAGAGGTCCACGGTGAGGGTCGGCGTGTCGGCGGGCGGGTCGATGAGGTCCTTGTCGGTGCCCGCGACGATGAGCGCGAGGCGGTGGCCGGCCGGGACGACGTGGTCGGTGGCCGCCAGGTCGAGGGTGACGGCGTAGGTTCTGCCCGGGTGAGCGGGCGTCCCTGCCACCTGGACGCGTGGTTGCCGAGGTCGGCCCAGCCTCGGCTGACGACCGTGTAGTCCACGTCGGTGGTCTTCGCCGCCGTCTCCAGGTAGCAGGAGCTGTCGCCCGGGGTGCTCGGGCCCCTAACAGGTGCGGTCGGTGCGGGTGGTGATGCCCTCACCGCGGTCGGCGTAGTCGCGGATGGTGTCGGGGCCGAGGTCGACGAGTACGGCGGAGAGGTGGGCCGTCGGGGTGCTGGACCGCGTGGTGACGGTGACCTCGGAGGCGCCGGACAGGCGCAGGTCGCGGGTGAGCGGGCCGGTGACGAACCCGGCCTAGCCCGGGGTCGGCTCGTCGATGTGCGCGGCCCAGTCCGTCTCGTTCAGCGCAGGGTCGTCGGTGAACGTCTCGGTGCCGCGGTCCCGGCGCAGGCCGAGGGTGCCGACGCCCGGTCGCGCGGCCGTCGGCGGGGCGCAGCGTCGTGGTGGCGGTGGAACGCGGCGGCCAGGTCTTCGACGTCTCCCACTGCTCGGGCCGGCGTTCGATGTCGGCCATGGGCTCGCGGTCGATGCCGTTGTCGTAGCCGAGGAGTTCGTGGTCGAACCAGCGGTGCAGGGTGTCGACCCACTCGGCGCGTCGGAAGTCGAAGGGGGTCGACGTGGCCGGTCTGGAGAGCCAGATCTTGCGGTCGACGCCGTTCTTCGCGAGGGGCGTTCCACCACGGGCCGACGTGCTGCATGCGGACGTTGAGGTCCTGCGTGCCGTGGATCAGGAAGACGCTCGCCTTCCACCTTGCTCGCGGCCTTGACGTAGTCGCGCTCGGTCCACAGCCGCGTCCAGTCACCGGTGCGCGGGGCGCCGTCGACGAGCTTGTGCTGGACGGCGTCGCACCGGTCGCGGGCGTCGGGGCTGTTGACGTAGTCGGACAGCCAGTCGGGGCCCGAGCCGTAGAGCGGGGCGCCCTGGCTGAAGTAGTAGTCGTACCAGGAGGAGATGGCGGCGATCGGGACGATGGTCTCCAGGCCCTCGACGCCGGTGGCGGCGACGCCGTTGGCTATGGTGCCGTCCCAGCTCTTGCCGATCATGCCGGTCCTGCCGTTGGTCCAGGTCGCCCTGGCGCGCTCTCGCCGCCGGTGCGGCTGGTGTACGCCTTCGCGCGGCCGTTCAGCCAGTCGACGACTGGCCTCCGCGGACTGGACGTCGGAGCGTCCGCCGACGTCGACGCAGCCGTCGGAGCGGTTGGTGCCGGCCAGGTCGACGCCGACGAAGGCGTAGCCACGCGGCACGAGGTAGTTGTCGTAGTACAGCGGCATCCCGTCGACGTCGCCGTCGGCGTCGTACGTCTTCTTCTGGCTCTCGTTGCCGCGCCCGCAGCACGAGTAGTACGGGCTGGCGTCCATGATGACGGGGATCTTCCGGCCCTGTTGGGCGGGTTCCCGGGGGCGGACGATGTCGACGGCGACACGGTCGTCCTCGCCGTCGCCGTCCCCGTCGTACCCGGTGTCCACCCAGACGACCTCGCGGATGGCGTCGTCGTAGGAGTGAACCGGTTCGCTCTGTCGCGGGGTCGCGGGGGGTGGGCTGTCGCGGCGGGCGTGAGAAGGGTTGCCATGAGAAGCGGCCGTGGCCGCCGTCACGAGCGGTCTCCAGATCGTGAAGCGCATGCGTATCGGCATGCGCGGACGGTACATCGGTCAACTCCCGCGCAGAAGAGGGCAACGTGTGTCTCATGACGGCCGAATGGCGATCGTGTGACAGGGGTGACCGTGGACATGACCGCGCGCACAGCAGCTGAATAGGCTCCGAACAGACTTCGTGCCCCTACGACTTGGAGCTTTCGTGCACCGCAGAATCATCGTGCCGGGCGCACTCGGCGCCGCCTCCCTCATGCTGGCGATCCCGGCGTCGGCGGCGGCCCACTCCCCCGGCGCTCCGGGCATGGGCGACCCCTACTACCCGGCCTACGGCAACGGCGGATACGACGTCTCCCACTACGATCTGCGCCTCAAGTACCGGCCGGACACGGACCGGCTGGAGGGAACGGCGACGATCCTGGCCCGCACCACCGAGGACCTCTCACGGTTCAACCTGGACTTCCTGCTGGACGTCGGCGAGGTGCGGGTGAACGGCGCGAAGGCGTCGTTCACGACCTCGGGCGAGCACGAGCTGGAGATCACCCCGACGAGCCCGCTGCGCAAGGGGCACGCCCGTCACCGTCGTCGTCCGCTACAGCGGCGTGCCGTCGTCGGAGCAGGCGTACGGCTTCCACGAGCTGGCACCGCACCCCGGACGGCGGTGTCGCCGCCAACGAGCCCGAGGCGGCCTGGTGGTGGTTCCCCAGCAACGATCACCCGCTCGACAAGGCCACCTACGACGTGTCGGTGCAGGTGCCGGACGGCACCCAGGCCATCTCGAACGGCACGCTGCAGTCGACGAGCTCACGGCTCGGCTGGACCCGCTGGAACTGGCGGTCCGACAAGCCGCAGGCCACGTATCTGGCCACACTCGCGGTCGGCAGGTTCGACCTCACCACCGGCACGACCGAGAGCGGCATTCCGGTCGTCAACGCCTACAGCAAGGACCTGGGCGCCCACGACGGCGCTGCGCGAGCGAGCGTGGAGCGGACCGGGGAGATCGCCGACTGGCTGGTTGGGTACTTCGGGCCCTATCCGTTCAACGCGCTCGGCGGGTACGTGCCGAACACGGACACCGGGTACGCGCTGGAGACACAGACCCGGCCGTTCTACAGCCCCCGGCAGTTCGCGAACGGCTCGAACGTGTCCGTCGTCGTCCATGAGCTGGCCCACCAGTGGTACGGCGACCTGGTCTCGGTGCGCGGCTGGAAGGACATCTGGGTCAACGAGGGCTTCGCGCGGTACGCCCAGTGGCTGTGGTCCGAGCACGAGGGCGAGGGCACGGCGCAGGAGCTGGCCGACTACACGTACGCCTCGCACCCGGCCGACGATCCGTTCTGGACGGTGAGGCCCGGTGATCCGGGGCCGGAGAACCAGTTCGACATCGCGGTCTACGACCAGGGCGCACTGGCCGTCCACGCGCTGCGCGTCGAGGTCGGGGACGAGGACTTCTTCGCCATCCTCAAGGGGTGGCCCGCTCGGTACGCCCACGGCAACGCGTCCGTCGCCGACTTCCAGCGGTACTCCGAGGAGGTCTCCGGCAAGCCGCTGGCCGCGCTGTTCGACACCTGGCTGTTCCAGCCGTCGAAGCCGGACGCGCCGGCGGCGCGCGCGGCGTCCCTCGCGCAGACGTCGGACGTGCCGCGCGGCCGCGGTCCTGGCAGAGGATCGCCGCGACGAACGACGTGCACGGGCACTGACCGACCGCACGCACACCGACCGACAGGGCTCCAGGCGGCGTCCCCGTGGTCGTAGACGGTCACGGGGACGCCTCGCCGCGCGAGCCGCTCGGTGACGAGCGGCTCGACGCGGGACCACTTGCCGCCGGCCAGGCCGCAGCCTATGCGGGGCATGTGCACCGAGGCGTGCAACTCGACCGCCGTGTCGGCGAGGCGGCCGAGGGCCGTGTCGATCGCCTCGTAGCGCACGGGGACGCCCTTGCTGCCGGTCCTCATGCCGCGCTGGCCGATCATGTTGGCCACCCACACATACGGCTCGACCTGGACGAACTGGACCGCGCCCAGCCCGAAGTCGTTCGACGCGCGGGTCGCGGTGCCAGGCGCGGTAGGCAGCCTCCGGCTCCGGCCAGCGGCGCGAGACGGCCAGGACGAAGCCCTTGCCCCAGCCGCCGAGGTCGTTGCAGACATGGGCGATCACCTTGACGCCCTTGACCGACGGGACGGTGGCGTCACCCCGGACATACCTGATCTCCGACATGACGCCACCGTAGAGGCCACCACTGACAGTGGCCGTGAAAGCGGGTGCTTCTCGCTACTTGGTGAGCCTGCCAAGCTCCTGCTCGGCGGCGTTCTGTGCCACCCGGCGGCGGACGCCGAACCAGCCGGCCACCAGCATCACCGCGATCACGGGCACGAGCAGCACGGTCTTGCGGCCGACCTCCTCGTCGTTCCACATCAGGACGATCACGGCCAGCAGGAAGGCGATCGTGACGATCTCCGTGACGGGGCTGCCGGGCAGCCGGAAGTGCGGCCGCTCGACCAGGCCGGCGCGCGCCCGGCGCACGAAGACCAGGTGGCAGATCGTGATGATCACCCAGGTGCTGATGATGCCCAGGGAGGCGACGTTCAGGACGATCTCAGGAGGCCTTGTTCGGCACCAGGAAGTTGAGGCCGACGCCGAGGACGCAGACCGCGCAGGTCAGCAGGATGCCACCGTAGGGGGACCTGGCTGCGGCTCATCACGCCGGTGAACTTGGGCGCGGAGCCCGCCATCGCCATCGAGCGCAGGATGCGGCCGGTGGAGTACAGGCCGGAGTTCAGGGAGGACATCGCCGCGGTGAGGACGACGAGGTTCATCACGTCACCGGCGGCCGGGACGCCGATCCCGGACAGCACCGTGACGAAGGGGCTCTCGTCGCCCGAGTAGAGCGAGCTCGGCAGCAGCAGGGCCAGCAGGACGACCGAGCCGACGTAGAACAGGGCGACGCGCCACATGATGGAGTTCACCGCGCGGGGGACGATCTTGTGCGGCTCGGCGGTCCTCGCCGGCGGCGACGCCGACCAGTTCCAGGGCCGCGTAGGAGAAGATCACGCCCTGCATGACCAGGATGACGGGCATGGCGCCGTGGGGAGGATGCCACCATGGTCGGTGATCATGCTCATGCCCGGTGTGTGGCCGCCCACCTCGTGCTGGGTGGCCAGCAAGAAGATACCGATCAGCATGAAGGCGACGAGGGTGGCGACCTTGACGATCGCGAACCAGAACTCCATCTCGCCGAAGATCTTCACCGAGATCAGGTTCACGGCCAGGACCACCGCGAGGGCGATCAGGGCGAGCACCCATTGCGGGATGCTCGTGAACATACTCCAGTAGTGCGTGTACAGCGCGATCGCGGTGATGTCGGCGATACCGGTCGTCGACCAGTTCAGGAAGTACATCCAGCCGGCGACGTAGGCGCCCTTCTCGCCGAGGAACTCGCGCGCGTACGACACGAAGGACCCGGAGGAGGGGCCGGTAGAGCACCAGCTCACCGAGGGCCTTGACGACGAAGAAGGCGAAGACGCCGGCGACGAGGTAGGCGATCGCGAGCGCCGGGCCCGCGTCGCGCAGGCGCCCGCCGGCGCCGAGGAAGAGGCCGGTGCCGATGGCGCCGCCGATGGCGATCATGTTGACGTGGCGGGCCTTGAGGTCCCTTGCTGTAGCCGGCGTCACCCGCGTCCGCGGTCGTTCGGCCGCCTGGGGGTGGGCGGCGGCCTGTGCCGTGGCGACGGCGTCCTTGCTCACGGGTGGTACCAATCTCTGGTGCGCCCGGGCGGGTACGCCCAGGTCGTCCGTACAGCGACAAGGCCCGCACCACCCTTCGCGGCACAGACCAAGGCAGCACCTTCCCACGACCCTGCGTGTGCATGCGGTGTCTCATTTCACACAGCGTGACTTGTCACAAGATCCGTCAGTCGTCTCCACAGGGTGCGCATGGTGCGCGAGACGTGTCACAGCATTGGTGAGACAGCGATACTGCTGCACATGACGACGACCGACACCGAGGAGCCGACTTTCACGATCGACGAGCTGGCCGCGCGGGCCGGCGTCACGGTCCGCACGGTCCGCTTCTACGGCACCAGGGGGCTGCTGCCACCGCCGGCGATCGGCCCGCGCCGGGTGGGGCACTACGGCGGCGAGCACCTGGCCCGGCTGGCGCTGATCGAGGAGTTGCAGCACCAGGGCATGACGCTGGCCGCGATCGAGGCGGTATCTCAAGCAGCTGCCGCCGGATCTGAGCCCGCACGACCTCGCGCTGCACCGCGCGGTGGTGGCCTCCTGGGCGCCGGAGACGGTGGAGAGCGTTACGCGTGAGGAGCTGGGCCGGCGGGCGGGCCCGGCCGCTGACGGACGACGAGGTGGACCGGCTCACCGCGATGGACATCGTCGCGCGGGACGGCGCGGCCCCGGACGGTGACGCCTACCGGGTCGACGCCGGGCTGCTCCGGCTCGGCGTCGAACCGCTCGACGTGCCCTTCTCCCCGAGACGGTCCTCGCCGCCCGTACGGCCCTGCTCGAGCACTCCCGCGCCGCCGCGCGCGACCTGTCGCACCTGCTGCGCGACGCGGTCGCCGAACGCGACGCGCGGGACGTCCGGTCCCTGTCCGCCCACATGCACCCGCTCGTGGTGCAGGCGCTGCTGACCACGTTCCAGCGGTCGCTGCGGGACGAGCTGCGGGAGTGGCTCGGCGGGGACGGCGTGGGCGGCGAGGACTGAGCCGCTTGCTCAGCGGCCGTCCGTGAAGACCTCCCCTGGTCCGCCTTCTCCACCAGCAGCGCGGACGGCGTGAAGCGCTCGCCGTGGCAGCGGTCGGCGAGCTCACGCGCGCGTGCCACGAAGCCGGGCAGACCCCCTCGTAGCCGTTGATGTACTGCAGGACGCCGCCGGTCCAGCCGGGGAAGCCGATACCGAGGATCGAGCCGATGTTGGCGTCGGCGACGGAGGTCAGCACGCCCTCCTCCAGGAGCTTGACCGTGTCGAGCGCCTCCGAAGAAGAGCATGCGCTCCTGCACTGTCCGCGAAGGGGATCTCGTACCCGGGCTTCGTGGAAGTGCTCCCGCAGGCCCGGCCAGAGTCCTGCCCGCCTGCCGTCGTCCCCGTACTCGTAGAACCCGGCGCCGCCGCTGCGCCCGGGGCGTTCGAACTCGTCGACCATGCGGTCGATGACGGCCTCGGCGGGGTGCGCGGTCCAGGTGCCGCCCGCCTCCTCCACGGCCCGCCTGGTCTCCTTGCGGATCTTCCGGGGCAGCGTGAGGGGTCAGCTCGTCCATCAGGGAGAGCACCTTGGCCAGGGCAGCCCGCCTGGGCCGCCGCCTGCTCGACGGAGGCGGGCTCGATGCCCTCGCCGACCATGGCCACGCCCTCGTTGATGAAGTGGCCGATGACCCGGGAGGTGAAGAAGCCGCGCGAGTCGTTGACCACGATCGGCGTCTTGTTGATCTGCCGGACCAGGTCGAAGGCGCGCGCCAGCGCCTCGTCGCCCGTCCGCTCGCCCTTGATGATCTCGACCAGCGGCATCTTGTCGACGGGCGAGAAGAAGTGCAGCCCGATGAAGTCCGCCTGGCGCTCGACGCCCTCGGCCAGCGCGGTGATGGGCAGGGTGGAGGTGTTGGAGCAGAGCAGCGCGTCGGGGGCGACGACGTCCTGGATCTCCTGGAACACCTTGTGCTTGAGGAGGTGTCCTCGAAGACGGCCTCGATGACCGCGTCGCAGCCCGCGAGGTCGGCCGCCTCGGCGGTCGGCGTGATGCGGGCCAGCAGCGCGTCGGCCTTCTCCTGGGTCGTACGGCCCTTGGCGACGGCCTTGGCGCACAGCTTCTCGGAGTAGGCCTTGCCCTTGGCGGCCGACTCCAGGGCGACGTCCCCTGAGGACGACGTCGATGCCCGCGCGGGCGCACGAGTAGGCGATGCCGGCGCCCATCATGCCGGCGCCGAGGACGGCGACCTTGGTCACCTTGCGCGGCTCGATGCCCTTGGGTCGGTTGGCGCCGGAGTTGACGGCCTGGAGGTCGAAGAAGAACGCCTGGATCATGTTCTTCGAGGTCTCGCCCGGCGGCCAGCTCGACGAAGTAGCGGGCCTCGATGACCTGCGCGGTCTCGAAGTCGACCTGGGGAGCCCTCGACGGCGGCGGCCATGATGTTGCGCGGGGCCGGGTAGGGGCGCCGTTCGTCTGCTTGCGCAGGTTGGCGGGGAAGGCGGGCAGGTTGGCCGCGAACCTCGGGTGCGACGGCGTACCGCCGGGGATGCGGTAGCCGGGCCGGTCCCAGGGCTGGGCCGACTCCGGGTTGGCGTCGATGAAGGCGCGGGCCTTGGCGAGCATGTCCTCGCGCGGCTGTCGGCGACCTCGTCGACCAGGCCGTTCTCCTGGGCGCGGCGCGGGTTGTACTGGGTCGCCCTGGAGGGAGCACCTTCAGCAGCGCGTCGGTGATGCCGAGCATCCGGACGGTGCGGACGACGCCGCCGCCTCCGGGGAGCAGGCCGAGGGTGACCTCGGGGCAGCCGATCTTGGAGGCCGGGGCGTCGAGGGCGACGCGGTGGTGGCAGGCGAGGGCGATCTCGTCGGTAACCGCCGCCGAGGGCCGCGCCGTTCATGGCGGCGACGACCGGCTTGCCGAGGGTCTCGATGCGGCGCAGGTTCCGCTTGATGGCCATGCCGCCGTCGAAGAGGTCCTGGGCGGTCTCGGGGGTGACGCGGATCAGGTCGCGCAGGTCGCCGCCGGCGAAGGTCTTCTTGGCGGAGGTGACGATGACGCCCCGGATGTCGTCCTTCTCGGCCTCCAGGCGGTCGGTGATCACCGCGAGGGACTCGCGGAACGCCTGGTTCATGGTGTTCGCGGACTGGGCGGGGTCGTCGAGGGACGAGGGTGACGACGCCGGTGTCGTCCTGTTCCCAGCGGATGGTGGTGGACTCGGTGGTCATGAGGGTGTGCTCCTGGTGGTCCGTCGTGATCCGTCGGGGGGGTCAGACGCGCTCGACGATGGTGGCGATGCCCATGCCGCCGCCCACGCACAGGGTGGCGAGGCCGTAGCGCTTGTCCTGGCGCTCCAGTTCGTCGACGAGCGTGCCGAGGATCATCGCGCCGGTGGCGCCGAGGGGGTGGCCGAGCGCGATGGCGCCGCCGTTGACGTTGACCTTGTCCAGGGACAGGCCCATGTCCTTGACGAAGCGCAGGACGACCGGCGGCGAACGCCTCGTTGATCTCGACGAGGTCGATGTCGTCGATGGTCAGCCCGGCCTTGGCGAGCGCCTTGCGGGTGGCGGGGGCGGGGCCGGTGAGCATGATGGTGGGCTCGGAACCGGAGACGGCGGCGGAGACGATCCGCGCGCGCGGGGTGAGCCCGTAGCGCTCGCCCACCTCCTTGGAGCCGATGGCGACCAGGAGGCGCCGTCCACGATGCCGGAGGAGTTGCCCGCGTGGTGGACGTGGTCGATCTGCTCGACCCAGTGGTACTTCTGCAGCGCCACGGCGTCGAAGCCGCCGAGTTCGCCGATGTCGGCGGACGGACGGCTTGAGACCCGCGAGGAGTCGGCGGTGGTGCCGGGGCGCAGGTGCTCGTCGTGGTCGAGGACGGTGAGGCCGGCGCGGTCCCCTGACCGGCACGACGGACCGCTCGAAGCGGTTCTCCTTCCAGGCGTTGGCCGCGCGCTCCTGGAGAGGGCCGCGTACTCGTCGACGTCGCGGCGGGTGAAGCCTCGATGGTGGCGATCAGGTCGGCGCCGATGCCCTGGGGCACGAAGTTGGTGGCGAGGTTGGTCATCGGGTCGTTGAACCAGGCGCCGCCGTCCGACGCCATGGGCACCCGGGACATCGACCTCGACACCGCCCGCGAGGACCAGGTCCTCCCAGCCGGAGCGCACCTTGGCGGCGACCGGGTTGACGGCCTCCAGACCCGAGGCGCAGAAGCGGTTCTCCTGGACGCCGGCCACGGTGTCCGGCAGTCCGGCCGCGATGGCGGCGATGCGGGCGATGTCGGAGCCCTGGTCGCCGACGGGCCGACGACGCCGAGCACGATGTCGTCGACGGCGGCCGGGTCGAGGTCCGGGAAGCGGGCGCGGATCTCGTGGATCAGGCCGACGACCAGGTCGACGGGCTCGTACCGTGCAGGGCGCCGTTCGCCTTGCCGCGTCCGCGCGGGGGTGCGGATCGCGTCGTACACGTACGCTTCGGTGGTCACTGGCAGGCCTTTTCACTGAGGGTTTTTCGCGGGGCTGTTCAGCTGTTCGTTCGTGGGTTCCTCGGCAGGTCCCAGTCGCGGGCCACCGCCTCGTGATGTCGGCGCCCGGCCGGGCGGGGTCCGGTGCGGACGGCGGTGGGGGTCGCGGAGAAACGGGGCGCGGGGGCCGGTTGGGTGATGCCGCCGTGGTCGGTAGAAGGTGGAGCGGGCGGCGAGGTGCGGGTGGTGCGGGGCCTCGCGGAGCTACTAGGACGGGGGCCACACAGGCGTCGGAGTCCGCGAAGACGGCCGTCCACTCGTCCCGGGTACGGGACCTGAAGCGGGCGGCGATGGCCGCGCGCAGTTCGTCCCAGCGGCGCCATGTCGTCACGGGCCGGTGCCTGCTCGGGGATGCCGAGCAGCTCCATGAACTCGGCGTAGAACCGCTGCTCCAGGGCGCCGACCGCCGCGTACCGGCCGTCGGCGGTCTCGTAGGTGCCGTAGAACGGGCAGCCGCCGTCGAGGAGGTTGGCTCCGCGCGCCGGTCCTGCCAGCCGCCGGCGGCGAGCATGCCGTGGATCATCGAGGAGAGGGTGGGCGGTGCCGTCGACGATGGCGGCGTCGACGACCTGGCCGGTACCGGTCGCGCGCGCGTGGTGCAGGGCGGCGAGGAGGCCGACGACCAGGTAGAGGGAGCCGCCCGCGTAGTCGCCGACGAGGTTGGCGGGGACGGTCGGCGGCTCGTCGGGGGCGCCGATCATGCCGAGGGTGCCGGTGAGCGCGATGTACCCGATGTCGTGACCGGCGCGCTGGGCGAGCGGGCCGTCCTGGCCCCAGCCGGTCATGCGGCCGTAGACGAGGCGCGGGTTGCGGGCGTGGCAGTCTCCGGGGCCGACGCCGAGCCGTTCGGCGACGCCGGGGCGGTAGCCCTCGATCAGCACGTCGGCGCGTTCGGCGAGGTCGAGGACCTGGGCCGGGCCGTCGGGTGCTTTCAGGTCGACGACCACGGAGCGCTTGTTGCGGTTGGTGACGTCGTGCGCGGGGTCGATCGCGAGGCCGGGGCCGCCGGGGCGGTCGACGCGGACGACGTCGGCGCCCAGGTCGGCCAGGAGCATGGCGGCGAAGGGCCCGGGCCCGATACCGGCCAGGCTCGACCACGCGCACACCCGTGAGCGGGCCCTGGCCCGGCGTGCGCCTCGCCGTCTTCGCCTCCGACATCGAGCCCCCCAGCTCTGTGACACCAGCTCGATGTAACACCAGTGATGCTAGAAACGTGTTCCACTGGGCACAAGACCGGAGCGAGCAAGCGCCAGCCAATTATGGGGCAGGCTCTCCTCCGACCCGCGGTCCTCACGCTAGCCTCGGCCACCGGCAACGGCGCGTGCTGCGGGCCCAGGGGTTGCCGCCGGGTGACGAAGGGATGTCGTGACCAGGCTGAAACGGCCGACCGGCCGTACGACATCGTGCTCTTCGGAGCGACGGGGTTCGTCGGCGAACTCACCGCGGAGTACCTCGCCGCGAACGCGCCTGACGGGCTGCGCTGGGCGATCGCCGGCCGCAGCGAGGAGAAGCTGCGACGGCTGCGGGAGAGGCTGCCCGGCGCGGCGGACGTCGGCGTACTGCGCGCGGACGTCCCGATCCGGCCTCGCTGCGCGAACTCGCCGAGCGGGCGCGCGGTGGCCACGACGGTGGGGCCGTACGTCCAGTACGGCGAAGCGCTGGTCGCCGCCTGCGCGGAGACCGGGGCGGACTACCTCGACCTCACCGGTGAGCCCGAGTTCGTGGACCTGACGTACGTCCGCCACGACGCCCGCGCGCGGGAGACGGCGCGCGGCTGGTGCACGCCTGTGGTTTCGACCCGTGCCGCACGATCTCGGTGTGTACTTCACCGTGCGGCAGCTGCCGGAGGGGCGTGCCGCGGCCGTGGACGGCTTCGTGACCGCCGACGCCGCCTTCTCTGGCGGTACGTTCGCCTCCGCGCTGGGTCAGCCGCGCGCGGCAGGCAGTTGCAGGCCGCCGCGCGGGAACGCCGGCGGCACGAGCCCCGGCTGGTGGGCCGCCGGGCGGCGACGCCGACGGGCGCGCGCCGCGGTTCGCCGGGGAGGTGGGGGCCTGGGCGCTGCCGCTGCCGACCATCGACGCGCAGATCGTGCGCCGCTCCGCGAAGGCGCTGGACCGCTACGGCCCCGACTTCCGCTACCGCCACTACGCGGCCGTGCGGCGTCTGCCCGTCGCGGTGGGCGGGGTGGCGGCCGTGGGCGCGCTCGTGGCGGCGGCTCAGGTAGCGCCCGCGCGGCGCTGGTTGTCCGGCCGGCTCGCCGGGTGACGGGCCGAGCCCCGAGAAGCGGGCGAGGAGCTGGTTCTCGGTCCGCTTCGTGGGCGAAGGCGGCGGCCACAAGGTGTTCACCGAGGTCTCAGGCGGCGACCCCGGTACGACGAGACGGCGAAATGTTCGCCGAGTCGGCGTTGTCCTCGCCCTCGACGACCTGCCGCCGGTGGCCGGTCAGGTCACGACGGCCGTGGCGATGGGGGGACGCGCTGATCGAGCGGCTGCGGTCGGCGGGCATCCGCTTTCCGGGTGGCCGCGGCCGCTGACGGACCCGTGCCGGGCCTGTCCGGCGGATCATGCCGCTGACGCGGGGCCGGCACGCCCATCCGCCGGACAGGCCCTACCCGACCACCCGACGATCGTGTAGATCATCCCGCCGATCCAGGCCAGCCCCGCTCCCACGGCGAGCACCAGCCCGCGACCACGGCCCGCTCGACGGGCCGGCCGGGGTGGTGGGCGGACTGCTCAGGTGCGCGGTGCGTCGTCATACGGCCCAGCCTGTCGCGGCCGACGGCGGGGCACATCCGTAGCCGGGATACTCAGGTGGCCGCTGAGCACCGGCCCGCGCCACGGGCACGTGGTCTCAACACGGATTTGAGACTTTTCCCGCCGCCCGTCCAACAGCGGCCCATCACTGGCCCACCACCGGCCCACCACCAGCACTCCCGACCGACAAAGTGCCAACAAGGAGTTGAATGAAAACCCTTGAAGGCATGAAGTTCCTTCTCGAAGTCACCATGGACGAGGGGCGCGCTCGCCGAGGACCCCGCGGGCGAGTTGCAGCGGATCCTGCGGTACTGGGGCGGCAACCTGAAGCACTACACGCTGGGGCCGGGCGACGGTTCGGTGGTCTACGACTCGGCGTACCAGGAGGTGGGCCGCTGGAGCGTCGAGGATCAGGCCGGGTAGGTAGGCCGCCCGCAGGGCTTCGCGGCGACAGCGCGTCCGCCCTGCGGGTGGTCTCCGGCAGGCGGTAGTCGGGGGCCAGGGCCAGCGTGTGCGCGCAGGCGTTGTCGAGGCTCACACGATGGCCGACGGAGACGAAGACCGGCTTGACACCGTCGCGGGTACGGACGGCACGTCCGACCTCCTCGGCGCCGGCGAGCAGCGGGGACGTACTGCCGGGGCGCGTCCGGGTCGTCGTACGTGAAGGTGAACGGGTTCTTGGCCACGCCGACCGTGGGCAGTCCGGTGAGCACGCCGAGGTGACTGGCGAGGCCGAAGCGGCGCGGGTTGGGCCAGGCCGTAGCCGTCGCAGACGACCAGGCCGGGCGGGCAGGGCAGCGCGTCCAGGGCGGCGAGGACGGTCGGGATCTCGCGGAAGGCGAGCAGGCCGGGCACATAGGGGAAGCAGATGCGGCCGACGGCGGTGGCCTCGGCGACGACGGCGAGGGTCGCTGCGTCCAGTACGACGGCCGCCGCCGCGATGACGTCCCGTTCGCCGTCGTAGGCGACGTCTACGCCGGTCACCCGGCCCGTGCCGGGCGCCGGGCCCGGCTCGTCGAGCACCACGCGCACCCGCAGTTCGTCCTGGACGGCGCGGGCCCGCTCCTCGGTCGCGGGCCAGTCGGCGGGAATCTGCACGGTCACGGTCGTCATGGTGGCGGCAAGCCTACGGGAGCGCCGGAGTAGGCTCACGATCATGTTCGTACTGGAACTCTCCTACACCGCCCCGCTCGACGCGGTCGACGCGGTGCTGGAGGAGCACGTGGCGTGGCTGGACGAGCTGTACCGGCAGGGCGTGTTCCTGGCGTCCGGGCGCAAGCGAACCCCGCGACGGCGGGGTGATCATCGCCGTCGCGGGGGACCGTGCCCGGATCGAGGAGATCACCGCGGGCGACCCCTTCGTCAGAGCCGGCGTGCGCGTACCGCATCACCGAGTTCGTCGCCACGAAGACGGCGCCGGCGCTGGAGCGGTACCGGGAGACCCTCGACTAGGTCCTGTCCGGCTCACTTGCCCAGCGCGCGCTGCAGTTCGCCCTTGTTCATGTTCGAACGGCCGCTGATGTCGCGGCGCTTGGCCTCCTGGTACAGCTGGTCGTAGGTGGGTCCCTGGGGGCCCTGCCGGTTCCCGGATCGCTGGCCGCCCCGCTTGCTCGGCGACTTGTCCTGCGTGGACGTACGGCTGGCGGTCTTGGACTCGCCGGACTGGGCGGCGCTCCTTGTTGACCGTCCTGGCCGCGATCTCCTTGGCGCGGCCGGTGCTCTCGCCACGGTCCTTGGCGCTGTCCTTGATGTGCTCGTACTGCCGCTCCGCTTGGAGCTCGAACCGCGTGGCATGTCCGCTCACTTCCTCTCACGTTCAGCGAACGGATACCCACGTTACGGACGAACACCCGGCCCCGCGCGCCGTCAGCGCTCCAACCGGGCGGACCCGTCCCTGCTCGCCGGCGGCCCAGCAGCCCGGATCCGGCGTGCAGTCCACGGTGTCGTACGACCCGGTGTCGACGGTCCGCCAGGTGCGGCCGCCGTCGGTGGTGAGGTCCGTGCCGGTGGGGCCGACCGCGAGGGCGGCGGTGCGGCTGTACGGGGAGCCAGGCGACGCCGGACCGGTAGGAGGAGGGCGACCGGTCGGCGGACCGCCAGGTGGTGCCGCCGTCGGTGGTTCCGCGCCGCCGCCCGCGCGGGGAGGGCTGGTCGGGGCTGAAGTCGCCGCCGACGGCGAGGCCGTGGGCGCGGTCCCGGAACGCGAGGGCGAAGACACCCCGGGCCGGGTCTCCGGCCGGGATCGGGATGTCGGAGGCCGTCCAGGTGAGTCCGCGCAGTCGGCGGAGTGCAGCACGCGCGCGCGTGCCGCGCCCCGCCGGTGGCCAGCCACACGTCCTTCGGTCCGGACGCGACCAGGCACTGGCCACTGGCCGCGAACCCGGCCTCGCCCTCCTGCGCGGCCGGCATGCCCGCTGCTCGGCAGCACCTTCCAGGAGCGCCCGCCGTCGCTGGTCGACAGGATGCGGAACTTCCCGTCCACCGGGTCGCTCGCGTGGCGAGGCCGTGGCGGCGGTCGAAGAACGTGAGGCAGTCGTAGAAGGCCCGCGGGTCGGTGTTGCGGAAGGATTCGGTCCAGGTCGCCCCGCCGTCGTCGGTGCGGTAGATCCTGGACGCCTCGCTCCCTCGCCGATGGCCAGGACCACGGCCCGGCGGGCGTCGAACGCCTCGATGTCCCGGAACTGCAACTCGCCGGCGCCCGGCGGCGAGACGCTCCGCCAGGTTTCGCCGCCGTCGGTGGTGCGCAGGACGGTGCCCCGGGTGCCGGCCACCCAGGCGGTGTGCCGGCTGACGGCCGCGAGTCCCCGGAACCGGACGTCGGACGCCCCGGTCTCCTTCATCTCCCAATGCGGTCGCTGGTGCGCCTGCGCGGGGGCGGCCGCCGTCAGCGCGGCCAGTGCCGCCGCGCAGACCGCCCCGGCGATCACCGCCCGTCCCGTGCGCCTGCCACCGGTTCGGGCGGACCGTGCCGTGCGTCGCGTGCTCCCCAAGCGCCTCATGGCGGGCGGCTAGCCCACCGTCCGGGCGCCGTCCAGAGGACCGTGTGCGGCGCGGGCGGGCGGGCACGCGTGCCACAAGTGCCTTACGAGGCACACGAGGAGAGGCGCGTCACTCCCGCGCATGAACGCGGTGACAGAGGTCACTCGGTCATCGTGTGCACGGATTGGCTGATTCGTCGTCTCTTCCAGTGTCCGGCCCGCACCAACCGGAAGCCCGTCCAGCCGTCACGGGGGGAGCGAGGCGTTGTCCACCGTCATCGAGCAGCCCGTCGAGGCGCGTCTCGTCGCTGCCGCGCCGCGCCATGCCCAGCATTCCCGCAACGCTGCACTACGACCGCAGCGATCCGTTCGCCGTCCGGATGACCTTCCCGGCTCCGGCCACCCTCGAGGGCGTGGAGGTTTGCTGGACCTTCTCCCGCGAGCTGCTCATCACCGGGATGCGGGAGCCGGAAGGTCACGGCGACGTACGGGTGCGCCCGTACGGCTACGACCGGACCGTCCTGGAGTTCCACGCGCCTCGAGGGCACCGCCGTGATCCACATCCGCTCCGGGCGAGCTGCGCCGGTTCCTTCAGGCCACCGGCGAGCTGGTGCCCGTCGGCCTGGAGCATCTCCAGCTGGACCTGGACCACGACCTCGCGGAGCTGATGCGGGGACCTGCTGACGACGCCCTGACGCCCCGCGCGGCGCGGTGGACCAGGGCGTGCGCGGCCGGTTCGGCGACCGACGGTGCGCCGGGTCCGGCCGGCCCGTCTCAGCCGCCGGTCGACGCCACGGCCCGCGCCGTTTCCGCGCTGACCGCTCCCCACACCTCGCCCACGATCTTCCGCAGCCCGGGGGCCGCGCCCCGCCGCGCTCGGTCAGCTCCGCGATCCGGCCCTTCCGCGCGCGTTGTTCCCGGCCGGCCCGAGGGCGCGCAGTTCCGCGGTGCGGCCGCCAGCGCGGCCAGCGCGCGTTCCGCTCGGAGACCTCCCCGGCCGGCACCGGGCCCTCCAGGAGGTACCGCTGCGCTCCTCCCGGAGCGCCTGCGCCAGGCGGCGCCCCGCGCCAGGACGTACTCCACGGACGGGAACACGCCGAGGACGCGCTTCTTCTCGGCGCGCAGGTACCCCTCGGCCACCAGTTGCTCCCGGACGGCGTCGAAGGTGAGCCGCGCATGCAGCCTCACCCACGTGCGCCACCGGTGCGGCATCGACTCGCGGACGAGGTCCAGCAGCCCGTCGAGGACGGCGTCCCCGGTGCGGGAGTCCAGGTCGACGGGGGTGGCGATGCCCTCGTCGTCGACGAGCAGGCCGCGCTGGGCCAGTTCGGTGAGCGCGCCGGCGCGCACCAGGTGGTGGTGCCGGGCGGTGTCGGTGGCCCCGGGGCGCGCCGGGTCCCAGGCCAGCAGACAGAGCCGGGCCGGCGGTGAGAGCGAGCCGTTGGGCACGGGGGCCTCCCGGGGCCGTGGGACCGATTCACGGTAAGGCGTTGACAGCCCAGCCGGTCTCTCGTACGGTTGTACAGCGCTTCTGTTGCCGCCGATTGGAGAAGGACGTTGCTCGTCTGAGGTCCTGAGACACCGCGTCACACCATTCTTGTGTGTACGCCGCGTGCGACCTCGGCGTCCGAGCCGTCCCTTTGCGGAGCAGGGCTTTTTCATGCCCGAGCACTCCCCGGGGCTCCTCCTCTCCCCTCGTCCGACGGCGCTCGCCGCTCTCCCGGTGTCTCGATACGCGTTTGCCCCTGACCGCCTCAAGCAACCGCGGAGACCCTGTATGTCTACTTCCATCACTTGTACGTCCCTCTCCGTTCGCCTGGCCCGACGGCACGCCCGTCTTCGAGGGAC
Source organism: Streptomyces thinghirensis (assembly GCA_021502835.1). The sequence goes on from JAKFGP010000050.1 coordinate 290,100, forward strand.
TCGACACCGCCTTCGGCCCCGGCAGGACCGGGCTCGTCGGTGTCAACGGGTCGGGCAAGTCCACCCTGTTGAAACTGATCGCCGGGCAGCCTCGCCCCGGCCGACGGCACGGTCCGCGTGGTCGGCGAGGTCGGTTACCTGCCGCAGAACGTCACGCTCGACACCGTGCTGCGGGTCGACGAGGCGTCGGCATCGCCACGCGGCGCGCCGCGCTGCACGCCATCGAGGCGGGCGACGTGGCCGAGGAGCACTTCGAGAGGCTCGGTGACGACTGGGACGCCGAGGAGCGCGCCTCGCCACGCTCGGCGAACTCGGCCTCGGTCACGTCGGGCCTCGACCGCACCGTCGGCGAGGTCTCGGGCGTGCGAGTCGGTCCTGCTGCGGTTGGCCGCGCTGTCGCTGCTGCAGCCGGCCTCGACGTCCCGCTCCTGGACGAGCCCACCAACAACCTTCGACCTGTACGCACGGGTGGCTGTACGCGGCCATCACCTCCTGGCCGGGGGTCGTGGTCGTGGTCAGCCACGACCGCGAGCTGTTGGACCTCGTCGACCAGATCGCCGACCCGCGCTCCGGCGAGATCACCTGGTACGGCGGGACTCTCGGCGTACGAGGAGGTCCTGGCCGTGGAGCAGGAGGCGGCCGAGCGGATGGTGCGCGTCGCCGAGTCCGATCTGCGCAAGCAGAAGCGTGAACTGGCCGACGCCCAGGTCAAGCTGGCCTCGTCGCAAACGGGTACGGCCTAGAAGATGTACGAGCAGAAGCGTGAGCCGAAGATCGTCATGGGGCTTCGCAAGCGCGCGGCGCAGGAGTCCGGCGGGCAAGCACCGCATCACATGCACGAGGAGAAGCTCGCCGGAGGCCAGGAGCGGCTCGACGACGGTGGAGGCCGTGCGGGACGACGACGAGATCCGCGTCGACTCGTCGTACACGGCCGTACCGCCCGGGCGCGCTCGGTGCCGATGCCCGGGACCTGGAACTGGCCGCGGCACGCGCGGAGGGTGGTCGATCTGCACGGCCCCGAGACTCGCGCTGATCGGGCGCAACGGCGCGGGCAAAGACCACGCTGCTGCGCACGATCGCCGGGGAGCTGGAGCCGGTGGCGGGCGAGGGTGACGGCGCAACGTCCCGCTGCGGTTCCTGCCACAGCGCCTGATCGTCTCCTCGACGGCGAGCTGAGCGTCGCCGAGAACGTGGCCCGGCTCGCGCCGGGCGCCACCAACAACCGGATCCGGGAAGGGCTGGCGCGCTTCCTGTTCCGGGGCGCCCGGGCCGACCAGCAGGCGGCGACCCTGTCCGGCGGCGAACGCCCAGCGGGAGCGGCGCTGGCCGCGCTGATGCTGGCCGATCCCGCGCCGCAGTTGCCAGGATGCTGGACGAGCCGACGAACAACCTGGACATCGCGAGCGTGCGGGGTAGGCTCACCGGCGCTCCTGGAGTCGTACGAGGGGGCGCTGGTGGTGGCCAGTCACGACCTGCCAAGGTTCCTGGAGTCGATCGCAACCGCCCGCTGGCTGCTGATGGAGGAGGGAGAACTGAGGGAAATCACGCCGGAAGCTGTCGGGTATCCCGCCTAGCGTTCCCGGCATGAGCGAGTTCATCAGCATCAACGGAGCCAGGAGAACAACCTCCAGGACGTCACGTCCTGCATCCCGAAGGGCCGGCTGACGGTGTTCTACCGGCGTTTGGGGTCGGGGAAGTCGTCGGTCGTGTTCGACACGATCGCGGTCGAGGTCGCAGCGCCAGCTGAACGAGACGTTCACCTGGTTCGTACGCAACCGGCTGCCTGGTGGCACGAGCGGGCGCCGCACGCGGATGCCCTGGAGGACTCCTCCCTCGGCGATCGTCGCCGACCAGCGGCCGGTCGGCGGCTACCTGCGGTCCACGGTCGGCACGATGACCGACATCCACTCGGTGCTGCGGGTGCTGTTCTCCCGGCACGGCACGCCCAGCGCGCCGGGACGGCGACGGCGTACTCGTTCAACGACCCGTCGGGCATTGCCCTGGCTGCGACGGCCTGGGCCGCAAGGTGAGTCCCGGCTGGGACTGCATTCCTCGACCCCGCCAGGTCGCTGGCCGGCGGGGCTGGTCCGCTTCCCGCCGTTCGCGGCGGGGATCCTGGCAGGGGCAGGCGTACACCAACACGGACGAGCTGGACCCGGACAAGCCGGTCGGCGACTTCACGGACGCCGAGCGCACGTTCCCTGATGCGCGGGCGGCCCGGCAGCAAGGTCACCGTCAACGGCATCGGAAGCGGCACCTGGACCACCGAGTACGAGGGCTCCCGCCGACCGCTTCGAGCGGCTGTATCTCGGCGGGACCTGTCGGCGATGAGCGAGAAGACCCCGGAGCTGGTGCGGCGGTTCCTGGTCGAGGGCGACCGTCCCGAGTGCGGCGGCGCCTGGCTGAACGCGGCGGCGCTCTGCACCCGGATCGAGCCGGCACTCCATCTGCCGACTGCTCGGCCATGTAGGTCACCGACCCGATCGCCGTACTTCGAGGCGGATCGACGATCTCGGGTGGCCCTGGCCCATCGCCGGTGCCGCCGTCACCGCGCTGGAGCGCGTCGAGGCGATCGGCCTCGGCTTTTCGCCTGGGCCGCCTCGACTGGGAGACCGCCACCCTGTCCGGCGGCGAGGGACAGCGGCTGAAGACCGTGCGGCACTCGGCTCCAGCCCGACCGGGATGACGTACATCTCGACGAGCCCAGCGTCGGGCTGCACCCGCGCGACGTCGGCCGCCCTCCTCGGCGACCCCTGCTGCCATTCGCGACAAGGGTAACACTGTGCTGGTCGTCGAGCACGACCCGGACGTCATCGCGCTGGCGGACCACGTCGTCGACATGGGGCCGGGAGCCGGCGCGGGGCGGCGGCCGGGTGGTGTTCGAGGGGACGCCGGACGAGCTGGTCGGCGTGACACGCTCACCGGAGCTGAGTTCGGACGCCGTACGGCGCGTGGAGCGAGGACCCGCGGACGGCGACCGCGCGTGGGTGAAGGGCGTCGGCCGCCACAACCCGCGGGACGTGACGGTGGTCTTCCTGACCGGGGCTGACCCGCGGTCACCGGGGTCGCCGGGTCGGGCAAGAGCACGCTGGTCGCGGAGCTGATCGCCGCCCACCCGGACGCGGTGGTCGTCGACCAGTCCTCGATCGGCGTCTCGGCGCGGTCGACCCCGGCGACGTACCTCGGGATCATGGACACGGTACGGAAGATCTTCGCGCGGGAGACGGGCGCGGAGGCCGGGTTCTTCAGCTTCAACTCGTCGGGAGCGTTAGCGGCGCCTGCGAGGCGGGGCATCATCAACACCGACCTCGCGTTCATGGACCCCCGTGACGACGACCTGCGGCGACTGCGACGGCCGGCGCTTCCGGGACGAGGTACTGCGGCTGACGGTCGACGGCAGCTCCATCGCCGACGTGCTCGCGATGACCGCCGACCAGGCACTGGACTTCTTCGCCGACACGGGCGTACGGCGGCGGCTGCGCGCCTCTGAGCGGACGTGTCGGCGACTCTACCACGCTAGGGGCAGTCGCTGTCCACGCTCTCCGGCGGTGAGCGGCAGCGCATCAAGCTCGCCACCCGACTGCACCGCACCGGCGCGGTGTACGTCCTGGACGAAACCGACCACCGGATCAGCATACGTCGGACGTCGAGGGACTGCTCGCCTGCTGGACCGCCTGGTCGGCACCGGCAACCTGGTCGTGGTCGTCGAGCACAACCTGGACGGTGGCGCACCCCGACTGGGTGATCGACCTCGGTCCGACGGCCGACGGCGGCCGGGTGATCTTCGCCGCACCCCGCGCGAGCTGCCCACGGCCCGCCGCTCCAGCACGGCGGAGCATCCTGCGGGTGGCCATGGCCGAGGGGCTGACGGGGTTCTGTCCGCACGCGTCCCCGCCGCATGATGGCGAGTCGGCGCCGCGCCACGGGTGCCGGACTGCCAGCGCCGATACCGAGACCCCCGTGCCCAGCAAGAAGGCCTCGTCCGCCGCCCCAGCCCGCGACTGGCGGAAGGACTGGTGACCCATGTCGAGCGGGAGAAGGTCGACCACGGTCTCGCGGTCGAGCAGGGACGCGGCGCCGGCGCCTGCGCGCGCACGGCTGGGAGACGCTGGAGGGATCTGGCCGACGACCGCCTCGACTCCGTCTTCGTCGAGGACACGGTCGTCATGTACCGCAACGTCGCCCTGATCACCCGGCCGGGGGCGCCGAGTCGCGGCGTGCGGAGACGGCCGGGGTCGAGGAGGCCGGCGTGGCCGTCTGGGCTGCTCGGTCAACTGGGTGTGGGAGCCGGGCACCCTGGACGGCGGCGACGTCCCTGAAGGTCGGCGACACGGTCTACGTCGAGCGCGGCGGGCGCACCTCAACGCGGCCGGCGTCCAGCAGCCCGGGCCGCCTTCGAACCGCTGGGCCTGGTTGTCGCCGTACTCGGTGAGCAAGGTGCTGCGCACCTGGCCGGCGGTCACCTGCGCCTTGACGGACGGTGATCGGCACATCCCGATGACGGACGTGCTGTCGCTGTTCCCCGGTTCCTCCCGGTGCCGGAGGGAGTCCGGCGCGCATTACCGTGGAAGCTGCTCGGCGGCGGTGCTGCCGATGGCGGCGAAGCGCGCCGAAGACCGCGGAGCTGCCCGCCGACCTCGGCCACGAGCCGGTGCTCGTCGACATCGGCGAGTTCGAGAAACTCGAGGGCTGTGGACGTGGGCCTCTCGGTCCGGTTGCGGAACTGTAGCCGGCTGAGCTGCACGTGCGTCACCCGTCCGGCTCCCGGACCCCAGGGCTCGAGCCTTCGTCACCCCGGTGGACGGCGGCCGGATCAGGGCCTTTACAGTGCGTTTAACCCATGAGTCTCGTAACCTACGGTTTTCTAGCCCATTTTCCTGCAGGCCTTCGGCAATCGCCTGCCGGGCGCCTGCCTGGTCGTACGTCCCCTGGAGTTTCTGTGACGACCGCCCCCGCACCCCGGCAGTTCCGCCGAATGGACTTGACGCCCGGCTGCTGTACGCGCTGGAGGAAGTGGTCGAGACCGAACTCAACCGGCACCTGAAGGTCACCAAGGACTGGATGCCGCACGAGTACGTGCCCTGGAGCGTACGGCCGCAACTTCCCCGGTTTCGAGGACGGCGAGGCCTGGAGAAGGGCCAGTCCAAGGTCACCGAGATCGGCCGGATCGCCCTGGTGGTGAACTTCCCGACGGAGGACAACCTCTACGCTACCACCACGAGATTCTGCTCTTCGGCCGGACGGCGCCTGGGGCACCTGGGCGGCCCGCTGGACGCGGAGGAGGGCCGGCACGGCATCGCATGCGCGACTACCTGCTCGCCGCGTCGACCCGGCCGGAGCAGTTCCGCATGGCCCAGCATGAGCGAGGGTTTCGAGTCGGACAACCTGCACCTGATGCCGTACCCGGTGGCCTACGTCGCTCTCCAGGAGCTGGCCACCTGCATCTCGCACCGCAACACGGCCACCAGTCCGGCGACCTGTCCGCGACCGTACGCTGGCCCGTATCGCGACCGACGAGAACCTGCACATGGTCTTCACCGCAACCTGCTCAAGGCGGCCTTCGAGCTGGCGCCCGACCTGACGATGCAGGCGGTGGGCGGGGACGTGGTCGAACTTCCGATGCCCGGTCACCGCATGCCCGGCTTCGAGCGGCTGCAGCGCAGATGGCGATCGGCGAGGTCTCCACAACCCGCATCCACCACGACGACGGATCCAGCCCGTGCTGCGCTTCCCGAAGATCATGGAGATCGACGGCCTCGGCCCGAGGCCAGGCGGCCCAGGAGGAGCTGGGCTGTACATGGGCGGGTCGACGCCGAGGCGTCCAAGTTCGACGAGAAGTTGGGGCGCGCAAGGCGCGGATGGCGGCGCGGGTGGTGGGCTGACCTGCTGCCCGTCCGCCGCCGCCCGGTCGGGTGGTGGCGCGGGCGGGCCGTTCGCGGCCGGGATCAGCGGCGCGGTGCGCGCAGTGCCAGCCGTTCCTTCTCCGACAGCCCGCCCCAGGACGCCGAAGCGCTCGTCGTTACTCAGCGCGTACTACCTAGGCAGGCCGAGCGGATCGGGCACAGGGCGCAGATCCGGCTTGGCATCCCGTACGGAACTGCCGGGCTCGGGGAAGAAGAAGTCCGCCCCGGTCTGTGCGCACAACGCCTCTCCTGCCAGGCGAGGTCGGGGCGCGTCGTGATCATCCTTTGGTGTGCATGGACAGCAGCGTGCCGGGACGGCGAAAAACGTTCGATCAACGCGGGATCAACGCCGCGCCGGCGGGCCCGTGGCCGACCCGATGGTCCTCCCGCTCCGTGCGGGGACGCACGGCGGCGCGCGGGAGCGCTGGACAGTGGTGGGTGGAAGACTCGGCAGTGCAGGCAACGGACTCCTTCCGAGGAGGGCGATGATGCTCACCACCCGTTTCGTCACCGGTGCTCCGAACTGGATCAGACGTCGGGCAACCGACATCGACGGCGCCACTTCCTTCTACGGTGGCCTCTTCGGCTGGCGCTTCCGGTCGGCGGGGCCCGAGGCCGGCGGCTACGGCTTCTTCGAGCTGGACGGCCGGATCGTGGCCGGCGGTATGCAGACGACGCCGGAGCAGGGCCCGCCGTCCTGGACGGTCTACTTCCAGACCCCGGACGCGGACGCCGCCGCCAAGGCCTCCGAGCAGGCCCGGGGCGGTGTGCTCATGCGGCCCATGGACGTGCTGGACCAGGGCACCATGGCGATCCTCGCCGACCGGGCCGGGGTGCCGTTCGGCGTCTGGCAGCCGGGGCGGCTGGGCGGCCTGACCGTGGCCGGCGAGACCGGTGCGCCTGTGCTGGGTCGAGCTGTACACGGCGGACATCGCGGCCGCCGCCGCGTACTACCGGGCGGTGCTGGGGCTGGAGACCTCGGCCGTCTCCTTCCTGGCTCCACCTACACCTGCGTCAACCGGCGGGCGAGGGCGAGGAGAGCATGTTCGGCGGCGTCGTTCCGCTCGCCGACGACCCTCTGGAGACGGACGGCCACTGGCTGCCGTACCTCGCGGTCGACGACACGGACGCCGCGGTCGCCCGACCCTGGAGCTCGGCGGCACGGTGCGGATGCCCGCGACGGACATCGAGGGCGTCGGACGCCTCGCCCGTCTGGCCGACCCGTACGGCGCCCGGTTCGCGGTACTCAGGCCGATGCCGCGGGAGGGGTAGGGCTGCGCGGAGGGTCGGGTCGCGGCCTTGGACGGCGTCCGGCCGGCGGAGGTGAGCGGGGCCGAGGCGGCCCGCCGCGAGGTGGAGCAGGCAGGGGTGGCGGCCGCTGCCGCGCCGGGCGACGCGAGGAGCCCGGCGGGCAGCGGGCGTGGTCGGGAGGCGGAGTGCCTGCGTCCGTGTCAGGGAGCCGCCGGGCCTGCCCGGGGGCGCCCCCGCCCGGCCGTGGTTCCTGCTCCGTCTCACGTGGTCGCGCGTCGGACCAGGGTCGTCGGCAGGACGACGCCGGACGGCTTGTCCGGCTCGGTCTGCCGCGTCCGCCGCGGAGTTCCCCGCCCCGACGCCGCGGTCCAGCCCGCGCAGCAGCAGGCGGGCCATCAGCCGGCCCATCTCCTCGATGTCCTGGCGGACCGTGGTCAGCGGCGGGTCGGTCTGCTCGGCGACGGGCAGCATGTCGTCGAAGCCGACCACGGCAACGTCCTCCGGCACCCGCCGCCCGCCCTCGCGCAGCACCCGCAGGGCGCCCGCCGCGGTGAGGTCGTTGGCCGCGAACACGGCGTCCAGGTCCGGGCACCGGTCGAGCAGTTCCGCATCGCCCGCTCGCCGCCGACCGGGGTGAAGTCCCCGCGCGCGATCAGCCCGGGGTCGGCGTCGGCCCGGACGTCGCGGAAGCCGGCGAGCCGGTCGGCCGCTGACGTCTGGTCGAGCGGGCCGGTGATGTGCGCGATGCGGGTGCGGCCGAGCCCCGCCAGGTGGCGGACGGCGTCGCGGGCGCCGCCGCGGTTGTCACTGTCCACGTAGACCACGTCGTCCCGGCCGTCGTCCCAGCCGGGGCGCCCGCCGAACACGGTCGGCACGCCGGCGCTGCGGACGAGGCCGGGCAGCGGGTCGTCGAGGTGCAGGGAGAAGACGAGCGCACCGTCGACATGGCCGCCGGCCAGGTAGCGGCCGACGCGGGCATGGTCCTCGCGGCCCTCCGTGAGCAGCAGCACGAGCTGGTTGTCGTGGGCCGTCGGTTCCTTGCTGATGCCGCGGAGTTGCTGGGCGAAGTAGGGGTCGGCGAAGATCCGGGCCCCGGTTCGGCGGCGACGACGGCGACCGCGTCGTGGCGTCGCGTCACCAGGCTGCGGGCCGCCTGGCCGGGCACGTAGCCGAGTTCCTCCACCGCACGCCGGACCCGCTCGGCCAGCGCGTCCCGCACCCCGTGCGCCCCGTTCACCACCCGGGACACGGTGGCCCGCGAGACCCCGGCGCGCTCGGCCACGGCCTCCAGCGTGGGACGCGGCGCGGTCTCGGTCACGGGCACTCCTCCTCGGCGACTGCGGCTCAGGATAGGCGGCAGGCCGTCGGCAGGAGAGAGCGGAGAGAGCGGGTGAAAGCGCTCCGGCGCCCCGAATCCGCGTCCCGGGGGCCGTCCCCTCAGTGCTGGTGTGCGGGGCCTCCCTCCTCCGCCGCGCCTCCTCCCCGGTCGCGGCCCCCTGCCCGTGCGCGTGCTCGTGCGGGTCGTAGCCGGGGATCGTGCCGTCCGCCTTCTTCACCAGGAACAGGCCCACCATCCCCATGTCGGAGTGGCTCTGCACATGGCAGTGGTACATCCACGCCCCGGCACCCACCCCTCCCCGCGATGATCTGGAAGCCGAAGGAGTCCGCCGGACCGGTGATCTTGTTGTCGATGACCTGGCTCGGGTCGTCTGGACCGGTGAGCATGCCGGTGCGGTTGTCCGCCCAGCGGTGACCGTGCATGTGGAAGGTGTGGTAGTACTCGCCGTGCGTGATCATGACGATCTCGACGCGATCGCCCACGGTGGCCTCGAACGTTCGGCCCGGTGTGGGGCTTCCGGTTGTTGATGAGCATGTCGTTGAAGACGATCGTGTGCGTGGCGTCCGGCAGCACGTCGCCCTTGCGGCGCACGATCACCGGCCCGTACAGGCCCTTGCGGATGCCGCCGGTGCCGTGTTCCGTGCCGACGACGTGGTCGGGTAGTGCCAGTAGCCCGCACTGCCCCCGCTCGCCAGGTGCCGTCGCCGCGGCGGCCGGGCTTGTGGGTGCGCCAGGTGTAGGTGCGGGTGCCGCCGGGCTCGACGTCGCTCTTGTTCATCGCCGTGCCGTCGCTGGAGATCTCGTAGTCCAGGCCGTGGACGTGCAGACTCGCCCGCCCGTCCATCGTGTTCTGAACTCGATGTGCAGCGTGTCGCCCTCGTTCAGCTCGATCAGCGGGCCGGGGATGGACGCCTTGCCCTTCTCGAAGCCGTAGCCCATCTGACCGTCGGGCAGCTTCTCGGCGTACATCTTGATGTGTCTCACCTCGCTCCCCGGCCGGTGCGGTCTCGCGGTGACCCCCTGGGCCGCGCCGGCCGCGCCCGCGGTCTCCGGAGCGATGGACAACGATGTCGCCACAGCCGCGCCGCCCAGCAGTACCGTCGATTGAAGCCTCGCCTGTCCATGCCGAACTCCCCACGCTGATACGGAATTTAGCGGAGACGTAGCCGTGATTGGCTGTGATGAACCTGTGGGACGGTACCGGCTGCGGCCGCGTTTATCCACACTCAGGACAAAGTTCGTTCGATCCCGGTCATACCTATTGGCGAACCATGCAAAGAGGTCTAACTTCCTGTGCGCTGCTGCCGTGACCGAGGAGGTGCCCATGCCCTTAAGAGGGTTGAGCGCGAGAAGCAGAGGCTGGGCGGCGTTCGCGACCGCCGGGTTCGTCGCCGCGGGACTGTTGGCGGGCCCCACCGCCAGTGCGCGCGACCGGCGCCGGATCCGTCCCTGACAACGATGTCGATCAAGTCGCCGCCCGGCGGCGCCAACGTACGTGTGCTGATCTTCTACGGTTCCGCCGCTGGCCGGGGACGAGTCCCCGGTCGTGAACGCCGGGATCGCGGCCATCGAGCGGATCGGGCTGACCGGTCCGTCCGGGGAGCGCTTCCAGGTCGAGGCCACGGACAACGCCTCGGTGTTCACCAATGAGAAGAGGCTCGGCCGCTTCAACGCGGTCGTGTTCCTCACCGGCGGCGGTGACGTCCTCGATCCGGCACAGGAGGCGGGTCTGGAGGCGTACATGGAGGCCGGCGGTGGATTCGTCGGCATCCACGACGCCGCCCGCGCGGAGCCGTACTGGACTGGTTCACCGGTCTGGTCGGTGCCCGCCCGGCCGCCTCCAGCCCGACCAGGTGTAGCGGGGCCACCGTCGAGGTCGGCGACCGGCGCCATCCGGCCGCCAAGGACCTGCCGGTGCAGTGGAAGCGGCCCGACCAGTGGATGAACTGGGTGGAGAACCCGTCCGGGGACGTGCACACCGTGGCCCGGGTGCGCGAGTCGACGTACCAGCCCGGTGCGAGCGCCAACGGCTGGGACCACCTGGTCGGCTGGTGCCGGGACTACGACGGCGGCCGGTCCTTCTACACCGGCATGGGCGGCACGGTGTCGTCGTACGACGAGACCGACTTCCGCACTCATTCTGCGCGGCGCCCTCATGTGGACGACACGCCTGGCGCAGGCCGACTGCAAGGCGACCATCGACGGCAACTACAAGGCCGAGCGGCTCACCGAGCCCAACCAGCCTCGGCCAGAACGACCAGATCGGGCGAGCCGCACGGCCTGGTCACCGCACCAGACGGCTGCGTGTTCTCCATAACGTGGCCGCGGCGGGGCGCGGATCCTCCCCAGCCCGTGGTCACCGACTGGAACGACCCGGACATCGGAGTGCAAGGGCGAGATCCACGTCTGGGACCCGAAGACCGACAAGGTCACGCTCGCCGGTGAACTGACCGGCTTCGGCGCAACAAGCGGTGGCGGCGACGAGCTGATCAAGGTCGAGGAGGGTCTGCTCGGCATCGAGCTGGACCCGGACTTCGCGGCGAACGGCTGGGTGTACCTGCACTACACGCCGCACTCCGAGATCAACCGCGAGACGCACATGGCCGAGCGGCGGGTCTCCGCTTCACGCTCGACCAGGCGACCAACAAGCTGACCTGGGCAGCGAGAAGGTGCTGCTCGGCGGCCGGTGCAGATCCACAGTTGCTGCCACGCGGGCGGCGGGATGGCCTGGACCCAAGGGCAACCTGTACATCGCGACGGGTGACAACAACTCCAGTGGTTCAGCGGCGGTTACTCGGGCAACAACCCGGAGCCCAACTTCAAGGGCGTGTCCTTCGCCGACGCGCGCGCCGCACCGCCGGCAACACCAACAACCTCAACGGCAAGATCCTGCGCATCCACCCGGAGCCGGACGGGACGTACACGCCCCCGAGGGCACCTCTTCACCGGCGAGGAGATCGCCGAGGGCGGCGGTCAAGACGCGCGGCGAGATCTACGTGATGGGTGTACGCAACCCGGCGCGCATCTCCGTCGACAAGAAGACCGACACGCTCTACGCGGGCTGGGTCGGTCCGGACGCCGGTTCTCCGTCGCCGACGTGGGTCCGGCGAAGTACGACACGTTCGCCGCGACTACCGAGGCGGGCAACCGGGGATGGCCGTACTGCATGGGCAACAAGCAGCCGTACCGACCGAACCGCCGGACCCGTCGAAGCCGCTGGTTGGTACGACTGCGACGCCCCGAAGAACGAGTCGCCGAACAACGACGGCCTGGTCAACCTGCCACCGGTGACCGGCAACAACATCCGGTACCGCCGCAGGGCGGCGGACCCGATTTCTCGCGCGACGAGAACGGGATCCCGTCGTACAAGCAGGAGGAGGCCACCTAGCTGCCGCCCTGGCTCAAGGGCGGTGGCCAGGCCGCGATGAACGGCCTGGTTCTCACCGCTACGACGCCGACAGCACCAGGAGACCGGCCCGCGTACTGACGGCAAGTGGTTCGTCGGTGACTTCTACGACTCGGACCAGCCGCGCAACGCGGTGCTGATGGACCCGGAAGACACTCGGGCGACGGCGGTCTGCCGGTGCACTCGGAGTCATTGAAGAAGATCGTGCCGGTCGGCAACGACGGCATCAAGAACCTGATGTGGCTGGAAGTTCCGGCCCGGACGGCGCGCTGTACGTCCTCGACTACGGCCGCGCTTCTTTCACCTCGACTCCAAGTCGGCCCTGTGGCGGGTCACCTACGAGGGCGGTGGGCCGACGCCGGCCGCCGGACAGCTGGCGAGGGGGTCTGAGTGATACGCCAACGAAGAATGTGGGCCGCCTTGTTGGCCGGCCTGCTGATGATGCTCGGTCTGCAGGCGACGTCCGCGTCCGGGCAGCCCTAAGGGGCTTCGGCCGGGGCTGAGGCCGCCGACCAGGTCCTCACCTGGACCGCCGGCAACGACATCACCAAGTACACGTCCGCGCCCGAGACGGCGGTGGCCGGTCCGGCCACGATCGTCTTCGAGAACAGGTGCGGCGACCGGCAACACCACCGGCATGCCGCACACGCTGACGTTCATGACCAGCGACCCCGAGTACAACCAGGACGTCCAGCTGAACATCCTGGCCAACCCGGGCGACGACCAGGGTGGCAAGCACACCGCCGAGGTCACCCTCACCCCGGCCGCTACATGTACCACTGCACGATCCCCGGCCACGGGGAGATGAAGGGCGTGCTCGTGGTGACCGAGGGCGGCGGTGGCGAGGACACCACCGCGCCCGCGACCTCGGCGGACGTCGGCGGCACGCAGAACGCGGACGGCGCCTACGTGGCGTCCCGCGAGCGTGACGCTCGGCGCCACCGACGAGGGTGGCTCGGCGCTCACCGGATCGAGTACGCGATCGGTGCCGACGGTGCCTGGCAGCCGTACACCACGCCGGTCGTCGTCGACCAGGTCGGCGACTACACGGTGCGCTACCGGGCGTTCGACAGGCGGGCAACGCCGCCGCCGAGAAGAGCGTCACGTTCACCCGTGGTCGCCCCCGACAGCGACGACACGACCGCGCCGGAGACCTCGGCGACGGTCAGTGGTGAGAAGAATCCGGACGGCGCGTACATCGACATGGCGACGGTGACCGTCACCGCCTCCGACACCGGTTCCGGCGTCAACACCATCGAGTACGCGGTCGGTGACGGCGCCTGGCAGGCGTACACCGCGCCCGTGATGGTGCACGAGGTCGGCGAGCACACCGTGCGCTACCGCGCCACCGACAAGGCGGGCAACGCCGCGGCGGAGAAGAGCGTCGCCTTCACCGTCGTCGCCGCTCCTCGCAGGACACCGCCCCGCCGGTGACCGGCGCGACCGTGAGGGCACCAAGGACTCCGACGGCGCGTACGTCGGCAGCGCCAAGGTGACCGTCAGCGCCACCGACGAGGGCGGCTCCGGCGTGGCCGGCGTGGAGTACTCGCTCGACGCCGGGCCGTACCTGGCGTACACCGAGCCGGTGGTCGTCGACCGTGTGGGCCGGCACACCGTGGCCTACCGGGCGAGCGACAAGGCGGGCAACACCTCCGAGCCGCTGACCGTGAGCTTCACGGTGGTGTCGGGTCAGGTGCCGCCGCCGCCCTGCCCGGAGTACGACGAACGCTCACGTGATCGTCGGCACGGTCGACACGGGTGTGCCGAACCGGGTCACGAACAACCGGTGCCGGATCAACGAGATGATCGAGGACGAGAAGGAGTGGACGTCCCAGCAGCTGTTCCTGAAGCACGTGCGGGGAGTCATGGACGCGCTCCTGGACGAGGGCGTCGTCGACCGCCGGGAGTACCGGGTGATCAACAAGGCCGCCCGTCGTCGAAGATCGGCACGCCCGGCCAGACCGAGGGCTACCGCGCGATCCTCGACGGGACCCAGGAGTCCTTCGCGAAGTGGAGCAGGTGGGCGGCGGTTCGTTCGGGCTGAACGACGACGGCTCGATCACCTCCAGCACCAGCACGCCGGGCATGGGCATGCCGTTCCCCGAGCGCAAGTACGGGGACTTCTCGCTGAAGCTCCAGTGGCGTGACGACGCCGCGGGCACCGCCAACACCAACGGCGGCGTCTTCGTGCGCTTCTGCAGGTCCACGACCACCCGGAGGAGTCCCGGCCGGAGTGGGTCGCCATCAAGTACGGCACGAGGTGCAGGTGTTCGTTGGTCCGACCGGCGACATGTACAAGTCGGGGTCGATCTACGGCTTCGACCGGGTGGGTCTCGCCGGGGCCGGAGTGACGGAGAAGGGCACCTGGAACGACTACGAGATCCGCGTGGTCGACCAGCACTCCTCCATCTACCGCAACGGCGTGCTGATCAACGAGTTCGGACTACACCGGCGGCCAGGACTTCACCCCGCCGCGCTCGGACGACCCGCACGGACGGGCGCGGTTCGCCTCCGGCTACCTCGGACTCCAGGTGCACGGCACGACGGGACGTGGTCTCGTACCCGGGACGTCCGGATCAAGGAGCCGCAGCTCAGCTCTCCCTGAGGGCGCGGCTTCTTCGCGCGGCTCGGCCTGTACCTGGCTGGGTTCCCCCGGCATCTTCGGATACTCGGGCGGGCACGGCACAGATCGGCGAGCCCGTGGTCGTGTTCGTCCTTCGTCGCCAGTTCTAGCAGGGCGTCGAGGGAGTATGCCCTGATACCGTCCATGCCCGCGTGCATCGTCGCCGAGTTCGGGCGAAGCGCGCGGGCATGGTCGGATGTCGAAGTCCTCCGGGTGCGCGACGCCCACCTCGTCCCAGCGCAGCGGTGTGGAGGACGGGGGCGTGCGGGGGGGCGTACGGAGTAGGTGGAGGCGATGGTGTGGTCGCGTGGGCGGTCTGGTTGTAGTCGATGAAGATGGCTCGCCGCGCCTCCTCCTTCCACCACCTTGATGGTCGTTTCCGCTCGGGCATCCGCCGTTCCATCTCGCGTCCCATCGGCGATGGCGGCGCGCCGCACCTGGTGAAGGTCCAGCGCGCGGCTCGATCGGCACGAAGACGTGATGCCCGTCCACCGGAGGTTAGGCCGCGCCCGCCAGCCCGCCGAACTCGCCAGTACTCGCACGCAGTACGGGAGCGGCGCGGGCGGCGTCGTCGTAGTCGGTGCCGGGCTGCGGGTCGAGGTCGATGCGCAGTTCGTCGGGGTGGTCGACGGGCGTCGCTCCAGCACCGGCCAGGTGGAAGGTGAGGGTGCCGTACTGGGCGGCGGCCCACAGCACCGCCGCTCTCTCGGTGGGACATCCCTCCTCGGGCGCCGCGTCCGGGCTGGGGAAAGTGATTGGGCGGTGGGGATCCAGTCGGGCATGCCCTGGGCGCGCTGCTTCAGGTAGAACCACCGGCGGTGACGCCGTCCGGGTAGCGCTGGAGGGTGTGAGTCGGCCGGTCGTGCAGGGCGCGCAGGATGCCGGGGGCGACCGCCTGGTAGTGACCGGGCCACGTCAGAGCTTGTGTAGCCGTGTCCGGGAAGAAGACCTTGCCCGGGCTGGCAGCCGCACGGTCTGGCCCGCCTCGCTTCCAGTTCCACCGCTTCCGCCCGGTGCGAGCCACGGCGTTGCACCGCGGGTACCCTGCACATCAGCGACGGCTCTCGCCCGGGGCCGCGCCTCGAACTCCACGTTCCCGGGCGGCACCTCGAGTCCGGCGCGGCACCCGCACTCGGCCGGTTTGTTGTCGTCAGCGCCGCGCCGCCGGTCTCCTACCCGGTCAGGCTCCCGTCGCTCACCCGGACCAGGCGGCCGGTGAAGCGGCGGGTGACCAGTGCGGTCGTGGGAGACCATGACCAGGGGCGCTCCGGTAGTGGTGCAGCGCTTCCTCGAAGTCCTCCACGAGCGCGGGCGAGAGTGTGGTTCGTCGGCTCGTCCAGCAGCAGCAGGTCAACCGGAGTGAGCAGCAGACGGGCCAGTGCCTGTCGGCGCAGTTGCCCGGTCGACAGGCGTCACCGACTGCTGTCGTCAGGTCGGACGGGCGGAACAGGCCGAAGTCCAGCAGAGCGCGCCCGGTGGTCCTCGGAGGCCGAGCTGTCCGGCGGCGAAGGGACAGCAGGGTCCGTCGCGGGTCGGTGGATCGCGGTCTTCCTGGGGCAGCCAGCCGATGCGGTCCGGCCGCGCGCACGTCGCCCCGGTCGGGGTGCAGCAGATCGCCGGCGAGGACGAGCAGCAGGCGTGCTCTTCCCGGCGCCGTCCGCCCCGGTGACCAGGATGCGCTCGCCGGGTTCGACGGTGAAGCCGGGCAGGTCGAGCTGGTCGCCGACGACGACACGGTGGAGATCGGCGACCGGCTCCTTGTGGCTGGCCTCGCCACCGGCGACCCGGGCGCTGAAGCGCAGGCTCCGGGGTCGCGCGCACCGGCTTCTTCCTCCAGGCGCCGTACCCGCTCCTTCGCCCGCCGGACGCGCGCGGAGATCTGCTTCACGCTGCGCTGGTGGCGCTGGTTGTCGCGGTCGGCGTTGGACGCGCGCCGGGGTCCGGCGGCCATGGTGTCGGCGGCACGGCGGCTTCAGGCGCGCTTGCTCCCGCCAACTCCCGCCGCCAGTCGGCGTACCCTGTTCCCAGCGACGCCGGGCGCCCGCCTTGGCCCGGAGGTACCCCCGGGTAGCCGCCGTGCCGGTGGACGGTGGCGCTCGCCGTCCACCTCCCACAGGGCGGTGGCGACGCGTTCCAGGAAGAGATGGTCGTGGAGACAGCCAGCACGCTGCCCCCGGTGGGCGCGCAGATGTTCCTCCAGCCACTCCACGGCCGGGACGTCGAGGTGGTTGGTCGGCTCGTCGAGCAGCAGCAGTTGCGGTGCGGCCGGCGAGGAGCGCCAGGCCCAGGGCGGGCCTGCTCACCGCCCGATAGGGTGCCCAGCCGACGGTCGCGGCGGCGATGCCGTTGCAGGCCCAGGTCCTGCATGGCCGATTCGACCCGGGCGTCGGCCGCGTAGCCGTCCCGGGCCTCGTAACGCCTCCAGCAGCTCCCCGTACGTGACGAGCAGCCCGCTTGAGTTCGTCGGGGCCGGTCTCCGCCAGCGCCTGCTCGGCCCGGCGCAGTTCCTGTTCCAGGGCGCGCAGGTCGGCGAGGGCGTGGTCGACGGCGTCCTGGACGGTGTCCTCCGGGGGAGAACGGGGGTCTCGCGGCAGATATCCGGCGCCGCCCGGGGCGTGGACGCGATCCGGCCCGTGTCCGGCCGGTCGAGGCCGGCAGCAGGCGCAGCAGGGTCGACTTGCTGGTGCCGTTCTCGCCGATGACGCCGATGCGCTCGCCGAGGGACACCGACTGCGCACGCCGTCCAGCAGCGGCCGACTTCCCCGGGGTGCGGACGACGTCGTCCGGTGCCCTCTGGAACGAACCGAGCCGGGCCCGGGGCGTGGAGGTGGAAGGGGTCGGGGCAGGTGGGGGCGTCAGAAGTAGCCGGTGGCATGGGTGATCCGCCATATCGGAAGACGAAACAGGTGGCCGATACGGAGCGGGCAGCGAATCACGCCGCTTGCACGCGGCGGCACCGGCGCCCGGTCTCCCCGGGGCGGTATCAGATGTAGAAGTAGTAGAACCTGATCACCCGTCCACCCTAACAGGCGAGGAATCCGGGCCGCTCATACAGTCGGACCATGGGATCTGCCCGTGATGCCGCCCGTCTAGCCGATGCTCGCCAAGTCCGTGGCGAAGATCCCGCTGCGGCACTACGAGGCGAAGTGGGACGGGTTCCGGTCGATCGTGTTCCGCGACGGCGCCAGAGGTCGAGCTCGGCAGCCGTACCGGCAAGCCGCCGACCAGGTACTTCCCGGAGCTGGTGGAGGTGGTGCGGGAACGCTGCCCGAGCGTTGCGTAGTGGACGGGGAGATCGATCGCACGGGAGGACACCTCGATTTCGACGCGCTCACCGAGCGGATCCATCCGGCGGACTCCCGGGTGCGGATGCTGGCCGAGAGTGACGCCCGCCTCGCTCGTGGCCTTCGACCTGCTGGCGCTGGACGACGAGTCGCCCTTGCCGACGTGCCGCTGGCCGACTGGCGGGGTTTGCTGGTCCGGACGCCGTCCGAGGTGACGCCGCCCGTGCAACGTGGCGCCGGCCACGGACGACATCGAGGTGGCCCGGCAGTGGTTCGAGCAGGCGAGGGGGGGACTGGACGGTGTCAGCCAGTGCCGCTCGACCTGCGCTACCGCCAGACGAGCGGGCCATGTACAAGATCAAGCACGAGCGCACCGCGGACGTGGTCGTCGCCGGCTACCGCCTCCACAAGAGCGGTCCCGTGGTCGGCTCACTGCTCCTCGGCCTCTACGACGACCGGGGGCGTCCTCCAGCACGTAGGTGAGCGCGGCCTTCACCATGAAGCGCCGCGCCGAACTGGTGGAGGAGCTGGAGCCGTTGCGCATGGACGACGCCCGGGCCATCCGTGGGCCGCCTGGGCCGAGGAATCGGCGCACGAATCGCCCGGCTGCCCGGCGCCCCCAGCCGCTGGTCGGGCAAGAAGGACCTGTCCTGGCGCCGCTCAGGCCGGAGCGGGTCGTCGAGGTGGCGTACGACCACATGGAGAACGGGGCGCGCTTCCGGCACACGGCCTGCTTCCGCCGCTGGCGCCTCGGACCGACACCCGAGAGCTGCACGTACGCCCAACTGGAGGAGCCGGTCCGCTACGACCTGGCGGAGATCCTCGCGGGCCCTGAAGGCGCCGCGAGGGCACCCCGAGGTCTTACGGCTTCATCAGGACCTTGACCGCGCCCTCCTGCTTCTTCTGGAACATCTCGTACGCGTGCGGCGCGTCCGTCAGCGGCACCCGGTGGGTGTTGCGTCGTCGACGCCGAGCGGGTCCTCGTCCGTCAGGTAGGAATGATCTCGTCGCTCCAGCGGCGTACGTTCGCCTGCCCCATCCGCAGGAGCTGATTCAAGCTTGTCGAACATCGTGAGCATCGGCATCGGGTCGGGCCATGCTGTAGACGCCGGACAGCGAGATCGTGCCGCCGCGCCGCACCAGGTCGATGGCGGTGTAGAGGGCGGCGAGCCGGTCGACGCTGAAGCGGCCCGCCAGCTTGCCGCCGATGGCCCGGGGCATCACCGCGCGGGCCTGCTGCACCAGCTTGCGGCTGCCGCCGTGTGCCCTGGTACCGACCGCGTCGATCACGGCGTCCGGGCCCCGGCCGTCGGTCTCGTTCTGGATGGCGGCGACGAGTCTTCCTTCGCTGTCGAAGGAGCGCAGGTCGTACGTCCTCCACGCGCCCTGCCGTACCGTCGCAGCCGCCCGGCACGAGGTCCACGCCGAACACCCGTCCGGCGCTCTGGACCTGGGCGACCCGGCAGGCCATGTCGCCGATCGCCGCGTCGAGCATCGAGGACGCTGCCGCCCTGGGGGCGGCGCGGTGGTGACCGCCTGCCAGGCGGTGTGTTGCGGACGTCGGAGTATAGATCTAGGCGGTCGTCGGCCGGCCCCTCCGGCACCGATCGGGCCGTACCTGGGTTCGCGGCACGCGCAGGTACTCGGCCTGGCCGCCGGGGACCGCGCTCGTACAGGCGGGTGTAGCCGAACAAAGGGCGCCCATGCCCCTCGCCGGTGACCTGGTGGTTCCCGCACTGGGTCGGCAGTCCGGTGCCGCACATGAAGCAGCAGTTCGCATCGCGATCTGGAACGGTTCACGACCCGGTCGCCGGGCCGCAGACCGGTCACCTGGAGCCGACCTCCACGATGCCCATGGGCTCGTGGCCGAGGATGTCGCTCCTCGGTGTCATGAACGGCGTGAGCACCTCGTGTTGCGGCAGGTCGGAGCCGCACAGCTCGGAGGACGACACGGATGACCGCGTCCGTCGGTTCCTGGATTCTCGGGTCGGGCACCTCTCCACCCGCACGTCCCGCTTGCCTGCCACGTCACTGCCTTCATCGCCTCGCGTTCTCTCCGTCGCCCGTGCCTGTCGAGCCCGGTGCGGCGGCTGGTACTCCGGGGCTTCCGCCACTGAACTGCCGCCCGGTTTCGCCGAACAGCGATTCTGGGCCGCTTTCCGTGCGCCGTACCGATTCGATCAGGTATAATAAATGTTTAAGAAGCGCACAATCAGTGACACGGGATGGGCGGACAGGTGGTCGGAATGCGACGAGGGACGCACAGGCGCGGCGCGGTGGCGCACTGCTGACCGTGCGGTGGCGGTCTCGCTGGCCGCCGGCTGCACCGCGGACCTCGGCGCAGGAGGACCGGCGGGCACCTCAGCCGGAGCGGTCGCACAGTGCGGCCGGCCTGGCTCGGTGCGCCGCCGTGAAGGTCGACAACGAGCGGCCCGGCCGCAGACGGTGCTCGGGCGCCGCGACGTCGTCTACGCGGAACCGGTGGAGGGCGGGCTGAGTCGCCTGATGGCGATCTACGCGACCGAGCGTTCGAGAAGGTGGGTCCGGTGCGCAGTGCCCGTGAGTCCGACCCGGAGCCGCCGCGCCAGTTCCGACACCCGGCCGACGCTGGCCTTCTCCGGCGGCAGAGCAAGCTGCTGCCGCCATCGACAGCGCGCCCTGCGCGCGGAGCCACCGGAGGGGTCCGACGCCTACGTCCGCGACGACGACCGGCCCGCCCCGCACAACTCTACGTGCGCCCCGGCCGGCTGCTGCCTGCGCCAGCGTGGCGCCGACGCCCTGGCCACGGGCTTTCACTACGGCGAGGCTCCCGAGGGCGGGCTGGTCGGTGTCCTCGCGCACCGTGCGCTATCCGTCGGCGCGTCGTTCGCCTTCACCCGGGTCCGAGAGCGGTGACCGCTGGCTGGTCTCCCGACGGCACCCCCCGCCCGGACGGCCGACGGCGGACGCCTGCGCCGGCGACGGTCATCGTGGCAGCACGTGAACGTGCGCCGCAGTCGGACTTCCGCGACTTCCGCGGCAGGGGCTCGCCGCACGTCGAGTCGGTGGGCTCGGGACGGGCGGAGGTGCTGCGCGACGGGCGCTCGTACGACGCGGCCTGGAAGCGTGGCTCGGCGGCGGACGGCACGTCGTTCACCACGGAGGACGCAGCACGGTTGAACGCCGAGGGCTGCGGGTGGTGTTCGTCGACGGCCAGGCGCCTCTGATCAGCTCGGGGCCGCCGCGGGTCGGGTTGCGGAGCTCGGCGGCGCGTCCGCGACCCGGCGGATCAGGTCAGAAGAAGACGGCCTGCCTTCGTCGGCGGAGAGCGGGCGAGGAAGACCCGGTTCCGGGGCCGTACGCACGGTCAGCTTGCGGTGGACGCGCAGGCCCTCGTCGGTCGCGCGCAGCAGGAACGACGGCCGTCCTGCGGGTCGCATCCGTCCAGCAACCCGCGACGGCCGAGCCGGTTGATCACCGGCGATGGTGGACCGGTCCAGCCCCACCTGCCTCCCCCACCGTGCGCTGGTCCAGGCCCGTCGGCGACCAGCGCGGGTTGAGGACCGCGAACCCGGTGAGGTGGTCTCCTCCGAGACCATCGTGTTCCACAGCAGGTAGTGCGCTCTGCGCTGCAGCCGCCGGGCCAGGTGCCCGGGGTGGGTGGTCAGGTCGACCGCGGCCATCTGCACTCCTGTGGTTATCTTCGTCGGTGCACTGACGATACATCGGGCGGACGGTGACTGTCCGCTACCGCATCAGGCGTTTTACCTCGCACCTTTCTGAGGTCTTGGACGCCCCGGCCGTCCGGTGGCAGCGCGGGGAACCTCGCCGCAATACTCAGCCCTGACTAATTCGCCGGTTCGGTCCGCGATCCGGGGCGCCTGAAGAGATGGGGCTTCTCGGATGGACAAGGTGGTGGCCACGGCCGGTGAGGCGGTGGCCGACGTGCCGACGGCGCATCGCTGGAGTGTGGGCGGTTTCGCGGGGCTGAGCGGTGTGTCGAACGTGCGCGATCCAGGCGCTGTAGCGAGCGCGGGACCGGCGAGCTTTCGCTCGGTGGTCTCCAACAACGGGCGCGATGGACTCCGGCTGGCGGTTCTGCCGGCCCCGCGGGCGGCCCGCCTGCGCACCGGGTCCTACATCGGGGCGAACAAGGAGTTCGCCCGGCAGTACCCCGGGGCGGCGGAGCTCGGAGGAGATGATCCCGCAGGGCACGCCGGCGAGCGGCTGCGGGTCGGCGGCGCGGGTATCTCCTCTCTACACCCTGAAGCCGGGTGGGCACGCAGGGTCGCCGACGGCGGGCTGCCGTGGCGCGCTACGACGGTTCCGGCGGCGTCGCGCCGACCTCGCCGCCGAAGGAGGTCCCGCGAGTTCGACGGAGCGCGGTACGTGCTGGAGCGCGGCATCCGCACCGACGCCTCGCACCTCGTCCGGGCGGCGAAGGGCGACCGGCGGACGGAAACCTGGTGTTCGGCGAAGTCGTCCCGAACTCAACCCGCTCGCGGCGATGGCCGGGACGGCGTGACCGCCGCCGAGGTGGAGGAGCTTGGCTCGAGCCCGGCGAGATCGATCCGGACGGCGGTGCACCTGCCGGGGATCTGTGCAGCGGGTCGTCGCGCTGACGGCGAGAGAGCAGGCGGCGGACAAGAGGATCGAGCGGCGGACGGTGAGTTCCCGATGGCCGGACACGAGCAGATGGCCGCACGGGTACCCGGGAACTGGTGGGACGGGCAGTACGTCAACCTCGGCATCGGCCCGCCGGACGCCGGGATCGGAACTGGCCTTCCGCAGGGCGTGGAGGTGACGCTGGAGTCCGAGAACGGGATCCCGGCACCGGCGCCGGTATCCGACCGAGTGCCGAGAGGTGGACCCCGATCTGATCAACGCCGGCAAGGGAGACCGGATCCTCCGGGCGCCTCCTTCTTCGACTCGGCGCTGTCCTTCGGCATGATCCGGGCGGCACTCGACGTCGCCGTGCTGGGGCCATGCAGGTCTCGCCGCCGGCGACCTGGCCAACTGGGCCATCCCGGGCAAGATAACATCCGGGATCGGCGGGATTTAATCCTCGTTCACGGGGCCCGCACCGTCATCGTGGTGATGACCCACACCGCCAAGGACGGCTCACCCACGATCCTCCAGGAGTGCGCCGCCGCTCACGGTAAGGCGTGCGTGAACCGGGTCATCACCGACCTCGGCGTCTCGACGTGACCGACGACGGCCTGGTCCTGGTCGTAGAGCCGCGCCCGGGTGAGCGTCGACGAGATCATCCCGCCAAGACCGATGCCGAGTTTACTCGAGCTAGGATCCTCCGCGATGCCGGGGAGCACTCGTCATCGCGGAGGGGACTCGCGAAGGATCGCCTACGTCGTCAAGCGGTCCGCACCCTGTTCCGTAAGTACAACGGCTCTCCTGGCGGGCGTACGCCCCGACGACCTGGCCGCCCACGCGATCCGGGAACTCTCTCCGCACGCCCGGCCTGGATCCGGCCCGGGTCGAGGCGTACTGGCAACGCCAACGGCGCCGGCGAGGAGAACGCAAACGTCGCCCGCATGGTTGCCTCCTCCGGTCCGGCTTGCCCACCTACCGTCCCCGGCGTGACGGTGAACAGGCTGTGCGCCTCCGGCCTCGAAGCGGTGGTCCAGGCCGCCTCGCGCCATCGCCGTCGGCGACGCTCGATCGCCCTGGCGGGCGGTGTGGAGTCGATGACCCGGGCGCCGCGGCCAGGCCTGGGTCGGACCGGCTCCTTCCCGGCCGGACACACCGAGCTGTACTCGACCACCCTGGGCTGGCGCAGGATGGTCAACCTCGAGGATGGACCCGCAGTGGACGATCCCCTCGGCGAGTCGGCCGAACTCATGCGCCTACAAGCAATAAGATCACCCGCGCGACGAGTACGCCCCTCGCCTCCCACCATAGCGTCGCCCGCGCCCAGGCCGACGGCCTGTTCCGACGGCGAACTCGCTCGTCCCGGTGCCGCAGCGCAAGGGCGACCCGGTCGACTTCGCCACCGACGAGTGGCGTAGCCGCCCGACGGCCTCCCTGGAGGCGATGGCGAGTTGAAAGCCGTCCTTCCGTAAACCTGCACCTGACGGCACCTCCCGTCACTGCTGGCAACGCCTGCCGCTCGAACGACTGCGCGCCGCGTTCTCCGCTCGTGGACGAAGAGGGCTCGAAGGCGACCGGTCGGCGAACCCCTCGCCCGGGATCTCGGCCACCGGGTCTCGGCGACCGGCCCGTCGACTACTTCGGCCCGCGCCGGTCGAGGCCGTGAACCGCGCCTCGCCAGCGCCAAGGCCAACCGCACCTCGCCGACTCTGGACGTCCTTGAACTGAACGAGGCCTTTCGCCGCCCAGGTGCTGGGCTGCGTCGCCGAGTGGCCTGAGTTCGACCCCGCAGATCCTCAACCCCCCAGGGCGGAGCCATCGCGCGGCCACCCCCTGGGCGCCTCCGGTGCGCCGCCTTCGCCGGCACCGTCGCCCACCAGCTCGCCCGCAAGGGCGGCGGTACCGGCATCGCCACCCTCTGCATCGGCGTCGGACAGGGCCTCGCCCTGGTCCTCGACCGCTAGGGGTGTCGTTTGGATCAGGCCGGCTCTCAGGCAACGGTGCCTTGCGACCGACCCGAGCGGGGTCTGGGGTGCGTGCAGCTGCAAGGCGGAGGAGGGCGACAGGGCGGAGCCCCTGGCAACCGACGACTAACGCCGCAGATGCGCGTGCCAGACCCTGCGACCCCGGCATGATCCAAACGACACCCCTAGTTCACCCCACGGGACTCCCCATGACTCTCACTCAGCACGACATCGACGCGGAGATCGCGGCCGAGCACGCCGCGTACGAGAAGCGGGTCGCCGACGGCGGGCCCGTCGAGCACCACCCGCGCCGCGACTACGCCCCGTACCGCTCCTCGGTGCTGCGCCACCCCAAGCAGCCGCCGGTCGCCATCGACGTCACCAGGACCCGGAGTTGGTGGAGCTGTCCTCCCCGCCTTCGGCGAGCGGGACATCACGGTCGTCGACAACGACCTGACCCGGCAGCACACCGGGGGAGCCGGTCGGCGAGCGCATCACCGTCTCCGGCCGCCTCCTCGACCGGAACGGCAGGCCCGTACGCGGCCAGCTCGTCGAGATCTGGCAGGCGAACTCGGCCGGCCGCTACGCCCACCAGCGTGAGCAGCACGACGCGCCGCTGGACCCGAACTTCACCGGCGTCGGCCGCACCCTCTCCGACGACGACGGCTTCTACCGCTTCACCACCGTCCAGCCGGGTCCCTACCCGTGGCGCAACCACGTCAACGCATGGCGCCCGGCCCACATCCACTTCTCGGTGTTCGGGTCGGCGTTCACCCAGCGGCTCGTGACGCAGATGCTACTTCCCGAACGACCCGCTGTTCCCGCACGACCCCGATCCTGCAGTCCGTGACCGGACGACGCCGCCCGGCAGCGGCTGATCGCGACGTACGACCACAGCCTCGTCCGTGCCCGAGTTCTCGCTCGGCTACCACTGGGACATCGTGCTCGACGGCCCCAACGCCACCTGGATCGAAGAAGGACGCTGACCGCCACGACGAAGATCGACACCAGCGGGCCGGAGACCGTGCCGCCCACGCCTTCGCACACGGTCGGCCCGTTCTACGGCTACGCGCTGCCCCTTCCGCGGCGGCGAGGACATCGCGCCCGTGGGGCATCCGGACACGATCACCGTGCACGGGTACGTGTACGACGGCGAGGGCGACCCGCTGCCGGACGCGCTCCTGGAGGTGTGGGGGCCGGACCCGGAGGCGGCAAGCTGCCGACGGCCGACGGCTCGATGCGGCGCGACCCGGCGTCCGGCGGCTTCCTCGGGCGCAACGGTGTGGAGTTCACCGGCTTCGGCCGCATCGAGACCGACGCCAACGGCCACTGGTACGCGCGGACGCTGCGGCCCGGGGCCCGCGGGGCCAGTGCGCCGCACGTCAGCGTGTGCGTGTTCGCGCGCGGCCTGCTCGTGCACCTGTTTACCGGACTACCTGCCGGGCGACGAGGCGGTGCTCGCCGCCGACCCGCTGCTGTCCCGGGTGGACGCGGAGCGCCGCGACACGCTGGTCGCCACGGACGAGGGCGCCGGGACGTACCGTTTGACATCCGCCTTCAGGGCGAAGGCGAGACGGTCTTCCTGGAGTTCCAGTGACATCAGCTGCCGACACGGGCCTGCTCGCCCCGGGTGGGCGGGCTCACCGGCCGCCGACGCGACCGACGACCGCGCCTGGCCTGCGGGCGCTGCTCGACGCGGAGGCGGCCCCTGACCCGGGCCCAGGCCGGGCTAAGGTTCGCTCCCGCCGAGGCGGCGGCCGCGGTGACCGGGGCGGCCGACCCGGCCCGTTTCGACGTGCGCTCCCTGGCCGAGCGCGCCCGCGGTGGCGGGACCCGGTCATCCGCTGGTGGCCGACCTGACGAAGGCGGTCGGCGAGGAGTACGGGCTGTACGTCCACCGGGGTGCGACCAGCCAGGACATCCTGGACACGGCGACGATGCTGGTCGCCGCCCGCACCCTGGACCTGCTGCTCCTCGACCTCGCCCGCACCGACAGGGCGCTGGCCCGGCTGGCCGCCGAGCACCGGGACACGGCGATGCCGGGCCGGACGCTCACCCAGCACGCCGTGCCGACCACCTTCGGGCTGAAGGCGGCCGGCTGGCGCTAACGCTCGTCCTCGACGCGCGGGACCGGATCACCGCCGTACGCGATGCGCTGCCCGCCCAACTCGGCGGCGCAGGCCGGTACCTTGGACGCCTTCCCAGGGGCGTACGGCGCGACCGACCCCGTCGAGCTACCGACGGCGTACGCCCGTGAACTCGGTCTGCGGGGCGCCCGCGTTAGCCCTGGCACACGCTGCGCACCCCGGTCGCCGACCTGGCCGGATGCCTCGCCTTCGCGGCCGGGGCGCTCGGGAAGATCGCCGCGGACGCTGCTGACCTGTCCCGCACCGAGATCGGCGAGGTCACCGAGGGCAGCGGTGGCGGGTCGTCGGCGATGCCGCACAAGGCCAACCCGTGCGGGCCACCTCATCGCGTAGGCCGCCCGGCGCGCCGCAGCTTCGCGGCCACGCTGTACGGCTCTCGCTGGTGGCGGAGGACGAGCGGCCGGCCGGGGCCTGGCACGCCGAGTGGGAGCCGCTGCGGGACCTGCTGCGGCTGGCCGGCGGTGCCGCCCGTGACGCCGCCGAACTGACCGAAGGGCTGCGAGTGCGTCCGGACGCGATGCGCGCGCACCTCGGCCTCACGCACGGACTGATCGTGTCCGAGCGGCTCTCCGCCGAACTGGCACCGCTGCTCGGGCGGGCCCGCGCCAAGGGAGCTGCTGACCGAACTCGCCCGGCGGACGTACGCCGAGGACCGCGCCCTGGGCGAACTGCTCGCCGAGGTACCGAGGTTGTCCGGCATCGACCTCGACGCATTGACCGACCCCGCCCGTTGCACCGGCTCCGCCGGAGCCCTGACCGACCGCGCTCTGGAGCGACGTTGACCATGCTCGACCACCTGACCGAAGGCCCCGCTCTCCGCTCCCCGCTGCTGCTCGGGCCCTCGCTGGGCACCTCGTACGCGCTGTGGGACAAGGTGGCGCCCGAGCTGTCCATCGGGCACCGGGTGATCCGCTGGGACCTGCCGGGGGCACGGAGGTTCGGCGGCGGAGCTGATCGGGCCGGGCGCCACCGTCGGCGACCTCGCCGGCCTGGTGCTCGCGCTCGCCGACTCGCTCGGGGTGGAGCGGTTCGCCTACGCCGGGGTGTCGCTGGGCGGCGCGGTGGGTCTGCACCTGGCCGTGCACCATCCCCGAGCGGGTGTCGTCGCTGGCCGTCCTCTGTTCGTCGGCGCACTTCAACGGTGCGAAGGCGTGGGAGGAGCGGGCGGCGACGGTGCGCGCGAGGGGTTGGCGAAGCTCGCGGACGGGGCGGACGGCCGGTGGTTCACGCCGGGGTTCACCGTACCGAGGCTGGTCCAGGACCATCCGGGACGCCGACCCGGGGCGTACGCGGCCTGCTGTGACGCGCTGGCCGCGTCCGACCTGCGGGACCGGCTCGGCGAGATCTCCCGCGCCGACGCTGCTGATCGCGGGCCGCCAGGACCCGGCGCGACCCGCCCGCGCATCTGCGGGAGAATCGCCGACGCGGTGCCGGGGCGCGACGCTGACCGAGCTGCCGGGGCCTCGCACCTGGCGCCGGCGGAGCGGCCCGAGGCGGTGCTGACGGCGCTGCGGGCGCACTTCGACGGCGGTGCGAGGCGGGGGCATGGCGGTACGGCGCGAGGTGCTGGGGGACGCCCCACGTGGACCGGGGCACAGGGGCGGCAGAGCCCGTTCACCGCCCGCTTCCAGGACTTCATCTCGCGCTATGCCTGGGGTGAGATCTGGACGGACGAGACCCTCTCCCGCCGCGAACGCAGCATAGATCACGCTTGACGGCGCCTGGTCGCGCACGGCCACTACGAGGGCTGGCCATGCACGTGCGGGCGGCTCGGCCAACGGGCTGACACCGGACGAGATCCGGCGCGGTGTTGCTGCGAGACGGCGGTGTACTGCGGGGTGCCGGCGGCGAACTCGGCGTTCGCGGCGGCCCAGCGGGTGCTGGCCGAGGAGGACGGCGGCGCCGAGGGAGGACGGCACCACCCGCTGAGCTCGGCCGACCCTCAGCCCACCTTGCCCCGCGGCCGGTGCCTCGCGGGCCCGCGCCACCGATCCGTCCGCACCGCACGAGTCCGCCAGCACGAGGCCCCGGTTCAGCTCGGCCTCCGAGCGGGCCACGATGCCGTACACCACGCGGGCGGCGGCGTCGCTAGCTGGCAGGGGTGAGGCCTCCGGATAGGCGACGGCCTGCGCGGCGAGCCGGACCGCGCGCTGCCCGGTCTCCAGCTCGGCGGCGCACCGCGGGCCCTCCCCTATGGCGGTGTCCGTGCCGAAGCGCTCGGCCTGGCAGGCGGGCGTCGGTGACGAGCCGGGCGGCGCGGGCCCGGGTCCTCCGTGGCGGGGCCCGCGCCAGCTCGGTCGCCCAGGGGTGCACCACCGGGTTGTGCCTGCCGCGGGCGGCAGTCGCCGCCTTCTCGGCCGTCTCCAGTTCGTTGACGCCCTCCTTGGTCCGGCCGGTCGCGAGCAGCAGCCGGGAACGCACGGGCGGGGGTCGAGGCAGCACGATCGTGGACGGGTACGGCGGGTCGAAGCCGTAGCGGTCGGCGACGGACCTGGCCTCCTCGACGTGGCGCCCGGGCGAGCAGTGTGTCGATCAGGTTGCAGGTGGCGGACCAGTACAGCGGCAGGCGCGGCCGACCCGTTCGGCGATGCGCAGCGATTCGCGCAGGGACTTCTCGGCCTCCCTCAGCCGGCCCCGCCTGCGGTGGCCGAGACCGACGCGTCAGGCTGTGCGAGGGCGAGGTGGCCGCCACTCCAGCCGGCGGTCTCGTAGATTGCTCGCGGCTTCGGTGAAGAGTGCCTCGGCGCGGTCGAGCCGGTCGGTGTAGGCGTAGGAGTTGGCCAGCATCATCGGCGGTTCGAGGCCCCACTCGGTGTCGGTCCAGCCGAGCCCGGAGGCGAGGCGGCCGTTGACCGCGCCCGGTCGCACAGCTCGACGACCTCTTCGGCGTTCTCGCCCCGCGTCATGGCGTCGAAGCCGCGCAGGATGAGCAGGGGCCGTTCCGCGTTGTCTCGGCCGGTGCAGGTGCCGGCGAGTTCGGCGAGCCGCTCGGACCGGCCGGGCGAGGAGGTCTCGCCGGGGTGGATGCCCTCCCACATGTACTGGACGGCCTGCAGCCGAAGCCGCACGGACGGGTCCGGGTTGCGGGCGGCCTCCGCCGGACGGTGCGGACGGCCTCCTCCAGCTGGTCGTTGTGGAGCAGGGCCTCGGAGAGCCGGAAGACGGCGTTGACGCGCTGCTCGCCGTCCAGGCCGGGCATGGCGAGGGCGGTGCGCAGGTGGCCGATGGTCGTGGCGGGCGCGGTGAGGAGCGTGGCACAGCCCAGTTCGTAGAGCACCCGCGCGTGGGTGTCGGGCAACGGCGGTTCCTCGAGGGCGCGTTCGAGGCAGCGGCGGGCCGCGTCGGGGGGCGCCGACGGCGAGGTGCTCGCGGGCTGCTTCGCGCAGCTGCTCGACGACTTCCTGGTCGTCGTCCGGCACACCTGGAGCAGATGGCGGGAGGCGGCGCGCGCCGAGTCCGAGTCGGTGACCAGCTGGGCCGCTATGCCGTGCATCGCCGTGCGCAGCGCGTCGGGGGATGGAGTTGTAGACGGCGGTGGCGATCAGCGGGTGGACGAACTCCAGGTCGTCCGCGGTGGCTCCGCCCGGCGGCGGGGTCGGGCGCGGAGAGGACGCGGGCGCTGCACAGCAACTCGGCGCAGCGGGCGGCGTCGCCGAGGTCGAGGGTGGCGAGCCGGCCACCATGTCGACGGTGATGCCGCCGCCGAGAATGGCGGCCGCCCACGCGAACCGGGTGGAGTCGACGCCGAGTTGCTCCAGGCGGGCGACGAGGCCGCCGCCCCGGGCCGAGCGGGTTCAGGTCGCGCAGTTCGGCGGCCTGCGACTCGACCGGTTCCAGTTCCTGTCCTGGACCTTGGCGAGGAGTTCGACGGTCTCGTACGGGTTGCCGCCGGTGACGGCCCACACCTCGCGGCAGAACGCGGCGTCGGCGTGGCCGCCCAGCGTGGCGCGGGTGAGGCCGGCCGTCGCGGCGGGGGTGAGGGGCGTTCAGCGGGGCGAGGGGCCGGCCCGCGGCGGAGGCCGCGTCCAGGTGGCGGGCGCTGTCGCCGCTGACGTCACCGGGGCGGCGGGCGATCACGATCACGCACCGAGGTCTCGTCGAGCCGTTCGGCGAGCGCGGCGAGCCAGCGCAGGGTCTCCCTGGTCGGCCCAGTGGGCGTCGTCGATCAGCAGGACCAGCGGCCACCTCGGCGGGCCAGCCGGCGCGGCCGGCGGCGACCAGGCCGTCGCACACCCCTGCGGGTCGGCCTGCCGCTCGCCCGGGTCCGCTATGCCGAGGGCGGGGCCCGCGATCTCGTACCAGTCGCCGAGGTACTCGCGCGCCTCCTCCGGGAGCATGGACACGAGTGCGGGCTGGAGCAGTTGGCGTACGACGTTGAAGGGGACGGACCTGAGTGTCTCGCCGCCGCGCGCGGACCAGACGGTGCAGCCCCGGCCTCGGCGAGAGCGGCGGGTCTCGGCGAGCAGCGCGGTCTTGCCCAGTCCGGCCTCACCCCGCGCCTCCAGCAGGGTCCCCGGAGGACGAGCGGTCCGCGCACAGGGTGTCGACCGCCCCCTTGATGGTGGCGACTTCCTCGTCGCGCTCCCAAAGGGCGGCCGAGGCGGCGACCGTTCGCCCTACCTCCGTCATCCCGCTACCTCCCGAGTGCCCGAATGACGTACAGACCTTGAGCCTAACCGCCCGATCGCGCAAGTGACGGGGTGTCGGGAGCAGTTGCCGTGATGGGTGACATGCGGTGAGCGCGGACGACGCGCCGGCCCCGTCATCAGCCAAGGCGCCGTTCGACGCCCGTCAACCCGTCGTGAGCGGCGGGGCGGCGAGCGGTCCTGGCATGCCGGACCCGGGCCTCTCATCCCGCTTTCACCGACGCCTCTTACGGTGGGCACATGACGCAGGAGACTCCTCCCGGGTGGTACCCGACCCTGGACAGAAGAATGACGGTCCCGCCACCGAGCGCTGGTGGGGACGGCAAGGCGTGGACGGCCCGGGTCCGTTCCACGGGTCCGGCCGCCGCGTGGGCGCCTCTACGCAGCCGCCGGCGCACGACACCGCGCCCGGCCCGTATCCGTGCACCGGGCTATCCGGACTTCCGTGCAGGCGCCGTCCGCGCGGCGGCGCCGGCTGCGTACCGGCATAGCCGTCGCGGCCGCCGTGGCCGTGCTGGCCGGGCATCGGGGTCGGCGGTGTACGTGCTGGCCGACGGCGGTTCGGGCGGCGACAGCGCGCGGGGCCCTCGCAGCAGGACCGGCGCGGGCCCGGCGGCGGGGACGACCCCTTC
Source organism: Streptomyces thinghirensis (assembly GCA_021502835.1). Next base: position 321,879 of record JAKFGP010000050.1, read on the forward strand.
GGCGACTAGGGCGGCGAGGGCGGCGAATCGCCCTCGCCCGACTCCCGGACGGGGTCCGAACCGCCCACGATCGACACGGGGTCGGTGACGGATCCGGTCAGCGGGATCAGCCTGCCCATTCCGGACGGCTGGTCCGGACGGCAGTTACAGGTCGGCGCGACGGTGACGTCGGACGACAGCGCTGAGTGCCCCGGCGACACCTCCAAGACCTGCACCAAGGGTGGCGCCTACTCGGCTCCCGCGGTGGTGCTGGGCACCAAGGGCGGTACCGCGGAGGAGGTCGCCAAGGCCGACATCGAGGATAACGCCGAGGAGTCCTACGGCGGCGAGTCCTACGGCGCGATCACCTCGCACGAGGAGCTGGCGTCCAAAGGCGGTCACGGTCGCCGGGCAGAAGGGCTATCTGGTCCGCTGGAAGGCAGTCACCAGCAAGGGCGCCGACGGCTACGTCGAGTCGCTCGCCTTCCCCTCCCCTGCCGATCCCGAGCGCATCGTCGTCGTCCGCTTCGGCGTCGACGTCGGGGAGAAGCAGGCGGTGATCGATGAAATCACCAGGGCATCGAGGTGGACTCCAGCGGCGGGGGCGGCAGCGGTCAGGACGTCTGACCGGCCCGGATGGCACCATCGGCCGGGTGGGGCGCCCTTCCGCTCAGAAGGCGTCCCACCCGGCCGGGGGTGCGCGCCCCCGTCCCCACGGTGGGGCGCGGGCAGGCCACCGTCCAGTCATCCCATGGACGGCGACCTGGTCTCAGGGGGCCGAGCGCCGGCAGCACGACGGCCTCCACGAACCCGACGAGGTATCCGCGTCGGCCTGCTCGCCCTCTACGACGGGCCGCATCCGCAGCATGCCGAACAGCGTCGGCACGTACTCCAGCGCCGGGTGGCCGGCGGGGGACCTCACCCCGTGCGACGCCGCGCGCGAGGATGTCCCGGAGCGCGGCGATCTCCGGCTCGACGAGCGCCTCGCGCAGCGCGCCCTTGGTTCGGGTCCTCCATGACCGCGTGGCCGAGCGCCTGGAGCAGTCCGGTAATCCCTGCCCGCCCCCCTCGCCCGCGGCCCGTCGCCGCCCGGCGAAGGTCCTCGGCGAGCGACCCGGTGTCGATGTCGGTGAAGCGCACCCGGCGGTTGGAGCGCAGTGCGGCGGCCACGAACTGGGGCTTGGTCTTCCACTGCCGGTAGAGCGTGGACTTGCTGCACCGAGTGCTGGCGGCGATACCTAAATCCATGGTGGGCGGCATCGTAGCCGCAGGTCGGACTCTGTTCGAGCACGGCGTCGAAGACCCTGCTCACGCTCGGGCGCTGATCTTGGAGCGGCGCGAGGCTCCCGGCCGGTTCCGGTCGGTCCGCGGCCTGCGACGTCATCGGCGGTGCTCCTCACGGTTCCGGGTGGCGGTAGGGCTCTCGAGCGGCCCGTACTCCATGTGTCGTATGTCTATCGATACGCCAGTGTACCGGTACACCAGCGTATCGGTACACTGGCGCTGGCGTATCGGGTGGGGTGCGGTATCGATGAGAACCGTCACGCGACCCGTACCGCTGAGCCACGACGTGTGAGCCACATACCTGTGAACCACACGCACCACCGTCCGAGTGAAGGGGCCGGGGGATGAATGCCCGCAGCGAGCCTGCACAAGCGCGGCCGGACGAGCCCGCGCGCGCCGGTCACCCGCCCACCGCTCGTCCGTGAGCTGCTGCTCGTGGCGGAGGCTCTTCCTCGCGTACAGTTCGGCCGGCAGCTCGCGACAGGCCACACCGCCGAGGCCTTCCCCAACGCCCACCACTGTGGGACTGGGAGCGCGCGCTGCGACTGCCCGACGAGGCACGGTGCAGTCCCCTGCTCCTGCACGGCGACACCCTGATGACACGCGGCGAACACCTACTACGCGACCGTCCACTTCCCGGCCACCGCGTCCTTCCTGATCTGGCTCTATCTGCGGCGGCCGAGGGCACTACGCCTGGGCCCGCCGGGTGCTGGCGCGGTACAGACCGGCGCCGCGCTGGCACTGCACCTCCTCTTTCCGCCTAGCCCCGCCGCGCATGCTGGCGCCACCGATGCGATCGACACGGCCCGGGTCTACGGCCCCTCCGTGTACGGCCCGCCGAGCACCGATCTAGTTGTCGAACCAGTTCGCGGCGATGCCCTCGCTGCACTTCGGCTGGGCCCCCGATGGGTGGCGGTCGGGCTGATCATCTTTGCGGTCGCGCCTTCGGTGGCTGTGGCTGCTGCATCCGCTGCTCACGCTGCACTGGTGATCGTGGGCACCGCGAACCACTACTGGCTCGACGTGATCGTGGCGGCGGCCATGCTCGGCCTCGCCCTCGCGGTGGTCCGCCTGCCGCACCGGCCGCGGTGCACCGTGGCACACCGCCGCCCCGGATCCGGCGCCGGACGGCCGGAGCAGCGCGACCTGGGGTGGGGCGAGGCGCGATGAGCGGTGACTCTGATCGCCGTCCTACCGTCGCTGATTCCTCCGCCTGCGCCTACGCCGACCGCGCGCGGATCAGCCCGGGCGGCGGCCGCCCGCGGCGCGCCGGCACGCCTGGCGCGCGCTGCGGATGCTGACCCGCGAGGCCTGGTGGTGTCGATCGCGCTCAACGCGCACTCGGCCGCGCTGCTGCAGCGTCGTGGCCCTCAGAGTACGGACCCCTCACCGTGGTCCAGCCGCTCGGCGCCGCTCACCCTGGTCGCGGCGGTGCCCCTGGGGGCGGCTGGCCGGGTCGGCTTGGTCGGAAGTGCGGTCGAGTGGCGGGGGTATCGGGCTGGCGCTGCTCGGGCTCGGCGCGCTGCTGCTCACCGCGTCCAGCCCCGCGCCCGACGGCGATGCTGAGCGTGCCCGAGGCGCTGGCGGTCTCCGGCGCGACGGCGGCGCTGATCGGTATTCTATCGCGACCCGGCACCCGGCCGGGGCTGCGGCACGACGGCGTCCGGCGTCGCCTCCAGGCTCGCCTCGGCGCTCACCCAGACCGTCACGGTCGCCGTCACGGACCACTCGGGTTCGTTGCTCAGCGCTCAGGTGATCGGCGTGGGCGGTACTGGTAGCAGCCTTCGCGGCGAGGCGGATTGCTGCTGTCGCGGACGGCGTACCAGGGTGGTCTCGGCGCCCGCTGCGGTAAGTGACGCTGGCCAATCCGGTGGCCACCCGCGGTGATCAGGCTCTCCCTGCTCGGTGAGCGTCTGCGGGGCGGCGCGGGCGGCAGTAACACTTCGCCTGACCGGTGCGGGACTGGCCGCCTGGGGCCGTGGTCCGCTGAGCCGGGCGGCGCCCGGCGCTCCAGCGAGGCCGGGGCACCGGCTGCCGTACCGGCACCGGCGTCGGCACCGGCGGCTCCGACGGGCACGGAAGCGGTGAGCGCGGGGGCCGTGGGCCCGGAAGCGGTAGGCGCGGGAACGGCGGGCTGAGGCGGCGGCCGGAGGCGGGCGGCCCCGCAAGCCGCTGGCTTGGAGGCAGCCGCCCCGAGGCGAAGTGGCCTGAAGCCGCGGCCTGGGGCGGCGGCCCCCCCAGGGCGGGTCGGACCCGTGCGGGTGCCCCGGCAGCCGGGGCCGGGGCACCTCACGCGGCGCAACCGGGCCTGTCCGCCCGCGCCGTCAGTCCGTGATCATCGCCGGGTCGCTCACCCCGACTTCGCCCGTTCTCCGTCCTTCCGGCCAGGCGCCCGCGGGGAGCGCCGGGTCGGCCTCGGAGGTGACCGTCATCGTGCCAGCGGCGGCTGCGTGCGAGGTCGACGGCCGTGGTGGACGGTGGCGCCGGGGCTTCGCACGGTGACGGTCCCTGCCAGCGGCGCGCCGTAGGCGTTCTCGAGGGGGCCCGGACCGTGCCGGATTTTGTGTTGGTGAGGGTCAGCCGGACGTCGTCGTCGCCGAGTGCCGGGCGGTGACCTCGAGGCCCGGCGGTCCCTGTTGGGGGCCCCGGAAGGCGCGCAGGAAGCCGTTGGGTCCGTGCACGGTCAGGTCGTAGGGAGCCGTCCGAGTACGCCGAGTTCCAGGTGTCCGCGATGGTCTTGCCGGCCTCGGTGGTGTAGGTCCGGGGGCCGTTCCGGTGCGGTTGCCGGAGGTGACGAGAAAGGCGGCACCGAGCCTTGGCGCCGGAGGCGAAGGTCAGCGATGAACTTTCCCGGCCGCCGCGTCCACGGCGCCGTCCACGGTCGCGGGGCATGCACAGCAGGCGGGCCCGGGCTGAACCGCGTTCCTGCCGAGAACGTAATGTCCAGGTCGGCGGGCGGCGTCGAGCGGTAGTCCGGAGGTGGCGTTCGCAGTCCGGCGGCTCGTAGGCGTCGGTGTCCGGCGCGCTCGGCCGGGCCGGCTGTCACCGCGGGAGAAGTCGAAGGCGGCGGTCGGGTCGCCGCAGACCGCTGCACCGCCACGGCCAGTCGCCTGCCGGCTCGCGCGGCAAGCGGCGTTCCATGAACCGGATGACGGCGGAGGTGTGGTCGAAGGTCTCGGAGCGGACGAAGCCGCCCTGCTAAGGGTGAGGGCGACCAGCATCGGCACGCGCGGCCCGAGCCCGTTCAAGCCCTCGCGGTGGGTCTTGCTCCCTTGAAGACGTCGAGGGAGACGTCCACGGTGGAGCGGCCCTCCCGCGGCGGACTTCGGCGGCACAGCGGCACCAGGTGGTCGAAGAAGCCGTCGTTCTCGTCGTACGTGATGAACAGGGCGGTCTTCGCCCACCCCCCGCGAGGTCGAAGTGAGCGTCCAGAACACTGGGGGAGATGTACCAGGCGCCGTCGCGTGGACGGCCACGTTCGAGTGCTCGGAGAAGGCCTCCGGGGCGGCTATCCAGGAAAGTCTTCGGCCGCCCGACCGGCCTTGGCGCATCGGCGCTAAGGCCGGTCGAAGTACCCGTCGCCGTTCTTCGCGTCGGTACCGGTGCGGGCCTTGTCGTACGGGGGTCGCCGGGCTCGGCGTTCCGGTACTTGTTGAAGTACGCCCGGGAGTTGTCGCCGTGGTTGTCGCGGTGAGGCGTCGTCAATGCAGCCCCAGTGGCCGGCCGCGTCCAGGCCCCCTCGTCGCCAAGATGTCCTGGTAGATCTTCCAGGAGATCCCGGCCTCTCCAGCCGCTCGGGGTACGTCGTCCAGTCATTAGCCGATTTCGTCGTTATTTGCCGAGGACCGGGCCGCCGCCCGTGCCGTCGTTGCCCGATGTGACCCGACCACATGTAGTAGCGGTTGGGGTCGGTGGCGCCGATGAAGGGGCTGGTGGTAGGCGTCGCAGGCGGTGAAGAGTGTCGGCGGCACCGCGTAGTGGAAGGGGGATATTCCTCACGGGTCAGGCTACGCCATGGTGGTGGTGCCCTTGGCGAGGCAGCCAGCGGTCTATTTGCCGTTGTGGTGAGGCGTCCTGCCCGTCCGGACCAGCTCGTGCGGCAAGCCCAAGAGAACTGCATGCCGAGGTCGTCGGCACGCGGGGGGTGGGGGCCGCACCTCGTGCCGTCGCTCTTGGCCTGGTGCCGAACCAGACTGCCGCCGTCCAGGGAGACCGGGTGCGGGTCGCCAGCCCCGCACGCCGCGCAGCTCTTGCCGGATTAGTGGTCAAACGAACGGTTCTTCCTGCGTCAGAGCAGGACGACGATGATGGCTCGACATCCTCGATGGAATCAGAAGCGGTGATTCGCCGGGAGCGCGGCGGCCCGCTCATTTGCTCGCCGAGAGCGCGCTGTACCGTGGTGGCGCCCGCGAAGTTGGAGGAGTCGGCGCCGGTTCACTTCGGCCATGGGGTGTGGAGAGCCACTCGCCTTGGGGGGACTCACCCGGCGGACGATGCACGGATGATGACGGAATGCGCGCGAAGCGAGTATTCCAGGAAGCAGCAAGCGTCGGGGGAGAGGTGCGGTGGCGCTGTGTGAAAGTCACCGGTACATGAGGTGTGCCGGGCCGCCGCCGGGATGGTCAACCGCGATCGCGGTGAGCATGCACAAGCCGCACCCCCGACCCGACGGCCCCGTACGCCGGCTCTCGCCGCCTCGGTCGGCAACGCCGTGGAGTGGTACGACTGGTACGCCTACGTT
>JAKFGP010000051.1 GCA_021502835.1 Streptomyces thinghirensis
AGACGGCGTAGCTGTCGCCGTAGAACGAACGTGGAAGGGCCCGGTCGACCGACCGGGCCCCTTCCGCGTTGCCGTTCCGGCGTCAGGCCTTCACGCGGACTTCCTTGCGGAGCGCGGCGGTGATCTCCGCCGCCTCGGGCGGGGTCGGCCTTCTTGCCGGCCGCGATGTCCAGAATGCTCATCGGCATGGCGAAGCCGAGCGTGCTGTGGTCGCCCCAGACGCAGTACGTCATCGTCATCGACTTCGGCTCGTTCGGGCCGCCGCTCGAGTTGTCGACCTTGGCCTCCTGGCACTTCAGGATGGCACCGTCGAGAGACTCGGGCTTGTACTCCTTCGGGTCGCCCTGCAGCGTGACGTCCTGGTCACTGCCGCCCTCCTGGCTCTCCTTCTTCATGTTGGCGAACATCGCGTCGACGGCCTTCTCCGGGTCGTCGATCGTGCCGTAGACGCCGCCGAACATCAGCTGCTTGCTGGCCAGCGGGTTCTCCTCGTTCTTCGCCGTGTACGAGGCGCTCACGTCCTTGGGGTCCTTCACCCCCCACTGCTCGGCGTCCTTCATGTCGCCGGCGTCCATGGTGCCGCTGTCGCTCTTCTCCTTCGTGTAATCGCCGAGCACCGTCGCCGGAGTCGTCAGCTTGTGCGGGCCGTCGTCGGCGATGTCCGAGCCGCCGGCACCCCCGCCCCCGCCGAACACGAAAGTACGCCCCCACGCCGATCGCCGCCACGACGGCGACCGCGCCGATGATCAGGCCCGTCTTCTTCTTGCCGCCGCCCGGCGCCGGGGGCTGGGGCATGCCGTACGGCTGCTGGCCGTAGGGAGGCTGCTGGCCGTACGGGGCCTGCTGGCCGTACGGCGGCTGCTGGGGCGGGACGCCGGCCCTGCTGGGGCTGCTGCGGGTAGCCGTAGCCCGGCTGCGCGGGCGGAGGCGTCTGCTGGGGGTAGCCGTAGCCGGGCTGGGGCCTGCGGCGGCTGCTGGCCGTACGGCCCCGGGCTGGCCGTACGGTCCGGGCTGCTGGGGCTGCCCGCCGTACGGCCCGGCTGGTTGTGACTCATTTCGTTCCCCTCCAGATGCTTACGTGGTGCTGACATCCTGACGCAGGCATGGCGTGCGCAGGTCACCGGGGGCCACACCGTTACAGAGGAAACGCGTTTCGGGACACGGTCGTGACGCCCATAAACTGACCCCGTGACCGAGAACTCTCAGCAGCCGCAGCCCGCACCCACCACCGAACTGCCGACCCAGTACGCGCCGGCCGAGGTAGAGGAAGCTGTACGAGCGCTGGGTGGAACGGGGTTACTTCGAGGCGGACGCGGACAGCGACAAGCCTCCGTACACCGTCGTCATCCCCCGCCGAACGTCACGGGCAGCCTGCACCTCCGGGCACGCCTTCGAGCACACGCTCATCGACGCCCTGACCCGCCGCAAGCGGATGCGGGGGTACGAGACGCTGTGGCAGCCCGGCATGGACCACGCCGGTATCGCCACGCAGAACGTCGTCGAGCGGGAGCTGGCCAAGGAGGGCAAGTCCCGGCACGACCTCGGCCGTGAGGCCTTCGTCGAGCGGGTCTGGCAGTGGAAGGGCGAGTCCGGCGGGCAGATCAGCGGGCAGATGCGGCGCTCCTCGGAGACGGCGTCGCCTGGTCGCGTGAGCGGTTCACCATGGACGAGGGCCTGTCCCAGGCCGTCCAGACCATCTTCAAGCGGCTCTACGACGACGAGCTGATCTACCGCGCCGAGCGCATCATCAACTGGTGCCCCAGGTGTCTGACGGCCATCTCCGACATCGAGGTCGAGTACCAGGACGACGACGGCGAGTTGGTCTCCATGAAGTACGGCGACGGGGACGACACCATCGTCGTCGCCACCACCCGTGCCGAGACGATGCTCGGTGACACGGCCGTCGCCGTCCACCCCGAGGACGAGCGGTACCAGCACCTGATCGGCAAGCTCATCAAGCTGCCGCTCACCGACCGCTCCATCCCGGTCGTCGCCGACACGCACGTCGACCCCGAGTTCGGCACCGGCGCCGTCAAGGTGACGCCCGCCCACGACCCGAACGACTTCGAGATCGGCCGGCGCCACGACCTGCCCGCCATCACGGTCATGGACGAGCACGCCGTCATCACCGCCCACGGCCCCTTCCAGGGCCTGGACCGGCTGGAGGCCCGCCCGCCATCGTCGTCGCGCTGCGTGCCGAGGGCCGGATCGTCGCCGAGAAGCGGCCGTACGTCCACAGCGTCGGCCACTGCTCGCGCTGCAAGACCACCGTCGAACCGCGCCTGTCGATGCAGTGGTGGGTCAAGGTCGGCCCGCTGGCGAAGGCCGCCGGTGACGCCGTCCGCGACGGCAAGGTCAGGATCCACCCGCAGGAGATGGAGAAGCGGTACTTCGACTGGGTCGACAACCTCCACGACTGGTGCATCTCGCGCCAGCTGTGGTGGGGCCACCGCATCCCGGTCTGGTACGGCCCGGAGGGCGAGGTCGTCTGCGTCGGACCCGACGAGGAGCCGCCGAGCGGCGAGGGCTGGCACCAGGACTCCGACGTCCTGGACACCTGGTTCTCGTCCGGCCTGTGGCCGTTCTCCACGCTGGGCTGGCCCGAGCAGACCGACTCGCTCGCGAAGTTCTATCGAACTCCGTCCTGGTCACCGGCTACGACATCCTCTTCTTCTGGGTCGCCCGGATGATGATGTCTCGGCCTGTACGCGATGGACGGCACCCCGCCGTTCCACACCATCGCCCTGCACGGCATGGTCCGTGACCAGAACGGCAAGAAGATGTCCAAGTCCTTCGGGAACGTCGTGAACCCGCTGGACTGGATGGACAAGTACGGCTCCGACGCGCTCCGCTTCACCCTCGCGCGCGGCGCCAACCCGGGCGTCGACGTCCCGATCGGCGAGGACTGGGTCCAGGGCTCCCGGAACTTCGCCAACAAGATCTGGAACGCCACCCGCTTCGCGCTGATGAACGGCGCGACGGTCGACGGCCCGCTGCCGGACGCCTCGAAGATGTCGTCGACCGACCGCTGGATCCTCTCCCGGCTCAACTCGGTGGTCGCCGAGGTCGACGCGTACTACGAGGACTACCAGTTCGCGGAAGCTGTCCGACGCGCTGTTCCACTTCGCCTGGGACGAGGTCTTCGACTGGTACGTCGAGCTGTCCAAGACGACGTTCCAGGCGGGCGGCGGGGCCGCCGAGGTCAGCAAGCGCGTCCTCGGTGAGGTCCTCGTCACGCTGCGGCTGCTGCACCCGGTCGTCCCCTTCGTCACCGAGACGCTGTGGACGACTGCTCACGGGCGGCGAGTCGGTCGTCATCGCCGAGTGGCCGTCGGACTCCGGCTTCCGGGACGCCGACGCCGAGCGGGAGATCGGGACCGTCCAGTCGGTGATCACCGAGGTCCGCCGGTTCCGCGCCGACCAGGGCCTCCAGCCCGGCCAGCGGGTTCCGGCGCGGCTGACGCTCGCGGGCAGCCCGCTCGCGGCCCACGAGGCGGCCGTCCGGCAGCTGCTGCGGCTCCAGCCGGAGGGCGATGCCTTCACGGCGACGGCCACCCTGCCGGTGGCGGGCGTCGAGGTCGCCCTCGACCTCTCCGGCGTCATCGACTTCGCGGCGGAGCGCAAGCGTCTCGCCAAGGACCTCGCCGCCGCCGAGAAGGAGAAGGCCCAGGCGAACGCCAAGCTCGGCAACGAGGCGTTCCTCGCCAAGGCGCCGGATCAGGTCGTGGACAAGATCCGGGGCCGGCTGGCCAAGGCGGACGAGGACATCGCCCGCATCCAGTCCCAGCTGGAGAAGCTGCCGGAGGCGTAGCCCGCCGGTGTGCGTCGGTGAAGGCCCCCGGAGCCCGATCGGCTCCGGGGGTCTTCGCCTGCGCCGCGGTGGGTCGCGCGGCCCGGCGCTGAACGGGGTGCCGCCGCGCCCACCCGTGCCGCCCCAGGCGGACGCATGCCCGCGGAGAGCGGGTACGTAGACCTGGTCCCCGTGAGTGGCAACCCCGGCGAGAACGACCAGCCCGACCCCGCTGACCCCCACCGACTCCTTCGAGGAGATCATCGCGGCGGAGACCACCCGCGACCCCGACCTCGCCGTCATCGAGGCCGGCAGCCGCACCCTCCGTACCCAGGGCGGCCCCCCGCAGGCCGACGTGCCCGCGCGGCCGGAGGATCCCGAGGTGGACAAGGCCCTGCGCGAGGTGGAGACGGAGCTCGCGACCCGCTGGGGCGAGACCAAGCTGGAGCCGTCCGTCACCCGGATCGCCGCGCTGATGGACGTACTGGGGGACCCGCAGCGGTCGTACCCGTCCCATCCACATCACGGGGACCAACGGCAAGACCACTACCGCCCGCATGATCGAGGCCCTGCTCGGCGCCTTCGAGCTCTGCGCACCGGGCGGTACACCTCGCCGCACGTGCAGTCGGTCACCGAGCGCATCAGCCTGGACGGGGCGCCGATCTCCGGCGAGCGGTTCGTCGAGACGTACGAGGACATCAAGCCGTACGTCGAGATGGTGGACAACCGCCAGGAGCACCGGCTGTCCTTCTTCGAGGTGCTGACCGGCATGGCGTACGCCGCCTTCGCCGACGCGCCCGTGGACGTGGCCGTCGTCGAGGTCGGGATGGGCGGCTCCTGGGACGCCACCAACGTCATCGACGGGGACGTCGCCGTCGTCACCCCCATCGACCTGGACCACACCGACCGGCTCGGCGAGACGCCCGGCGCGATCGCGACCGAGAAGGCCGGCATCGTCAAGCAGGACGCCACCGTGATCCTGGCCCAGCAGCCGGTGGACGCGGCGCAGGTGCTGCTGAAGAAGGCCGTGGACGTCAACGCCACCGTGGCGCGGGAAGGGCTGGAGTTCGGCGTCGTGGCCCGGCAGGTCGCCGTCGGCGGGCAGCTGATGACCCTGCGCGGGCTCGGCGGCGAGGTACACCGAGGTCTACCTGCCGCTGCACGGCGCCCACCAGGCGCACAACGCGGCCGTGGCGCTGGCCGCCGTCGAGGCGTTCTTCGAAGCGTCGGCGCGCAGCGTCCCGAGCCGCTGGACATCGACACCGTGCGCAAGGCCTTCGCCGCCGTCGCCTCACCGGGGCGGATGAGGTCGTAGGCGTTCGCCGACCGTGGTGCTGGACGCCGCGCACAATCCGGCCGGCGCCCGGGTCACCGCGGAGGCGGTCGGGGAGGCGTTCCAGTTCAGCCGGCTCATCGGTGTGGTCGGCGCGAGCGGCGACAAGAACGTGCGGGGCTGCTGAGGCCTCGAGCCGGTCTTCGCCGAGGTCGTCGTCACCCAGAACTCCAGCTACCGCGCGATGGACGCCGACGCCGGCCGGGATCGCCGTCGAGGTGTTCGGCGAGGACCGCGTCCAGGTCGAGCCGCGGCTGCCGGATTCCTGGAGGCCGCGATCACGCTGGCCGAGGAGGAGGGCGAGTTCGCGGGCGGCGGTGTGCTCGTCACCGGTTCCGTCATCACCGTCGGCGAGGCCCACTGCCCTCGGGAGGGGCTGAGAAACCAGGATGCCCTGCGCTTCGACTCTGATCAGCGAGTTCCTCGTGATCGGCTTCGCCGGACTGGTCGCCATGAAGGACCCGGACCTGTCCGTCGGGACGGTGCGGACGGTCAGCGGTATCGCGATGTTCCTGTGCGTCGCGCTGTGCGGCGTGGTCACCTGGCTCGGCGGCGTCGCCTTCGGCTGGGCCCTGCAGATCGCGCTGATCGCCTCCGGCTTCGTCGTGCCGTCCATGTTCTTCCTGGGCGCTGATCTTCGCCCCCGGGGGTGGCCTCCGTGCACTACGGGCGGAAGATCGGACGAGGCGAAGGCGAGGTTCGCGGCCCAGGCCGAGGTTCCGCGCCCGATGCCGCCTGACACTGCGCTGCGGCGCCGCGACACGCCCGGTAACTTCAGTCATCACCTCGCACAACCGCACACCCCCAAGGGAGCCCGTCCAACCAGCGCAGCCTCGTCCTCTTTCCTCCAGACCCCCGCCGTCCGTCGGCCTTACCGGCGAGATCATCCGCCGTATCTAGCGCAAGGCCGGCTGGCAGATCACCGCGCTGAACTGCACTTGACGCCGAGACGCTGGAGCAGCACTACGGCGAGCACAAGGGCAAGCCTTTTACTAGCCGCTGGTTTTTTTTCTGGCGTCCGGCCCGGTCGTCGCCATGGTCGTTTAGGGTGAGTGGGTTATCTAGGGCGTGCGGCGCGCTGGCCCCCCCCACCACCTGATCGCCGCCGCCCCCCGGCTCCATCTTGTGGGACTTCGGCGGATCGTCCGGCAGAACCCCATCCCCGCCTCCGACTTCGAGGAGTCCGCCGAGCGCGAGCTGGAGATCTTCTTCCCGAGTCGGGTCTGGTTCTTCGGACACGCCGGACGGCCTTTTCCGCAGGCCGTCAGTTGAATGGCCGGGGTGGAGCCGGGCGGTCGCGCAAAGCGACTGCCTGTGGGATATGCGCGCCTTATCGGGGGAACGGATGCCCCCGTTGGCCCGTTCCACAAGCGAGGCGCCGCGCCATCTGCTGACAATGGCGAAGACCCTCGCGCAGTGTTCGCGAAAGCGCGTTTTCGAAGGAAGCCTCCACGCGTCACTGCACCCACTTCGCCTACCTGAAAACCCTCAAGTTTCTTTAAGGCCAGTTGAATCCCGAAGGGGAACTCCAACATCTTTCATCGGCTGTAAAAAGGCTGTCGACCTCGGGACCCCCAACACCCTGGTGTACGTCAGGGGTCGCGGCATCGTACTCAACGAGCTGTCCGTCGTCGCGATCAACAAAAAAACCGGGGTATCTTCGCGGTCGGCGCCGGGCGTGAAGAAGATGATCGGCGCACCCCTGGCAACATCGTTGCCGTGCGCCCGCTGAAGGACGGCGTCATCCCCACCGAGATCACCGAGCGGATGCTCCGCTACTTCATCCTGAAGATCCACAAGCGGCGTTATCTGGCTCGCTCAGCGGGTCGTCGTCTGTGTGCCTCGGCATCACGGGCGTCGAGCGCCGCGCCGTCATCTAGGCGTCGTCTCAGGCCGGCGCCCGACAGGTGCACATCATCTAGGAGCCCATGGCCGCGCCATCGGCTCCGGCCTGCCGGTCCACTAGGCCACGGGGCAACGCGGTGGTGGACATCGGCGGCGGCACCACATAGGTCGCGGTCATCTCGCCCGGCGGCATCGTCACCGCCCAGTCCATCCGCGTCGCGGGTGACGAGCTGGACAACGCGATCATCCAGCACGTGAAGAAGGAGTACAGCTTCGTTGCGAGCGCACGGCCGAACAGATCAAGATCACGATCAGTTCGGCGTACGACCTTGACGCTGACGAGCACACCTAAATCCGTGGCCGGACCCGTTCCGGGCTGCCCAAGACCGTCGTCGAGCCCTGGCCGCCGAAGTGCGCAAGGCCATCTAGGAGCCGGTCAACGCTGACCGGGTCGACGCGGTCAACGCGCCCTCGACAAGTGTCCGCCTGAGCTGTCCGGCGACATCATGACCGGGGCATCGTCCTGACCGGCGGCGGCGCGTCGCTGCGCGGGTTTCGACGAACGGCTGCGCCGAGATCGGCATGCCGATCCACATCGCCGAGGACCCGCTGGACAGCGTGGCGCTCGGCAGCGGCAAGTGTTTAGGAGTTTTAGGCACCCAGCAGGTGCTGGACGCCTCGCCCCGCAGATGACGTAACACTTCGGTTCCGCCGTACGAGACGATCTCCTCTCGTGCGGCGGATCGTTGATATAGAGGGTTGCGGTACCGGATGCGCGTGAAGCGCCCGACGTACCAGAATCAGCTGAATTCCTGAACACCGCCACGTACATTCCGAGATTCGAATTCGACGAGGAAGGCACGGCTGCCGCACGAGGGATACGAAAGAGAGCCGGCTGCTCCTGGTGGTGCTGCTGATCGCCATCGCGTTCGCACTGATCACGGCGATATCCGCGGGAGGACTCCCGGTCGACGGTGCCCGGCAGGCCGCGGCGGGCGCTTCGGTCCGATCGAGAACGGGGTGTCGTCCGGCGGTCGACCCGCGTCGGCAACGCGGTCTCCGCCATCCGCGACTCATCGGCCGCACCGGCTCGCCGGGAGGGAGACGTAGAACGCGCCCTGAAGGCGGAAGCTCGGCAGCGACGAGCGCGGCCGCAGCCGCCTGAAGCAGCTCGACAAGATGGTCGGACTGGCTGCGCTGGCCAGTACGGCATCAAGGGCGCCCAGGTCATCGCCATAGTGAGCAGCGCAGCTTCTCCTGGACCATCACCATCGACGCCGGCGCCGACGACGGCATCAAGCGCGACATGACGTCCTCAACGGCGACGGCCTCGTGGGCCGCGTGACCACCGTCGTGGCTCGGGCACCGCCACCGTGCTGCTCGCCAGCACCCCGGACTTCACCGTCGGCACCCGGAGTGGAGGCAGTGACGAACTGGCTTCGCCTCCGGCCAGGGCGGCCGGCCCCTGCGCCGTCGAACTCCCCTCAACGGCAAGGCCGAGTCAAGAAGGCAGACCGCCTGGTCACCTCGGCTCCCAGGCCGACAAGTCGCTTCGTGCCCGGCGTGCCCGTAGGCGTCGTCTCCCCATCGACCCCCTCCGGCGGCGACCCGACCCGCACCCTCGACGTCACGCCGTACGTCAAGTTTCACCAAGCTCGACATCGTGGGCGTCGTCGTCCAGGCCCCGCAGAAGGACCCGCGCGACACGGTGCTCCCGGACAAGGCCGAAGCCGAAACCCACGCCGACCGTACGGTGACCGCGACCCCCGTCCGCCGGGGCCGGCACATCGGGGGACGTAAGGCAGAAGAGAACGAGCAGACCGAGCAGAACCGCAGAACGAGCAGGTAGGAGTTCTCACCCATGCGCGTCAACCGGATCCTGCTGTCCGTCTCCTCGTCGTCGTCGCCCTGGTGCTCCAGGTGAGCGTCCTCGCCCGCCTCCACCTGCCCGGCGCCGTCCCCGACCTGCTGCTCCTCATCGTCCTCGGCCTCGCCCTGGTCTACGGCCACGTCGGCGGCGCCCTCGTCGGCTTCGGCGCCGGACTGCTCGCCGACCTCGCCCCGCCCGCCGACCACGCCGCCGGCCGCTACGCCCTGGTGCTCTGCGTCATCGGCTACCTCGCCGGCCTCGCCAACCGGAGAACGGCCGGCTCAGGACGGCCACCGGCCCCATGGCCGTCGTGGTCGTCGCCGCCCTCGGCACCACCCTGCTGTACGCCGGCGTCGGCGCCTCGTCGGCGACACGCCGCCCCGCCATGTCGGCCTGCCCAGCCTGCTGTTCACGGCCGCCCTGTACGACCTGCTGCTCGCGCCCTTCGTCGTCCCCGGCATCATGGCCCTGGCCAGACGCGCCGAGAACGACCCGCTGGCCGAGACCAACTCCGCCGGCCAGAAGACCGACATCGCCTCCGGCTGGCTCTCCGGCGGCACCGGCTGCGCATCGGCAACCAGCGCAACGGACTGCGGTGAAGGCGGCGCGGGCGCGGGTCGCCCGGGCCGGACGCATCAAGGGGGTCAAGCGGTTGTGACGACGCGGCAGCACCCGACGCGGCCGTGCCCGACGCGGCCGTACCCGGCGACCACGCACCTCACGAGGGGAGGCATGCCGCGCGACCAACATCCCCGAGACCGGCCGCAGCACACGCGTCCAGACCCGGCTCGTCGTCATCCAGATCCTCGTCCTCTCCCTCCTCGGCACCCTCGGCGGCCGGCTCTGGTACCTCCAGATCCGCCAGGGCGACGAGTACGCCGGCGAGGCCTCCGGCAACCACGTCCAGCAGGTCGTCCAACCCGCCTCCGCGGCTCGATCCTGGACGCCCTGCGTGGCGCTCGCCGACAACGACCCGGCCTGTCGTCTCCGCCTCCCGCACCGACCTGCTCAAGATGAAGGACGACGGCAAGGCCGTCCTCACCTGGTGCTCGCCGGGGTCCTGGGCATGACGCCCAAGGAGGTCATGGGACGGGGTCCGGCTGGGCGACGCCGAGACCCCCAGCCCCGCCGGAACGGCTCGCCTGGCTCAGCCGATCCCCGTCACCGACGAGGCCACCCCAGCAGGCCCTCCAGATCCGCGAACGGGCCGAGGACTTCCGGCATCACCGCCGAGCTCGAGGCGATGCGCCGCCACGCCGCCCCCGGCCAGGTCCAACACCGCGCAGGTCTCGGCTACCTCTCGCCCGTCACCGACGACGATCCAGAAGGCCCAGGACACCGACTCGCCCTTCCTGCGCCCGACCAGGTCGGCCGCCCGGCCTGGAACGCCAGTACGACGGCGCTGCGCGGCAAGGCCGGCGTCACCCGCTACGAGGTCGACAACCTCGGCCGCGTCATCGGCGAGGCCGAGTCCGACCCCGGCGTGCCCGGCTCCAACCTCGTCACCAGCATCGACGCCCGCGTCCAGCGGGTCGCCGAGTACGAGCTGAACGCGGCGATGAAGGAAGCCCGGCAAGCAGTACGACGACAACACCGGCGAGAACTACAAGGCCGACGCCGGCGCCGTCGTCGGTGATGGAGGCCAAGATCGGCCGCGTCGTCGCCATGGCCTCCAACCCGACGTACGACCCGAACGCCTGGGTCGGCGGCATCGACGCCGCCGACTACAAGAAGCTCACCGGCAAGGACTCCAACTACCCGCTGCTCAACCGGGCCACCCAGGGCCAGGCGGCCCCCGGCTCGATCTTCAAGGTGATCTCCACGTCCGCCGCCGTCGAGGCCGGCTTTGACTTCCCGGACGGCGGCTACGACTGCTCCAGCCTCACCCGTCGGCGGCCAGGTCTTCAAGAACTACGAGTCCGCCAGCTACGGCTCGATCGACCTCGGCCGCGCCCTGGAACTCTCCCGGTGACACCGTCTTACTACCGCCTGGCCCACCAGGAGTGGAAGAAGGACGGCGGCAACAATCCGAAGAACCCCAACGACTACTTCTACAAGGCCGCCCACGAGTTCGGCCTCGGCAAGAAGATCGGCATCGACCTCCCAACGAGGTCACCGGCCGCGTCCCTGACCGCCAGTGGAAGCAGGACTACTGGGAGGCCAACAAGGACGCCTGGTGCAAGTCCGGCAAGAAGGACGGCACCTACGTCGAGAAGCTCGCGCATGAGGGCTGCCCTGGGCGTAACAAGATGCGCCGGTGACGCCATCAACTACTCCATCGGCCAGGGCGACACCCTCACCACCCCCATCCAGATGGCCACCATCTACGCGGCCATCTCCAACGGCGGCACCATGTACGACCCGAGCATCGGCAAGGCGATCATCAGCCCCTACGGCAAGGAGATCCGCCCGATCGAGCCCGAGGCCCACGGCAAGCTGCCGATAAGCAAGACCACGCTGGTACAAGATGGACGACGCCCTCGAAGGCGTCGCCACCCGCGGAACTGCCGCCTGGCGGTCTGCACAGGACGGCTGGCCGCAGGACAAGATCCCGATGCACGCCAAGACCGGTACGGCCGAGGTCCACGGCAAGCAGACCACCTCCTGGTTCGCCACGTACACCGACGAGTACTCATCGTCAGCGACGATCTCCCAGGGCGGCACCGGCTCCGGCGCCTCCGGCCCCGCCGGCCGCAACATCTACGACGCCTGTACGGCGTCTCGGACGACGGCGAGGTCGACAGCAAAAAGGGGCCAAGCGCCCGCCGCAGGCGAAGCCCCTGACGATCAAGGCGGACGGCACCATCCCGCCCCGAAGATGCCCAAGGACGCCGTCAAGGACCTGCCGCTGAGGAGAAGGCCTCCCGGAAGAGGAGTACGCCCCCATCGACGGACAGGAACAGGGAGCGACGACGCCGACGCAGAACGGCGACAACCGCGACACGCGCCGTCACCGACGCCGCCGGCGGACAGCGCCGTGCGGGCGGAAGCGGGAAGCCGGAGGGCGCGCATGACCGGAAGTTCCAACAGCTTCCAGGTCTCCGAGCTGACCCGAGAAGGCCGGGTGGACCCGACTGCTCGCCCGGACTCGATGGCGCGCCGACTCGACTGGCCGATACCGTTGGCCGCCGTCGCGCTCTCGCTGATGGCTCACTGCTCGCTACTCCGCGACCCGCAACCGCACCGAACTCAACCAGGGCGACCCGTACTATTTCCCTGACCCGGCACCTCCTGAACACCGGCATCGGGCTCGTCCTGATGGTCGGCGTCGTCTGGCTCGGCCACCGCGCCCTGCGCACCGCCGTGCCGGCCTCTACGGCGCGTCCGTCTTCTCCTGATCCTGCTGGTGCTCACCCCGCTCGGCTCGACCATCAACGGCGCCCACTCCTGGATCAAACTCCCCGGCGGCTTCTCCTCCAGCCCTCGGAGTTCGTGAAGATCACGATCATCCTGGGCATGGCGATGCTGCTGGCCGCCCGCGTCGACGCGGGGACCGCCGAACCCGCACCACCGGACCGTGCTCCAGGCCTGGGCCTGGCCACCGTGCCGATGCTGATCGTGATGCTCATGCCCGACCCTCGGCTCGGTCATGGTCATGGTCATCATCGTGCTGGGCGTGCTGCTCGCCTCCGGCGCCACCAACCGCTGGGTGTTCGGCCTTATCGGCGCCGGAACCGCCGGCGCGCTCGCCGTCTGGCAGCTCGGCATCCTCGACGACTACCAGATCGCCCGCTTCGCCGCCTTCGCCAACCCGGAACTCGACCCCGCGGCGTCGGCTACAACACCAACCAGGCGCGCATCGCCATCGGCTCCGGCGGCCTCACCGGCCTGGCCTCTTCAACGGCTCACAGACCACCGGCCGCTTCGTCCCCGAACAGCAGACCGACTTCGTCTTCACGGTCGCCGGAGAGGAACTCGGCTCTTCGGCGCGGCCTCATCCGCCCTGCTCGGCGTGGTGCTCTGGCGCGCGCCCTGCAAGATCGCCCGCGAGACCACCGACCTGTACGGGACGATCGTCGCCGCCGGGATCGTCGCCCTGGTTCGCCTTCCAGACCTTCGAGAACATCCGGCATGACGCTCGGCATCATGCCGGTCACCGGCCTGCCGCTGCCCTTCGTGTCGTACGGCGGCTCGTCGATGTTCGCCGTGTGGCTCGCGGTCAGGCTGCTCCAGTCGATCACGGTGCAGAGACCGATGTCCGCCCTGAGCACGGGCCCGGCCGGGCCTCGGGCCATTGGGCGGTACGGGGACCTCCTTCGCCGGGTTAGGTGCTGGATGGTCCCCCTTGTCAGCACACAAGGTTCCCTGAGATGCCTGCCGAAGCCGCCGAGCCTGTGAAGTCTGTGTTTCCGCAGCTCGAAGCTCTGCTCCCGCATGTGCAGAAGCCGATCCAGTACGTCGGCGGAGAGCTCAACTCCACAGTCAAGGAGTGGGAATCCTGCGACGTCCGCTGGGCCCTGATGTACCCCCGACGCGTACGAGGTCGGTCTGCCCAACCAGGGCGTCATGATCCTCTACGAGGTGCTCAACGAGCAGCAGGGCGTCCTGGCCGAGCGCACCTACAGCGTGTGGCCGGACCTGGAGGAGCTGATGCGGGAGCACTCCGTCCCGCAGTTCACCGTCGACAGCCACCGCCCGGTGCAGGCCTTCGACGTCTTCGGCCTCTCCTTCTCCACGGAGCTGGGCTACACCAACATGCTGACCGCCCTGGACCTGGCCGGCATCCCGCTGGAGTCCAAGGACCGCGGCATCGACGACCCGGTCGTCCTGGCCGGCGGACACATGCGGCCTTCAATCCCGAGCCGATCGCCGACTTCATCGACTGCGCGGTCATCGGCGACGGCGAGCAGGCCGTCCTGGAGATCACCGCGATCATCCGCGCCTGGAAGGCCGAGGCCGCCCCGGCGGCCGCGAGGAACTCCTCCTCCCGCCTGGCCAGGACCGGCGGCGTGTACGTCCCCGGCTTCTACGACGTCGAGTACCTCCCCGACGGCCGTATCGCCCGCGTCGTACCGAACCGCAGCGGTGTTCCGTGGCGGGTGAGCAAGCACACGGTCATGGACCTCGACGGGTGGCCCTACCCCCAAGCAGCCCCTCGTCCCCCTCGCCGAGACCGTCCACGAGCGCATGTCGGTGGAGATCTTCCGCGGCTGCACCCGCGCCTGCCGCTTCTGCCAGGCCGGCATGATCACCCGCCCGGTGCGCGAGCGTTCCATCACCGGCATCGGCGACATGGTCGAGAAGGGCCTGAAGGCAACGGGCTTCGAAGAGGTCGGCCTCCTGTCCCTCTCCTCCGCCGACCACTCGGAGATCGCCGACGTCGCCAAGGGCCTCGCGGACCGGTACGAGGAGGACAAGATCGGCCTGTCCCTCCTCCACCCGCGTCGACGCCTTCAACATCGACCTGGCCAACGAGCTGACCCGCAACGGCCGCCGCTCGGCCTCACCTTCGCCCCCCGAGGGCGGCTCCGAGCGCATCCGCAAAGGTCATCAACAAGATGGTCTCGGAGGACGACCTCATCCGGACCGTCGCCACGGCCTACGGCAACGGCTGGCGCCAGGTGAAGCTCTACTTCATGTGCGGCCTGCCCACCGAGACCGACGACGACGTCCTCCAGATCGCCGACATGGCCACTCGCGTCATCCAGAGGGCCGCGGAGGTCTCCGGCTCCGGCGACATCCGCTGCACGGTCTCGATCGGCGGCTTCGTCCCCAAGCCCCACACCCCCTTCCAGTGGTCGCCGCAGCTCTCCGCCGAGGAGATCGGACGCCCGCCTGCAGAAGCTCCGCGACAAGATCCGCGGCGACAAGAAGTACGGCCGCTCCATCGGCTTCCGCTACCACGACGGCAAGCCCGGCATCGTCGAGGGCCTCCTCTCCCGCGGCGACCGCCGCATCGGCGCCGTCATCCGCGCCGTCTACGAGGACGGCGGCCGCTTCGACGGCTGGCGCGAGCACTTCTCGTACGACCGCTGGATGGCCTGCGCCGACAAGGCCCTGGAGCCCTTCGGCGTCGACGTCGACTGGTACACCACCCGCGAGCGCGGCTACGAGGAGGTCCTCCCCTGGGGACCACCTCGACTCCGGCCTCGACAAGGAATGGCTCTGGGAGGACTGGCAGGGACGCCCTCGACGAGACCGAGGTCGACGACTGCCGCTGGACGCCGTGCTTCGACTGCGGGGTGTGCCCGGCGATGGACACGGAGATCCAGATCGGCCCGACCGGCAAGAAGCTGCTGCCGTTGTCCGTGGTCAAGTAGGACCGCACGGCACGACGCCGCGGGATCCGAATCGGGTCGCGCGGCGTCTTCATGGGCATGGTGGAACTGGAGAAGGCGCCCGGGGGTGGGTCCGCGGAGGAAGCGGTGCGGCGGTCGGATGCCGAGGGGTGTCTGGTCGTGGCGATCCGGATTCCGGTGCGGATCGTGGTCCTGGTGCTGGTACTGCCGGTGCGGATGGTGTGGGACGCGCTGGTCGTCGCCGGGAGGGTGCTGCGGGACACGGTGCTGCGGCCGTTCGGGCGGGCGCTGGCGTGGCTCGGGCGGGCCGTCTTCGTGTGGCCGCTGGTCGGGGTGTGGCGGTATGCCATCGTGCCGCTGGTCAGGGGGCCGCCTGGCTCGGCAACGTGCTGCTCGTGGTGCCGGCGGTGTGGGTGTACCGGTGGCTGCTGGACGCCGGTCGGGCACGGGCTCGCCTGGTTCTTCATGGGTGTGGGCGCCGTGTTCGCGGCCGTCGGGCGGGGGCTGTACGCCGGTCTCGCCTGGCTGGCGCGGTATCTCGTCGTCGTACCGGCGGCGTGGCTCTACGCCTGGGTGCTCACGCCGGTCGGGCACGCGCTCGCCTGGTGCGGCAGAGGGCTGGCCTGGTGCGGCAGGGGACTGCTCTGGTGCCTGGGCATGGTCGTCACCGGTGTGGGCACGGCACTGTACTGGACTCTCCGGGTGCTGCTGGTGCCGCCCGCCCTGGCGCTGTGGCGGTGGGTGCTCACGCCGGTCGGCCGAGTGCTCGCCGTCATCGGGAGGGGAGGTCCTGGACGCCCTCGGGCACGCCTGGCGGATCGCGGGACATCTCGCGCGCCGTCGGGCGGTTCCTCGGCACCCTCTTCCGGTGGACCGTCGCCGAGCCGGCGCGATGGGCGTACCGGAGCGTCCTGACGCCGGTGGGCACGCCGTGCGGGACGCCGTCCTGCGGCCGCTCGCAGAGGGCGCGCGCGGGGGCGGGCGGCCCGGCAGGCGCTCGGCTCTCGCCCGGTTGTCCGTGCGGCAGGCCCGCGCCGATGTGCGCCGGATGCTCTTGGAGCCGGCGAAGCGGCGGACGGCGGTACGGCGGGAACCATCCGCGGCCGAGGCACGTACTCTTGGTAGCAGTACGACCGCTCTCACGAAGGACTGAACGACACTGGGCAAGCGACAGCCCGAAGGCCCGCCGCCCGTACCCGCGGTGCAGCGCATCCGAACTGCGTTACACCAAGCGCGGCCGCCTCCGGTTCACCAGCCACCGTGACTTCCAGCGCGCCTTCGAGCGTGCCCTGCGCCGCGCCGAGGTGCCCATGGCGTACTCGGCGGGGTTCACGCCGCATCCGAAGGTGTCGTACGCCAATGCCGCACCCACCGGCACGGGCAGTGAGGCGGAGTACCTGGAGATCGCGCTCACCGAAGCGCGCGACCCGGAGCGGCTCAGGCTGCTCCTCGACGAGTCGCTGCCCACCGGGCTCGACATCGTGGAGGCGGCCGAGGCCAGGACCTCCGGACTCGCCGACCGGCTGACGGCTTCCGTGTGGGAGCTGCGGCTGACCGGTGTGAATCCCGCGGAGGCCGAACACGCCGTGGCGGCCTTCAACGCGGCCCTGGCCGTGGAGGTCCACGCAGGACCAAGAACGGCGTCCGTACCTTCGACGCCCGCTCTGCGGTCGCGCATCTCGAGAGCGTCACCACGGACGGTTCGCCGGCTGATAGGCCGACCGACCAGCCCTGTGCGATACTGCGGCTGGTTGTTCGGCACGTGACGCCTGCCGTACGACCCGACGACGTCCTGTCCGGTCTTCGCGCCGTGGCCGACCTGGCGCCGCCGGTCCCCGCAGGGGTGACCAGGCTGGCGCAGGGGCTGTTCGATGAAGAGACCGGTGCGGTGACCGACCCGCTCGCGCCCGACCGCGCAGGCAGAAGCGCCCGAGCCGCAACCGGCCGCCGCTGCCCGCCGCCGCGAAGGCGTCGGCGTAAGGAAGGTTCCGCTCAGGGACGGACGTCGCAGCGCCGCCCCTCGAACTCGGGAGCCACCTGGGTCGGGCAGCGCACCGACCACAAGACTTTCGCCAGGCCGTGCACGACAGGGGGTACGGAACCGGCGAGACAAGGACACGGAGAGCTTCCGAGCGGCGCCCGCGCCCCGGACGGCGGCGACCGCGCAGCGCGCGAGCCGGCGGACGTCACCGGCGGTCGACATCTGGTCGATGCCGGACCAGGCCGCGGCGCCCGGGAGCCTGACGGGAGAAACCCCCGCATGCCTCGAACCGACCGAACCCACAGAGTCCTCGACCACCACGACGGGCCTCGAATCCAACACCCCAGCGACACCCTGCCGCCGCGCCGTCGGCGCAGGGCCGCGTCCCGCCCGGCGGGCCCGCCGTCCGGGTGCTCCCGAGACGCCGGCGGAGACCGTCGCGCCGGCCGAGGTGACCGACGAGGCGGAAGAGGCGGAGGCCGAGGCCGCCGCCGAGGTGCCCGAGGCGACTCGGAGCCCGCGTCCGCGGGCCGGCCGCGCGCGCCGCGCGGTGCGCCGCGCCTCCGCGGCCCGCCGGGGCCCCGACGTCGGCGGAGACGGCCGAGACCGTCGTGCCGGCGTCCACCGCCGCAGAGGCGCCCGCTGCCGCTGAGGCGCCCGCGCCTGCCGAGGCCGAGGATGCCGCTCCGCGCCGTGCCCGGCGTCGTGCCACGCGCAGTGTTGACCGCGCCGAGCGCGCCGACCGAGTCGGCTGCCGAGGAGTCGGCCGCCGCTCCGGTGCCGGAGGCCGCGCCCGCTGCCGCTGAGGCGCCGCGCGCCTGCCGAGGCCGAGGATGCCGCTCCGCGCCGTGCCCGGCGTCGTGCCACGCGCAGTGTGACCGCGCCGAGCGCGCCGACCGAGATCGGCTGCCGAGGAGTCGGCCGCCGCTCCGGTGCCGGACGCCGCGCCCGCTGCCGCTGAGGCGCCCGCGCCTGCCGAGGCCGAGGATGCCGCTCCGCGCCGTGCCCGGCGTCGTGCCACGCGCAGTGTGACCGCGCCGAGCGCGCCGACCGAGTTGGCTGCCGAGGAGTCGGCCGCCGCTCCGGTGCCGGACGCCGCGCCCGCTGCCGCTGAGGCGCCCGCGCCTCGCCGAGGCCGAGGACGCCGCTCCGCGCCGTGCCCGGCGTCGTGCCACGCGCAGTGTGACCGCGCCGAGCGCGCCGACCGAGTCGGCTGCCGAGGAGTCGGCCGCCGCTCCGGTGCCGGACGCCGCGCCTGCTGCCGCTGGAGGCGCCCGCGCCTGCCGAGGCCGAGGACGCCGCCCCGCGCCGTGCCCGGCGTCGTGCCACGCGCAGTGTGACCGCCCCGACCGGCGCGCACCCGCCGGCGCCGGCGCCGAGGTGAGCGAGCCCGCTCCCGCCCCGAGGCGGCGGCCCCGAGACGCCGGAAGAGACCGCCGCGCCCGTCGAGGACGCCGCCCGCGTCGTGCGCGCCGCCGGTCCACCCGTAAGGCCGCCACCGGTTTCGCCGCGCCGGCGCAGACCGCCGCCTCCGACAAGGCGGACGCTCCCAAGCGCCCGTCGCGTCCCGCCGTCGCGGTGTTCCAGGCGCCCGTGTTCGCCGAGCCGCAGTTCCAGACGCCCGAGCGGGCCGCCGCCGAGGCTGCGCCGCCGAGGCGGCCGGGGCCGGAGCCGGAGAAGGCGCCGCAGGAGACCGAGGAGCTCCCGGAGGAGCAGTCCGCCGGGTCGCGTCGGCGTCGCAAGCGCCGGGGCGCCGCCGCCGAGGGGAGGCCACCGAGGAGCGAGGCCGCCGCCGTCGTGAAGCAGGACGAGCCGAAGGCCGAGGCCGAGACGGACGCCGACTTCGACGCCGACGAGTCCGGCGAGGACCACGACGACGCCGAGGGCTCCGAGGAGTCCGGTTCGCGCCGTCGCCGTCGCCGGGCGGCGCCGCCGTCGCCGGGGCGACGCCGCGGAGGGCGACCCGCCGACGGCGACGAGTACGCCACCGATCAGGCCGCACAGGCCGATCAGGACGCCGAGGACACCGCCGAGCAGGCCGAGGAGGACGCCGAGGAGAACGAGGACGCCTCGGGCGAGGCGGCGGCTCCAGCAGCAGCCGTCGCCGCCGGCGCCGTCGTCGCCGTGCCGGGGACGGCTCCGGTGACGCCGAGCCGTCGTCCGCCGACGACCCCGAGCGCACCGTCGTCAAGGTCCGCGAGCCCCGTCCCCCGCGGAGAAGGGACGAGCCGTCCGACGAGGTGCAGTCCATCAAGGGCTCGACCCGCCTGGAGGCCAAGAAGCAGCGCCGCCGGGAAGGCCGTGAGCAGGGACGCCGACGCGTTCCGATCATCACCGAGGCCGAGTCCCTGGCCCGCCGCGAGGCCGTCGAGCGCGTCATGGTCGTCCGCCAGCACGGCGAGCGCACCCAGATCGGCGTCCTAGGACGGCGTGCTCGTCGAGCACTACGTCAACAAGGAGCAGGCCACCTCGTACGTCGGCAACGTCTACCTCGGCAAGGTGCAGAACGTGCTGCCGTCGATGGAGGCCGCCTTCATCGACATCGGCAAGGGCCGCAACGCCGTCCTGTACGCCGGTGAGGTCAACTCGAGGCCCTCGGCATGTCCGGCGGCCGCGCCGCATCGAGTCCGCCCTCAAGTCCGGCCAGTCGGTCCTGGTGCGGTCGCCTGGGACCCGATCGGCCACAGGGCGCCCGCCTGACCAGCCAGATCTCGCTGCCCGGCCGCTACCTGGTCTACGTGCCCGAGGGCTCGATGACCGGTATCAGCCGCAAGCCGCCCGACACCGAGCGGTCCCGGCTGAAGACCATCCTCAAGAAGATCGTCCCCGAGGACGCGGGCGTCATCGTGCGCACCGCCGCCGAGGGCGCGAGCGAGGACGAGCTGCCGCGCACGTCGAGCGGCTCCAGGGGCAGTGGGAGGAGATCCAGAAGAAGGCGAAGAGCGGCGGCACCTCGAACGCGCCCACGCTGTTTCATGGCGAGCCGGACATGACCGTCCGGGTCGTGCGCGACATCTTCAACGAGGACTTCACCAAGGTCGTCGTCAGCGGTGACGACGCCTGGCAGACTATCCACGGCTACGTGTCCCACGTGGCGCCGGACCTCGCCGACCGGCTGTCCCGGTGGACCAGCGAGGTCGACGTCTTCGCCACAGTACCGGATCGACGAGCAGCTCGCCAAGGCGCTGGACCGCAAGGTCTGGCTGCCCAGCGGCGGTTCGCTGGTGATCGACCGGACCGAGGCGATGGTCGTCGTCGACGTCAACACCGGCAAGTTCACCGGTCAGGGCGGCAACCTCGAGGAGACGGTCACCAGGAACAACCTGGAGGCGGCCGAGGAGATCGTGCGCCAGCTGCGGCTGCGCGACCCGGCGGCATCATCGTCATCGACTTCATCGACATGGTGCTGGAGTCCAACCGGGACCTGGTGCTGCGGCGTCTGCTGGAGTGCCTGGGCCGGGACCGTACGAAGCACCAGGTCGCCGAGGTGACCTCGCTGGGGCTCCGTGCAGATGACCCGTAAGCGGGTCGGGCAGGGGCTGCTGGAGTCGTTCTCCGAGACCTGGCGTCCACCGCAACGGCCATGGCGTCATCGTCCACCTGGACCAGCCGACCGCCGCCGCCGGTGGTGGCGGCGGTGGTAAGCGCCGCAAGCGGGCGCGGGCCGGCGGCGGAGAGCTGCCGCACGAGCACGAGGCCGTGGCCGGCGTCGAGACCGGGTGTGACGGCGGAGCAGGAGGCGGACACCGAGTCCGGAGTCCGAGGTCGCCGCCGAGGTGGCCGAGCCGGTCGCCCTCCGGCGCCCGACTTCAGCACGGACGAGGAGCTGGTACAGCAGCGCCGCAGGCCGAGGCCGCCGCCACGCGCGGTCGCGGCCGGCGCCGCACGAGCCGGCGGGCGTCGGCCCCCGGCGGGCGCCCCCAAGGCGGCGAAGGGCGAGGCCCGGCGCGCCGAGGCCCCGACCGCTCGGGACGTCACCGTCCAGGAGGAGGTCGACGTCCGGTACGGCAGGAGCCCGCCGCCGAGGTGCTCGCCGAGCCCGCGGCCGTCGAGGGACGCCGTCTCCGGTGCCCCGGCCCCGGCCGCCGAGGAGGCTCCGGCCGCCGTCGAGGCCCCGGCTGCCGAGGAGGCCGCGCCCAAGGGCCGTACCCGCCGTCGGGCCACCCGCAAGGTGTCCGCACCGGCCGGTTCGCCCGCGGGTGCCGAGGCCGCCGTGCTGACGGTCCCGGGCAGGCCGTCCAGGCCCGCAGGCCGAGCAGGCGACGGAGGAGGCACCGGCGGCGCTGCCGAGGCCCCATGGAGCCGTCCGGTACGGCCGCCGAGAGCGCCGCCCCGGCGCGTCCGCGCGCCGAGGCCGTGCGCAAGCCCACCACGTCCACCGCGTCCGAGGAGGCGGCCGTCATGGTCGTCCCGTCGGCCCCGGCGGAGGACGCGGGCGGAGTTTACCGCGGCGCGTGGCGGGAACCGAGGCGGACGCACCTACGAGGAGACCGCCCCGGCCAAGAAGGCGGCGGCCCGCAAGACGGCCAAGAAGGCGACGGCGAAGAAGGCCGCCGCCAAGAAGACCGCCACCAAGAAGACGACGACCGCAGAAGGCCACGGCCAAGAAGGCGGCCAAGACGATGACCGCCAAGAAGGCCACGGCCAAGAAGACGGCGTCGAAGAAGACGCGGCGGCTGCCCAGCAGACGCCGTCCTCGGTCACGGCCGCCACCGACGAGGGCTGATCCGGCCGCCTGTCGCAGAACGTGTGGTCCTGTCCGGCCCGGAATCCGCTCGGATTCCGTTCGGGCAGGACCACAGGTTTCCCGGACGTTCCAGGCGCATCATCACCGGACAGCCGTGCCACCGACCCGCTCCCGCCGAACCGCCCCGGCGAGGACAGATCACGTGCCGGTACTGACGAGGCTCATCCCCTCGCCGCTCGTAGTGGACATCCGTCCGGGCGCGCTCGACGACCTGGCGAGTGTCCTCCGCGGACCAGCGGATCTCCCAGTCCGGAAAGCTCGCCGTGGCGATCAGCGACGGCTCGGGAGCCCGCCTGCGCCGGAGACTGGAGCCGTCCCTGCCCGGCGCCGACTGGTTCGAGGTCGGCGGCGGCACCATCGACGACGCGGTGCGGCTGGCCGACGGCATGAAGGCGAGCCGCTACGACGCGATCGTCGGGCTCGGCGGCGGCAAGGTCATCGACTGCGCCAAGTTCGCCGCGGCCCGCGTCGGCCTGCCCATGGTCGCCGTGGCCACCAACCTCTCCCACGACGGCATCTGCTCGCCGGTGTCGATACTCGACAACGACGCGGGCCGCGGTTCGTACGGCGTGCCGACGCCGATCGCGCTCGTCGTCGACCTCGCGGTGATCCGCGAGGTGCCGATCCGTTTCGTGCGAGCTCCGGGATCGGTGACGCCGTCTCCAACATCTCCGCGGTCGCCGACTGGGAACTGGCCCACCGGGTCAACGGCGAGAAGGTCGACGGCCTCGCCGCCGCCCTGGCCCGGCAGGCGGGCGAGGCCGTGCTGCGCCACCCCCGGCGGCTGCGGCGACGACGGGTTCCTGACCGTGCTGACCGAGGGCCTGGTGCTGTCCGGCATCGCCATGTCGATCGCCGAGCACACCCGTCCCTCGTCCGGCGCCTGCCACGAGATCAGCCACGCGCTCGACCTGCTGTATCCGAGGCGCGCGGCGAGCCACGGCGAGCAGGTGGGCATGGGCGCGGCCTTCGCGACGTATCTGCGCGGTGACCACGAGGGCTCCCTGCTGATGGCCGGGACGCTGCGTCGGCACGGGCTGCCCGTGGTGGCCCAGGAGATCGGGTTGGACGACGAAAAGTTCGCGCAGGCCGTGGAGTTCGCGCCGCAGACCCGGCCCGGCCGGTACACGGTGCTGGAGCATCTCGACCTGTCGCCCGCGCGGGCCAAGGAGGCGTACGCAGAGTACGTCGCGGCGGTCACGGAGTGAGGCTCCGAGGACCCGGTTTGACCCCTGTCGTGCGGCCCCGCTAATCTTGAGCGTCGGCGTGTCGACTGACGCGTCACATCCCCGTAAACCTTTCTTCCTTCCGGGTGCGGGCCCCGACGGCCCGGCCGGGAGAGGCTGCCCGCGTGTTCACCGCGGGCGGCTGGACTGCGGGGGTGCCGTTCCAGAGCGAGAGAGTGAGATCCGCGTGTACGCCATCGTGCGCAGCGGTGGTCGCCAGCACAAGGTTGCTGTCGGCGACATCGTTGAGGTTGACAAGATTTCCACCGCCCAGGTCGGCGACACGGTCGAGCTCTCGACCCTGCTCGTGGTCGACGGCGACGCTGTGACCAGCGACCCGTGGGTGCTGGCCGGCATCAAGGTCCAGGCCGAGGGTCGTGGACCACCACAAGGGCCAGAAGATCGACATTCTGCGCTACAAGAACAAGACCGGCTACCGCCGTCGTCAGGGGCCACCGCCAGCAGTACACGGCGATCAAGGTCACTGAGATCCGCGGCTGCCCGGTAAAGGGACTGAGAACAGATGGCACACAAGAAGGGCGCATCGTCCACTCGGAACGGTCGCGACTCCAATGCCCAGCGGCTCGGCGTGAAGCGCTTCGGCGGTCGGGCCGTCAACGCGGGTGAGATCCTGGTCCGCCAGCGCAGCACCCACTTCCACCCGGGCGCCGGCGTCGGCCGTGGCGGCGACGACACGCTGTTCGCCCTGCAGGCCGGTGCGGTGCAGTTCGGCACCCACCGTGGCCGCAGGTCGTGAACATCGTTCCGGTCGCCTGATCTGGACTTTCGCGAGGCGGACCTCCACTCCCCTTCGGGGGAAGCGGGTCCGCCTTTCCTTGTGTTACCCAAGACGACACCCACGAGACATTCCCGCAGTAAGCTAGTAACCCGGTAACTGGAGGCACATCCCACGACCACTTCGTGGACCGCGTCGAGGCGCTGCACGTCGCCGCTTGGTGTAGGCTACGGCTGTGCTCTCCGTCCACCGTAGAAGTTCGGCCGCTCGGCGGCCCGGATCGGCGGCAACGGCGGCCCGTGGCGGCGACGCTCGGTCCTCACCGTCGACCAGTCGGTGACCACGCTCCTCGACTACCACCACTCGCCGCACCGCAAGGCCACCAACGGCAAGCCCGGCGAGGGCGGCAACCACTCCGGCAAGGACGGGCAGGACCTGAGGTCCTGCCCGTGCCCGGCTGCCACCGTGGTCCTCGACAGGGCGGGCAACGTCCTCGCCGACCTGTTGGGCCAGGGCACCTCCTACGTCGCCGCGCAGGGCGCGCCGGGGTGGCCTCGGCAGCGCGGCGCTGGCCTCCGCACGGCGCAAGGCGCCCGGCTTCGCGCTGCTCGGCGTGCCCGGCGACCTCCAGGACATCCAGCTGGAGCTGAAGACCGTCGCCGACGTGGCGCTGGTCGGCTACCCGAGCGCCGGCGAGTCCCTCGCTGATCTCGGTGCTGAGCGCGGCCAAGCCAGGAAGATCGCCGACTACCCCTTCACGACGCTCGTCCCGAACCTGGGCGTGGTGACGGCGGGCTCGACCGTTGCTACCACCGTCGCCGACGTCCCCGGTCCAGTCCCCGGCGCCAGCCAGGGCAGGGCCTCGGCCTGGAGTTCCTGCGGCACGTGGGGAGCGGTGCAGCGTGCTGGTGCGCACGTGCTGGACACGGCGACGCTGGAGTCCGAGCGACGACCCGGTCTCCGACCTGGACGTCATCGAGGCGGGCGCTGCGCGAAGTACGGCGGCCTGGACAACCGGCCCCCGGATCGTCGTCCTCAACAAGATCGACGTACCCGACGGCAAGGACCTCGCCGAGATGGTCCGGCCGGACCTGGAGGCGCGCGGCTACCGCGTCTTCGAGGTGTCCGCGGTGGCCCACATGGGCCTGAAGGAGCTGTCCTTCGCGCTGGCCGAGCTGGTGGCAACGCGCGCCGCCCGGCCCCAAGGACGAGGCCACGCGGATCGTCATCCGGCCCAAGGCCGTGGACGACGCGGGCTTCTCCGTCACCTGCGAGGAGGACGGCCTGTTCCGGGTGCGCGGCGAGAAGCCCGAACGCTGGGTGCGCCAGACCGACTTCAACAACGACGAGGCCGTCGGCTACCTGCCGACCGGCTCAACCGCCTCGGTGTCGAGGACAAGTTGATGAAGGCGGGCGCCCGCAACGGCGACGGCGTGGCCATCGGCCCCGAGGACAACGCGGTCGTCTTCGACTGGGAGCCGTCGGTGTCGGCCGGCGCCGAGATGCTCGGCCGCCGGGGCGAGGACCACCGCTTCGAGGCGCCCCGCCCGGCCGCCCAGCGCCGGCGGGAACGCGACGCCGAACGCGACGAGGCGGGAGCGGGAGTTCGACGGTTTCGAGCCCTTCTAGGCCCGGTACCCGGTTCTCCGGGACATCGGCCCGACCCTGCGGGCGGCAGCACGCCGCCCGCAGGGTTACACAGGTGTGTCCGAGGCCGTGATCTGCTGTCGAACATCGATGTGTACGTTGTGAGGAGGATGCTGGGTCACAGCTGTGCGGCCAGGGGTGGGTGAACGGACTGACCAGCCGTTTCCCGAAAGCAGAGAGAAGCCGCCAAGTGAAGATCGCATTTCTCGTCCGGGACCTGTGCCACATGGGGGGCGTGGTCAGCGCGACGCAGAACCTCGCGGGGGCGCTCGCCGAGCGGCAGCGACGTCGAGATCGTGGCCCTGCGCAGGTGCGCGACGAGTCGTACTTCCCACTGGACCCGCGGGTGTCCGTCCGGGTGCTCAGCGACATGCGTCCGCACTCGCCGGTCTCCCGACGTGGACGACCCGCTGTCCGACAAGTTCCCGCTGATCTACCCGCTCAACGCCGGTGCCAAGACACCCGTGGTGAGCAGGCTCGCGGAACTCAGGCTCCTGGAGTACCTGGAGACCACCGACGCCGACGTGGTCGTCAGCTCCAGCCCGGCGGAACACGATCATGCTGGCGCAGGCGCGCGGTGACTACCTGAAGGTCACTCAGGGAACACTCGATGCCCGCCATCTACGCCACGGACATCAAGGAGCGCTCTTCCCCGCCTACCGGTCCCTGGACGTCCTCACGGCGCTCACCCCGGAAGAGGTCGCCTCCATCGGCAAGCAGGTGCCCGCGGTCGCCAACCGCCTCGCGGTGATGCCCAACTGCGTACCCGCCTCCACCATGAGGGCCACCGGCACCAACAAGGTCGTGGTCTCCGCCGGGCACCTGACCGGCAAACAAGAACCACGCCCTCCTGATCGAAGACTACGCCAAGGTCCACGCCGTCGCGCGCCGGACTGGACGCTGCGCATCTACGGCCACGGCGCCGAGAAGAACAAACTGCGCGCCCGTATCGAGGAACTGGGGCTCTCCAACAGCATCCTGCTGATGGGCCAGACTCGCCGGTCACCCCGGAGTTCGGCAAGGGCTCGATCTTCGTCCTGCCCTCCAAGCGCGAGGCGTTCGGCAACGTCGTCGTCGCAGGCGATGGCCGCCGGGCTGCCGGTCGTCGCCACGGACGCCGACCACGGGCCGCGCAACATCCTCACCGACGGTGAGGACGGGCTGCTCGTCCCGCGCGGTGACGTGGACGCGATGGCGGAGGCGATCCGGAGCCTCGTCCAGGACGACGGGCTGCGGCAGAAGATGGCCGCCGCCGCCGTCCGCAACGCCGAGCGCTTCCACGAGCGGGCCAGCCGCAGAACGCTTCCAGGCCATCATCGAGGAGGCCCTCGCCCGCAAGGAGCTGCCCCCGCCACGCCACGGCCCGCGTGGACCGGCAGGGCTCCGTCCACGTCGCCGTGGGCCCGCTGCCGCCGAGCGCCGGGCAGGCCGACCTCGTGCTGCGCAAGCGCGCGCCGCGGCCGGCGAGCACCGCTCCCTCGTTCTCCGCCGAGTGTGATGTCGTCGTGCCCTGGGACGCCGGGCGCCGCACGGTACCTGGAACTGACCCCGGCCACCTCGCGAGGGCGACTGCGGGGCGCCCTCGGCACCGACGGCTACGACTGCGATGACCGGGACCCGCTCGCCGTGGAGCCGCCGCGCCCGCAAGGGCCGGCCTCAGCGGCGCGCGCCGCACCTGCACGAGGACGGCGGGCTGCGGCTGCGCAGCGCGCTGCGCGACGTCCACGCCGAGGTCGGCCCGGTCAGGGTCGACCAGCGGACCATCGCCCTGAGCGCCGAGCTGTGGGGCGCCCGGCCACCGCGGCGCCGTCGGGAAGCCGTGCACCGGCGGGACAGGGAGCGGGTGCTGACCTTCCGCTGCGCGACGAGGGCGACGGCCGGGTGGCGGTGGACATCGACTGCGCGACGCTGGTCGGCGAGCACACCGACGCCGACGAGAAGGAAGTCATCTGGGACTTCTCGCTGCGCCCGGCGCCCGACGCGCCCCGGGTGCAGCTGGCCAAGCTCGCGACCGACGTACTGGCGCCGATCAACGTGTTCACCTTCCCGCGCCCGGTGATCAGCGAGGCCGTGGCGGCGGGACCGACGGTGCTGACCCGGGCGGTGCGCAAGTCCCGCCGGGCACTCGGCCAGACCCCCGCGCCGCTGCCGCCCACCCGCCGGCGTACGGAACTGCGGCCCTACTTCACCGCCGCCTGCCAGTTCGCGGTCAAGACCGTGCGGCTCTGACCCCGTACCGCACGACACAGAGGGCGGGGCCCGGAGGAGAAGTTCCTCCGGGCCCCGCCCTCGCGCTGTGTGCCGCTCAGCCCTCCCGGGCCTGCTCCAGCATCCGGTCGACGACCCGCGCGGACGCGTTGCCGTCGTCCAGGTCGCAGAACAGGTGGTGGAAGCGGTCCAACCGGTCCTGGTACTCCGCCTGGACCTGGTCGATGTCCCGGATCGCGTCGACCAGCTCCTTGGAGTTGTCGATCAGCGGGCCGGGGAGTCCTGCTCGAAGTCGAAGTAGAACCCGCGCAGCGTGTCCCGGTAGTGCTCCAGGTCGTACGTGAAGAACAGCATCGGCCGCTTCAGGTGCGCGTAGTCGAACATCACCGACGAGTAGTCCGTGATCATGATGTCCGCCGCGAGGTAGAGGTCGGCGATGTCCGGGCATCCGAGGCGTCCCACACGAACCGTTGCCCGCGCCTCGGCACCGCGTCCACCACGTTGGAGTGGCGGCGGATCAGCAGCACGTGGTCGTCACCCAGGCGACGCTGGGCGTCCTCCAGGTCGATGCGCAGGTCGAACAGGTACTGGCCGGCGCTGTGCGACTGGTCGTCGCGCCAGGTCGGCGCGTACAGGACGACCTTCTTGCCCTCGGGCAGACCGAGCGCCTTCCTGACCCGCGCCGCGATCGCGTCCTTGTCCGGCGAGTACAGGTAGTCGTTGCGGGGGTAGCCCGCCTCCTGGATCTCTCACCGTCGTAGGAGAACCGCCCGCTTGAGGATCGGCGTGTTGAAGCGGTTGGAGGAGACGAGCAGGCTCCACTAGCTTGGCCTCCAGCGCCAGCTTCTCCTGGTAGCGCCGGTCGAAGTGCAGCGTGTCGATGTCGTGCCCGGATCTCTTCAGCATCGTGCCGTGCCAGGTCTGGCCGCGATGGACTGGCCGGGCCGGCGCTCGATCAGTCGGGAAGGTGGGCGTTGGTGACGATGTAGCGGCTGGAGGCCAGCGCCTCGATACCACTCCCGGCCCCACATGCGGACCGGCTCGGACACCCTTCCGAGCAGCGCGACCTGGCCGTCGCGGGGACGCCATCACCAGGTGCTTCAGGCCCGAGTCGAGGCGCTTCAGCTCCTCGTACACCTCGCGCGCGGGCTGTCCGAGAACTGCTTGCCGTTGTAGCTCAGGTAGAAGACCTGGTCCTTCAGCGGCGCTGCTGGAACAGCGGCTCGTACACCTCGCTGCGCAGCTCCCGCTGGCGGTACGGGCCGCGCTCCAGGTCGCTCCAGCTCGGAGCGGGCGTTGAGCTGCGGGAAGTCGCCCCAGCGGTTCTCCAGCCAGTAGCGGCGGCCACCGAGTTCGGCCTGGACCGGGAAGGAGTCCGCGGCCAGGCGGTCGACCACGAAGGGCACGTCGGGCGCGCTCGTCCTCGGGCCGCAGGAAGAGGTTCCAGCGGCCGGCGCGCAGCGGAACGTCGCCGTTGCCGCCGAGCCGGGAGGGTCGAAGGCCACCTCGAAGCGGCCGTCCTCCAGCCAGCGGGTCTCGACGAACCGCTCCTCGTAGCGGGTTGCGCGGCTTGAGCAGGAAGCGGGGGCCGGTCAGCCGCGGGTCGGCGTGCCCGGTGAGGGGCGATCCGGCCGTCGCGCACGGTGGCGGTGTCGATCAGGGCACGGCGGGTGCGGCCGGAGAACTCAGAGCCGGTGTGGCCGGCCGCCACGGCCAGCTCGACCAGGTGCGCCTGGCTGCCGAGCGACGCGGGCAGCGGGAACTCGGCGTCGGACAGCCCCTCCTGCATCACGGTGCCGAACCGGCGCTCCTTGCCCCTGCGGGTCGGTCGCGACCAGCACCGTGGACCAGGTGCGCTTCTCCGGCTGGGCCTTCTCGTCGACGCCCTCGTGGAAGACGAGCGCCACGTCGGCCACCGGCACCTCGACCGAGAACGCCTGTCCGCCGCCCTCGCGGGTCACGGTGACGGGGTACTCGAGGGTCTCGGCGCCCTTCTGGTTCTTGACCCGCAGGGACACCTGCTCGTCCGAGGCGAGCGGCTCGCGGATCTCACCGGTGACCTTGATCCGGTCGCCCTCCAGGGCACGGCCGGTGATCAGGGCGCGGACCTTCTCGATGCGCAGCTTCAGGGCGCCGCGCTCGACGGACGGCAGCAGCCGGAAGTCGGGGCTCAGCCAGTGGTACGGCGGGGAAGTTGAGGACGCGCCGCCGCTGGAGTGGACGGCGTGGCGCCGCACCAGGCCGGAGGAGAAGATGCCGAGGCCCACGTGCCACACGGCCTCCTGCCTCTCGCCGCCCTTGCGGAGCCGGGCGGGGTCGATGGTGACCTCCCAGCCGGCCCAGTCGTAGTTGTAGCGGTCCTGGCCGGAGTCGGTGGTGACCTCGGGGGCGCGGCACGTTGCGGGCCGGCAGCAGGATGCGGCGGCGGGAGCGGTCCTTGCGGAGCTGGAGCACCTTGACCGAGGCCTTGCGCGACGGCTGGTCGATCTTGTCGATCCAGGCGTTGCCGGACAGCAGGAGCTGCCCTCCCGGACCACGCTCACGTCCTGCACGCGCGCATGTTCAGGTGCTGGTCGATGCGCAGCGCCTCCTGGGAGGTGCAGGTCGGCACCTTCCAGGGAGGGCCACGAGGTGTACTTGCGGACGAGGCCGCTGACCTCGGGCGTCTCG
The DNA here is from genome assembly GCA_021502835.1 of Streptomyces thinghirensis. The sequence continues at coordinate 30,293 of JAKFGP010000051.1, forward strand.
CGGCGGCGCTGGCCGGCCAGCAGGGCGATCAGCTTCCTCCATCTGGTGCTTGCGCACCAGCAGCCACTGCACGCGCAGCTCGGGCCGGGAGGTCCATGACGACCTTGGGGTCGATGCTGTCGAGGAATCGGTTCGCCGACCGCAGGAACTCGGCCCGGTACTCCTCGTCACCGTCCGGCACCACGTTGAGGAACAGCCGCAGGTCGTCACGGAGGACACGGGTGTCGTACTCGCGCTTGAGGCGGGCGTACGTCTCACCGGGCTGCTCGGCGAGGAAGGCGCTGATCTCCATCACGGAGGTGACGCGGTCGCGCACACCCGCCGGGTCGGTGCGGCGCTGCGTGATCGACGGGGCGGACTCACCTCGCGCAGCCGCCAGTAGTAGCAGGGCTCCGAGATGACGTCGACGCTCTCGGCCAGGTAGTGGGCCCGCATCGTGACCGGGGTGTCCTCGTACAGCCGGCCCTCGGGGAAGGCGAAGCCGTTCTTCTCCCAGAAGGTGCGGCGGAAGACCTTGTTGCACGCGATGCGGTCGGCGACGAGCTTGGCGTAGCGGGATATGTGGGTCGCCCACCCGGGCCTCGCCGGCCAGCATCCGCATCAGCGGGACCTGCCAGGACTCCTCGCCCCTGAGATGGAACACGTTGCCCGTGGCGAAGTCCGAGCCGCTCGTCGAGGCTGCCGACCCTGAGCCGGTAGGCGTCCGGCGGTATCAGGTCGTCGCTGTCGACGAAGGTCAGGAACCCGCGTCCGGCGCCAGGTGGGCCATGCCGGTAGTTGCGGGCGGCGCCGAGGCCGCCGTTCTCCTTGCGTATGAGCTTGAAGCGCGCGTCGCGGGAGGCGTACTCTCGGCGATGGCGGCGGAGCCGTCCGGTGAACCGTCGTCCACCATCAGGACCTCGAAGTCGCGGAAGGTCTGTGCCGCAGCGAGTCCAGACAGGCGGGGAGGTAACGCTCCACGTCGTAGATGGGGACGATGACACTGAGCCGAGGCCATGGCTTGGTGATCTCCTTCGGGGGTCAGGCCCGCTCGACCAGTTCGAGCGACTGGGCGGGGGTCGGGGCGTGGGGGCGTTCGTCAAACGGGACGATGGGCGGCAGGCTCTCTTCACCGAGGAAGACGCGTCGCACGACGCGTTCGGCTGCGTCCGTCGTCGAATTCGCAGAAACGCCGGCGGAAGGCGTCCCGGTCGCTCGGTCGTGTCCCGGCTGTCGTACTCGCCCGAGAGCGAGCAGCCGCAGCAGCTCCGCCTGGGTGGTGGCCACCGCGCCGGGCGGTTCCTGGAGCAGGTCGAAGTAGGTGCCGCGCACCGCGGAGTAGACGTCCCAGTCGGGGACGTAGCTGATGATCGGGCGGTCCAGTACGGCGTAGTCGAACATCGCCGAGGAGTAGTCCGTGATCAGGGCGTCCGCGGCGAGGTACAGCCCCCTCCACCCGGGGGTGCCCGGAGACGTCGACGATGCGGCCGGTGCGGCGCAGTTCGGCGACGTGCGGGAGCCGTCAGTAGTGCCGCCACCAGCAGGTCACGTCCGGCCCGAGTTCGTCGGCGATCCGGGCCAGGTCCAGCGGCGGGGTGAAGCCCGGCTGGTACTCGCGGTGCGTCGGCTGTAGAGGAACGCCTTGGCGCCGTCGGCCGTCCCAGCGCCGCGCGCGCCGCGCGCACGTCCTCGGACGTGGCGTTCACGGGGCGTCGTTGCGCGGGTAGCCGGTCTCCAGCGTCGTGTACGAGCAGGGGGTAGACCCGCTCCCAGATCACGGTCGAGAACCGGTTGGCACTGATGCTGAAGTCCCAGCGGTCGCACCGCTCCAGGAGCTTCTCGAAGTCCATGTCGGTGGAGGCCGGGAACCTCTGCTGGTCCAGGCCCATGGTCTTCAGCGGGGTGCCGGTGGGTCTGCACATGAACCTGGCCCTCCCGCTTCACCACGGAGTCCGCGAAGTTCACGTTGTTCACGAGGTACTTGGCGCGGGCCAGGGCCGCCCAGTACTCGCGCGAGCCCACCCGCACGACCCGGCCGCCCTAGGCACCTGCGCCGCGTTCTCCGCGCGGACCGCCCACACGCGGCGCATGTGCGGGGCCAGCCGGGCCAGTTCGGCGTCGATGGCGGCGGGGTTGCAGGAGACGCTGCGGCTCCAGTAGGCGGAGAACAGCACCAGGTTGTCGTCCAGCGGCAGCCTGAGCTGGGACTGGTAGAACGCGCCCATGGCACTGCGCTTGGACCGGTTGAGCGCGGTACGGGTGCGGGTCTTGACCCGCTGGCGGAACTTCACCGCCGCGAGCGCGCTCACCATGGTCGTGTACGCGTCGCGCTCCAGCATCCCGTACTTGTGACCGCGGCCCCCGGCGGGCCGGGTGAAGCCCTTGGGCAGGCGGGCGCGGTAGTCGGCCGAGGCGCGGTGGAAGAACTCCGCCCGCGCGTCCTGCGGCAGGCGGCCCGGGCGCTCCAGGACGGTCAGGTAGTGGTCGGCCATCTTGCGGAACAACGGGCCGCGCCACTGGGCGAGTTCCTCGTGCGCGTCGAGGTAGTCGAAGACCCGCTGGTACTGGTCGAAGACGTCGAAGTGCTTGCGGCTGACGGTCTTGAGGATGTTGCCGCCCTCGCGGCGCTGCCGGTAGCGCACGCAGACTCGGTCCAGTACGGCGATCCGCTCGGCGCTGATCAGGGAGCAGAACGTCCAGGGGGCGTCCTCGTAGTACCCGGGCGGGAAGGTGAGCCCGGTCCGGGTGACGAAGTCGCGCCGGTAGGCCTTGTTCCAGACGATCTGCAGCAGGTCGAGCAGCTTGGGGCGCTCGGCGAGGGAGAAGACGTCCGGGCCGTCCTGCTTGAGGAGATCGGCCCGCAGGTTCGGGCGGACCCTGCCGTCCCAGTAGGTGCGGGGCGTAGTCGAAGACCAGAATCTCGGGATTGTCCGTGGCGTCGAGCCGGTCGCGAATGGCGGACAGGGCACCGTCGGACAACGTGTCGTCACTGTCCAGGAACAACACGTAATCGCCCGTGGCCTTTCCAGTCCCGCGTTGCGCGCACGCCCCAGGCCCACGTTTTCCGTGAGGTGAATCACATGAATCCGGGAGTCCCGTTTCGCGTACTCGTCGAGAATGGCCCCTGACCCGTCCGGCGAACAGTCGTCGACCGCGATGATCTCAAAGTCCGTGCAGTCCTGTCCGAGTACGGAGTCAAGGCACTCGGGCAGATAGCCCTGCACCTTGTACACGGGGACGACGAGAGAGTTTGGGCATCCTTACAACCTGTTCGAGAACTGACCACGGGACCGCGGGCTGGGACCGGAACGCGTTCCGGGCGCCGTTGGGGCCTGGAGCGCGCCGCCGCATCAGCGTAAAGGATTCACGCGGAGTTTCCGCTGGCACGGTAGTCGGACCGTCTGTGCCCTGTCACAGCGGGAAATGGCCGGGGCGGAGGCCCGAATCCATCGCTTCGAAGCGGCTGGAGAACTTTCCTCACATTCGGCCCCCTGTCCTCTTTATTGACTTCCGTCATCTTCCGCCCCATGTGCCCGACTCGATTTTCCGGGGCGCACGGACGAGTCTGCACCCAGAGACAGAGACCTGGGAGGCATGAGGATGAGCTGGCTGGTCACGGGCGGAGCCGGGTACATCGGAGCGCATGTGGTGCGCGCCCTGGCCGACGGCGGTGAACGCGTGGTCGTGTACGACGACGACCTGTCCACCCAGGCAGCACCGACCGCGTGCCCGACGGGGTGCCGCTGGTCGTCGGCAGCGTGCTGGACCGGGCGGCGCTGGAGGACGCGATTCGTGACCATGCTGTGACAGGTGTGGTGCACATCGCGGCCAAGAAACAGGTCGGGGAGTCGGTGGAGCGGCCGCTCCACTACTACCGGGAGAACGTGACGGGCCTGGCGACCCTCCTGGAGGCCATGACGTCGACCGGCGTCGGCCGCCTCGTCTTCTCCTCCTCCGCGGCCGTCTACGGCATGCCCGATGTGGACCTCGTCACGGAGGACACCCCTGCCTGCCGATGAGCCCCTACGGCGAGACCAAGCTGATCGGCGAGTGGCTGATCAACGCCGCCGCCCGGGCCCACGGCATCCGCGCGGCGTCCCTGCGCTACTTCAACGTCGCGGGCGCGGCCGCCCCCGAGCTGGCCGACTCCGGCGTCTTCAACCTCATCCCCATGGTCTTCGAGCGCCTGGAGGCGGGTGACGCCCCGCGCGTCTTCGGCGACGACTACGCTACGCCGGACGGCACCTGCGTACGGGACTACATCCACGTCGAGGACATCGCCTCCGCCCACCTCGCGGCGGTCCGGCGCCTGGCGGACGCCCCCGAGGGCACGTCGCTCACCCTCAACATCGGACGCGGTGAGGGCAGTTCCGTCCGGGAGATGGTGGACCGCATCCTCAAGGTCACCGGCAGGCAGGACATCGCCCCGCACGTGACCGAGCGCCGCCCCGGCGACCCGGCCCGCGTGGTCGCCTCCGCCCACCGCGCCCACGAGGAACTCGGCTGGTCGGCACGCCACGACCTGGACGACATGATCGACCCCGCCTGGCAGGGCTGGCGCCACCACCACGGCTGACCACGCGGCTGACCGACGAGGCTGACCGCCGGGTGGCGTAACGGGGCCGCCCCGGGGGTCGGGCCCTCGCGGGTCGAGGCCGGGTCAGGCCCCCGCGAGTCAGGCCCCCGGCGTGGGGCCCGCCGCGACTGCCCGCGGGCGCAGGGGGCCGCCCCCGGCGGATCGGAGCCCCGGCGCGCTGTCCGCCGTGGCTGCCCGCGGGCAGCGGTGCCGGCTGCTGTCGTGGGCCGGGGAGCGCGAGTTCCGTGGTGAGCCGCTCCGCCATCCGCGCCCGGTGTTCGCCGGCCGCCGCGCACAGCGCCCCCACCGCCCCGGCGAAGCGCCCTGGGACGGCGGCTCGGCCGGGCCCAGCAGGCGCAGGGCCAACGCGGCGCGCTCCTCGGCCAGTTCGTCGCGTTCCCGGGTGCCGGACCCGCGTCAAGCAGCTCCGGCACCCCGGCCGCGTCCGGCGTCAGCACGGTCGCCGCCGCCACCGTCGGGAACGACTTGCGGAACCCGTCCTCGGCCAGCCCGCTGGTGTTGGCCACCGCGGACGGCTTGCCGCTCGCCAGAAGTCGCTGATCACACTCGACACGTCACTGATCAGCAGGTCGGCCCGGTTGAAGCAGGCGTGGCAGCGGCGGCCGGGCGTCCGTGACGACCTGGTGCTCCCCACCTCGGGCAGCGAAGCCCAGTACGCCCTCTCCCAGGCGGCCGTCGCCCGGGCCACGGCCCCGGCCCGCCCGGGCTCCGGCGCGGACCGGCGCAGCATCCAGCCGCATGGTCGGCGGCCGACCGGAAACCGGCAGCGGTGGAGCCGGTCCAGCTCCACCGTCCGCCGGGCCAGCTCAGCGGCCGTTGACGCCCCCGGCCGGGACCCGCTCCGCTCCCGGTTCGCCGCCCGCACCAGCTCCCCGGATGCGCAGATCGGCGGTCCCGGCCCGGCGGATCCACCGACCCCGTCAGCGGATGCGGCTTGTACAGCAGCCGGCACCCCCGGGTCCGCGAGCAGCGCCCGTAGCGAGGTTCTCGCCGGCCTCGACAACACCGACGTGTTGCCGGGGTTGCCGTCCCAGCCCTCCCACGTGGGCGCGTACAGGACGGTCGTGAACGCCCCCGGGGCGGGCGGCCCCGCGTACCGGCCGTACGGGCGTCCAGCTGCGGGCGGCCGATCTCCATCACGTCCTTGTCCTCGACGCCGACCTCCGCCAGCGCGTACCGCTCGCGCGCCGCAGGGCCGGCCACCCACCACCTCGTCGTACGCCTTCGCGTACGGGTTGCACGAGGACAGCTTGTCGCTCTCCCCGTGGTTGACGAAGGCGTGCTTGATCGTGGGGATAGCGCAGGACCTGCGAGGTCTTCCCCGAGTTGGAGGGTGCAGGAGGACCCGGGCGTGGAGTGCTCCAGGCGCATCAGCGTGGACACCTTCGCTCAGGCACACGACCGATGTCGGTCGCCGCGATCCACGCTGCACCATGAACCGCTCCCGCAGCACGATCACCGGCCGTCCCTCCAGCGCGCGAGGGGCTCCAGCCACATGTTGGCCTGGTAGGCCGAGGACGCCCCGCCCGAGAAGTACAGGGGCCGACGGTGGGCCGGTACTCCGCCAGCGCGCCTCGAACCAGTCGAGCACCTCCTGCTCGCCCGCGCCGGCCGGCGCCCCGGCAGCAGCCGCAGGGAGCGCGCCGGGGCCCGTCAGGCCACCGACAGGGACAGCGCGAGGCTCGCCGCACCGTACACCGGCGCGTCGGTGGCCGCCGTCGCCAGCAGCCCGGCCGCTCGCGCGGCAGGCCCGAAGGCCGCCAGCCGGTGCCCGGGACGGCGCAGCAGCAGCAAGGGCGCGCGGGGGTCCACAGCCGCAGCGCCGAGGGCCGATGTTCCGGGTCACCACCGGGCAGCGTCCGGGTGCGCGGACCAGGACGGACACTGCCGGAGATCGCCCAGTGCGGCCCGGTAGAAGGCGAGCAGCCCGGCGACGAGGGGGCGTACACCGTCTCCCGGTGCTGCTCGCCGAGCCCGCAGCAGGCCCACTACGAGACAGAGGTCCGCAGCACGTGCCGCACCGTGATCGTCCGGCGTGCGACTTGGCGAACAGCGACACCATGCCCCGCTGCCAGCGGTACAGCACCGCCTCGGCGACCCAGCGAACCGGCGGTCGCCGCCAGGCAGCAAGTACGTGGCGCGTGCGGCAGCAGCGCCCCACGCCTGCGCGGCGAGAAGGCGGCCGCCAGCACACCGAGGACGACAGCTTCACGGCCGCCGGAGGGGCGCAGAGTCGGCGGAGGAACGGCAGGCGGGGGGCGAACGGAAGGAACACCGGCATCGACAGGGCGACGGGGAAGACTGCGGCGGGGCAGGGATAGGGGCACTGCGGTCGCTCCAGGCTTGCTCGTCGCGCATCGGACATCGGGTTAACGGCGGCCGACCCTCCGGACGCACGCGCGTGTTGACAGCCCCCTCGGCCCGGTGGGCGCCGCGGCCTCTCCAGACCCCCTGTCCCGCAGCCTGGACCGCGGCGCGGACGCGACCCGTTCGCGTAGATTGCCTGGCGAGCGCCCGGATCGGCGCGCGTCGACGGGAGGGCGGGCGGCAACAGTGGCTGGGGCAAGGCAGGCCGGGGCGAGGCCCGCAGGATCGTCGTCAAGGTCGGTTCCTCCTCGCTGACCACCGCGGCGGGCGGCCTGGACGCCGACCGGGTCGACGCGCTCCGTCGACGTCCTGGCCAAGGTGCGGGGCGCGGACAAGAGGTCGTCCTCGTCTCCTCCGGCGCCATCGCCGCCGGGCTGGCCCCGCTGGGCCTGCGCCGCCGCCCCCGGGACCTGGCCCGCCAGCAGGCCGCCGCCAGCGTCGGCCAGGGCCTGCTGGTCGCCCGCTACACCGCGTCCTTCGCCCGCTACGGCGTCCGTGTCGGCCAGGTGCTGCTGACCAGCGACGACGATGAGCCGCCGCGCCCACCACCGCAACGCCTCCCGCACCCTCGACAAGCTGCTGGCGATGGGCGCGTTCCCCATCGTCAACGAGAACGACACCGTCGCCACCGACGAGATCCGCTTCGGCGACAACGACCGTCTCGCCGCCCTCGTCGCCCACCTGGTCCGCGCCGACCTGCGGGTGCTGCTGTCCGACGTGGACGGCGTGTACGACGGCGACCCGAGCAGGCCGGGCACCTCGCGGCTGGCGGAGGTGCGGGAGACGCCGATCCTCGCGGGCGTCGACATGGGCAGCGCGGGCAAGGCGGGCGTCGGCACCAGCGGCATGGTCACCAAGGTCGAGGCGGCCCGGATCGCCGCCGCCGCCGGCATCTCCGTGGTGCTGACCAGCGCGGTCCACGCGGCCGACGCCCTGGCCGGCAAGGACACCGGCACCTACTTCCACACCACCGGCAAGCGCTGCCGCCGACCGGCTGCTGTGGCTCCAGCACGCCTCCACCCCGCAGGGGGCGCTCGTCCTCGACGACGGGGCGGTCCGCGCGGTCGTCGAGGGCCGCAAGTCGCTGCTGCCGGCCGGGATCGCCGGCGTCGAGGGCGAGTTCGCCGCGGGCGACCCGGTCGAGTTGCGGGACGGTGCGGGGCGCGCGGTGGCCCGGGGCTCGTCAGCTTCGACGCCAGCGAACTGCCCCGGCTGCTCGGCCGCTCCACCCGGGAACTCGCGCGTGAACTCGACCGGCGTACGAACGCGAGGTCGTACACAGGGACGATCTGGTGATCCTGCACCCGTAATGGGTCGAAACGTCCCCCGAATCGGCGGTGTACGTTCCCCCAAAACCGCCCGTGATCTTGTGCGGCCTGCTCAACTTTCCTTCAGGGACAAGCCCGGCCGACCACCGGGCCGAGCCGTGTGCGTGAAGGAGGCCGTCGTGAGCGGAGTGCGCCCTGGAACGGCGGCGTCCCGCGGCCGCCCCGCAGCGGCTCCCGCAACAGCGTCCCGCCCGGCCGGCGAGGAGCGCGCCCTGACCAGCGTCGCGGCCGGCGACCGCTTCCGGGGCGAGGGAGCCCGAGCACACCCCCGCCTGTGGCACGTCACCCTCAGCGTCTCCGGCGCCCGGGCCCCGATCACCGAGGTCAGGCGCGCCCTGGAGCAACTCGCCCACGACCATCCCTTCCTGCTGACCAGCCGCTACGCCGACGACCACGCGGAGATCCGTACTGGGAGGAGGCCCGCGACCTGCACGCGACGCCGCCGCCGTCGCCCTGCGCCTGTGGGGCGAGCACCGGCAGACCGCGGGCCCGCCACCCTGGGAGATCGTCGGCCTGGAGGTCATCGACCGCGCGACCCTACCACCAGCGCATCGCCGCCGGATACGGGCCGGCCCCGGCGACCCCGGTTGGAGTCCACCCATTCGTCACCTTTTGGTCCGCGGTTGGCCCCCTTTGTTGCCGTCCGGGCCGTGTCTCGGGGTTTGGGACGACCGGTGGAGGCGCCGCGCAGCCTACTACGCTCCCCCATGACCATGCTCTCGCCGTACGACTCGATGTCCCCGGTCACCCGGGCCGCCTACCGGGCCAAGTCCGCCGCGGCCGACCTCGCGGCCGCTGCCGCGGGCCGCGAAGGACGACGCGCTGCTCGCCGTCGCGGACGCGCTGGAGGTCCGTACCAGCGAGATCGTCGAGGCCAACGCCCAGGACGTGGCCAAGGCCCGCGCCGCCGGCACCAGCGAGGCCATCATCGACCGGCTCACCCTGACCCCGGAGCGGGTCCGCGCCATCGCCTCCGACGTGCGTGACGTCGTCGCGCTGCCCGACCCGGTCGGCGAGGTCGTGCGCGGCTCCACCCTCCCCAACGGCATCGACCTGCGCCAGGTCCGCGTGCCGCTCGGTGTGGTCGGCATCATCTACGAGGGCCGGCCCAACGTCACCGTCGACGCCGCGGCCCTGTGCCTGAAGTCCGGCAACGCCGTCCTGCTGCGCGGCTCCTCCTCGGCCTACCAGTCCAACACCGCCCTCGTCCGGGTCGTCCGCGACGCCGTGGGCGGGGCCGGCTGCCCGCCGACGCCGTGCAGCTGGTGCCCGGCGAGAGCCGTGAAGAGCGTGCGCGAGCTGATGCGCGCCCGCGGCCTGGTCGACGTGCTCATCCCGCGCGGCGGCGCCTCGCTGATCAACACGGTCGTCCAGGAGTCCACCGTCCCCGTCATCGAGACCGGCACCGGCAACTGCCACGTCTACGTCGACGCGCAGGCCGACCTCGACATGGCCGTCGACATCCTGATCAACTCCAAGGCGCAGCGCGTGAGCGTCTGCAACGCCGCCGAGACCCTCCTGGTCCACCAGGACGTCGCCGCCGACTTCCTGCCCCGCGCGCTGGACGCCCTCGCAGCGGCCGGGGTCACCGTGCACGCCGACGAGCGGGTGATGGCGTACGCCGAGGACTCCAAGGTGACGGCCGTCGAGGCGACGCCGGAGGACTGGAGACGGAGTACCTGTCGTACGACATCGCCGCGGCGGTCGTCGACTCGCTCGACAAGGCCGTCGAGCACATCCGGCTGTGGACCTCCGGCCACACCGAGGCCATCGTGACGACCTCGCAGCAGGCGGCCCGTCGTTTCACCCAACTGGTCGACTCCACGACGGTGGCGGTGAACACGTCCACCCGTTTCACGGACGGCGGTCAGTTCGGTTTCGGCGCCGAGATCGGCATCTCCACGAGAAGCTGCACGCCCGCGGCCCGATGGGGGCTGCCGGAGCTGACCAGCACCAAGTACATCGTCACCGGTGACGGGCACGTACGGCGCTGACGGGCGCAGTACGGCGCTGACGGGCGCGTACGGCGCCGACGTGCGGGTCGCTCGCCGACGGGCGGTCCGCGCGCGCGGTGCACGCCGGGGGCATATGTGGACGGCAGGCGCCCTCGGCCGCGCCCCTGAACCGATCGGGGCATCTCACCCACCGGATGAATTCCCCGCCGTCTGCCCAAAACGACCTACCAGGTCTACTCTGGACCCGTGCCGGAGGACGTGGGGGGTAGGCCGTTCCCTGACGGCTGGGAGCCCGACGACGATCACGACCATGGGGTGTCGGACGAAGAGTTCGCCTCCGTGGTCTTCGACGAGGCCTTCGTACAGGCGGCCGCGGTGCACGAGCCGACCGCCGTCGAACGCCTCCTGGCCGCCGCCCAGGCCAGAGCCGAGGCCAACGAGGCGGAAGCGGCCCGCCTGCCGCGGAAGAGCCGAGCGCTTCGACGACGGGTACGGCGATTTCGGCCATGATCCCGACCTCGACGACCCGGACGACGACCGCGACCCCCTCGACCGCCCGTACGGCGCTCCCGCGGCGTACGGCAAGCAGGTCCGCTGGCACCGGCCCGTCGCCTGGGCGCTCGCCCTGATGATGGGCGTCGGCATGGTCGCGCTGGCCTTCATGGCCGTCTACCGGGGCGCGTCCTCGGGCAGCGGCACGCGGCCGGTGCCGCCACCCGCCTCGACCGGCCCCGAGCAGGGCGGCACCGTGACCCCCCTCGGCCTCCGCCGACTACTCGCAGCCCGCCGTCCCGGTCATTCCGCGCAGCCCCTGACCTGCCGTCCTGCCGCCGGGAACCTGGCCCAACTTGACCTGCACCGGCGCGTTTACGCGACCTGCCGCAGACCTACCCTGAAGGTATGGCAGGGCTTGGCGATCCGCCCGGAGGAACGCCCGAGGGCGCGCCCGGAGGCGGCGACGAAGAGTACCGATCCGTCGTCTTCGACGAGTCGTTCGTCCGCGCTGCCCGCCTCCAGGAGTTCTCCGCCCAGGAGCGCCTGACCGACCACGCGCCCGCCGTACGCCGCCGCACACCGTTGCGCCGGGCCGGACTGTCCCGTCAGGCGCTGGTCCTGGTCGTGCTGATCGCCGTCGCCTTCGGCACCGCCATCTACATGGGCGTACGGCACCCGTACCGGAGCCCCGACGCGCAGCGGGGCCGCGGGGCCGGTGCGGATGACCGTCGTCCCGCTCCGCCCCCGAGCACAGGGGTGCCCGGCGCCGACGACGTCGCGCACCTGTACGAACACAGTCCCGCGGCGCACTTCCGGTCCGCGGCCGAGGGCGTCCCGCTGCCGGGGGCCCGGCGCACCGCGCACTTCTCGGACGACCAGGTGCTCAACGCGCTGGACCACCGCCAAGAACTACATCGTCCGCTCGGCGCTCGACCCGGACGTGCTCGGCGGCGGAGAGGTCCGCTCGGTGCGGGTGTTGCTGGACCCGGACCAGCTCGACCAGTTCGACAAGAGCTTCGAGAAGCCCGTCGCGGACGGCCGGCACGCGCCCACCGGATGGCTGGTGCGCTTCGACCCGGCCCGTGCCGAGCTGGCCGACGCCGAGATCAGGGTGAACGGCGGCCTGCGGGCCGTGGAGAGCGACGCGTCCACGCTGGAGGTGACCGCCGACCACACCATGGTGTACCCGCTGCGGTCCGCCGGCGACGAGGGGCCGAGGCGTCGCTGTTCACCGTCCGGCGCGAGCTGCACTTCCGCTTCGACCGGGACGACCTGCGGCTGCACCAGACACAGCTCGTCGCCGCCTACGTCCAGGCCGGACCGCTCTCCTGCGCCGAGGACTCGGCGAGCCACCTCCGCCCGCTGCTCGCGGGCCAGACGGCCGGGACCGGCGCCCCCGCCGGCACCGACCCGTACACCACGGACAACGCCACGGCCCTGTGCGGCACCCTCGCGGCAGGCGCCCAGCCGAGGGTGTGAGGGGCCGGCGCCGCCCGCACGTCCGCTCAGGCGCCGCCGCGCGGCGGGCGGTCGTCCGGAGCGCCCGGGCCGCCGGAACCCTCCGGCCCGTTGGCCCCGCCACTCGGACCGTCCGCCCCGTCACCCGGTCCACCGGGCCCCTCGGTCCCGTCCCCGTCCTTGGGCGGCCGCGGCTGGGAGGCCGTGAAGCCGCCGAAGCCCCGCCGCATCCGGTCGCCGAGGTCACCCGCGCCGCCCGCGATGTCGTTGACCAGCTTCATCAGGGGGTCCTTGGAGCCGCGCACATGCGTGGCGTAGCTGGACGCCGACTCGCGGAAGGAGTCCCGGACCGAGGTGTCCTTGTCCTCGTCGCGCCGGGGGTAGTGGCCGTCCATGATCCGCTGGTAGTCCCGGGACGCCGCCCACTTCTTCAGCTCGGCCGCCCGCACCGTCGTGAAGGGGTGGGAGCGGGGCAGCACGTTCAGGATCTTCAGCACGGAGTCGCGCAGGTCGCCCCCGGCCTCGTACTCGTCGGCCTGCTCCAGGAACGCGTCCACGTTCATCTCGTGCAGGTGGTTGCCGCCCGCGATCTTCATCAGGCCCCGCATGGAGGCCTGGAGGTCCCTGGCCGACCAGCAGACCCGCGCGGTCGGCGGACAGCTCCGACTTGCGGAACCACTCGCGCAGCGCGGTCACGATCGCCATGATCGCCAGGTTGCCCAGCGGGATCCAGGCGACCCGGACCGCGAGGGACGTGAGGAAGAGCAGGACGGTCCGGTAGACCGAGTGCCCGGACAGCGCGTGCCCGACCTCGTGCCCGACGACCGCCCGCATCTCCTCCTCGTCCAGCAGCTCGACGAGGCCCGTGGTGACGACGATGATCGGCTCGTCCAGGCCGATGCACATCGCGTTCGGGGTCGGGTCCTGGTTGACGTACATCGGGGGACCTTTTCCAGGTCCAGGATGCTAGCAGGCGTCGCGCAGCATCACGTTCAGATGGGCGAACTGCCGGTCCGAGACCCGCACCGAGTCGGACAGGAACAGCAGCCTCAGACTCCGCTCGGGCAACAGGCCGCTCAGCGCCTTGAAGACCGTGTCGAAGCCGCTCAGCTTGCGCAGCGCCACCGGGGCGGAACGGTCGGCCGGATGCTCGTACGCACGCGAGGAGATCCCGGGGAAGCGCCTGCGCTGCCTGCTCGGCACGTTCTCGTGCCCGTTGTGCTGGTGGCCGTCGGACATGTCTTCCCCCATGTGCGCGTGTGTGGCCTGTGCGTGTGCCCGGCCCTTTACGAACCCTTGTGCGGCCCTTTGCGCCCCCGAAGCCGAGCCCAGCCTAGGCGGAGATACCGTGGACGGGCACGTTGCAACGAAGGAGTCCACGTCATGGCGCACACCCCCCACACCGACTGGCTCGCCACGCGGCGACGGCGGCCGAGCAGCAAGGGGCGGGGAATCTGCTCCGGGTCGTGCTGATCGTGATGGTGGTGGGCTGTGTGCTGACCGCGTGGTTCCTGCTGCGGGGGTACAAGCGGAAGGACGACTGAGGAGATCGAAGGTTCCCCGGACCCCTCCGACCGGTCATCGGCCGGTCACCAACGGCGGAGTCGGCGTGATCGCCCGAGAGGCGCCCGCATACGATGAGCGGACGTCTTTATCCCGCCCACACCGGATAGGTCCTGCCGAAGATGAGCTTCCACAGCACCGCTGCCCAGTTTGTCACTCTCGCCTCCGAGGGCGGCGAGGAGCACAGCGGCAACCACGAGAGTCTCAGCCCCTACGTCACCGGCATCGGCGCGTTCGTCATCCTGATGCTCCTGCTGTGGATCACCACCCGGTTCAACCGCGACCGCTGAGCGCGGGGGCGAGTGGGCCCGGCAGGAGCCCTCGGGCCGGGCCGGTAGGGTCTGCACGCATGGGAGAGCAGGACATGCCTACCGGTCCGGCGCACGAAACGGCGCACGCGCCGGCGCGTGGCACGCAGAACCGCGCGGTGCCCGCCCGCGCCACCGGCCGGGGCGGCGGCCCGCGGTCGTCGGGCAAGCGCCGCCTCGGCGTCATGGGCGGCACCTTCGACCCGATCCACCACGGGCACCTCGTGGCGGCCAGTGAGGTCGCCGCGCGCAGTTCCACCTCGACGAAGTGGTGTTCGTGCCCACCGGGCAGCCGTGGCAGAAGAGCCACCGCACGGTCTCCGCGGCCGAGGACCGCTATCTGATGACGGTCGTGGCGACCGTCGAGAACCACAGTTCTCCGTGAGCCGCATCGACATCGACCGCGGCGGTCCCACCTACACCGTGGACACCCTTCGCGACCTGCGCGAGCTCAACCCGGACGCCGACCTGTTCTTCATCACCGGCGCCGACGCCCCTCGCCCAGATCCTCACCTGGCGCGACAGCGGGAACTGTTCTCCCTGGCGCACTTCATCGGCGTCACCCGGCCCGGCCACACGCTGACGGACGCCGGACTCCCCAAGGGCGGCGTCTCACTCGTCGAGGTCCCCGCCCTCGCCATCTCCTCCACGGACTGCCGTGCGAGAGTCGCCAAGGGCGATCCCGTCTGGTATCTGGTGCCGGACGGGGTCGTGCGCTATATCGACAAGCGCCAGCTGTACGCGGCGAGTGAGCCGAGAGGGCACCGGTGAACGACGGATACGACACGGGCTACGGCGGCGACGGCGGCGACCAGGACCGTGCGAACTCGTGGGTTACGACGAGTACGGCCGGCCGGTGTACCGCCCGGCCCAGGGCCAGGCCCCGGCCCAGCCCGGCGGGCAGCAGGCGTACGACCCGTACGCGCAGCAGGGTCAGCACGACCAGCAGGGTCAGCAGTACGGGCAGCAGGGCTACGGCTACGACCCGTACACCACGGGCGGACAGCAGCCCGCCCCACAGCCGTACGAGACCTATGACGGCTACGGCTCCCAGACCGGCTACGACACCGGCCGGCAGCCGCCCGCTCCCGGCTGCACGACGCCTACGACGGCTACGCCTCCGGCACGCAGCCGCAGCCCTCGGCCACGACCCGTACGGTCAGGCGGCCACCAGCGGCCGGCAGCCCCGGGTCGCCGAGCAGACCGCCTACATCCCGCAGCAGGCGGGGCCCGCCCGCGGAAACGGAAGCCCCGAAGAGACGCCGGAACCCGACCGGGAGTACCGCACCGAGCAGTTCGCCTTCGTCGAGGAGCCGGCCGACGACTCCGAGGACGTCATCGACTGGATGAAGTTCACGGAGAACCGCACCGAGCGCCGCGAGAGCCCGGCGGCGCGCACGCGCGCGTGTCGTCGCCCTGGTCGTCGTCCTGGCGCTGGTCGTGGTCGGCGGCGTCGGCTACCTCCTGGTCCGCCGGAAAACTCCCCGGGCTGTCCTCCTCGGACGACCAAGACGGGCGGTACGACGGCGGCGGGCGCCCAGAAGCGCGACGTGATCGCCGTCCACCTGCACGACACCACCGGCGGCGGCACCTCCACCGCGCTGCTCATAGACAACACCACCACCAAGCAGGGCACCGCCGTCCTGGTGCCCAACTCCCTCTCCCTGACCGCCGACGACGGCAGCACCACCACGCTCGCCAGTCCGTCGACGACGACGGTCCCGACGCCACCAGGACCGCGCTCGACTCGGCCCTCGGGACCGACATCGAGGGCACCTGGCGCCTGGACACGCCCTACCTCCAGATCCTCGTCGACCTGGTCGGGAACATCGAGGTCGACACCGACACCGACGTCCCCGACCCGGCGGCCAAGGACAAGGGCGCCAACCCCCTCGTGCGCGAGGGCGAGGGCCAGACCCTCAGCGGCAAGATGGCCGTCGCCTACGCCACCCACCGCGGCTCCGGCGAGGAGGCGGACGCCCAGCTGCGGCGTTTCGGGCAGGTCATGCAGGGAGTGCTGCGCAAGCTGTCCCTCGGACCCCGCGGCCGCGACGACCACCGTCCAGACCCTCGGGCTGATCCTCGACCGCCGCTGACCGAGAAGGACCTCGGCTCCTTCCTCGCCGGGCTCTCCGACCTCGCCAAGGGCGGCGACTTCGAGACCGCGCTGCTGCCCGTCCAGGACGACGGCAGGCTCAGCGCCGAGGCCGGTGACGGCATCGTCAAGGAGGTCCTCGGCGGCACCGCCAAGAGCCCCGACAAGGACGCGGCCGTCAGTGTCTCCGTCCGCAACGCCACCGGCGTCGAGGACCGCACCGGCAAGGGCCGCGTCGTCCTCCTCAACGGCGGCTTCACCTTCCTGGAGGGCGGCACCGGGTCCGGCACCGAGGCGACGTCGAAGGTCGTCTACGCCGAGGCCGCCGACAAGGAGAACGCCGTCCAGGTCGCCAAGACCCTGGGCCTGCCCACCGGCTCCGTCACCCAGGGCGAGGTCTCCGCGAACGCGAGGGTCTCGGTGGTACTCGGCCAGGACTACGAACCGGCCTCCCTAGAGACCGGGCTCCTGGAGAGCGGCCTCCGGAGACCGGCCTCCTGGAGACCGGCCTCCGGCGGGCGGGTGATTATCACGTGGGCCGCCGTCGGCGGTCGTAGGACCCTTGAGGTCAACCGACCGCCGACCCGAGCCAGGCGGTGACCGCGACCGACCGCTCCATCGAACTCATCAACACCGCCGCGCAGGCGGCGGCCGACATAGCTCGCGCACGACATCATCGCCTACGACGTCAGCGACGTGCTGTCGATCACGGACGCCTTCCTGCTGGCCTCCGCGCCCAACGACCGCCAGGTCAAGTCGATCGTCGACGAGATCGAGGAGCGGCTCAGCAAGGAACTCGGCACCAAGCCGGTACGCCGCGAGGGCGACCGCGAGGCCCGCTGGGTCCTGCTCGACTACGTCGACATCGTCGTCCACGTCCAGCACAGCGAGGAGCGCGTCTTCTACGCCCTGGAGCGCCTCTGGAAGGACTGCCCCGAGCTGGAGCTGCCCGCCGACGCCAAGGAGACCCGCGGCAGGGCGGAGGAGCACGCCAGGCTCCGGGCCGCCGAGGAGGCGACGGAGACCGACGGGGACTGGCGATGAGCGCCACCGGTGAGGTGACGGCCGGGCAGCCCGGCCGCGGCCGGCGGGTCATCCTCTGGCGGCACGGCCAGACCTCGTGGAACGTGGAGCGCCGCTTCCAGGGCACCACGGACGTAGAGCTGACCGGGACCGGCGTCGCCCAGGCCCGCCGTGCCGCCCAGCTGCTGGTGCACCTGAAGCCCGACGCCATCGTCGCCTCCGACCTCGCGCGCGCCGCGAACACGGCCGCCGAGCTGGCCGCGCTCACCGGCCTGGACGTGACCCTGGAGGAGGGCCTGCGGGAGACCTACGCGGGCGTCTGGCAGGGGCTGACCCACGACGAGATCATCGTCCGGCACGGCGAGGAGTACGCGGCGTGGAAACGCGGCGAGCCGGTCCGCCGCGGCGGTGGCGAGCTGGAGACCGAGGTGGCCGACCGCGCCGCCCCCGTGGTGCTCCGGCACGCCGAGAAGCTCGCCGAGGACGGCACCCTCGTCGTGGTCAGCCACGGCGGCACGATCCGCACCACCATCGGCCGGCTGCTCGGGCTGGAACCGCACACCTGGGAGAGGCCTCGGCGGCCTCACCAACTGCTGCTGGTCCGTCCTGGGCGAGGGCGCCCGCGGCTGGCGTCTGCTCGAGCACAACGCCGGCACGCTGCCGGAACCGGTGCTCGGCGACGACGACTGAGGCGCGGCCGACGGGCCCGGTACCCGGATTTCACTTTCCGGCAGGTCGCAGGCTAAAGTTCTTCTTGTTCGCCCCGCCGAGCGGAGCGAAAGACCATGCGGCCCCGCCGCGTGGCACCAGGGGCTATAGCTCAGTTGGTAGAGCGCCTGCATGGCATGCAGGGAGGTCAGGAGTTCAATTCTCCTTAGCTCCACAGCCCACGGACGAATCCCGTCCCCCTCGGGGGGCGGGATTTTTCGTTTGCGCCCGCTTGAGCAACGGGAGTCCCACAGGCGTATACCCCTGTGAGGCTCCGTGTCCGGACTGGTACTGAGGCGTCGCTGACCGTATTGGCCCGGTCGTGGCAGAATCAAACGGCCGGAAGGGGGACCGCGACCCGACGGGAGGGAGTGGCGATGCCTGCGAGCATCCTCGAGGAGGTCGGTCACCTCCTCGGCGGAGCGGTGACACGGAACACGGTCACCCGCCTCAGCTGCCCTTCCTGCGGTTCCGGGCACGTGGCCCAAGTCCTCGGCGACAACGGCGGAATCTCGTACGTGTGCACGGCCTGCGGCCACAGCTGGAGCTGATCGATGGGTGCACACAGGCGAAAGTGCGACTGGTGCGGCAGCGGCACCCCGATCGTGCGGGACATGGAGCCGGTCAACCCGGACTACCAGTACTGGTGCGAGGAGTGCGCGCGGGCGCTGATCATAAAGGGCGACCCGATCGAGACGTACCGCGAACTCGAGGGCGAGCCGATCTACGGCCGGCTCCTCGAGGAGCACTGCACGCTCAAGCGGTTCTACTCGTTCGTCACGGCGTAGCGGGCGTGCTCGTCATGGCCTGACAGCTTGCGCAAGGGGCAAAGCGGGCAAACTGGAAACGATTTGGTGTTGTCCCCGGTCGACCGTGTAATGTTGGCGTCGCCGCCGGGGAAACCGGGCGGCAGACAGCAAGGGGCTATAGCTCAGTTGGTAGAGCGCCTGCATGGCATGCAGGAGGTCAGGAGTTCAATTCTCCTTAGCTCCACGGAAAACAGGAAACCCCCCGGATCATTCGATCCGGGGGTTTCCTCGTGCTCGGCGGGTGTCTGCTCAGCGGCCGAGCGCGCGGCGGCCGCGGCCCTGGGACAGGACCGGCAGGTTGGTGCGCGAGGACGGCGCCTGTCCGCGGGTGTCCTCCTCGATGCGCAGGGCGAGCGCCGGGCAGCGGCGCACCGCGCGGACCGCCTTGGCCTCCGCGAAGCGCGGTACGTCGGCCTGCGCGACGGTCGGGAAGCCGTCGGCGCCGAGCTGGAAGACCTCCGGGAGGATGTCCGCGCACAGGCCGTGGCCCCGGCACAGCGTCCAGTCGACGTAGATCTTCTGGCGGCTGGGCCCGTTCGCGTCTCCGCCGCCGCCCGGGATGCCCGTAGGGGTCCCGCCGCCCTCCAGGAGCGGCAGTACGCCCTCCACGGGCCGTCCGCAGCCGTTGCCGAGGACATGGGCGGCGAGGTCGTCCGTGAACGCCGTGAGGTCGACTCCAGGAACATCGCCGAGCCGTCCGGGTGCGAGCAGGCGCCGCGCCGCTTCACGTTCCGCGCGACCTGCTTGACCGCCTCCAGGGCGGCCGGGCCGCCGCCGTTCAGGATGTCCGCCAGGCCGCGCGCGGCGGCCGGCAGGCCCAGATAGCAGGGGGCCGCACTGGCCCGCGCTCTCCTCCGCCAGCCACTGCGCCACCCGCAGCGACTCGCCCAGTGGGCAGGTGTCCTGACTGATCGGCGGGATCGCGCCCGCGCCCAGCAGAGCCGCCCACCTGCTGCAGGGAGTTGCGGGAGACGATCGCCTCGTCGACGGTCGCCGCGTCGATCCACTTGCCGTGGTAGCCGCCGGTCAGCACGCCCTGCGGCACCGGCGGGGCGCCGGCGAGCTGGAGGACGTAGCGCAGCGGCACGCCCGTCGGCACCTCGATGACCATGGGGCGGGCCACGGCGCCGGAGACGGTGAGCATGACGGTGCCCGGCTCGTCGTACAGGCCGGTGTTGCCGTAGCGCTCCGGGCCGATGCGGGCGGCGATCGCCAGCTGGGCGAACGTCTCGGCGTTGGACAGCAGGGTCGGCGCGCCGCCGACGCCGCTCTTCGAAGCGCTGATCTTGCGGCCGGGCGGGATCGCCGGGCCGCCGTCGGTGGAGCGGACCAGCGAGGCCGCCGCGCCAGTGACCATGCGGACCGGATTGCGCTGCACGCGCGCGCGGAGGGGCGGATCGGCGTCCGTTGCTCCGGTCCGCGTTCGGCGAGGGCGGCCTCCATGGAGCGCTGCTGTGGACTCGCGGGTGACGCCGATGACGAGCGTGCGGGCGCCCACTCGCCTCGGCGCACAGGCAGCGCGCCGTCCAGGATCAGGTGCGGTGCGCGGTTGATGAGCACCGTGTCCTTGCGGCAGGCCGGCTCGTCCTCGCTGCCGTTGACGACCACGACGGGCCGTACGCCGCGCTTGATCGCCGCTTCGGCGACCGAGGCGCAGCTTCTTGTGGAAGGGGAAGCCGGCGCCGCCGCGCCCTTCAGGCCGATGCGTTCGGAGAGCTGCGCGAGTTGCTCACCGCCCAGCGGTTCGAGCGGACCGGTGCACCTTGAGGTGCATCGGCAGATCCAGGCGCTCGACAAGGTCGAAGCCCGACGTGAGCTGGGGAAGACCGACCACGCGGACTTCGGGGACGTCGGGCAGGGCCTCGTTCCACAAAGCCTCCGAAGGCGTGTTCCAAGGTTCGCTTGAACCCGGTGCGTCGAAGTCGTGGGACGCGTCGTAGGGCGACGCACCGGGGGACGCACCGGGGTTTGTTCAGTGGCGGGACCGCTGTTGTACGTGTCGTTGGGGTAGTACGTGTCGTAGACGGTGTTCGTCTCATTGGTGTCGTACACGTCACTCGAGCCGTAGCCCGACGCGTCCGTATTGCCGTAGACCGGGATGGTGTATCCAGTGTCGTTGGGCGGGTCGTGGGCCGACCGGGGTGCCTCGCCGACCGGGGGCGGCGACGGGATGGGCCAGCTGCCCGAGGTGCTGCCGCCGCCGTCCACGAGGGTATCGCCTCGGTGGGACGCATGTCCGTCGGCAGCTGGGCGGACGCGGTCGTCTCGGCCGTCAGCGGCCGCCGGCGCGTGCCGGAGGAGCCGGACACGGCACGGTAGGCCGCCGCGAGCAGCCGCGCGGGCCTCCGGGGGGCGCGAGGCGCTCCGCGGGCTCGTACAGGGGTGCGGACGGGGACGCCGCGCGCGGCTGCGACGCCCCGGCGCTCTCGTAGCCCGGCAGCGCGGACGTCGCCGTGGTCCGGGCCCGCCGCTCCTCCAGCTCCTCGCGGGCCATCCGTTCCCCGGTCCCGAGGAACCCGGCGATCTTGTCGGCGACCCTGCGTTTGCCGGGCGGGGCGCCGCGCGCAGCGCCAGGGCGGCCAGCAGCGCTACACTGCGAACCTAGGCCGGGCGCGGATCAGGAAGACCGGCTTCGCCGCGCGATCCCGCGTAGAGCCCGTGCAGCAGGGCCAGGCACCACGCCGGGTAGGCCAGCATGCGCACGGCCCGCCAGCGGGCGGCCACGGGGGACGCGAGGCGAAGCGGTTGCGCAGGGCGCCGGTGACGCCCACGAAGATCATGAGCATGCTGGCCAGGGTGCCGAAGCCGATCAGGACGCTCCGGCCGCCAACGACTCGTCGTCCGTGGCCAGGAGCCCGAACGGGACCACCGCGCCACCCAGGTGGTGTGGTCCAGGGCCAGCTTGACCCCGATGTGCACCAGCAGGAACACGACCGCGGCGACCGCGGGTGGTCCGGTGCACCGCCTGGGCCAGGATCCGCTGGCGGGTGTCGAGGACGATCCGGTCCTGGGCGACGAGTCCCCAGATCACCGAGCAGCTGAGGAGGACGAGGGAGAGGACGCCGGCACCGAAGTTGAGGAACTCCGCGAAGGTGTCGTCCGCCGTGCTGTCGTTCGTCACCACGGCGGACCTCCCACGTCGCGGACGCGAGGGGAGAGGGCGAGCTGTTGCTGCGGGGGTGGATCGCGGAGGGTTCGAGGGGTTCATAGGGGCAACTCCGGAGCGGTTCGGGGTAGCGGTCCCGGTGCCGCACTCTAAGTGGCGCCATACCCGTGAGTACGAGGTTTGAGTTATTGCGTTGTTATCCAAACGACAATGCGTTCCGTACTGATGTCCCTTAGCGGTCGTTATGCGAAGTAACCTTGACCTTGGTTCAGGTTTGGCGGCCGTGAGGGGTGGTCCGGAGGTCGCGGGCGGCCGGAAGCCCGTCGCGGCCCGCTCGGCGACTGCGGTACCTGACGCCATGCGTGCCGTACGCCTTCTGCTTAGCGAGCCGCGCTGATCAGTCCCGACCCCGGTCGTAGTCCGGTGGCCGGAATCAGCGCGGCGTCCCCTCCTGTGCGAGGGATTTTCATTTCCCGGCATTCGCAGCCCGCTGGTCTTGAATGTCGCAGCCGCCGGCAGAGACGATCGATGGAGCTTTGAGGATCATGAGCGAGACGAACCCCGCGGCGACCGCCCCTGTGTCGGCGGGACGCCGCGCGCGCACCGCTACACGGCTGCCATGGCCGCCGAGATCGAGGCACGCTGGCAGGACTTGGGACGCCGAGGGGACGTACGCCGCGCCGAACCCCAAGGGTGACCTGGCGGGCGACCCCGGAGCTGGTCGCCAGGCCCAAGAAGTTCATCATGGACATGTTCCCGTACCCCTCCGGCGCGGGCCTGCACGTCGGCCACCCCTGGGCTACATCGCCACCGACGTCTTCGCCCGCTTCCAGCGGATGACCGGCCACAACGTCCTGCACACCCTGGGCTTCGACGCCTTCGGCCTGCCCGCGGAGCGGTACGCCGTGCAGACCGGAGCACGCACCCGCGCGTGTCCACCGAGGCCAACATGAAGAACATGCAGAGCCAGCTGCGCCGGCTGGGCCTGGGCTACGACAAGCGCCGGTCGTTCGCCACGATCGACCCCGAGTACCACTGCGGGACCCAGTGGATCTTCCTGCAGATCTTCAACTCCTGGTACGACGAGGAGCGCAGGGCCCGCCCTGATCGCCGAGCTGGTCGCCCGGTTCGAGTCCGGTGAGCGTGCCGTCCCCGGCCACCCCGGGCGCGAGTGGAGCGCACCGAGCGACGCCGAGCGCGCCGACGTGCTGGGCGGCTTCCGCCTGGCCTACGCCTCCGACGCGCCCCGTCAACTGGTGCCCCGGCCTGGGCACCGTGCTGGCCAACGAGGAGGTCACCGCCGACGGTCGCCGCTCCGAGCGCGGCAACTTCCCGTCTTCAAGTCCGAAGCTGCGCCAGTGGAACATGCGCATCACCGCCTACGCCGACCGGCTGCTGGACGACCTGGACGAGCTGGACTGGCCCGAGGCCATCAAGCTGCAGCAGCGCAACTGGATCGGCCGCCTCGAGGGCGCCCGCGTCGCCTTCCCCGTCGACGGGGAGAACATCGCCGTCTTCACCACCCGCCAGGACACCCTGTTCGGCGCGACCTACATGGTGCTGGCGCCCGAGCACCCGCTGGTCGAGAAGTTCACCCCGGCCGCCTGGCCCGAGGGAACGCACGACGTGTGGACCGGCGGTCACGCGACCCCGACCGAGGCCGTCGCGGCGTACCGCGCGCAGGCCGCGTCCAAGTCCGACGTCGAGCGGCAGGCCGAGGCCAAGCGACAAGACCGGCGTCTTCATCGGCGCCTACGCGACCAACCCGGTCAACGGCGAGCAGGTCCCCGTCTTCATCGCCGACTACGTGCTGATGGGCTACGGCACCGGCGCGATCATGGCCGTCCCGGCGGGCGACCAGCGCGACTTCGAGTTCGCCCGCGCCTTCGAGCTGCCGATCCGCTGCATCGTCGAGCCCACCGACGGCCGGGGCACCGACCCGGCCACGTGGGGAGGAGGCCCTCGGGTCGTACGACGCGAAGATCATGAACTCGTCGAACGACGAGATCAGCCTGGACGGCCTGGGCGTCGTCGAGGCCAAGGAGCGCATCACCGAGTGGCTGGAGCGGACCGGCGCCGGCGAGGGCACCGTCAACTTCCGCCTGCGCGACTGGCTGTTCAGCCGCCAGCGCTACTGGGGCGAGCCCTTCCCGATCGTCTACGACGAGGACGGCATCGCCCACTCCCTGCCCGAGTCGATGCTGCCGTGGGCGCCCGAGGTCGAGGACTACCCCCGCGCACCTTCGACCCGGACGACGCCGACACCCGGCCCGAGACCCCGCTGTCGCGCAACGAGGACTGGGTGAACGTCACCCTGGACCTGGGCGACGGCCGCGGCCCCGCGCCGGTTCCGCCGCGAGACCAACACCATGCCCAACTGGGCCGGCTCCTGCTGGTACTGAGCTGCGCTACCTGGACCCGCACAACAGCGAGCAGCTGGTCGACCCCGAGATCGAAGCAGTACTGGATGGGCCCGCGCGAGGGCCTGCCGCACGGCGGCGTCGACCTGTACGTCGGCGGCGCCGAGCACGCCGTGCTGCACCTGCTGTACGCGCTTCTGGTCCAAGGTCCTGTTCGACCTGGGGCGTCTCCTCGGCCGAGCCGTTCCACAAGCTGTTCAACCAGGGCATGATCCAGGCCTACGTCTACCGGGACAGCCGCGGCATCGCGGTGCCGGCCGCCGAGGTGGAGGAGCGCGACGGCGCGTACTACTACCAGGGCGAGAAGGTCTCCCGGCTGCTGGGCAAGATGGGCAAGTCCCTGAAGAACGCGGTCACCCCGACGAGATCTGCGCCGAGTACGGCGCCGACACCCTGCGCCTGTACGAGATGGCGATGGGCCCGCTGGACGTCTCCCGGCCGTGGGACACGCGCGCGGTGGTGGGCCAGTTCCGGCTGCTGCAGCGGCTGTGGCGCAACGTCGTCGACGAGAACACCGGCGAGGTGACGGTCGCGGACGTCGCGGAGTCCGACATCGACGCGGACACCCTGCGCGCCCTGCACAAGGCCATCGACGGCGTGCGGCAGGACCTGGAAGGCATGCGTTTCAACACCGCCATCGCCAAGGTCACCGAGCTGAACAACCACCTGACCAAGGTGGGCGGCGTGGTCCCGCGCACGGTCGCCGAGCGCCTGGTGCTGCTGGTCGCGCCACTGGCCCCGCACGTCGCCGAGGAGCTGTGGCGCAAGCTGGGCACTCGACTCGGTCGTCCACCAGGACTTCCCGGTGGCCGACCCGGCCTACGTCGTCGACGAGGCCGTGACCTGCGTCGTGCAGATCAAGGGCAAGGTCAAGGCGCGGCTGGAGGTCGCCCCGTCCATCTCGAGGAGGAGTCCTGGAGAAGGCGGCGCTGGCCGACGAGAAGGTCGTGGCCGCGCTGGGCGGGGCCGGGATCCGCAAGGTGATCGTGCGTGCGCCGAAGCCGGTGAACATCGTCCCGGCGTAAGGCCCGCCGCGGTACCGCTGGGCTCGGGGGTAGTCCCCCTACGGGGAGGCTCGGGGCCCGGTACCCGGGCAGGTTCGGGGTTCTGCTGGAACCCTGGGCCTGCCCGTTGCGTTTACCGTGGAAGAGCGGCACGGCGGGTGCCGTGCCGCGGCCCGCCGATCCGCGGGCCGGACGCTCGGAGGAGGAGCTTCGTGGAAGCGGTGATCGCAGTCTTCGGTCTGCTTTTCGTGCTCGCCCTCGTGCTGGTGCCTACGCCACGGTGAAGGCCGTCGGCGCGGCCAAACGCAGCGTGGACCGCGAGCATCACCCAGGCCCGCCGCACGGTCGAGGACCACACACTGCGGGCCAAGTCCCTCGTCCAGCTGGGTCCGCGGGCGAGCTCGCACAGCTGCGGCTGGCCCTCGCGCACGTCGATGCGGGCCACGCAGGACGCGCTGCACGCGGGCGTGGCCGAGGACGAGTCCCTCGGAGTCCCTCGCCCTCTTCGAGCGGCTCAGCGCGCACGGGTTCGAACTGGACGGCGAGCTCAGGCGGCTGGAGTCCGAACCGGACCGCGCCACGCTCGCCGAGCGCCTTCCCCACGCTGCGCGAGCGCACCGAGCGCATCATCCATTCGGCGGAGTCCCTGCGCTGGGCGGCCCGCGAACCGGGCCCATCGTTTCGCCGACGACGACCTGACTCCCTGAGCGCACAGATCGACGTCGAGGCCGGTGCCCCTGCGGCACTCGGACGGAGACGGAGCACGCCGCCGCGCCGCCGCCCTGGCCCCGAGGCGCCGGGCACCGACGCCCCGGCCGCCCGGCAGAGTTGGCCTCAGACCCCGCAGCACCCGGGGCGGGAACCGGCGGAGGAACCCGCGCGGCCCGCCATCACACCGCCCGGCCCGAGCCCCGTGTACCCCTGGCAGAAGAAGGCCCGTCCGGAGAACACGACCTGACCGCGGCCCCGTGAACGCCCGGTCGTCGGGGCCGGGCTGCCGCTATGGGCGCTACGGCAGGTAACCTCCAGCTCATGTCCCGCCATGTCGCGATCGTCACGGATTCAACGGCCTACCTCCCGGCCCGGACGATGGAGCGGCACGGCATCACCGCGGTACCCCCTGACCGTCGTCCTGGGCGACCGGGCGCTGGAGGAGGGCACCGAGATCTCGACCCGCTCGCTGGCCCAGGCCCTGCAGAAACGGCGGCCGGTCACCACCTCCCGCCCCAGCCCCGAACTCTTCGCCGAGACCTACCGCAAGATCGCCGAGTCCGGCGCGGACGGCATCGTCTCCCTCCACCTCTCCGCCGAACTCTCCGGCACGCACGACGCGGCCGTCGTCGCCGCGCGGGAGGCGACCGTTCCAGTGCGTGTAGTGGACACCGGGATGATCGCGATGGCCCTCGGATTCTGCGCGCTCTCCGCGGCGGAGGCGGCGGAGGCGGGGGGCACGGTGGACGAAGCGGTCACGGCCGCGGAGAAGCGGGCCGCGGGGACCTCCGCCTACTTCTACGTCGACACCCTCGACTATCTGCGTCGCGGCGGCCGGATCGGGGCGGCCCAGGCACTGTTCGGTTCCGCTCTCGCGGTGAAGCCCCTGCTGCAGCTGGGCGGCGGCCGCATCGAGCCCCTGGCGAAGGTCCGACGGCGTCCAAGGCCATCGCCCGGCTGGAGGAGATCGTCGCCGACCGGGCGGGCAGCGCACCCGTCGACATCGCCGTCCACCATCTCGCCGCCCCCGACCGGGCGTCGGCCCTGGCGGACCGCCTGAGCAACCGGGTGTCGGGCTGGCCGACCTGCACGTGAGCGAGGTCGGCGCGGTGATCGGTGCGCACACGGGGCCCGGGCTGCTGGGGGTCGTGGTCTCGTCGCGGTAGAGGGCGGTCGGGCGTCACGGTCGCGGGTCAGGGTTTCGCGCGTCATGGTTTCGCGTCGAGGTTTGCGCGTCACCCGTGCGGGGGTCGGAGTTTTCCACAACCTGGGGGTAGTCCCCGGAATTGAGCATGATCATCGCGGTGTGCCGAGGTGTCCGATCCTCGTCGCATGGCTCTTCGATCACGCTCACGCACAGCTACCGCCACCAGCGGCCCGGGCCGTGGCCCGGCCTCCGACGGCCGGCTCCGCAACCGCCGCTCGCCCCGCTCCGCCGGCCGAGCACGGCACAGGCGTCGCCCCGCGCCGGCGGAGGAGCTCCGCCGACGTGCGGAGGCGCTCTTCGTCGGCTCCGTCGGGCCCGACGGACCCGACGGAACCCCGGGTCCGTCGCGCAGGGGAGCGAGCCGGGGACAGGGCCGCCGCCGACCTGGAGCCGCGATGCCGGGCGGCCCGCAGGAGCCGGAGACGGCGGCAGGGCACGGAAGGACGTAGCGGGGGCGCGAGGAGGGGTGCGCAAGGAGGGGACGCACACGGAGAAGACGCGCACGGAGGGAGTGCGCAGGAAGGGGAGCGTCACCGGACGCTTCGACGGTGCCGCGGCGACCTGGCGGGAACGGGCCGGGCAGGCGCTGCGGGAGCGGATGCCGGTGTGGCTCCAGACACGGTGCGGACTTGAGCGCCGCAGCGTGGCCGCGCTCACGGTACTGCTCGTCGTCGCGGCGGTCTTCGCCGCACAGCACTTTGGACCGGTCGCACCCAGCCGGTGTCGGCGCCCGAGATGGTGCGGGGAGGCGGCGGCGTTCGGCGCGGGGGAGAGGACGAGGCGGCGGGAGCGGGCCCCCACGGCCGGCCCGCCCAGGGCCCGGCAGAGGCCACGGCCACGGTCGGGGCCGAGATCGTGGTGGACGTCGGCGGCAAGGTCCGCAAGCCCGGGATCCACCGCCTTCCGGCAGGGGCACGGGTCGCGGACGCTCTGCGTGCCGCAGGAGGCGTGCGAACCGGTACCAAGACCGACGGGCTGAACCGGGCGCGCTTTCTGGTGGACGGCGAGCAGGTGATCGTCGGCGCTTCCGCGCCGGCCGGCCCGGGCGGCACCGCCCCCGGCGGGCCGGGCGCCCCGGCGGCGGGGACCGCACCCGCAGCACCGGTCTCCCTCAACACGGCGACCGCCGACCAGCTCGACACCCTGCCGGGCGTCGGCCCCGTGCTGGCCCAGCACATCATCGACTACCGCACCCAGCACGGCGGTTTCCGCTCGGTGGACGAACTGCGCGAGGTGAACGGCATCGGCGAACGCCGCTTCGCCGACCTGCGCAACCTCGTGCGGCCATGGAGCACGGACGCGAGCACGGACGCGAGCACGGACGCGAGCACGGCCATGAGCGTGCGGACGAGGCCGCCGGGCGGGTCGGCAGAGCCCGCCGACCACCTGACCGCGCCCCCCGCGCGCAGCCGTGCACGCCGCCTCCGGGCATCGGCTCGGTGCGAGCGCATCCCCGGCAGGACGGGCCAACGGACCTGCGGCTGGTGCCGCCCGCGCTCGCGGCCTGGGCGACGGCGGCGCTGATGCCGGACGTGCCGGTGGGGTGGGGCGTGGGCCTCCTGATCGGCGCCCTGGCCCTGTCCGGCGCTGCTGCTGGGGGCGAGTGGGCAGCGCACGACGCGCGGACCGCACCGCGCGACGGTCGCCGCCCTGCTCCTCTGCGTCGCCGCGTCCGCCACCTCGGCCGCGCTGCACGGGCGCGGACCTGCGCCGGGGACCCGTGCCGGCGCTGGCACGGCAGTACGCCACCGTCACCGCCGAGTTGGAGATCACCGCCGACCCCCGCCTCACCCGGCCCCGCGTCCGGGGAAACCGGGCCGTGCCGCCCACCGTGCTGATCGAAGCCGACGTACGACGGGTGACGGAAGCGGGCGGGAGAGAGGTGGCGACACGGACGCCGGTGCTGCTGCTCGTGGACGTGGCCGAGAGTGACGGCGACGGCGACGGCAAGGGCGAGGGCGACCGCGAGGGCAAGGGCGAGAGTGAGGGGCACTGGGCCGGGCCTCCGCGGGGGCGCGGACGACGCGCGGCTCACCCGTGCCGGGCCCGGCACCTCGCGCTGGCTGGGATCTGCTGCCGACGACGCGGCTCCTCGTCACCGCCCGGTCGGCGCCCCCGAGGACGAGCGGGGACCGGATCGCCGCCGTGCTGCGGGTACGGGGCGGTCGGGAGGCGCCGGAGGTGGTGGCAGGGCCGTCGGGGGCGCAGCGGCTGGCGGGACGACTGCGGGCCGGGCTGCGAGAGGCCACCGAGGGGCTGCCGGCGGACGCGCGGGCGCTGCTGCCGGGTCTGGTCGTCGGTGACACGTCGCGTATCACGCCGGAGCTGGAGGAGGCGTTCAAGGAGACCGACCTCGCGCACACGCTGGCCGTGTCCGGGGCCAACTTCACGATCGTGCTGGCTCTGCTGCTCGGACCGCCGGGACTGGCCCACGCAGCGAGCGCCGGGGCTGGCGCCCCGTCTCGGTATCTCCCTGCGGACGACCGCGCTGCTCGGCGGGGTGCTGGCACCGCCTTCGTCGTAGTGTGCCGGCCCGACCCGAGCGTGCTGCGGGCCGCCGCCTGCGGGGCCGTCGCCCCTGCTCGCCCTGGCCACCGGACGCCGCAGATCCCCTGCTCCCGGCGCTGGCGACGGCCGTGCTCCTCCTGGTGCTGTACGACCCGGAACTGGCCCGCAGTTACGGCTTCCTGCTCTCCGTGCTGGCCACCGGGGCGCTGCTCACGCTGGCCCCGCGCTGGAGCGCGGCGTTGCGCCGGCGCCGGGTTCCTCCTCGGCTCGCCGAGGCGCTGGCCGCCGCGGGCGCGGCCCAGGCCCTGTGCGCGCCGGTCGTCGCCGTGCTGTCGGCGCGGGTGAGCCTGGTGGGGGTGCCCTGCAATCTGCTCGTGGAGTTCGCGGTCGCGCCGGCCACGGTGCTGGGGTTCGCGGCGCTGGCGACGGCACCGGTGGCGATGCCGGTGGCCGAAGGGCTGGCCTGGTGCGGAGGTTGGCCGGCCGAGTGGATCGCGGGGATCGCCCGTACCGGGGCCGCGCTGCCCGGCGCGGGAGTGGACTGGCCGGGCAGCTGGGCCGGGGCGGTGCTGCTCGCCCTGGTCACGGTGGGTGTACTGCTCGTCGGCCGACGGTTGCCGAGGCATCCGTGGTGGTGCGGTGTGTGCGCGGTGCTCCTGGTGCTGGCGGTGGTGCGGCCACCGCCACTGGCCCGTGATCACGGGGTGGCCTCCGCCGGGCTGGCGGATGGTGATGTGCGACGTGGGACAGGGCGATGCCATGGTGCTCGCGGCGGGCGCGGGCGCGGGCGTCGTGGTGGACACCGGACCCGACCCGGCGCTGGTCGACCACTGTCTGCGCTCCTCGGCATCACCCGCGTCCCGCTCGTGGTGCTGACCCACTCCACGCCGACCATGTGGCGGGCCTGCCCGGGGTGTTGCGGGGGCGTTCGGTGGGCGCGATCGAGACGACCGCCCTCGAAGAGCCCGCGGACCAGGCCGAGTCCGTCCGCAGGCAGGCGGCGGCACGGCGGATTCCCCTGCGGCACGCCTCCGCCGGGGAAGAGCGGCGGTCCGGCCCCCTGTCCTGGCAGGTGGCGTGGCCGCCACCGACCCAGCCGAAGGGGCCACCACCGACCCCGCCGACGGCCGCGGCGCCGGTCTTCCCGACGAGCACGGAAGGACCCAACGACGCCAGCGTCACCCTCCTGGTGCGGACGGCGGGACTGCGTCTGCTGCTGCTCGGGGACCTGGAGCCCCCGGCACAGCGGGAGCTGGCGAGATCACCGGCGGGAGCGGCGCTGGAAGGGGTCGATGTGCTGAAAGTTGCCCATCACGGCTCCGCTCACCAGGATGCCGGCCTCATACGGAAGGTGGCTCCACGGCTGGCGCTCATCAGCTGCGGAGAGGACAACACCTACGGGCACCCGGCCCCGGCACCGTCGAGGCGCTGCGCGCCCAGGGGCGCGACGGTGCTGCGGACGGACCGGGACGGGGCGCTGGCGGTCGCCGGCACGGGCAGGGCGTTGCGGGTGGCGCGAGACTGGAGGGCATGGATGCAACACAGGTCGACGCCTACCTCCGCCGTCTGGGAGCCGAGTACCCGGCGTGGCCCACCACCGACGCCCTGCGCGAGCTGCACCTTCGCCATCTGCTGACGGTGCCGTTCGAGAACCTGTCCGTCCATCTGGGCGAGGAGATCGTGCTGGAGGAGGGGCGGCTGCTGGACAAGGTGGTGGGCGCGCGACGGGGCGGGTTCTGCTACGAACTCAACGGTCTCTTCGGCGCGTTGCTCGCGGCGCTCGGGTACGAGGTCACGCTGCTCGCGGCGCGGGTGTACGGGGACGGGGACCGGCTCGGGATCCCGTTCGACCATCTGGCGCTGCGGGTGCGGACGGTGGACGGGGGCGATCTGCTGGCGGACGTCGGGTTCGGGGCGCACAGCCACGGTCCGCTGGCGTTCGCGGAGCGGGGGAGCAGAAGGATCCGGGCGGCACGTTCCAGGTCGTCGAGGCGGGTCCGGACGCGGCCGGGGTGCGCGGCGGGCACGACTCGGCCCGGGCGGCCGACCTGGACGTGCTGCGGGACGGGAAGCCCGTGTACCGGGTGGAACCGCGCCCGCGGGTGCTCGGCGACTTCGAGTCCGGCGCGTGGTGGCACAGCACCTCGCCCCGGTCGCACTTCCTCCAGTCGCCGGTCTGCTCGCGGGTCACGGAGGACGGAGGGAGGATCACGCTGAGCGGCCGCAGGCTCGTGTCGACGGCCGCCGACGGCCGCCGGGAGGAGCGTGAGCCGGCCACGGACGAGGAGGTCCTCGCGGCCTACCGGGAGCACTTCGGCATCCACCTCGACGAGGTGCCGCCCGCGCCCCGACTGTGAGGATTCGCGGCGTCCGGTGTGGCGATATCGGGCCACACAGGGCTACTCATGCCACTCGTGCGCACTCCCAGCACATGCGCCGGTTTCCTTGAAGTGGTCCCCCGTGTTGCCCTCGAAACCCCCATCGGTGATCGAATGTTTCTTCGTCAACTAGTTTTCTCACGTCGTGCAGAGGGTGTCGCAGATGATCGGCCGCTGGCTGGGAAGCCGAACGAAGCGGATGCAACGGACGGGTCCCCCTGGCGGCGGTGCGGACCCCGCCGAACGCGGGGGTGCTGAACTGCCGGGTCCTCGACCCCGTCAACGAGCCGATTCCGCACGCAGAGTTCACGGTCAGCGACACCATGGGGCGCAAGGTGGTCAGCGGCGGGGACGGATCCCTTCGGGTCGTTCGTGGCGACGGTGCCCACGGGGAGTGCCGGACTCGCGGTGTCCGCCGAGGGCTACACGCCCCCCCGGGCGTCCGCGACCGTCACCGAGGACACGCTGGCCTCGCTCGGCGACGTGACCCTCAAGTGGCCCAGCCTCTCGAGCTGCCCGCGCCGGGCGACTGGGAGATCGAGCCGGCGCACTCGTCGATCGCGTTCACCGCCCGCACATCGGGCTGGCGCCCGGATCCACGGCCGGTTCAATCTCCTTCGCGGGCGCGGTGCGGATCGGCGACGACATGGAGCAGTCGGCGATGCACGTGGTCATCGACGCGGCGTCCATCGATACCAACGTGAAGATGCGCGACGACCATCTGCGGTCGGGGGACTTCCTGGACGTGCAGCGGTTCCCGACCCTGGAGTTCTACAGCGACCGGTTCACGCACCGGGGCGGCAACCGGTGGGCCGTCACGGGAGCGCTGTCCCTGCACGGCGTGACGCGCACGGTCACCCTGGACGCCGAGTATCTCGGCCTGGGCAACGGCATGGAGGGCGAGGCGCGGGCGGCCTGCCGCGCCACCACCGAGCTGCACCGCGACGACTTCACCGTGAGCTGGCAGGACCATGCTGGCGCGCGGCATCGCGGTGGTCGGGCCCAGCATCAGGATCGGCCTCGACATCCAGATCGCGCCCAAGGGCTGACGCGGCACCGACCTGACCGTCCGCCCTGCCGCGCGGTGTCCGACAATGGCACCCGTGAGCGATGTGAGACATGTGCTGGTGCTGCCCGACCGCGACGCCGCGAGGAGGTGGCCCAGGCGCTCGGGGAGCGCTTCGACTCGACGAGGAACCCCGACTGCTCCGGGACGCCCTGGCCGGCGAGGACGACGCCGAGGACGCCCAGTGGCTCGTCGTCCTGCGCGACGAGCGGGGGGCCGGACCCCCGCGAGCTGGACGAGTTCGCGGGGAGTGGGAGGGCTGGCGCGAGGAACCCTAGGGGTGTCGTCTGGACCTTGCCGGGGTCGCGGGGTCTGGCACGCGCATCTGCGGCGTCGGCGGCGAAGTCCGTTGTCAGTGGTGCGTGCGATGCTTGTCGCGATGGCCAGGAAGACTGCGAATGACGACCCGCTCGCCCCGGTGACCCTTGCCGTGGGCCAGGAGGACCTCCTGCTCGACCGTGCCGTGCGGGAGGTGGTGGCCGCCGCAAAGGCCGCCGACGCCGACACGGACGTACGCGACCTGGACCCCCGACCAACTGCAGCCCGGCACACTCGCCGAGCTCACCAGCCCCTCGCTCTTCGCCGAGCGCAAGGTCGTGGTCGTACGCAACGCGCAGGACCTGTCCGCCGACACGGTCAAGGACGTGAAGGCCTACCTCGGCGCACCCGCCGAGGAGATCACCCTCGTCCTGCTGCACGCGGGCGGGGCGAAGGGCAGGGTCTGCTGGACGCCGCCCGCAAGGCGGGGGCGCGCGAGGTGGCGTGCCCGAAGATGACGAAGCCCGCCGACCGGCTGGCCTTCGTACGGACGGAGTTCCGTACCGCCGGGCGCTCGGCCACCCCCCGAGGCGTGCCAGACGCTGGTCGACGCCATCGGCAGCGACCTGCGGGAGCTGGCCTCGGCGGTGTCCCAGCTGACCGCGGACGTCGAGGGCACGATCGACGAGGCGATCGTCGGGCGGTACTACACGGGACGGGCCGAGGCCTCCAGCTTCACGGTCGCCGACCGGGCGGTCGAGGGGCGGGCGGCGGAGGCGCTGGAGGCGCTGCGCTGGTCGCTGGCGACCGGAGTGGCACCGGTGCTGATCACCAGTGCGCTGGCGCAGGGCGTGCGGGCGATCGGGAAGCTGTCCTCCGCCCGCGGCGGGCGCCCCGCCGACCTCGCCCGTGAGCTGGGGATGCCGCCGTGGAAGATCGACCGCGTCCGGCAGCAGATGCGCGGCTGGACCCCGGACGGAGTCTCCGTGGCCCTGCGCGCGGTGGCCGAGGCGGACGCGGGGGTGAAGGGCGGCGGGGACGATCCCGAGTACGCCCTGGAGAAGGCCGTGGTGACGATCGCGCACGCGGCGCGTTCGCGGGGACGGGCGTAAAGGCGCAGGGCCTCGCACAGACCGAAGGCCCCGGCGTCCGTCCTGGGGAAGGACGGCCACCGGGGCCTTCGGATCAAGCTCGTGGATCCATGCCCGCGTGGCGAACGCAGGCCGCGCACGGATCCTGGGTGCCGGACGGGAGCGGATGAGAGGGCCCGCTCTGGGTCCTTCCGGCGATCAGACCAGATGAGGGGTTCAGCCCTTGAGGGCGCCGACCTTCTGCGACAGCGCCGACTTCTTGTTGGCGGCCTGGTTCTTGTGGATGACGCCCTTGGAGACGGCCTTGTCGAGCTGGCGCGAAGCGACGCGCTGGTACTCGGTGGCCTTCTCGACGTCACCCCGCGGCAGCAGCCTCACGGGCCTTGCGGATCGCGGTCTTCAGAGAGGACTTGACGGCCTTGTTGCGCAGCCGGGCCTTCTCGTTGGTCTTGTTCCGCTTGATCTGGGACTTGATGTTCGCCACGAATGAGCCTTTGCAGGTTCAGGCACGAGGCCGCGAGGGTCCCGTGCCGATGATTTCTTGAAGGAGTGCCTCGCGCTGAGAGGGCAAGAGACACAGCCCCCCACACTACCAGCGGCCCGCCGAGCCACCCAAACCCGGCCTCGTTCCGGCCCTGGCCCGCCCCCGATCCGGCCCCGCCCCCGCCCCTCGACCCGTCCCGAACCCATCCCAGCTCCCCCACCCGTGGGACGATGGAAGCTACGTATCGATCCGACCCGAGACCGCAGACACTGCGGACGCCTCAAGAATCAGGACCCTGCGTGCCCGCGATCCCCAGCCATGTGCCCGAGCCGAGCCGTACCGACCCGGCGCTGATCCGCAACTTCTGCATCATCGCGCACATCGACCACGGCAAGTCCACGCTCGCCGACCGGATGCTCCAGCTGACCGGTGTGGTGGAGCAGCGGCAGATGCGCGCCCAGTACCTCGACCGCATGGACATCGAGCGCGAGCGCGGCATCACGATCAAGTCCCAGGCGGTGCGATTGCCGTGGGCCCCCCACCCACGACAAGAGCAGTACGCACATCCTCAACATGATCGACACGCCGGGGCACGTCGACTTCACCTACGAGGTCTCGCGGTCGCTGGCCGCGTGCGAGGGCACGATCCTCCTCGTCGACGCCGCTCAGGGCATCGAGGCGCAGACCCTCGCCAACCTCTACCTGGCGATGGAGAACGACCTCACGATCGTCCCCGTGCTGAACAAGATCGACCTGCCGGCCGCGCAGCCCGAGAAGTTCGCCGAGGAACTCGCCAACCTGATCGGCTGCGACCCCGACGACGTGCTCAAGGTCTCCGCCAAGACCGGCCTCGGGGTCGAGGCGCTGCTGGACAAGGTCGTCGCCGACGTCCTGCCCCCGGTCGGCGTCAAGGACGCCCCCCGCCCGCGCGATGATCTTCGACTCCGTCTACGACTCCTACCGCGGTGTCGTGACGTACGTCCGTGTCATCGACGGCCAGCTCAACAGGCGCGAGCGGATCCGGATGATGTCCACCGGCGCCACGCACGAGCTGCTGGAGATCGGCACCAACTCGCCGGAGATGCTCGCCGCCGACGGCCTCGGCGTCGGCGAGGTGGGATACCTGATCACCGGCGTGAAGGACGTCCGCCAGTCCAAGGTCGGTGACACCGTCACCAGCATGCACAAGGGTGCCGAGGAGGCGCTCGGGCGGCTACAGGACCCGAGGCCCATGGTCTTCTCCGGTCTGTACCCGCTGGACGGCTCGGACTACCCCTGCTGCGCGAGGCCCTGGACAAGCTCCTGCTCAACGACGCCGCCCCTGGTCTACGAGCCGGAGACGTCCGCGGCCCTCGGCTTCGGCTTCCGCGTCGGCTTCCTGGGCCTGCTGCACCTCGACGTGATCCGCGAGCGGCTGGAGCGCGAGTTCGGCCTCGATCTGATCGCCACCGCCCCCAACGTGGTCTACCGCGTGATCATGGAGGACGGCGTCAAGCACACCGTCACCAACCCGAGCGAGTTCCCCGAGGGCAAGATCAACGAGGTGTACGAGCCGGTCGTGCGCGCCACGATCCTCGCGCCCACCGAGTTCATCGGCGCGATCATGGAGCTGTGCCAGACCCGGCGCGGCACTCTCCTCGGCATGGACTACCTCTCCGAGGACCGGGTCGAGATCCGCTACACCCTCCCGCTCGCGGAGATCGTCTTCGACTTCTTCGACCAGCTGAAGTCCAAGACGCGCGGCTACGCCTCCTCGACTACGAGCCCACCGGCGAGCAGACCTCCAGCCTGGTCAAGGTCGACATCCTGCTGCACGGCGACAAGGTCGACGCCTTCTCGGCGATCACCCACAAGGACGCGGCGTACGCGTACGGCGTGCGGCTCGTCGCCAAGCTGCGCGAGCTGATCCCGCGCCAGGCCTTCGAGGTGCCCATCCAGGCCGCCATCGGCTCCCGGGTGATCGCCCGCGAGACCATCCGCGCCATCCGCAAGGACGTCCTCGCCAAGTGCTACGGCGGTGACATCTCCCGTAAGCGGAAGCTGCTGGAGAAGCAGAAGGAAGGCAAGAAGCGGATGAAGATGGTGGGTTCCGTGGAGGTTCCGCAGGAGGCCTTCATCGCGGTCCTGTCCAGTGATGACAGCGCGGGGTCGGGCAAGGGCAAGAAGTAGCCGCGACCGTCCTCGCGGTACGTCCCGCCCACCCCGGCGAAACGGACACGAAGGGGCCCGCCGTGCGAAAGCGCGGCGGGCCCCTTCGCATGTCACGGAGTGCGTCTGTACGAAGTGACAGGGCGCGGAGACTTACGCACGGGCCGGTCGCCCTTTACTCTGATGCCTGCTCGCTAGTTACTCGCGAGTTAAACAACGCCTGAACCATCGCCCGAGAGTGAACCAGCCGCACCTGAACCAGCCGCACCTGAGTCGGCCGCACCGACCCGGCCGCACCGTCGCGGGCCCACGGAGGATGTCGTGAGCGACACACAGACACTGATCGAGAACCGTCCGCCCTCCGTGGCGGGACTCTTCCTGGAGCGGGGTGGCGGCCACGCCGGACGCCGAGGCCTACCGCTACCCGGTCCCGTCGGCCTCGGGCGGGGGCCCGGACGACTGGAAGTCGCTGACCTGGGGACAGGCGGCCGAACGGGTCTACGCGATCGCGGCCGGCCTGATCGAGCTGGGCATCCAGCCGCAGCAGCGCGTGGCGCTGGCCTCGTCCACGCGGCTGGAATGGATCCTGGCCGACCTCGGCATCATGTGCGCGGCGCGGCGACGACCACCGTCTATCCGCAGACCAACGCCGACGAGTCGGCGTACATCCTCTCCGACTCCGAGAGCCGGGTGCTGATCGCGGAGGACGCCGCGCAGCTGGCCAAGGCCCGGGAGAAGAAGGCGGAGCTGCCCGACCTCACCCACGTCGTCGTGATCGACGCGGCCGGCGCCGACACCGACGAGGACTGGATCCTCACCCTCGGCGCGCTGGAGGCCCTCGGCGCGGCCCGCCTGGAGAAGGACCCGGAGCTGGTCACGAGCGGGTCGGCGCCCTCACCGAAGGACCACCTCGCCACCCTCATCTACACCTCCGGCACCACCGGCCGGCCCAAGGGCGTCCGCCTCCCGCACGACAACTGGTCGTACATGGCGAAGGCGATCGCCGCGACCGGTCTGTGCACCGGCGACGACGTGCAGTACCTGTGGCTGCCGCTCGCGCACGTCTTCGGCAAGGTGCTGACCTCCCGGCCAGATCGAGGTCGGTCACGTCACCGCCGTCGACGGCCGCGTCGACAAGATCATCGAGAACCTGCCGGTCGTCCAGCCGACCTACATGGCGGCCGTGCCGCGCATCTTCGAGAAGGTCTACAACGGAGTCGCCGCCAAGGCCCGGGCGGGGCGGCGGAGCCAAGGCACAAGATCTTCCAGTGGGCCGCCGGCGTCGCCCGCGAGTACGCCAAGGTCACCCAGGACAACTTCAAGCGCACCGGCACCGCGGAGCGCCCCCTTCGCCTGTCCACCAGCACGGCATCGCCGACAAGCTCGTCTACGCCAAGATCCGCGAGGCCTTCGGCGGCCGCCTGCGCGCCTGCGTGTCGGGCTCCGGCCGCCCTCGCCCCCGACATCGCAGCTTCTTCGCCGGCGCCGGCATCCACATCCTGGAGGGCTACAGGCCTCACCGAGTCCTCCGCCGCGTCCCTTCGTCAACCCCGGCGAGGCCTACCAGCACCGGACGGTCGGCAAGCTGCCGCTGGCACCGAGGTGCACCAGACGACGGCGAGATCCTGCTGCAGCGGCCCCGGCATCGTGGAGGGCTACACAAGCTGCCCAGAAGACCGCCGAGGTGCTGGAGGCCGACGGCTGGTTCCACCGCGCGACATCGGCGAGCTCGCCCGACGGTTACCTGCGGATCACCGACCGCAAGAAGGACCTCATCAAGACCTCGGGCGGCAAGTACATCGCGCCCGCCGAGGTGGAGGGCCAGTTCAAGGCGGTCTGCCCCTACGTCTCCAACATCCTGGTGCACGGCGCCGACCGGAACTTCTGCACCGCGCTCATCGCCCTCGACGAGATCGCGATCACCGAGGGGCCAAGGAGAACGGCCTGGAGGCAAGCCGTGTCGCGGAGATCGTCGCGGCGCCCGTGACCGTCGAATGGTCGACGGCTACGTCAGGCAGCTCAACGAGGGCCTCCAGCGCTGGCAGACCATCAAGAAGTTCCGCCTGCTGCCCCGCGACCTCGACGTCGAGCACGGCGAGATCACACCGAGCCTGAAGCTGAAGCGACCGGTGGTGGAGCGGGAGTACAAGCACCTGATCGAGGAGATGTACGACGGCTCGCGCGAGGCGTAGCGCGGGCGGGCGTCGCGCTCCGCACGGCTGATGCCCGAAACTGTCCGTCTTCCGGTTGTCTTCGAACGTTCGCCTAGCACGGTTCTCACTCTATGGCGGCCCACTTCGGTAACTCCGCGCTTATGGACGGGCTCGGTCTGTCACTCTGTCGGCATCGACTGCGAAGTATTCGCACGAACTGCCCGGGGAGCCGTCCATGGGGG
Source organism: Streptomyces thinghirensis (assembly GCA_021502835.1). The sequence goes on from JAKFGP010000051.1 coordinate 69,754, forward strand.
CCATTCCGACGCAACGGGAGACCGTCTCCCGCGCCAGCGGGGCGCCCGCGCACACTGCTGAGGCATACGCCCAGGAGGTGCGCGGCGCACTGACCCTGCTCGGAAGCTCACTGGCGCCGGGCGCGGCCCGGGAGATGTGCGGGCCGCGCTCGCCGACTGGGCCGAGCTCGGCCTGCCCGGCACGGAACAGCTGACCGAGCACCTCGCCGCCGACGCCCTGGTCGTCGTCAGCGAGCTGGTCACCAACGCGGTCGTGCACGCCGGCACGGACGTCGAGGTGGGCTGCCGCCTGGAGGAGACGGGCACCCTCGTCGTCGAGGCCACGGACCACCACCCCCTCCCGCGCCCCGAGGAACGGCGACCACGAGACGCCGCACGAGATCCCTCGAGTACGGGCGCGGCCTGCGGCTCGTCGCCGCGCTCTCGGAGGCCTGGGGCATCACCTACCGCCCGGGCACCAAGACGGTGTGGGCACGCCTCCCGGCCGCGGGCGCCGAGACCGCTGAGCAGATCGATGCGTATGCCGGGGGGCGCGGGGCGCGGCGCCCCGAGCCGGCGGGCACGGAGTCGTTGGGGGAGGGGGCCGGGGGTTCGACGGGTCTGGGCGGCCCAGGGGTTCTGGGGGCTTCGGGTGTCTCGGGTGCCTCGGGCGGTCCGGGCGGCCCGGGTGGTGAAACGCCCCTGGACGGGCGTGCATGGTCCTGGAGGGCCGGCCGGTCCCGGAGGGACCAGTGGTCCTGGAGGGGCCGACGGTCCTGTACGGCTCGGAGAGCCAGAGCGGCGGCGGCGACTGGCGGGACGGAACGGCCAGGACCGTTCGGCGCGGTGTTCGCGACCGGGAGTGGCTGGGCCGCGTGTGCCCTGTCCTTCCTCGCCGAGGCCTCCGACCTCCTGGCGGGGCAGCTCGACGAGGACCTGGTCGCCTCCCTCACCGGCCAGCTGATCGTGCCGCGGCTCGCCGACTGGTGCGCCGTGTGGCTGGAGGACGAGTCCCTGGGCCGGGGAGCCTGGAGCGACGACCCCGGGGCGGCCGTGGGAGCGCGGCTGGCCCGCGTCTGGCACGGCAGCGAGAGCCACATCGAGGAGCTGCGCCGAGCCCTGGAGAAGGACCCGCCCCGCCCGCGTGACCCGTGGCGCTCCGGCCCCGTCGCCCACCCCTGGCCCGGCGAGGCGCTGGGCCCGGACGGCACGCACGGTGCCGCGCTCGCCTACCGCCTGGTCGCCGGCGGCCGCCCCCTGGGCACCCTGGTCATCGGGCGCACCGGCACCCCCGGCTTCCCCGGTTTCCCCGACGAGATCACCGGCCTGGTCGAGGACCTCAGCCGCCGGGTGGCGCTCGCCATCGGCGCCGCCCGCCAGTACGCCCGGCAGGCCACCATCAGCGCCGTCCTCCAGCGCGGCCTGCTGCCCGGCGCGGTCGCCGAGATCCCCGGCGTGCGCAGCGCCCCTCGTCTACGAACCGTGCGACAAGGGCGGCCCCAGCGGCGACTTCTACGACCTCTTCCCGGCCGGCGACGGCCGCTGGTGCTTCGCCGTCGGCGACGTCCAGGGCAAGGGCCCCGAGGCCGCCGTCGTCATCGGCCTCGCCCGGCCCTGGCTGCGGCTGCTGGCCCGCGAGGAGTACGGCGTCCCCGACGTCCTCGACCGCCTCAACCAGCTCCTCCTCGACGACGCCACCGAGGCCGCGGACGCCGCCGCCCGCGCCCTCGTCGCCGCAGGCCCTGCGGTTGCCCCGGGCGACGGACCGCAGACCCGCTTCCCTGTCCCTGCTCTACGGCGAACTGGTCCCCTTCGACGGCGGCGTCCGCTGCACCCTCGCCTCCGCCGGGCACCCGCTGCCGCTGCTCCTCGACCCCGACGGCACGGTGCGCACGGTCGCGCAGCCGCAGACCCTGCTCGGCGTCGTCGAGGACGCCACGTACACCAGCGAGACCTTCGAGCTGCGGTCCGGCGACACCCTGCTCTGCGTCACGGACGGGGTCACCGAGCGGCGCAGCGGCTCCCGGCAGTTCGACGACGGGGACGGTCTCGCCGTCGCGCTCGCCGGTTGCGCGGGGCTGGACGCCGGGCTGGTCGCCGAGCGGATCAGGCGGCTGGTGCACGAGTTCGGGCCCCGGCCCCCGAGGACGATCTGGCGCTGCTGGTGCTCCAGGCGGATTGAGCGCGCGGGCGGGAGACGCGCGCGGGCGAGGGACACACGCGGGCGGAAGACACACGCGGGTGCGGGACAATGGAACGCATGCCCTCCGCACTCCCCGACGGCGAGCCCGTCCCCGCCGACGGCGCCCTCCCGGCGTCCGCGCTCGCCGGCGCCGCCGACCGCCCCCTCGGCTTCTACCTGCACGTGCCGTACTGCGCGACCCGCTGCGGCTACTGCGACTTCAACACCTACACCGCGACCGAGCTGCGCGGCACCGGCGGCGTCCTCGCCTCCCGGGACAACTACGCCGAGACGCTCGTCGACGAGGTCCGCCTGGCCCGCAAGGTGCTCGGCGACGACCCCCGCGAGGTCCGCACGGTCTTCGTCGGCGGCGGTACGCCCACCCTGCTGGCCGCCGGCGACCTGGTGCGGATGCTGCACGCGATCCGCGACGAGTTCGGCCTCGCGGCGGACGCGGAGGTGACGACGGAGGCCAACCCGGGTCGGTCGACCCGGCCTACCTCGCCACGCTCCGCGAGGGCGGCTTCAACCGGATCTCCTTCGGCATGCAGAGCGCGAAGCAGCACGTCCTGAAGGTGCTGGACCGCACCCACACCCCGGGCCGCCCGGAGGCCTGCGTCGCCGAGGCCCGCGCGGCCGGCTTCGACCACGTCAACCTGGACCTGATCTACGGCACCCCCGGCGAGACCGACGACGACTGGCGTGCCTCGCTGGACGCGGCGCTCGGGGCGGGCCCGGACCACGTCTCGGCGTACGCGCTGATCGTCGAGGAGGGCACCAGCTGGCCCGCCGCATCCGGCGCGGCGAGGTCCCCATGACCGACGACGACGTCCACGCCGACCGGTACCTGATCGCGGAGGAGACGCTGTCGGCGGCGGGCTTCGACTGGTACGAGGTGTCGAACTGGGCCACCTCGGACGCGGGGCGCTGCCTGCACAACGAGCTGTACTGGCGGGGCGCCGACTGGTGGGGCGCGGGGCCGGGCGCGCACTCCCACGTGGGCGGCGTGCGGTGGTGGAACGTGAAGCACCCGGGGGGCGTACGCGGGGGCGCTGGCGGCCGGGAAGTCGCCGGGGGCCGGGCGGGAGGTCCTGACGGACGAGGACCGGCGGGTGGAGCGCGTCCTGCTGGAGCTGCGCCTGCGGGAGGGGGTGCCGCTGTCGCTGCTGCGGGACGCGGGGCTCAGCGGCGTCGCGCCGGGCGCTGTCCGACGGACTCCTCCAGGAGGGGCCGTACGCGGCGGGGAGCGCGGTGCTCACGCTGCGCGGGCGGTTGCTGGCGGACGCGGTGGTCCGGGACCTGGTGGACTGAGGGGGTCATCCCCGCTTCGGCGGGGGAGCAAGAACTGCTCGGCCGTGTGGACGAGCTGATCGACGGACCATCTCCGCAGTGGCGGAGAGCACTCCACCAAGCCCGGCCTGTCAACGACCGGACGGCACTCAAGGCACGGTCACGTGATCGATGAGTCGTTCCACGCTGCCCAGCAGCTCCGGCTCCAGGTCCTTGTAGGACCCCACCCGCGCCAGGATCGCCTGCCACACCGCCCCGGTGTTCTCGGACGGCCACCCCAGTGCCCGGCACACCCCCGTCTTCCAGTCCCGCCCGCGCGGCACCCGGGGCCAGCCGTCGATCCCCAGCGCCGACGGCTTCACCGCCTCCCAGATGTCGATGTAGGGATGGCCAGACGACCAGCGCGTGCTCGCTCGTCACCGCCTCCGCGATCCGCCACTCCTTCGAACCCGGCACCAGGTGGTCCACCAGGACGCCCAGCCGCGCGTCCGGGCCCGGGGCGAAGTCGGCGACGATCGACGGCAGGTCGTCCACGCCTCCCAGGTACTCCACGACCACGCCCTCGACGCGCAGGTCGTCGCCCCACACCTTCTCGACCAGCTCGGCGTCGTGCCGGCCCTCGACGTAGATGCGCCCGGCGCGGGCCACGCGCGCCCGTGCCCCCGGGACCGCCACCGAGCCCGACGCCGTACGGGTGGGACGTACCGGACCGGACGACGGCCGGACCAGCGTCACCACCCGTCCCTCCAGCAGGAAGCCGCGCGGCTCCATGGGGAAGACCCGGTGCTTGCCGAAGCGGTCCTCCAGGGTCACCGTGCCCGCCTCGCAGCCGATCACCGCGCCGCAGAAACCGGTGCCGGGCTCCTCGACCACCAGGCCGGGGTCGGCCGGGACCTCCGGTACCGGCTGCGGCTTCTTCCACGAAGGGGTCAGGTCGGCGGAGTACTGGCGCATTCTGATGACGATACGAGGAGCGGCCGCGCCGTGATCAGCGCGACACGCCGAAGCGGGCGGCCAGCGCGTCCCGTTGGGCCCTGACGAACGCCGCGTCCACCACCGCACCGTGACCGGGGACGTACAGCGCGTCCCTCGCCGCCCAGGTCGAGCAGCCGGTCCAGGGCGGCGGGCCAGTGCGACGGTACGGCGTCGGGGCCCGCCTGCGGCTCACCGGACTCCTCGACCAGGTCGCCGCAGAAGACGACCTCCACCTCGCCCGGCACCAGCACCGCGAGGTCGCGTGACCGGTGTGCCCCGGGCCCACGTTGGCGAGCAGCACCTGCCGGCCGCCGCCCAGGTCGAGCGTCCACTCGCCGCAGACCTCGTGGCGGACGCGGACGAGCGCGTCGGCCGCCTCCTCCGCCCGCCGCGCGTCCAGTCCTTCGGCCACCGCGTCCGAGCGCAGCGCCTCCCCGTCCGTGTCCGCCCCGCGCGAACACCGCGTCCGTGCCCACCGCGCCGTAGACCTCCGCGCCCGCGAACGCGGCGGCGCCGAAGACGTGGTCGAAGTGCGGGTGGGTCAGCGCGAGATGTGTCACACGGTGACCGGCGAGTTCCTGCGCCCCCGCGCGCAACCGGGCGCCCTCGCCGAGGCTCGACCCCGCGTCCACCACCAGGGCCGCGCCGGCGCCGACGACCAGCCCCGCGGTGCAGTCCCACACCGGCAGCCGGCGCCGCCCCACCCCGGCCGCCAGCCGCTCCCATCCCAGGTCTTCCCAAGTCACCGTCACGACGACGACGCTAGCGCCGTGACACCTCCGTTCACGGCGGCGCGGCCCCGGCCTTGCCGGGGGCGTACCCCACGGCCGTACACTGGGCCGGGAAGTCTGGCACTCGCACGCTGTGAGTGCCAGGGACAGACAGTGAGACAGGCGAAGACAGGCAAATCGCCGGGCTGACGACTTCGAGGTGTGCGCGAGTGCTCAGTGAACGCAGGCTCCAGGTGCTGCGCGCCATCGTCCAGGACTACGTCGGCACCGGGAGCCGGTCGGCTCCAAGGCCCTCACCGAGCGGCACAACCTCGGCGTCTCCCCGGCCACCGTGCGCAATGACATGGCGGCCCTGGAGGACGAGGGGTTCATCGCCCAGCCGCACACCAGCGCCGGGCGCATCCCGACCGACAAGGGCTACCGGCTCTTCGTCGACAAGCTGGCCGGCGTCAAGCCGATGACCCCGCCCGAGCGGCGCGCCATCCAGAACTTCCGAGGGGCGCCGTCGACCTCGACGACGTGGTGGCCCGCATCGGTGCGGCTGCTCGCGCAGCTGACCCGGCAGGTCGCGGTCGTGCAGTATCCGTCGCTGACCCGCTCGACCGTGCGGCACGTGGAGTTGCTCTCCCTGGCGCCCGCGCGGCTGATGCTCGTGCTGATCACGGACACCGGCCGGGTCGAGCAGCGGATGGTCGACTGCCCGGCGCCGTTCGGCGAGGCGTCCCTGGCGGACCTGCGCGCGCGGCTCAACAGCCGGGTCGCCGGGCGCCGTTTCTCGACGTGCCGAGCCTGGTGGAAGATCTGGCGGAGGCCTTCGGGGCCGAGGACCGCGGTACGGTCTCCACCGTGCTCTCCACTCTCCTGGAGACGCTGGTCGAGGAGAACGAGGAGCGGCGATGATCGGCGGCACCGCCAATCTGACCCGCTTCGGGCACGACTTCCCTTGGTGATCCGACCTGTCTCGAGGCGCTGGAGGAGCAGGTCGTGCTCCTCGCTGCTCGGCGAGGCGAAGGATCCGGGCGTGACCGTCCGTATCGGTCATGAGAACGCCCACGAAGGACTCAACCCACGTCCGTCGTGTCGGTGGGCTACGGTTCGGCGGCGAGGCGGTTGCCAAGTTCGGCGTGGTCGGACCGACCCGCATGGACTACCCGGGAACGATGGGAGCGGTACGCGCAGTGGCACGGTACGTCGGACAGATCCTGGCGGAGTCGTAGGTGGCCACGGACTACTACGCCGTACCTCGGCGTGCGCCGCGACGCTTCCCAGGACGAGATCAAGAAGGCGTTCCGGAGGCTCGCCCGCGAGCTGCACCCGGACGTCAACCCCGATCCGAAGACCCAGGAGCGGTTCAAGGAGATCAACGCCGCCTACGAGGTGCTGTCGGACCCGCAGAAGAAGCAGGTCTACGACCTCGGCGGCGACCCCCGCAGGCCGCGCCGGCGGTGGCGCGGGCGGCTTCGGCGCGGGTGGCTTCGGGAACTTCTCGGACATCATGGACGCGTTCTTCGGTACGGCGTCGCAGCGCGGGCCGCGCTCGCGCACCCGCCGGGGCCAGGACGCGTGATCCGCATCGAGGTCGAGCTGGACGAGGCGGCCTCGGCACGACCAAGGACATCCAGGTCGACACCGCGTCGTCTGCAACACCTGCAACGGCGAGGGCGCGGCCCCCGGCACGTCGGCCCAGACGGGGACATGTGCCGCGGCCGCGGCGAGGTCTCGCAGGTCACCCGGTCCTTCCTGGGCCAGGTCATGACCTCGCGCCCCTGCCCGCAGTGCCAGGGCTTCGGCACCGTGGTCCCGGACCCCGTGCCCCGAGTGCGGGCGACGGCCGGGTCCGCTCCCGGCGCACGCTGACCGTGAAGATCCCGGCCGGCGTCGACAACGGCACCCGGATCCAGCTCGCGGGCGAGGGCGAGGTCGGCCCCGGCGGCGGTCCCGCCGGTGACCTGTACGTCGAGATCCACGAGCTGCCCCACTCGACCTTCCAGCGGCGCGGCGACGACCTGCACTGCACGGTCACCATCCCGATGACGGCGGCGGCCCTCGGCACGAAGGTGCCGCTGGAGACGCTCGACGGCATGGAGGAGGTCGACATCCGCCCGGGCACGCAGTCCGGCCAGTCGATCCCGCTGCACGGCCGCGGCGTCACCCACCTGCGCGGCGGCGGCCGGGGCGACCTCATCGTCCACGTCGAGGTCACGACCCCGAGCAAGCTCGACCCCGAGCAGGGAACGCCAGCTGCGCGAGCTGGCCGCGCTGCGTGGCGAGGAGCGCCCGACGGGACAGTTCCAGCCCGGGCAGCAGGGGCTCTTCTCGCGGCTGAAGGATGCCTTCAACGGGCGCTGACGTGGTGGTCCCGAGGGCTTGTGCCTGCTCGTCGGCGTGGCGCTGGGGGGTCTGCCGGGGTCCGGGGTTAGCCCCCGGGCAGGCACTGTCAGCCCGGGCGGCAGGGGCTCTTCTCGCGGCTGAAGGATGCCTTCAACGGGCGCTGACGTGGTGGTCCCGAGGGCTGTGTCTGCTTGTCGGCGTGGCGCTCGGGGGTCTGCCGGGGGTCCGGGGGTCGTCCCCGGGTGGGCACTGTCAGCCCGGGCGGCAGGGGCTTTCCTCGCGGCTGAAGGATGCCTTCAACGGGCGCTGACGGGCACCCGGTCACGGCGTGCCGCCAGGGGCTTTCCGATGCGGATGCTCCTGGCGTATGCCAACGGAAGCCCGGATTCGGACTTGTTCGGAGGACGTGACAACATGCCGTCATGTCCTCTCCGCACTACCGATCTTTTCCCTACCCGATCGTGCAGGGCTTATGGCGGGCGGCGTCTCCGTGCCGGCAGCTCGCCGCTGCGGTCTGCGAGGCGGGCGGGCTGGATTCCTCGCCGCCGGGTACAAGACCGCGGACGGGATGTACCAGGAGATCAAGCAGCTGCGGGGACCGACGAACCGCCCCCTTCGGCGTCAACCTCTTCATGCCGCAGCTCGAGACGGCCGACCCCGCCGCCGTCGGCGTCCACGCCACCAGCTGGCCGGCGAGGCCGCCTGGTACGAGACGGAACTCGGCGACCCCGAGTGCGGCCGGGACGACGGCTACGACACCAAGATCGCGGTGCTGCTGGACAACCCGGTACCGGTGGTGTCGTTCCACTTCGGCGTCCCCCAGCCGTGAGGTCGTCGACTCGCTGCACCGCGTGGGCATCTTCGCCCTGGCCGCCGCGACCACCGCGGAGGAGGCCCGGGCCGTGGAGCTGTCCGGCGCCGACGCGGTGATCGCGCAGGGCGCCGAGGCCGGCGGACACCAGGGCACCCACCGGGACCACCCCGAGACGGGCGGCGCCGGCACCGCACTGTTGTCGCTGGTCGCCCAGGTCCGGGAGGCGGTGAGCCTGCCGATCGTCGCCGCCGGCGGCATCATGCGCGGCGGCCAGATCGCCGCGTCCTCGCGGCCGGCGCGAGCGCCGCCCAGCTCGGCACCGCCTTCCTCGCCACCCCCGAGTCCGGCGCGCACGCGCTGCACAAGCAGGCGCTGACCAACCCCCTCTTCGTCCGCACCGAACTCACCCGCGCCTTCTCCGGCCGCCCCGCCCGCGGCCTGGTCAACCGCTTCCTGCGCGAGCACGGCCCCTACGCTCCCGCCGCCTACCCGGAGGTGCACCACCTCACCGCCCCGCTGCGCAAGGCGGCGGCGAAGGCGGGCGACGCGCAGGGCATGGCGCTCTGGGCGGGGCAGGGCCACCGGATGGCCCGCCAGCTGCCCGCCGGGCGGCTGGTGGAGGTGCTGGCGGCCGAACTCGCGGCCGCCGGGACAGCGTTGTCGGGCTTCGTGACGGGAGGTACGGGCCGATGACGGCGCCGGTGTTCGTGGTCGACTCCTCCAGTCCGGGCGACCTGCCTGCGGGGAGTACGTCCTGGACGGCCCCCGAGGGACGGCACGCCGTCTCCGTGAAGCGGCGTTGCGGGCCGGTGAGGACGTCGTCCTCACCGACGGGCGCGAACTCGCTGGGCCGAGCGTGGTGAAGTCCGCCGAGGGCAAGGACCGTCTGGTCCTCACGGGACTGGGGGACGGTCCACGAGGAGCCGCCGGAGCGGCCCCGGATCACCGTCGTCCAGGCCCTGCCCAAGGGTGACCGCGGCGAGCTGGCCGTCGAGACGATGACCGAGGTCGGCGTCGACGCGATCGTGCCCTGGGCGGCGTCCCGCTGCATCACGCAGTGGAAGGGCGACCGCGGCCTGAAGGCGCTCGGCAAGTGGCGGGCGACGGCCCGGGAGGCCGGCTAGCGCGTCCCGCCGGGTCCGCTTCCCCGACGTCGCGGACGCGGCGACGAGCAAGCAGGTCGCGTCACTTTGGCCGACGCCGACTTCGCGGCCGTACTCCACGAGAGCGGTGACGAGCCGCTGGCCGCCACCGAACTCCCCACCGCCGGGGACATCGTGCTGGTCGTCGGTCCCGAAGGCGGGGTCCCCCGGGGGAGTTGGCCCTGTTCGCCGAGGCCGGCGCGAAGCCCTACCGTCTGGGGGGCGCAGTGTCCTGCGCACCTCCACGGCCGGTACCGCGGCGACGGCGGTACTCCTGGCCCGCACCGGCCGCTGGTCCTGACGCGTCAGGACGCCTGCCGGCCGAGCGCCGACGCCACCGCCCGGAACAGTTCCCAGCCGTCCAGGTCCGCCGACCGGTCGAGCAGCCCGCGCCGGGCCGCCTCGTCGACGAAGCCGCGTACGACACCGGGTTCGTGCAGGTTGAGCGACGCGTCCTTCATGGCCACGCAGCCCGAGGGCAGCCAGCCGTCGGGGACGAACCGTCCCCCCCCGCCCGGGAAGAGCAGAAGAACCTCGTCCTCGTCCCCTCCCTGGAGAGGGTGAGCACCTCCTGGCAGGGCCCCGTGACGCTGTGCCGGTGACGCACCGACCATATGTAGGTGGCCGTCTCGTCCACGACGAGCCTTCTGCGCCGACGTCCGCCCACACACACACACACACACACACACACACACACACACACACACACACAAAAAAAAAAAATTTTTTTTTTTTTTATAATTTTTTTTTTTTTTTTTTTTTTTTTTTTTTTTTTTTTTTTTTTTTTTTTTTTTTTTTTTTTTTTTTTTTTTTTTTTTTTTTGTGCATCCGCCCACGGTAGTGAGGAGTGGCCGTATGCGCCCTACCGTCCGCGCCGCACCGGTGGCAGGCTGCCCTCATGGGGGCATTGAGGCGGATTCGGCGTGCGGCTCCGGTGGTCGTCGGCGCGGTCGTCGCCGTCGGCGGTGTCGGCGCGTGCGACCCGGGCGGGCTCAGCTCGGCGTCCGTGGCGTACACGACCGACCAGACCGTGACGCGCGAACTGGAACGGCGGAAGGCGGAGGTGCGGTGGCTCACCTGCACCGCCTCCTTTCGGGGACGACGGCGCCACCGCGTCGGCGGGCGAGGACACCGTCGCCTCCGTCGACTGCGAGGGGAAGACCGACGGCGGACAGGACATCACCGTCGACGGCGAGGTGACCCGGGTCGTCAACGGCGCCTGTGTACGCGGCGATCCAACCGCGAAGGTGGACGGCAAGGAGTGGTTCCGCGTCAAGGGGCTGGGGAACTGCGACGCCACGAGCGCCCCGCCCGCGAATCGGCCCACCCAGCACCAGCCGGGGGCCACGGTGACCGTGACCCGGACCATCTGGTGCCCGGACGACCCCACTGCCGCCGGTGGAGGGAAAATAGCCCGGCGTGCCGGTGGCCGGTAAGTGATCCAAACCTCTGTCGGCGGGCCCCGCCCCTGCATAGGGTGAGGGGGTGACACAGCCCGCAGCGCCCGCCTACCTCCGCTTTTCCGCACCCGCATGGCGAGTTGGTCGCCTTCACCGCCGAGGACGACGTGTGGCTCGCCCCGCTCGACGGCGGCCGGGCCTGGCGGGTCAGCGCCGACCGAACGTGCCCGTCAACCACCCGCGCGTCTCGCCCGACGGCACCACGGTCGCCTGGACCTCCACCCGCGACGGCGCACCCGAGGTGCATATCGCCCCCCCGCCGACGGCGGCCCCGCCAAGCGCCTCACGCACTGGGGCAGCCCAAGACCCAGGTGCGCGGCTGGACCCCGGAAGGGGCAGGTCCTCGCCCTCAGCACCTACGGGCGAGGCCAGCCTGCGCCGCAGTTGGGCCCGCGCCGTCCCGCTCGACGGCGGACCTGGCCACCACGCTGCCGTACGGGCCCGTCGGCGATGTCGCGCACGGCCCGCGCACCGTGCTGCTGTCCGCACCGATGGGCCGCGAGGCCGCCTGGTGGAAGCGCTACCGGGGCGGCACCGCCGGGCAAGTTGTGGATCGACGCCGACACCGACGGAGCTCCTTGGAGGCCGGGGTGGCCGGGGAGTTCACCCGGCTGCACAGCGATCTCGACGGCAACATCGAGTACCCCTCTGGGTCGGCGACCGGATCGCGTTCCTCTCCGACCACGAGGGCACCGGCGCGCTCTACTCCTCCCTCGCCGACGGCCCCGAGCTGCGCCGGCACACCCCTCTCGACGGCTTCTACGCCCGGCACGCCGCCACCGACGGCACCCGCGTCGTCTACTCCTGCGCCGGTGAACTCCTCGGTGCTGGACGACCTGGACGCGGCCGAACCGCGCCGGCTCGACATCCGGCTCCCGGCGGCTCGCGCGTCGACCTCCCGGCGTACCCGGTGAACGTTGCCCGCTGGTTCGGCTCCGCGTCCCCCGACCACACCGCGCGCGGCAGCGCCGGTCGCCGTACGCGGCGGCGTGCACTGGGTCACCCACCGCGCCGGACCGGCCCGCGGCGCCGCGCAGCCCGGCGTACGCACCCGGCTGCCGCGCACCTTCCGCGCCGACGGCGAGGAGTGGGTGGTGTGGGTGACGGATGCCGAGGGCGATGACGCCCTGGAGTTCGCGCCCGCCACCGGACTCTCCCCCGGCGCCACCGCGCGGCGCCTCGCCGCCGGGCAGTTGGGCCGCGAGCTCGCCCTCGCCATGGCACCGGACGGCAGCCGTGCCGCCGTCGCCTCGCACGACGGGCGGGTCCTGCTCGTGGAGCGCGAGACCGGTGAGGTCCGCGAGGTCGACCGCAGCGACAACGGCGACGCGACCGGGCTGGTCTTCTCGCCCGACTCCGCCTGGCTCGCCTGGTCCCACCCCCGGCCCCGAACCGCTGCGCCAGCTCAAGCTCGCCAACACCACCGACCTGTCGGTGAGCGAGGCGACCCCGCTGCGCTTCCAAGGACTACTCGCCGACCTATCCTGGACGGCAAGCTTCTCGCCTTCCTCTCCACCCGCCTTCCCGACGGTTCTGGACGAAGCATCGCTGAAACGCTGTTCGACAAGGCGCCGCGTGCAGTGTTTTCAAACGCGGCTGCGCCACATTCTGCTTCGAGCCTTTGCTTTCCCGGCTTCACCTTCGAACCCCGGATGGACGGGCCTGAAGCTAACTGAAGAACTTGACCACCTGGATCGGCTTGTCGAAGAACTCTGCTGGGCTGCTAAACACTGGAGCTACTTTGTCAAGGCGCGCTGCACTGCTCCCATTTTTTGCTGCTAAGGAACAACGTTAACAACAAAGCTGCACTGCACCGGTCTGTTCACTCGAAACTTTCTTTTACCGGAACGCCACGAACTTACTGCTGAAGCAGGCTCCCATTTAATGAAACTTTGCTTTGTAAACGCATCCGTTTTTTTTATAACACTTTCGGCACTCGACCCTTTCAGAGATCAACAGCGGCTCATTGAAAGGACAACGCTGTCTGAACCATTGGTTTTCAAAGTTCATTTTGCTGGCTAGCGCGACTCCAGCAATAAAGACAAACAGCTACCAACACTCTGCCATCTGGGCTTCTCAGGCTGGCACAGCAGAACTCCATCAAACCCAGCCACTGGTAACTTGGCAGATCCTTTGGCTGCAGGCCAAGCATGCTCAGCCAGGACCTTCACACAACAGCAGCTGCTGGTGGCATCAGCTTAGGGACAGCATACTAGGCCCTTTAAACCCCGTCCTCGACCGCCCTCGCCACCCATGACGACCTGGTCGAGCCTCCTGTGGGAGGTGCACGGCGAACTGGGCACCTCGCACGCCTACGTCACCCGCGCGGCGGCTCCGGCGGCGGCGCGCCGGCAGGGGCTGCTCGGCGCCGACCTGTCCCGGCACGAGGACGGCGCTTGGCCGCATCGACCGCGTCCTGCCCTCGGAGGCCTCCGACCCCGACGCCCGTTCCCCGCTCGCCGCGCCCGGTGTCGCCGTACGCGCCGGGGGACGCGATCGTCGCGGGTCGCCTGGGCAGCCCGTGGACTCGGTCACCGGGCCCGGCCCGCTGCTGGTCGGCACGGCGGGCAAGCCCGCCGAGCTGACCATCTCCCCGTCCGGCGGCGGCGAGCCGCTGGCACGCCGTCGTCGTCCCCTCCGCCGACGAGGAGCCCCTGCGCTACCACGCCTGGGTCACCGACCGCCGCGCCTACGTCCACGAGAGTCCGGCGGCCGGCTCGGCTACCTCCACGTCCCCGACATGCTGAGGCCCCGGCTGTGGTCCAGATCCCTCGCGACCTCGCGCGTCGAGGTGGCCCGGGAGGGCCTGGTCGTCGACGTCCGCGAGACCGCGGCACCCTCCCCAACTGGTCGTCGAGAAGCTCGCCCGGCGCATCGTCGGCTGGGACCCGCCGCGCGGCATGCTGCCGGCCAGCTATCCGCTGGACGCGGCCCGCGGCCCGGTCGTCGCCGTCGCCAACGAGTTCTCCGGTTCCGACGGCGACATCGTCAACGCCGCGATCAAGGCACTCGGCATCGGTCCGGTCGTCGGTGTCCGCACCTGGGGCGGCGTCATCGGCATCGACAGCCGCTACCGCCTGGTCGACGGCACGCTGATCACCCAGCCGAAGTACGCGTTCTGGCTGGAGGGTTACGGCTGGGGCGTGGAGAACCACGGCGTCGATCCGGACGTGGAGGTCCCGCAGCGCCCGCAGGATCACGCGGCGGGCCGCGATCCGCAACTGGACGAGGCGATCCGGCTGGCGCTGGAGGCGCTGGAGGAGACCCCGGCGAAGACGCCGCCGAGCCTGCCGGCCTCGGACTGGAGTGCCCGGTCGATACGATGCCCCTGTACAAGATCACCAGCGTGAGGAGGCCCCATGACCGGGGAACCGCAGGACGACTGTCTGTTCTGCAAGATCGTCGCGGGGACGATCCCGGCGACCATCGTCCGTGAGACGGACACGACCGTCGCCTTCCGGGACATCAACCCCCAGGCGCCCACCCACGTCCTGGTGATCCCCAAGGCCCACTACCGGGACGCCGCGGCCCTCGCCGCCGGTGCCCCGGAACTCGCCGCGGACGTCCTGCGCGAGACCCAGGCGATCGCGGACCAGGAGAAGCTCGACAGCTACCGCACGATCTTCAACACCGGCACCGGCGCGGGTCAGACCGTCCTGGCACACACACGCCCACGTCCTCGGCGGCCGCGGCCTCGAATGGCCCCCCGGATAACCCGGACGACCCGGATAACCCACGATGTCCGTACGTGAACTCGTCGTCCTCGGCACCGCCAGCCAGGTCCCGACCCGGCACCGCAACCACAACGGCTACCTGCTGCGCTGGGACGGCGAGGGCATCCTGTTCGACCCCGGCGAGGGCACGCAGCGCCAGATGCTGCGCGCCGGGGTCGCCGCCCACGACCTGAACCGGATCTGCGTCACGCACTTCCACGGCGACCACAGCCTCGGCCTCGCCGGCGTCATCCAGCGGATCAACCTCGACCAGGTCCCGCACGAGGTCACCGCCCACTACCCGCGCTCCGGGCAGCGCTTCTTCGACCGCCTGCGGTACGCCACCGCCTACCGCGAGACGGTCGCCCTCACCTAGGCCCCGGTCGCCACCGACGGCGTCCTCGCGGTCACCCCCGCCTACACCCTCGACGCCCACCGGCTCTCCCATCCCGTCGAGTCCTACGGCTACCGCCTCACCGAACCCGACGGCCGCCGCATGCTGCCCGAACGCCTCGCCGCGCACGGCATCAAGGGGCCCGACGTGGGCCGCATCCAGCGCGACGGCTCGCTGAACGGCGTCCCGCTCGACGACGTCAGCGAGGCCCGGCGCGGCCAGCGGTTCGCGTTCGTCATGGACACCCGGCTGTGCGAGGGCGTGCACGCGCTAGCCGAGGGCTGCGACCTGCTGGTCATCGAGTCCACGTTCCTCGACGAGGACGAGCACCTCGCCACCGACCACGGCCACCTCACCGCCGGCCAGGCGGCGCGGGTCGCCCGGGACGCGGGCGTACGGCACCTGGTCCTCACCCACTTCAGCCAGCGCTACTCGGACCCCGAGGAGTTCGAACGGCAGGCACGGGCGGCCGGCTACGAGGGGCAGCTGACCGTGGCCCACGACCTCCTCAGAGTCCCGGTTCCGAAACGTCGGTAAACCGGTCGTACGATGCTCTGATGCCCTTGCCCAAAGCTGAACTGCACCTCCACATCGAAGGCACCCTGGAGCCCGAGCTGGCTTTCGAGCTGGCCGCCCGCAACGGCGTGCCCCTGCCGTACGCGGATGAGGACGCGCTGAGAGAGGCGTACCGGTTCGAGGACCTCCAGTCCTTCCTGAACCTGTACTACGAGCTCATGGCCGTCCTGCGCACCGAGCGGGACTTCGAGGACCTCGCGAACGCCTACCTCGCCCGCGCCGCCGCGCAGGGCGTGCGGCACGCGGAGATCTTCTTCGACCCGCAGGCGCACCTCGCCCGGGGCGTGGAGATGGGCACGGTCGTGGAGGGCCTGTGGCGGGCGCTGCGCACCAGCCGCGACAACCACGGCGTCTCCACCCGCCTCATCATGTGTTTCCTGCGTGACGAGTCCGCCGAGTCGGCGCTGGCGACCCTCGACGCCGCGAAGCCGTACCTCGACCGCGTCACGGGCGTCGGTCTGGACTCCGCCGAGGTCGGCCACCCGCCGGTCAAGTTCCGCGAGGTGTACGAGGGCCGCCGCCGCCCTTGGACTGCGCCGGGTCGCGCACGCGGGCGAGGAGGGGCCGCCGGAGTACGTCGTCGAGGCCCTGGACGTCCTCGGCGTCGAGCGGATCGACCACGGCCTGCGCTCGGTCGAGGACCCGGCGCTGGTCGAGCGGCTGGTGCGCGAGCGCGTCCCGCTCACGCTGTGCCCGCTGTCCAACGTCCGGCTGCGCACGGTCGACACCCTCGCCGACCACCCGCTGCCCGCGATGCTCGACGCGGGCCTCATGTGTACGGTCAACTCCGACGACCCCGCCTACTTCGGCGGCTACGCGGGCGACAACTTCGACGCCGTGCGCGAGGCCCTGGGCCTCACCGAGGAGCGGCTGCGGGAGCTCGCCCGGAACTCCTTCCTCGCCTCCTTCCTGGAGGACGAGGAGGAACTGCAGGTGCGCTATCTGGCCGAGGTGGAGGCGTACGAGTTCGGATAGCCCGGCTCAGCCCGTCCCGGACCCTGTCGATCTCCACGACCGGCTGCTCCGTGGCACCGACCTCCGGTACCGCACCGCTCGGCGTGCCGGTGGCGGCGGTCATCGGGGCGGTGACCAGCAGCAGACCGGCGCCGAGGACCGACGGACAGGAACGCGCGGGCAATTCGTATCAAGCGCGGGGAGGCGAGAAACAGGCGAGGGAGTGTGGTCTGAAGCACAGGAGTGTTGAGGGTTTTGGGCCTTGGGTAACAGCGGGTGCTCGCATCGCGTGAGGATCTCCCCGCCCCATTGACGGCTCCCGTCCGTCTGCCTAATCTCCATCCGTATACGTGGATGTCATTTACATACAGAGACGGTGCCGGACCGACCTCGTAGGAGCAGCCCTGTGACCCCCGCTCTCGCCATCGCCGACGTCCGCCTCACGCCGATCCTGGTCGCCGACCCGCCCCTGCTCAACACGCAGGGCGTCCACCAGCCGTACACCCCCGCCTGATCATCGAGGTGGAGACCGCCGCCGGGATCACCGGGGTCGGCGAGACCTATGGCGACGCCAAGTACCTGGAGCTGGCCCGTCCCTTGGCCGCGAGGCTGGTCGGCCGGCAGGTCTCCGACCTCAACGGCCTGTTCACGACCGTGGACGAGGTGGCCGTCGACGCCACCCGGGTCTCCGGACGGGTGGACGTCGGCGGACTGCGCGGTGTCCAGACCGCCGACAAGCTTCGCCTGTCCGTCGTCTCCGGCTTCGAGGTCGCCTGCCTCGACGCCCCTCGGCAAGGCGCTCGGCCTGCCCGTGCACGCGCTGCTGGGCGGCAAGGTGCGCGACGCCGTCGAGTACAGCGCGTACCTCTTCTACAAGTGGGCCGGCCACCCGGCGGGCGTGGCGAGCGAGAAGGACGACTGGGGGGCCGCCCTCGACCCGGCCGGCGTCGTCGCGCAGGCCTGCACCTTCGCCGAGCGGTACGGCTTCGCCTCCTTCGAGCTCAAGGGCGGCGTCTTCCCGCCCGAGGAGGAGATCGCCGCGATCAGGGCGCTCGCCGAGGCCTTCCCCCGGCCACCCGCTGCGGCTGGACCCCAACGGCGCCTGGTCCGTGGAGACCTCCCTGAAGGTCGCCGCGGAACTCGCCGACGTCCTGGAGTACCTGGAGGACCCCGCGCTCGGCACCCCGGCCATGGCGGGAGGTCGCCGCGAGGACCGGGGTGCCGCTCGCGACCAACATGTGTGTGACGACGTTCGCCGAGATCCAGGAGGCGTTCACGACGGGCGCCGTGCAGGTCGTGCTCTCGGACCACCACTACTGGGGCGGGCTGCGCAACACCCAGCAACTCGCCGCCGTCTGCCGTGCCTTCGGCGTCGGGATCTCCATGCACTCCAACACCCACCTGGGCATCAGCCTCGCGGCGATGACCCACGTGGCGGCCACCGTCCCGACCTCCATCACGCCTGCGACTCCCACTACCCCTGGCAGTCCGAGGACGTGCTCACCGAGCGTCTCACCTTCGACGGCGGCAGGGTCGCCGTCCCCGACGCGCCCGGTCTCGGCGTCGAACTCGACCGTGACCGGCTTGAGTTCCTCCACCGCCGCTGGCTCGACGACGACGGCGCGCTCCGGGACCGCGACGACGCGGCCGCCATGCGGGTCGCCGACCCGGAGTGGGTGACGCCTCCGTCCCGCGCTGGTAACCGGCCGCACCGCCGGCGGGAAGCGGCGGCCGCGCTCCGGTGCCACCGGCCCCGACGCCGCCGGGTTGTCAGTGGCGTGGTGCACACTGGCGGGGTCCGCACCATGCCAGGGAGCGCACCGTGACAGCGTCCACCGTGTCCACCGCGTCCGGCGTGCCCGCCATGCCCGTCATGCCGGCCGCCGAGAGAACACACCGCCACGTCCCGGACCAGGGATCGCACCACCGTCCCCAGGTCGATCCCCTCGCCGCCCTGCGCACACCGCAGGACCCGCCCTGGGACGTGTATCTGACCGGCACCGTCTTTCTCGACGTCGTCTTCACCGGGCTGGACTCCGCACCGGTGCGCGGGACGGAGTCCTGGGCGCGCGGGGATGGGGTCGAGCCCGGGCGGCGTGGCGAACATGGCGACCGCGCTGGCCCGCCTCGGGCTGCGCACCTCGCTGGCCGCGGCCTTCGGCGACGACCACTACGGCGACTACTGCTGGGACGCCCTCGCACAGGGCGAGGGCATCGACCTGAGCCCCTCGCGCACCGTGCCCGGCTGGCACTCGCCGGTGACGGTCTCGATGGCGTACGAGGGCGAGCGCACGATGGTCTCCCACGGCCACGAGCCGCCGCCGGAGGAACCGTCCCCCGACTGCCCGCCCCGCGCGCGGGCCGCCGTCGCCTCCCTCACACCCGGCGTCCGCGCCCCTGGATCGCCCAGGCCGCCGCGCGCGGCACCCGCGTCTTCGCCGACGTCGGCTGGGACGACACCGGCGCCTGGGACCTGGCCGGGCTGCCCGACCTCGCGCACTGCGAGGCCTTCCTGCCGAACGCGGAGGAGGCCATGCGCTACACCGGCGCCACCTGCCCGCGCGCCGCCGCGCACGCCCTGACCGAGCACGTGCCGCTCGCCGTGGTCACCCTCGGCGCGGACGGCGCGTACGCGGTGGACCGGCGTACGGGGAGAGCGCCGAGGTCCCGGCCATCGAGGTCGAGGCCCTGGACCCGACCGGCGCCGGGGACGTCTTCGTCGCCGGATTCGTCACCGGCACCCTGGCCGGCTGGCCGCTGGCCGACCGCCTGGCCTTCGCCGGTCTGACCGCCGCCCTCTCCGTCCAGGAGTTCGGCGGCTCACTGTCGGCGCCCGGCTGGTGCGAGATCGCCACCTGGTGGCGCAAGGTCCAGTCCGTCGAGAGCCAGGACCCGACGGCCCTGCGCCGCTAGGCGTTCCTCGCGGACCTGGTCCCGGCCGACCTGGTGGCACCGTGGCCCCTGCGCCGCGCCGTCCCGACCATCGGCTTCCGCCCCCCGGCCTGACCGGCCCCGCTACCAGTGAGCCTCAGAACCCGAGCCGCCGCAGCTGCTTCGGGTCGCGCTGCCAGTCCTTCGCGACCTTCACGTGCAGGTCCAGGAAGACCGGGGTGCCGAGCAGCGCCTCGATCTGCTTGCGGGACTTGATGCCGACATCCTTCAGGCGCTTGCCCTTGGGGCCGATGATGATGCCCTTCTGGCTGGGACGCTCGATGAAGACGTTGGCGTGGATGTCCAGCAGGGGGCTTGTCGGCGGGGCGGTCCTCGCGCGGGAGCATCTCCTCCACGACCACCGCGATGGAGTGCGGCAGTTCGTCCCGTACGCCCTCCAGCGCGGCCTCCCGGATCAGCTCGGCGACCATGACCTGCTCGGGCTCGTCGGTCAGGTCGCCCTCGGGGTAGAGCGCGGGTCCCTCGGGCAGCAGCGGGGTCAGCAGGTCCGCGAGCAGGTCCACCTGCTGGTTCCCGGTGGCCGACACCGGGACGATCTCCGTCCAGGTGATCCCCAGCTCCTGGCCGAGCTGATCGATCGCGATCAGCTGCTCGGCCAGGGTCTTGGAGTCCACCAGGTCGGTCTTGGTGACGATCGCGACCTTCGGGGTCTTCTTGATCCCCGCCAGTTCCTTGGCGATGAAGCGGTCGCCCGGGCCCAGCTTCTCGTTGGCCGGCAGGCAGAAGCCGATGACGTCCACCTCGGCCCACGTCGTCCGCACGACGTCGTTGAGCCGCTCGCCCAGCAGCGTGCGCGGCTTGTGCAGCCCCGGGGTGTCCACCAGGATCAGCTGCGCCTCCGGGCGGTGCACGATGCCCCGCACGGTGTGCCGGGTCGTCTGCGGACGGTTCGAGGTGATCGCCACCTTCTGCCCGACCAGAGCGTTCGTGAGGGTGGATTTCGCCCGCGTTGGGGCGGCCCACGAGCGCAGGCGAAACCGGCCCTGTGGACAGCTTCGGCCGACTCTTCGGATGACTGGGTACGAACGCTCATGGCGCCCATTGTCCCCTGATCCCCGGAGCCCCGCCGTACCACGGTCGCCCACCGGGCCCGCGACGGCCGGGTCAGCCCGCGCGTACCGTGTCGCGCACCGTGCCGTCCGGACCGGCGACGAGAACCGGCGTCCCGGGGCCCCCCAGGTCCCGCACCGCCGCCCGGTCCTCCTCCGACGCCGACTCCGCCTCCGTCACCACGGCCGCCGCCTCCAGCGACTTCGCGCCGGACGCCACCGCCATCGCCACCGCCGTCCGCAGCGCGCTCAGCTTCAGCGAGTCCAGGCCGACGGTCCCGGCGACGTAGGTACGGCCGGTCTCGTCGCGTACGGCCGCGCCCTCGGGCACACCGTTGCGGGCCCGCGCGGAACGGGCCGGGTCTGCGATCTTGCGGTCCTCGGGGTCGAGGTCGAGGAGTCTCGGTCATGAGGCGAGCATACGTAGCACCGCCTCCCCCCGGTCCGGTCACCCCGCCACCGGATACATCGCACCGCGCCGGCCTCCGGCGAGGCCAGCCTCCAGCTTCGCCGCGCTGTTCGCCTCGTCCAGCGGCGTGTGCAGCACGATCGTCAGATCGGGCCGCGCCGGTACCTTCAGCGCCGTCGACTCCAGGCTGAGCAGCCCGACCAGCGGATGGTCCAGCTCCTTGCGGATCTGCCCGGCGTCCTCGATGTCCCGCTCGTCCCACAGCGCCCCCGAACTCGCCGCTGGTTTCCTTCAGATCCGCCAGCACCTGCTGGAAACCCTCGTCGTCCGGGGTTGGCCGCGCAGGTGGCACGGAATTGGGCGACGACCGCGCGCGTTCTCTCCCAGCTGCGGGCCCGGGCGCGGTGCCAGGGGTCGGTGAAGAAGTCGACGATGCAGTTCCACGTCGTTCCGGGCCGCATGCCCAGCACCATGGCCGCCGCGTCGTTGTACATCACGCAAATTCGTAGTACCGGTCCACGAGTGTGCGCCGGATACGGCATCCACGTGTCGATCAGCCGCCGCAGCCCCTCGCACATGTCCCGCTTCGCCGGCTCCACCTCGGGCGCGGGCGGGTTGAGCCCCGGCCAGCACCGTACAGATGACGGCGTTCGGCGTTGCTGAGCCGCAGCACCCGGGCCACGGCGTCCAGGACCTGCGGGGACACGGAGGTGTCGCGGCCCTGTTCCAGCCACTGGTACCAGGAGGCGCCCACCCCGGCGAGCACGGCCACCTCCTCGCGCCGCAGGCCCGGCGTCCGGCGCCGTGCCCCGCCGTCCGGCAGGCCGACCTCGGCCGGGGAGACCCGGGCCCGCCGGCTCATCAGGAACTCCCGCAGCTCACTGCGGCGACGGCCCCCGCCCGACGACGCCACCTCGGCCCGCGCGATCACGTCCGGCACGTGTGCACTCCCCCCAGCCATGCTGGCGGTGGCGGGTGGTGCCACCACCAGGACAACGCCGCTCCCACGGCTGTTCCGGGGCCGTCGAGCTCCTCCCCACTGGCGATCGACACCACCTCCAACCACCCCGGCGAAGGCCACCCCACCGCCCGCAGAGCAGGCGGCTCCCCGGCTCTCACCCCGCGACCGGCTGGTCCTGTTCGTGCTCTGCGCGGCCCAGTTCATGGTCGCGCTCGACTTCTCCAGTCCTGAACGTCGCCCCTGCCCGTCCTCGGCGCGGACCTCGGCATGAGCACCTCCGCCCCTCCAGTGGGCGGTCACCGCGTTCGCGCTGCCGTCCGGCGGGTTCCTGCTGCTCTTCGGGCGCATGGGCGACCTGTACGGGCGCCGCCGGCTGTTCCTCACCGGCCTCGCGGTCTTCGGCGCCGCCTCGCTGCTGGCCACCTTCGCCTGGGACCGGGCGTCCTTCCTCGCCGGACGCGCCCTCAGGGCCTCGGCGCGGCGGCCATCGTCCCGACCGGCATGTCCCCTGCTGACGACGACCGCCCGGAGGGCCCGGCCCGCGACCGCGCCCTCGGCATCTCCGGCACCTGCTCTCGCTCGGCTTCACCGTCGGCATGGTGGCCGGCGGGGTGCTCGACCGACCTGCTGAGCTGGCGGTCCACCATGGGCCTGCTGGCGCTGTTCGCCCTGGTCGTGCTGCCCCTCGCCCCCCGCCTGCTGCCCGAGTCCCGCACCCCCGAGCGCCCCCGCCTCGACGTCCCCGGCGCGGTCACCGTCACCGGCGGCCTGCTCTCCCTGATCTACGCCCTGTCGACGGCCGCCGAACACGGCTTCGGCCGCACCGACGTCCTCGTCGCCCTCGTCGCGGGCCTGCTGCTCCTGGCCGCCTTCGTCCTCGTCGAGTCCCCGCACCGCGCTCCGCTCGTCTCGCTGCCGATGCTGCGGCGCCGCACGGTGGCGTGGGGCAACCTGGGCGGGCTGATCACCTTCTCGATGATGTCGACGGTGGTCTTCGTCCTCATCCCTGTACCTCCAGGAGGTCCTGCACCTGTCCGCCTTCCAGACCGGCCTGGTCTTCGGCGTGCAGGGCGCGCTGTCGGTGGTGGCCGGTTCGTACGCCCCCGGGTCATCGGCCGCTTCGGCGCCCGCCGCACCCTGGTCGGCTCGCTCGCCGGCAGGGCGTGCTCGGCCTGTCCCTGCTGGCACTGGGGAGGGCGGCTGGTCGGTGGCGCTCGCCACGGCCGCGTTCCGCTGGCCAGCATGTGCCACCTGGGCGCGATCATCTCCTACGGCCTGACCGTCACCTCCGGCGTCCCCGGACGGAGAGCAGGGCCCGGCGACCGGTCTGGTCACCTCTACCCAGCAGGTCGGCCTCACCGTCGGCATCCCGCTGCTGGGCGTCCTGGCCACCACGTCCACGGACCTGACGTCCGGCGTCCACACACGGTGCTGATCCTGGACGCGGTGATCGTGCTGGCGGCGGCCGTGCTGGTCGCGGCCGGACGCCGGCGGCCGGGCGTTCAGGGACGGTCGAGGCGGAGCCTGTCCGCGCGCGGTAGGCCGGCGACCACCAGGTCGTACGAGTCCTCGACCAGCTCCCGGACGACACGGTCCGGGAGCCCGCCACCGGGTTCGCCGCCGGGCCCGCCGTCCACGGTCACCGTGTTCCAGTGCCGCTTGTTCATGTGCCAGCCCGGGACGATCAGGCCCGGGTGGTCGGCGCGCAGCCGGATCGCGTCGTCCGGGTCACACTTCAGGTTGACGGTGAGGGGGCGCGCGTCCAGGAAGGACAGCGCGAACATCTTGCCCAGCACCTTGAAGACCGAGATCTCGGGGCTGAAGGGGAAGTCCTCCACCGCGGCGTTGAAGGACAGACAGAAGTCGCGCAGTTCCCCGGGGGTCATTCCGGCACGGCCTCCTCGGCGCGCTTCATCGCGCCCACCGGCTCCACCAGCACCGTCAGGATCTTGTTCCCGGCGGCCCGCCGCGGCCTCCGCGGTCAGCCGCACCTCGCGGCCGTCCGGCAGCTCCACGATCGACGAGGCACCGGCGATCGGCACCCGCCCAGCGCCTTCGCCAGCAGACCGCCCACCGTCTCCACGTCCTCGTCGTCGAACTCCTCCAGGCCGTACAGCTCGCCCAGGTCGCCGATGTCGAGGCGGGCGGTGACCCGAAACGGTCCTCGCCCAGCTCCTCGATCGGAGGCAGCTCCCGGTCGTACTCGTCGGTGATCTCGCCGACGATCTCCTCCAGGATGTCCTCGATGGTGACGATGCCCGCCGTGCCGCCGTACTCGTCGATGACGACGGCGACGTGGTTGCGCTCCTTCTGCATCTCGCGCAGCAGGTCACCGGCGTTCTTGGTGTCGGGCACGAAGAACGCCGGGCGCATGGCGGTGGCGACGAGGTCGCTCTCCGCGTCCCGGCTGATGTGCGTCCTGCGGACCAGGTCCTTCAGGTAGACGATGCCGACGATGTCGTCCTCGCTGTCACCGGTGACCGGCCATCCGCGAGAAACCGGGCGCAGGGCGAGGGTGAGCGCCTGCCGGATGGTCTTGTAGCGCTCGATGACGACGAGGTCGGTCCGCGGGACCATGACCTCCCGCACCAGCGCGTGTCGCCCCAGCTCGAACACCGAGTGCACCATGCGGCGCTCCTCGGCCTCGATCAGCGACTCCTTTCTCGGCGTAGTCGACCAGCGCGCGCAGCTCCGCCTCGGAGGCGAAGGGGCCGCGGCGGAAGCCCTTGCCGGGGGTGAGGGCGTTGCCGATGAGGATGAGCAGCGACGGGATCGGGCCCATGATCCGGGCCAGCGGCACCAGGACGTACGCCGCCGCGGTCGCCGTGTTCAGCGGGTGCTGGCGTCCGATGGTGCGCGGGGAGACGCCCCGACGGCGACGTACGAGACGAGCACCATGACCGCGATGGCGATCACCAGCGCCTCGCCGGTGCCGTCGAACTGCTTCGAACAGGCGTACGTGACCAGTGCGGCGGCCGCCATTCGCAGGCCACGCGGACCAGCAGCGCCACGTTGAGGTAGCGCGTCGGGTCGGCGGCGACCTTGGCGAGCTTCTGCCGCCGCGCCGCCGGACCGTACGGCCTCCTCGGCGCGGAAGCTGGAGATCCGGGCGAGCCCCGCCTCCGCGCGCACGCGGCGAGCCAGGCGATCACGACCAGGGCGACCGCGCCCGCGATCAGCGGGAGGCTCATGAGACGGTCGGGGCCGGGGACGGGCCGGTCAGGGCCCTTCTCCGCACGCCAGCCGTCCACGATGGCGGCCTGCGAGCCGAACATCTCGGCCTTCTCGTCCGGCTCCTCGTGGTCGTACCCGGCAAGGTGCAGCACGCCGTGGACGGTGAGCAACTGGGCTCCTCGTCCAGGTGCTGCGTGGGTTTCGGTGCCCTGCTTGGTGGCGACCTCCGGCAGAGCACGATGTCGCCGAGCAGTCCCCTGCGGCGGCTCGTCCTCGTCCTTCGCCGGCGGACGCAGCTCGTCCATCCGGGAGGACATGCGTCGCGGACCCGGCAGGTCCATCCACTGGATGTGGAGCCGCTCCATGGCGTCGGTGTCCACGACGATCACCGAGAGTTCCGGAGAGCGGGTGGATGCGCATCCGCGCGAGGCGCGTAGCGGGCGATGTCGAGATCGCCTGCTCGTCGACCTCGGTTCCGGACTCGTTGTTGACGTCGATCGACATGGTCGTGCTGGTCTACTTCCCCTTGGCCTTGGCACCGTGCTTGGGTGCGCGACCGCCGTTGTGGCCGCCGTTCTCGGTGCCGTTCCTGCTGTCGTACTGCTCGTACGCGTCGACGATACAGCCCGCCAGCTTGTGCCGGACGACGTCCTGGGACGACAGCCGGGAGGAGTGGACGTCGTCGACGCCCTCCAGGATGTCCTGCACCTACCGCAGACCCGACTTCGTGCCGCCGGAGCAGGTCGACCTGCGATCACGTCACCCACGTGATCCGATCTTCGACTCGAAGCCGAGCCCGGGTGAGGACAGCACACCTGCATCTGCTCGGGGCTGGTGTTCTGGGCCTCGTCCAGGATGATGAGGAGGCGTCGTTCAGCGATCCCGGCCTTTTTATGTACGCCCAGCGGCGCGACCTCGATCGTCCCCGCCGCCATCAGCCCGCTTGGGATCGAGTCGGGTCGAGCATGTCGTGCAGCGCGTCGTACAGCGAGGCGCAGAATACGGGTCGATCTTCTCGTGGAGCGTGCCCGGCAGGAAGCCGAGCCGCCGCTCGCCGGCCTCGACCGCCGGGCGGGGTCGGGATGATACCCGGTTGACCTGCTTGGACTGCAGGGCCTGCACCGCCTTGGCCATCGCCGGGGTAAGGTCGCTGCCGGTGCCCGCCCGGGGCCGATGCCGAAGACGATGGTGTGCTTGTCGATCGCGTCGACGTACCGCTTCTGGTTCAGCGTCTTAAGGGGGCGGATCGATGCGGCCGCGAGAGGACAGGATGTTCTGCATTGAGCACCTCGGCCGGGTCTCCTGGCCGCGTCGCTCTCCCCGTTCTCGCTCGCCTTGGGCGTGGCGATTGAGCGTTCCCGCCGTCCTCCTTCATCCCGTTGCCCCGGTGCGGAGCACTGGCATCATCCTCGTTCGTTACGCGCTGGATGAGGGCGACGTCATGGTGGCGTAACAGGCCGCGCTGATCGTTTACACGGACGTGGATGTCGAAGCCGCCGGGAGAGGCAGCCTTCTCCGATCACGCCGCGGGAGGAGTCGCCCGGATCCCAGCACGGTCACCATGGGGTGCTGGGGCGGGGACGGTGAACTGTGCTCTCGCCTCCCTGCGCGGGGTGTGAGCTGTGGGTGTCTGGAGTCATGGGCCGGCGCTCTAGGCCTGCTCGTCCTCCTCTGCGGCGTGAGCCGCGGTGACGGGTGTGCTCTGCTTCCTCCAGCGTACGACTCCCCGCCGACAGCACCGAGGCTTTTATCCGACCGGCGCTCACACGCTGGGCGCGGACCATCTCCCGGAACCAGCCGTACGACGCCTTGGGCGTGCGCTTCCGCGTCGCAGGGGTCCGACGCACCAGCCCGAACCGGCGCGCGTACCCCCTCGGCCCACTCGAAGTTCGTCCAGCAGCGACCACACGAAGTAGCCGCGCACGTCCACGCCCGCCTCCAGCGCCCGGTGCAGGGCGCGGACGTGCCGTCGAGGTAGGTGATGCGGTCCTGGTCGTCGAGGCCCTCGTAGGAGCAGCCGTTCTCCGTGATGACGACGGGCGGGGAGCCGGTCGCCGTAGCGGTCGCGGAAGCCGGTGAGCAGCGCTCGGTGAGCCCCTCGGGGACGACGGGCCAGCCAGTCGGTCAGCGGCCGCCCCTCGATCCCGCGCACCGAGAAGGGCGGCTCCGCGGGGAACGTCCGAGCCCCCGGACTCGGCCTCCGCGACCTGCGGGGGCGCCCACCCTCGTCGGCGCGTAGTAGTTCACGCCGTACCAGTCCAGCGGCTCGGCGATGATCTCCAGGTCCGCCCGCACGTCCCCAGGCATCAGCTCCGCGATGCCGTCCGGGTACCGCCCCGGTCAGCACGGGGTCGGCGAACATCCGGTTCGAGGAGGACGTCGTAGAAGTCCGCCGCCTCCCGGTCGGCCGCCTCGTCCGACGCCGGCCAGGTCGGACCGTGCGAGTTGGCGATCCCGATGTCGGCGGCGCCGGACGCGCAGGGCCCGTACCGCGAGGCCGTGCACGAGCAGCTGGTGGTGGGCCACCGGCAGGGCGTCCGAACAGCAGCTTCCGGCCGGGGGCGTGCGCGCCGAGGGCGTGGCCCAGCAGGGTGTGCTCGGCGGGCTCGTTCAGAGTGATCCACTTGCCGACGCGGTCGCCGAGCCGGTCCGCGACCACCGACACGTACTGGGCGAAACGCGACGCCGTGTCCCCGCTCCAGCCAGTCCAGGCCCGCCGGCAGGTCCCAGTGGAAGAGCGTCGGCACCGGCCGGACGCCCGCCGCGCACAGCTCGTCGACCAGCCGGTCGGTAGGGGGCCGAGGCCGCCGGGGGAGTCCACCCGAGGCCAGGAGACCGAGAAGCGGTACGCGTCCACGCCCGGGTCCGCCAGCAGCGCCACGTCCTCGCGGTAGCGGTGGTAGTGGTCGCAGGCCACCGCCGCCGTCGAGCCGTCCTTCACCCGCCCCGGCTCCGGACGTAAAGACGTCCCACACGGAGGGTCCCCGCAGCTCGGCCGCGCCCTCCGTCTGGTGCGCCGAGGTCGACACGCCCCACAGGAAGCCGTCCGGGAACCGGGGTACCGGGTTGGTCGCCATGCGCGGATCATCCGCAGGGCCGGTGCGGGAAGTCAACGCCCCTTGCCCGGCAACGGCGTTACGCGCCCTCCTTCAGCACCCGCGAGATCAGCTCCGCTGCTCGTCCGTCAGCCGGGGATCGGCGGCGTACACCGTCTTCCCGTCCACGGTGATCTGGTAGCTGAAGCCGTCCGGCACCCCGACGGGCGGCGTGCCCCGGCCGTCGGCGGCCGCCCGCTCCGCCAGGGCGTGCCACTCGGCCGCGTCGGGCGTCCCACGGTATCGACCTCCGCGTGGCGTTCGATGCCCGCGAAGCCTCCTGTGCGCCTCACCTGAATCCGCATGGGTCCCGTGTCTAGTACGCGAACTTGAGCGATGCGCACCCCGACCTGCTCCCAGGCCCTGCGCACCGCCTCCAGCTCGTCCGCGTCGCCGTAGCGCTCCCGGGCGGCCTTCACCGTCAGTGTCGCGAGGTCCGCGAACAGCG
This sequence comes from Streptomyces thinghirensis, assembly GCA_021502835.1. Next base: position 98,383 of record JAKFGP010000051.1, read on the forward strand.
CGTCCTGCGCCAGCTCCCCGCCGGTCAGCACGTCGTACCAGATCAGTCCCGCCCGCTCCCAGGCGTGCGCCGCCGAGCGCGGTGGCGACCAGGTAGAAGGCGTGGTTGGGGATGCCGGAGTTGATGTGCACGCCGCCGTTGTCGCGGCCGGTGCACACGAGAAGTCGTCCATCGTCGCGGGCTGCGGGTCCTTGCCGAGGACGTCGTCGTCGCACGCCGTGCCCGGCGCCTTCATGGAGCGCAGCGCCACTCCCGTCACGCGCGGGGCGAGCAGCCCGGCGCCGATCAGCCAGTCGGCCTCGGCGGCGGTCTGGCCGAGCGAGGTACTGCTTGATGAGCGCGCCGAACACGTCGGAGACCGACTCGTTGAGGGCTCCCGGCTGGCCGTAGTAGGTCAGGTTGGCGGTGTGCTGGGTGACGCCGTGGGTCGGCTCGTGGCCGATCACGTCGAGGGGGATGGTGAAGTCGAGGAAGATCTCCCCGTCCCCGTCGCCAGACCACCATCTGCTCGCCGTTCCAGAAGGCGTTGTTGTACTCGCGGTCGTAGTGCACGGTGGCGTCCAGCGGCAGTCCGCCGCCGTCGATGGAGTTGCGCCCGTACACCTTCAGGAAGTGCTCGAAAGTCGCTCCCCGGGGCCGCGTAGGCGCGGTTCACGGTGGCGTCCTTGCCGGGCTCCTCGCCCTCCCCGCTGCACCTTCTTGCCCGGCAGGTCCGTGCCGTGCCGGGCGTCGAAGATCGTGCGCTGCGGCTTCTCGGTCTCGGCGTCGGCGCGCGGGGCGACGGTGGGGGGCGCCGGGATCACCGTGGTCAGCTGGCGGTGGGTGCGCTCGAGCACGTCCCGCTGGAGGGTCCGGCGGGCGGGACCGGCGAGCACGGGGTCCTCGTGCTGGGCGAGCTTGTCGAGGACGTGGGGCACGATGGTGCAGGAGGGAGACGGGCCTCGAAGCCCCCCGTATGTCGTCATGTCCGGCACCCTTGCACTGCGTGATGTGACTGTCACCACCCGCAACCACGATTGTAAAAGCAACGCCAAGACGGCCCGGCGGGGGCCGCGAGTGGTATACGGCACTTTTGGTCCCGGTTCCCTCCGCGGTCCCGCATACTCGACTACTGGACCCGCGTGACCGGCGTGACTCGGCTAAGGTGCTGGAGCATCATGCGTTTCGGCTGCTTCTCCTTAGCTGCCGCGGCGGGGGCCTGTAGAGGCCGACTCCCTCCCCAGGCCGGAGCTTGTGGTGGTGCCGTCGGCCGTCCCTTCCGGGAACACGCGGACGTCGCGGACGTCGCGCACACCCATGACATCACGAGGAGCCCACGCCATCATGGCCAACCGCCAGCAGCCCACTTCCATGCCGACCGCCAAATATCGCGCGGGTACGAGCAGGTCGTCGACATCCCCGACCGCACCTGGCCGGGCCCGGCGCATCACCACCGCCCCCGCTGGCTCTCCCACCGACCTGCGCGACGGCAACCAGCGCGCTGATCGACCCCATGTCGCCGCCCGTAAGCGCGCGATGATCGACCTGCTGGTCAAGATGGGCTACGGGAGATCGAGGTCGGCTTCCCGGCCTCCGGGCAGACCGACTTGACTTCGTACGGTCGATCATCGAGGACTCGGACGCCATTCCGACGACTTGTGATGACGATCTCCGCACGCGGACCCAGGCCCGCGAGGACCTGATCGAGCGCACGGTGGAGTCCCTGAAGAGGGCGCCAAGCGGGCCACCGTCCACCTGTACAACGCCACCGCCCCCGTCTTCCCCGCGTCGTCTTCCGCGGCTCGCGGGACGACATCAAGCAGATCGCGGTCGACGGCACCCGCCTGGTCATGGAGTACGCCAGAAGCTGCTGGGCCCCGAGACGGAGTTCGGCTGCCAGTACAGCCCCAGATCTTCACCGACACCGAGCTGGACTTCGCCCTGGAGGTCTGCGAGGCGGTGATGGACACCTACCAGCCCACCTCCCGGCCGCGAGATCATCCTCAACCTGCCGGCCACCGTGGAGCGTTCCACTCCCTCCACCCACGCGGACCGCTTCGAGTGGATGCACCGCAACCTCTCCCGCCGCGAGCACGTGGTGCCATGTCCGTCCACCCGCACAACGACCGCGGTACGGCCGTGGCCGCGCCGAGCTGGTCGAGATGGCCGGCGCCGACCACGCGTCGAGGGCTGCCTGTTCGACAGGGCGAGCGCACCGGCAACGTCGACCTGGTCACCCTGGATGAACCTGTTCTCCCAGGGCGTCGACCCCGCAGAATCGACTTCTCCGACATCGACGAGATCGCGTCGCACGTGGGAGTACTGCAACCAGATGGACGTCCACCCGCGCCACCCGCCGTGGGCGGCTGGTCCTACACGTCCTTCTCCTCGGCTCCCACCAGGACGCCATTAAGAAGGGGCTTCGACGCCATGGAGGCCGACGCCAAGGCCAAGGGCGTCACCGTCGACACTTGACATCGAGTGGGCCGTCCCCACTACCTGCCGATCGACCCCAAGGACGTCGGCCGCTCCTACGAGGCGGCGTCATCCGCGTCCAGCGCAGTCCGGCAAGGGCGGCATCGCCTACGTCCTGAAGAACGACCACAAGCTGGACCTCGCCGCGCCGGATGCAGATCGAGTTCTCCAAGCGATCCCGAGGCCAGACGGACGCCGAGGGCGGCGAGATCACGCCGACGGCCATCTGGGACGTCTTCCAGGACGAGTACCTGCCCAACCCGACAACCCCCGGAGCCGCATCCAGGTCGCCAACGGCCAGACCACGACCGACGTCGACGGCATCGAGCACCCTCACCGTCGACGCCACGGTCGACGGCGCGGAGACCACCCCTGGTCGGCACCGGCAACGGCCTGATCTCGGCGTTCTTCCACGCGCGCTGCAGGGCGTCGGCATCGACGTACGCCTGCTGGACTACCAGGAGCACAAGATGAGCTGAGGGCGCCTCCCGCGCAGGCCGCGTCCTACATCGAGTGCGCCATCGGAGACAAGGTGCTAGGGCATGGAATCGACGCGAACACCACGCGCGCCTCGCTGAAGGCCGTCGTCTCCGCCGTCAACCGCGCGACTCGCTGACCAGCCGAATCGGCGGTTTGAGGCCCCGCTCGCCGGAAAACGGCGGGCGGGGCCCCGTCGTATACCGGCCATCTCCGTGTGCAGGTCACGGAAAGGTCTCTTCCTGGGTACTGACTCCACGTCCGTGATGTGGCTATCACATCACGCCAGCGCGACGATGCTGTCGCGCGGTTACGGAGGTGCGACGTGCTGCCTGAACGGGGACGAAACGGCCGAGCTGCCCGGCTGCCGCGCATCCTGGGCACACGCACCGCGTGGACACCCGTCGGCGACGGCGAGTTCTTCTGCCCCGGCTGCGGAGGCGACCGCAACCACCAGCGGCTCACCGGCCGCCGCCGCTTCACCATGCTCGGCGTGCCCGTGCTGCCGCGCGGCGAGTCGGCGCCGACCGTGGAGTGCGCGGCCTGCCGCCGCCACTACGGCACCGACGTCCTCGACCATCCGACCACCACCCGCTTCTCCGCGATGCTCCGCGACGCCGTCCACACCGTCGCCCTGGCGGTCCTGGCCTTGGGCGGCACCTGTTCCCGCACGTCGCTGGAGACGGCGGCCGTCGCGGTGCGCGCGGCAGGCTTCGAGGACTGCACCGAGGATCAGCTGAACGCGCTCGTCGAAGCGCTGGAGGCGGACACCGGCCGGGTCCACGGGGAGCCCTGCGTGCCCGGCCTGGCCATAAAACTGCACGAGGCGCTGGACCCGCTTGCCCCGCACCTCGCCGCCGTCGGCCGCGAGTCGATCCTCCTGCAGGGTGCCCGCATCGCCCTGGCCGACGGCCCCTACACCCCCGCCGAACGCGATGCCCTGGCGACGGTCGGCGCGGCCCTGACCATCTGCTCCGACGACGTGACCCGCCTCCTGGAGTCGGCGGGCACGCCCTCCTAGGCCGCCTGGCCGCCCGGAAGGTCCAGGCGCAGGATCTGGCGGTCCATCCCCGGGCCGAAGTAGTCCCGGCGCAGGCCCGCGTCGGGTTCCTCCGGGTGGAAGCCCAGGGAGCGGTAGAGCAGGATGGCGGCGAGATTGGCCGGCTCCACGGTGAGGCGGACCACCCCTATGCCGTCCCGGCGCAGCCGGGTCAGGACCTCCGTCATCAGCTCCCCGGCCCAGCCCGTGCCGGCGCCGGTCCTGGGTGACGCACAGCCCGAGTATCCAGCTGTCCCCGCCGAGCGCCCGGGTGGCGGCCAGTACGTAACCGCGCAACCGGCCCGTGCCGTCGTCCAGTACCAGGAAGTGTTCCTCGTACATGTCGAAGAGCTGGCGCAGGGAGGAAGCCGGGATAGGCGACCTCCTGGAAGACCTCCTCGTCGAGCCGCCGCAGTTCGGGCAGGTCGGACTCCCGCGCCGTCCGCAGGATCAGGGGCAGTGTCTCCTGGTACGGATCCGGCCTCGTGAGCTGCTCGTGGCGGTCCAAGGAGCGTTCCAGCGGTTCGGCGGTCATGCCACCCCCAGTCAGGACGTGCGGACGTCAACTCGACGACACCGGAAACGCTCACGAAGGAATGAGCCTTCATGTGGCGACCGGTGCCCCCTTCTGGCTAGAGTGAGCTTCCAACTTCCCGCGTGCAAGGGCGAGTTCGGGTGTGCGACGATGCGCCGGACGTGCGCCCGGCGGAAGAGGACTGGCGTGTTCCCGGCCGTCTCGACATGTCCTGGTGGCTTACCGTGCACGACACTGGGGCTTGTCCGGAATCGAATGGAACGCGGCAGGGTGACTATGGATCGCAATGCCGACGCACCGTGGTCGAAGTTCGATCCAGAGGTGTATGTCGACAACAACTACCGGACGCCACTCGAAGTCGATCTGCTGATCGTCCGGTTGATGCGTGACTATTTCAGCCGCTGTTTCTCCGGAGGCGTTCCGGATTCGGTGCGGGGCGTCGACGTCGGTGCCGGTGCGAATCTCTACCCCGCGCTCTCCATGCTGCCGTGGTGCGAGAAGACGCTGCTGCTGGAATACGCGCGCCCGAACGTCGAATACCTGGAGAAGCAGGTCTCCCCGGGCGGGGTACGACACCGCGTGGGACGCGTTCTGGGAGGTGCTGCGCGAGTCTCCCTCCTACGCCGCCGTCGAACCGAGAAGCCGCGTCAGCGAGATCGTCCGGGTGGAGCGCGGCAACCTGTTCGACCTGGAGCACGGACACCGGCGCTGGGACATCGGACGATGTTCTTCGTCGCCGACTCGATGTCCGAGTGCCCCGAGGAGTTCCAGCGGGGAGTGCGGTGCTTCATGAACGCGCTCAGCGAAGGCGCGCCGTTCGCCGCCGCGTTCATGAAGGAGTCGGTCGGCTACCGCGTCGGCGAACACGACTACCCGGCCTACCGGGTGAACGAGAGCCGGGTCAGGGAGAGCCTGGAACCGTTCACCGGAGAGCTGGAGATCCACGATCTGCACCACATGGTGCGGCCGGGACACGAGGGAATGATCCTCGCCCTGGGGCGGCGCAATTCGGAGGTTGCCGCCCCCTAGGAACGGGGACCATGCTGAACACAGGGCAACGAGATCTGTACGAGGGGTGCGGGGATGCAGATCAAGCCACGCCAGCATGCTGGAGATCTGGCAGGCCAGTGGCCCGTCATTCGTTCGACGACGGGAAACTGCTGTGGGGCGACACGGACGGGCTGAGCAGCGTCGCGGACGCCGAACGCCTGCTGTGCCTGCTCTATCCGGCCACCGAGGTCCCCGCCTTCCGTCTCGACCAGCCGGACACCACCGAACGTGACGTCCTGCGCGCCCTCGACCGGATCGGCAGCCGGCTGGAGATCCCGCCCAACCTGATCACCGCGCTGACCCAGTTCATGCGCACCCACACCGGGACGGACGACAGCCCCACCTTCTCCGGCGGCCACTACTTCCGGCCCGCCGAGCCCGACGGGCGGATCACGCACGAGCAGGGCCAGTTGGGCGTGGTCGACCCTACTCCATGTCCGTCACCCCTCTGCCTCGCCACCCTCGGATTCCTCAAGGTCTACGAGGGCACCACGACCCGCCCCGAGGTGCGCAAGGCGATCGGCGAGCTGCGCGAGGCCACGAACGCCCGGCTGACCGCCGCCATGGTCAGCCTGCTGCGCCTCCTTCACCGTGAACGTCTTCGACGCCGAGTCCGAGCAGGGCAAGCGGCTGATCCAGGTCGTCGGACAGGGCAGACAGTCCGACCGGGCCGTCCTCCAGCAGTTCTCCCGCAAGTTACGCCCCCTGCGCGCCACCATCATCGAGAGCCTCAGCCGCGGCATCGAGGTCGACGAGGGCATCCGCGACGAGAGCCAGCTCTTCGAGTGCGGCTGGGCCTGGGGCGTCGTCCAGGACGCCCCGGAGATCAGCGACCTGAGCGTCCTGGTCCCCGGCCAGCCCGCCGGCATCGCCGACCGGCTGCCCTACGTGTACTTCACCGTCGTCGCCCTCGACGGCATCCAGGACCTCTTCTCCGACCGCACCCTCACCCTCGGCCTGCTCGACGCCGACCAGCAGAAACTCGCCGAGGCACTGCGCCTGCGCTGGGAACTCAGCCAGCAGTACTGGTCCGCGATCGCCCGCTTCGGCACCGAACGCTGGCCCCTGGAGGACCTGCCCTGGCAGACCACCGGCCTGCGTCTGGAGTCCGAGTACTTCTCCCTGACCGTCGCGGCCATCCTCGTCCACGACCTGGTCCGCCGGAAGGCGACCGACGACGACCTCACCCGCACCGTCGCCATCATGGAGCGGCTCGCCGACCGCGGCCGGGTCACCAGCCGGATGACCAAGGACGACCCCACCATCCGGCTGCACAACCCCGGCGTCACCATGCCGCTCGCCGGGTCCGGAGCGCTCCGGCGGGCTCCTCCTGTGGCGGATGACCGACTTCTCGGCCCAGCTCCTCAAGCGGATCATCCAGCTCGCCGAACTCTCCCGGAACATCGGCGCGCAGGACCGGCTGCTGCGCCTCGCCGAGCAGTCCTTCGAGCACCTGTGGACCCGGCGGATCGAGGACGAGGACGGCGCGGGCCTCTGGGACAACGTCCGGGCCGTCTACCCCGACGCCCGCGACGTCGGACTGCGCATGTCCTGGAGCATCACCGAGCGCGTCACCGAATGCCTCGTCGCCGCCCGCAACCTGTACGAGCAGCAGCCCATCCGCAGTCCCGAACTCGCCGAGCTGGCCAGGGAACTGCTCAGCGAGGCCACCCACCTGTTCGGCAAGGAGCAGCTGGAGGCCTCCGCGCCACCGACGGCAGCAGAGCCCGCGCCATGCGCAGCATCGAGGAAGCCGCCTCGACCACGCCCGCGGCCCCGTCGACGACCGGCCCGCCACCGCCTTCGCCCTGGCCTGCCCGTGCTCCAGGAACTCGACACCCTGGCCCAGGCCAGGGCGCCGCCGCACAGGAGGTGTGAGCGTGCTCGTCTTCGCCGCCTCCGACAAAGGGAGGCACGGGGCGCTCGGTGACCAGCGCCAACCTGGCGTACCAGCGCGCCCTCACCGGCGACCACGTGGCCTACGTGGATTTCGACTTCGGCTCGCCCACCGCCGCCGCCGTCTTCGACGTGCCCGGCGCGGATGCGCGGCACCGAGGAACGCGGCCTCCACTCCTACCTGGAGGCGCGAGGTCGCCGAACCGGCCAGGATCGACGTCTGGCGGCAGACCGAGCACCCCCTGCTGCGCGCCCGCCCCAACCAGTCCGGCCGCCTCGTCCTGCTCCCCGGCGACGCGGGCGGCGGCGAGTTCGCCACCGGCGAGGAGACCCTGGAGCGGTGCATCGACCTGTTGCTGCGCTCAACGGCGAGTTCGACGTCACCGTCGTCGACCTCAGCGCCGGCCGCAGCTACGCCGTCGACATGGTCCTCGCGGCCACCGCCCACCCCCGGATGCGCAACGTCCCCTTCCGCTGGCTGGTCTTCCACCGCTGGACCCGCCAGCACGTCATCGCCGCCTCCGGACTCGTCCACGCCGACCACGGCATCATCGGCGGCGGCGTCGAACGCGGCCACGACAAGGAGGCGCTTCAGGCCGCCGTCCGCTTCGTGCGGGCCGCCGTACCCGACCCCGAGTCGCCGCTGTGGTCCCAGGGCTCGCCCGCCCAGGCCGCCTGGATGCAGGCCTGCGACGAGGCGCTGCGCCGGCTCGCCGCCGAGCACCGGCATCGGCGACAGCGTCGTCCTCGGCGTCGTACCGCTGGAACCCATACTCCAGTGGCGCGAGCAGCTGATCACCGAAGAGGACGTGCTCTCCACCCAGATCGCCAACAAGGAGACCCTGGAAGCGCTGGAGGAGATCGCCCGGCGTCTGACGGACGACTCGCACTGGGGGCGGCCATGACGGACGCGGTGTTCCGGGGAGACCGCCGCCGAGCCGCGCACCCAGTCGGTGCCGCTGGCCCACCTCTCCCCTGGAGCTGGGCCACCTCTACATGGAGGACTTCGAGGCCGGTCCCGAGCGCCTGCGCCGGCACTTCACCGAAGTACGCCCCTGGGTCGACGCGGCCCGCACCGCCGCCAGCGCCCGGGCCGGCGGCAGACGCGCCCGGATCAGCACCTGCTTCCTCGTCGACGACTACTTCACCCGCTTCTCCACCCCGCCGAAGTCGTCCCCATGTTCCTCGCGGAGGCCGAGCGGGCCGGGCTGAGCGTCGACTACCTGGCCCGCGAGTCCGGCTGCGCCACCACCGGCAAGGTGCCCGTCGCCGAGGCGGTGGCCGGCCGCATCGTCGAGTCGCCGCCGCCCGGCAGCTACGGCCTGCGCCCGCCCGCCGCGCAGACCGGCTGGCTGGCCAACGGCGAACGCAGCCCCGCCGCCCGCGCCCCGCAGGCCATGAAGCGCGCCGCCGCCTGGCAGCCGCCCCGGGAGACCGCAGCCCGCCGCCACTCCGTCTTCCTCGACGTCGAGCTGTGGAGCGACGACGCCGACGGGCACCGCACCTGGTCCTGCCCCTTCCTCGCCGCCGTGTGGCAGCTCGCCCGCCTCGGACTGCTGCGCGACGAGGGCGAGGCCGTCCTCGTCCCCCAGCCGCACACCGCCACCGGCTTCCCCGACTCCTGGGACGAACTGCCCTCCCTGCTGCGACTCAACGCCGGCGCCGACCCCTTCGCCGCCTACCGGACCTGCTCGGTGCTGCCCACCCGCTTCTCCCCGTCGAGCACGCCGTCCGCGTGATCCTCGACCAGATCGAGGTGGACCCCGGCGCACTGCAGCAGGTCGCCGAACGCGCCGGACGGGAGCGCACGGCCGTCCCCGACTCGGTCGCCGACCGCGTCTCCTACGTCTACTACTCGGGGCCCTGACATGCCGCCGCCGGAGAGCACACCGCGCGCCGTACCTCGCCTGCGGCGAGGTCCTCGCACCTGCCTGCTGCCCGCCCGGCAGGCCCTCGACATCCGCTCCGCCGCCCAGCTCCTCGCCCTGCGCGCCGACGAACGGGTCCTGCTCTCCGAGCGCCCGGGCCTCTACGCGCGTTCCCCCGACACCCTCACCGGCGTCGACTGCCCGCTGCCCAGCGCCAACGGCGCCCGGATCCGCGCGGTCGGTACCGTCGCCGCCCACGCCGCGCTCACCGAGGGGCGCGTCCTGCAGACCTCAGCCCACTTCCGGCTTCCCGCCACCGGACCCGACCAGCGCGGCTGTGGGGCGAGTACCTGGTACGCCCCGGCGTGGTCGAACCCCTCGGCAAGCCGCCCCACGAGGCCGTCGCGCAGGGCGTCCTCGGCGGCGGACGCCACGGCGACCTCGACGTCGGGCTGATCGCCGACGGCCTGCTCACCCGGCTGCTGCGCCACGCCCTGCTCGACCAGCGCCCGCCCTTCAGGTCCCGGCCCACCCGGCTGCGCTGGGTGGCCCTGCCCGCCGCCCCGGGCGACGGCCCGTCCATCGAACGGTTCACCCTCGCCGAGGACGAACTGCGCACCGTGCGCGCTCCGCGCGTGCCCGACGGCACCACCGGCGCCGACCTCGCCGCGCTCTGCGACGACCTCGCCCTGCACGACTGGCTGCTCACCACCGTCGTCCGCATGCTCGACGGCGTCCGCCTCGGCGGCTCGGCCGCGCAGGACGCCACCGCCGTCGTCAGGGCGCTGCGACCGGCCGTCGACCACCTGCTGCACCTGTGGATGCCCCGGGCCAGGGTGACCGCGAACTGGCCCCGCTGTGGGACCCGCTGGAGGAGCGGCCCGGCTTCAGCAGGCAGTGGCAGGCCCTGGTGCAGCGCATCCGCGACCAGCTCACCCTCCAGGCCATTCCCAGCACCTACCGGGAGGTGGAATCGGTGCCCCGACCGGGCGCCGGCACCTCCTGCGCACATCCCCGCACCCCGATCCGACGCGTATCCCAACGGGGGAGAAGCGAGATGAGCACGGCACAGTCACCCCCAGCCCGACGACACGGCCTGGCACACCGGGCCCGGCCGACCCGATGAGGGGGGAGTCCCCATGGGCGCGCATGCTGCTGGTCGCCCTGGTCGTCGGAGCCCCTTCTGGAGCGTCGTCGCGCTGCTGAGCCCCGAGGACGGCACGCTGCGGCAGTTCGTAGCCGCGTCCTCTGCGCCGGCGCCGCGATGCTGGTCCAGTACGTCCTCGGCCTGGCCCCGCGGCCCGGCCACATCCGTCTGGAGGAGCACACCCGCCGGGTGGAGAGCGCCCTCGCCGAGAACACCGCCGCCGTACGAGAGGGCCTGAACCGGTACGACGACGAGCTGAAGACCGGCCTGACCCGGCACACCGAGGACGTGAAGCAGCTCGTCGAGACCCACGTCACCCAGGTGGACCACCGGCCCTCCGAGCCCTACCCCCAGCTGGACTGCGCCCGCATCGACAGCGTGCCCGACCTGGCTAAGGGCTTCGCCGACGTACTGCTGCCGGAACCCTCGATCCTGCACACCTTCGTACACCTGGAGATGGCGCGGGTGGTGGGGCCACATGGCCGACCTCCCGAACCAGAGCGCCGAGTGCCCCGGCGAGAACCACGACTGATGCTCACCCTCACCCGCGCCGCCGAGCAGTCCATCTGCGCCACCAGCACCTCCGTCGACCGGGAATTCTGGAACAGCGAGCCCGCCGGCCGCTACCTCGACGCCCAGCAGGAGGCGATCGACGAGCAGGGCGTGTCGGTGCGCCGGCTGTTCCTGCTGGAGCGCGCGCGCGAGCTGGACGACCGGCTGCTGCGCGCCGTGCGGAGGAGCAGGAACTGCGGCGCATCGACGTACGCGCGGCCGTCCCGCCCGAACTGCCCCCCGCACCTCCAGCGCGGCACCACCAACGACTTCATCCTCTACGACGAGGAGGTGTCGTTCGAGATCGAGCAGGACCTGCGCGACGTCAACGTCCGACCCGGCTCACCGCGCGCCAGGACTACGTACGGGACCGGCTGAAGCGCTTCCGGGAACTCTGGGACGCGGGCATGGGCCTGCGGGAGCTGGAGGTGCGGGTGGACGCCGGAGGAGGACGGTAACCGGATGGTCGACCGGGCCTGACCGCCGGTCCCCGGTTACTCCCGGGGAGTAACGACAGTCCCGTGTCACCCCGGGCAGTAGCCGCCGACTCGCCCTCGCGTCCAGACGTATCGGCGGCCGCCGCCGGAAGTCTGAGACCTACTCAGACTTCCACCGGAGGGAGGCCCGCCAGATGGGGGCCGTAAGGACAAGTGGGGCGACGGCGGGCCGTGCCCTGGCTGGTGCTCGGGCTGTGGATCGCGGTACTGGCCATCGCCTCACCGTTCGCGTCGAAACTGTCGGACGTGCAGCGCGACCGCGCCGTCGACTACCTGCCGGCGAGCGCCGACTCAACCCAGGTCGCGAAGATCCAGGACCGGCTGCCGGGCGGCGAGGCCACCGAGATGGTCGTCGTCTACCACCGCGACGCCGGACTGACCGCGACCGACAGGGCCACCGCCACCGACCAGATCGCGGAGATCGCGGGCGCGCACCGGCTGACCGACCGCCCGGCCGGCATTCCGTCCAAGGACGGCACCACCCTCATGTACCCGGTCGCCAGCACCGAGCCCGGCCAGGACGAGGAGGCCCGCGACGAACTGGTCAACGCCGTACGGGACGTCGCGCGCGGGGCGGCGACGGGCTGAGCGTCGAGGTCGGCGGCGCGGGCGCGCTCGCCACGGATGCCGCCGAGGTGTACAACTCGCTCGACGGCCCCTGCTCTACACCACCGCGGCCGTCGTCGCGCTGCTGCTGATCCTCATCTACCGCAGCCCGTTCCTGTGGCTGGTCCCGCTCGCCGTCGCCGGAATCGCCGACTACCTCTCCATGGGCGTCGCCTACGGCCTCAACCAGGGGTTCGGCACCTCGGTCTCCGGCCAGAGCTCCGGCATCATGACCATCCTCGTCTTCGGCGTCGGCACCGACTACGCCCTGCTGCTGATCTCCCGCTACCGCGAGGAACTGCGCCGTATCGAGCGCCCCCACGACGCCATGCTCGCCGCCCTGCGCGGCTGCGGCCCCGCCGTGCTGGCCTCCTCCGGCACGGTCGCCGCCGGGCTGCTGTGCCTGCTCGCCGCCGACCTCAACTCCAGCCGGGGCATGGGCCCGCTCGGCACCGTCGGCGTGCTGTGCGCGCTGGCCGCCATGCTGACCCTGCTGCCCGCACTCCTGGTCCTGCTCGGCCGCCGCGTCTTCTGGCCGCTCATACCCCGCTACGGCAGCACGCCCAAGGCCCGCCGGTCGCTGTTCACCGCGATGGGCAGCTCCGCCGAACGCCGCCCGCGAACCGTCCTCGTCGAGGTGCCCTGCTGCTGGGCGCGCTGGCGCTCGGGTCGTTCAACCTCGCCCGGCTCCCTCAAGCAGGAGGACTCCTTCACCACCAGGCCCGAGGCGATCGCCGCGATGGAGACCCTCGCCGCCGCCTACCCGGAGCGCGGCACCCAGCCCATCACCGTCATCGCCCCCACCGACCGGGCCGACGCCGCCCTCGCCGAGGCCCGCGACACCCGCGGCGTCACGAGCGCCGAGAAGGGCTGCAGCGGTGACGGCTGGACCGAACTGACCGTACTGGCCGCAGCCCCGCCCCAGTCGGCGGCCGAGATCCGCCACCATCGAGTCCCTGCGCGACACACTCGACGGCTCCTACGTCCGGCGGCCCCAGCGCCCAGCAGATCGACCTGGAGGACACCAGCGCCCGGGACACCGCCATCGTCGTACCGATCGTGCTGCTGTCGGTCCTGCTGATCCTCGTCGGCCTCCTGCGGTCGCTGGTCGCGCCGCTGATCCTGGTCGCCGCCGTCGTCGCCGTGTGGGGGCGCGGCCCTAGGCATCGGCGGACTCGTCTTCGGGCCCCTCTTCGGCTTCGAGGGCACCGACCCGGGCCTGGGCCTGCTGTCCTTCGTCTTCCTGGTGGCACTGGGCGTCGACTACGGCATCTTCCTCATGCACCGCATGCGCGAGGAGTCCCTGCACGGCGCCGAACCCACGCAGGCCGCGCTCACCGCGCTGCGCACCACCGGCGGCGTCATCGCCTCCGCCGGACTCGTCCTCGCGGCCACCTTCGCGGTGCTCACCAACATGCCGATGGTGCAACTCGTCGAGCTGGGCTTCGGTCATCGCCGTCGGCGTCCTCCTCGACACCTTCCTCGTCCGCACCTACCTCGTCACCAGCGCGAGCGTCGCCCTGCGCCGCCGGGTGTGGTGGCCGGGCCGGCTGTCCCGGGCGCCCGAGGAGCCGGTGCCGGCCGGCGAGCGGGAGCCCGTCGGTGTCTGAGGTCCCCGACGACCGGAGTGCGCCCCTCCCCTCCCGGAGGGGCGCGTCCGTCGCGCAGGATGGGCGCGTGCAGGCAACCACTCCGGCGTCGTCCTGGCCCCGCCTCGGTGAGCGGATCATGGCCGCCATCAACCGCGATCCGCTCACTGCCCCGCACGGCACCCGCAACGACGCCGTGCTCGCCGCGGTCCTCCTCGCCCGGTGCCGCCTGCCTGGCCCTCTTCACCGACGAGGGCCGCCGCCCGGACGCCCTGGGGTGGGCGCTGCTGGTCGCCGCGCACGTCCCGATCGTGTGGCGGCGCCGCCGTCCGCTGCTGGTGCTCGCGGCGGTGGTGGCCCTCGTCGGGCCGTACCACGCGATGGACAACAACCACGCCGCGGCCGGTCCCGCCTCCTACGTGGCGCTCTACACGCTGGCCGTCACCGGCCGCCCGCTGCGCACGATCCTGACCGGCATCGCGGTCCTCACGGTGTCCGTGAGCATCATGCTCACCGTCAACACCCACCAGGCCGTCGAGCTGATCCGCATCTCCGGCTGGGTGATCGCCATCCTCTTCGCCGGCGTCGACGTCCGCTACTACCGCCAGTACGTCGCCTCCATCGTCGAACGCGCCGAGCGCGCCGAACGCACCCGCGAGGAGGAGGCCCGGCGCCGCGTCGCCGAGGAGCGCCTGCGCGTCGCCCGGGACCTGCACGACCTGCTCGCGCACAGCATCACCCTCATCGGCGTGCAGACCTCGGTCGCCGCCCACGTCCTGACCGCCGACCCCGAGCGCCTGGACCGGGCCGCCGTCGCCAAGGCCCTCGACGACATCGCCGAGACCTGCCGGAGCGCGCGCGGCGAACTGCAGGACCACGCTGGAGGTGCTCCGGAACAGGGACGCGCCCGACGCCCGGGGCCCCCTGCCCGGACTGCACGGGGTGCCCGACCTGGCCGAGGCCGCCCGGCTCGCCGGAGCGCGGGTGGACCTGTCGGTGCGCGCCGACGACGTGCCGCCCGCGGTCGGCGCCGCCGCCTACCGCATCGTGCAGGAGGCGCTGACCAACGCCGTACGGCACGCGGGGCCGGAACCGTCCGTGCGCGTCGAGGTGCACGCCGAGCGGGGGCGCTCTGCGCCTGGCCGTGACCGACGACGGCACCGGGCCCGACCCCCGACGGCACCCCCGGCTTCGGTCTCGTCGGCATGCGGGAGAGGGCCCGCAGCGTGGGTGGCACACTCGACGCCGGGCCGCGGGCGGGGGCGCCGGCGGCTTCGAGGTGACGGCCGTGCTGCCGACCCCCGTGGCGCCGTCGACACCTTCGGTGCCGGCCGCGCCCCTGACGACCGCGACCCCGGAGAGAGACGGCTGACGGATGACCATACGAGTGCTGCTCGCGGACGACCAGAACCTCGTCCGTGCCGCGTTCGCCCTGCTCGTCGCGTCGGCCCCCGACATGGAGGTCGTCGGCGAGGCGGGCACCGGCCGACAGGCCGTCGACCTGGCCCGCACGGAACGCGCCGACCTGGTCGTGATGGAACATCCGCATGCCCGACCTGGACGGCATCGAGGCGACCCGGCTCATCGCGGCCGACGAGGACCTCGCGGGCGTGAGGGTGCTGGTGCTGACCACCTACGACACCGACGACAACATCGTGGAGGCACTGCGGGCGGGCGCCTCGGGCTTCCTGGTGAAGGACACCAGACCCGCCGATCTCCTCGACGCCATACGTACCGTGACGGCGGGCGACGCCCTCGCGTCGCCCGGCCCCACGGCACGGCTCATCGAACGCTTCCTGCGCAGCCCTTCGACGCCGGTGGCGGACGGCGGCGGCCCCGACTGCCTCTCGGACCGCGAACGCCAGGTACTCAGCCTGGTCGCCCGCGGCCTCAACAACACGGAGATCGCCGACTCCCTGGGACTGAGCCCCCGACCGCCAAGACCCACGTCAGCCGCATCATGGGCAAGCTGGGCGCGCGGGACCGGGCGCAGCTGGTCATCGTGGGCTACGAGTCGGGGCTGGTGACGCCGGGCGCCCGGTAGGGCCGGGCTAGCCTGGCCCGCATGGAGACGTTCAACGGGGTGGAGGTCGTCGCGTTCCCGGACGCGTCGGCCTTCGAGGAGTGGCTGGCCGAGCACCACACCCGCCGAGAGGGCGTGTGGGTCAAGGTCGCGAAGAAGGCGTCGGGGATCGCGTCGGTCACGGATGACGAACTGGTCGACGTGGGGCTGTGCTGGGGCTGGATCTCCGGGCAGCGCCGGGGCCTGGACGACCGGTACTACCTGCAGAAGTACGGGCCGCGGCGCCCGCGAGGAGCATGTGGTCGCGGGTGAACGTCGAGAAGGTCGCGGCGCTGGCCGGGGCGGGCCGGATGCGGGAGCCCGGCCTCGCCGAGGTCCGCCGGGCCCAGGAGGACGGCCGCTGGGACCGGGCGTACGCGTCTGAGGCGTCGGCTGTCGTCCCGGACGACCTTGCCGCGGCGCTCGCCGCGGACCCGGCGGCGCGGGCGGCCTTCGACGCGCTCGACCGGACCACCCGCTACCTGGTGATGCTTCCGCTGCTCCAGGCCGCGACGCCGGAGACTCGGCAGACGCGGCTGGAGCGGGCGGTACGGGACCTGGCGGAGCGGGGGCAGGCGGGCGAAGGCTGACCGCCTGCCACCGTCGGGGCACCGGCAGGCGCTAGTCGCAGTAGGTGTCCGAGGCCGGCCGCTGTCCGGTCGCCAGGAAGCGGGAGACGGTGCGGTCGCCGCAGGCGTTGCCGTTGGCGAGGTAGGCGTCGTGGCCGGTGGAGTCCACGGTGACCATGATCGCGCGCCGGCCCAGCGCCTTCCGCATCTCCAGGGCCCCGCCGAGCGGGGGTGGCGACGTCCCGCTCGTTCTGGACGAGCAGGATGTTGGACGGCCCCCGGTCGGTGATCCGCACCGGCGCCTCGCGCGGCGGGTACGGCCAGGCGGCGCACAGCATCGCGTTGCGGGGCATCCCGGCGGTGAGCGGGTACTCGGTGCGGCTCTCGGCGACGTCCTTCTGGTACACGGCGGCCGACTTCGGCCAGGCGACGTCGTTGCAGAGCGTCCCGGCGCCCACGCCGGCGACGTTCTGGAGCACGGCCTCGGGCGGCGCCTCGGGCGCGGGCGGCACGGTGCCCTGCCGCGCGGCCAGGATCAGTTTGGCGAGCGTCGGATAGCGGCTCGGGCGGTAGAGGCCGTCCAGCATCGCCTGGCGCAGCACGTTGCCGTTCAGCTCCTCCGGGTTGGCGCCGGGCCACGGGATCGGCTCGCGGTCGAGCCGGGCGGCGAGCCGCAGGAACATCGGCCGCACGTCTGGAGGCCCTGCGCGCCACGCGGTCCGGGTTCCCCGGCTTCGACGCCCAGGCCGCGAAGTGCGGGAAGGTGTCCTCCACGCCCTGCTCGTGCCCGGCGAGCCAGGCGCGGGGAGACGCGGGCGGGGTCGGGGTTGTCGACGCTGTCCAGCACGATGCGGTCGGTGCGGTGCGGGAAGAGCTGCGAGTACACCGCGCCGACGTACGTCCCGTACGAGACGCCCCACGCGGAGATCTTCCGCTCGCCGAGCGCGACCCGGATGCGGTCGATGTCGCGGGCCTCGTTGGCGGTGCTGAGGTGTCTGATCAGTTCACCGCCGTTGCGGGCGCAGGCGTCGGCCATGCGCCGTGCGGTGTCCATGTTCCCGTCCACCGAGCCGTCGGGGGGCGGGCCAGGGCGGAGCTTGAGGTGGCGAGGTCGCCGTGCTCCAGCCCGCAGTCGACGGAGGTGGACGGGGCGAGGCCGCGCGGGGCGAACCCGATCAGGTCGTGGGTGTCCCGTACCTCCTGCGGGAGCTTCTGTCCCTTCCCGACGGGTCGTTGAGACTGGAGCCGCCCGGCCCCCGGCGATGAGCAGCAGGGCCCCGCGCCGGGAGTCCGGATTCTCGCTCGGGATGCGCGAGACGGCGATGTCGATGAGCGGGCTGTCGGGGTCGGCGTGGTCCATGGGGACCTGGAGGGGTGGCGCACTGCTGACGGGGGTCGACGCCGGTGCCCTCGCAGGCGGTCCAGGCGAAGGGCTCGGCCGCGTCCGCCGTGGCGGAGGCGGTCACGGGTGCGGTGATGCCGAGGAGGGCCGTGGACACGCCGACGATGGCGGCGTTGCGGATGGTTCGCGTGCGCTGCGTCATGCGACGAGCCTCGCGGATGTCCAGGGCCCTCCCCATCCGGGCAACAACCTGAAATTCAGGGGGATTACCCCAGGGCGGGCCCTCGGGTTTCTCCGTGACCCGTCACACGAAGAAGCTGTCGTCGCTACACCTGAACTCCCGCAGCTCCTCGCCGCCACGCTGCGCGAACTCGGCGACGCGCTCGAAGTACTCCTCGCGCGGGGCGCCCGGCGAGAAGAGCATCAGCATCGACACCGGGTCGTCGCTGTCGTTCTTGAAGGCGTGCAGTCCGCCGACCGGCACGTACAAGAAGTCGCCCTGGCGCCCGGTGACCCAGCGCTCGCCGTTGTAGAGCTCCACCTCGCCCGACAGAACGTAGAAGGACTCGGAGATGCTCCGGTGGAAGTGCGTCCCTGGCGCCGGGCGCCTTGGGGCCCATGTCGACCTTGTACAACCCGAACTCGCCTCCGGTGGAGGCGTGGCTCAGGTAGTGGGTGGTCGTGCCGCCGGGGGAGACGATGTCCGGCGGGGTGTCGGCCCCCTGAACACGGCGTTGATCTCGCCCTTGTCGCCGAGGTAGCGCGGCTCCGGGTACGACATGGGGTGCCCCCTTTGTTCGTTGCCACTTTGTGGGGCAAGTCTTGCGTACGGGGAGTTGTTGGGACCGCGCGATGGTGAGGTGGCCGTGGGGCCGCCCGCTTCTTGGCCAGTGTCGTGCCTCCGCGACCCGAGTAAGGGCGCTCCCTGCGGTCGCGTCGGCTGCGCCGATGCCCCTTCGGGGCACCCTTGACTCGGCTCGCTCCAGCACGGGTGAGAAGCGTGCGGGCGGCCGGAGGAGAACGGGTGGCTCGGGTCCGCCGGTCCCTTCCGCCACCTGCGTACGCGCCCGGCGTGCGGGGGCGCGTCAGCGTCTCGCCAGCACGCCGGGTCGGCTCAGCGGCTTTCGGGGGTGGGTGGTGCGCCCGGCCCCCGGTGGCGGCACGCCACGCCGTTTCGGCGGCCGACGGCCGGGGGGTGGTCTCGGAAATGGATGACACTTTGGGTCGAAGTGTCATCCGTTTTCGAGAGGTGCCCCAGGGGCTTGCCTGGGCCGTACTACCCGTCCGGCGTTGGCCGCCGAGACGGCGTGGCGTGCCGCCACTGGAGCAGATGCGCTCCCCGCGTGCCGGGTGGGTACGCAGCCGACACGCGGGACCGGTGTGCCTGAGCCAACCGTTCTTCCGGGCCGCTCGCACGCTTCTCACCCGTGGTGGAGCGAGCCGAGTCAAGGGTCGGCCGCAGGCCGATCGCCGAAGGCGACGCGTAGCGCCCCCTTTACTCGGGTCGCGGAGGGACGACACTGGCAAGGAAGCGGGCGGCCCCCACGGTACGTACGAACTCCGTCCAGGCCACCGCCCCCACGACGACCACCGGCCCAGCGGCCACCTTGCTGTCCCGGACGGGTACAACACCGGGGGACCCCGTCGGCGACCTCGACGCAGCTACCGCCTTCGCCGTTGCTGTAGCTGCTCTTCGTCCAGCGGGCGTTGCTCAGGTCGTACTCGCGCATCGTCTGGAAGTCCTCCGCCGCCGACTCGACCAGGGCCAGGGACGCCTCCGGCGACAGCGCGGCGACCCTGAGCAGATCGTATGCGCGCTGTGCCCGCTTCACCACGGCCGGAACGTCTACCAACGTTCCCGAAAACGACGTCTCTGTATAGGCGACCGGAGGCGCGTCGTCGAACTCCATGAGCTGCAGCATCCCGCCCATGGCCGCATGCGCCCCCGCCTCATACGCCAGCACCGTCACCACCGCCGTGCGCTCCCGCATCAGCCGCGCAATGTGCTCCAGTTGCGCCGCCATCGCCTGCGGGCCGCCGACCGGGATCCGCAGCACGTTCTCGTGCAACGCCACCCAATACTCGGGGCCGTGTAGCGTCGTCGAGGATCAGCGACCGTTCCAGGCGGGCGCTGACGATCTCGTCGACGTAGGCGTCGGACTTGAACGGGTTGGCGGCGATGGTGACCGCGCGTGCGTACTCCTGCGTCTGGAGCAGGCCCGGAACAACCGTCGGCGCGAACTCGCAGATCCGTGTGGCCAGCCGCTCCAGCTCCACCACGTGGGCGAAGTAATCCGCATACCTCGGATCATCAATCAGCTTCCGGCACAGCCGCTCGAAAATACCGTCGGTTTGTAGCGTCTCGTCAATCCGCTGAGCCACATCCAGCTGCGGTTTCCGAATAGCTTGTTCGAACTGGCCGATGTATCCGCCGGAGACGAAAACCCGTGCCCCCAGCTCGACTTGGGTGATTCCGGCGTCCTCCCGCCGGCGTTTGAGTTCCGTGCCGAAGAACTCCCACGCCGCCTGCCGTGAACCGTTGGCCATAACCAACCCCCATGCGCTGACCCGCACTTGTAGTGCAATGACTCCTGACGAGTGTAGGCACAGAGAGGCATTCTGGGGACACGAAGAGTGAAACCGTAAAGGGAAGGGGAACACGGTGGAGGCACGACACTCGGCGCTCTGCGTCGAAAAGCGGAGGTAGCGGTGAAAGAATTGCGCGCAGCACTCGCGGAGGCAGGAATTACTCTTCCCTCCCTCGGGCTCGACCCGGTGAGTCTTGCGCGGGAGGCACCCTGTCCACTCATCGAATTGGGGCGGTGTTCCGTCGAGACCGCGCAGCGGCTCGCGGCGGCGCTGCGATGATATACCCGTACCCGCCCGTCGGCGCCTACGCCCTCGACACCCGCACCGGACGCGTCGGCCTCGTCATGGGCCACGAGGGGCCGTACGTGCAGATGCGGCCGTACGGCGGCGGGCGGGAGTGGGACGCCGAGCCGGGTGACGTACGCCACGCCACCCCGGCGGAGCGCCTCAGCGCGGCGACGGCGTACACGAACGCCAGAAGCCGGGGCGAGGTGCCCTGACGGATGCGCGAGAATGGGCGCCATGAGTCTGTTCCGCGACGACGGCATCGTGCTGCGCACCCAGAAGCTGGGTGAGGCGGACCGGATCATCACCTTGCTCACGCGCGGTCACGGACGCGTACGCGCCGTGGCGCGCGGGGTGCGGCGGACGAAGTCGAAGTTCGGGGCACGGCTGGAGCCGTTCTCGCACGTCGACGTGCAGTTCTTCTCGAAGAACAGCGAGCTGGTCGGGCGCGGTCTGCCGCTGTGCACGCAGAGCGAGACCATCGCGCCGTACGGCGGCGGGATCGTCATGGACTACGGGCGGTACACCGCCGGGACGGCCATGCTGGAGACGGCCGAGCGGTTCACCGACCACGAGGGCGAGCCGGCGGTGCAGCAGTACCTGCTGCTGGTCGGCGCGCTGCGGACCCTCGCCCGGGGCGAGCACGCGCCGAACCTCGTCCTCGACGCGTTCCTGCTGCGCTCCCTCGCCGTGAACGGGTACGCCCCGACCTTCGGGGACTGCGCGAAGTGCGGCATGCCCGGTCCGAACCGGTTCTTCTCGGTCGGCTCGGGCGGCTCCGTCTGCGCCGACTGCCGGGTGCCCGGCAGCGTCGTACCCTCGCCGCAGGCCCTGGAGCTGCTCGGGGCGCTGCTCACGGGAGACTGGGGGACCGCGGACGCGTGCGAGCCGCGGTACGTCCGGGAGGGCAGCGGGCTGGTGTCCGCGTACCTGCACTGGCACCTGGAGCGCGGCCTGCGCTCCCTGCGATACGTAGAGAAATCCTGAAGGAGACGAGAGACACATGGCCGTACGCGGGATCCTGGGGCGTCAGCGCCGGGACTACAGGACGCCGGAGCCGCACCCGTCCGGCGCGCGGCCTCCGAGGCTCGGCGAGCTGGTTCCGGAGCATGTGGCGATCGTCATGGACGGCAACGGGCGCTGGGCCAAGGAGCGCGGGCTGCCGCGCACCGAGGGGGCACAAGGTCGGTGCCGAGCGGGTACTGGACGTGCTCCAGGGCGCGATCGAGATGGGCGTGAAGAACATCTCGCTGTACGCCTTCTCCACCGAGAACTGGAAGCGGTCGCCGGACGAGGTGCGCTTCCTGATGAACTTCAACCGGGACTTCATCCGCAAGACCCGCGACCAGCTCGACGAGCTGGGGATCCGCGTGCGCTGGGTGGGGCGGATGCCCAAGCTGTGGAAGTCGGTCGCCAAGGAGCTGCAGGTCGCCCAGGAGCAGACCAAGGGCAATGACCGGCTGACGCTGTACTTCTGCATGAACTACGGCGGACGCGCCGAGATCGCCGACGCGGCGCAGGCCCTCGCCGAGGACGTGCGGGCCGGGCGGCTCGACCCGTCGAAGGTGAACGAGAAGACGCTCGCGAAGTACCTGTACTACCCGGACATGCCGGACGTGGACCTGTTCCTGCGGCCGAGCGGCGAGCAGCGGACGTCCAACTACCTGCTCTGGCAGAGCGCCTACGCCGAGATGGTCTTCCAGGACGTGCTGTGGCCCGACTTCGACCGCCGTGACCTGTGGCGGGCGTGCCTGGAGTTCGCCTCCCGCGACCGCCGCTTCGGCGGCGCGATCCCAACGAGGAGCTGCTGGCCATGGAGGGGAAATCCAGCCCGTCCGGCGTTTGAGGACGAGGCCGTTCAGGCCGAAAAAGGGGCCCGGGGCGCAGCCCCGGCCCCCACCGGCTCAACCGCCGGAGGCCCCCGCGCAGTCCGCGCACGTGCCGAAGATCTCGACCGTGTGCGCGACGTTGACGTAGCCGTGTTCGGCGGCGATGGCCTCCGCCCACTTCTCGACCGCGGGACCCTCGACCTCGACCGCCTTGCCGCAGGCGCGGCAGACGAGGTGGTGGTGGTGGTCGTCGCTGGAGCAGCGGCGGTAGACGGACTCGCCCTCGGCGGTGCGCAGGACGTCGACCTCGCCGGCGTCGGCGAGGGACTGCAGGGTGCGGTAGACCGTGGTGAGCCCGACCGAGTCGCCCTTGTGCTTGAGCATGTCGTGGAGCTCCTGTGCGCTGCGGAACTCCTCGACCTCCTGGAGGGCCGCCGACACGGCGGCCCGCTGCCGGTGGCGCGGCCCTTCACGGGCGGTCCAGCGGTCGTCACCGGTACTCCTCCTCACGTCTGCCGTCTGGGGCTTGCCGGGCCATTGTGCCAGCCCGGCCGCCCGGCAGTCAGACGCCGACCTCGTCGGTGGCCCCCCTGGTGGCCGGAATCTTGCACTCCGCCGGATCCGCGGCGGCCTGCGCCGCGGTGACCGCCCGCGCGCGTCGCCGGGCCAGTGGCGCCGCCAGCACGGTGAGCAGGACGAACGCGCCGATGGTGAGCAGCACGATGGTCGCGCCGGGCGGCACGTCCTGGTAGTACGACGTGACCGTGCCGCCGATGGTCACGCTGACGCCGATGGCGACGGCGACGGCGAAGGTGGCGGCGAAGCTGCGGGTGAGCTGCTGGGCGGCGGCGACCGGGACCACCATCAGCGCCGACACCAGCAGCAGCCCGACGACGCGCATCGCGACGGTCACCGTCACCGCCGCCGTGACGGCCGTCAGCAGGTTCAGCGCGCGCGCACCGGCAGGCCGGTGACCCGGGCGAACTCCTCGTCCTGGCTGACCGCGAACAGCTGGCGGCGCAGGCCGAGGGTGACGACGACCACGAAGGCGGCCAGCAGGCAGATCGCGGTCACGTCGGACTCGGAGACCGTCGACAGCGAGCCGAAGAGGTACGAGGTGAGGTTGGCGTTGGAGCCCGTGGGCGCGAGGTTGATGAACATCACGCCGCCGGCCATGCCGCCGTAGAAGAGCATGGCGAGGGCGATGTCGCCGCGGGTCTTGCCGTACCAGCGGATCAGCTCCATGAGGACCGCGCCGAGCACGGAGATCAGGGTGGCCATCCACACCGGGGACCAGGAGAGCAGGAAGCCGAGGCCGACGCCGGTCATCGCCACGTGGCCGATGCCGTCGCCCATGAGGGCCTGGCGGCGCTGGACCAGGTAGATGCCGACGGCGGGGGCGGTGATGCCGACCAGGACGGCCGCCAGCAGCGCCCGCTGCATGAAGGCGTAGTTCAGGATTTCCATCAGCTCAGCAGTCCCGTGCGGATCGGTTCGGCGCCCGCCGGCGCGTGCGGGTGTACGTGGTCGTGGCCGGGCAGCGCGTGCTGGCCGACCGCCTCGGGCGGCGGGCCGTCGTGCGTGACGCAGCCGTCGCGGAGCACCACCGCCCGGTCGATCAGGGGCTCCAGGGGGCCGAGTTCGTGCAGTACCAGCAGGACGGTGGTGCCGGCCGCGACCTGCTTCCTGAGCGTCTCGGCCAGCACCTCCTGGCTGGCCAGGTCGACGCCCGCCATCGGCTCGTCCATGATCAGCAGCTCGGGTTCGGCGGCGAGGGCGCGGGCGATCAGCACCCGCTGGTGCTGGCCGCCGGAGAGGGCGTTCACGGAGTCCTTGGCGCGGTCCGCCATGCCGACCAGGTCGAGGGCGCGGCGCACGGCCTCGTGGTCGGCCTTGCGCAGGACGCCGAAGCGGGCGCGGGAGAGGCGGCCGGAGGAGACGACCTCGGTCACCGTGGCGGGGACGCCGCCCGCGGCCGTGGTGCGCTGCGGGACGTAGCCCACGCGCGCCCAGTCGCGGAAGCGGCGCCGGGGGTGCCGAACAGCTCGACCTCGCCGGCCGTCACCGGCACCTGGCCGATGAGCGTGCGCACGGCCGTGGACTTGCCCGAGCCGTTGGCGCCGAGCAGGGCCACGACCTCGCCGCCGCGCACGGTGAGGTCGATGCCGCGCAGGACGGGGCGTGAGCCGAGTTCGGCGCGGACGCCGCGCAGGGATATGACGGTCTCGTCGCTCACGAGGCCCTCCAAACGATCGGAACGCTCACTTGGCGCCGAGGGCGGCCTCGAGCGCCTTGAGGTTGGACTCCATGACCGCGAGGTAGTCGTCGCCCTTGGACTTGTCGGTGATGCCCTCCAGCGGGTCCAGGACATCGGTCTTCAGGCCGGCGTCCTTGGCGAGGGTCTTCGCGGTCTTGTCGGACACCAGTGTCTCGTAGAAGACGGTGGTCACGCCGTCGGCCTTGGCCTCCTCCTGGAGCTCCTTGATCCGGGCCGGGCTGGGCTCGCTCTCCGGGTCGAGGCCGTTGATGGCCTCCTGGGTGAGCCCGTAGCGCTCGGCGAGGTAGCCGAAGGCGGCGTGGTTGGTGAAGAAGACCTGGGTGTCGGTGTTCTTCAGGCCGTCCGTGTACGCCGTGTTCAGACCGGCCAGCTTCTTCGCCAGCGCGTCGGCGTTCTTCCGGTAGTCGGCGGCGTGGTCCGGGTCGGCCTTCTCGAAGGCCTTGGCGACGCCTTCGGCGATCTCGGCGTACTTCACCGGGTCCAGCCAGACGTGCGGGTCGAGGGCGTGCTCCTCCTCCTCGGAGTGCTTCTCCTCGGTGTGCTTCTCCTCGGCGTGCTCCCCGCCCGCGTGGTCGTGCTCGACGCTCCCGTGGTCCTCGAGCGTCGTCAGCGTCGCCGCGTCGATCTTGGTCTGCACGTCGGACTGGGTGATGGCCTCGTCCACGGCGGGCTGGAGGGACTTCAGGTAGAGCACCGCGTCCGCCTCGCCCATCTCGGCGGTCTGCTTGGCGCTCAGCTCCAGATCGTGCGGCTCCTGGCCGGGCTCGGTGAGGGTGGTGACGTTCACGTGCTCCCCGCCGATCTGCTGGGCGAGGTACTGCATCGGGTAGAACGACGCGACGACGTCGAACTTGTCCGTGTTGCCCGCCGCCGCGCTGTCGCTGGAGCAGGCGGAGAGGGTCCCCAGGCCGAGTGCGGCGGCCGCGGTGACTGCTATGCCGGATATGTGGCGTCGTCGTACGTTCATGGCATTCATTTTCAACAAATATGGAAACCGTTGTCAACAATGCCCGGTCACGACCGGTCGCGAGGGCGGGGAGCCCCCGATTTGGTCGGGGGCAGTCCACGCCGGTAACCTGAAGCATTCTCTGGAAGCATCTCGCTTCGTCGCCCGTCGTCGTAATGAAGAGAGCACCGTGGCCGCCGACAAGATCGACACCATCGTCAGCCTGAGCAAGCGCCGTGGCTTCGTATTCCCGTGCAGTGAGATCTACGGCGGTCAGCGCGCCGCCTGGGACTACGGGCCGCTGGGTGTCGAGCTAGGCGAGAACCTCAAGCGCCAGTGGTGGCGCTACATGGTCACCTCGCGCGAGGACGTCGTCGGTCTCGACTCGTCCGTGATCCTGGCCCCCGATGTCTGGGTGGCCTCCGGCCACGTCGCCACCTTCACGGACCCGCTGACCGAGTGCACCTCCTGCCACAAGCGGTTCCGCGCGGACCACCTGGAAGAGGCCTACGAGGAGAAGAAGGGCCGCGCCCCGGAGAACGGCCTCGCGGACCTCAACTGCCCCAACTGCGGCAACAAGGGCACCTTCACCGAGCCCAAGCAGTTCTCGGGTCTGCTCTCCACCCACCTCGGCCCGACCCAGGACAGCGGCTCCGTCGCCTACCTGCGGCCCGAGACGGCGCAGGGCATCTTCACCAACTTCGCCCAGGTGCAGACCACGTCGCGCCGCAAGCCGCCGTTCGGTATCGCCCAGATGGGCAAGTCCTTCCGCAACGAGATCACGCCCGGCAACTTCATCTTCCGGACCCGCGAGTTCGAGCAGATGGAGATGGAGTTCTTCGTCAAGCCGGGCGAGGACGAGAAGTGGCAGGAGTACTGGATGGAGCAGCGCTGGAACTGGTACACCGGCCTCGGTCTCCGTGAGGAGAACATGCGCTGGTTCGAGCACCCGGCCGAGAAGCTCTCCCACTACTCCAAGCGCACCGCCGACATCGAGTACCGCTTCTCCTTCGGCGGCAGCGAGTGGGGCGAGCTGGAGGGTGTCGCCAACCGGACGGACTACGACCTCTCCTCGCACGCCAAGGCCTCCGGCCAGGACCTCTCCTACTTCGACCAGGAGGCCGGCGAGCGCTGGACGCCGTACGTCATCGAGCCGGCGGCCGGTGTCGGGCGCGCGATGCTCGCCTTCCTGCTCGACGCGTACGTCGAGGACGAGGCCCCCAACGCCAAGGGCAAGCTGGAGAAGCGGACCGTGCTGCGGCTCGACCCGCGCCTCGCGCCGGTGAAGGTCGCCGTCCTGCCGCTGTCCCGGAACCCGGAGCTGTCGCCCAAGGCCAAGGGTCTCGCCCAGGCGCTGCGGCAGAACTGGAACATCGACTTCGACGACGCCGGTGCGATCGGGCGCCGTTACCGGCGTCAGGACGAGATCGGTACGCCGTACTGCGTGACGGTCGACTTCGACACGCTGGACGACAACGCGGTGACGGTGCGGGAGCGGGACACGATGAAGCAGGAGCGTGTGTCGCTGGACCAGATCGAGGGATACCTCGCTTCCCGGCTCTTGGGCTGCTGAACGTCCGTTCCGGTTGAGGTACCAGGGGGCTCTGCCCCCTGGACCCCCGGGCCTGTGCCCACCCACCACCCGACTCGGTCGGGAGGGGGTGGGCGTCTCGGCCGGGGAGCGGAGCGGCCCTCGTCATCGGCCGCCCGTGATTGGCCCTCGATACGGGACCCACAGTGGTCCTGTGTCGGGGGCCGTCGTGTCGTCAGGGTGGTGAGCCATGAGTATCGCCTTCCTGCTGACCACCCTCGTGGTCGTCGCGACCCCCGGCACCGGGGTCGTCTACACCCTCGCCGCCGCCCTCTCCCGCGGGCGCCGCGCCAGCGTCGTCGCCGCCTTCGGGTGTGCGCTCGGCATCGTGCCGCACCTGCTGGCCACCGTCACCGGGGTCGCGGCGGTGCTGCACGCCAGTGCCACGGCCTTCCAGGTCCTCAAGTACGCCGGTGTCGCCTACCTGCTGTACATGGCGTGGGCCACCCTCCGGGACAAGGGAGGCGCTCACGGTGGGGGAGGGCCGGGGCGGACCCGTTCCGGCGGGGCGGGTGATCCTGCGGGGCGTGCTGATCAACATCCTGAACCCGAAGCTGACGCTGTTCTTCTTCGCCTTCCTGCCGCAGTTCGTGGACCCGGGGCAGGCCGGCGCCCTGCCGCACATGCTGGTGCTGGGCGGCGTGTTCATGCTGGTGACCTTCGTCGTGTTCGCCGGGTACGGCGTCCTGGCCGCGTCCGTGCGCAGCCACGTCATCTCCCGGCCGAGGGTGATGGCGTGGCTGCGGCGGAGCTTCGCGGGGTCCTTCGTGGCGCTGGGGGCGAAGCTGGCGTTCACGGCCCGGTGAGGGGGCGTCAGCGGCCCTGGAGAGCCTTGACGTTGTCGCCGAAGGTCCAGTTCTTCGAGCCGTCCCAGTTGATCGACCAGGTCATCAGGCCCTTGAGGGCGCCGTTGTAGTGGTTCCACGCCTGGGCGACCTGGGACGGCGCCATGTGGCCGCCGCCCGCGCCGGGCTGGGCGGGCAGACCCGGGACCTGCTTGTCGTAGGGGGACGCGGATCGTCGTGCCCTGGATGACCAGGCCCCTGTCCAGGCAGTCGGTCTGGGCGGTGAAGCCCTGCACGGTGCCCGCCTGGTAGGAGTCGCCGGAGCAGCCGTACATGCTGCCGTTGTAGTACTGCATGTTGAGCCACCACAGGCGGCCGTTGTCCGCGTACTTCTTGATGATCGGCAGGTACGCGCCCCAGATCGACCCGTAGACCACGCTGCCGCCGGTGACGTAGGCGGTCTCCGGGGCCATGGTGAGGCCGAAGCCGGACGGCATACGGGCCAGAACGCCGTCGATGACGCGGATCAGGTTGGCCTGGGACGTGGAGAGCCGGCTGATGTCGCCGCTGCCGACCAGGCCGGTCTCGATGTCTATGTCGATGCCGTCGAAGTTGTACTTCTTGAGGATCGGCACGATCGTCTCGACGAAGCGGTCGGCGACGGCGGCCGAGCCGAGGTCGATGCCGGCCGTCGCGCCGCCGATGGAGAGCAGCAGCGTCTGCCCGGACGCCTTGGCCGCGCACATCTCGGCCGGGGTCGCCACCTTCACGTCCCGGTCCATGCCGTCCCTCCCACAGGGCCGTTCCGTCGGAACGGATGACCGGGAAGGCCGCGTTGATCACGTTGTAACCGTGGGCGCCGATGCGGGAGTCGGTGATGGGCGTCCAGCCGAACGGCGGGTGGACGCCGTTGGCGGCACCGTCCCAGTTCTCCCAGTAGCCCTGGAGCACCTTGCCGGCGGGCTTCGACTTCACGGCGCAGGTGTCGGCGGCGGGCGCGAGGGCGGCGGACGCGGTGGCGACCCCCGGTGGGGCGAGGACGGTGGCCGCGAGCGCGGCGGCGAGCAGGCGGAGCTTGCGGCGGATCATGCCGGGCCTCCCCGGTGGGGGTCGGTGAGGTGTCGTAGGCATGACAGTGGTGTTGGTCCAGACCTTTCGTCAAGAGGTCTGGACCGGAAAGTCCCCCGGGGTGAGCGCCCGAAGTGCGGGAACCCGGAGAAATGCGGAAGGTGAGGTTCCCAGGGTTTCCACAGCTTGCACAAGCTTGCACAGGCGAGGACGAACAGTCATGGCTGAGCAGAAATCGGCGCAGACGAAATCGGCGCAGACGCTCCCGAGGCCGTTGCACGCGGCCGCGTCGGCGCTGCGGAAGGTTCGGGCGCGGAGACGGTCGGCAGGGTCGCCGAGGGGGCGCTGGACAGGATCGGGGCCGTGTCGCCGCGCGGTCGGCGTGCGGTCGTCTACACGGGGGCCGGGGTGCTGGGCATCGCCGGGCTGGTGGAGTGGCCGGTGGCGGCCACCGGTGCGGCGGTGGCGTGGCTGACGCGGCCACGGCCGCAGGAGTCGCCGGAGGCGGAGGCCGCGCGGGTGCTGCAGAACGGGGCGGAGGCCTCCGGCGGCGGTGCGGACGGCGGCTCGGGGAAGGCCGGTACGGCCGGGACGAGTACGGCGAAGAAGAGCCCCGCGCGGCGGAGTCCCGCCAAGAAGACCGCGACCCAGGCCGCCACCCGGAAGAGCCCGGCGGCGAAGGGCACCGCGAAGACGGGCACCGCCAAGAAGACCGCGGCGAAGAGCACAGCGGCTACGAGCAGCGCGGCGAAGAGCACCGCCAAGAAGGCCGCCGCCAAGAGCACCGCCGCGAAGAGCACAGCGGCGACGAGCACCGCGAAGAAGAGTCCCGCGAAGAAGAGTCCCGCCAAGAAGAGTCCCGCCAAGAAGAGCACCGCGAAGAAGAGCACCGCCAAGAAGGCCACGTCCGGTCCTTCGCGCGGTGCGTCCTCCCGCGGCCGGGGCAAGAAGACGGCCGCATCCACCCGAAAGGCGGGCTGAGAGACAACGATGGTCGGTGGACTTCTGACGCGTTCCCAGGGCGCCGTCACCGGGATTGTCCTGGCCGGGCCCCGGCTGCTCGCGCGCGGCACCGCGCCCGCGGTGGGTGCCGCGGCCGGCGCCGTGGCGGGCACCGCACGGGCCGGTGTGCGCGGCGCCGACTTCGCGGCGCGCGCGGCACGGGTCGCCCGCGCCGCAGCTGCCGGGCGGCACCCGGGACTGGCGGGCCGGGAACCGGGCGCACCTCGAACTCCGCCCGGCCGCGACGGACAAGGTGCGCCGGGGCGGCGGCACGGAACGCGTGGCGCGACGGGTGGCGGCGGCACTGGCCGAGCACCCGGACGTGGTGCTCGCCTACTGGGACACCGGTCTCGCCCGGCTGGTGGTGACCGCGACCGAGGAAGCACTCACCGACCGGGTGGTGGACCGGGCCACCGAACTGGCCGAACAGCACGGACTGACCCGGGTGGACCAGCGGGGCCCGGGCGATTCGGTGGAGGAACTGGCCCACCCCGGCGATCCGGCCTCCGTGCGGGTCGCCGCCACGGCCCTCGGGGCCGACCTGCTGGGCATCGCCGCCGCCGTGACCGGCGCGCGCCTGCGGTTGCCGCCCTCGCCCCGCCTGGTGACGGCCGTGGCGACGCTGCTGCGCGAGAATCCGACCTTCCGCGCCTGGCTGCGCGAACGCCTCGGCGCCCACGGCATGGACGTGGCGATGGCCGCCGCCAACGCGGCCGTGCACGGCGCCGGCCAGAGCTACACCTCCCCTGGTGCTCGACGGGGCGCTGCGCGTCTGCCAGCTGGCGGAGGCGGTGACCCGGACGGCGACCTTCGAGGTCGTGCACGACCAGCTGTGTGCCCCGGACCGGGTCAGCCTGCCCGCCGACCCCGCCCTGCGTCCGCCGCTGCAGAGCACCCCGGCGCAGGACTACGCCGCCCACGCCTCCACCGGCAGTGTGGCGGGCGCGGTGGCGACCCTGCTGGTCAAGCACGACGTGGCCGAGGCCGCCGAGGCGGTACTGGCCGGCTCGCCCAAGGCCGCGCGCTACGGGCCCGCCGCCTTCCACGCCGTACTGAGCGCCGCGCTGTCGCGCACCGGTGTGCTCGTGCGCGACCCCGAACGGCTGCGGCAGCTGGAGATGGCGGCCACCGTCGTCCTGCATCCGAGCGCCTTGCGGGCGCCGGAGGCGGGCGCGGACCCGTGGACCGAGGACGTACTGGACGCGGCGCGGCGCGCGGGACTGCGCGTGGTGATGGTGGAGGACCCGGCGCTGGCCGACTTCACCGGCCTCGCCGACCAGGTCGTCAGCGCCGAGCGCCCGCTCAGGGACGTCGTGGACGAACTGCGCGCCGAGGGCGGTGTGATCACCGTCGTACGGCCCCCGGCCGGGCGACGACGAGACGGTGCGGGCCGGGCTGCTCGGCGGGGACGTGGCCGTCGCGCTGGCCGACGCGGACGCCCCGGTGGCGTGGGGCGCGGACGTGCTCGCCCCGCAAGGACTCGCCGACGTGTGGCG
The DNA here is from genome assembly GCA_021502835.1 of Streptomyces thinghirensis. Next base: position 129,935 of record JAKFGP010000051.1, read on the forward strand.
GCTGCTGCGGGCGGTGCCGGCGGCCCGCGCGATCGGGCGCCGGTCGCAGACGCTGGCCCGGTCCGGGGCCGCGCTGTCCGGCCTGCTGGTGGCGGTCGGTGAGGCGCGCGGCAAGGGCAAGAACGGTGGCAAGGGCGGCTGTTCGGCGCTGCCCGGGCTGCGGCACGCGCCCGTTGACGTCGGCGCGGCGGCGGCCCTGCTGTCCGGCACGCGTGCCGCGTTCGGCGTGGCGATGGCCCGCGCCCCGCACCCCCGGGCGCGGGTGGCGTGGCACACGCTGGACCCCACGGGCGTACGGGAGCGCCTGGAGCGGGAGAAGGAGCCGGAGCCGTCCCTCGCCGAGCAACTGGCGGCCAGGACCCGCGCGGTGGCCGACCGGGCGGGCCGCGTCCCCGTTCTCGCCCCGGTGAAGTGGACCTGGCAACTGGGACAGGCCGTGCGGGGCGAGCTGGACGATCCGCTCACCCCGGTGCTGGCGGTCGGCTCGGCGGCCGAGGCGATCCTCGGCTCCGTCATGGACGCGCTGCTGGTCGTCGGCGCGCTCGACCTGAACGCGCTGGTCGGCGGCTTCCAGCGGCTGCGGGCCGAGCGGGCGCTGTCCGGGCTGCTCGCCCAGCAGAAGCAGAAGGCGCGGGTCGCCGAGGAGGAGACGCACGACCCGTCGGCCGAGCCGCTCGTCATGGACGCCGCCAAGCTGCATCCGGGCCACATCGTCGACCTCAAGGCGGACGACGTCGTGCCCGCCGACGCCCGGCTGCTGTGGGAGGACGGCCTGGAGGTCGACGAGTCCGCGCTCACCGGCGAGTCGCTGCCGGTGGACAAGTGCGTGGACCCGGTGACGAACGCCCCCGTGGCCGAACGGCACTGCATGGTCTTCGAGGGCACGACGGTGGTGGCCGGCCGCGCCCAGGCGGTCGTCGTGGACACGGGGGAGCACACCGAGGCCGCGCGGGCGGTGTCACTGGCCGCCCGTACGCCCTCGGCGGCCGGAGTGCAGGCCAGGCTCCAGGAGCTGACCCGCAGGCGCTGCCGCTGACGCTGGCGGGCGGGGCCGCGGTGACCGGCCTCTCGCTGCTGCGCGGGACGCCGATCCGGCAGGCCGTCGCCGGTGGTGTGTCGGTGGCGGTGGCCGCCGTGCCCGAGGGGCTGCCGCTGGTGGCGACGGTGGCCCAGCTGGCGGCGGCCTGCCGGCTCAGCCGCCGCGGCGTTCTCGTGCGCACCCCCGCGCACGCTGGAGGCGCTGGGCCGCATGGACACCATCTGCTTCGACAAGACCGGCACGCTCACCGAGAACAAGCTGCGGGTGTCGAGGGTGGCGGGCGCCGACGGCACGGTCCGCAAGGCGGCCGACCCGGACGCCGCCGACGCCGTACGGGTCGCCGCGCGCGCCTGCCCCCGCCTGAACGGCGACGGCGCCCGGCCCACCCACGCCACCGACGAGGCCGTCCTGGACGCCGCCGGGGACGACCCGGAGTGGGAGCAGGAGGAGGGCCTGCCCTTCGAGACCTCGCGCGGCTACGCCGCCGCCGTCGGACGGGACGGGGGACGGAGCGCCGGTGCTGGTGGTCAGGGGCGCCCCGGAGACCGTGCTGCCGGCCTGCGCCGACCTGCCCTCGCACGCCACCGAGGTGGCCCACGGCCTGGCCCGCGACGGACTGCGCATCATCGCGGTGGCCAGCCGGCCCCTGCGCAAGGGGGGAGAAGGCGGCGGACGTCCTCGAACAGGCGCCGGAGAAGCTGGAGTTCACCGGGATGCTCGGGCTGGCCGACGTGGCCCGCGAGACGTCCCCGGCGCTGGTGCGCGGGCTGCGCGAGGCGGGCGTACGGCCGGTGGTGCTGACCGGCGACCATCCGCAGACCGCCCACGCCATCGCCGTCGACCTGGGCTGGCCCGAGGACGCGGTCGTGGTCACCGGTGACGAGATCGCCGCCGCGGACCGCACGGCACGCTCCCGGATGCTGCGTGACGCGGACGTCGTCGCCCGGGTGGCGCCCGAGCAGAAGCTCCAGGTCGTTGAGTCGATGCGGGACGCCGGGCGGGTCGTCGGCATGGTCGGCGACGGCGCCAACGACGCCGCCGCCATCCGCGCCGCCGACATCGGCGTCGGCATCAGCGCCCGCGGCTCGGCCGCCGCCCGCAACTTGCCGCGGACCTGGTCGTCACGGGCGACGACCTGCTGGTCCTGGTGGAGGCGGTGCGGGAGGGCCGGGCGCTGTGGCACAGCGTCGCCGACGCCATCGCCATCCTGATCGGCGGCAACGCGGGCGAGGTCGGCTTCGGCATCCTCGGCACCGTGCTCGGCGGCGCCGCTCCGCTGTCCACCCGTCAGATGCTGCTGGTCAACCTGTTCACCGACCTGTTCCCCGCGATGGCGGTGGCGGTGACGGAGACGGGGGACCCCGAGCAGGAGGACGCCGACGCGGGCGCGCCGCTCGGTACGGCGGTGCTGGGCGAGCCCCTGATCCGCCAGATCCGGCACCGGGCGATGACGACGGCACTCGGCGCGACCGCGGCCTGGCTGTTCGGCCGCTTCACGCCGGGCACGGGGCGCCGCTCGACGACGATGGCCCTGTGCGCGGTGGTGGGCACGCAGCTCGCCCAGACCCTGGCCGACCGCCGGGGCAGCCGCCTGGTCCAGGTCACGTCCCTCGGTTCCGCGGCCGCGCTGGTCGTCCTGGTCCAGACCCCGGGCGCCAGCCAGCTCTTCGGCTGCACGCCGCTGGGCCCGGTCGCCTGGGCGGGCGTGGCGGCGGCGATCGCCCTGGCGCTGGCGGGGCAGCGGGCGCTGCCGCAGGTGGAGGAGGCGGTGGTGAGGTACTGGCCGAAGGTGGCGGAGCGGCTGCCGGCGGTCGCGCGGAGCGTCATGGCGTGAGCGCGGGCCCCGGGGGGCGGGGTCGTGCGTCGGCTGCGGGTGCGTGGGGGGCGGGTCGCGCAGTTCCCCGCGCCCCTGGGGCGTGCGGCGGGGGCGGTGCATGGGTGTGAGGTGCGCTCCTGGGGGCGTGCGGCGGGGCGGCGTGTGGATGTGCGGCGAGTCGCGGAGTAGGCGCGGCCCGTGCGTACGGGCTTGGCGTCACGTGCCCGAGCGGGCTGCCTCCCCGTGCCTCCGGTGACTCCAGGCGTTCGGCCGTCCGCTCGGCCGTACGGTGGGCCCAGCGGCCGTTGGTGACGGCGCCGAGGACCAGGACCGCGAGGCCGCAGGCGGCCAGGATCCACCAGCCGGGGCGGGCGGCGGAGACGAAGGTGTCGCGGTACGACGACGCGCCCACGCCCGCCGCCAGCACCGCGCCGACCACCGCCACGCCCAGGGTCTGGCCCAGTTGGCGGCTGGTGGAGGCGACGGCCGCGGCGACCCCGGCCTGGGCGCGGGGCATGCCCGAGACGGCGGTGTTGGTGATGGGCGCGTTGACGAAACCGAAGCCGACGCCGAAGAGGACGTAGCCGATGAAGAGGGTGACGTCGGACGTCTCGGCCTCGAAGGCGGCGAACAGGACCCCGCTCAGGGTCAGCGCGCCGCCCGCGATCAGCAGCGGCAGCCGCGCCCCCCCGGGTGCCGACCAGCCGCCCGGACAGCGGGGCGCACAGAAAGGTCGGCACGGCCATCGGCAGCATCCACAAACCCGCGTGCAGGGCGCTCAGCCCGCGCACGTTCTGCAGGTACAGCGTGGACAGGAACAGGAAGCCGCCCAGCGCGGCGAAGGCGCTGACCGCGATCACGGTGGCTCCGCTGAACGGTGCCGAGCGGAAGAAGCGCAGGTCGATGAGGGGTTCGGTGCGGCGGGGTTCGTACAGGAGGAGGCCGAGCAGCGCGGCGAGGGGCCAGCGCGGCGAACGGCAGTACCGTCGCGGGCCCGGCGTGCGGCGCCTCGATGATCGCGTATGTCAGGGGGCCGAACAGCACGATCACCATCAGCTGGCCCGGCGGGTCGGGGCGGCGGGCCTTCGGTGCGCGGGACTCGGGGACGAAGCGCACGGTGAGCGCCAGTGCCACGAGGCCCGCCGGCAGGTTGACCCAGAAGATCGAGCGCCAGCCGACCGACTCCACGAGCAGGCCGCCGACCAGCGGGCCGGCGGCCATCGATATGCCGACGACCGCGCCCCACACGCCGATCGCGCGGGCGCGCTCGCGGGGGTCGGTGAAGGTGTTGGTGATGATCGACATGGCGACCGGGTTGAGCATGGAACCGCCCACCGCCTGCATCATCCGGAACACGACCAGCCAGGACAGGTCCGGCGCCAGCGAGCACAGCAGCGAGCCGAGGGGTGAAGACGACCAGGCCCGTCATGAAGACCCGCTTGCGGCCGACCCGGTCGGCCGTGGACCCGGCGAGCATCAGCAGCGCGGCCAGCACCAGCGTGTACGCGTCGATCGCCCACTGGAGTCCCGACGTGCTCGCGCCGAAGTCGCGCTGCATGGCGGGCAGGGCGACGTTGAGGATCGTGTTGTCGATGCTCACGATCAGCAGGCTCATGCAGCAGATGGCGAGCACGAGCAGACGTCGGCGGTGGGTGGGCTCGGGCATGGCCGCCATCGTACGCCCGTTTCGATAGTGCGGTTAACTAATGACCGATACATGATCTTCGGCCCCGGGGCACGGCGAGCACTGCCTGGCGTACGTGACAATGGAGGAATGTCCACGCCCACCACGCCCGCCCCCAGCACCACCGCCCGGCCGTTGCAGGTCGGCCCGCACACCGTCGCGCCGCCCGTCGTGCTGGCGCCGATGGCCGGGATCACCAATGCGCCCTTCCGCACGCTGTGCAGGGAGTTCAGTGGTGGCAAGGGGCTCTTCGTGAGCGAGATGATCACCACCCGGGCGCTGGTCGAGCGCAACGAGAAGACCATGCAGCTGATCCACTTCGACGCGACCGAGACGCCGCGCTCGATCCAGCTGTACGGCGTCGACCCGGCGACCGTCGGCAAGGCCGTCCGCATGATCGCGGAAGAGGGCCTCGCCGACCACATCGACCTGAACTTCGGCTGCCCCGTACCCAAGGTGACCCGCAAGGGCGGCGGCTCGGCCCTCCCGTACAAGCGGAACCTGCTGCGGGCCATCGTCCGCGAGGCCGTGAGCGGCGCCGGCGACCTGCCCGTCACCATGAAGATGCGCAAGGGCATCGACGACGACCATCTCACCTATCTCGACGCCGGCCGCATCGCCGTGGAGGAGGGCGTCACCTCCATCGCCCTGCACGGCCGCACCACCGCCCAGCACTACGGCGGTACCGCCGACTGGGACGCCATCGCCCGCCTGAAGGAGCACGTCCCGGAGATCCCGGTCCTGGGGAACGGCGACATCTGGTCGGCCGAGGACGCGCTGCGGATGGTCCGCGAGACCGGCTGCGACGGCGTCGTCGTGGGACGCGGATGCCTGGGACGGCCGTGGCTCTTCGCCGACCTGGTGGCCGCCTTCGAGGGGCGTACCCAGGACTACGTGCGGCCCAGCCTGCGCGAGGTCGCCGACGTGATGGTCCGGCACGCCACCCTGCTCGGCGAGTGGATCGGCGACGAGGCGCGCGGCGTCATCGATTTCCGCAAGCACGTCGCCTGGTACCTCAAGGGGCTTCGCGGTCGGCTCCGAGATGCGCAAGCGGCTCGCGATCACCTCCTCCCTGGAGGCGCTGCGCGCCGGCCTCGACGAACTCGACCTGGACCAGCCCTGGCCCACCGGCGCCGACGGCCCTCGCGGCCGTCACGTCCGGCAACAACCGGGTGGTCCTGCCGGACGGCTGGCTCAAGGACCCGTACGACTGCGCGGGCGTCGGCGACGAGGCGGAGCTGGACACCTCCGGCGGCTGATCAGTCCTTGGTCGGATGCGGGGTGGAGCCGTAGGCCGTGAGGAAGCGGTCGCGGAAGGAGCTCATCTTCCACACCGGGGCGTCCTGGGCGGGCTCGAGGCCCTCCGTCCAGTTCCAGTCGGCGATCGCGTCGAGCACCTTCGGGTCCTTGGCGACGATCGAGACGGGGACGTCCCGGCTCGTCCTGTCGCCGGTCACGCGCGTGATCGGCTCGTGGTCGCCGAGGAATACCAGGACCGTGTCGTCGGTGCCGTAGCGCTCCAGCCACTGGGTGAGGCTGGTGACCGAGTACTCGACCGACTTGCCGTACTCCTCCTTGGACCGCGCGGAGTCGGCGATGACGTCCGCCGCCTCCTCGCCCGACTCCTCGATGCCGTCGAAGACCGACCCGTCGCCGATCTCGTCCCAGCCGACCAGCTCCGGGATCGGCGCCCAGGGCTGGTGGCTGGAGGTCAGGATGATCTCCGCCATCAGCGGCCGGTCGCGCTCCCTGCCGTGCTCCAGGCGCTGGAAGGCCTCCAACGCGTACTGGTCCGGCATGGTCGACCAGCTGAACTTCGGCCCCCGGTAGCCGACGTCGAACGCGTCGTAGACCTTGTCGAGCCCGTACCACTCCGCCTCCGGCCAGGCCTTCTCACGCCCGGCATGACGCCGACCGTGTCCCACTCGCCGGTCTTCTCGAACGCCTTGGTGAGGGTGAGGTGGTCGCCGGCGGTGACGGTGCGGTAGCGCTGCTGGTTGTCGACCCACAGGCCCGACATGAAGGTGGAGTGGCCGAGCCAGCTGCTGCCCCCGTACGTCGCCGACGTCAGCCAGCCGCTCCGCGCCCGGTAGCCGGCCTCGGCCAGCGCCTTCGTGCTGGTGTCGAGCGTCCGGCCGACACCCGGTGCCATGACCGGGTCCTCGATGGCGCTGCGGCCGTAGCTCTCGATGAACGTGAAGATCACGTCCTTGCCGCGCAGGTCCGGCACCAGTTGCGCGCCGGGCGTGGCGCCGAAGCGGTCGGCCTTCGCCTCCTTCGCGAACGCCGCCTCGTCCCGCAGCGTGTCCACCACCCGGTGCGCCTGCGCCTCCAGCGCCCCGGAGGCGCTCCTGGTGGCCACCGGCACGCCGAAGGTCTGCACGCCCAGCGCCACGCACGTCATCCACACGGTGGCCGCCAGCAGCGCGCGCCCGGGCCGCCCGCTCCCGGTGCGCGGCGAGCAGCTCGCCGAGCCGGACCGCCGCCAGCGCCATGAGCACCAGCAGGACCAGGACCCCCACGACCGCGCCCACCGCGGCCCCGGTCGCCGCCGCCCCGCCCATCGAGTCCGCCACGTACGACCGGGCGTCGTCGAGCAGGCCCCAGTCCAGGACGACGTTGAAGCCCCGCCCCAGGTACTCGGTGAAGCCCATGTCGAGCAGGTTCAGCACGGTCAGCACACCGAGGCCGACGCCGAACAGCGCCGCCAGCACCAGCCGCGGCACCCGCGGCAGGCAGAGCAGCAGCACCGCCCCGATGACCGCCTCCGCCGGGATCCGGGCGAACCGGTTGGGCTCCAGGGCGACGAGGGTGTTCGGCAGGAGCAGTGCCCCGAGCACGAGAACGGCGGCGAGGACGGTCGTGGTCCGGCGGGCGGCTAGGGCGGCGCGCGGGTACCGGGCGCGCCAGGCGCGCCAGCGGGCCGGGCGGGTCAAGCGGGCCAGGCGGGCCTTGAGGGGCGGGAGCGCGGTGGGTTCGGGTGTGTCGGGGTCGTCGGCGGTCTGCGGTGGCCGGCGGAAATGCGTGGTGACAGGCACCCGGAGGTCCTTCCGTACGTAACCCGGTGGACGACGGGCCCGGCGAGGGGGCCGGGCCCGCCGTCCTGTCGTACGTTCGCCGGGAGCGGTGTGTTCATCCCGGGCCCGATCACGTCCGCATGGTGAAATCCGACGGCCTGTGGCAGCGTGATTCTCGCCACCTCCGATAGGGGTAGCGCTCAGATGAGCGGATCTTGAACGATTCCACTTCTCCAAGGTGTGGCACTGAGTGCCATAGCTTGATCGTTCATCGATCGAACTCAAACGTAGAGAACGGCGCTCGGATGAGCGATCGGTCGCACTTCCGGGAGTTCATTCGTTCAAGAAGTGAAAACACAACTGGTCGGTCGCTTGCCAAGCCTTGACTTTCGATCCGCTGGCGGACGAGTGGTTACAGGCGCATGACGCGCAAGTGGACGTACCCAGGTGCCTTTGATCTGGGTACATTCCTCGCCGTCAGGGCAGCCACCGCGTCCTCGAGGAGTCGAGACCCGTGTCGGAAAACAAAGAACCCCAGGTAGCGAACGCGACGAAGTTCGTTTACGACTTCACCGAGGGCAACAAGGACCTCAAGGACCTCCTCGGCGGCAAGGGGTGCCAACCTCGCCGAGATGACCAACCTGGGTCTTCCGGTCCCTCCCGGCTTCACCATCACCACCGAGGCCTGCAAGACCTACCTCGACAGCGGTGAGGAGCCGGCGGCACTGCGTGACGAGGTGAGCGCGCACCTCGACGCCCTCGAAGCGAAGATGGGCAAGAAGCTCGGCCAGGCCGACAACCCCCTCCTCGTGTCGGTCCGCTCCGGAGCCAAGTTCTCCATGCCCGGCATGATGGACACGGTCCTCAACATCGGCCTCTCCGACAAGTCGGTGCAGGGCCTGGCCAAGCAGGCCGGCGACGACCGCTTCGCCTGGGACTCCTACCGGCGCCTGATCCAGATGTTCGGCAAGACCGTCCTCGGCGTCGACGGCGACCTCTTCGAGGAGGCGCTGGAGGCGGCGAAGGCGGCCAAGAAGGTCACGGTGGACACCGAGCTGGAGGCGGCCGACCTCAAGAAACTCGTCACCAAGTTCAAGAAGATCGTCAAGACCGAGGCCGGCCGGGACTTCCCGCAGGACCCGCGCGAGCAGATGGACCTCGCCATCAAGGCCGTCTTCGACTCCTGGAACGGCGAGCGCGCCAAGCTCTACCGCCGCCAGGAGCGCATCCCGCACGACCTCGGCACCGCCGTCAACGTCTGCTCCATGGTCTTCGGCAACCTGGGCCCCGACTCCGGCACCGGCGTCGCCTTCACCTCGCGACCCCGCCTCGGGCCACCAGGGCGTCTACGGCGACTACCTCCAGAACGCCCAGGGGCGAGGACGTCGTCGCGGGCATCCGCAACACCGTCGCCCTCGCCGAGCTGGAGTCGATCGACAAGAAGTCGTACGACCAGCTGATGCAGATCATGGAGACGCTGGAGAACCACTACCTGGACCTCTGCGACATCGAGTTCACCATCGAGCGCGGCCAGCTGTGGATGCTCCAGACCCGCGTCGGCAAGCGCACGGCGGGCGCGGCCTTCCGCATCGCCACCCAGCTCGTCGACCAGGGCCTGATCGACGAGGCGGAGGCCCTCCAGCGGGTCAACGGCGCCCAGCTCGCGCAGCTGATGTTCCCGCGCTTCGACGAGGAAGCCAAGGTCGAGAAGGTCGGCCGGGGCATCGCGGCCTCGCCGGGCGCGGCGGTCGGCAAGGCGGTCTTCGACTCGTACACCGCCGTCAAGTGGTCGCGCTCGGGCGAAGGTCATCCTGGTGCGCCGCGAGACCAACCCCGACGACCTGGACGGCATGATCGCCGCCGAGGGCATCCTGACCTCGCGCGGCGGCAAGACCTCCCACGCGGCCGTGGTCGCGCGCGGCATGGGCAAGACCTGTGTCTGCGGCGCCGAGGAGCTGGAGGTCGACACCAAGCGCCGCCGGATGACCGTCCCGGGCGGGCACGTCGTCGAGGAGGGCGACGTCATCTCCATCGACGGCTCCTCCGGCAAGGTGTACCTCGGCGAGGTCCCGGTCGTGCCGTCGCCGGTCGTCGAGTACTTCGAGGGCCGTATGCACGCCGGCGCCGAGGACGCCGACGAGCTGGTCGAGGCCGTGCACCACATCATGGCCTTCGCCGACCGCAAGCGCCGGCTGCGGGTACGCGCCAACGCCGACAACGCCGAGGACGCGCTGCGCGCCCGCCGCTTCGGCGCCCAGGGCATCGGCCTGTGCCGCACCGAGCACATGTTCCTCGGCGACCGGCGCGAGCTGGTGGAGCGGCTGATCCTGGCCGACACGGAGGCCGTGCGCGAGGAGTCCCTGAAGGAGCTGCTGCCGCTTCAGAAGCAGGACTTCGTCCAGCTCTTCGAGTCGATGGACGGCCTCCCCGTCACCGTCCGCCTCCTCGACCCGCCGCTGCACGAGTTCCTGCCGGACATCACCGAGCTGTCGGTGCGCGTCGCGCTCGCCGAGTCCCGCCAGGAGCCGCACGAGAACGAGCTGCGCCTGCTCCAGGCCGTGCACCGGCTGCACGAGCAGAACCCGATGCTGGGCCTGCGCGGCGTCCGTCTCGGCCTGGTCATCCCCGGCCTGTTCACGATGCAGGTCCGCGCCATCGCGGAGCCGCCGGCCGAGCGCAAGGCGGCCAAGGGCGACCCGCGCGCCGAGATCATGATCCCGCTGGTCGGCACCGTCCAGGAGCTGGAGATCGTCCGCGACGAGGCCGACCAGGTCATCGCCGAGGTCGAGGCCGCCACGGGGGCGAAGCTCAAGCTGTCGATCGGCACGATGATCGAGCTGCCGCGCGCCGCGCTGACGGCCGGTCAGATCGCCGAGGCGGCCGAGTTCTTCTCCTTCGGCACCAACGACCTGACCCAGACCGTCTGGGGCTTCAGCCGCGACGACGTCGAGGCCAGCTTCTTCACGGCCTACCTGGAGAAGGGCATCTTCGGCGTCTCCCCGTTCGAGACGATCGACAAGGACGGCGTGGGCTCCTGGTCGCCGCCGCCGCGAGGCCGGCCGCGCCACCCGCCCCGACCTGAAGCTCGGCGTCTGCGGCGAGCACGGCGGCGACCCGGAGTCGGTCCACTTCTTCCACGAGGTCGGCCTGGACTACGTCTCCTGCTCCCCGTTCCGGATCCCGGTGGCCCGGCTGGAGGCCGGCCGGGCCGGCGTCGCAGTCGAAGGGCAGCGACCACCGGTAGGCCCCTGAAAGGGGCCCAGAGCCCCGGAGCCGCCGTTCGTCACCCGACCACCCTCACCGATCGGCGGCGGCTCCGGTTCACGGGAAGGGCGGCACCCTGTGCGGGGTGCCGCCCCTTGTGTCGTGCCGTGCCTGCGTGCCGTGCCTTTGTGACGTGTTCGATGGTGTGAATTCCTGTGCAATGAGCAGCAGCAAGCTGTCAGCGAAGTTTGAGCGCCCTGGCAGCGGACAGCGGCCCACACCGGAACGGTGGTTGGATGACCTCGACGGATCACAGGAGACCGCCGGTACGACCGCCACGCGGGGCGGCGAGCAGGCATCCGGAGTGCCCAGTCCCCGGGCCGCCGCCGAGGCACGCGAGGTGCCAGGCCGGGCCTCCCGTCCCGCAGGGACCGGCTCGCGGCGCTCGACGGACTGCGGTTCCTGGCGGCCCTGGCCGTGGTCTTCTTCCACTTCGTCGGCCAGGCGCCCTCCACCATGCAGACCATCTGGGGCCGCCCCGTCGGTGACGTGTTCCCCGAGGCCCACGGCTACTTCGCGTTCGGCCGGCTCGGCGTCGAACTGTTCTTCCTGATCAGCGGTTTCGTCATCTGCATGAGCGCGTGGGGGCGCACCCCGCGCGACTTCTTCATCTCCCGGGTCACCCGGCTGTACCCGATGTACTGGGCGGCCATCGCGATCACCGCGTGCGTGATCTACTTTCGCGGACAACCCGTTCGGGCACCCGCACCCGCGCGTGCTGTTCGCCAACCTCACGATGCTGCAGACGCCGCTCGGTGTGGAGCACCTCGACTCCGTCTACTGGACGCTCTGGCCCGAGCTGTGCTTCTACCTCACCTTCGCGGTCGTGGTGTGGAAGGGCCTGACCTACCAGCGCGTGGTGATCTACTGCGGGCTGTGGACGGTCGCCGCGGTGCTGGCCCCCAGCGCCGACATCCGGCTGCTGACGCTGCTGGTCAACCCGCCGTCCGCCCCGTACTTCATCGCGGGCATGGCCTTCTACCTCATGTACCGCTACCGGCCGACGCCGCTGCTCTGGGGCATCGTCGCCATGTCGTGGCTGGTGGCGCTGCACTACCTGCTGACGCCCGACGGGGGCCGCCTCAACTGGGACTCCTGGGCGCCGGGGCGCGCCTGGCTGGTCCTGGTGATCACGTTCTTCTTCCTGCTGATCGCCGCCGTCGCCCTCGGCTGGACCAGCCGGATCCGCTGGCGCGGGCTGACCGTCGCGGGCACGCTGACCTTCCCAGCTGTACCTGCTGCACGACGCCATCGGCGTGAACGTCCCTGCACCGCTTCGGCGACCGCGCCGACCCCTGGGTCATGGTAGGGCTCACGGTGGCCGGCCTGGTCGCGCTGTCGGTACGTCGTGCAGCGGTTCGTCGAGCGCCCCGTGGCGCGGGCCGCACGGCGCTGGCTGAGCAGCGCCGCGTTCAGCCTGAAGCCGCCGGCGCCCCGCCGCTGAGCGGACGGGGACACCGGCGGACGGGCCACCAGGAACGGGCCACCGGCGGCCGTGGGCGCCGTCAGCCGGCGCCCGTCGCTCCGGCGCCGCCGCGCGGCCAGCAGCAGTCCGCCGCCGGCGAGGACGACGGCCGCGCCGCCCGCCGCGATGTACGGCGTGGTGTCGTCGCCGCCGGTCTCGGCCAGGTCGGTGCCCTGCTGCCCGGTGGCCTCCTCCGCGCCGGCGTCGCCGCTCCCGGAGTTCTCGTCCCTTCCCGGAGTCCCCGGAGCCGGCCCCGTCGTCGGTGTCCTTGTCGCCGGCGGGCACGAAGTCGGCGGGCGGCTGGTCGCAGCCGACGCCGTCCTTGTCGCGGTCCAGGTGCGCGCCGTAGTGCTCCGTCACCCTCCTTGATGTTGGAGTAACCGGCGTCGTACGCCTCGGTGCAGTTCTCGAAGGGGTGGGTGCCTTCGTGCGCCTGGGTGGCGGTCGGCAGGGGCGGCGAGGGCGGCGCGGCGACGGCCACCGGCGACGGGCTGCAGGAGCAGGTTCATCAGAGTCCCGGGAATGGTGTGGATGGGCGGATATGAAGGTGACGAACGTATTGAGGTGCAGTAGATGTGGTGGCGATACTGAAGGACTCGTGATGCAGGCACGTGACGTGACCGGACGGTAGCTCTCCGCTCCGGGCGCCAGGGGGCGCGTACGGTGAGTCTGGTCCGACCAGGGAAGGGCCGTGGATGACCGGCTGGAACGTGGGCGACATGCCCGGCCTGGACCGGGCGCGTCGCCGTCCGTCTACCGGCGCCAGCAGCGGCCTCGGCTACGTCGTGGCCCGGGAACTGGCGCGCGCGGGCGGGCGAGCGTGGTCCTCGCCTGCCGCAGCGAGCGGCGGGGGAGCGAGGCCGTGGAGCGCCTCGTCGGCGAGGTGCCGGACGCCGCCGTGGAACTGCCGCGGCTGGACCTCAAGGGACCTGGCCTCGGTCGGGAGTTCGCCGTGCGGGCTGCCGTACGGCCGGGTCGATCTCCTCGTCAACAACGCCGGGGTGATGGCGCTGCCCTACGGAACGACGACGGACGGCTTCGAGACCCAGTTCGGCGTCAACCACCTGGGCCACTTCGCCCTCACCGGGCTGCTGCTGCCGACCCTGCTCGCCACGCCGGGCGCGCGGATCGTGACCGTCTCCAGCTTCCTGCGCGCGCTGGCCAACATCGATCCGCGTGACCTCAACGGCAACGCTACGGCGGTACGGGGCGCTGGACCGCCTACGCCCGTTCCAAGTCCCGCCAACCTGCTCTTCACCCACGAACTGGCGCGGCGGCTCGCGGCACGGGACGGCGCTTCGGACGTGCGTGCGATCGCCGCCCCACCGGGGATACGCGGAGACCAACCTCCGCCATACCGCCGGTCCCCGGGCGAGGCGCCGGCTCGCCGAGCGGCTGGGGTGCTCTCGCCACGGGTCATCGCCCAGCCCGCCGAGGCAGGCGCGCGCGCCGTCCCTTACGCGGCGACCGCGCCCGGCCCCTCCGACTCCTTCACCGGCCCCTCCTTCGCGATGTGGCGCCAGGACGCCCGCACCGTCCTGGCGGGCGCCCTGGACCACCGACGACGCGATGGGGGAGCGGCTGTGGGCCGCCTCCGAGCGGCTCACGGGCGTCACCTACGAGGCGCTGGGCGCCTGGTGCGCCGCGGCCACCGCGACGGCGACCGGGCCGCGCTGGCGAGGCTACGCCCGGAACGGCCCGCGCACCTCGTACGTGATCCGCGGAGGAGCTGCCGCTCGTGCCCCGCTGGCTGAAGAAGTACAGCCGCGTGCCGTCGGGCGAGAACGCCAGGCCCGTGATCTCCGAGCGGACTGGCCGTCGATGCGCAGGAAGGGGCGGTACGTCGCTCGGCGTGATCACGCAGATCTCCATGTTGCCGCCCGTCCTCGGCCACGAGCAGGTCGCCGGAGGAGCTGCCGGTGACGTTGTCCACGCCGGTCAGCAGGGGCCGTGCCGGACGTCGCCAGCGAGTCGTCGTAGGCCAGTTCGACGGTCTGGGCGGCCGCGTTGGCACTGCCAGACGCGGTTGTCGCCCTGGTGGTGAACCAGCGGTGTCGTCCGCGTAGTAGCAGCCCTCGCCGCCGTTGAACGCTTGGCGCCGGAGACCTGGCGGCGGGGTGGCCGTGGCGCCGGACGGGTCGGGCACCCTCGCCCAGGTCACCGGCCCGCTGGTGGACGAGCCCGCGACCAGCACCTCCAGCGTGCCGGACGACAGGTCGCCCCAGGTCGTCGGGCGGAAGCGGTAGAAGCAGCCGTCGCTGACGTCCTCCGTCAGGTACACGACCTCGCGCACCGGGTCGGCCGCCGCCGCCTCGTGCTTGAAGCGGCCCATGGCGTCCCGCCGCACCGGCGGCCTTCACGCCCCACGGGTCGGTCTCGTAGACGTAACCCCGGTCCACCTCCTCGCAGGACAGCCAGGTGTTCCACGGGGTCCGGCCGCCCGCGCAGTTCTGCCGGGTGCCGGACAGGACGCGGTACGCCGACGTGACCGCCCCGGCGGACGAGAACCGCACCGCGCTCGCGCCGCCGGAGGGGTTGGATCTCCGAGTTGGAGACGTAGATCCAGCCGGCTCCGTCCGCGTAACAGGCGCCGCCGTCCGGCGCGTTGTGCCAGGTGTACGAGGTGCCCGCGACCTTCTGGCCGGAGCGGGCGATCACCCTGCTGGTAAAGCCGGCGGGCAGCCTGATGCCGTTGGCGTCGGCGCGCCGAGCGCCCCGTACGGGCCGCTGCCGGGCTGGGCGGGCGCGGCGTACGCGGCACCGCGCCACAGGGTTCCGCCGAGGACGGCCGAGCCGCCGACGATGGCCGTGCGCAGGAGGGTACGACGTTCCACTGCTGCCTCCGGGGTCATGACCGGCCCGCCGCCGGACGGCGGCGGGGCGTCGGCTACGGACCCTAGGGGCAGCTCGGTTGACAGTCCATGGACAATCCGTGACGGCTGGGCGGCGCGCCCCTCTCAGCGGTCCACCGCCACCGCCGTGAACGTCGTCTCCGGCGTCTGCGGGCTGGTGGAAGCGCGTTGACGAGGTAGAGGCGGTCGCCGAAACGGGCGGCGGTGGCGGGGACGTCGAAGCGGGGGTCGGTGATCGTGCGGCGCAGGGTCGCCCTGCCCGCCCTCGCGTCCAGGTCCCACACGCTGACCAGGTTGAGCCGGTTCTGTACGACGTACAGCGTGCGGCCGACGCGGACCAGGCCGTCGCCGTGGACGACGTCGTCCGCGCCGACCAGGGTGATCCGGGTGGCACGGCCGGTCCGGAGGCTTACGCGGTACAGCTCGCCCGCCGTCATCCTGACGACGATCAGTCCGCGGCCGTCGGGGGGTGGAGACGACGCCGTTGGCGTTGATGACGTCCGGCGTCTGCTCCCAGTCGCCGGTCAGCGGGAGGGCGCGCCGCCGCGCCGACCGCGCCGGGACGCCGTACAGGACGGGCCCGTACGAATCGGTGAACCAGGCGCGGTCGCCGAGCAGGACCACGTCGTTGACGAAGTGGCCGGTCGCTCCGGTGAGTCGGTGGGTGCGCAGCAACTCGCCGGTACGTGAGTCGATGATCCGCGCGGTTCCGCCGCCGCCCCCGGCGATGTACAGCAGGCCGTCGTGGTCCAGCTTCAGGCCGATGGCGGCGAGGCCCGTGCCGCCCTCGTGGACGACGCGGCCCTCGCCGGTGCGCAGGTCGGTGCGGTAGACGGCGCCGTCGGCGCGCGAACCCATGTAGGCGTAGGGCCCGCGCCCGATGGTGATGCCCTCGGGCAGCCAGCCGTCGGGCAGCGGGAACTGGTCGGCCGGGTGGCCCTGGTGGCGGCGGCCTACGGCCGAGCCGGCGCCGGCGGCCACCGCCAACGCCGCGCCGGCGGCACCGCCGAGCACCGCGCGCCGGGACGGCCGGGGGTCGTTACGAGTCATGCCGGGCCTCCGTAGGAGAAGGGCGTGGGACTCGATGTAGCCGACGGCCGAGGCGATTTCGAGGCGCCGGCCGGGTTTGGCAGGAAACCGACAGCCGCCCCGGGAGAGGCCGGGGGGGAACGTCAGGCCGTCTGCCCGCCGTCCACCACCAGGTCGGTGCCCACCACCGCCGCGTCGTCCGACGCCAGGTAGCAGCACCGCCGCCGCGACCTCCGCCACCGCCGAGACCCGGCCGAGCGGCGTCTCGCTCCGCATCCGCTCCGCCCGCCCCGCCTCCGTCTCGCCGGGCCGCAGGGGACATGGAGGTCGCCGTGGCGCCCGGGCTGACGGCGTTGATACGGACCCCCTCCCCGATGTGGTCCAGGGCGGCGCCCCGCGTGAGCGCCGAGACGGCCGCCTTGGTGGCCGCGTAGGCGGTGGCGCCCGGGCTGCGCTTGTGCGCACCGAAGGTGGAGGCGATGTTCACGATCGCGCCGCCGCCCGGCTGGGTGCGCATCCGGCGGACCTGCGCCTGGAGGGCGAGGAAGACGCCGGTGACGTTGATGTCGAGTTGCGTGTGCCAGTCCTCCTCGGGCAGATCGGCCACGGCGACTCCGCCGCGGAAGACGCCCGCGTTGTTGACGGCCACGTCGAGGGAGCCGAAGTGATCGACGGCGGCGTCCACGACGCCCCGTACGTCGGCGGCACGGGAGATGTCGGCGGTGACGGCGAGCGCCTTGCCGCCCGCCGCCTCGATCAGGGGCCACCGTCTCGTCGAGCGGCTTCCGTCCGCGCCCGGTGACGACGACGTGCGCGCCCTCGGCGGCGAGGGCCAGGGCGACGGCCCGTCCGATGCCGGAGCCCGCCCCGGTGACGAGGGCGGTCCTGTCGGTGAAGCGCTGGGTGGTCATGAATCTCCCCTTTTTCTTGACCGATCGTTTCATTATGAGGTCAGCGAAACACCCCTCCGGAGAGGGGGGTCGGTGCCTCAGTCGAGCAGCGCGAGCGCCTGTTCCGCCGCGTCCCGCACCCGGGCCGGGTCCGGCGACGCCTTCCCGACCACCCGCAGCCCCTGGAGCAGTACCAGCAGCATGCGGGCGAGGGTCAGCGGGTCGCGGTCGGCGGGCAGTTCACCCCTGGGCGCGGGCCCGGACCAGTGTCGAGTGCAGCACGGTTTCGAGCTGGTCCCAGTTGCGCTCGACCCGCCGCGCGGCGACCGGGTCGTGCGGGGCCAGCTCGGCCGCGGTGTTCGTGACGAAGCAGCCGCGTTCCCGCAGTTCCTCGGCGGCCGCCTCGGCGGCGTAACGGCGCACCAGGGACCGTACGCCCGGCAGGGCCGGGCCCGGCCGGGCGAGTTCCTCCAGCAGTTCCGGGAGCAGTCCCCGCTCGTAGCGTTCCAGCGCCTTCAGGTACAGCTCGTGCTTGTTGCCGAAGGTCGCGTAGATGCTGGCGCGCCCGATGCCGAGATGCTCGACGAGGTCGGACATCGACGTCGCCCTCGTAGCCGCGCCGCCAGAACAGCTCCAGGGCTGCCCGCAGCGCGGCATCCGGATCGAACTCCTTGGTCCTGGCCACGCGTCGCAGCTTAGACCTATCTGAAACGACCAGTCAAGGAATTCTGGTCTCAGGCCGCCTTCACCTCGTACGTGTCCACCCGCACCGCCTCGTCGTCCAGGCACTCACCGGTCGCCAGGGTCGAAGCGCTGCTTGAGCAGTGGGGGAGGCGACGAAGGGGCGGCCCTGGTGGGTGCCGGTCAAGCCGCGGGAGAGGACCGCCGCGCCGGTGAACGGGTCCCGGTTGTCGATGGCGTACAACTCGCCGCCCCGGTCGCGGAACAGGGCCACCTGGCCGCCGTCCGGCAGCAGGGCCGCGACGCCCCGGCCCGGGAGCAGGGCGCCGAGGTCGCAGGCCGTGAACCAGTCGTCCGTCAGGGCGCAGGCGACCTTCAGGTCGGTCGTCTCGGGTGCCAGGGTCATCGCCGGGTGCTTCCTTCCAGGAGGTCGTTCTCGAGGTCTTCCTCGGTGCGCCGCAGGCTGATGCTCAGCAGCGGCAGGTCGGGCTTCATCTGGTCGCGCTCGGGCACGAAGCCCACGACCGGGTCGGGGTGTCGGGCGCGTTCACGAAGGACACGAACCGGGCCAGCTTCCCAGGGGTCGTTGATGGTCTCGGCCCACTCGTCGCGGTAGTGCGAGGACGTGGGCCCGCATCAGGGACTCCAGCTCGTCGCAGATGCCGAGCGAGTCGTGCACGACGACGTCCCGCACGTGGTCCAGTCCGCCGGGGACGCGCTCCAGCCAGGTGGAGGTGCGCTCCAGCTTGTCGGCGGTGCGGATGTAGAACATCAGGAACCGGTCGATCAGGCGGACCAGTTCGGCGTCGGACAGGTCCTGCGCGAGCAGGTCCGCGTGGCGCGGGGTGGCGCCGCCGTTGCCGCCGACGTAGAGGTTCCAGCCGTTGGACGTGGCGATCACACCGAAGTCCTTGGACTGTGCCTCGGCGCACTCGCGGGCGCACCCGGAGACCGCCGACTTCAGCTTGTGCGGGGAGCGCAGGCCCCGGTAGCGCAGCTCCAGGTCGATCGCCATGCGCACCGAGTCCTGGACGCCGTAACGGCACCAGGTCTGCCCCACGCAGGACTTCACCGTGCGCAGCGACTTCCCGTACGCGTGCCCGGACTCGAAGCCGGCGTCCACCAGCCGGGCCCAGATCACCGGCAGCTGCTCGACGCGGGCGCCGAACATGTCGATGCGCTGGCCGCCGGTGATCTTCGTGTAGAGCCCGAAGTCGCGGGCGATCTCACCGATGACGATCAGCTTCTCGGGGGCGATCTCGCCGCCGGGGATGCGCGGGACGACGGAGTACGAGCCGTTCTTCTGGAGGTTGGCCAGGAAATGGTCGTTGGTGTCCTGGAGGGCCGCCTGTTCGCCCTCCAGGACGTGGCCGCTCGCGCCGATCGCCGGGGCGAGGGAGGCGATGATCGAGCCGACCGCCGGCTTGCACACCTCGCAGCCGTCACCGCCCCGGGCGCCCTCCCCGGCCGTGCCGGTCCCAGCAGCTCGCGGTAGGAGGTGATCCGCAGGGCGCGGACGATCTCGTACAGCTCCTCGCGGGTCTGCGCGAAGCAGCCGCACAGGCCCTTGTCGACCTCGACGCCGCTCTTCGCCTCCAGCTCGGCGGTGACCAGCTGGCCGAGCACCTTCACGCAGGAGCCGCAGCCGGTGCCGGCCTTGGTGCACTTCTTCACCTCGGGCACGGTCATGCAGGAGTGCTCCGTCACCGCGCCGCGGATCGCGCCCTTGGTGACGTTGTGGCAGGAGCAGATCACCGCGTCGTCGGGGAGCGCGGACGGGCCCAGCTGGGCCGGGGCCCCGGCGCCGGCGGGGCAGTACGAGGGACTCGGGGGAGACCGGCGGGACGGAGCCGGTGAAGGCGCGCAGCGTGCCGTACGCCTCCGCGTCGCCGACCAGGATGCCGCCGAGCAGCGTGCCGTCGCGGCCGACGACCAGCTTCTTGTACAGGCCCGCGCGGGAGTCGGAGTAGACGACGTCCAGGCAGTCCTCGGCGGTGCCGTGCGCGTCGCCGAAGGACGCCACGTCCACGCCGAGCAGCTTCAGCTTGGTGGACAGGTCGGCGCCGGTGAAGGACGCCTCCTGGGCGGCGATGGTCGCGGCGGCCGTCTCGGCCTGCTCGTAACCGGGCGCCACCAGCCCGTACACCCGCCCGTCGGACGCCCAGCGCGCACTCGCCGATCGCGAACACGCGCTCGTCGGTGACCGTGCGGCACCGCTCGTCGACGCTGATGCCGCCGCGCCTCGCCGACCGCCAGTCCGCAGTCGCGGGCCAGCTGGTCGCGGGGGCGGACACCGGCGCTGAAGACCACCAGGTCGGTGGCGAGTTCGGAACCGTCGGACAGCTTCATGCCGGTGACGGTGCCCGACGCGTCGTCGACCAGGATCTCCCTGCGTGCCGACGCCCGTGTGGACGGACAGGCCCATGCCCTCGATGGTGCGCAGCAGCGCGGCGCCGCCGCCCTCGTCGACCTGGACCGGCATCAGGCGGGGCGCGAACTCCACGATGTGCGAGGTGAGCCCGAGGCCCTTGAGCGCGCCGGCCGCCTCCAGGCCGAGGAGCCCGCCGCCGACCACCGCGCCGGTCGTCGCGGTCTTCGCGTACTCCTCGATGGCGAGCAGGTCCTCGATCGTCCGGTAGACGAAGCAGCCCTCGGCGTCCTTGCCGGGGGACCGGCGGGACGAAGGGGTAGGAGCCGGTGGCGAGCACGAGGACGTCGTAGTCGACGACCAGCCCGGAGCGGGCGGTCACCTTGCGCGCGTCCCGGTCGACGGTCACCGCGGGGTCGCCGACGCGCAGTTCGATGCCGTGCTCGTCGATGAAGGCCAGGTCGGTCATCGACAGGTCGTCGGGGGTCTTGCCCGAGAAGTACGAGGTGAGCTGGACGCGGTCGTAGGCGGGGCGCGGCTCCTCGCACAGCACGACCACGCGGTGCGTGGCGGTCAGGCCGCGCTCGGCGAGTGCTTCGAGGAAGCGCTGGCCGACCATGCCGTGGCCGACGAGCACGATGGTGGGGGTGGGCCCCGGGGTGGCGGTCATCAGGAGCCTCCGTCATTGGTGAGCAGGTGGAGCAGGGGGCCGCCGTCGGACGGGAGCGGCTCTGCTCCCTCCCAGGCGCGCGCCAGCGCGCCGACGGTCGCCGAGTTCGCCGACCAGGACCCCGCCGACCAGCCGGTCGTCGCGGACGACGACCTTGCGGTAGGTGCCCCGGGTGGCGTCGGCGAGCTGCACGACGTCGTCGCCGGGGCGGGGGTCGGTCTCGCCGAACGCGGCGAGGTCGAAGGGGCTGCCGGGCCCGAAGGGGCTGCCGGGTCCGGTAGGGTGGAGCCGGGTCAAGGGGACCGGGTGCCGGTGTAGCGGGCGGCCGTGCCGTCCCCCGGCGAGCAAGCTCGACAGCGCGCCGGCCTGTTCGAGGGCGAGGCGCGGCCAGCCCCTACCCACGCCCCGCGTGCTGGGCGCAGTCGCCGACGGCGCGGATGTGCGGGTCGGAGGTGCGCAGCTCGTCGTCGACGACCACGCCCTTGGCGACCTCCAGCCCCGCCGCCTGCGCGAGGCCGACGCGCGGCCGGACCCACGCAGGCGAGGACGACCAGGTCGGCGCCGAGCGCGTACCCGTCGGCCATCTCCACCGACCGCACCGCCCCGCCGACCGAGCGCACGTCCCGTACCCGGCACTCGGTGTGCACCTCGACGCCGAGGTCCTCCAGATGCCGCCGCACGAGCGCCGGAGGCGGCCGGGGTCGGCTGGCGCTCCATGAGCCGCTCGGACTGCTGGGCGAGGACGACCTGCGCGCCGCGTACGGCCAGCGCGCGGGCGGCGGGGACGCCGAGCAGCCCGCCGCCGATGACGACCGCCCGCACCCCGGCCGTACCGCCTTGGACAGCCCCCGGGCGGTCGTCCATCGTCCGGAAGGCGTGCACGCCCTCGGGCGGTTGCCGGTCCGGGGTGGGCAGGCCGCGCAGGGGTGGCAGTACGGCGTTGGAGCCGGTGGCCATGACCAGCGTGTCGTACGCGATCACCGAGCCGTCGGCGGCCCCGGTCCAGCCGTCCGGCCCGGTCGACGCCGGCGACGCGCAGCAGCCCGGCGGGCCCCGGCAGGGCGATCACCGCAGGGCCGCCACCGGCCGGCCAGCACCTCGGCGACAGCACCCGGTTGGCACGGGCGGTGCTCCTCGTCGCCGACCAGCAGCGCGGGCGTGCCCAGCTCACCGAGCCGCCGGGCGAGCGTCACGCCCGCGAGTCGGCGCCGATCACCACCACCGCGTATTCGAGGTCATGGCAACGAGCGTGCGGTGCGGGTGTTACCCGCGGCATCGCGTCTGTTTCCGCGGGGAACGCTGCTGGCCTCAGCGGGGGCGGGGGGCGGGTGTGAGGACGCGGTCAGGCCTCACGGCCCCCTCGCACCCGGCGGGCAACCTCAGAAGACCCCCATCTCGATGGACGGCACATCCATACCGTCCATAAGCTCGCGATCATGCCCGACATATCGCTGACCACGGTCGTCCTGCTCTGCCTCGCGGCCCTCGCGGCCGGCCTGGATCGACGCCGTGGTCGGCGGTGGCGGCCTCTGCTGCTGCCGGCGCTGCTGCTCGGGCTGCCCGCCGGCACCCTGGCCGCGCACGCGCTGGGCACCAACAAGGCGGTCGCCATCGTCGGCACCACCGGAGCGGCGGTGACCTACGCCCGCAAGGCGCCCGTGGACGTCCGCATGGCCGTCCGCATCGGCCTCGCGGCGCTGGCCGGCCTCGTCGGGGCGGGGCCTTCCTGGCGGCCGGGATGAGCACCGAGGTGCTCAAGCCGGTGATCGTGGTGGTGCTGCTCGCGGTCGCGGCCTTCGTGATCCTCCGCCCCGCCTTCGGCACCGCCCCCGCCACCGGCCCGGCCACCCGCCGCCGGATCTTCGCGCCGCGATCGGCCTCGCGGGTCTCGGCATCGGTTTCTACGACGGTCTCGTCGGCCCGGGCACGGGGACCTTCCTGGTCCTGGCCTCACCGCACTCCTCACCTGGACCTGGTGACCGCCTCCGCCACCGCGAAGAACGTCACCGCTACGTACCAACGCGGGCGCCCTCGCCACCTTCGCCTGGCAGGGCGCCGTGCTGTGGCAGCTGGCCGGCCTGATGGCCGTCTTCAACCTCGCCGGCGGCATGTTCGGCGCGCACACACCCTCAAGAAGGGCAGCGGCTTCGTCCGCGTCGTTCTGCTGACGGTGGTCTTCGCACTGGTGGCGAACCTGGCCTACGAGCAGTGGGTGGCCTAGGAGGCGTCGTGGCCGTACGACAGCCCGTGCCCGGGCGGAAGAGGATCTCGGCCGGGTCGTCGGCCCGCTGGATGGGCACGGGCAGCTTGCCGCGCGGCTCGACCCGGCCGGCGATCACCCGGGCGCGGCGCCCAGTTCGACCTCGGTCCAACGGTAGGAGACCAGTGAGGCCGGGACGCCGCCGAGGTGGGCGATGTCGTAGGGGTTGCGCACCGCGAGGTGGACGATGGGGACGCCGTCGCGAGCAGCCGGGACACCAGGGTGCGCTGGGCGCTGGTGGCGCCGACGTTGTCGGTGGTGACCACCACCGCGTCCCGTCCCCGCGCGGCGGCCACGGCCTCGTCGATCTTCGCCGCGTCGGGCGCCGGCCCGGTGGCGAGTGCGTGGTCCGGCAGCCCAGTTCGTCGAACGCCTTGGCCAGCTCAGGCACCGTGGTGCGGGTGTCGTCGGTCGGGAAGGCCGGGCTGGCGCCGACCACGAGCAGCTTCCGCTGCCCGGCGCGGCACGTGGAGCGCCTCGTTCTCGTTGACCAGCAGGGTGGTGGTGCGCTCGGCGATCCGGCGGCGGCGAGCCGGTGCCGGCGGGCACCGACGACCCGGTCGACCACCTTTGGGAGACGTAGGGGCTGCCGTCGAGCAGGCCGGCCTTGTCCTTGATCCGCAGGATGCGCAGGACCGACTCGTCGGAGAGCCGGTCCTCGGTGATCTCTCCGCCAGCGGACTTGCCGCCAGGACGCGCCGTTGTAGGCGACGTCGATGTCGGGCGGGAACAGCAGTTGGTCGGCGCCGGCCTTGAGGGCGAGGACGGGCACGCGGTCGTCGCCGTACTTGGTGCGCACGCCCTGCATGTTGAGGGCGTCGGTGACGATCACGCCGTCGAAGCCGAGTTCGTCGCGCAGCACGCCCTGGAGGATCGTGGGCGACAGGGTGGCCGGTTCGTTGCTGGGGTCGAGCGCGGGGACCTGGAGGTGCGCGGTCATGATCGAGTCGACACCGGCGGCGATCGCGGCCTTGAAGGGCGGGGGCGTCGACGCGGTCCCACTCCTCGCGGGTGTGGGTGATCACGGGCAGTCCGGTGTGGCTGTCCTGCGCGGTGTCCCCGTGGCCCGGGAAGTGCTTGGCGCAGGCCACGACGCCGGCCCGCTGGTAGCCCGTCACCTGTGCCGCCACCATGCGACCGACGTCGCGGGCGTCGGCGCCGAAGGAGCGGACGTTGATGATGGGGTTGGCCGGATTGACGTTGACGTCGGCGACCGGGGCGAAGTTCTGATGGATGCCCAGGGCGGCGAGTTCGGTGCCCGATATCCGTCCGGCGGTGCGCGCGTCGGAGAGCAGCGGCCCGCGCCGAGCGCCATCGCGCCCGGCAGCTGGGTGGCGCCGCTGCCGATGCGCACGTTGGCCCCGTGCTCCTGGTCGATGGAGATCAGGGAGGGGATGGGGGTGGGCAGCGAGAGCGAGGCCCGCTGCACACCGTTCGTCAGGTCCGCGACCTGGCGGGGGTCCTGGATGTTGTTGGCCCAGCCGGAGAAGTAGATGACACCGCCGATGTGGTACTTGGCGATCAGCTCGGCCACGGTGCGGACGCCGAGCTCCCTGAGATTGCGGTCCTGGTCGAACTGGCTGGGAGAAGTCGCCGACGTACCGTAGAAGTACGGTACGAACAGCTGGCCGACCTTTGCCTCGACGCTCATCCTGGAGATGATCCTCTTGAGGCGGTGGTCGCGCTTGTGCGCGACCGCGGGGTGGCTGTCACACCCACGACGCCCGTCGCGCTCGCGGCGACCACGGTCCGCGGAGGCGAGAACGGTTCGTCTGGACAGACTCCGGTCCTGCATGCGGACATGCTCCTTCCAGCCTTGCCCATCAAGGGAATTGAAGGAAATGTGCAGTACTCCGAACAGCGGGAAAGGTAGCCCGCGGAGCACGGCTGGGCAATAGGTCTAGACAAAAGGACTAGACAGAAGGGCCAGTCTTCGCCGGGCCTCGCCGCAGATCCAGCAGCTCCACCATCCCGGTCGTGTCCTCCTCCCCGTGGCCCTCGGCGAGCCACCGCTCCATGAGCGCCGTGTACGGAGTCAGCAGCTCCGCGCTCACCCCCTGCTCCTCGGCCGTGCGCAGCAGCGTCGCGTTGCCCGCCACCTGCATGGCGAGGTTGGAGACGACGTCCTTGCCGTAGTCGCCGCTCTCCAGCTGGTCGGCGGCCAGGTGGGCGGAGCCGGTCATCGCGCCGAGCCACGACACCAGCAGCGGCGCGAAGTCCTTGGGGGCGATGTCCTCGGGGCCGATCAGCGCGAAGGCGTGCGTGATGCCCGCGAACATGCCGCTCATCGCGCTCAGCAGCGCCACGTCGTGCAGCGCCGCGAACCCCGCGTCCTCGCCGACGTAACGCGTGCCGGCCGGGACGGCGAGGGTCTCCCGGTGCTCCTCGAACAACTCCGGCGGAGCCGCTGTAGAAGACGTACGCGCCGGAACCGGCGTCCCCGATCATCGGCGGTACGGCCATGACCCCGCCGTCCAGGAAGCGGGCCCCGCGCTCCTCGCCCAGGCGGCGCGGGCGCGGCCCTCGGCGGGCGTGCCGGTGGTGAGGTTCACCAGGTCCCGCCCGGTCAGGTCGACCCCGTCCAGGGCCTCGCCGACCGAGGCGTCGTCGAGCAGGCAGGCGATCACCAGGCGGCTCGCGGCCACCGCCCCGGCCGCGCTCGCGGCGACCGTGGCGCCGTCGGCGGCGAGGGCCTCGGCGCGGGCCGGGGTGCGGTTCCAGACGGTCACGGGGTGTCCGGCGGCGAGCCAGGCGCGGACCAGGGCGGTCCCCATGGCGCCGGCGCCGAGGACGGTGAGCGGAATACGGGCGGTGGAAGTCTTGTCAGTCATGGTGATCAGACTCCGCCGGAAGTGACGGCCCCTCAAGTACGTACTTCGAAGTGGGTGGTTACTCCGGGGGAGGCAAGCGGCAGCGGGGTGGGACGGGGCGACGGGTATGGGTACGGTACGGCGGCCGGGGGCGGCCGTCTGCGGGGTCGACGCGGCGATGGACGTGATCGGCGGCAAGTGGAAGGTGCTGATCCTGTGGGCGCTCGGCGAAGGGTGCACCGGTTCGGCGCGCTGCCCGCGCGCTGCCGGGCGTGACGGAGAAGGTGCTCGCCGCGCAGCTGCGGGAGATGGAGGCCGACGGCATCGTGCACCGCGAGGAGTACTGCGAGGTGCCGCCGCGCGTCGAGTACTCGCTGACCGCCCGGGGCGTCGCCCTCAACGAGGCGCTGGCGCCGCTCGGCGCGTGGGGGAAGGCGAACGTGCTGAACGCGTCACCGGCTGCCGGTGAGGTGCGCGAAGACGACCACGTTGCCCTGGTATCCGGTACTGCGTGAGTAGTCGCCGCCGCAGGTGATGACGCGCAGCTCGGGCCGGTTCGCCGCGCCGTACACCTTCTGGTCGGGGAAGTCCTTCGCGGCGTACACCTCCACCGCGTCGACCGTGAACACCGCGACGCCGCCGTCGCGCCGGTCGACCTCGATCGTGGCGCCCTTCTTCCAGGGCGCCGAGGCGGTAGAAGACGGCGGGGCCCTCGGCGTTGTCGACGTGCCCGGCGACGATCGCGGTGCCCGTCTCGCCCGGGTGGTGCCGGCCTCGTACCAGCCGGCCAGGTTCTCCTCCTCGGCGGGCGGCACGTCGAGGCTGCCGGACGGCGTCAGGCCGAGGCCCGTCATCGGGGCGTCCACGCCGATCGCCGGGATGCGGACGCGGTCCGGCGGCGAGGGCGGCAGCGCGGGCGCCGCGGGCGGCCTCGCCGGTCTGCCCGGCGCAGGCCTGCGCGGCCGACGGCTGGGGCGGGGCCTCGGCCTGGGCGCCGCCGACGAGCAGCCACGCCCCGGCGCACAGGGCGACCGCGGTGACGGCCGCTATCGCGGTGTTGCCGACCCTGCGCATGACGTCCCCCTCCCTAGGGTCCCTCCGTAGGCCTCGCCCCTCCGGGCCGCGAGGGGCGTCGGACCCGGAGGTGGGGAAGTGCGGTACCGGCGGACGGGCAGCGGAGGGTGCCCGTCGATCCCGTCGCCTCTCGCCCGGCGATGCAGGAGCCAGGTACCGCCCGGGCGGCGGCGACGGCCAGAGCCGCCACACCGGCCGCGGCTGCACGGGGTCGGGGCCAAGAGGCGCCGCCGACCCCGTCTTCACGCTTCCTTTGGGATACACCTGCTCACGGGCCGAGGTCAGCGTGACCACCAGGTCGCCCGTCACCCGCAGGCCGCTTCCACCGCAGGTCGCGACGATCTCGTACGTCCCCGGCTGGGCGCTCGGCGGCACCCTCGAAGCGGCCCACCGACTCGCCCTCGTCCGCGCCCGGCGCCAGCGGGAACGCGCCGGCGCCCACCGCGCTGGCGTCACCCGCCGCCGAACTGCCCTCGCCGCACGCCGCCGTGGTCACCATGGCCGGCTCGCCCGGCACGACCGAGGACGGGTACACCTCCAGACCACGGCAGCTGCGGCCTCCCCGGCGTACGCGGGCGCCGGGGCGGCGAGGCCGACGGCCGCGACGGCGAGCGCGGTACCGGTCAGCAGGCGGGCGGTACGTCGCATCGGTGCTCCTTTGAGCTCTTCGGTGGCCCCTGCCCTACCGAGGAAAGTCGCACTGGACGCGCCCCGCCCCCGAGGATGCGCCGGGAATGGGATGAACGGGTGTCGGGCCCGGCCCCGGCGGGCCCACCCGGGACGCCGTTTCGGCAGGTCACCGGCGTGCGGCGGGAATGTGCCGGAAAAGATCCCGAAGGCGCGCGGCGCGGGTGAACGGGTGACCGGTGCCTTGAGGACGGACCCGCCGACGCCACGACTTGACCTCAAGCAAAGTCGAGGTATCAGGCTGTCGCACATGAACACAACGACCGCTCCGCTCCATGTGACCCTGCTCGTCGGCAGCAACCGCCACGGCCGCTTCGGCCCCGTCGTCGCCGACTGGTCTTGGGCCACCTCCGGGCCCACGACGACCTGGTCCCGGAGGTGGTGGACGTCGCCGCGACCGACCTGCCCACGACCTTCGCCCCGACCCCGGAGGCCACCGCCGCGCTGGCGGAGATCACCCCGAAACTGGCGAGCGCCGACGCGTTCGTCGTGCTCACCCCCGAGTACAACCACTCGTTCCCGGCGGGCCTGAAGAACGTCATCGACTGGCACTTCAATGAGTGGCAGGCCAAGCCCGTCGGCCTCGTCTCCTACGGGGGTCTGGCCGGCGGCCTGCGCGCCTCGGAGCACCTGCGCCAGGTCTTCGCCGAGCTGCACGCCGTCACCGTCCGCGACACCGTCTCCTTCCACAACGCGGGCGCCTCGTTCGACGACGAGGGCGGGCTCAGGGACCCGTCGGGACCGGACGCGGCGGCGAAGACGATGCTGGACCAGCTGGGTGGTGGGGGCGCGTCCTGCGGAGGCGAAGGAGAAGCGGCCGTACGACGCCTGACACGGCGCCGGCCGGCACCCTCACGGCGAGGATGCCGGCCGGCGCCGGGGGCGGACCGGACCCTGTTGGTCAGCCCACGTTCACCGCGCTCCACGCCGCGCCCACCGCGGTACTCCGCGCTGTCGGCGCCGTACAGGTCCTCGGCCGCGCTCAGGGTGGCCGTGCGGGCGCCCGCGTAGTCCGTGGACGAGGTCATGTAGACCGTCAGCGCCCGGTACCAGATGTCGCCCAGCTTGTCCCGGCCGATCCCGGAGACCGTGGAGCCGTCGCAGGTGGGGGAGTCGTAGGCCACGCCGCCCACGGTCTTCGTGCCGCTGCCCTCGGCGAGCAGGTAGGCGAAGTGGTTGGCGATCCCGGACGAGTAGTGGACGTCGAGGTCGCCCACCGCGGTGCTCCAGCAGTCGGCCGAACTGCCGTCCCTGCTGGGCCGGTCCATGTAGCGCAGCGCGTCGCGGCCGAAACCGTCCCGGACGACCTTCTCGCCGATCAGGTAGTCCCCGGCGTCGGTGGAGTTGCCCGCGTGCCACTCCACCAGCGTGCCGAAGATGTCGGAGGTCGCCTCGTTCAGGCCGCCGGACTCGCCCGAGTACGTCAGCGCCGCCGTGGACGACGTCACGCCGTGCGACATTCGTGCCCGGCGACGTCCAGGGAGACCAGCGGGCCGAAGGTCGTCCCGTCACCGTCGCCGTACGTCAGTAGAAGCAACCGTCGTCCCAGAAGGCGTTGTTGTACCCGTTCCCGTAGTGCACGCGGTTGTATGAGCCCTTGCCGTCGCCCGCGATGCCACTGCGCCCGTGGACGTCCTTGTAGTAGTCCCAGGTGACGTCCGTGCCGTACTGCGCGTCCACCGCGGCCGAGGCGCGGTCGGCCGCGGTCCCGGTGCCCCAGTGGTTGTCGGCGTCGGTGAACACCGTCGAGGGCGCCCGGACCAGGCAGGCGCTGAGGAGGCACAGGTCGGTCCGGTTCCCCGCGTCACCGGTGTACGTGCCGCCGCGCGTCGGATCCTTGAGCTGGTACGACGATGCCGACCGCGTCGTCTTCGAGCGGCACCGTGCCGCCGTACAGCGACTTGCCGTCGCCCGTCGCCGTCTCGATGGAGTCCCAGGCGTCGATCCGGGCGCCCGTACCCGCGTCGGTCAGCACCGTGCGGGCGACCGGGTTGCCGACGAGAGTCTAGCGCCGCCGCGTCCGTGCGCCAGGCCAGCTTCGGGGCACCGTGCAGGGCGTCGACCACCAGCTCCGGCTTGGCGGTGAGCTTCTTCAGCAGCTCGCCCGGGTTGGCGGCGCGCAGCGTGTTCGCGGCCAGGTCGGCGGCCTTGGGGGCCGACAGCCTCGGGGTGACGGTGGGGAGGGGACCGGGGCACTCGTCGCGCGGTTCGCGCCCCGGTAGTCGCCGTCGGGGTCGAGGTGGACGACGAAGTCGCCGCCCAGGACGGGGATCTCGCGGTAGGTGCGGTCGTACCGGACGCTGGGTGCCGTCCTCGTCGACGACGACGTCGCGGACCTTCGTGTCCTGCTCCGGGGTCAGGCCCAGCCGCGTGGCGTGGTCCACGAGGGCCGCCGCCGCGTTGTCGAGGGCGGCGGCGGGGTCGGCCGGTCGTCCGCCCGGGCGGCGGGACCAGAGTGGCCGTCAGGACGGCCGCGCCGGCGACGGCGATGCCGGCCGTGACGGGGCGGGGACCTCGGGCGGGCCGTGATTCGGCGGCTCATCGAACTCCTTGGGGGAGGAGCGCTTCGGGGCGCGTGGGGAGCGCAGGGGACGGCGCTGATGTCGACCCAGATTCAAGGAGCCCGGCATGTCACGTTCATAGCCCTCCCGTGAAGATCACGAGAGGCAGGGGGGAGAGAACCGGACCTCTGTGGAAACCGCGCGACTCCCGTTCTTCGTCTCACGGCATCGCTCCCGCCCCGGCGGCCCCAACATCACGACCGCTTCCTGCGCGGACGCCCCGCGCGGAGGAGCCGGCCTCGCCTGCACGGCGCCGTGCTCTGACGCCGGCCCCGGCTACCGTACGCCGTGGAGGCGGTGCGGGGACCCGGGGCAGTGGTCGCCGGGGGAACTCTGTCACCGCCCGGCCGGAGGCGTACGACGACCTGCTCACCGCCCTGGACCTGCTGGAGGAGTACGTGCCGGGCGACCCGCGCAACCTGTACGACCGCGTGGCCAGAACGGTCGTACGGGACACCGACGGGGCGCCCGTCCGAGCCTGGGTGCACGTCGCCGCCCCGTCCGTCGCCGCACGGCTGCGGGCCCGGGGCACACCGATCGAGGGCGGCACCTGGCCCGTGCGCTGACCGCAACGGCTTGCCCGCGCGGCGCCGCCGCCTCCGTCACCGCTTCACCCGAACCGCGCACACCTTGAACTCCGGCATCCGCGAGGTCGGGTCGAGCGCCGGGTTGGTCAGGTGTTGGCACGCCCTCGCCCGCCCAGTGGAACGGCATGAACACGGTGTCGGGCCGGATGCCGGTGGTGATGCGGGCCGGCGCCACCGCCCGCCCGCGCCGCGACACGACGGCCACCGGATCGCCCTCGGCCGCCCCCAGCCGCGCCGCCAGCCGAGGGTGCAACTCCACGAAGGGGCCGGGCGCGGCGGCGTTCAGCTCGTCCACCCGCCGGGTCTGCGCGCCCGACTGGTACTGCGCCACGACCCGCCTGGTGGTCAGCAGCACCGGATACTCGCCGTCCGGCTCCTGGCGCTCGGACGGTGCGAGACGGGCACGAACCTGGCCCGCCCGTCGTCGGTGGCGAAGCGGTCGAGGAAGAGACGGGGGGTGCCGGGATGCCGGACGGCGGCCTCGGTGGTCCCTGCCCGAAACCGTCCGTCCTCACCGTCCTGTCCGTCCCTGTCCGTACCCGTCCGGCGCCGGACACGGCCAGAACACCCCGTTCTCCTCCGCCAGCCGCCGGTAGTCGATCCCGGAGTAGTCCGCCGGACCGCCTCGCGCTCGCCCGCCGCAGCTCCTCGAAGACCTCCTCGGGCTCGGTCGGGAAGCCCTTCTCCACGCCGAGCCGATCGGCCAGTTCGTGCAGAACCTCCAGGTCGCTGCGGACCCCCTCCGGCGCACCGATCGCGCGCCGCCGCAGCAGCACCCGCCCCTCCAGGCTGGTCGTGGTCCCCGTCTCCTCCGCCCACTGCGTCACCGGCAGCACCACGTCCGCCAGCGCCGCCGTCTCGGAGAGCACCACGTCGCACACGGCCAGGAAGTCCAGCGACCGCAGCCGCTCCTCGACATGGGCCGCGCGGGGCGCCGACACCACCGGGTTGGAGCCCATCAGCAGCAGCGACCTGATGTCCGGGTGCCCAGCGCGTCCAGCAGCTCGTAGGCGCTGCGCCCCCGGCCCCGGCAGCGAGTCCGGATCCACCCCCCACACCTCGGCGACGCCGCCGCGCCGCCGGGTCGGTCAGCTTGCGGTAGCCGGGCAACTGGTCCGCCTTCTGCCCGTGTTCCCGCCCCGCCCTGCCCGTTGCCCTGCCCGGTCAGACAGCCGTATCCCGACAGGGGGCGCCCGCCCCGCCCGGTCGCCAGGCACAGGTTGATCCACGCGCCCACCGTGTCCGTCCCCTTGGCCTGCTGCTCGGGCCCGCGCGCGGTGGAGCACCATCGCCGCCTCCGGCTCGCAGAACAGCCGCACCGCCTCCCGCAGTTCGGGAACGGACACCCCCGTGATCCGCTCCACGTACTCCGGCCAGTGCCCCATCGCCGCCGCCCGCGCGTCCTCCCAGCCGGCCGTGCGCTCCTCGACGTACCGCTCGTCGACCCGCCCCTCGGCGACGACCAGGTGCAGCATGCCCAGCGCGAGGGCCAGGTCGGTGCCCGGCCTCGGCGCCAGGTGCAGGTCGGCCTGCTCGGCGGTCTTCGTGCGGCGCGGGTCGACGACGATCAGCGTGCCGCCGTTCATCGCGCAGCTCGGTGAAGTACCGCAGGGACGGCGGCATCGTCCTCCGCCGGGTTCGACCCGACGAGGACCACGCACCCGGTCTCCGGAATGTCCTCCAGCGGGAACGGCAGCCCCCGGTCGAGGCCGAACGCCTTCACACCGGCCGCCGCCGCCGACGACATGCAGAACCGCCCGTTGTAGTCGATCTGCGAGGTGCCCAGCACCACCCGGGCGAACTTCCCCAGCGTGTACGCCTTCTCGTTGGTCAGCCCGCCCTCGCCGAACACCCCGAGCGCGTCTGCGCCGTGCTCCGCCCGCGTGCGCGCCAGGTTCCCGGCGATCCGTCCCAGCGCCTCCCTCCCACGAGGCCGGCACCAGCGTCCCGTCGCCGGACTGCACCAAGGGGGAGGTCAGCCGCACCTGGGACGACAGCACCGCCGGCGCCGTACGCCCCCTTGCCGCACAGCGCGCCCCGGTTCACCGGGAAGTCGGCGCGCTCGGACACCTCGACGGTCCCGTCGGCGGCGGGCGTCAGGTTCATCCCGCACTGCAGGGCGCAGTACGGGCAGTGCGTGGGCGTGGCGGTGTGCTGCGTGGCGGTGTTCCGCATGCCGGTGTTCTTGCATGCCGTCCAGCGTGCGACGCCCGTGTTACGCGACCGGGCGGCGGTTTGTTACGCCGCCGGGACGGCGACCTCCCCGGCGCCCGCCGGCCGCGGAGGGGGCGCGTCACCGCTCACCGGCCAGGTCCAGGGCCCGCGCCACCCCCGGCTCCTTCGGCCCGAGGAACGTGGGATCCGGCTCGAAGACCGCGTCCAGCGCCGCCTTCCCCGCCGCGAGGATCTCCCGAGTGCCCCCGTAGTACCAGGTCACATCGTGTACGTCGTCGGCCCCGACGCCGTCGAGGCCACCCCCGCCTCCTGGCACAGCGCCACCGCGCGCCGGATGTGGAAGCCCTGGCTGATCAGGACCGCCCGGTCCACGCCGAAGACCTTCTTCGCGCGGACGCAGGAGTCCCAGGTGTCGAAACCGGCGTAGTCGCTGACGATCCGCCCGTCGGGGGACCCCGTGCCGTACCAGGTACGCGCGCATGGCGTCCGGCTCGTCGTACTCCTCGCGGCTGTTGTCACCGGTGACGAGGACCACCTCGATCCGGCCCGCGCGGTACAGCTCGGCCGCCGCGTCCAGCCGGTGCGCGAGGTACGGCGACGGCTCGCTCCTCCACAGCCCGGCGCCGAAGACGACGGCGACCTCGGTGCGGGGCACGTCGGCCGTGGTGCGCAGCCGGTCACCGGTCACCAGGTGCAGCCACGTGGCCGGCAGCAGACCCAGCACGCACCCGGCCACCACCGCCCGGATCAGCCGCCGCTGCCCCGTGCGGGTGCGCGGCAGGCGCGGTCTGCGAGGTCTCCAGCGGCGCATCGGTGTCGGTCCCCTCCCTGATCGTCTCCTGACCCCAGGGACGCCCGGGCACGCCGTCCGGTTCACCGGCCGCTCACAGGGGGCGCCCGGCGCCGGTGAACCGCCGGAAAATCCCTGTGACCTCCGCGCAACGGGGAGGCAACGTCCGGCGGTCACCCTCGATGCATGACGGCGATGACACCGATGGGCAGGACCACGAGCACGGCGGCACCCGGCGGCACCCCGCCCCTGGTCGTCGTCGCCCACGGCAGCCGCGACCCACGCGCGCTGAGCACCGTACGCGCCCTCCTCGACCGGGTCCGCGCCCTGCGCCCCGGCCTGCCGGTGCACCTCGGGCACATCGAACTGAACGAGCCCCTGCTCCCCGACACGCTCGCCGCCCTGGGAGACGGGGCGGCCGTCCTCACCCCCTCCTCCTCAGCCGCGGCCACCACGTCAAACGGGACATCCCCGAGATGGCCGCGGCCTCCCCGGCCCGCGCCCGCGTGGCAGCCCCCTCGGCCCGCACCCGCTGCTCGTGGACGCCCTCCACGACCGCCTGGTGCAGGGCGGCTGGCCTGTTCACGCGGGGCCGGACCACGCGGTCGTCTCGCGTCCGCGGGCTCCCGCGACCCGGACTCCAGGACCGACACGGCCCGCACGGCCGCCCTCCTGTCCGCCCGCATCGGCGCCCCGGTGGTCCCGGCGTACGCCTCGGCGGCGGCTCCGACGGTCCCGGAGGCGGTACGCGCGCTGGAGGCCCGGGGCTACCGGAACGTCGCCGTCGCCTCGTACTTCACCAGCCCGGGCCGCTTCGCGACGGAGCGCGCGGCAGCGGCCCTGTGGATCGCGTCGCCTCCACTGGGCACCCACCCGGCGATGGCGCGGCTGCTACTGCACCGCTACGACCAGGCACTGGTGAAAGACGGCGAGACCAACGCCCCTGAAGGGGCGCGGGACGCATCGACTTGCGGCTCCGCCGCGTGGGCGCGACCAGCCACGACGTACGCCGTACTCGCCCGACAACAGAACCCGGCACACGCATAGGCGACCCAACTGTCACACCTTCCCCTTACTGTTCATGACATGGAAGGCACCGCACCCCCACCCCCGTACGACCCGAGCGTCAGTCGCCCGCTACGCCCCCGAACCGGACAAACGCCCCGGCCGCACCGCCTTCCAACGCGACCGCGCCCGCATCCTGCACTCCTCGGCCCTGCGCCGCCTCGCCGGCAAGACCCAGGTCGTCACGCCGGGCGAGCGCAGCCCCGTCTGGGACGCCAGCCCTCGCACCCGCCTCACGCACTCCCTGGAATGCGCCCAGGTCGGCCGCGAACTCGGCGCCGCCCTCGGCTGCGACCCGGACCTCGTCGAGGCCGCCCGCCTCTCCCACGACCTGGGCCACCCGCCCTTCGGCCACAACGGCGAACAGGCGCTCAACGCCTTCGCCGAGGACTGCGGCGGCTTCGAGGGCAACGCCCAGTCCCTCCGCCCTCCTCACCCGCATCGAGCCCAAGCGCTTCACCGAGGACGGCTCCGTCGGCCTCAACCTCACCCGCGCCACCCTCGACGCCGCCACCAAGTACCCCTGGCCCCGAGGCGCCCACCCCACCGACCCCGCCTCGCCCAAGTTCGGCGTGTACGACGACGACCGGCCCGTCTTCGAGTGGCTCCGCAAGGACGCCCCCGGCGCCCGCACCTGCTTCGAGGCCCAGGTCATGGACTGGGCCGACGACGTGGCGTACTCCGTGCACGACGTCGAGGACGGCCTGCACGCCGGTCACATCGACCCGAACTGCCTGCTCGCCGACCCCGAGCGCGAGGCGGTCTTCGAGGTCGCCGTCGGCCGCTACGTCCCGGCCGGCACCGACCACGCCGAACTCGCCGCCGCCCTGGACCGCCTCCTCGCCCAGGACTGGTGGCCGCACGGCTACGACGGCTCGGCCGTCGCCCAGGCCAGGCTGAAGGACGCCACCAGCCAGCTCATCGGCCGCTTCTGCCTCGCCGCCGAGACCGCCACCCGGGCCGCGTACGGAGGCGGCCGGCTCACCCGGTACACGGCGGAACTGGTGGTCCCCCGGGAGACCCGCATGGAGTGCGCCGTCCTCAAGGCGGTCGCCGTGCGCTACGTCATGCAGCGCACCGAGCAGGAGCGGCTCCGCGCAGACCAGCGCGTCGTCGTCGCCGAACTGGCCGAGGCGCTCACCGCCCGCGCCCCCGACGGTCTCGACCCCCAGTTCCGCGCCCTGTTCGACGGGGCCGCCGACGACCGCGCCCGCAAACGGGTGATCGTCGACCAGATCGCCTCCCTCACCGATGCCTCGGCCCGCTCGCTTCACGCCCGCCTGACGGGGGCATCCATGAGACTGACGGGACAGGTGTGACCCGACAGGCACGTAGGCCCCCGAGACACGGGCCTCCGTGGCCTGATCGGGTCACTCCCTCTTTCCCGCACCACGCCACGTGCGGGACGCTCGCATGTGGCGGCACCCTGACGAGGAGGCAAACAAGTGGTCGACGCGGATCAGACATTCGTCATCGTCGGAGGCGGCCTGGCGGGCGCGAAGGCGGCCGAGACACCTCGCACGGAGGGTTTCACCGGCCGGGTGATCCTCATCTGCGACGAGCGCGACCACCCCTATGAGCGTCCGCCGCTGTCCAAGGGCTACCTCCTCGGCAAGGAGGAGCGCGACAGCGTCTTCGTGCACGAGCCCGCCTGGTACGCGCAGCACGACATCGAGCTGCACCTCGGCCAGACCGTCGTCGCGATCGACCGCGCCGCCAGGACCGTCCACTACGGCGACGACGGCACCCGCGCCGGGTACGACAAGCTGCTCATCGCGACCGGCGCCGAGCCCCGCCGCCTCGAAGTCCCCGGCACCGGCCTCGCCGGCGTCCACCACCTGCGCCGCCTCGCCCACGCCGAGCGCCTCAAGGGCGTCCTCGCCTCCTCGGCCGGGACAACGGCCACCTCGTGATCGCCGGCGCGGGCTGGATCGGCCTGGAGGTCGCGGCGGCGGCCCGCGAGTACGGGGCGGAGGTCACCGTGGTCGAGCCGGGACCGACCCCGCTGCACGGCGTCCT
The DNA here is from genome assembly GCA_021502835.1 of Streptomyces thinghirensis. Next base: position 166,738 of record JAKFGP010000051.1, read on the forward strand.
CGGCCCCGAGCTGGGCTCCGTCTTCGCCGAGCTGCACGAGGCGCACGGCGTCCGCTTCCGTTTCGGCGTGAAGCTGACCGAGATCATCGGCCAGGACGGCATGGTCCTCGCCGCCCGCACCGACGACGGCGAGGAGCACCCGGCGCACGACGTGCTCGCCGCGATCGGCGCCGCCCCGCGTACCGCGCTGGCGCAGGCCGCGGGCCTGGAGATCGCCGACCGCGCCCACGGCGGCGGCATCGTCGTCGACGCGAACCTGCGCACCTCCGACCCCGACATCCACGCGGCCGGTGACGTGGCCTCCTTCCACCACGCCCTCTTCGACACCAGCCTGCGCGTGGAGCACTGGGCCAACGCCCTCAACGGCGGCCCGGCGGCCGCCCGCGCGATGCTCGGCCGGGGCCTCGCCCACGACCGCGTGCCCTACTTCTTCACCGACCAGTACGACCTGGGGATGGAGTACTCCGGCTGGCGCCCGCGGGTCGTACGACCAGGTGGTGATCCGCGGGGACGCGGCGAAGCGCGAGTTCATCGCCTTCTGGGTGAAGGAGGGCGTCGTACTGGCCGGGATGAACGTGAACGTGTGGGACGTCACGGAGCCGATCCAGCAGCTGATCCGCTCGAAGACCCAGGTGGACACGGAGGCGCTGGCGAACCCGCACGTATCGCTCGAAAGCCTCGTCGCGTAGCTGTCAGTCCGTCGCCGGCCCCGATTCCCGGGGACGACCCCCGGACCCCCGGCCGAATCCCGGCGGTGCCGCGTCGGACGGCCGCTTCGCGGCGGGCCGGACCTCCCGGGCAGAGCCCGTCGCCGGGCCCGAGCATGTCGGTGCCGCCCCGTAGACTTCACGCGTGGCTGGACGGATCAACGACGAGGACGTGAAGGCGGTACGGGACGCGGTCCCGATCGACGCCGTGGTGTCCGAGTACCTCCAGCTGAGGAACGCGGGCGGCGGCAACCTGAAGGGCCTCTGCCCCTTCCACGACGAGAAGTCCCCGTCCTTCCAGGTCAGCCCGAGCAAGGGGTTCTTCCACTGCTTCGGCTGCCAGGAGGGGCGGCGACACCATCACGTTCGTGATGAAGATCGACCACCTCACCTTCTCGGAGGCGGTCGAGCGCCTGGCCGGTCAGGCCGGCATCACCCTGCGCTACGAGGAGGGCGGGTACAACCCCACCCACCAGCGCGGCGAACGCATCCGCCTGGTCGAGGCCCACAAGATCGCCGCCCAGTGGTACGCGGAGCAGCTCGCGACCAGCCCCGAGGCCGACACGGGCCGCGCCTTCCTCGCGGACCGCGGCTTCGACCAGGCCGCCGCCCAGCACTTCTCCGTCGGCTACAGCCCCCAGGGCTGGGACCACCTCACCCGCTACCTGCGCGGCAAGGGATTCAGCGACAAGGAGCTGGTCCTCTCCGGCCTCTCCCAGGAGGGCCGCCGCGCCCCATCGACCGCTTCCGCGGCCGCCTGATGTGGCCCATCCGCGACATCGGCGGCGACGTCGTCGGCTTCGGCGCCCGCAAGCTCTACGAGGCGGACAACGGCCCGAAGTACCTGAACACCCCGGACACCGCGATCTACCGGAAGTCCCAGGTCCTGTACGGCATCGACCTGGCGAAGAAGGACATCGCGAAGGCGTCCCGCGCGGTCGTCGTCGAGGGCTACACGGACGTCATGGCCTGCCACCTCGCCGGCGTCACCACCGCCATCGCGACCTGCGGCACGGCGTTCGGCGGCGACTACATCAAGATCCTCCGCCGCCTCCTGATGGACAACGGCTCCGCCCGCGTGATCTTCACCTTCGACGGCGACGCGGCCGGCTAGAAGGCGGCCCTGCGTGCCTTCGAGGACGATCAGAAGTTCGCCGCCGAGACGTACATCGCCATCGCCCCCGACGGCATGGACCCCTGCGACCTGCGCCTGGCCAAGGGCGACGACGCGGTCGCCGACCTGGTCGAACCGCGCACCCCGCTCTTCGAGTTCGCGCTCCGCCAGATCGTGAGCCGCTACGACCTGGACACCCCGGCCGGCCGCGCGTCGGCGCTGGACGAGGCCGCCCCGGTCGTCGCCCGCATCAAGAACAGCGGCGCCCAGCACGAGGTCGCCGTGCAGCTCGCCGGCATGCTCGGCATCCTCGACACGCAGTTCGTGGTCAAGCGGATCGCCCAGCTGGCCCGCTGGTCCCGCGACCGCGGCGGCAAGGGGCCCCGCCCCCGACCGGCAGCAGCGCGGCAGCGGCGGCGCCCCGCAGCAGTACGCCGGCCCCGCCGGTCCGGGCCCGCGCGGCGGCCCGGCCCTCAACCTCCGCAACCCCGTCTTCGCCACCGAACGCGAGCTGCTCAAGCTCGCCCTCCAGCGCCCGGAGCTGGTCTCCTCGGCCTTCGACGCGTACGGCGTCGACGAGTTCACCGCCCCGCCCTACGCCGCCGTGCGCGAGGCGATCATGGAGGCGGGCGGCGCCGAGTTCGGCGTCCAGGACCCGCAGGACTACCTGGTCCGCGTCCGCGAGGCCGCCCCCGACGACGCCGTCCGCGCCATGGTCACCGAACTCGCGGTCGAGGCGATCATGCTTCACCGCGGCGTGAAGGACGTCGACGAGGTCTACGCGGGCGCCCAGCTGGTCACCGTCCGCCGCCGGGCCGTCGAGCGCCGCATCCGCGACATCACGGGCCGCCTCACCCGCCTCACCGGCCACGGCGACCCCGCCGAACTGGCCGCCGTACAGAACGAGCTGTGGGTCCTCCAGCAGTACGACCAGACCCTGCGCGTACAGGGCGCCGCCGCCCCTCTAGGACCGACCGCGGTAACCGCGCGGTCACGCCCGGACGCAAAAGTCACCGCACGCCCCTCGTGGCGGTGATGTGTCGTACCCCACACTGGGGGCGGTGCCCGAGTCCTCGGAGCGCGGCCGATCCGCCCCGGCGGGTCGCCGATTCCCGCGGTTCCGTTCACGCGTACGGGGCGGACCGCGGCGAACGAGCCGGCTCCGCCCCCGAAGTACCGCCGCCGGCCCCCGTCGGCCGCGTCCATCCTGGAGGTCGCCCCGTGCAGACCCAGACCCTCACCCAGACCGACACCAGTACCGACGGCGCGGAGCCGGACGCGGAGAGCGGCGTCCTCGTCGCGATGCCCCCGCAGCACCGCGCCGTGCACCACCCCGAGAACCGGCCGGAGGAGCCGCCCGCGGCGGACGACGCCCCCCAAGCGGCCGAGCACCCCGCCACCCCCGCCGACGCCCCCGAGCCGGACGGAGCCGCCGCCGCCCACCCGTACGGAGACCGGCGGGCCCTCCTCCGACCTGTTCCGGCAGTACCTGCGGGAGATCGGCCGGATTCCGCTGCTCACCGCGGCCGAGGAGGTCGACCTCGCCCGGCGCGTGGAGGCCGGGCTGTTCGCCGAGGAGAGGCTGCGGCTCGCCGTCGACCTGGACAGCCGGCTCGCCCTGGACCTCGACCGGCTCGTCGTCATGGGCCGCCTGGCCAAGCGGCGCCTGATCGAGGCGAACCTGCGGCTCGTGGTGTCGGTGGCGAAGCGGTACGTCGGGCGCGGGCTGACCATGCTGGACCTGGTCCAGGAGGGGAACCTGGGGCTGATCCGGGCCGTGGAGAAGTTCGACTACGCCCGCGGCTACAAGTTCTCCACCTACGCCACCTGGTGGATCCGCCAGGCCATGTCCCGGGCGCTGGCCGACCAGGCGCGTACCATCCGCGTCCCCGTCCACGTCGTGGAACTCATCAACCGGGTCGTCCGCGTCCAGCGGCGCATGCTCCAGGAACGCGGCTACGAGCCGACCCCGCAGGACGTCGCCGCCCATCTGGACCTGGCCCCCGAGCGGGTCGGGGAGGTGCTGCGCCTCGCCCAGGAGCCGGTCTCCCGCACGCCCCGGTCGGCGAGGAGGACGACGTCGCCCTCGGCGACCTGATAGAGGACGGCGACGCCGCCAGCCCCGTCGAGTCGGCCGCGTTCCCCAGCTGCTGCGCGAGCACCTGGACGCGGTGCTCTCCACCCTCGGCGAGCGCGAGCGCAAGGTCGTCCAGCTCCGCTACGGCCTGGTCGACGGCCGCCCCCGCACGCTGGAGGAGATAGGCCGCATCTTCGGGGTCACCCGCGAGCGGATCCGCCAGATCGAGTCCAAGACGCTCAACAAGCTCCGGGACCACGCCTACGCGGACCAGCTGCGCGGGTACCTCGACTGATGCGGTACCGCGGGGCGGCCCGGTCAGGCGTCGTCCGGGCCCGCCGTCTGCCGCCGCTGCCTGGCGTCGACGCCGGCGCCGATCGCCGCACCGCAGCCGATCCCGAGCGCGACGCCCGCGCCCAGGTTGCCGCCGAGCTGCCCGAGGCTGATGCCGAGCGCCACCCCGATCGGCAGCCACAGCGCCAGCCCGGTGCCCGGCCGGTACCCGGTGCCGTCGTCCGTCCGGTCCGCCCCGTCCGCACCCGGATCCTTGCCGTCGTCCGCCATCGTCCCGTTACCCCTCGTGTCCGTGGCCGCAGGTCAAGTCGACCTCGGCGACCGCCTGCGCGAACTGCGCCGCGTACAGGCGCGCGTACCCGCCGCCGGCCGCCAGCAGCTCGCCGTGCGTGCCCTGCTCGATGATGGACCCATTCTCCATCACCAAGATCACGTCGGCGTCGCGGATCGTCGACAGCCGGTGCGCGATCACGAACGACGTCCGCCCGTGCGCCAGCTTGGCCATCGCCTTCTGGATGAGCACCTCGGTACGGGTGTCCACGGACGACGTGGCCTCGTCGAGGACCAGGATCACCGGGTCGGACAGGAACGCCCGCGCGATGGTGATGAGCTGCTTCTCACCGGCGCTCACCCCCGTGCCCTCGTCGTCGATCACGGTGTCGTAGCCGTCCGGCAGCGTCCGCACGAACCGGTCGGCGTGCGCGGCCCGCGCCGCCTCCTCGATCTCCCGCGGGTGACCTTCCGCGACGCCCCGTACGCGATGTTCTCCGCGATGGTGCCGCCGAACAGCCAGGTGTCCTGGAGCACCATGCCGATGCCGGCCCGCAGCTCGTCCCTGGACATCTTCGCCACGTCCACGCCGTCCAGGGTGATCCGCCCGCCGGAGACCTCGTAGAACCGCATCAGCAGATTGACGAGGGTGGTCTTCCCGGCGCCCGTGGGTCCGACGATGGCGACCGTGTGGCCCGGCTCCACCTTCAGCGACAGGTCCTCGATCAGGGGCTTCTCCGGGTCGTAGCGGAAGGACACGTGCTCCAGCTCCACCCGCCCGCGCAGGTCCTCGGGCCGGGCGCCCGGGATCGGGTCCGCCGACTGCTCCTCGGCGTCCAGCAGCTCGAAGATCCGCTCCGCCGACGCCACACCCGACTGCACCAGGTTCGCCATCGACGCGACCTGCGTCAGCGGCATCGAGAACTGCCGGGAGTACTGGATGAAGGCCTGCACGTCACCGATGGACAGGGAGCCCGAGGCCACCCGCAGGCCGCCCACCACCGCGACGAGCACGTAGTTCAGGTTGGACACGAACATCATCAGCGGCTGCATGACCCCGCTGTTGAACTGCGCCTTGAACCCGGCCTCGTACAGCGCGTCGTTCTCCTCGGCGAACTGCTTCGCCGACTCCTCCGGCGCCCGAACACCTTCACGAGGGCGTGTCCGGTGTACATCTCCTCGATGTGCGCGTTCAGCCGTCCCGTCGAGCGCCACTGCTGCACGAACTGCGGCTGCGACCGCTTGCCCACACGCGTGGCCACCACGTACGACAGCGGCACGGTCACCAGCGCGACCAGCGCCAGGATCCAGGAGACGTAGAACATCATCGCCAGCACGCCGATGATGGTCAGCAGCGAGTTGATCAGCTGGCCCATCGACTGCTGCAGCGTCTGCTGGATGTTGTCGATGTCGTTCGTCGCCCGGCTCAGCACCTCGCCGCGCTGCCGCTTGTCGAAGTACGACAGCGGCAGCCGCGACAGCTTCGTCTGCACGTCCTCCCGCATCCGGAACATGGTCCGGTTGACCGCGCGGTTCACCAGCCGCGTGGCCACCGCCATCAGCAACCCGGCGACGGCGAACACCGCCAGCGCGAGCAGCAGCACCTCTCCGACGGCACCGAAGTCGATGCCCTGGCCCGGGGTGAAGTCCGTGCTGCGGAGCATGTCGGCGACATCGCCGTCGCCGCGCTCGCGCATGGAGTCCAGGACCTGTTGCTTCGTGGCCCCGGACGGCATGTCCCGCCCGACGATGCCCGCGAAGATCAGGTCGGTGGCCCTGCCGAGGATCTTCGGCCCGATCACGCTGAGGCCGACGCTGACGACCAGGCACGCCAGCAGCGTGCAGAGGACCACCCGCTCCGGCCGGAACCGGGCGACGAGCCGCTTGCCCGACCCCTTGAAGTCCATCGAACGCTGGTCGGGACCGCCCCCGGCCATCATGCGACCCGCAGGCCCGGCCATCAGGCGGCCTCCGCTTCCGTCAGCTGGGAGAGCACGATCTCCCGGTAGGTCTCGTTGTCCGCCATCAGCTCCTGGTGCCGGCCCACGCCGACCACCCGCCCCTCGTCCAGCACGATGATCCGGTCCGCGTCCCGGATGGTCGCCACCCGCTGCGCCACGATCACCACGGTCGCCTCGGCCGTCTCCCGGCCCAGCTCGGCACGGAGCGCGGCGTCGGTGGCGTAGTCGAGGGCGGAGAAGGAGTCGTCGAAGAGGTAGATCTCCGGGCGCTGGACCAGCGTCCGGGCGATGGCGAGCCGCTGCCGCTGGCCACCCGACACGTTCGTGCCGCCCTGCGAGATCGGTGCGTCGAGCCCGCCCTCCAGCCGCTCCACGAACTCCCTGGCCTGCGCCACCTCCAGCGCGTGCCACAGCTCCTCGTCGCTGGCGTCCGGATTGCCGTAGCGCAGATTGGTGGCGACCGTGCCCGCGAAGAGATACGGCTTCTGCGGCACCAGCCCCACGGTCCTGGCCAGTAGCTTCGGATCGACGGTCCGTACGTCCACCCCGTCGACCAGCACCTCGCCGTCCGTGGCGTCGAACAGCCGGGGGACCAGCCCGAGCAGCGTCGACTTGCCGCTGCCGGTGGAGCCGATGACGGCGGTCGTCTCGCCCGGCCGGGCCACCAGGTCGATGTGCCGGAGCACCGGCTCCTCGGCGCCGGGGGTAGCGGAAACCGGCCCCCCGGAGCTCCAGATGCCCGTGCCGGCGCAGCTCGGTGACCTGCGCCACGGGAGGCACCACACTGCTCTCGGTCCCCAGGACCTCCTGGATGCGCTCGGCGCACACCTCCGCGCGCGGCACCATCATGAACATGAAGGTGGCCATCATCATGGACATGACGATCTGCATGAGGTAGGCGAGGAACGCGGTCAGATCGCCGATCTGCATCCCGCCGCTCTCGATCCGGTGGGCGCCGAACCACACCACCGCGACCGACGACACGTTCACCACCGTCATGACCACGGGGAACATCAGCGCGAGCAGGTTGCCGGAACCCAGCGCCACCTCGGTCAGGTCCGCGTTGGCCTTCCGGAAGCGCTGCTGCTCGTACTCGTCCCGCACGAAGGCGCGGATGACCCGGTTGCCGGTGATCTGCTCGCGCAGCTCCCGGTTCACCGTGTCCAGCCGCTCCCGCATGGCCCGGAACAGCGGGCGCAGCCGCCGCACGATGAGGGTCACGCAGATCGCCAGCACCGGCACCACCGCGACGAGCACCCCGGACAGCGGCACGTCCAGGCCGAGCGCCATCACGATGCCGCCGACGCACATGATGGGCGCCGACACCATCAGCGTGAACGTCATCAGGGCCAGCATCTGGACCTGCTGCACGTCGTTCGTCGTCCGGGTGATCAGCGAGGAGCGCCGAAGCCGCCGACCTCGCGCGCCGAGAAGGACTGCACCCGGTCGAAGACCGCGCCCCGCACGTCCCGGCCGACCGGCCGCGGTCCGCGCACCGTAGTAGACGGCACCGATGTTGCACACGACCTGGGCCAGCGAGATGCCGATCATCAGGGCGCCGTAGCTCAGGATGTAACCGGAGTCCCCTTCACGACCCCTTCGTCGATGATGTCCGCGTTCAGGGTCGGCAGGGTAGAGGGAGGCGCAGGTCTGCAGGAACTGCAGCGCCACCAGCAGGGCGATGGGTTTTCGGTAGGGCCTGAGGTAGGCCCGCAGGAGTCGTATGAGCACGCTGGGTCTCTCGGAGTCGGCGACAGGAGCGGTTGGTTGCCCCTGGCCCCTATCGTCTGGTTGCCCCTGGCCCCTATCGTCGAACACTCCACCCGCGTTACCTCAACCGATTAACCCAACAGCGCGCTACTTCCGGCCTTACGGGCGGCGCGAGGCCGCTCCTCACGTGCGCAGCGCGCCCGGATGCGTCTGCTCCCGCACCGACACGAACTGCTGGCGCACCGCCTGCCCCACCGCCAGCTCCTCGCCCGGCTCCAGCACCTGCGCGACCGCGCCCTGCCAGACGGGGGAGTGCGCGGGTCCAGCGTGCCCTGGGACACGCCCAGCGCCCAGGCCGCCTGCCGGGCGGAGCCGATCGCGGCGTAGTCCGCCGGCTGCGGTACGACGACCTGCGTCCCGAACAGCGCGGGCGCCGCCGCCTGCACGGCCGGCAGCTCGGCAGCCGCGCCCAGCAGGAAGACCTGCCGCACGTCCACGCCCCGGCCGCGCAGCACGTCCAGGGCGTCGGCGAGACCGCACAGCATGCCCTCGAACGCGGCCCGCGCCAGATGCTCCGGCTTCATCGACTCGCGCCGCAGGCCGGCGAGCGTGCCGGCGGTGTGCGGCAGGTTCGGTGTGCGCTCGCCCTCCAGGTAGGGCAGCAGCACCAGCCCGTGCGAGCCCGGTGTCGACTTCATCGCCAGCTCGGACAGGCTCTCCAGGTCCGGCACGCCGAGCAGCTCGGCGGCGCCCCGCAGGGTCCGTACGGCGTTCAGGGTGGTGACGACCGGCAGGTGCATGCCGGTGGCGTCCGCCAGGGCGGTGATCATGCCGGACTGGTCGACGAGCGGCTCGGTGTGCACGGCCAGTGACGGACCCGGAGGCGCCCAGCGACACCACCGCGTCGCCCAGCCCGATCCCCAGCCCGAAGGCGGCGGCCTGCGTCTCGCCGGTCCCGGCGGAGATCAGCAGGCCCTCCGGCGTCGTACCGGCCGCGTCGGCCGGGCCGATCACCTCCGGCAGCATCACCTGGTGCCCGAGCGCCATCTCGACCAGATCGGGCCGGTAGCCGCTGGTCGCCGCGGACCAGTAACCGGTCCCGGACGCTCCGCCCCGGTCGGTGGTCCTCCGGACCGGCCGCCCGAGCAGCTGCCACACCAGCCAGTCGTGGGCCTGGAGCAGCACGGCGGTCCGTGCCGCCGCCTCGGGTTCGGTCCGGGCCAGCCAGCGCAGCTTGGTCACCGGCTGCGCGGCCTGCGGCACCGAGCCCACGGCATGCGCCCACGCCTCACGCCCGCCGAGCGCGTCGATCAGGTCGGCCGCGGCCACCCGGGGAGCGCTTGTCGCCGCCCACCATGGCCGGGCGCACGGTGTTGCCCCTGCGAGTCCAGCGGCACGACCGAGTTCGCCTGCGCGGACACGCCGATGGCCTGCATCGCCCTCCAGCAGGCCGCCGCCGGCGGCCTCCCCGAGGGACAGCAGCCACGCCTGCGGATCGACGTCCGATGGACGGCCCCCGCCTTCGGGGCTCTCCACCGGATGCGGCGCGTAGCCCTGCCGCAGCACGGCACCCGTGTCCGAATCGCAGACGACGATACGAGTGAAATCGGGCGAACTGTCCAACCCGGCGACTATCCCCATGCCCAAAATTCTGCCGCACCGCGAGCGATGTCCGTACCCGGTGGGGGGCACGGGACCCGGCCCAGGCACCCGTCTCAGGTGTTGCTGGTGCCCCAGTCGTCCGCTCCGCTGCCGTTGGTGTTGCGTTCGCGCAGGGAGCGGACCCGCTGGGCCACCGAGTCGGGCATCCGGTCCCCGACCTTGTCGCTCACCGCGGTGTACGCCTTGTCGGCGAAGTGCCTGCCCTGCTGGGCCGCCGACTCGGCGGTGTTGCGTACGGCGGGGTTCTGCGCGACCCCGACGGGCGGACTTCCGCAACTGCTCGTACCGCTCCCGACCGGCCTTCGTGCCCAGCACGTATCCCACCGCGAGTCCGACGACGAACGTGAGCCGGTAACGCATGGCGGCCACCCTTCCTTGCCCTAGGTCCCCGGTGCCGGGGAGTACCGATTGGCGGGAGCACCCCCTGCTTGCGCTAATGTATGTGTCGCAGCGAGCGCGCGCCCCCTGGCGGATACCCAGGAGGATGCGTTCGATGCAACGAGTCAATCCTCGGTAGCTCAATTGGCAGAGCAGCCGGCTGTTAACCGGCAGGTTACTGGTTCGAGTCCAGTCCGAGGAGCTCGGTCCTCCGTAGCTCAATTGGCAGAGCAGCCGGCTGTTAACCGGCAGGTTACTGGTTCGAGTCCAGTCGGGGAGCACGGTGAACGAGGACCCCGCAGGGGGTCCTTTCATGTCCGGGAACCGCGCGGCACGCTGCGGAGTCCTCAAGGTCATGAAGGCGTCGCGGTAGCCGACCATCCGAGGCAGGAGATCGTATGAGCGGCTATGCTGCGGCAGACGGCGCGCACACTTGTACGCGACACGCCGCTATGGGGCGGTAGCTCAGCCGGTTAGAGCAGCGGACTCGCTAATCCGCCGGCCGTGGGTTCGAGTCCCACCCGCCCCACTCCAGCCTCTTGGCGCAGGAACGTTCAGGTACACGCGTGCGGGGACGCCACCGGGTCGGTGGCGTCCCCGCACGTGTCGGCGTCGGCGCTGCGGTCAGACGGCCCACTTGCTGCAGGTGCCGGCGCTGACCCAGCGGTGCGAGCTTGATGGCGTTGCTGACCCGGTAGCCGCTGGTGAAGTAGTCGTTGGTGAGGTCGGAGGCGTAGCCCTCGTTGCGGGACAGGCAGATGTGGCCGCCGCTCCACTGCGTTCCGGTTCCGTTGAAGAACTGGACTTCGTAGTTGTTGCCCTTGTTGAGAATGGACGTCGCCTTGTTGGTGTCTCCGCCCTGGAAGCTTCCGCCGCCGTCACCCCAGTTGGAGTCGTTGCCCACCGCCCTGCCGAGGTATCCGTCGCAGAAGGCGTAGTTGTAGGCGTACATGTAGCCGGAGGCCGCGCCCCGAGTAGTTGTCGGAGCAGGTCGCGGCCGCGTGCGCGGAGGAGACGGGAAGGGCGGTTCCGAGAGCGGCCATGGCCATGACGGTCAGGGCGGCGGGCAGTTTCCTCATGAATGAGACTCCTTGGTTGTCGGTCGAACAGGAACTTCCCGTGGCCGGCGCGCCACGGAGAGCTGGGCGGGGTATGTTTCGGCCTCAGAGGTTTCCGGCCCGTTCGAGGGCGGACATCCTCATCCGCTGGTACGTGGTGAATTCTTCCGAATACTCGTGCAGGGCTCGTTCGCGGTATTCCTTCTCGAGGGCGCGCGCGATCTTTCCGAGGGATGTCTTCCGGGAGCATTCGGCCTCGGTCACGGCCAGTGCGGATTCCGCTTTCCGGGCTTGCGACTCGCTCATGCCCTTGGTCAGACGGGCCCGCTGCCGGCGGATGTCGTCGGGGCTCTCGAAGGGCTTCCCCGAGTCCTTCATGCAGTGCGACCACGCCGTCACGGCGGTGACCAGGCGTTCGTCCCGAAGGATCCGCGGAACGTACAGGGGCGTCAGCGACGTCACGGTCTTCCTGGCGCGGAACCAGGTCGGGTAGTCGCCGTAGAGTTGCCCCCTCGCCTCCGCGTAGCAGCCCGTGCGCGGGGTGCGGACCGAGCCGCCGGACGGCAGTTCGACGGTGAGGGTGTCGTCGAAGTCCCCGTCGAGCGCCCGGGAGTACCGAACGCGTTGCTTCTCGGGGAGCGCTTCGGAGTAGGTGATGTTGGGGTGGCTGCGGCGTGCCTTCTCGGCCGCGATGTCGAATGACCGGCCGTAGCCGTACCGGCGGGCCCATTCGACATCGTCCACGACGTACCCGCCGGCCTTGCGTTCCGCGATGCCCGCCACCGGGCCCGGCCAATAGCGGAAGCCTTCGCGTCGCATGCACCGTCGGACGAGTTCCTCCTCCGCGCGGTCGACTTCTACTTCTTCCGCGGAGGTCAGGTCCCTGACCGGAGTTCCCGGCTCGGCGGCGGCCTTTTCCTGGTGCGGCCGTTCCGTGTCGGTCGGATTTCCGCTCCCGGTTTCGCAGCCGGCGGTCAGGCACAGGACGAGAGCGACCGAAAGCAGAATGGTTTTCTTCCCCCGCACCCGGTGCCTCCTCATTAATGGCTCCGCTTCGATTCAGGAGACTAGAGGCGCAGAGGAGACCGGACTTTGTCGTGCGCGCACGGATCTTTGTCAGTTGTGCGGTCGGCCACCGGTCACTGTCCGTGCCTTGTGCGGTGGGTGTGCAAGCCGCATCCTGATATCCGTGAGGGAGGGGTGGCTTGTGGGGGGAACAGATCACCGCGTCGTCGCGCCGGCGACACTGGACACTTCGGTTGTGGCACCGCGGGAACGTGAGGACACCATCCGGCACGCCCTGTGGAAGTCCTTCTCCCGGGTCGACATCGATCACCACGCCTCCCAGGAGGCCATCGGAGCCCGTATGGGGCTCGGCACCGTGGGGCCCATGAAGGTCTGCTCCGCCCAGGGAACCCCGGTGTCCTTGCGCCGTACGGAGCGGCTGGCCCGGGAGGACGCCGAGCCGTCGGTGTTCCTCGGTCTCCAGGTGGCGGGGACCAACCTGGTGGGGCAGTACGACCGCCAGTGCCTGGTCGGGCCGGGGAACCTCGTGGTCTTCGAGTCGACCGCCCCGTACACGCTGCGCTTCGAGAAGGCTTTCGACTACCTCTCCCTGCGCATCCCGCGCGAGGCGCTCGCCCCTCCCGGAGCGGGTGCTGCGCGATGTCGCCGCCATCGCCCTGGGCCCGGGCAATCCCACCGCGCGCCTCGCCTTCACGTACTTCTCCCACCTGGCCGCCAGCGAGGAGTTACGCAGCGGGGCGTACGCCGAAGCGATCATCGGACCCAGCGTGGAACTTCTCCGGGCCGTCGTGACCTCCCAGTTCGGCGGTGCCGGCCCGGGCCGGGCGGCGGTGTCGGAGCTGCCGCTCAGCCTGTGCATCACCAAGTACATCCGTGAGCACCTGGCCGACCCGGCCCTGTCGGCCCCGCGCATCGCCGCCGCGCACGGCATCTCGGTCCGCCACCTCTACACCGTGCTGTCACGGTCGGGCATCAGCCTCGGAGACTGGATCCGCACGCACCGCCTGGCCGAGTGCAGGCGGGAGCTGGCCGGCCCGAGCGGCCGGGTGCGGACCATCGCGGCGATAGGCCGTGCCTGGGGCTTCGTGGACGCGACCCACTTCAGCAAGGCGTTCAAGCAGGCCTACGGCATCTCACCGCGGGACTGGCGGGAGCAGCACCACCCCGCCCCTTCGCGCGGGAGGGCCGCGCGGACCGCCGCGCGGGCGGACGTGCGGGCGGACGCGCGCATGGCCACGCCGAGGCGTCGGTAGGCGTCGACAGACCTCGGCAGGCGTTCACCGCTTTCGGCCCGGCGGGGCGCCGGGTCACCGACGCTCCGCGCCGTCCACCGTGTCCGCTTCCTCGTCGTCGCGCTCACCCTCCGCCTGGGAGGGAGTGGTGTGCGGCGGTTCGGTGGCGTCGTTCCGCTCGTCGTCGCGTTCGCCCTCGGCCTGGGACGGGGTCTGTTCGCTCATCGTGGTGCCTCCTCCTGCCGGACGGGGTCCTGGGCCGGGTACCCATCCGTGGCCGGCGGCACCACTCAGCGTCCGAGCCGGCCCAGTGCCGTCCGCAGGGCCGTGCGCACCTCGGCCGGCGGGGGCGGGCCGTCGCTCTCGGCGCTGGCGGTGACCGCCGCGGCGACGGTGCGCAGCTTGGTGTTGGACAGCTGGGAGGCCTCGCGCAGGATGTGCCACGCCTCTTCCGACGTGCAGGCGTGCAGCGCCATGAGCACGCCCCCGCGCCTGGTCGATGACCGGGCGGGAGGCGATCGCCTGGCGCAGCTGGTCCACCTCCTCCTGGAGGACGTGCAGCCGTTCGGCCGGGCCCGTGGGCGCGGTGGAGGGCGCGGACTCAGGCCCCGGCTCCGGCTCCGGTTCCGGTTCCGGGCGGTGGGCGGTGGCCTGCAGCGGGTCGGTGGTGTCCAGGCCGGCCAGCTCCAGAATCCGCAGCGGCTGGCCGTGCCAGTTCGTCGCCGTCGCCGGCACCGCCTGCCGGTGGCTGTAGCCGCCCAGCTGGTCCAGGAACCGCAGCCCGGCCGTGTCCATGAACCTCACGTCGCCCATGTCCAGGTCGACCCGGTCCACGTCGGCCGGCAGCGCGGCCAGGGCCTCGGCCAGGATGTCCGCGCACCCGTGGACGAGTTCTCCACGCGGGACGAGCAGCGCCCGGCCGGCGTGCACCCGGCCGTCGATGACCAGGGTGGCCGGCGTCCCCGCCAGACGTGGTGGTGCCGCTGGGGTCATGTCACCGCCTTGTCCGTCCCTGCTCCGTCCCTGACAGACGTTCGCCAACGTCACACAGCCCCCGTCGGCCGTCGGACCGACCGGGAAACAGGGTCCCGGCCCGCAGCGGTCCGGCGGCGCTGTCCGTTCACCTGCCCGTCGGACAGCGGACTACACCCGGGCCCGGGGAATGCCCGGCCCATCGTTGGGTAAAGGCGCTGTCCGCCGGCTCCAGCCCGGTCCCCCCTCACAACCCTCCCGCCCCCTCACAGCGGCGACCGCCACGTGACCGTCGTCCCGCCGCCGTCGCCCCCGCCGGTCTCCCCGTCGTCGCCGACCGTCAGCCGTACTTCGCCCCGCCGCCCGGCGAAGCGGCGGTCGCGTCGACGGCGACCTCGACACGGGAGACGCCCCGGCCGTCCGGCCGCGTCGGCCAGGGCGTGGCGCAGGGCGGTGAGCAGGCGGTCCGCGACCCGGTCCGGTACGCGGGTGTCGACGGCGCCCGTGAAGTGAGTGGACGGCGGGAAGCCGAGCAGGGCCGCGGCGGACGCGGTCTCGCGCAGCACCCGGCCGCGCAGTCCGGCCGGCGGGTCGGCCGGAGGCTGCTGCAGCGCGAAGATCGTCGTACGCACCTCCCGGACCGTGGACCGCAGTTCGTCCACCGCCCGGCCGAGGATGTCGCGGACGTCCTCGGCGCCGGGGCGGCGCTGCGTGGACTCCAGCATCATGCCGGTGGCGAACAGCCGCTGCACCACCAGATCGTGCAGGTCCCGGGCGATGCGGTCGCGGTCCTCGTAGACCGCGAGGCGCTCCCGGCCGCGCCGGGCGTCGGCGAGGACGAGGGCGAGCGCGGCCTGCGAGGCGAACTGCGTGGCGAGCAGCCGTTCGACGGCGGTGTACGGGCGGTCGCCGCGGCGGCGGGGGAGGGCGAGGGTGCCGATCAGCCGGCCGCTCGCCTCCAGGGGCAGCATCATGCTCGGCCCGAACCGGTGCCGCACGTGCGTCGTCATGCGCGGATCGGTCGCCGAGTCCGCGACGAACACCGGTTCGCCGCCCAGGAGCTGCTCCAGAACGGGGCTGCCCGGCGCGATGGCCGCGCCGACGATGCCGTCCGGGTCGTCGGGCGTCGAGGCGGTCACGATCTCCATGCCGCCCTCGGCGGTCGGCTGAAGGATCACACCCGCGTTGGCGCCGGCGAGGAGCCGGGCCCGTTCGGCGACCGTCGTCAGCGCGTCGTCGGCGCTGTCCTCGGTGAGCAGCGCGGTGGTGACGGCCGCCGCGCCCTCGAGCCAGCGTTCGCGCTGCCGGGCCGTCTCGTACAGCCGGGCGTTGCCGATCGCGATGCCGGCCTGCGTGGCGAGCACCCGCAGCAGTTGCTCGTCGTCGGCGGTGAACGGGTCGCCGCCGGGCCGCCGGACGAGACACAGCTCGCCGAACTCCTCGTCACGCTCACCGTCGCGCACGTGGATCGGCACCCGCAGCCGGGGCGCCGACTCCGGTACGCCGTCCCGGCCCGGGGTGCGGATCTCGGCGAGGCCGTCCCGGCCGGGGTCGGCGGTGGTCAGGGCCGCCGAGACGGCACCGGTCAGTTCGGCGGCGCCGTCCACGATGTGCCGCAGGGTGCTGCGGAGGTCGAGGTCGGTGCCGACGCACAGGACGGCTTCGAGGAGGCGGGTCAGTCGGGGCGCGGGCTGCGCGGTCATTCCGTCCGGCTTCTCCGGTCCGCTCGCCGGTGGGTCAGTCGGACGAGGCCGGGTTCAGGGCCAGCGGCTCGACCCGGCCCTCCAGCATGGTGCCGAGGCCCTGGACCGCGCACACGTCGGGCCGCTCGGCGATGTGCACCGGCATGCCCGTGGCCTGACGCAGCATCTGGTCGAAGCCCGGCAGCAGCGCGCTCCCGCCGACCATCCTGATCCCGCGGTCGGCGAGGTCCGCGACCAGGTCCGGCGGGCAGTCCCGCAGCACCTTGCCGATGCCGTCCAGCACGGCCGTCAGCGGCGTCTGGATGGCGTTGCGCACGGTGGCGGTGTCGACCCGCACACTGCGCGCGAGCCCCGTCGCCACGTCCCGTCCGTGGATTTCGGTGGTCGTCGGTCCCTGCGGGGTGGAGGCCGTTGCCGGAGAGGGCGAGTTGCAGCGGGCGTACGGACTGGCTGGGCAGCACCAGTTCGTGCTGGTGGCGCAGGAGCTGCACGATCGCGTGGTCCACGGCCTCACCGCCGACCGGGATGCGTTCGGCGGTCACGATCGAGCCGAGAGAGAGCACCGCGACCTGGGTGGCGTGCGCCCCGCACACCATGATCATGGTCGCCTCGGGCTGCTCCACGGGCAGTCCGCAGCCGACCGCCGCGGCGATCAGCGTGTCGACGAGTTCCACACGGCGCGCGCCGAGCCCGACCAGCGTCTCGATCGCCGCCCGCTGGGCCAGCGGATCGGCGTCGTGCGGGGGTGCAGGCGGCGGCACGCAGCTGGGGCTTGCGGCGCAGTGCGCGGCGGACCTTGTCGCCGAGCAGATGACGCAGCATGCGCTGGGCCATCTCGATGTCGACGACCGTACCGCCGGACACGGGCCGGACGACGCGGATGTAGGCGGGGGTGCGGCCGGTCATCTTCTCCGCGAACTCGCCGACCGCGATGAGCGCACCCGTGCGGGTGTTGACCGCGGCGGCGGACGGCTGGTCGACGACGAGCCCGGCACCCTTGACGTACACGCGGGTCCGCGCCGCACCCAGATCGACGGCGAAGTGGCAGCGACGCAGCTGCTCCAGACTGGCGGTACTGGCGGTCATGGCAGATCCTCCCGAGAGCGCGGACCGTGCGGGGCCGCCCGGTGGCCGGCCTCCTAGGCATCGTGCGCGGGGGCCGGGGCGGGCGCCTTCTGGGGAGGGCCGGGCGGGGGGCCGCTGAATGGGGGTGTGCGATCAGCGGTCAAGGGATCCGTCGACCGTGCGGTACCAACCCCTGTCGTCACCCAGCGGCAGGAAAGCGTCCGGGGCGAGGGTGGGGATGCCGTCGGTCGCCTCAGCCTCGTACACCGCGTCGTAGTACAGGGAGTCCGAGAGGGCGATGATCGCCTGTGCGCCGGAGGTGTCCAGGGCCGCGTCGACCGACCCGGCGTCGGCGCGGAGGGTCTGCTCCCTACCGCCGTCCGTGCGGAACTCCACCTGCGAGAACTCGACCCGCACCCGCAGGCCGCCCACGCGTGCCGGGTGCCCCGGGCAGACCCTCCACGGTCGCCCGGAGGAGGCTGGCGGCATCCACCCGCGGCGCCAGCAGCACGAGGAGGCCCCCGTCCTGATCGTCCAGGAGTTCGTACGCCTCACCGTGGAGTCCGCTGTGCGTCAGCAGGTCCGTGACCACGCCGTGCAGGATTGAACGGGCCTCGCCGTCCAAGGGGCCGTCGGCGGAGGTGTAGCGGGCGCAGTCGCGGAAGTCGGTGTCGAAGTCGGCGTCGTCCTCTGCCGCTTCCGCCGCGATCTCCCCCAGGAGCTCCGCTCTCTCCAGGGCCGCCTCGGGGTCGAGGTCGGGGTCGTCGTCCGGCCCGCCTCCCCATGCGGCGCTCCCGACGAGTGTGCGGTGCTGCTCCTCCTCCTCGGTCGGTGTTTCCGGTTCCCCCAGCAGGGGTGTCCAGAGATCGTCCTCCGTGGGAAAGGGGCCCTCCGAAGCTCGTCCGGCGCGGAAATGGCGCCGTTCGGTCCGCCCGGGTGCGGCGGGTCCTCGTACGCCGGCCACGGGGCGTCGTCCGCCGGCTCGTCGTGCTCCTCGCGCAGTTCCCGGCCCAGCGCCGCCAGGGCCGGGCTCCGCCCCGGACAGTTCGTACTCCTCGTACACCGCCAGGGCCTCCTCGCCGCTGGCCCTGGCGGCGCAGGGCGATCAGGTACAGGCGGCGGAAGTCCTCCCGGTGCGGGTGGTCGCGCAGCAGGCCGGCCAGGTCGGTGGAGGCCCGGTCGTACTCGCCGAGGGCCAGGTCGAGTTCGGCGCGCTTGGTGTGCAGGGCGAGGCGGAGCCGGACGAGGCGGGTGCGGGCGGCGCGGGCGGCGGGGCCGGGCACGTCCGCCAGCGGTTCGGCGCCGTGCCAGAGCGCCAGGGCCTCGGTGACGTGGTCGCGGGCCTCGGCGTGCGCGCCGTTCAGCCGCGCTGCGTCGGCGCGCCGTACCAGCTCGTCGCAGTGCACCACGTCCACGTGGTCGGCACTGGTGTGCAGGGCGTAGCCGTGGGCGGGTGTCGCCGGTACGCCAGGACCCAGGACTTCCGCCAGCCGCGTCGCCAGCCGGGTCACCTCGGCCCGCGAGTTGCGCGGCTCGTCGCCGGGGTCCCACAGTCCCCAGCGCAGTTCCTCGTGTGTCACCGTGCGGCCGTGCTTGAGCAGCAGCATGGCGAGCAGTGCGCGGGTGTCCGGCGACAGGGCGGGGGAGCCGTCCGGGAGCCACACCCGCAGTCGTCCCAGGACGTGGTACCGGCGCCGCACGTAAGCCTCGGCCGCCCAGGCGGGCAGCTCTGGGTCCGCGAGCAGCTCCAGACCCTGGCTCTGGGTCGCCGACGAGGCGGACATCAGCTGGTCGAAGGCGTGCGCGTAGTGGATCCGCAGGCTGCCGGGCAGCCGGTCGAGGTGGCGGGAGTCGATCGGGACCGTCAGGCGCGAGGTGCCCGACGTCAGCGGCAGGAGGACGTCGCACGGGGCCCGCAGGTCCTCGGAGCGGCCGGCCGGGCCGAGGGTGCGCCCCGGCTCGAAGAGGCTCAGCCGGACCGTGCCGTCCGGCAGCAGGACCACCCGGGAGGCCTCCAGACCGCCGTGCGTGACGCCCGCCTCGTGCAGGGCGGTGAGCGCCGTCGCCAGCTGCGCCCCCACCGACACCGTCAGCGGCACCGGCAGCCGCCGGCCGCCCGACCGGGTGAGGGCGTTCAGGGCGATGCCGTCGAGGTGCTCCATGACGACGTACGGGATGTCGTCCTCGACGCCGCGGTCGAGGACGGTGACCAGGTTCGGGTGGGCGATCTCCGTCAGGCGGCGCGCGTCGCGCAGGAACGCCTCGCGCGACGCGGGGTCGGTGTTCGCGTCGTGCAGCCGGACCATCACCGTCCGGTTCGCGCGGTGTCCTCGGCCAGCCACATCCTCCCGGTCGGCGCGAGCCGGCGCACCGGCCGGTAGCGCGCGCTCACCGCGCGCGGGAAGGCGACGCGGCAGCCGGCCGCTCCCCGCGCGGCCAGCTGCCGGGCGCTCTCCTCGCTGATCGCCGCGAACGACTCGTTCCCGTCGGCCCGCTCGGTGCCGTCCCGGTCGAGGATCAGCGCGCGGAACTCGCCGGGCGACCGCCCCGCCCGCTCGTCGATCAGGCCGCCGGTCCGCAGCAGCAGCTCGTGGGTGCGGTTGCGCGCGGTACGGGGCAGACCGCGCAGCAGCAGGTCGCGCACGCCGGGGCGGAACGCGTACGAGCCGGGCGGCCCGGCGACCGTGGTGAGCAGCCCGCTGAGGATGACCTCGGCCAGGTGCTGGGGGAGCGGGTGCGGCTCGACGGCGGCCTGCACCAGCCGCATCACCGGCAGGTCCGGACGCCCCAGCGCGAGGTGGCCGGCCAGCCGGAAGGCCTCCGGCGACGCGCTCGCGCGAAAACGCAGGACCAGCTCCTCGGCGGACAGCCGCGCCACGTCCGTACGGTCGTCGGCGTCGGCCGGCAACGGGCGGTGCAGTGCGGCGGCGGCGCCCGGGTACTCGGTGCCGCCCGGGCTCGCGACCAGTGGCCCAGTTCGCCAGCCACTCGGGTCCCGGTTCGAGTACGGGTACGTGCACGGTCTCGCCGGGCGCCGGGGGGCGCGGTGCCGTCGTCGTACGGCGTGAAGGCGAGCGAGGCGCTGGGCGCGGCCCGGTGCGGGGCCGACAGCCGGCCGGGGACCGGTGGCAGGGCGGTGTCCCGCCACAACTGCTCGGGCAGCGGCTGCAGGACGGCCAGGGGCGTACGGCGCGCCCAGCGGCGCAGGGTCCCGAACCACCGGGTGCCGGCCGGGCCTCGCGCCACTGCGGTCCCATGCAGTCGCTGATCAGCAGGGTGACGGTACGGCCGTCGGCGGGCGCCTCCGGCTCCTCGCCGCGGACGGTGCCGTCGGGTTCCGCGCGGTGCAGGGTGACCGTGCGGAAGACGCCCGACTGGGCGAGCGTGGCGTGCAGTTCGCGCACCAAGGGGCTGCCAGACGGGCATCGTGGGGCCCGCGTCGTGCACCAGGTTCAGCCGCAGCCAGCGCTCCCGCACGGGCCGCAGCACCGGCAGCCACCACTCGGGGCCGGCGCCCAGCCGCGCGATGCGGTCGGCGGTCGCGGCCTCGTCCACCTCGTGCCCCACCGGAGCGTCGGTACGGCGCTTCAGCGGGCGCAGGGAGCGCTGCAGCGCCAGCGTGTGCCGCAGCATCGGCGGGGCGGGCGCGAGCAGGGCGCTGTGCGGTTCGACCGCCGAGGAGCCCGGTGCGGGGGCCGGGGACGGCAGACGCAGGGGGGTGCGCGCCTCGGGTACGGGCGACGGTTCCGCGGCCGGTCCGGCCGGGGTGGTCCGCCCTGCCCGTGCTGCTCCGGCGTCACCCGGGGCGCGGGCGGTGCCGGCGCCGGGGGTTCCGTCTCGGCCGCCGGAGCTGCCGGAGCCTCCGGAGTCGGCCGGTCCGGCTCCTCGGGCTGCTCCATCTGTGCTGCCAGCCAGAGGAGTTCGGCCAGCTCCAGCGGGGTCGGGCGGACGCCCGAGGTCGCCCTGGCCGAGGATGTCGGCCAGGCGGGGGAGGGGCTCCGGTGGGCCGGGGCGGTCGGCGGGCATCAGAAGGCGTCTGGCTGCGGGGAACGGCCCAGGTACGGCATCAGTTGCTCCGCCAGCTCGTCGAGCGAGTCGGTGCCGAGGCCGGAGGAGCGGGCCAGGTAGATCGCGTTGAGGAGCTGGTCGGTGGCCAGTTCGCCGCTGCCCACCCGGGACAGGAACCGGTCGATCAGCTGCTGCGCGTGCCCGTCGGGCTCGCCCAGGTGGGCGCGGACGATCTCGGTGAGGTGCGCGTCGTCCGGCTGCCGCAGACGCAGCGAGACGCAGCGGCGCAGGAACGCGGGCGGGAACTCGCGCTCGCCGTTGCTGGTGAGGACGACGAAGGGGAAGGATTTGCAGCGGACTCGGCCGCGCTCGACGGGGACCCGCTGGTCGGTGCCGTCGATCAGCACCTCGGCACGCCCGTCGGGGATGTCCCGGGAGGCCCGCACCAGTTCGGGGATCTCGTACTGGCCCTCCTCCAGCACGTGCAGCAGGTCGTTGGGCAGGTCGAGGTCGCTCTTGTCGATCTCGTCGATGAGCAGGGCGCGCGGGCGGGCGTAGGGGAGGAGGGCGGTGCCGAGCGGGCCTAGGCGCAGGTGGTTCTCGATGCCCGTCCCGGCCGCCGGGTCGTCGGGGCGCTCGGTGGCGTGGCGGGCCGCGTACAGGCGGGAGAGCGGGTCGTACGTGTAGAGGCCGTCGTGGAGGGTGCTGCGGCTGGTGATGTTCCACCGGAGGACCGGGCCGAGCCGCAGTTCGCGGGCGACCGCGTAGGCGAGGGACGACTTACCGGTGCCGGGCGGGCCGGTGACCAGCAGGGGGGCGCCGCAGGTACAGGGCGGCGTTGACCAACTGCACCGTGTGCGCGGAGGCCTGGTAGGTCGCGGCCCGGTGGACGCGGTCGGGCGAGGTGGCCGGGGCGTCGCCGTCTTCGTCCGGCGGGTCGAGCACGGGGTGGCCGTCGAAGGCCCGCCAGGGCGGCGGCGGGGGCAACTTGGTGATGCCGTCGTGGGGGGCCGGCGCGCCGGTGTAGACGGGCCACAGGGGCATGGTTCTTCTCTCCGAGCGATCGGTGCGGCGTGGGCGTTTCGGCGGCGGGCGGTGCGGCGTGGGCGTTTTGGTGGCGGGTGGTCCGGTCGGTGGCGGGGTGGTTCGGTCGGCGGGCGGTGGTGGTTCGGCGGTGAGCGGTTCGGCGGTGGGCGGTGTGGCGTGGGCGATTTGGTGGCGGGTGGTCCGGTCGGTGGCGGGTGGTGGTTCGGCGGTGAGCGGTTCGGCGGTGGGCGGTGTGGCGTGGGCGTTTTGGTGGCGGGTGGTCCGGTCGGCGGCGGATGGTCCGGTCGGCGGGCGGCGGTGGTTCAGCGGGGAGCGGTTCGGCGGCGAGCGATTCGGCGTGGGCGGTCCGGCGGGGGCGGGTCGCGGGGAGTGATTCGGTGGCGGGTGGTTCAGCCGACGGGCGAGTGGAGCAGGGCCGCGGGCTCGGCGAAGCAGCGGGGGTCGTCCCACAGCAACTGGACGTCTCTCGCCCAGTGCTCGTCGGGGACGTCGGCCGCGTCCGCCGCCTCGCGCAGCTCCATGACCAGGCGGGGGAGTTCGGACGGCGGCACCCCGGCCACGGACACGGCGAGTTCGTCGAGGAACGCCGTACCGGAGCAGGGGCCGTCGTGCCCGTCGCCGGGACACCCCCTGCGCGGCCACAGCAGCACCGGCACGGGGACGTGGAGACCGACCTCGAAGTGCTCCCGGGCCGCCGCGGGCGCGGTGGCGAAACCGGCCAGCTCCGCGTCGTCCCGCAGCCGCATGCGCAGGCCGGCCGGCCGCTCCCGGGTGCCGCAGTCGACGCGGTGCAGTGTGCCGCCCGTGCTGACCCCGAGCTTGCGCCACTTCTTGCGCAACTGGTGGCGCAGCCGCCCGCTGCGGTGGCGGTGGCGGTCGGTCACCACGAGCGGATAGGCGCAGCCGAGCGGCGTGGGGTCGTCCTCGCTGCACGCCCAGTGCGCCACCGGTTCGTTCAGCCACTCGCGCGGCAGCACGAAGGTGAGCAGCTCCTCGGCGCCGGGATCGAGCTGGGTGAACGCCTCGTCGATGCGCTCCTGCACGAACGACCGCACCGCGCCCCTGGCCAGCCGGCGCGTGCCCACCGGGCGGCGCTGCCCGTCCCGGTAGGCGGACACCTCCACGGTGACCTGGTCGGCGCCGGCGCCGCTGTGATCGATCTCCACGACGATGGGTGACCACGTCGCGGGGCGCGGCGGCGGTGCGTGCAGCAGTTCCTCGAGCCGGTCGGCGAACCGGGCCACGGCACCCGGCTCAGGCACCTCCCACTGCACGTACGCGGCGGCCTCCCGCAGGGAGTCGAAGCCACCCTCCGGGGGCGGCGGGTCGAAGGGGTCCATGGCGGAGACGTACAGCCGGTTCGGGTCGCACGCCAGGCCGGTGCCCTCGGCCCGGCGCACCAGCGCGTACAACCGCCTGCGCGCGTCCGCCCGGTGGCCCGGCGTGGGTACCAGTTCGCCCAGCTCCGGCCAGTAGCGCGCCATGATCTCGACGGGCAGCATCCGGCCGACGCGTACGTCCTTGGCGCCCGCGACCGCGGTGACCATGCCGACGACCGTGCCGTCGGCCAGTGCCAGGGCCGCGCCGCTGAACCCGGCCGCGAGCGGCTGCCCGTGCGCCGTGAGCGCCTCCAACTGGACCCACTCGTCCGAGATGAGCGGTCCGGGCAGGGCCCGGTAGGAGGCGAGCATGCCCTCGTCGTAGCCCTTGGGGAAGCCGTAGGCGACCAACTGGGGCGCGGGCTCTCCTGTTCCGAGCCGGGCCGGGCGAAGACGGCCGGTTCGAGCGGCACCTCACGGTCCAGTTCCAGTACGGCCAGGTCACCGGGGTCGGCGGGGCCGCCCTGCCAGCCGCCGTGCACGGCGACCGCGGCGGACACCTCGCCCAGCTCCCGGCGGCCCGGGAAGGTCACCGTGACCGCCGCGCCCTCGCTCCACCGGACGACGTGGGCGCAGGTGAGCAACCGGCGTGCGGAGACGAGGAATCCGGCGCCGACCTCCTTGCCGCACTCGACGCGGGCGTGCCACGCGGTCCCGCTCATGACCGGCCGGCGGCTTCCGGGCCGTCCGGGCGCGTCGGGGACGGCTCCGGCGACCAGCTCAGCTTCACGACCAGATGGCCTTCCGCCGAGCCCTTCGCGATGATCGCGCCGGCCTCCGCGCTCAGTTTGACCCCGAACTCCAGCTCCACCGAGTCGGGTCTGAGCGAGCCGTCCCGGAACACCCGCAGCGCGGACTCGGCCGCCGCCCGCACGCCTTCCAGGGAGCCCTCGAACGTGCGCGCCGCCTGGGCCGGTCCGTCGCCGCGCGAGACCAGCCGCGCGCCGTCCTCGTCCTCGACACCCTCGACGACCACCGGTGTGCCGTCCTCGGTCCTGAACTCGACCCACCCGTCCATGACGCCGCTCGCTCCCCGTCTGTCGTACCTGTGCGGAAGGTCATTGTGACGGACCGTACTCGGCCCTGTCCCGCCCGTCGCCTCCGGCCCACCGCCGCTCTGGCGGAAACCCGCCAGGGCACCAATCCGCCACCTCCGGTCAACTCCGCTGCCCCACAAGCCCCCTGAGACTTCTCCCAGCACTCGTCGCAGCACTCTACGACGTTACGAAGAGAGGCGTGGATGAGCAGAGGACCAGTCAGACGTGGGGCGACCCTCCTGTCGGCGGGGCTCGTGATCGCGCTGCTGCCGGCCGGGACGGCGGCCGCGCAGGAGCCGACCCCGGACACGGCGCGGACACCGGCCGCCGCCCGCACCGTCACCCTCGTCACCGGCGACCGGGTGACCGTCGCCGGCCTCGGCGGCGGCCGGAAGACCGTCACGGTCGAGCGGCCCGAGGGCGCCACCGGCGCCGTGCACACCCGCAGTTCGGGCGGCCGGACCACCGTCGTACCGGACGAGGCCCTGCCGTACCTGCGCGACGGCAGCCTCGACGAACGCCTCTTCGACGTCGGTGAGCTGCTGGAGCAGGGGGCTCGCCGACTCCGAGACCGGTGAACTGCCGCTGATCGTGACCTACGAGAAAGGCGCGCGGGCCGCCACCCCGCGCGGATCCGAGCGGACGCGCGCGCTGCCCAGCGTGCGCGGAGCCGCCGTCGAGGCCGACAAGAGGCGCGAATTCTGGCGGGAATTCACCCGCCGCGGCAGCCGGCATCGACGGCGTGTGGCTCGACGGGCGGGTCACCGCCGCGATGGCCGAGTCCAACGCGCAGATCGGCACCCCCGAGGCCTGGCAGGCCGGGCTGACCGGCAAGGGCGTCACCGTGGCCGTGCTGGACAGCGGCGTGGACGCGGACCATCCCGACCTCGCCGGACGGGTCGGGGAGAGCCGGAGCTTCATAGCCGGCGAGGAGGTCGCCGACCGCAACGGCCACGGCACGCACGTCGCCTCCACCGTCGGCGGCAGCGGCGCGGCCTCCGACGGCAAGGAGCAGGGCGTCGCGCCGGGCGCCGACCTCGCGGTCGGGAAGGTGCTGGACGACTCGGGATCGGGCAGCGAGTCGGAGATCATCGCCGGCATGGAGTGGGCCGCCCGGGACGTGGACGCCGACATCGTGTCCATGAGCCTCGGCTCGACCGAGCCCAGCGACGGCACCGACCCGATGGCGCGGGCCGTCGACACCCTGTCCCGCGAGACGGGCGCCCTGTTCGTCATCGCCGCCGGGAACACCGGCGCCCCGTCCTCCATCGGCTCGCCCGGCGCCGCCGACGCGGCCCTGACCGTCGGAGCCGTCGACCCGGCCGACGAGGCGGCCTACTTCACCAGCGCGGGACCGCGCCACGGCGACAAGGCGCTCAAGCCCGACCTGTCCGCCCCCGGCGTCGACATCCTCGCCGCCCGCTCCGGTCTGACCGGGGGCAGTGGCGACTACATCTCCATGAGCGGTACGTCGATGGCGACGCCGCACGTCGCCGGGGTCGCCGCCCTGCTCGCCGAGCAGCACCCCGACTGGTCCGGCGCGCGGCTCAAGGACGCGCTGATGTCCACGTCGAAGGAA
This sequence comes from Streptomyces thinghirensis, assembly GCA_021502835.1. The sequence continues at coordinate 193,017 of JAKFGP010000051.1, forward strand.
CTGGACGCGTCCGCCTACCAGCTGGGCGCGGGCCGGGTCAGCGTGCGGGACGCGATCGGCGCCGAGGTCACCGCCACCGGCAGTGCCGACCTGGGCTTCCACTCCTGGCCGTACGACGCGAACGAGCCGGTGACCCGCACCGTCACCTACACCAACGACTCCGACGCCGCCGTCGAGTTGCGGCTGTCCGTGCGGGGCGCCCCCGAGGGCGTCGCCACCCTCGCCGACACCACCCTCACCGTGCCCGCGCACGGCACCGCCTCCACCACCGTCACCGGCGACGGGTCCAAGGCGCCGGTCGGCACGACGAGCGGCCGGATCGTGGCGTCCGGCGCCGACGGCACGCCCGTCGCGCACACGGCGTTCGGGATGGTCAAGGAGGAGGAGCGGTACACACTCACCGTGCACGTCAAGGACCGGGCGGGCGCCGCGGCCCCGGCCGACCTGGTCGTCCAGCGCCTCGCCGAGGGCGTCGATCCGGTCCCCGCGCACGTCGGTGACTCCGGCACCCTCGAGCTGCGGCTCGCGCCGGGCACGTACAGCCTGACCTCCTTCCTGGACGTGCGCGGCCCACGGCGCCGACTCGCTCGGGCTGGGCTTCCTCGCGGCGCCCGAGGTCGTCGTCGACCGGGGACCGCGAGATCACCCTCGACGGACGCGAGCTGCGCGAGATCAGCGCCGACGTCGACAAGCGCACCGAGACACGGCAGCTGCTCATGGAGTACGACCGGAGCGCGAACGGCTCCGACCTGTTCGGCGCGGTCCAGGTGCCCCTGACGTACGACAGCGTCTTCGCCGCGCCCACCGGGAAGGTCACCGAGGGCGACTTCGAGTACCGGACCGTGTGGCGGCTCGGCAAGCCGCTGCTGGAGGTCAAGGGGATCGGTGAGGCCGTCGTCCAGGCGGGCGGCACCCTGATCGAGGGGCGTGGCCGGATGCCGCTGGTCGACGTCGGCGACGGCCCCTTCCCGGACGCGGTCCGGGGCAAGGCGGCCCTGGCCCGGCTCACCGAGGGCACCGAACCGGCGGTCCTGGCCCAGGCCGCCCAGGACGCGGGCGTGCAGGCGCTGTTCGTGACCGACGACGCGGCCGGGCGGCTGATGGCCTGGTGGGGCACGGCGGACAACGCCGACCGGCCGTTGCAGATCGCCACGGTCGGTGCGGCCGACGCGCGTCGGCTGCGGGACGCCGGGCGGGTCGACATGACCGGGACGCGCAACACGCCCTACACGTACGACCTCTCCGAAGGGCATCGCGGCGGCGTGCCCGACCGGGACCTCACCTACGAGCCCGGGCGCCGCGACCTCGCCACGCTGCGGACCAGGTACCACGCCGCCGAGCCGGCGAGCGGCGGCGAGTTCCGGTACTCGATCACCGACACGTTCCCCATCGGCATCGGCTTCCGGGAGCGGATCGACTACCCCGTCGAGCGCACCGAGTACGTGTCCACCGGCCCGGGCCAGCTGTGGCACGAGTCCGTGACGGCCGCCGACGGCGCGCTGGAGCAGCGGTCCGGAACGGTCCGGTACGAGGGAGGGGCGCGTACGGAGCTGAACTGGTTCAAGCCCGTGTGGCACCCGTATCTCGGCACCGGACTCGGCTGGGGACAGCAGCGCGCGGGGAACCGGCTCCAGTTCAACGCCCCCGGCTGGCGCGACTCGGCCCCGACCACACCGGTTTCGGTGACGTGTGGAGCGAGGGCAGCGGGATGTCGCAGAACACGTCGGTGTACCTGGACGGCGAACTGGTCGACCAGGGGACGGGTTCCGCCGCGTACGTGGACGACGCGCCGGCCGACGAGCACACGTACCGGCTCGTCACCGACACCGCGCTCGACGCCGGCCGCTGGCGCCTCGGGACCGAGGGGCACGCGGAGTGGACCTTCCGCTCGGCCGCCACCCCGGACGACCGCTGGACCTACCTCCCCCTGATCAACCTCTCCTTCGACGTCGGCACCGACCTCGCGGGCGAGGTGCGCGGCGGGAAGAGGCTGCGGGTCGGGATCGGCGCGGAGTACGTGGCGGGCGCCCCGGGCACCGGGACGATCGGCGGCGGGAAGCTGGAGGTGTCGTACGACGACGGCGGGACCTGGCAGCAGGTCCGGCTGCGCGGCGGCGACCGGAAGGGCGACGGGCAGACGTCCTGGCACGGGACGCTGAGCGTGCCCCGCGACGCCGGGCACGTCTCGCTGCGGGCCTCGGCGCGCGACGACCGGGGCGGCTCGGTCACGCAGGAGATCGTGCGGGCCGTGGCCGTGCGCTGACACGCGGACCGCGATGACACGCGGACGGCGCCGCCTCCCTGGGACGGGGAGGCGGCGCCGCCTGGGTTCTCGGACCGTCAGACCAGCCAGCCGACGAAGTGGACGATGCCGGCGAGGATGTCGGTGAGAAGGTTCATGATCGTGCAGCTCCTTGCGCTGTGCATGTGTGGGACCTACGGGGACTGTGCGTCGACTACGGTCTGCAGCCCGTTGCTCGCACAACGTAAGTATCGTTGGTCCCGGCAGTCACATACGCTCCTCAGAGCGACGATCACCTGTTCCAGGGAACAACTGATCGCTTGTTCGGATCACGCCAAGCTCGGCCAAGTCCTGCGGTCGCAGCCGCAGTTGACCGGCCGTCGCCTCCACCTCCTCCGGGGGCCGCTTCAGGATCGCCGCCGCGAGCTCCGGCGCGATCACGGAGAAGTAGCTGTCCGGCGTGGCCCAGGTGCTGCCCGGCGCGGCCAGCGCCAGCGCTCCTCCCCGAGCCGCCCTCGCCGATCACCAGCGTGGTGACCGGCGTCCGCACCGACGCCACCGCCGCGAACAGGTCGGCGATCGCCGCGCCCACGCCCTGCCGCTCCGCCTCCGCGTCGCTCGCCGCACCCGGGGTGTCCACCAGGGTCAGCACCGGGATGCCGAGCCGGTCCGCGAGGCGGATCAGCCGGGTGGCGGTGCGGTACCCGGCGGGCCTGGTCGCCGTCCCGGCCTGGGCGGCGTAGGCGACCGTCCGCCCCGCGTGCTCGCCGAAGCCGCAGAGCATGCCGTCCGGGTCGGCGCCCCCGCAGCGGTCGCCGGAGAGGGCGACGCGGTGGGCGAAGTAGGCGTCCAGGTACGCCCGGGCGCGCGGGCGTTCGGGGGCGCGGGCCCGCCGTACCGCGTCCCATCCGCCGGCCGGCAGGTCCCGCGCGCCCAGCGGCTCGGGCACCGGCGCCGGACCGCCCGAGGGGGCCGTCAGCAGCCGCAGCCACCGCCCCAGCGTCCCGCGCAGCTCCCCGGCCGGTACGACGGCGTCCGCGCTGCCCGCCGCCACCTGCGCCTCGGTCGTGTACGCCGCCGGGTCGGCGCCCGGCGGCCGGACCCGGGACCCGGCGAAACCCACCTGGGCGCCGGGCAGCGCGAGGACCACGTCGGCGCCCGCGCCCAGCGTGGCCCAGCCACCGCCGGTCGCCGGGTCGCGCAGTACGGCGATCTGTGGCAGCCCGGCCTCCCGGGTGAGCGCCGACTGGCGGGCCACCCGCTGGAGCTGGGTCAGCGCCAGCATCCCTCCTGCATCCGGCTGCCGCCGGTGGCGACCAACGGCACCACCGGCAGCCGGTGTTCGCGGGCGTACGCGTACGCCGCCACCAGCCGGTCGCCGGTGGCGCGGCCCAGCGAGCCGCCGAGGAAGCCGAACTCGAAGGCGAGGAGCACGGCCCGGGTTCCTGGACGTGCCCGGTCCCGCAGACGACGGACTCCTCCTCGCCGGTGCGCTCGGCGGCGCGGGCGCGGGAGGCGTCGTAGCCGGGCCAGCCGAGCGGGCCGTCGGGTCGCGACTCCCCGACCGGATGGGGCAGTTCGGTGAAGTCGTCGGTGAGCAGGGCGAGGAACTCGCGCGCGGACGGCCGCTCAGTCATGCGTCAGCGCCCGCTTCATGATCTTCCCCATGTCGTTGCGGGGGAGGGCGTCGAGGTGCCGCAGGACGCGGGGCCGCTTGTGCGGGGCCAGCCGGCCGGCGACATGGTCGGCCAGCGCGTCGAGGGTGGGCGGCGAGGCGGGATCCGCGGGCACGATCCATGCCACGATCCGCTCGCCGAGATCCGGGTCGGGTTCCCCGGTGACGGCCGCCTCCCGCACCCCCGGGTGTTCGAGGAGCGCGTTCTCGATCTCGCCGGCCCCGATCTTGTACCCGCCGCTCTTGATCAGGTCGGTGGCCTTGCGGCCGACGATGCGGACATAGCCGTCCGGGTCGCGCACCGCCATGTCGCCGGTGCGGAAGAAGCCGTCGTCGGTGAAGGCGGCGGCGGTGGCGTCGGGGCGGTTCAGGTACTCGGTGAACAGGTTCGGGCCGCGCACCTGGATCTCGCCGACGCTCTCCCCGTCCAGCTCCGCGATCGGCGTGCCGTCGTCCTCCACGAGCCGCAGCTCCACCCCGGGCAGCGGCACGCCCACCGTCCCGGCGCGCGGCTCGCCGTCCGCCCGCACGCTGGTGTTCATCAGCGTCTCCGTCATGCCGTACCGCTCGATCACCCGCCGGCCGGTCGCGGCGGCGATGCGCTCGTGGTCGTGCACGGGCAGCGCGGCCGACCCGGACACCAGCAGCCGGGCCCCGGCGAGCGCCTTCGCCAGCTCCGGGTCCCCGGGCAGCGCCTCGGCGATCCGGTGGTACATCGTCGGCACCCCGAACAGCATGGTCGCGCCGTCGTTCAGTTCCCGCGCCGCGCCCTCGGCGGAGAACCTGCCCAGGTGCCGTACGGACCCGCCGCGCCGCAGCGGGCCGAGGATGCCGAGCACGAGGCCGTGCACGTGGAACAGCGGCAGCCCCTGCACCAGTACGTCGTCCCCGGTCCACCGCCACGCGTCGGCGAGCGCGTCCAGGGTCGTCGCGAGCGCGCGCCGGGGAATGACGGCGCCCTTGGGCGGGCCGGTGGTGCCGGAGGTGTAGACGACGAGCGCGGGGTCGCCGTCGCCGGTGCGGCCGCCCTCGGGAACGGGTCCGGTGGCGCGCACGTCGACGTCGGCGCGCTCCAGGGCGGCCAGGGCGGGCGGGAGGTCGCTCCCCCGGCGGCGCAAGGACGAGCGAGGGCTCGCTGTCGGAGAGGATGTGCGCGAGTTCCTTGTCGCCGGACTTCGGGTTGAGCGGCACGGCGGGGACCCCGGCCAGCAGCGCCGCCACCACGGCGACGGCGGTCTCCATCTCCGGCGTCGCCCAGACGGCCACCCGCCCGGCCCCCCGGATCCGTCCGGCGGTGCCACCGCGGCGGCGGCCAGTTCGGCGTACGTCAGGGAACGCCCGCCGAACCGCAGGGCGGGCCGGCCGGCCGGAGCGCCGGCGCGGCCGGGGAGAGGGCCGGGAAGAGAGTGGACACGCGTCGTACTCCTTAGCTGTTGCTCACGATTACCGGTTGTCCGAGGTGGACCTGGGGGTGTCGTTTGGATCTTGCCGGGGTCGCGGGGTCTGGTGCCTGGAGCCGGCCTGATCCGAACGACACCCCTACCAAGCCGGGCACGACCAGCACCAGCCACGCCAGCGCGGGCACGACCGCCACGACGATCCCTCCGTACACCATCAACTGCCGGAAGAAGCGCTCCCGGTCCGCCTCCTGCGCCGCGGCCAGCACCAGCGCGCCGTTCGTCGAGAACGGGCTGACGTCCACGACCGTCGCCGAGACCGCGAGCGCCGCCACCATGCCGACCGCCCCGATCTCGCCCTGCGCGAGGAACGGCACCGCCAGCGGGATCAGTGCGCCCATGATCCCCACGGAGGAGGCGAAGGCCGACACGATCGCGCCGATGTAGCAGAGCAGCACCGCCGCCAGCAGCGGGACGCCGATGCCGCCGACGCCCTCGCCGGCCCAGGTGATGGTGCCCATCTCCTCCAGGACGCCGACATACGTGAGGACGCCGCAGATCAGCAGGACCGTGGACCAGGCGATCTCGCCGACCGCGCGACGGCTGTCGCCCGGCCAGGCGGTGCTCAGCACGACGGCCAGGGAGACCGCGGTCAGACCCGCGTCCAGGTCGAAGCCGAGGACGGCCACCACGAGCGCGACCAGGGCGGCGAGGGGTGGCGATCCGGGCGGGGGTGAGGCGCAGGCCGGCGCCGGTGCCGTCGGTGTCCTGGTCCGGACGGACGGCCACGGCGGTGGGTGCGGAGCCGCCGGCCCCGGTGCTCGTGCCTCCGGCGTCCGTGCCGGTGTCGGTGCCGGTCCCTGTACCTGTACCTGTGCCGGCGTCGGCCCCCGCGCCGGCGGGCTCCAAGCCCTTGCCCGCCGCGCCGTCGTCGTCCGGCGTCACCGAGCCCCGCGCCCACAACTTCCGCCCGCCGAACAGCACGAACAGCACGCTCGCGATGAGCAGGTTGGCGATCAGCGAGGCCAGGAAGAGGGTGACCTCGCTGCCCGGCAGGCCCTCGCGCTCCACGATGCCGTTGACGATCGAGCCGTAGATGCTGATCGGCGAGAAGCCGCCGGCCTGCGCGCCGTGCACCACCATCGTGCCCATCAGCAGCGGGCTGATCGCGTACCGGGTGGCGAAGCTCAGCGCGATCGGCGCGACGATGGCGACGGCGGCCGGGCTGACGGCGCCGATGGCCGTGAGCGCGCCGGTGAGCGCGAACATCACCCACGGGATCAGCGCGACCCGCCCCCGCACCAGCCGGACGGCGGCGTGCACCAGCCAGTCGGTGGTGCCGTTGGCCCGGGCGATGGCGAAGAGGTAGGTGACGCCGACGAGGACGACGAACAGGTCGCCGGGGAAACCGGCGAAGATGCCGTCCGCGTCGAGGTCCGCGACGAGCGTGCCCACCCCGAAGGCGGCGGCGAAGGCGAGCGCGCCCATGTTGACGGAACGGGTCGTGGCGATGACGAACACCACGACGAGGACAAGGATCGAGATGAGTTCGGGGGACATGCGGGGGGCTCCCGAGGGCTGACCTTATTGGCTGAGTGGCTGAACCACTTGAACGGTGCGGCTGGTCGGTCAGCGTGGGCCCGCCCCGGTCCCGCGTCAAGGGGTCGCGCACGAATTGGCTCAGCCACTCGGCCACGCGCCACCCGGTGTTACGCTCCCGGCGAGAGGGGGATCCCGTGACCGACGCCCTGCGCCCCATGACCAAGCAGCGCCTGTACGAACAGGTGCTGGAGCGGCTGCGCCAGTACGTCACCGACGGCGGCCTGCGGGCCGGCGACCGGCTTCCGCCCGAACGGGACCTCGCCCAGCGCCTCGGTGTCAGCCGGGCCTCGGTGAAGCAGGCGATCGTGGTCCTGGAGGTCCAGGGCCTGGTGGAGGCGCGGCACGGCGGCGGTACGTACCTGGTGCGGGACAGCCTCGACGTCGAGCCGGTCGAGGACATGGTCGAACGCCGGCGGCGGCTCCCGGACGTCCTGGAGGCCCGCGAGGCGCTGGAGACGAAGCTCGCCGAACTGGCCGCCGAGCGCCGCACGGAGGACGACCTGGCCGCGATGCGGTCCGCGCTGGGCGTGATGGCCGAGGAGATCGAGAGCGGCGGTCACGGCGTCGAGGGCGACCGCCTGTTCCACGCGGCGGTGACGGCCGCCGCGCACAGCAGCCTGCTCGCCGAGTTCATGCGCTCCATCGCCCACCAGATCGCCGAGAGCCGCACCGAGTCCCTGCGCCAGCCGGGCCGCCCCGGCCGCTCCCTGGCCCAGCACCAGGACATCCTGGACGCCGTCGCCGCCCGGCAGCCCCGGCAGGCCGCCACCGCGATGCGGCGCCACGTCCGCACGGTCGCCAAGGTCCGGCTGCTGGACTGGGACCCGGAAGAGGAACGGTAACCAATGCCCCGTACATCCGTAACGCCCCGAACAGCGCTCGTCACCTGCCGTCCCGGACCGCACGTCAGCGAGGACCGCGATCTCCCGGTGCTCGTGCGGGCGCTGGAGGAGGCGGGGGCGCGGGCCTCCGCCGAGGTGTGGGACGACGACGGCGTCGACTGGGGGCCTTCGACCTCGCCGTGATCCGTTCCACCTGGGACTACAGCTGGCGCGCGGACGAGTTCACGGCGTGGGCCGAGAAGTGCGGCCAGGTCACGCGGCTCGCGAACCCGGCCGGTGTCGTGCGGTGGAACACCGACAAGCGCTACCTCGGCGACCTCGCGGAGGCCGGCGTGCCCACCGTCCCCACCCGCTACACGGCCCCCGGCGAGGTGCCCGAGCTGCCCGGCGACCACGAGTACGTCGTCAAGCCCACCTCGGGCGCCGGTGCCCGCTTCGCCGCCCGCTACACACCCGACGAGCACGCCACCGCCGTACGGCAGGTGGAGCGGATGCACGCCGAGGGGTTCACGGCGATGGTGCAGCCGTACGTGCGCAGCATCGACACCGCCGGTGAGCGGGCTCTCCAGTTCTTCGGCGGGCGCCTGCTGCACGCCAGTCGCAAGGGGCGCCGTCCTCACGCCGGGGACGCCGTACGACGAGCGCAAGGTCGCGCACCCCGGTCTGGAGCCCTGGACCCCGGCCCCGGCCGAACTCGCCGTCGCCGAGAGCGCCCTGGCCGCCGTACCGGACGCCCCCGAGCTGCTGTACGCCCGCGTCGACCTGGTGGACGGGGAGGACGGGCGGCCGCGGGTGATGGAGCTGGAGCTGGTCGAGCCGAACCTGTTCCTGTGGCTGCACGAGCGGTCGCTGCCGCGGGTGGTGGAGGCGGTGCTCGACGCGGCCCGCTAGCGGCCGCCGACCGCCGTCCGCTGGAGCAGTCCCCAGGTGAACTCCGCGACGACGTCGTGGCGTTGCCCCCGCGCGTCGGGGGCGGTGAAGGCCAGCCCCCAGCGGGTGGGCGCCGAGCCCTGGAGCGGGCGGGCGGGTGCGAAGGCGCGGGCCGCCTCGTCGACCGTGCAGGACCACGGCGTGAGGTCCTCCAGGATGCGCAGCTCCGGCCCGTCGGCGCCGGGGGCGCGGACCAGCCACTCGTTCCACACGACACCCTTGTCGGTGACGAGCACCTCGAAGCGCAGGTCCGGCCAGAGGGGGAGCCGCCACTGCCGGGCTTCGCACTCCAGGTCGCCGATCCGGCGGGGGCGCCGCCGACTCGGGCTCGCCCAGGACCGAGCGGTAGCGGGAGGCTGCCGAACGGGAGCGCGGGGAGCGGAGCATCGCCTGCCAGCGCCTGTTGGCCTCCCGCATCTGAACGAGGGAGGCGCCCAGCTCGCGACGGGCGTCCTCGACCGGGCCCGGATTGTGGTCGGCCATGCGGCGCAGCAGTACGAGCTGGAAGTCGCGTGGGGTGAACGGGCCGGCGGGCTGCTTTCCGGTGGGCATGGAGACCATCGTGGCCCATGGGTCGGGGTGCGATCGCGGTGCCGCCTGCCCATTGCCCCGGCAAACGCGATATGAGTAGCCTGTGTTCGCTATTCCGATCGCCTGTTGAAATCTCGAACAAACTAAGGGAGGGGCGGGACATGGGACGCCTCGTACCAGCCGTGACCCGGGCTCTCGACATACTGGAGCTCTTCCTCGACGGGGACGGCACGCTCTCCGCCCCCGACATCGTGCGCCGGCTCCAGCTGCCGCGCACCACCGTGCACGAACTGGTCACCACGCTCGCCGCCCGCAAGTACATCGTCCCCGTGGCCGGGCAGCCCGGACGGTACCGCCTCGGCGTGCGCCCGTACCAGCTCGGCGCACGCTACGCCGAGCACCTCGACCTCGCGGCCGAGGGCCAGCAGGTCGCCCGGGCCGTCGCCGAGACCTGCGACGAGACCGTGCACGTGGCGATCCTGGAGGACACCGACGTCATCTACATCGCCAAGGTCGACTCCACGCACGCGGTGCGCATGGTGTCGGCGGCCGGCCGCCGGCTGCCCGCCCACTGCACCTCCGTCGGCAAGATGCTGCTGGCCTCCCTCCCCGAGCAGGAGGTCGCCGCCCGCTTCCCCGACGGCGCCGAGCTGACCGCGATGACCCCGAACAGCATCACCGAGCCGGCCGCCCTGCGCGAGGCCTGGCCGGGATCCGCGGGCGGGGCATCGCGGTGGAGAGCCGCGAGTCCAACCCGGACGTCTCCCTGCGTGGCCGCCCCGGTCCGCGACCGCACCGGCCGGGTCGTCGCCGCGCTGTCCATCTCCGTGCCCATGATCCGCTGGAGCGAGGAGCGCCTCGGCGAGCTGGAGCAGCTCGCCGTCAAGGGCGCCGCCGACCTCTCCGAGCGCCTCGGCCACCGGAGCGCGGCATGACGGAGCACGGTACGACGCCGACCGGGACGGCGTACGACGTGGCCGTCCGGGCGGAGGCGTCCTCGGCGAGGGACCCACCTGGGACCCGGTGACGGGCCGCCTCCTGTGGATCGACATCCTGAACTCCCGCGTCCACACCTACGACCCGGCCACCGGCCGGCGCACGGTCCGCCGCACCGACCAGCACGTGGGCGCCGTCAAGCCCCGCGCGGGCGGCGGCCTCGTCCTCAACCTGCGGGACGGGATCGGTCTGCTCGACCCCGACGACACCTTCCGCTGGCTGCACCGGGAGGTCGTCCCCGGCCGCCGCGCCAACGACGCCGCCGTCGCTCCCGACGGCACGCTGTGGGCCGGCACCATGCGCTACGACGAGGCACCGGGCGGCGGTTCGCTGTCCAGGGTCACCGGGGACGGCACGGTCGAGGTCCTCCTCGGCGACGTGGCGGTGAGCAACGGCACCGGCTGGAGTCCCGACGGGCGGCTGATGTACTACGTCGACTCGCCGACCGCCGTATCGACGTCTTCGACGTCTTCGAGGACGCGGACCCCGGCACCGGGGAAGGCCGGATCACGGGACGCCGGGCCCTGGCCGCGATCGAGGACGGCGCCGGTTTCCCGGACGGCCTTGTGTCGACGCCGAGGGCTGCGTGTGGGTCGCCCTGTGGGACGGCGGCGCGGTACGCCGGTACACCCCGTCCGGTGACCTGGACCGGGTGATCCCCCTCCCCGTTCCCCGGGTCACGGCCTGCGCCTTCGGCGGCCCCGGCCTGACCGACCTGTACATCACCACGGCCCGGGTGGGGCTGACGGCCCCGCATCCGCTGGCCGGCTCGGTCCTGGTGGTGCCGGGCGCGGGCCGGGGGTGGCCCAGCCGGCGTTCGCGGGCTGAACGCGGGGCCGCCGGAGCGGGGGCGGACGCCGGTGCGCGTCCGCCCGTTCCCTCACACCCCCGTGCGGTCCAGCCCCGGAGCACCTCCCGCTCACCCGGGGTCAGCGGCGGCCCGGTCAGCGGGGCGAGCGGGGGAGCCGGCCAGGGCGGCCAGGACCGCGCCGGGGGTGGAACATGCGGGTCGGGGGCGTGCGCATGCTGGTGACGTCCCAGATCGCCGAGGCCGCCGCGAAGGAGCCGGCGGCCGCCCTCGTCATGCGCCGCGTGTACGCCGTCACGACTCGGTCGGCGGCCCCCGGCCGTCCGCCGCGCACTCCCGGGTAGAGGACGTCCTGGCCGACGGCCATGGACCAGGCCGGGTCCGCCGAGCGCGCCGCACCCCGCAGCACCCGCCGGGCGAGACCGGGCGCGCCGAGATGTCCGGCCCGCTCCAGCTCCCGGCCGAGGACCCGGGCGCCGAACGCGGCCACCGACATGCCGTGCCCGTACGCCGGGTTGAAGGTGGCCAGCGCGTCGCCCAGGACGACGAAACCGTCGGGCCACCGGGCGGACTTCTCCAGGTACCGCCGCACGTTGCTGGTCGACCGGCTCAGGTGCACGTCGGTGAGCGGCTCGGCGCCGGAGATCAGCCGCCCCACGATCGGGTCCGGCAGGTCGAGCGTGTACCGCAGGAAACCCTCCGGGTCCGCCGGCGGCTCACCGCCACGCGTACCGCCGCAGCTGACCATCCACCGGTCGTCCTCGATCGGCAGCACCATCGCGCTCCGCCCCGGCCGGGACACGTACGGGTCGGACTGCACGATCGTCAGCGGAAACCGCTCCGCGCCCTCCGGCACCCGGTAGACGCGCGTCGCGTTGACCAGCCCGGAGTCCACGGTGTGCTCCCGGACACCGGCAAGACCGAGCCCGTCGAGCCAGGTGACGACCCGGGTGCCGCGCCCGCTCGCGTCGACGACGAAGTCCGCGTCGAGATCCGTGTCCCCGCCGACGGCCGCGACGCGCACGCCCCGCACCCGGCCCGCGGACCCGGTCAGGCCCACCACCGCCGCCTTGCGGACCTCGACCGGGCAGTGTTCCAGCACCGCCGCCCGCACCGTCCAGTCCAGCAGCGCCCGGCTGCACGTGAGCATGACGGGCCCCTCGCGCCGCCACCTCCGCAGCCAGCCCTCGGGCGTGCGGGCCAGCATGCCCGAGCTGAGGGATATCTCGTGGGCCCCGGCGGCGAGCAGCCGTTTGCGCAGGCTCACGCCCGGCACCAGCTCCTCCATGGCGGCCAGCCCGCCGGCCATGAGCAGGTGCGCGTGCCGCCCCTGCGGCAGCCCACGGCGGTGCTCCGGCCCCTCGGGCAACTCGTCCCGGTCCAGCACGATCACCTCGTCCACGCCCGCGGTGGACAGCACGGACGCGGCCAGCATCCCGGCCAGGCCGGCACCGATGACGACAGCTCTACGCGACATGGGGCTCCTCGGGTTCAGCCATGGGTCCGGTCATGGAGGACGGCACCGCTCCGCCGGACGCGGCGGGCGGACGGTCGAGCGCCTGCGCCAGCTCCACCAGGCCGCTCGGGCCGGACACCTCGGTGGCGTGCAGACGGTAGGTACCGGCGGTCTCGGGCGGTTCGTCGCCGGTGACGGCCCGGCGCGCGGCGTCGGCGAGCATGGCCGCCTCCGCCGCCAGCCGGGCCTCGTGGGGGGAGCGGCCCGCGCCCAGGGCGGTGTCCCGCACCCGCACCCGGACCCGGTGGTCGAAGTACGGCGCGAGCGCGAGCAGGGCGTCGTGGATGGACACCTCACGCCACTGGAGCCGGGCCTGGGGGAGCTGCCACCAGGCGGTCGGCGGCTTGGGGGCGGTGGACACCGACTCGACCAGGGACCACAGCGGATCCAGCCGCCGGTAGTCGCCCAGCCCCCGCCAGTGGTCGATCACGGGCGGCAGCAGCCTGGGCAGCACGAACCCGGCCGAGCACAGCAGTGCGGCCAGCGACGCCATCGGCGGGGCCACGGTGGTGGACAGGAAGTCGAGGTCGTGCCCCGACCAGCGGGCGACGACCGCCGTGTACTTGGTCAGCTGGAACCCCACCACGTCCAGCAGCGCCCCCAGCAGGATCAGCCGCAGTCCGGCCCGCAGCAGCCCGCCCACCTCGCGGCCCCACTTGACGCAGACGGCGCACATCACGAGCATCGCCGCGCTGTGCCCGAGCAGGTACAGCAGGATCATCTCCCGCATGTACGGGGTGCCGGCGTAGTACGTGTCCAGGTCGGTCAGCCGCTCGGTGTCCGCGTCGGCGAGCGTGAACAGCACGACGATGGCGACCACCAGGAGACCGTAGGCGGCCATGCAGCGCAGCACCATGCGCCGCACCCGCTCGCGGGAACCGCCCCGCCAGTTGATCAGCAGCACGAGCACGGAGCAGCTGTACGCGGAGAGCATCCCGTAGGTCAGCGGGGCCCCGAAGTTGGGGACGCCGGTGAGTTCGTTGACGGTGGCGAGGGTGGCCGGGGCGGCGCAGACGAAGACCAGGGCGCCGAGGACGACCGCCATGCTGGTGGACAGGGTCAGCGGGTTCCGCATGGCCGTGCGCGGGCGGCGGAACAGCAGGACGGAGGTCATCCCGAACACGACGGCCGCCAGATACACGACGAGACTCATACCGGCAGACTCCTCTCGCGCGGGGGCCGGTTCACGCGGTCCCCGCCGTGGTCCTGCCGCTCAGCACGGCGGTGGGGACCGGCGGCGGCGCCGTACCGGCCAGCACGTCGGCGATCCGGCCGAGGGCGGCCGGGCCCGGCACCCGGCCGGGGAGCGGACCGGCGCCGCCCGGAAGCGGGGCATCCCCTCCGGTTCAGCCTCGTGCCGCACCGGGCGGCGACGATCACCGCCGCCCAGGCGTCGGCCTCGGCACGTTCCGGATCATCCGTCGCCGCCAGCACACCGGCGTGGATCCGGTCGTACAGGTCCCGGTCGAAGTACGCGTCCAGGTGGCCGAGCGCGTTGTGGACGCTGGTCTGGCGCCACATCAGCCGGGTGGCGGGGGAGGCGAACCGGGGCCGGGGCAGCCGCAGCGCCCGGCGGGTGAGCAGGTCGTCCAGCGCCCGCTCCAGGGGTTCGAGCCGGGCGTACGTCCGCCGGGCCCGCCGCCACTCGGTCACCCGGGGCGTCACCAGCGGGACCAGCACCCCGACGACCATCAGCAGGGCACCGAGACCGGCGGCGGCCGGGGAGAAGGCGGTGTCGAGTGCCGACCAGTCCCGCCCGGACCAACTGGCGCCCACCGCGACCAGCTTGGCGACGCTGTAGCCGGCCCCGCACAGCGAGCCGACGCCGAGCAGTGTCAGGCCCGCCCGCAGTCCGCCCCGCACCCGGCGCGCCCAGCGCAGCGACGACACCGTGGTGACGGTCACCGCGATGAGGTGCGCGACCAGGTACAGCACGATCATCTGGGCGATGAACGGGGTGGTCGCGTAGTAGGTGTCCAGGTCGGTGCGGCGCTCCACGGGCGCGTCACCGAGGGCGAAGGTCACCGCGATGCCGAGGACCACGGCGGCGTACGCGAGCGTCCAGCGGCGCGCCGTGCGGTGCACCCGGGGCCCGCCGCGCCAGTGGACGACGAGGACCTGGGAGGCGGCGCAGTACCCGGTGATCGCCGCGTAGGTGAGCGGGGCCGCGAGGTTCGGCACACCGCTCAGCCGATTGACGGCGCCGACCGTCGGAGGCGCCCCGAGCAGGAAGCAGAGCCCGGCCAGCCCCAGCACGGCGCAGATGGCGCGCAGATACGGATCGCGGCGGTGGCGCACCAGATCGGGGGCCTTCACCAGCAGGCCGAGCCAGAGCACCCCGCAGCTGACGTAGTTGATCAGGCCGTTCATCTCGTCGTCCCGCGGTAGTTGAGCGCGGCCCCGATGCGTCCGGCGAGGTCCTGGGGGTCGTCGGGTTCGCCGCCCTCCGCGGCGAACACCGAGTCGGTGGAGGCCTCCAGCCAGGTGCGCAGCCGACGGCCCATCAGCATGCCGAAGCGGTCCGCCTCCTGCTCCTCGGCCAGGGAGAAGTCGGTGCGCGCGGCGACCGGCCGGAGGCCTGCACCGACGTCCGTCTCCGCCTGACGGCGGCTCATGTGCCACACCTCGTGGCAGAGGATCACGATCTGGTGCCACACGGCGGCGCGCTCGTCCACCACCACGTCGTCGTGGCTCTCGCGCTCCAGCCACAGTCCGCTCGCGGTGTGCGGCGGGAACGCCGCGCGGTGGACGACCACGTCGCGTCCCCGCCAGGCGCTGACGGAGGCGACGAGCGCGTCGAACAGGACTTCGGGGTCGGCCGGGACCGGCACCCGGATGGGGTCGATGAGGGCGTCAGCGAGACGACGCATCTCCTTCCTGGTACGCACCGCTGTCTCCCTGTTCCCTGGTTGTTGCTCGGTCACCTGTGCAATATGCCAAGACGGGTGCCGTCCGGGCCAGTTCCGCGTGCGGCACGGTCACTCGGTGACCGCCACGGTGTCCTCGGGTGCCGCGGCACGGGCGCGGATCTCCCGGAGCACTTCGGGGTGGCGCAGGGCGCGCGAGAGGGCCCCCGATCTCGCGGAGCAGGTCCGTGGTGTCGGGGTCGTGGGTGCCGTCGCCGCCGTCCGCGCGGGGCCCGGCGTCGACCGCGTCGAGGATCACCACCGCCGAGGCGAGCGCCTTCGCCCGCGCCGGAGGGAAACCGAGGCCGAGGGCGGCGACGTACGACCGCTCGCCCAGCCGTTCGTCGGTGCGCCGGGCCAGCGGCAGCAGGACGTCGCGGATGAAGGTCTCGCGGCGGGTCAGGCGCAGCTCGGGGCTGGCGCGCAGGACGAACGGCACTCCGGAGCCGTTCACGGTCCGCGTCAGCCGGTACAGCGGACGCAGCCGGCGGTGGGCCAGGCGGATCCGCCACCGCTCGCGCAGGTACTGCCCGGCGTGCGGCAGGATGAAGCCGACCGCGATCGACACCGCGGACAGACAGGCCAGGGCCGGGGCCACGTCCAGGCTGAGCCAGTCCAGGTCGTTGCCGGTCCAGCGGGCCGTGACGGCGGTGAGTTTGGCGGCGTCGAAGGCCAGGTTCAGCGCGTAGCCGACGCCCAGGAACCGCAGTCCCCAGCGCAGCCAGGCGTCGAATCCGCCGGTGCGGATCCAGTTCCAGATCAGCTTCGAGGTGATGAGCACGGCGGTGGTGTGCGCGACGAGGTAGAGCAGGATCTCCTCGCGCATGAACGGCGTGTTGGCGTAGTACGTGTCGAGGTCCCGGGTGCGCTCCACGGGCACGTCGGCGAGGGCGAACAGCACCCAGAGCGCGACGATCACGCTGCCGTAGGCGAAGACGACCCAGCGCGTGGCCCGGCGCGTCGGGGCGGAGCGCTCGGACAGCCCGTCGCGCCAGGCGATGATCAGCACAAGACAGGAGCCGCAGAAGGCGGTGAGCAGCGAATACACCCAGGGCGCCGAGATGTTGGGCACGCCCGTGACGCGGTTGACCCAGACGATGGTCGAGGGCGCGACGAACACGAACACCGCGCAGGCGAGCAGCAGCAGGCCGCCGACCGCGCGCAGCAGCGGATCCTTCCAGAGCCGGATGATCGTCGGCACCTTGATCGCCAGGGCGGCGGCCAGGACGGCGGCCGGGACCCACCAGAAGGACGTGTAGAACTCGCTGAGGAACGAGGCCGGACCCATGGCCGCGTCCGCGACTCCATCTTCGTCCCCACCCCCGCCGGCACCCGCCGTCGTCTCCAAGGACGTTCGAGCCTACGCGGCTGGATGTGTCCGCGTCATGCGATGGGGGCGTGCGGAAAGTCGTGCCCCGAGTTCTTGTCCGAACCATTGACGCGCCGTCATCGCCCACTTACGGTCCCGTTCGAAGTTACGAGCGACATTCGATATTTCGAACAATCTATGAGCAGATAGGGCAGGGCATGGGACGACCTGGCCTGGATCGCAGGCACTTTATGGCCGCGGCGGGCGGCCTGACGGTCGCGGGAAGCTTCGGCTTCGCGGCCCTGGGCACGGGCGCCGACGCGCTCGCCTCCGGTGCGGACACCCGCGTGAGCTACTGGAACCTCTTCAGTGGCGGCGACGGCTACAACATGATCGCGATGCTGGACTCCTTTCGTAAGGACAACCCAGGCATCGACGTGAAGGACTCCACCCTCCAGTGGGGCAGCCCCTTCTACACCAAGCTCGCCATGGCGGCCGCCGGCAACCGCGCACCGGACCTCGGCGTCATGCACCTGGGCCGCGTCACCGGCTTCTCGCCCGGCCGTCTCCTGGACCCGTGGGACGTCGGCCTGCTCGCCGAGTACGGCGTGAAGGAGGCGGACTTCAACCCCGAGCTGTGGAGGCGCGCCGTCATCGACGGCAAGCTCTACGCTCTCCCGCTCGACATCCACGTCCAGCTCTGCTTCTACCGCAAGGACGTGCTGAAGAAGGCGGGCCTGCTCGGCGCCGACGGGCGGATGGTGCCCGTGACGTCGACCGAGGAGTGGTTCGATGTGCTGAAGGAGGCCAAGAAGGCCACCAAGAAGGGCCTGCAGACCATTGGCTTCTGGCACAACGACCAGAACTTCCAGTGGTGGTTCTTCGTCGCCTTCTACACCCAGCTCGGCGGCACCTGGTTCAACGACGCCGACACCGAGGTCACCTTCGACACCGACAAGGCCGTCCAGGTCCTGGAGTTCCTGCGCCGGCACGTCGCCGACGGCTACGCCGACCCTGGCTTCGGAGGCGGCGCGGGCGCCGAACAGTTCGTCAACGGCGCCCCCTTCGCGTGGGAGGGCAACTGGTCGGTGCCGGTCTTCTCCGGCGCGAAGCTCGACTACGGCGCGACCCCGCTGCCGCCCGTCTTCGGCAAGCAGGCCACCCACGCCGAGTCGCACTCCTTCGTGCTCCCGCATCAGGCGGACCGCGGCGGCGCCACCAACGAGGCCGCGCACCGACTGGCCGCCTACGTCGTCAAGCACGCTCAGCAGTGGGCGGCCGGCGGACACATCCCCGCCTACACGCCGACCCTGTCCACGGCCGCGTACAAGGAGCTGAACCCGCAGAGCGAGTACGCCGGCGCGATGGACCACCAGGCCACCGAGCCCAAGGTGTGGTTCGCCGGATCCACCGGCGTCCTCGCCCAGCGCGTCGGCCCGACCGTCGTCTCCTCGACGATGGGCTCGGCCACACCGAGGCCGCCGCCCGCCGCATGAAGGGCGCGCTCACCGACCTGCTGGGCACGAAGAACCCCATGGACGGCCACACCGCCGCGCAGGGAGGTGCGGTCGCATGACGACGACCAGCGCTGAAACGATCATCCGCCCGGCGCGGGCCAGGACCGCCGCGGAGAGCGCCACCGTCCGGCGCAGGCAGGGCTTCCAGCACGGCGGCTGGTTCGTCGCCCCCTTCCTCGCCCTCTTCGCGCTCTTCGTCGTCTGGCCCCTGCTGCGCGGCCTCTACCTCAGCTTCACGGACGCCAACATCTCCGGCGACGGCGCGAGCTTCATCGGCCTGGACAACTACAGCGAGGCGCTCCAGGACCCCCTGATGTGGGACGCGCTCGGCCACAGCGCGTACTTCACGCTGCTCGTGGTGCCCTGCATCACCGTCCTCGCCTTCCTCCTCGCGATGCTCGCCCACCACATCGAGCGCGGCAAGTGGCTGTGGCGGCTCTGCTTCTTCATGCCGTTCCTGCTGCCGTCCACCGTCGCCGCCAACCTGTGGCAGTGGCTGTTCAACCCCGGCACCGGCATGATCAACCACGTCTTCGGCCTCGAGACGCCGTGGCTGACCGACAAGTCGTACGCGCTGCTCGCGGTCGTCATCACCACCCTGTGGTGGACGGTCGGCTTCAGCTTCCTGCTCTACCTCGCCGCCCTCCAGGGCATCCCGCCGCACCTCTACGAGGCCGCCAAGCTGGACGGCGCGAACGCCTGGCACCGCATGCTCCACATCACTCTGCCGATGCTGGCAACATCACCGGCCTCGTCGTCGCCCTGCAGATCCTCGCCTCGCTCCAGGTCTTCGACCAGGCCGTGGTGATGCAGGACTTCGGGCCGGGCCCGGAGGAATCGACCCGCACCTTCGTGCAGTACACCCTCGAACAGGGCTTCACCAGCTACCGCGTGGGCTACGCCTCCGCGATCTCCATCATCTTCTTCGTGCTCATCGCGGCCGTCGCCCTCGCCCGGATGTGGCTGCTGCGCAACCGTGAGGAGGGCGGCCGATGACCACCGCCGCGGCGCCGACGCGCACCACACCCCGCAGGGCCTGGTCGACCGGCCAGATCGTGCTCACCCTCCTCGGCACGGCCGTCTCCCTGCTCTTCCTGGCGCCGCTCGCCTGGGCGCTGTTCACCTCGCTCAAGTCGGAGACCGAGGCCGTCGAGGTACCGACGCACTGGCTGCCCGAGGACTGGACGGGCCAGGCGTGGACGGCCCTCTTCGAGACCGGCAACATCACCAACTGGTTCGTCAACTCCCTGGTCGTGTCGGTCTGCGTGACCACGGTCGTACTGCTGGTCAGCGCCCTGGCCGGCTACGGCTTCGCCCGCACCGAGTTCCGGGGCAAGGGCCTCCTGATGGGCGTGGTCATGGCCGGCCTCATGGTCTCCCCGGCCGTGCTCGGCGTCCCCCTGTTCACCACCGTCCAGCAGATGGGGATGGTCGACACCTACTGGGGGCATGATCCTGCCGCAGTGCGCGCCCGCCGCGATGGTCTACATCCTCTACAAGTTCTTCCAGGGCATCCCGCGCGAACTGGAGGAGGCCGCCTTCATCGACGGCGCCGGCCGCTGGCGCGTCTTCTTCACCATCATCGTGCCGCTCTCCCGCCCCTCCCTCGCGGCGGTCGGCATCTTCACCTTCATCAGCTCGTGGAACAACTTCCTGTGGCCCTACATGGTGACCAACAACCCCGACCTGATGACCATGCCGAACGGCATCGCGACCGTCATGAACTCCTACGGCATCCAGTGGGCCCAGCTCATGGCCGGCGGCCTCATGGCCGGCCTGCCGCTCATCATCGTCTTCGTCTTCTTCCAGCGGCAGATCGTGGCGGGCGTCGCCCACACGGGATTGGCGGGACAGTGACCGTGCGCAGAACCCTCGCCGCCGTGGCGACGGCAACCCTGCTGGCCCTGCTGCCGAACGCGGCGCAGGCGGCGGAGAGTTACCCCGACCCCCGCCCCATCACGGGCCAGGAGATCATCCACGACCCCACCGTCATGCCGCTGAAGGGCGGCGGCTACGTCGCCTACTCCACCGGTGGCGTCATCGGCGCCCGACTCTCCGAGGACGGCAGGCACTGGGACGACGCGGGCAACGCCTTCGCGAAGCCCCCGGGCTGGTGGTACGAGTACAACGACACCGGCGACCCGTGGGCACCCGACGTCTCCTACCGCGCCGGCCGCTACTGGCTCTACTACGCCGTCTCCTCCTGGGGCACCAACCACTCCGCGATCGGCGTCGCCACCTCCCGCACGGGCCTGCCCGGCACCTGGACCGACCACGGCAAGGTCTTCTCTCCGAGACGACCGACACCTGGAACGCCATCGACCCGGCGGTCATCCCGGCCGACGGCCGCCTGTGGATGTCCTTCGGCTCCTACTGGAGCGGCATTCGCATGGTCGAGCTGGACCCGCGCACCGGCAAGGCCGTCCGGGACGCGGAGGTCCACCACCTCGCCACCCGCCCGGACGAGCCGTACGCCGTCGAAGGCCCGGCCATCGTCAAGCACGGCCGCCACTACTACCTCTTCGCGTCGTACGACGCGTGCTGCTCGGGCGTGGAGAGCACGTACAAGATCAAGGTCGGCAGGGCCACGGACATCAAGGGCCCCTACGTCGACAGCACCGGCACCCCCATGCTCCAGGGCGGCGGCGACCTCCTCCTGGAGGGCCACGGCCGCCACATCGGCACGGGCGGCCAGTCCGTCCACCGCGACCGGGGACAGGACTGGCTGGCCTACCACTACTACGACGCCGAGGACGAAGGCACGCCCAAGCTCGGGCTGAACGCCTTGACCTGGACCAAGGACGGCTGGCCGAAGGTCTCTAGGGCACGGCCGGCCACGACGAAACCCGCGGACACACGCGAACCTCTGGAAAGGCAGACATGCGAACCGCCCGCTTCACCCTCGACCCCGCCTTCACCGTCGGTGAGGTCAACCCCCGCCTCTTCGGCTCCTTCGTGGAACACCTCGGCCGCTGCGTGTACACCGGCATCTTCGAACCCGGCCACCCCACCGCCGACGACGCCGGCCTGCGGCAGGACGTGCTGGACCTGGTCCGGGAACTCGGTGTCACCGCCATCCGCTACCCCGGCGGCAACTTCGTCTCCGGCTACAAGTGGGAGGACTCGGTCGGCCCGGTGGAGGACCGCCCCCGCCGCCTCGACCTGGCCTGGCGCTCCACGGAGACCAACCGCTTCGGCCTCTCCGAGTACATCGCCTTCCTCAAGAAGATCGGCCCCGAGGCCGAACCGATGATGGCGGTCAACCTCGGCACCCGAGGCGTCGCCGAGGCCCTCGAACTCCAGGAGTACGCCAACCACCCCGCCGGCACCGCGCTCTCCGACCTGCGTGCCGAGCACGGCGACAAGGACCCCTTCGGCATCCGGCTCTGGTGCCTGGGCAACGAGATGGACGGCCCCTGGCAGACCGGCCACAAGACCGCCGAGGAGTACGGCCGGGTCGCCGCCGAGACCGCCCGCGCCATGCGCCAGATCGACCCCGGCCTCGAACTCGTCGCCTGCGGCTCCTCCGGCCAGTCCATGGAGACCTTCGCCGAGTGGGAGGCGACGGTCCTCAAGGAGACGTACGACCTGGTCGACCACATCTCCCTGCACGCCTACTACGAGCCGTTCGACGGCGACATCGACTCCTTCCTCGCCTCCGCCGTGGACATGGAGTCGTTCATCGAGAACGTCGTCGCCACCTGCGACCACGTCGGCGCCCGCCTCAAGTCCAAGAAGCGGATCAACCTCTCCTTCGACGAGTGGAACGTCTGGTACATGGCCAAGACCCAGGCCGAGGTCAGCGCCCTGGACTGGCCCGAGGCACCGCGCCTGCTGGAGGACAACTACAGCGTCACCGACGCCGTCGTCTTCGGCTCGCTCCTCATCGCCCTGCTGCGGCACGCCGACCGCGTCACCGTCGCCTGCCTCGCCCAGCTCGTCAACGTCATCGCCCCGATCATGACCGAGCCGGGCGGCCCGGCCTGGCGCCAGACGACGTTCTTCCCGTTCGCGCAGGCCTCGAAGTACGGCCGCGGCGAGGTCCTCGACGTCCGGGTGGACTCACCGACGTACGAGACGAAGAAGTACGGCGAGGCCGACCTGCTGCACGCCACCGCCGTGCGCGCCGACGACGGCTCGGTCACCGTCTTCGCCGTCAACCGCTCCCGCACCGAGTCGCTGCCGCTCGACATCGCCCTGAGCGGCCTGGACCTGACCGAGGTCGTCGAGCACAGCGCCCTCGCGGACGCCGACCCGGACGCCCGCAACACGCTCGCCGAGCCCGAGCGGGTCGCCCCGCACCCGGCCGAGGGCACGGCCGTGGCGGACGGCAGGCTGACCGCCTCCCTGGAGCCGCTCTCCTGGAACGTGATCCGGCTGCGCTGAGGCGGGCCGGGGTCAGTCGCGGCGCCGGCCGGGGAGGCGACGTGTTTCACCGGCACCCCTCCGGCCGCGCTGCCCAGTAGTTCCAGCCTCGGCGCCACCGGCCCCGACACCGCCTCGCCGTCGGCCAGGACGGCGAGGGCCAGGGTGTTGGCGGCGGCGCGGGTGCGCAGGATGCCGTTCGGCAGGACGAAGGTGTGCGGTGTGCCCGTGGGGTCGTTGCCGACGTACTCGCCCATGTTCCAGCCGTTCAGGAAGACCTGGGCGCGGTAGTCGCGGTCCGGGCCGCCGTCGAGGACGAGCCCGACCGAGGCGTCGACGTCCGGCGGGACGTCCAGCCGGAAGGTGGTCCGGTACCAGGTCACGCCCTGGCGCCGCTCCTCGCGGGGAAGGACGCCGGGGACACGGACTCCCAGCCGCCGTCGTCGTACCCCGGCAGATGCCAGCCCCACCGCTCCCCGTACAGCCCGCCGTTGTTGAGCGGCCCGCGCACGGGGTCGGGCGCGGCGGCACCCTGGATCCGCCACTCCACCCGTGGTGACGCCCCTTCGAAGGCGGCCGAGGTCAGCCCGCGGGCCGCCTTGTAGGCGTCCTGGTCGTGCTGGGTGCGCCGGACCAGGACGGACAGCACGGCGGCGGCGTCGGGGTTCTCCCGATGCTTCTCCCGTAGCGCCGTCCGCAGCTCCTCCGGCAGGCGGAAAGCGGCCGTGGCCGTCCAGTGCCCTCGCCGCCGTCGTCACCCCGGCCCATGCGGTGGGTGCCCAGCGGCTCCCCGTCCAGCCAGGCCATCAGCATCCCGCGCGCGCCCGTGCTGTAGGCGAGGGACACGGACTCCAGGCCCGCGGCGCCGGTGAGCCGGCCCCGGTACCAGACGTCGCCGTAGTGGAAGCCGTAGTCGTCGGCGAAGAGCACGGGCTGCCCGTCGGGCACGGGGGTCGTGCTGTGCGACGTCCGCCGGTCGGCGACCGTCCACCCCGAGTCGTCGTAGCCGGGCCCGGACTCCGGGTTCTCGGTGCGGCGCCGCCAGCCGTCGAGCGCGGGCAGCACCAGCTCGGGCACGCCGGGCAGCGGCCAGACGGCCATCAGGCTCTGGGCGCGGCCGACGGACGCCTCCACCGGCTCGCCGTTCCAGGTGACGTGGGTGATGCCGCGCGGCGCCCACACCTCGAGGCCGCGCTCCTCGACGGTGTCGCCGGTCAGTCGGATCGTGGCGCCGTCCAGGGCGACGTCGCGCAGCAGCGCCGGGCCGTGCACGAGGACCCGGCCCGACGGGGTCTCGTACGGCCACAGCCGCAGCGAGGCGGCGTCGTCGGCGACGAGCAGGATCAAGGTGCGGTCGGACTCGCCGCTGCGCACCCGCAGCCGGGTCACCCGGTCCTCGCCGAGGGGCACCGTGATGTGCAGTTTCCCGTGGTCGTACGCCCAGGCGGCCTCCTCGTCCAGCCGGGTCGGCCACGGCTCGTGCGGGCAGTCCAGCACCAGGTGCGCCGACTCGCCGGCCCGGCCCACGAAGGCGGCGATGTCGAGGCGTCCGACGCTCAGGGACATCATGGGCTGCACGGTGGCGTACGCCAGTTTCCGGCCCGCTCCCAGGTGAAGCCCGGTGGCGAACAGCTTGGCGTCCCGGGCGGGGACGGTGACCTCCACGTCGGTCCCGCCCATCGGCAGCGTCGACGTGACGTCGGTCGCGGAGTCGTTGCGCGCGACGTACGCGTGGGTGCCGGTGTCCGGGTTGGCCAGGTGCCGCACCTGGATCCGGGCGTCCGAAGCCCTGACCCGCGGTGCCTCGTCCAGCCGTGTGAAGTCGGGCACGCGCGCGCAGCAGCTGCCCGAGCTGGTGGAGCGGGGCGAGCTTGTCCGTCGGCCGGCGGGCCTCGTCGATCGCCGCGGTGGGGTCGTACGTGGGCGTGGGCGCGGACGGCGCGGACAGCCAGCCCCACGAGGTGCCGCCGAACGCCGTGTGGACGTTGTGCAGCGTGACGCCGTGCGCGAGGTGGTCGAGGTGGACCCGGCGCGCCTCGGCGGCGTCCCGGGTCCGCTCCGCTCGCCCCAGGCGACCGGGGTGTCGGCGTGCAGGAGGGGTACGTCGATGCCGTCGGCGCGGAGCTTGTCGTGCAGGCGGGTCAGGCGGGCACGCTGGGGGGCGTCGACCTGGTAGAGCAGGACGGTGCCGGTGCCGTGGGTGTACTGGTGCCGGGCGGCGACGGCGTTGACGCGGCTCAGCCACTCGTCGGCGTGGCGCATATAGGCGGGGTCGAGCGTCCGGGCCGTCCCCTCGGTGGCTGTCAGCCAGCCGGGCAGGCCGCCCGCGTCCACGTCCGCGCCGATGTACGGGCCCGGCCGGAGGACGACGTACATGCGGGTCTCGGCGGCCGTGCGCAGGAACAGGTCCAGGTCGCGGACGCCGGAGAAGTCGTACTCGCCGGGGGGCGGGGAGTGCTGGTTCCAGGCGAGGCGGACGCTGACCGCGTTGTAGCCGTAGGCGCGCATCTTCTGCAGCACGTCCCGCCACAGGGACGGGCTGGGCAGCGGAACGGGTGCATCTCGCCGGACCACAGCGCCAGACGTCTGCCGTCGATCAGCAGAGAGTACCGGTCCAGGGCGATCCGGTGGCGTACCCCGTCGGCGCCGGGCGGCCCGGGCGGCGGCCCGGTGGGCACGGGGCCGCGAACGCCGGAACGGGCAGCGCCTGACTGCTCACGCTGCCGCCGAGCGCGAGACCGAGGACGGTGGTGCCCGCGAGGGCGCCGAACGCTCGTCTGCTGAGCCTGCTGAGCTCCAAGGGAGCCTCTCCTGTTGCTGTACTTCTGGTGCCGCGCTGCCGGGCCATTCTCCACAACCGGACCGGCGTGCGTTAAATGGCCAGCAAGTGACCTGTTCGCGTCCCGCGGGTGTGCATACGATGCGACCGCCTTGTGAATGACATGTGCACAACAGATGTGCAGGTCATTCAACTACATCCACCCCCCACCGACCGGGATGGGAGACCCATGGCCACCGGCCTGCTCCTGAGCGGCACGATCGCCGCGCTCCTCACCTCCGCACTGCCCGCGCAACACCAGCCCTCCGGCGGGTTCGAGGACCCGCCGCCGGACAAGATCATCATCAAGGTCGCCACGGTGAACGGCTCCGGCTGCCCGCAGGGCATGGCGGCGGTCGCCGTCTCGGAGGACAACACCGCCTTCACCGTCACCTACAGCGACTACCTCGCCCAGGCGGGCGGCGACTCCGCGCCCACCGCGTTCCGCAAGAACTGCCAGCTCAACCTGCTCGTCCACGTCCCGCAGGGCTCCACCTACGCCGTGGCCAGCGCGGGACTACCGCTGGCTTCGCCGCCCTCCAGTCCGGCGCCAAGGGCACCCAGCGGGCCTCGTACTACTTCCAGGGCTCCCCGAACACGGAGTACCGCACCCACCCCCTTCAGTGGCCCGCTCAACGACAACTGGCAGGCCACCGACACCACCGACTGGGCCCAGCTGGTCTGGGCGCCCTGCGGAGTGCAGCGCAACTTCAACATCAACACGGAGCTGCGGGTGAGCACGGGGACGTCCGACCCCGAAGAGGTGAGCTTCATGACGATGGACTCCACCGACGGGGACATCAGCACGGTGTACCACCTGGCGTGGAAGGAGTGCCCCGAGTCCTGACCGGGTGAGGCCGGGTGCGCGGACCTGTTCGACGTGGGCCGCGGTCTCTCTCCCGGTTGACGACGCACGTGCGGGGTAGGGTCCGCACGTGCGTTGATCCTCCGGGCGGCGGCCGAGCGCCGCCGCAGATGGTACGGGCGACCCCGCCGGCGCGGGGCCGCCCGGTCGGCATACCCGTCGTCCGTCCTCACGGAGGTCACGCCATGACTGCTCAGGACCCCTCAGACCCCTCGGCAGCCCCTGACCTACGACGCCTTCGTCGAACTGGCCTCCGCCGACCCGGCCGTCGTCGGACTCGTCCTCAAGGGCTCCCGGGCCCACGAGGGCATGACCACCGAGCACTCGGACCACGACCTGTACATCGTCCTCGCCGACGGCGCGACCACGGCCCTCACCGCTTTCGCGGGGGCACCGCACCCCGGAACTCGACCTCGTCGTCCTCTCCCTCGACGCGTTCCGCGCCGCCGGAATGCCCGGCTTCGAGCGGTACGCCCTCGCCCGCGCCCGGATCGTGCTGGACCGGCTGGACGGAGGCATCGCCCGGGTACTGGCCGCCAAGGCACGGCTCGACCCCGACGAGGCCTTCCGGGACGCGGGCGAATGGCTCGACGCTTACGCCAACTCCCTCTACCGCTCGGTCAAGAACGACCGCGACGGACACCCGGTCGCGGCCCGGCTCGACGCCGCCGACAGCGTCCGGTTCCTGCTGGAGCTGCTCTTCGCGCTGGACTGCCGCCCCCGCCCCTACAACAAGTACCTGGAATGGGAACTCGCCCGGTTCCCGCTGCCGGGCTGGCAGACGGGCCCGCTGCTCGACGCCGTGGACCGCGTCTCGGCGACGGGCGACGTGTCCGCGCAGCGCCGTCTGTTCACGCGCGTCGAGGCGGTGGCCCGCGCCGCCGGGCACGGGGCCGTGCTGGACGCGTGGGGCGAGGATTTGGACCTGATGAGGTTCACGGCCCGGACGGCCGGCACAGCAGCGGCTTGTCCAGTTCCGAGCAGGGGCGGTGGCCCTGGGAGCGGATGATGTCCTTGCCGACCTCGTTGGCGAGGTAGCGCAGGAAGCCCGCGGCGATCGAGTCCGCCGGGGGTTCGCCGTAGGTGTAGGCGATCTCCGTCTGCCAGTACGGGTAGGCGCCCTCGTCGGCGCCCTCCAGGGTCGCCGGGTAGCCGTCGATGCGGACCAGGCGCACGTCGTCGCGGGCGGTGGCGGCGCCGACCTCGCTTGTGGCCGAGGGCACCGGGGACCGAGGCCACGGTGTCCAGCAGGCCGGGGTGGCGCCGACCTCGCAGCGGCCGGGCGTCTTCGTGTCCAGGCTCCTGCAGTCGTTGGCGGTGGTCGCGAGCAGCGGCCTGCCTTCCAGGACCTGCTCCTGGAGGGTGGTGCGGGTGCCGGAGCCGGGGTTGCGGCTGACGAGTTGGACGGGCAGGTCGTTGCCCCGCACCTGCTTCCAGTTGGTGATCTTCCCGGCGTAGATCTCCCGGACCTGCTTCAGCGACAGGTCCGGACACCGGTGTCCTTGTTGACCACCAGGGTGAACAAGGACAGGGCCACCGGCCTGGGCAGCAGTCGCGGGCGGCCGTCGGACTTGGGGCCGTCGCTGAACGACAGCCGGTTCCCAGTCCGCGGCCCTCCTCCGACCCGGCCTTGCCGCCTGCCGCGGCGAGGGTGTCCAGCCCCGGGACGCTGCCCTTGAAGGAGTTCTCGGTGAGCGGGATACGGGCGTCCGTACAGGTCTTCGTGTACTGCTCGGCGGCGCGCTCCAGGACCGGCTGGAACGCCGTCGAGCCCGTCAGGTGCAGCGTCCCTCGGCGCAGTCCAGCGGCGCGGCCACGGTCTCGTCGCTCCGGGCGAAGGTGGACACGGACTGGGCGACGCTCACCAGGACGAGCGCGGCGAGCAGCCAGCGGACCGGCCGGGACGCGAAGAGGTAGTACTCGGTCCTCTTGATGGTCCCGCCGCGCACCCCTCCGACGACGCCCGCGGTGACCTCCGGATCGGGAAGTCGGTCTCGGTGAAGTCCGGTACGCGGTCCAGAACCGCCAGCACCTTGTAGTGCGCCCGACGGTTGAGTTTCACCTTGGGCAGCCTGATGACACCGTCCGTGGCGCCGAGGCCCGGCGTTCCCGGTGCGAAGAAGTCGCGCAGCACGGTGTGGCTGCACTCCGTCACGACCATGCCGACGACGCGGCGGCCCGGGAACGCCACGCGTATGCCCACCGGGTCGTTGGCGGGGGCCACGTAGTCCTCCTCGACTATCGGGGTCCAGCCGACGTTCTCCATCCGCAGCAGGACGACCGAGGGGTCGTGCAGGTCGGCGCCGTCCCACTGCATGCGCTGGAGCACCCCCGGCCTCGGGCCCGGAGGACGTGGCCGAGTCCCGGGCGCTGGTGTCCATCTGGACGCGGTAGCCGAGCCGTTTGCGGCCCGCGAGGAAGAACTCCCACAGGGCGGCGGTCACGGGCACGGCGAGGCCTAGCACGGCGATGACCGACTCCCACGGAACACCGTTCACAACCGACTCCCGAGGCATGGGCGTACATGGATGGGGGGCCATGTTGTCCGGGGAGGAGGGCGGTCGACCGAGACTGTGCTGACCGGCCGTCAGGTATTCATCGGTACGTCACCCGTGAAACGTGCTGTTTTCCGGACGTTGGTTGCCGTTGCCGCGCGGGCCATTGACTCGCAAGGGGTTCGATTTACGTTCCCGTCCGAAAAGGCGATCGATGTTCGAAATATGGAACAGGAGCGTCCCCTGTGAGCCGCAAGAGAATCGCCCTCCTCGCCCTCCCCGCCGCCGCGCTGCTCGCCCTCGTTCCCACGACGGCGTCGGCCTACCCCAACCCCGGCCGGGTCACCGGCTCCGTCATCACGCACGACCCGACGATGATCCGTACCTCGTCCGGGCAGTACCAGCTCTACGCCACCGGCGGCGGCATCAGCAGCAAGACGTCCGCCGACCGCACCGCCTTCTCCGCCGGCGCCGACGCCTTCGGGTCCCGGCCGGGCTGGTGGTCCCGGTACTCCTCGGTGCCGGAGGCCTGGGCGCCCGACGTCTCGTACCACGGCGGCAAGTACCTGATGTACTACTCCGTCTCGAAGTTCGGTTCCAACACCTCCGCCATCGGTCTCGCCGGCTCCACCACGGGGCAGCCGGGCAGCTGGAGCGACTACGGCGTCGTCTACACCTCCAGCTCCTCCAGCGACTACAACGCCATCGACCCCAACCTCTTCGTCGACGACGACGGCAAGTGGTGGCTGTCCTTCGGTAGCTGGTGGACCGGCATCAAGATGATCCGGATCGACCCGTCCACCGGGAAGCAGCACGCCTCCGACACCGCCCGCCGCTCCCTCGCCTCCCGCCCGTCGGGGACCAAGGCCGTCGAGGCGCCCTACGTCGTCAAGCGGAACGGGTACTACTACCTCTTCGCCTCGTACGACACCTGCTGCGCCGGCACCAGTTCCACGTACAAGGTCAAGGTCGGCCGGGCGACCAGCGTCACCGGGCCGTACTACGACAGGAGCGGCGTGTCGATGATGAACAACGGCGGGACGCCCGTGCTCGAGTCGCACGGCAGCGTCATCGGCCCCGGCGGACAGTCGATCATGAACGACGTCGACGGCGACCTGATCGTCTACCACTACTACGACGGCAACGACAACGGCACCCCCAAGCTCGGCATCAACCTCCTGAACTGGAGCAGCGGATGGCCCGTCGCCTACTGACCCTGCTGGCCGCCCTGCTGCTCGCCCTCTCGCTCGGGCAGTCCTCCGCGAGCGCGGCCACCTTCGCCAACCCGGTCAAGGCGCAGAAGGGCGCCGACCCATGGATCACCCACCACGACGGCAACTACTACATGGTGTCGACGAGCTGGACCGACGTCATCACCATCCGCAAGTCGTCCACCCTCGGCGGGCTCGCCACCGCGCCCAGCGTGCAGGTGTGGCAGGGCGACGCGGCGTCCCGGTGCTGCAACATCTGGGCGCCCGAACTGCACTACCTGAACGGCCGCTGGTACCTGTACTACGTCGCCGGGCAGAACGTCTCCGACTACAACCCGACCCAGCGCAGCCACGTCCTGGAGAGCGCCGGGTCCGATCCCATGGGCCCGTACACCTACCGGGGGCAGCTCAACTCCGCCTGGATGCTCGACCCCACGGTGGCGACGATCAACGGTCGGCTGTACCTCTTCGGCAGCACCCTAGCGGGACCCAGAACATCGTCGCCGCGCGGATGTCGAACCCGTACACGGTCTCCTCCTCCTTCACCACCGTCTCCACGCCGTCGTACGGCTGGGAACGCTCGGGTGCTCCGGTCAACGAGGGGCCGGAGATCCTCCAGCGGGGCGGCAGGACCTTCTCGTCTACTCCGCCAGCGGCTGCTGGACCCCCGACTACAAGCTGGGGCAGCTCGAACTGACCGGGTCCGACCCGGTCTCCGCGTCCTCCTGGACGAAGAAGCCGACGCCGCTCTTCCAGCGCAGTGACGGCAACGGCGTCTACGGGCCCGGGCACAACGGCTTCTTCACCTCGCCCGACGGCTCCGAGAGCTGGATCGTCTACCACGCCAACGACGCCGCCTCGGAGGGTTGCGACAACGGGCGTACGGCGCGGGCGCAGAAGTTCACCTGGAACGCGGACGGCACCCCGGACCTCGGCACCCCCGTCCGGCTCGGGGCCGGCATGCCCGGGCCCTCGGGCGAGCCGGCTGCCGTCTCGACCACGTACACGGTCACCAACCGCAACAGCGGCAAGTGTCTGGATGTGGCCGGGAGTTCGCCGACGGACGGGGCCGACGTGGTGCAATACTCCTGCAACGGCGGCGCCAACCAGCGCTGGCGCCTGGAGGATCTCGGGGACGACACCCACCGGCTGGCGAACGTGGCCACAGGGAAGGTGCTGGACACCGCCGACTGCTCGGCCGCCGACGGGGCCGACCTGCGGCAGTGGTCCTGGCTGAACAACGCCTGCCAGCGGTCCCGGTTCCTCGCGACCGACGGCGGTCACGTCCGGATCGTCAACGAGGCCACCGGCAAGGTCGCCGACGTCGCGGACTGCTCGACGGCGGACTCCGCCGACGTGCGGCAGTGGTCGTGGCTGAACAACGCCTGCCAGCAGTGGCGGCTGAACCCGGTCTGGAAGCGGCGTCCGCACCTCACCCCGTCCGGCTCATGCCCGCCGCGTTCGGCCAGCCCTGCGGCCCCGGCCGGCCCGTCGCCGGTACCGACTCCAGGCCGTTGGTGCCCCCTGACCTGGGCGGCGGTGAGGCCGCCGCGGGCCGGGACGCCGGGCGGGGTGGGGCCGGCGGGCACCGGGTACTGGGCCGCCGCGGCTGCGGGGGCCGGTGCCGGGGCGGGCGCGGGGACGGGGGCCGGGGCGGGCATGGGCTGCTGGACCGGTGCCGGGTGGGGGACCGGCACCGGCCCGGGATACGGCGCCGGCTGGGGGACCGGCGCCGGTTGCGGGCCTGCCGCCGGTGCCGTCGGCACCGGCATCGGGCCGATGGCGGCCGCCGCCGGGGCGGCGGGCACCGCGGCGGGGAGCGGCATTCCCGTGCCGGCGGCCGGGGCGGCGACGAGCCCCGGGGCACCGGTGCCGACGGCCTGAGCGGTGATCCCCCGCAGGCCGGCCCCGTTGGTCTCGCTCATCAGGCGGTCCACCGCCGCCGTGCCCGAGCTGTAGCCGGTCCCGGTAGCGGGCTCGGGCACGGCGGCTCCCCTCCTGGACCCGTAGAGCACCTGTTCCAGGCCGGACACCAGGCGACGCACGTCGGCCTGGGGGCGCACCACGAGACGCAGGAAGCGGCTGGACGAACCGATCTTGTTGCCGCATTCACGGACCAGGACCCGGTGCTCGGTGAGCATGCGGTCCCGGACGACGGTGCCCTCGGCGCCCACGGGCAGACGCACGAAGAGGAAGTTGCCCTGGGGACGGATAGACCGTCAGGCCGGGCAACGAGGAGAGCTGACCGGCCATCTCCAGGCGGTCGCGGCGGACCTGGTGGAGGCTCTGCGCGTACTCAGGCCCGTGGTCGCGCAGCATGAACACCACGTGCTCCGCGAAGGAGTTGAGGTTCCACTTGGGGAGCATGGCGCGCACCCGGCCCGCGAGTGCCGGGTTGGCGACCAGATAGCCGAAGCGGATGCCGTGCAGCCCGAAGTTCTTGCCGAGGGCTGCGCAGGACGACGACGTTGGGGCGCAGCATCGCCTCCTGGACCACGCTGGGCTCGGCCTCCGCGTCGGCGAACTCCAGGAACGACTCGTCGATGACGACCAGGTCCCGGTCGGCCATGGCGTCCATGAACTGCACGAGCGCGTGCTTGTGCAGGAAGCCGCCGTCGGGGTTGTTGGGGTTGCAGACGACGGCGACCCGGGTGCCGCGGACCCGGATGAACTCGGCGTACTGCGCGAGGTCGAGGGCGAAGCCGCCGGACTCCTGGAGCGGGAACATGTCGACCCGCTTGCCGGTCTCCATGGGGCTGGTCGGTCCAGCGGCCGAAGGTGGGGACGGGGACGGCGAGGGACTCCCGGACCAGCAGATGGTCGATCCAGGTGATCAGCTCCGTGGAGCCGTTGCCCATCGCCACGCACTGCGGCGGCA
Organism: Streptomyces thinghirensis; assembly: GCA_021502835.1. Next base: position 225,920 of record JAKFGP010000051.1, read on the forward strand.
GTTGGAGCAGGCTGCACAGTTCGGCGGTGATGGTCTCGGCGCCGCTCGGGTAGTACGTGATGATGTCGCGCAGCCGGCCGGCCATCTCGTCGAACATCGCCGGGGTGGGGAAGTACGGGTTGCAGGGGATGCAGAAGTCCACCGGGCCGGCGCCCACCGCCTCGCCGCTCTCCCGCGTCAGCGCCGCCATCGACGGGCTGTGCGCCGCGGTGCCGCGGAACAGCGAGGTGACGTTGCCGGACAAGTGAACCTCCGTAGGTGGGCGGCCCGCGCGGGGGAGCGCGGGCCGCCCCCACATACGGAGGGGGATGGGGACGCTGTTCAACGCGTGTGAAGAAAGTGTGCCCTCACGCGTCGAACGAGTGCACCGTGGTCGTCCGGTACGTCTGCCCCGGCCGCAGCACGGTCGACGGGAACGACGGCTGGTTCGGCGAGTCCGGGAAGTGCTGCGTCTCCAGGCACAGGGCGTCGCCCTGCCGGTAGAGGGGACGCCGCCGGTGCCGGTCAGGGTGCCGTCGAGGAAGTTGCCCGAGTAGAACTGCAGGCCGGGCTGGTCGGTGGCGATGCGCAGGGAGCGGCCGGAGGAGCGGTCGCGCAGGGTGGCATGATGCTCGGGGCGGGTCGGTGATGCCCTTGTCGAGGACCCAGTTGTGGTCGAAGCCCTTGGCGGTGATCAGCTGCGGGTGGCCGTCCCGGATGTCCCCGGCCGATCGGTTTGGCCCGGCGGAAGTCGAAGGGGCGTGCCGGACACCCTGGCCAGTTCGCCCGTCGGGATGAGGCCCGCGTCGGTGGGCGTAGTAGCGGGACGCCGCGATCGACAGCTCGTGGTCCTCGATCGTGCCGCTGCCCTCGCCGGCCAGGTTCCAGTAGACGTGGCTGGTGAGGTTGACGACGGTGGCCTTGTCGGTGGTGGCCTCGTAGTCGATGCGCCAGTCGCCGCGCCGGGTGAGCGTGTACGTCACCTTCGCCCGGAGCGTGCCCGGGTAGCCCCATCTCGCCGTCGACACCGGTGTAGTGCAGGACCAGGCCGACGTCGGGGGCCCTCGGTGAACGGCTCGACGTCCCAGACCCGCTTGTCGAAGCCCTGGGCGCCGCCGTGCAGGGTGTGCTCGCCGTCGTTGACGGAGAGCTGGTACGCCTTGCCGTCCAGCGTGAAGCGGCCCTTGTCGATGCGGTTGCCGTAGCGGCCGATCAGGGCGCCGAAGTAGGGGCTGGAGGCCACGTAGTCGTCGAGGTTGTCGAAGCCCAGCGAGACGTTCTCGTGGCGGCCCCGGCGGTCGGGAACCTCCAGGGGACTGGACGACGCCGCCGTACGACAGCACCTTCATCCGCGTGCCGCCGTTCTCCAGCGACCAGCGGTACACCTTCGTGCCGTCGGCGAGCTTGCCGAAGAGCTCCTTCACCGGCTTCCTGCCTCCCCGTGGCGTGTGCGGTGCCGCCGACCATGGCGGCGCTGATGCCGCGGCGCCGCTGCCGATGCGATCACCGTGCGTCTGCTCCAGTTCCATTTGCGGCTCCTGTACTTCCGTGAAAGAAGAGGCCCCGCCTGCGTCAGACGGGGCCCGGGTGACCTACGAACCGACCTTGCGTTTGTTCCACACGTCGAACCCGACCGCCGCCAGCAGCACCGCGCCCTTGATGACCTGCTGCCAGTCGGTGCCGATGCCGACGAGGTTCATGCCGTTGTTCAGCACGCCCAGGACCAGGCCGCCGATGATCGCGCCGAGGACCGTGCCGACGCCGCCGCTCATCGACGCGCCGCCGATGAACGAGGCGGCGATGGCCTCCAGCTCGAAGTTGAGGCCGGCCTTGGGCGAGGCCGCGTTGAAGCGGGCGGCGAAGACCAGCCCCGCCAGCGCCGCCAGCATGCCCATGTTGAGGAAGACCAGGAAGGTGACCTTCTTGTCCTTCACACCCGACAGCTTGGCCGCGGGCAGGTTGCCGCCGATGGCGTAGATGTGGCGGCCGATGATCGCGTTGCGCATCAGGTAGCCGAACCCGACGACCAGCACGCCCAGGATGAGCAGCACGACCGGGGCGCCCTTGTAGCTGGCGAGCAGCAGCGTCACGACCAGGACGGCGGAGACCAGCGCGACCAGCTTGAGCAGGAACAGCTTGGCCGGCGGCACCTCCAGGGCGAACTCCTGCTGCCGCTTGCGGTCCCGGACCTCCTGGAACACCACGAAGGCGATCAGCGCGAAGCCCAGCAGCAGGGTGAGGTTGTGGTAGTTGGTGTTCGGGCCGACCTCGGGCAGGAAGCCGTTGGCGATCTTCTGTAGATCCTTCGGGAACGGGCCGAGGGTCTGGCCCCTTCAGGAAGATCTCCGTCAGACCGCGGAAGAGCAGCATGCCCGCCAGGGTCACGATGAACGACGGTATGCCGAGATAGGCGATGAAGAACCCCTGCACCGCGCCCGCGCCGCGCCGATGGCCAGGCAGAGCACCACCGCGAGCGGCCAGGGAAGGTCGTTGTCGACCATCAGCACGGCGGCCATCGCGCCGATGAACGCCGTCAGCGAGCCGACCGGACAGGTCGATGTGGCCCGCGATGATGACGAGCATCATGCCGATCGCGAGGATCAGGATGTAGCTGTTCTGCAGCACCAGGTTGGAGACGTTGCGCGGCAGCAGCAGGTCGCCGTCGGACCACACCGCGAACAGCGCCACGATCAGGCCGAGGGCCATCAGCATGCCGTACTGGCGCATGTTGCGGCGCATGCCGTCGAGCATCAGCCGCAGCAGGCCGCCGCCGGAGGCCGTCCCGTCCTGCCGGGCGGCGCGGGGGCCGGGGTCTTGGCGGTCACGTCCGTGCTCATCGGGTTACCTCTTTGTCCTTCTTGTCCTTCGTCATCCGACGCATCAGCGCTTCCTGCGATGCTTCGGCCCGCGAGAACTCACCCGTCAGCCGCCCCGCGGCCATCGTGTAGATGCGGTCGCACATGCCGAGCAGCTCCGGCAGTTCGAGGAGATGAAGACGACCGCCTTGCCCTGGCGGCCAGCCGGTCGATGACCGTGTAGATCTCGTACTTGGCGCCCACGTCGATGCCGCGCGTGGGCTCGTCCAGGATCAGCACCTCGGGACCCGCGAAGATCCACTTGCAGGGGACGACCTTCTGCTGGTTGCCGCCGGACAGCTTGCCTACCGGCTCGAAGACGGTCGGCGCCTTGATGTTCATGGACTTGCGGAAGTCCTCGGCGACCTGCCGCCCCCGTGCTCGTCGACCACGCCCCGCTTGGTGACCTTGCCCAGCGCGGTCAGCGAGATGTTTCGGTTGATGGTGTCGATGAGGTTGAGGCCGTAGTGCTTGCGGTCCTCGGTGACGTACGCGATGCCGTGCTTGACCGCCTCCGGGACGGTCTTCGTACGGATCTCCGTGCCGTCCCGCAGGACCGTGCCGCCCGCGTGCCGGCCGTAGGTGCGGCCGAAGACGCTCATCGCCAGTTCGGTGCGGCCAGCGCCCATGAGCCCGGCGATGCCGACGATCTCGCCGCGCCGCACCTCGATCGAGACGTCGTCGACGACCTGTGCGCTGCTGGTCGATGGGGTGGTGCACGGTCCAGTTGCGGATCTCCAGGGCGGGCGCGGTCCCCTCTCCGGGTGGTGCGGGGTCCGCTCCGGGAAGCGGTTCTCCAGGTCGCGGCCGACCATCCCGCTGATGATCCGGTCCTCAGTCGTCCTCGGCCTTCACGTCGAGCGTCTCGATGGACTGCCCGTCGCGGATGATCGTGACCGAGTCGGCGACCCGGCGGATCTCGTTCAGCTTGTGCGAGATGATGATCGAGGTCATGCCCTGTTCCTTCAACTGAAGGATCAGGTCGAGGAGTTAGCCGCTGTCCTCGTCGTTGAGCGCCGCCGTCGGCTCGTCGAGGATGAGCAGCTTCACCTTCTTCGACAGCGCCTTGGCGATCTCCACCAGCTGTTGCTTGCCCACGCCGATGTCGGCGACGCGGGTCTCCGGGTGCTCGTCGAGACCGACCCCGGCGCAGCAGTTCGGTGGCGTGCTTGAGGGTGTCGTGCCAGTTGATCAGTCCGCGCTTGGCGTGCTCGTTGCCGAGGAAGATGTTCTCCGCGATGGACAGGTACGGCACCAGCGCCAGCTCCTGGTGGATGATCACGATGCCGTGCCGCTCGCTCGCCCGGATGTCCTTGAACCGGCAGGTCTCGCCTTCGAAGAGGATGTCCCCTCGTAGCTGCCGTGCGGATGGACGCCGGAGAGCACCTTCATCAGGGTCGACTTGCCGGCGCCGTTCTCGCCGCAGATGGCGTGGACCTCGCCCTGGCGGACGGTCAGCGTGACGTCCGACAGCGCTTTGACACCGGGAAAGGTCTTGATGATCGAGCGCATTTCCAGGACGGGTCCCGCCATGGTCGTGCCTTCCAATCCTTGTGGGGGCCCGGTTACTTGAGGTCGTCCGCGGGTAGGTGCCGCCGTCGACGAGGACCTGCTCGTAGTTGCTCTTGTCGACGCTGACCGGCTGGAGCAGGTAGGCGGGGACGACCTTGGCACCGTTGTCGTACGACTTGGTGTCGTTGACCTCGGGCTTCTTGTCGTTGAGGGAGGCTTCGACCATGTTCGAGGCGACCTTGGCGAGTTCGCGGAGGTCCTTGAAGACGGTCTGGGTCTGCTGGCCCGCGATGATCGACTTCACCGAGGCGACCTCCGCGTCCGGCCCGTGACGACCGGCATGGGCTTGCTGCCCGAGCCGTAGCCGTCCGACTTCAGGGCGGACAGGATGCCGATGGAGATGCCGTCGTAGGGCGAGAGCACCGCGTCGACCCGGGCGCTGCGATAGCTGGAGGTGAGCAGGTCGTTCCATGCGCTCTGCGCGGTGCCGCCGTCCCAGCGCAGGGGTGGTGACCTGGCTGGAGGTCGGTCTGCTTGGACCCGGACGACCAGGTCGCCCTTGTCGATGTACGGCTTCAGGACACTCATCGCGCCGTTGAAGAAGTACTTCGTGTTGTTGTCGTCGTTGGAGCCGGCGAACAGCTCGATGTTGAAGGGCCTCTTCTGGAGCCGTCCTTCAGACCGAGCTTCGACGATGTACGTGCCCTGCAGCTCGCCGACCTTGCTGTTGTCGAACGAGGCAGTAGTCGACGTTCTCCAGTGCCGAGGATCAGCCGGTCGTAGGAGATGACCGGGATGTCGGCGTCCTTGGCCTGCTGAAGCACGTTGCCCAGGGACTTGTTGTCGATCGCGGCGATGACCAGGGCGTCCACGCCCTGCGTGATCATGTTCTCGATCTGGGAGACCTGCTGGTCCGTCGTCCTCGCCGTAGACGAGCTTGGTCTCGTACCCCTTGCCCTTCAGCTCCTTCTCGACGTTGGCGCCGTCGGAGATCCAGCGCTCGGAGGACTTGGTCGGCATCGCGATGCCGATGGTGCCGCCTTCGGCACCGCCCCTTGTCCTCTCGCTGCCGCCCTCGCTGCTCTGGACCGCAGGCGGTCAGGCGTGAGGGCGAGGGAGGCGGCGGAGGCTAGTGGCTGCGAGTGCGGCCCTGCGGTTGCGCATGGTCATCATCCTTGTGAGGTGGGTGCCGGGCTCGGTCTGGTGTCGCCAGTACGCAAGAAACGCTGGAGGGTGGATCGACCGAGAGCAGGTGTGTGGGATTGTGCGCGGTCGTGTCTTCTTTGTGAAGGAAGTTTCCGGAACGTTATGACGAGATCTCGAACCGGTTGAGCGAGCCCGGATCACGCGCGCCGAGCGCAGCCATGTCGCCGTCCGCCCCGTGCCGCGCGAGCAGGTCCAGTGCGAGCCGGCCGCGCCGCACCCGCCCTTGGCGGTGGTCAGCGTCAGTTTGCGCAAGTGGTGGCCGTACGGGTAGATCCCGGGCGCCTTGGAGAGGCCGAACTTCGCGATACAGCGGGCGCCGCGCCGGACCAGCTCGGCGACCTCGCAGCATCCGCACATAGCTGCCAGGGTGTGCGTCGCCGGTGCCTCGATGGCTATGTCCATGGGCGCGGCCGAAACCCGCCGCATCTCGGTCAGGTGATCGGGCGTCAGGTCGCTCGGCACGTTGATGGAGTCGGCGCCGAGCCGCTCGTACACCGCGTACGAGGCCGGGTTGACTGCTCCCACGAGCGCCGAGAGCTTGAGCGCGGTGTCGGTGGGGATGATCCCGGCCGACCGCGTCTTCGGTGCAGCGTCCACGGCACGCCCTCGTCGGCGACGAGCAGGCACTTGACGCCCAACTCTGTGGCCTCGCACGGCGTCTCCCGACGCAGCCGGCGACCGCGTCGTGGCTGCGTGCCCGCAGGCTCGCGCCGCCCGAGTCGGTCCGGGTGGAGCCGCCGATGTCCCAGGTGCCGCGCGGGCCGGTGAACAGGGCACAGTTCGATGTCGCAGTTCGAGCGGTGGCCTCGACCATCTCGGTGATCTCGGCGTCGGTCAGCATCCACACGCCGTTGTCCTGGCTGATCCGGTGGATCGGCACATCCAGCCGCGAGGACTCCTTCAGGACCACCCCCAGCGCCTCCGGGCCCCTCTAGGTGGGGATCTCGGTGCGCCAGCGGCCGCCGCCCGGGAAGGAGTGGCGGCGAGGCGTCGGCGGGGTCGAGCGCGGCGCGGCCAGCCGAGGGCGGTGAGCGCTGCTCACCGGGCCTGAGTGCGGCGGCCTTGGCGGAAGCGTCGGTCACAAGCTGTCCTTAGTGTTCGGTATTTCGGACGAAGTTCGCGGCTACAGGCAGGGAGGAGCCCGTGCGGATGGGTGTACGCCGGTACGGAGGCCGTCAGGTCGCCCCCGTACCGGCGTACGGCCCAGGGGCGGGCGTCAGGGACGCAACAGCACCTTGCCGACCTTCGGGTCGCCGGACCCCACCAGCTCGATGGCCCGGCGAACTCCGCGAGCGGCAGCTCGTGCGTCACCAGTGGCCGCGATCGAGCAGGCCGGCCGCGAAGACCCGCACCGTGTGCGCCCAGGCGTCCGGCGGCGCCCCGAAGACGGTCTGCACCTCCAGCTGCCGTACGACCAGATCGGTCGGGTCCAGCCCGTCGGCGCCCGGCGCCGGGATACCGGTCAGCACCAGCCGACCGCCCCTGCGGAGCAGCGCGGCGGCGGTGCGGGCGGCGTCGGCGGACCCGGTGGTCTCGATGACGACGTCGAAGTCATCGGGGAGGGGCTGGTCCTTCGTCCGGAAGTCGGTCGCCCCGTACTGCCGGGAGAGCGCCTCCCGGTCCCCGCGCGTGCCGACGACCAGCAGTTCGCCCGGGGACGCGGCGCGCAGGAACTGTACGGCGAACATGCCGAGCGTCCCGGTGCCGACGACCGCGACCCGCTCACCGGGGCGGCGCGTTCGCCCTGAGCGCGGCGGCGGCGATGCAGGCGGCGGGCTCCAGCAGGGCGGCGGCGGTGAGGTCGGCGTCGTCGGGCAGGACGGCAGGAGGCGGGCGGGCAGCGTCAGCGTGGGCGCCATGGCCCCGGCTGGGTGAACCCCGTCTCCTCGTACCCCGCCTGCATAGCGTCGTCTCGCCCGGCGTGACAGCGGTCGCACACCTGGCAGTTGCGGAACCCTCGCCGATCCACCACCGCGCCCGGACGAGGGACGCCGGCACCCCGGCGCCGACCCGCGCCACGGTCCCGGACCACTCGTGCCCGGGGGTGAGCGTAACGCACGTACCCCCCGGGCCGGTTGCCCTCGGGTAGACCTCGCGGTCGCTGCCGCAGATCCCGGCCGCGTGCACCCGCACCAGCGCCTCGCCGGGACCGGGCTCACGCGGCTCGTGCGGCACCAGCCGGTGCTCGCCCGGCGCCTCGATGACGACCGCGTCGCTCATCCCTCGGTCCCCTTGGGCTTGCGCTGCTCCCAGCCTCGGCCCACAGGTCGAACCGGGCCTGCTGCTGTGGAACTCGGCCGCCGCGTCGACGTCCAGCTCGACCCCGAGACCGGGGCGCGTCGGACAGGTGGAAGCACCCGTCCTCCGGGTCCACCACCGGCGCGCCCTTGACCACCTTCTTGATCCTCCGCGTCCGCGAAGTCGTTGAAGTGCTCCAGGATCTTGAAGTTCGGTGAGGTGAAGCCGACCTGGAGGCTCGCGGCGGTCAGCACCGGCCCGCCCACGTTGTGCGGGGCCACGAGCGTGTAGTGGGTCTCGGCGGTGGCGGCGAGCTTCCGGGTCTCCCCAGATGCCGCCGATGTGGCCGACGTCGGGCTGATGATGTCCACGGACTGGTCCTCGAACAGCTCCCGGAACTCGATCCGGTCGTGGATGCGCTCACCGGTGGCGACCGAGTGTCGACCTTCTCGGCGACCTTCCGCAGCGCCTTGAGGTTCTCCGGCGGGACCGGTCCTCCAGGCCAGGCCGGCTTGAAGGGCGCGAGGTCGCGCGCGAGCCGGACGGCGGTGGCGGGGAGAAGCGCCCGTGCATCTCCAGCATCAGCTCGGCGTCGGGCCTCGACCGCGTCCCGCACCGCCTCGATCAGCGACACGGCGTACAGGCTCTGCGCGTGGTCGAGTTCGAAGTGCCCGGTGCCGAACGGGTCGATCTTCAGCGCCCGGTACCCGCGCTCCATGACCCCCTGGGCGGCCTTGTGGTACGCCTCCGGCGTCCGGCTCGGTCGTGTACCAGCCGTTGGCGTACGCCTTCACCTTGTCGGTGACCTTGCCGCCGAGCAGCTGCTGGGACCGGGACGCCGAGCGCCTTGCCCTTGATGTCCCAGCAGGCCATCTCGACGACGGCGATACCGGACATCACGATCTCGCCGGCGCGGCCGTAGTCGCCGTACTTCATGCGGCGGACCAGGTCCTCGACAGCGAACGGGTCGGAACCGAGAATGTGGTTGGCCTCGGCCTCCTTCAGATAGGCCGAGGAGGGCGTCGGTGCGCCCCAGCATCCGGGTCTCGCCGACCTGGTGATCCCCTCGTCGGTGTGCACCTGACGTACGTCAGGCAGCCACGGCGTCCCGACCACGTGTGCTGGATTCCGGTGATGGCGCACGGCGGCTGCCCTTCGCTATGTTCGATATTTCGTCACTCGTTCGAAATGCTGGCGTGACAGTAAGGAGGCGGCGGTCGGGGTGTCAATGGGTCGGACACATAACGGTTTCGACAGTTTCGAAAGTGCGGAGCGGAGCGGTTCCGGCCGCTTTCCACAATAACCTTCACAGCCACGTCTAGGAACAGCGCCTGTTGCGGAACTTAACCCTTCCCGCGTCATGGACTACTGCGACCCGTGCCGACGGCACCTCAACGGCGCCTCGCCTGCCCGGGGTGCGGCACACCCGCCGAACAACTCGGCCCGCCCGACGCACACTTGCCGACGAGTGCGGGACCCCGCCCCGAGCCGCCGACGAGACCTGCACACCCGGCCGCCCTGTCCGCCCGACCGGACCCCCGTGCCCGCCGAGGTCGACACGCCCGCCGAGGATGACGCGCCCGCCGTCGCTTCCACCGACGCCTCCGCCGACGGCTCCCGCGGCGGCCGGGGCAGTCGCCGTGACCGCAAGGCCGCCGCGCGCACCGCCGTCGCCGGCGCCGGACCCTGCTGATCACCGCGGGCTTCGTCCTGGCGGCCGGCGGACCGAGCCTCGCGGAACTCGGCATGGACGCCCCCGGTCTCCCGGCGAAGCGCCGGCGGCCGCCGGGGGCGAGACGACGGACGGCGGGCGACGCGCGAGGTGGGGATTCGTCGGCGGTCCCGGTCAACGAGACGTCGAGGACGACCTCGCCTCCGGCACACCGTCCCCCGACGCGTCCGCCTCGGCGACGGCGTCGGCCTCGGCATCGGAGTCCCCGGACGCGGAGAAGACGGAGACGGCGGACGAGACCGGAGACCCCGTCGGCACCTCCTCGCAGGCTCCGGAGGCCACCCCGACCGCCGACCTGCCCGCCACGCGCGGCCGGACGACGACCCACCCCCGACCACGACTCCCGCCCCGACGACCTCACCGGACCCGACCCCCACCGAAACGTGCGACCGCTTCCTGTGGTGGTACGTAGGCGCCTCCGGCCCACCACGCCTGCCCCGCCGCGCTCACTCCGCCAGCATCCTCCGCAACGCGTCCCGCAGGGACACCCGCTCGTCCTCCGACAACCCGGCGAGCGGCTCCCGGGCGAACCGCAGTGACTCGCGCAGCCCCCGCGCACCCGTCGGCCCTCGTCCGTCGCCGCCGCGACCTTGACCCGCCGGTCGCCTGGATCGGGCCGCCGCTCGACCAGCCCCCAGGCCTCCAGCCGGTCCACGATCCCGGTGACGTTCGACGGCTCGCACTTCAGCTTCTGGGCCAGCTTCCGCATCGGCAGCGGCTCCAGCGACAGCAGACTGAGCAGCTTGGCCTGCGCGCCGGTCAGGCGTTCTGGCGGCCGCCTCCTCGTAGTCGGCGTGGAGTGGCCACGACCTCGCCGATCAGTTCGACGACTCGAGGGTGAGCGCGTCGGGTCGGCGGGTCGTGTCGCGTGGTGTGGCCATGGAATCCAGGGTACCCATTTGTTTGACAACCTGAAATGTTCAGCCGCATGGTTGTTTCAGAGCCTGAAACATCCCCCGGCAAGCGCCAGAAGGGTGCCCCCCATGAGCGACTCCCCCGCCCTCCCCACCGTCAACCGCGAATGGCACCTGGTCAGCCGCCCGGTCGGCTGGCCCAAGCCCGAGGACTTCGCCCTCGTCGAGGCGGAGGTCCCCACCCCGGGTGCGGGCCAGGTGCTGGTGCGCAACCTGTTCGTCTCCGTCGACCCTACATGCGCGGCCGCATGAGCGCCGCCAAGTCCTACGCCGATCCCTACGAATCTGGGCAAGCCCATGCTGGGCGGCGCGGTCGGCGAGGTCGTCGCCTCCAACGCCGACGGCTTCGCCGTGGGCGACCACGTCCTGCACTTCTTCGGCTGGCGCGAGTACGCAGCTATGGACGCGAAGAACGCCGTCAAGGTGGACCCGGAGGCGGCGCCGCTGTCGACGTACCTCGGCGTACTCGGTATGACGGGGCTCACCGCGTACGCCGGGCTTACGCGTCGCCGCGCTCAAGGAGGGCGACACGGTGTTCGTCTCCGGCGCGGCCGGTGCCGTCGGCAGCCAGGTGGGGCAGATCGCCAAGCTGAAGGGCGCCGCCCGGGTCATCGGCTCCGCCGGCTCGGACGAGAAGGTCAAGCTGCTCGTCGACGAGTACGGCTTCGACGCCGCCTTCAACTACAAGGACGGCCCGGTGAGCGAGCAGCTCGCGCACCGCCGCCCCGGACGGCATCGACGTCTACTTCGACAACGTGGGTGGCGACCACCTGAGGCCGCCGTCGGTTCCCTCAACCTGAACGGCCGCATCGCGATCTGCGGAGCGATCTCCGTCTACAACAACACCGAGCCCGCCCCCGGCCCGAAGAACCTCGCCCGTCTGATCCAGACCCGCGGCCGCATCGAGGGCTTCCTGGTCGGCGACCACTACGACCTCCAGCCGCAGTTCGTCCAGGAGGTCGGCCCCTGGGTCCGCTCCGGCGAGCTGAAGTACCGCGAGACGGTCGTCGAGGGCATCGGGAACAACCTGGAGGCATTCCTCGGCGTCCTGCGCGGCGACAACACCGGCAGATGATCGTCAAGCTCTGAGCCCTGCTCCAGCTCCCCCTCGGGGCAGGGCGGGCCTTCACGGAGTTTCCGGCATGCGGTAGCGTCTTTTCCGAAATCCGTCGTGATCGTGGGCGCGAGTCACGGCGGACCGAGGAGGAAGACAACCGCATGCCGATTCAGCAGTCCGAGGTCCTCTACACCGCCGTCGCCACCGCCGAGAACGGCCGCGACGGACGGGTGGCCACCGATGACGGCAAGCTCGACCTGGTGGTGAACCCGCCCAAGGAGATGGGCGGCAACGGCGCCGGCACCAACCCGGAGCAGTTGTTCGCCGCCGGGTACAGCGCCTGCCTCCAGGGCGCGCTCGGCGTGGTGGCGCGCCAGGAGGGCGCCGACATCACCGGTTCGACCGTCACCGCGAAGGTCGGGATCGGCAAGAACGACGACGGGTCTCGGGATCATCGTCGAGATCTCCGCCGAGATCCCCTCGGTGGACGCCGCGACCGCGCGGTCGCTGGTGGAGAAGGCGCACCAGGTCTGCCCGTACTCGAAGGCGACCCGCGGCAACATCACCGTGACGCTCGTCTGACCGGCACCCGGTCTCACACGGTGCGGTGCTCGCACGCGAGCGCCGGCACCGTGCACCGCCGCCACCAGCCGCCCGTTCTCCGGCGCCGCCCCGCCCGGGTAGGCGCAACGGCGCCTGGTGTAGCCGTACGCCAGCCCGCTGAACGGGTCCGCGAAGGCCTGGCAGCCGCCCGCGCCGCTGTGCTCCGATCGCCCCGGCGCCCAGGAACTGGTGCCAGGTGTCCGCCGTCGCCTCGAAGCCGAGGCCGTACGAGCGGTGCGTCCGGGTCACCAGGTCGTGACGACCGAGTGCACCTGCCCGAACTCCGCCACCGTGTCCGGCCAGCAGCGGCGCCCCTGCCGTCCAGTTCGCCGATGGCCGCCGCGTACAGCCCGGCCAGCCCGCGCGCCGCGGCCACGCCGCCCACCGAGGCCGGGCCCCGGGCGCGCACGACCGGCTCGTTGGGCAGGGTCGCCAGGTCGGTGGGGTGCGCCGCGTTGCGGTTGAAGGCGATCGCGGCGAGTGTGTGCGGGCCGTCCGGGAGCGGTTCCGGCGCCACCTGCTGCACCGGGGTGCGGACCACCGCCCGCGCGGTGCGGAAGCGGTGGTCCAGCGAGGCCGGCAGACCCAGGTGGAAGTCCAGGTGGTGCGGGGCGCGGACCCGGTCCTCGTAGACCTCCTGGAGGGTGTGGCCGGTGGCCCGGCGCACCACCTCGCCCGCGAGGGCGCCGAGGACCAGCGCGTATACCGAAGGCCGTGCCGGGACGCCAGTACGGACGCTGGTCGGCGAGGCGTTCGGCGATCACCCGGTCGTCGGCCAGTTCCGCCGTGGCGAATCCGGTGTCCGTGCCGATCACGCCCGCGCGGTGCGCGAGCAGGTCGCGCAGGGTCAGCGCGCCCTTCCCCTCGGCCGCGAACTCCGGCCAGTAGTAGGTCACCCTGCGGTCCAGCTCCAGGGTGCCCTCCTGCACCAACATGGCGACCACCAGATGGGCCGCTCCCTTGGTGGCCGAGTGCACCCCCGTACAGCGAGCCGGCGTCGGTGCCGTCACCGGTCCACAGGTCGACGACCCGGCGACCGTGGACGTAGGCGCACAGCTGACCCTCGTAGTCCGGCCGTTCGCCGGCCACGACCTGCCGCGAACTCCTCACGCACCGCCTCGAAGCCGTCGGCGACGGTGCCGTGGATCTTCTGCGTCATCCGCTTCTCCTCACCAACTCGGCGGACCTCTGCGGGGCCGTTCGCCGATCGGTACGGCGCGATGAGCGCGTTCGACTCAATCGCGGCTCCATCGGGGCACGGTGGTGTCGGTGCCGACCGGTAGAGTTCCGCCCATGCGCGATCTTGGGGCGGGATTCGGCCATCTCCTGAAGGGCCAGCGCTGGGTGGCCCGGCACGGCAAAGAAACTACGGCTTCGGGCTCCTCCCGGGCCTGATCACACTGGTGCTGTACGCGGCGGCCCTGGTCGGGCTGGCGCTATAGGGCACCGGACTTCGTCGCCTGGGCGACCCCTTCGCCGACGACTGGTCGAGCCCCTGGCCCCGGACTGTTCCGCGGCTTCTCACCGCCGTCCTGTTCGCCCTCGCCCTGCTCCTGGCCGTCCTCACCTTCACCGCGGTGACGCTGCTGGTCGGCCAGCCGGCGCTTGTACGCGAGCCTCTCCGAGGCGCGTCGACCGCGACGTCTCCCCGGACGGCACCTCCCGAGTCGAACCTGCCGCTCTGGCGCGAGCTGTGGATCTCCGGCCCGCGACAGCCTCCGGATCTGCTCCGCGCCGCCGTCTGGGGGCGTCCTGCTCTTCGCCCTCGGCTTCATCCCGGTCGTCGGGCAGACGGTGGTCCCGGTGATCGGCTTCTTCGTCACCGGCTTCTTCCCTCACCGAGGAACTGGCCTCCGTCGCCCTCCAGCGCCGCGGGTCGAACTGCGCGACCGCCTCGCCCTCCTGCGCTCCCGCAAGATGCTGGTCTGGGGCTTCGGCACACCGCTGAGCGTGTCCTTCCTGGTGCCGTTCGTCGCGGTGTTCTGATGCCGGGAGCGGTCGCCGGCGCCACGCTCCTCGCCCGCGAACTGCTGGGCGAGGAGACCCGCGACGGCGGCGACGACCGCTCCGCCGGCGGCTCCGCCGACCCGGCGGTCAGCTCCGGTCCGGCACGCCCGGCCGGCCCGACCGGTCCGGCTCCGAGGCACCGACCGCCACGGCCACGATCGCCCGCACCTGCGCCACGATGTCCAGCCGGTTCCGCACGAACGCGGCATCGGTGACCGCCCCGGTCGCCGGATCGGTGTTCCCGGCCCCGAACTGCAGCACCGGCGTGTGGACGTGCCCGCCCGGCAGGGTGGCGGCGAGCCCGAGCCGGTCCCGCAGCTTAGCGTCGCCCGGTAGGCGATCTCGTTGGAGAGGTGGTACCCGCCGCCCCCGGCGCGGGCCGTCGGGCAACCGGGCGTGGGGCCCCTCCGGCCGTACGACCGGCTCGGTGCCTCCTGCCGGGATCTCGGTCACGCTCTTTGTCGTACACTGGGAAGCGACCGGTGCGCGGCCGTGATCCGCCTCGTACGGCAGTGTGGTCGTCGTCCACTGCGGCTGCGAAGGCCGGTTCGGCGACGGGTACCGTCTCCGTGCGGGAGACGTTACTCGTTGTCGGGGAAGCCGCCCCGCCAGGCTCCGTTGGTCCGCTCCACGTCGAACCGCCCGACCCGGCCCTGGCTCACGGTCGTGAACAGATCCACCCTCGGCAGGTGCGGCCGCAGGGCGCGCTCCACCGCCCCGTCCGCGAAGTCCCGCCAGCGCACCGGGAACACGGCCGTCTCCACCCGGGCGGCCCGTCCGGCGTGTCGATCACCGTGCCGTCCAGGGCGAGCGCGGCGGCGCCGGACGGGTTGGAGATCCGGATGTCGCGGTCGAGGGTGAAGGGGTCGAAACCGGTGAGCAGCACCCGCTTCACCACCCTTGCCGCCCTCGCCGTGCCTGTCGTGCGGCAGGCGGATGTCGCTCTGGCCGCGCGAGGCGCGCCCAGTTCCCCGAGCAGCGCGGCCCGCTGCCGCCCGGTCAGCCCGAACCCTGGCTCCCAGGTACGCAGTTCCCGCGTCATCCCGAGCCGTGCCCAGTACAGCGGGCGGTCGTCGTCCCGGCTGAGGTCCCCGCGGCCGGGCCCCGGCCCTGCACTCGGTCCACGGCCCCACGCCGCCACAGCGCCGAGCCCTCGCGCGCGACGATGCGGCGGGCCTCGCGGTAGAGTCCGCCCGTCCGAGCCCGCGGGCGAACGCCGGTCCCGCCGAGGCGAAGCCGGAGCGCCGCAGGATCTCCCGGGGCACGTCCCCGTCGAGCCGCAGCTCCTCCACGGTCGGTGCGGAGGCGGTGGCCGGGGGCGCCGCCGCGGCCGTCGCCGGGGCCGTGAGCCCCGCCACCAGGGCCAGTCCGAGTACGCCGATCCGAACGCGTATGTGTCAAGGGAGTCCAGGTCCTTCCGTCGCCGTGGGGGTGCGCTGTGGGACGGCGGCAGTATCCCGTGACGGAAGGGCCGGGCGCCATGGCGCGTGGCGACCGGCTCGTGGCCGTTTGTGAAGGGTTCGTACGAACCGGTGACCGGACGCCCGATCGTGGGACCACCGGATCACCGGGGGCGATTACCGTCTGACTCAGCCGCTCCCGGCGTGCCCCCACGAACAGCCCCCCGGACCTGACATCGGGCCGGGGCTCAGTACCCGGGGGCACCGTACGGGCTACCGCACCGAGAAGCCGTACACCGTCTCCGAGAGGAAGACTCGCCCGGCTGCAGCACGGTGCTCGGGAACTCCGGCCGGTTCGGCGAGTCCGGAAGTGCTGCGTCTCCAGCGCGATGCCGTCCCCGGGGCGCGAACGGCTCGCCCAGGTGGTCGGCGGTGTACAGGCTGGAGGCCGGGCTCGGTCGTCGCCACCGTCAGCACACGCCCCGACGCCGGGTCGAAGCAGCGCTCGGCGACCTCCACGGCGGTGTCCGTCACGCCCTTGTCGAGGACGAGGTTGTGGTCGTAGCCGGAGCCGACCTTGCGCCCGCCGGAAGTCGAAGCGCGTGTCCGCCACGTCCTCCGTGGGGCCCGTCGGGACCAGGTCCGCGTCGACCGGCGTGATCCGGGAAGGCGGCGAGCCGCAGTTCTATGGCTGCCCGCGCGCCCGGAGCCCGACCCGCCCAGGTTGAAGTAGCTGTGGTTCATCGGGTTCACCATGGTCGGCGCGTCCGTGACCTGCCTCGTACGCGATCCGCAGCGCACCCGAATCGTCCAGCGTGTACGTCACCGAGATCTCCAGCCGGCCCGGGAACCCCTCCTCGCCGTGCGGGCTGACGCGGCTGAGCCGGACGCCGTGCGTGCCGTCCCCCGGCCGGCTCCGCGTCCCACACGCGCTTGTCGAAGCCGCGCTCACCGCCGTGCAGCGAGTTCGGCCCGTTGTTGAGCGCCAGCTCGTACGTCCGCCCGTCCAACTGGAAACGGCCGCCCGCGATCCGGTTGGCGTACCGCCCCACGAGCGCGCCGAAATAGGGCTCCGGGTGCGTCACATAGCCGTCCAGGTCCGCGAACCCCAGCACCACGTCGGCGGTGTTCCCGTCCCGGTCCGGGACCTCGGCCGACTGCACGATCCCGCCGTACGACAGGACCCGAACCCGCACGCCGCCCTGCTCCAGGGTCCAGCGGTGGACGGGGGTGCCGTCGGAAAGTGTGCCGAAGAGTTCGTTCATGTGCGGAACTCTAGGACACGCCGCCCAGCTCAGAGTGGGTCAGGGCTTCTTCGCGGTGACCGCGCGGTACGCGATCTCGGCCAGCCGGGCCTGGCCGTCCACACTCGGGGTGGAACCAGTCCCAGCGGCTCAACTGGCCGGTCCCGAACCGGTACTCGTGCACCGCGCCGCCGTCGGTGCGGCACAGCAGCCGGTCCTTCGCGCAGACCTCGTGCAGCACCTCGTTGTAGTCCTCCACCCGGTCCCGCACGGTGTTCCGGCGCAGCGTCGCCGCCGAGTCCAGGGAGTCCGCGTCGCCCAGCATCGACGGGCAGATGCCCAGCTTCCACACCTGCTTGCCCAGCGGGTTGGTGCGCCCCTGCGACCAGAGCCGCTTCAGATCCGGGATGCTCGCCACGTACACCTGCGCCTTGGGCAGCTTCCGCGCAGCGTGCCCATGGCCTCCTCGAACCGGTCCCGGAAGTCGGCCACCGACGTCATCGCCGAGGTCGTGGCCCGGCAGGCGTCGTTCGCCCCGACCATCACCGCGACCAGCTCCGGCTTCCGCGCCGCCGCCCGGGTCACCTGCCCGGTCAGGTCGGCCATCCGGGCTCCGGTGACCGCGTAGTTCCAGCTCCGCTCGGCCGCTTCCGCCTTCCCCAGCAGCCGTACGGCGAGACCTGTCGACCTCGGCGCTGCCGCCGGTCGCCCACGACACCTCCGGGCAGTCCGACAGGACCGAGCAGGCGTCGAAGCCGCGCGTGATGGAGTCGCCCACGGCGGCGACCGAGTCGGGGCTCGTGTCCCAGGCAGGGTGGGCTTCGGCCGCTTCGACGCGGAGTGGGACGGGTCGGCGGAGTCACCGCCCACGGCGTCGCAGGCGGTCACGCCCAGGACGGCGGCGGTCAGAACGACGAGTGCGGCACGCGAACGGCGACGACCGGCACGCGAACGTCCACGCTCGGAACGTCCACGTTCGACAGGCGTCCGCCGGCCCGTCCGCTGACCCATACCGGTCCCACCCCTCGCCTCGTGCCTCCAACGTCCTCAACCCATGACACCGCGCCAGGGTTCCCGAGGGCGGAGATGCAACGGCTCACACCCGTACAAGCGTCCTGCCGGGTGAATGGCAGAGGTTTGTCGGCACCGGGACCGACGGTACGTCACACTCCTTGCCCGGTCGCACGGTAGCCTCGCCATCAACGCGGCCCGCCCGGTCGCGCCCGTTCCGCCCGTTCCGAGATGTCCCGCTCAGCCCGGAGGTTCCGGTGACGACACGTGGAGTTCTGTACGTGCACCCGCGCCGCGCGCGCTCTGCCCGCACGTCGAGTGGGCCATCGCCGGGGTGCTCGGCACGCGCGTCGGCCTGGACTGGATCCGGCAGCCCGCCGCGCCCCGGCACCTGGCGCTCCGGAGTTCTCCCGGCAGGGCCAGGCCGGCACCGCCTCAAGCTCGCCTCCGCACTCGCGGCTGGCAACTGCTGCGCTTCGAGGTCACCGCGGAGCCGTCCGCGAACGCCGAGGGCGAGCGCTACAGCTGCACCCCCGACCTCGGCATCTTCCACGCCGTCACCGGCATCCACGGCGACATCCTCATCCCCGAGGACCGGCTGCGCGCCGCCTCGTCCGCTCCCAGCGCGGCGAGACCGACCTGGAGTCCGACATCGCCAAGCTCCTCGGCAAGCCCTGGGACGACGAACTGGAGCCCTTCCGCTACGCGGGCGAGGGCGCCCCGGTCCGCTGGCTGCACCAGGTGGTCTGAAGCGCCCCGAAGGGGCGCGGGTCTCTGCCGATGTGCGGCTCCGCCGCGTGGGCGCGACCAGCCACGTACGACCCGCACCCGGCATCCGACGGACGACGATGGCCCGAGCCCTCCGAGGGGCCCGGGCCATCAAACGTTCGGATCAGCCGCTCAGACCGTCCGGAACGCGAGTACGACATTTGGCCGCCGAGCCGAACGAGTCGTTCCAGCGCGGCGATCCGGCCCTCGACGGGCAGCTTCGGGCCTCGCCCCGGACGATGTCCGCGGCGGCCTTCGGCCTGGGGTCGAGGTTCTCGACGTTGATGGTCGGCGGCGCCACCCGGTGGTACAGGGCGAGCACCGTCGCGACGTACGCCACGCCGCCCGCGCCACCGAGGAGGTCACCGGTCATCGACTTGGTGCCGGAGACCGCCAGTGGTCGACGTCGTCGCCGAGGACCTTGCGCAGCGCCTTCAGCTCGGCGATGTCGCCGGCCGGCGTCGAGGTGGCGTGCGCGTTGACGTGCACGATCTCGGCCGGGTCGAGGTCGGTGTGTCCAGCAGGTGCTGCAGGGCGTGCGAGATGCCGCGGCCCTCCGGCTCCGGCTGCACGATGTCGTGGCTGTCGGCGGAGATGCCCTGGCCGACCGCCTCCGCGTAGACCCGGGCACCGCGTGCCGCGGCGTGCTCGGCGGACTCCAGGACGAGGACGCCGGCGCCCTCACCGAGGACGAAGCCGTCGCGACCCGTGTCGAAGGGGCGGAGGGCGCCCTGCGGGTCGTCGTTGTTCTTGGACATCGCCATCATGTTGCCGAACGCGGCGATGGGCAGCGGGTGGATCGCCGCCTCCGTGCCACCCGCGCGGCGACGACGTCGGCGCGGCCGGTGCGGATCATCTCGATGGCGTAGCCGATGGCCTGGCGCCCGACGCGCAGGCGGGAGACCGGCGTGTGCACGCCCCGCCCGGGCGCGCATCACGGCGAGGCCCACGTCGGCCGACGGGCCGTTCGGCATCAGCATGGGGACGGTGTGCGGGGAGACGCGGCGGACGCCCTTCTCCTTGAGCACGTCGTACTGGTCGAGCAGGGTCGTCACGCCACCGATGCCGGAGGCGATGACCGCGCCGAGCCGGTCGGGGTCGACGCCGGCGCCTCGCCCTCGGTCGCTCGCCGCCTTGCCGGTCGAAACCGGCGTCCTTCCAGGCCTCCTGCGCGGCGATCAGCGCGAACTGGGCCGAACGGTCCAGTCGGCGGGCCTGGGGCCGCGGGATGACCTCGGAGGGGTCCACGGCGACCGGTGCGGCGATGCGGACGGCCTGGTCGGCGGCCCACTCCTCTCCAGGGGCTTGACGCCGGACTTGCCGGCGACCAGGCCTTCCCGAGGTAGAGGCTGCGTCGCCACCCAGCGGTGTGGTTGCGCCGATACCGGTGACGACCACGGTGCGATTGGTCGAGCTCACGGGAATTCTTTCTCCAACGGGATACGGATTCGTACGGCGCCACCGCCGGGTGCAGGGCAGTCAGCCCAGAGGCAGTGATCGAGCGATCAGCTCTGGTGCTTGAGGATGTAGTCGGTCGTCGCCGACCGTCTTGAGGTTCTTGACGTCCTCGTCCGGGATCCCGACGTCGAAGCGCTCTTCGGCGGCGACGACGACCTCGACCATGGAGCCAGCGAGTCGACGTCCAGGTCGTCGGTGAAGGACTTGTCCAGCTGGACGTCCTCAACCGGGATGCCGGCGATCTCGTTCACGATCTCGGCGAGACCGGCGACGATCTCTTCCTGAGTGGCGGGCCATGATGGCGCTCCTTCGTTGTTTTCAGAGGGTGTGGCGGCCCGCCGCGTCAGCGGCAGGTGCTGCTGGTCTCCGTTCCGGACCGAGTGATCCGGCACGGAGTGCCTAGGGGAGGGTAACGACCGTCGCGGCGTAGACGAGACCCGCCCCGGAAGCCGATGACGAGCGCGGTGTCGCCGCTTCTGGCCTCGCCGGTCGCCAGGAGCCGCTCCATCGCGAGCGGAATCGAGGCGGCCGAGGTGTTGCCGGTGGTGCGGATGTCACGGGCGACCATGACGTGCTCCGGCAGCTTCAGCGTCTTCACCATCGAGTCGATGATCCGCACGTTGGCCTGGTGCGGGATGAAGACGTCCAGGTCGTCCGGGCTGATCCCGGCCGCGTCCAGCGCCTGCTGAGCGACCTTCGCCATCTCGAACACGGCCCAGCGGAACACCGCCTGGCCCTCCTGCGTGATCGCAGGAAACTTGACGTTGCCCCGGAGTCGAGGGGCAGTTCGGAGACGTCGCCGATCCGGAAGCGGTCCCACGGCACCGTCTGCTTGATCGTCTCGGGACTTGTCGCCTCCGAGCCCCAGACGGTCGGGCCGATCGCCGGCTCCTGGGACGGGCCGACCACGACCGCGCCGGCGCCGTCGCCGAACAGGAAGGCCGTGGCCCGGTCCTCCAGGTCGGTCAGGTCCGAGCCGCTCCACGCCGACCAGGACGTACTCCGCCGAGCCCTCGACGATCATGCCCTTGGCGAGGGTCAGACCGTAGCCGAAGCCCGCGCAGCCCGCCGAGATGTCGAAGGCCGCGGCCTGTCCGCTGCCCAGCTTGTCGGCGATCTCGGTGGCGACGGCCGGGGTCTGGCTGAAGTGCGACACGGTCGACACGACCACGGCGCCGATCTGCGTGGCGTCGATACCGGCGTCCGCGATGGCCTTGCCGGACGCCTCGGATCGACATCGCGGCGACGGTCTCCTCGGGCGACGCCCAGTGCCGCGTCTCGATGCCGGAGCGCGAGCGGATCCACTCGTCGGACGAGTCGATCGTCTCGAGGATCACCTCGTTCGGCACGACCCGGGTCGGGCGGTAACCGCCGACGCCGAGGATGCGCGCGTACGGGGCGCCCTTGCTGGGCTTGATCTTCGACATGCTCGCGCTCCTTGTCAGGCCCGCTGGCCGTGCTCGGCGACGAGCTCGCGAGCCGCGTCGAGGTCGGCGGGTGTCTTGAGGGCCAGCGTCTTCACCCCGGGCAGCGCGCGCTTGGCCAGCCCGGTCAGCGTGCCGCCCGGCACACCTCGATCAACGCGGTGACGCCCAGCTCCTTGAACGTCTCCATGCACCGTCCCAGCGGACCGGGTTGGCGACCTGGCCGACGAGGCGCTCCAGCACCTCGGCGCCGGTGGCGACGGCCCGCCTCGTCCGGTTGGAGACGTACGTCACCTTCGGTCGGCCGGCGTGAGGGCCTTCGCGGCCTCGGCGAGCTGCGTCCACCGTGAGGCCATGTGGTGCGTGTGGAACGCGCCGGCCACCTTCAGCGGAACGACCTTGCGCACGCCCTCGGGCTTGTCGTCGTTCAGCGCGGCCAGCTGCTCCATGGTGCCGGCCGCCACGATCTGACCGGCGCCGTTCACGTTCGCCGGGGTCAGACCGAGCTTCTCCAGGTGCGCCACGCTCACCTCGGGGTCGCCGCCGAGCAGCGCCGACATGCCGGTCTCGGTGACCGCGCGGCCTCGGCCATGGCCAGGCCCCGACGGCGTACAAGGGTCAGCGCGGCGGTGTCGTCGAGGACACCTGCGAACGCGGCGGCGGTGATCTCGCCGACGCTGTGGCCCGCGACCGCGCCCGGCGCGATGTCCGTCATGTCACCGAGTGCCGCCGCGGAGAGGATTCCGGCGGCGACCAGCAGCGGCTGGGCGACGGACGTGTCACGGATCTCGTCCGCGTCGGCCTTCGTGCCGAAGTGGGCGAGATCGAGTCCAATGGCGTCGGACCACGCGGCGACGCGGTCCGCGGCACCGGGAAGGGCGAGCCAGTCAGTCAGGAAGCCGGGCGTCTGGGCGAGCCCTGGCCGGGAGCGACGAGTACGAGCACTCTCACACTCTCTCTTGAGGACGGCCACGACCGCCCGTGGGGACAGGGACGAAGAACACGAGGGGGTTTGTGGACCCCCGACAAAAGCTTAGAGTTGCTGATCTCCATCGGCCAGACGCCCCAGGATGAGCGCGATCCGCAGTGTGAACGCAGACCGTACATCAGAGGGTGACCATCCGGTGACGTCAGTCACACGTCGGAGCCGGTAGCGCACGGTGTTCGGGTGAACGAAGAGCATCCGGGCGGCACCCTCGAGGCTGCTCGCCTGTTCGAGATAGACGCTGAGCGTCTCCAGCAGCGCGGCCCCGGCCTCCTCCAGTGGTCTGTAGATCTCCTCCACCAACTGCACGCGGGCCGACGGGTCGGAGGCGATGGCGCGCTCCGGCAGCAGATCGTCCGCCAGCACCGGACGCGGCGCGCGTCCGGCCAGGCGGTGCACGCCTGAGCCCGGCCGCGGCGGCCTGCGCGGACCGGGTCGCGGCCAGCAGGTCCGGCACCACCGGACTGGCCACCACGGCGCCCTGCGCGAACGGCCCGGATCAGCGACTTCGCGACCGCCAGCGGGTTGTCGCTGCCACCCGCGATCACCACCAGCCGGTCCCCGAGCACCCTGGTCAGCACCTGGAGCTTGGCGTGCCGCGCCGCGCGCCGGATGGCCTCCACGGTCAGCTCGGAGTCACCGTCGGGGCGGTGCCCAGCACCACGCACACGTGCTCGGGCGAGTTCCAGCCCAGGGCGCGGCGGCCCGGGACACGGCCCCTCGTCGGCCTCCCCGCTGAGCACGGCGTTCACCACCAGGGACTCCAGCCGCGCGTCCCAGGCACCGCGTGCCTCGGCGGCCTGCGCGTACACCTGGGCGGTCGCGAAGGCGATCTCCCCGGGCGTACACGAGCAGTGCCTCGCGCAGCACCGACTCGTCGCCCGGGGCGGCGACCTCGTCGATCGCGGACTCCATGACCTCGATCGTGGTCCCGCACCATCTCCACGGTCTGCCGCAGCGTGATCGCCCGGGTCAGCCTGCGCGGCGCGGTGCCGAAGACGTCGGTGGAGATGGCCTGGGGGGCGTCCGGGCGGCGGAACCACTCGGTGAAGGCGGCGATGCCCGCCTGGGCCACCAGCCCGATCCAGGAGCGGTTCTCCGGTGGCATGGCCCGGTACCACGGCAGCGTCTCGTCCATCCGCGCGATGGCCTGCGCGGCGAGCGACCCGGAGGACTGCTCCAGCCGCTTCAGGGTCGCGGTGTGCGGGTGGACGGCGTGCGCCCCGGGCTCGGGCATGCTTGTTTCGGGTTCGGGCACGTGGACAAGACTGCCTTATCGGGACGGGTGAGCGTGTCGCCGGGTCTACGGTGGACGACGTGATGGACGTACGGCGCGCCGACGAGCGCTACCCCGGAGGCGACGCGGCGGCCGGCATCGAGTCGCGGCACGCCTCTCCTTCGGACCCCACTACGACCCAGGCAACCTGCGCTTTGGGGCGCTGATCGCCTGTAACGAGGAGCGCCTCGCGCCCGGCGCCGGTTTCGACGAGCACCCGCACAGCCACACCGAGATCGTCACGTGGGTGGCCGAGGGAGAACTGACCCACCGCGACACCGCGGGCCACGAGACGACCGTGCGGGCCGGGGACGTGCAACGCCTCAGCTCGGCGGGCGGCGTCCGCCACGTCGAGCGCAACGACGGCGCCGCGCCCCCTGACCTTCGTGCAGATGTGGCTGGCCCCGCGCGACCCCGGCGGCGACCCCGCCTACGAGATCGTCCGCGGCATCGCCGACTCCACCCCGTACGCGGTGCCCGAGGCGGGCGCGATGCTGCACGTGCGCCGCCTGACGGCGGGGGGAGCGGACGGCGGTGCCGGACGGGGCGTACGTCTACGTCCACGTCGTGCGCGGCGACGTACGCCTGGACGGCGAGGAGCTGGGCCCGGGCGACGCGGCCCGCGTCACGGACGCCGACGGCGTGGACGCGGTGGCGGTGACCCCGGCCGAGCTGCTCCTCTGGGAGATGTCCTAGACCTCGGCGGCCTCGGCGAGCACCGCGTCCGTGAAGGGCGGCCACACCTCGGCCGCCCAGGGGCCGAACGCCCGGTCGGTGAGCGCCACGCAGGCGAGCCGGGCATCGGGGTCGATCCACAGGAACGTACCGGACTGACCGAAGTGCCCGAAGGTGCGCGGAGAGGACGACGCGCCCGTCCAGTGCGGGGACTTGGAGTCGCGGATCTCGAAGCCCAGCCCCCAGTCGTTGGGGTTCTGGTGCCCGTAGCCCGGCAGCACGCCCTTCGTGCCCGGGTACTGCACCGTCATCGCCTCGGCGACCGTGCGCGGGTCCAGCAGCCGCGCGCCTGCACCTCGGCGGCGAAGCGCAGCAGGTCCTCGACCGTGGACACCCCGTCCCTTCGCCGGGGAGCCGTCGAGGGTGGTGGCCGTCATGCCCAGCGGCTGCAGCACGGCCTGCCGCGCGTACTCGGCGAACGGGATGTCCGCCGCCTTCGCGATGTGGTCGCCGAGCTGCTCGAAAACCGGCGTTGGAGTACAGCCGGCGTTCCCCCGGCGGGGCGGTCACCCGGTGCTCGTCGAAGGCCAGACCCGAGGTGTGCGCGAGCAGGTGACGGACCGTCGACCCGGCGGGACCGGCGGGCTCGTCCAGCTCGACGGCACTCCTCCTCGTACGCGACGAGTGCCGCGTACGCCGCGAGCGGCTTGGTGACCGAGGCGAGGGGAAACCGCTGCCCGACCGGGCCGTGGGTTCCCAGGATCGTGCCGTCGGCTCGTACGACACCCGCCGCGGCGCCGAAACCGGCCAGTTCTCGATCAACGCGAGGCTCTTCAAGGACATGCCACCGAGCCTAAGTGCTCATAGGTACAGCCTCATCGAGGGGGTCGTGTCGCGTGTGAAGCCGAGGGCCTCGTAGAGGGGCTCCGCGTCGGGGGACGCGGTGAGCATGACGTGCCCCGCGCCCCGCTCGCCGGAACCACTCCAGCAGCTCGTCCATGCAGGCGCGGGCGTACCCGCTGCGCCGGGCGTCCGGGTCGGTGGCGACGCTGAAGACGTACCTGAGCAGCCCGCCGGGCCTGTTCGGCCCCCGATCCGGTACTCCAGCGTGCCCACCACCAGCGCCGCCAGCGCCTCCGGCCGCTCGGGGTGGTCGACGACGAACGCCGCGAACTCCCCGTCCGGGTCGGCCAGCCGCTCCCCGCAGGCCGGGCAAGGAGGCGGCCTGCCAGTCGGTGGGGGCGGCAGGACTCACCGAATCGATCATCACCTGACGCAGACGGAGCACTTCCTCCGCGTCCTCGGCCACGGCACGACGTACGAGACTCATGCCGGCACGCTAATGACCGGCCGCGCCGCGTGTCCTCGGGTTTTCCCGCGGCGGCCCGCTCACCTTGCCCGCGGTGGCCCGCTCACCGCCGCCTTCTCACCGCGGCCGCTTGCTTGGAGTGCACTCCAAGGCCATAGCGTGGAGGGCATGACGGTGATGCAGACCACTGCCGGGACCCTCGGGCCGAACGCCACCAGAACAGACATCTGCTCCGCCCCGCCCCGGCGCCACCCGCGCCCCGACGGGCAGGACCACTACACGATCAGCGAGGTCGTCGCCTTCACCGGACTGACCGCCCACACGCTGCGCTGGTACGAGCGGATCGGCCTGATGTCCCACATCGACCGCTCGCACACCGGGCAGCGCCGCTACAGCAACCGCGACCTGGACTGGCTCGACTTCGTCGGCAAACTGCGCCTGACCGGCATGCCGGTCGCCGACATGGTCCGGTACGCGGAGCTGGTGCGCGAGGGCGAGAGCACCTACCTCGACCGGCGGGAACTGCTGGAGTCCACGCGCCGCGACGTGCTGACGCGGATGGCCGAGCTCCAGGACACCCTCGCCGTACTCGACCGGAAGATCAGCTTCTACGGGGACGCCGGACGCGCCCGTGAAGGAGAGAGGACCCGATGACCGACAGCAGGATCCCGACGGTGCGGCTCGGCGACGACGGCCCGGAGGTGGGAGTCCAGGGCCTCGGCTGCATGGGCATGAGCTCGGATACGGCCCGTCGGACGGCGACGCGTCGCGGGCGACCCTGGAACGGGCGCTGGAGCTGGGCGTCACGCTCTACGACACGGCCGACGCGTACGGCGCAGGTGAGAACGAGCGGTTCCTGTCGCCGTTCTTCAAGGCCCACCGCGACGAGGTCGTCATCGCGACCAAGTTCGCCCTGTCGATCCCGCCGGACGAGCCGACGAAGCGGATCATCCGCAACGACCCGCCGTACATCCGCCGGGCGGTCGAGGCGAGTCTGGGCCGCCTGGGCGTCGACGTGATCGACCTCTATTACATGCACCGGCGCGACGTGAACGTACCGATCGAGGAGACCGTCGCCGTCATGGCGGACCTGGTCCGCGAGGGCAAGGTGAAGCACCCTCGGGCTGAGCGAGGTGACGGGCGACGAGCTGCGGGCCGCACGGACGGTGCATCCGATCGCCGCCGTGCAGTCGGAGTGGTCGCTGTTCAGCCGGGACATCGAGGCGGGCGTGGTGCCGGCCGCCCGCGAACTCGGCGTGGCCCTCGTCCCGTACTCGCCGCTCGGCCGGGGCTTCCTCACCGGCGCCTTCGCCGACGCCGACCAGGACCTCACGGCCGGCGACTTCCGCCGGCAGCAGCCCCGCTTCACCGGCGGCAACGCGGCGGCCAACGCGGCCCTGCTCGACCCGGTCCGCACGGTCGCCGAGGCCCACGACGCCACCCCTCGGGCAGATCGCCCTGGCCTGGGCCCAGCAGCGGGCGCGGGTGCACGGCCTGCCGGTGATCCCGATCCCGGGCACCCGGAAGCCGACGCGGGTGACGGAGAACGCGGTGCTACGCGGATCGTCCTCACCGAGCAGGAGCTGTCCCCTGCTGGAGCCGATCGCGGACAAGGTGGCGGGGGACCGCTACGCGGACATGTCGTTCACGTCCGCCGGACGCGAGTAGTCACAGCTCCGCCAGCAACTCCGCCTTCTTCGAGGAGAACTCCTCGTCCGTGACCAGCCCCGCCTGATGCAACTCCCCGAGGTGCCGGATCCGCTCGGCGATGTCCGGCGGGTCACGCCGAGGGGCCGGCACCGGAACCGGCACCGCCGGCCGCGGTCCCGCAGCGCCGCCAGCACCGCCGCCGCGAACGGCAGTGACTCGTGCACCGGCCCGTACCCGAGCCCGAACACGACCGAGGCGGGGTCCTGGTCGGCCTGCGGAGCGACCGCCGCGGCGTCCCCGCGGCAGCAGCCGCAGATACCCCTCGAACATCTCGGGGGACCGCCACTCCACCCCGCCCAGGCCGGCGACCGGGAAGGTCTGGTCGCCGGCCTTCCACTTCGCCGACGACGCGCCCGTCCAGAACCACCGGAACGTCACCGACGTCCCGTCGAAGGACGCCTTGCCGTCGTAGGCCTTGAAGTGCAGCGGTGCCTCGGGCGCCGGGACCAGGTACCGCTCGGTCTTGCCGGACTCGCTCAGCAGACCGCGCAGCTCGTCGGCGTAGTACTCCGCGAGCGTCTCCCGCTCGGCGGGCAGCACCAGCCGGTACGGGTCGCTGCCCTCCTTCAGCTGTCCGGCCGCCGCCTCCATCAGCGGATCGGCGCCCGGGCGCGGCTCGACGCGCAGCACGACGGTGCCGCGCCTGCCGGGCGTGAGCGTCACCCCGGCGATCGCCTCCAGGGGGACGCGGCGTTTCAGCGCCTGGAACAGCTTGGGTGTTCGAATCCCCCGTTCGTAGCGGATGAGCACGGAGTCGGACTCCGAACTCCCAGGCGGCATGAAATCCGGCCAGTACGTCACCCATGCGGCTCATCGTATGCGGCATTAGCTCCTCCGTCCCTCCCCGTGCAAACCGGAGTTTCTGCGCCTCTACGCGCGTCCGGCCGTCGCTGCTGCGGACAAACCCGCCCGGCATGTGTCGTCTTCCTTGGCGCAGGCCAGCGTGCGGTATGCGCCAACGCCGATCTGCGCGAAGTTCCGCAGGCTTTCCGTGCCCGGTACGAAGTAGCCGCCGTGCCCCTCGGCGCCCCGCGCGGACAGCACCCGCGCCCCGAACGCCGCGACACCGGGTCGGCGCCGTGCCCGAGGCCGCCGACCTCCAGGTAGGGCACGTCCTGGATCCAGTCGTCGGCGTCCCGCATCGCCCATACCCGGGCGGAGGTGCGCAGGCCGGTGGCCTTCTCGACGCGCATGCCGGGGCTGCCGGCCACCGCTATGTCCTTGACCCGGCCGGGCAGCGTGTCGGCGGCGAGGCCGCACACCACCGAGCCGTAGCTGTGGCAGAACAGCGAGACGGGGGACCGGCCGGGCAGCGCGCGCAGCAGCGCGTTCAGCCGGGCGGCCCCGTGCTCGGCGCGCGTCGCCGTCGCCGCCTCCATGCCGAGGCCGCTGGGGAGGTGTAGTCGGCCCAGGCGATCACGGCCGTACGGGTGTCGGGGCTCGCCGTGCGCTCGGCCGTGTACAGCGACTCGGCCATGCCGACGGGCGCCGAGTACTTGCGGTCGGTGCGCTGGAAGGTGAGCAGTTCCGTGTCGACGCCGGGCACGACTACGGAGACGCGCTCGGCGCGGTTCAGGTTCCCGAACACCTCGGCGACCTTGCCCGAGCCCCGTCGGGTCGAAGGCGAGGATGTGGCGGCCGGGGTTCAGCAGCGAGTCGTAGCCGTGCGCGCGCCGGCCCGCCTCGCGCTGCCCGGACAGGGACAGGCGCTTGTCGTGCATGCGCAGTCGCTCCACGGCCCGTGCCTTGCGGATCGCCGCGCGGTTGGCGAGTGTAGCGCAGCTCGACGGGGGCGCCGTTCATGTTGCCGACGGCCAGCGGGAAGCGCCGGGCCAGGCTCGCGCGCTGCCATTCGGTGAGCGAGGCGAAGAAGCGGGCCAGCCGGGACGGGGCCGCCTGCGCGTCGGGCAGCCGGCGTCCGTCGATCCGGCCGTGCTCCCATGCCGAGACCGACGCTTCGAGGGCCGTGGGTCCCCGCTGGTTGCGCAGGGCGGTCCAGCCGGTGGTGGCCAGCATCACGAACACCACGGCCAGGGCGGTAGTGCGCGCCAGACGTTCAGCTGCGGGGAGGTGTCGAAGGAAGTCACTGGGGAGGACACACTAGGAGAACGGGACGGTCTCGCGTGAATCCCAGTGACACGGATCACGTTTCGGTGTGTGCTACGGGTTGGGTCCGCCGGTCCGGGCTGTTCGGCCCGTCCGGAACCGGGGCGGCCCCGCCAGTTCCCGGTGAGGGCGGGTTCCACCTGGTCGAGGTAGGAGGAGGTCAGGTCGCGCAGCGCCGCGAGACTGGCGTCGTCCCGCGCCGACCAGATCCGTTCGGTCACCCGCATCACCGCTCCGAAGACGGCCACGACCACGCGGGGCCGCGGGTCCGTGTCCACGTCCAGTCCCTCGCGGTCGGCGATGACGAGCGCGATCTCCTCCTCCAGCTCCGTCGCGCGCCGCAGATGGGCGGCGAGCAGCGCGGGCGTCGACTCGATCACCCGGTAGAAGCGCATGTGCAGTTCGAGCGGGACCAGCCGCTCGACGGACTCGCCGATGGTGTCCCAGCTCGCCACGAGGGCCTGGCGCAGCGCGTCCAGCGGTGCCTCGACGGGCGGCCGGCCGCGTACGGCCTCGACGAAGCGGCGACTCCGCGAGCCGCGACACGAAGAAGGCCGCCTCCTCCTTGCTGGCGAAGTAGCGGAAGAAGGTGCGCTGCGAGACATCGGCCGTCTCGGCGATGTCGTCGACGGTCGTCTCCTCGTAGCCACGCTCGGTGAACAGTTCCAGAGCGGAACGCAGCAGCGTGTCCCCGGGTGCGCTGCTTCTTGCGTTCGCGCAGGCCCGGAGGGGTGGCTGTGTCCGCCATGTTCAAAGGTTCGCTCCTCGGATCGGCGCCGGCGTGTTGCCTCGCCGTTCGTTTTCGCAGTTCAGGCTATCGGGAGATGTCAGTGTCAGTTACCGACTAGTGAAATGGTTTGTCAACTGTCAGTGGCTGTCATTAGCCTCGAATGTATGACTAGTCAGACCACCATCGACAAGACGGGGGCGGGGGCGGGGAGCGTCGTCCGGCCCGTTGGGCCCGGCGCCGGCCAGCGGACTGCGCGGCCACCCGTGGCTCACCCTCATCACCGTTGCTGTAGGGGTCATGATGGTGGCCCTCGACGGCACCATCGTGGCCATCGCCAACCCGGCGATCCAGGTCGACCTGAAGGCCAGCTTCGCCGACGTCCAGTGGATCACCAACGCCTACTTCCTCGCCCTCGCGGTCTCCCTGATCACCGCGGCAAGCTCGGTGACCGTTTCGGGCACCGGCAGACCTTCCTCATCGGAGTGGTCGGCTCGCCGCCGCCTCCGGTGCCATCGGCCTGTCCGACACCATTCCGCTGGTCGTCGCCTTCCGCGTGCTCCAGGGCGTGTTCGGCGCCCTGCTGATGCCGGCCGCGCTCGGCCTGCTGCGGGCCACCTTCCCGGCCGAGAAGCTCAACATGGCCATCGGTATCTGGGGCATGGTCATCGGCGCCTCCACCGCGGGCGGTCCGATCCTCGGCGGCGTGCTGGTCGAGCACGTCAACTGGCAGTCCGTGTTCTTCATCAACGTGCCGGTGGGCATCATCGCCGTCGTCCTCGGCGTCATGATCCTGCTGGACCACCGCGCGGAGAACGCACCGCGCTCCTTCGACGTCCTCGGCATCGCGCTGCTCTCCGCAGCGATGTTCTGCCTGGTCTGGGCGCTCATCAAGGCCCCCGAGTGGGGCTGGGGCGACGGCAAGACGTGGCTGTTCCTCGTGGCGTCCGTCGCGGCTTCGGACTGTTCGCCTTCTGGGAGACGAGGGTCAAGGAGCCGCTGATCCCGCTGGCGCTGTTCCGGTCGGTGCCGCTGTCGGCGGGTGTGGTGCTGATGGTCATGATGGCCATCGCCTTCATGGGCGGCCTGTTCTTCGTGACGTTCTACCTCCAGAACGTGCACGGCATGAGCCCGATCGACGCCGGCCTGCACCTGCTGCCGCTCACCGGCATGATGATCGTCGGCTCGCCGCCCGCCGGCGCGATGATCACCAAGGTCGGCCCGCGCATCCCGCTCGCGGGCGGCATGGCGTTCACCGCGCTCGCCATGTACGGGATGTCCACGCTGGAGACGGACACCGGCAGCGGCATCAGCTGTCGCTCTGGTTCGCCCTGCTGGGCCTGGGTCTCGCGCCGGTCATGGTCGGCGCCACCGAGGTCATCGTCGGCAACGCGCCGATGGAGCTGTCCGGCGTCGCCGGCGGCCTCCAGCAGGCGGCGATGCAGATCGGCGGCGAGCCTCGGTACGGCCCGTACTGGTGCCGTGATGGCGTCCAAGGTCGACAGCGACCTGGCCGGCAACTGGGCGGACGCCGGCCTTCCCGGAACTGCCGCCGGAGCAGCTGGGCCAGGCCTCCGAGGGCGGTCCAGGTCGGCGTGGCGCCGGTGGCCGAGGGCATGCCGGAGCAGATGGCCGCGAAGGTCACGGAAGTCGCGCACGACACCTTCATCTCCGGCATGAGCCTGGCCTCGCTCGTCGCCGCCGGTGTCGCGGCCGTCGCGGTGCTGGTCGCGTTCCTCACCAAGCGTGGGGAGAACGCGGAGGCCGGCGCGGGCGTGGGCCACATCTGACGAACGCCGGGCGCGTCCGGCCCGGCTCGCATGTCTCCGCTCCGTACGTCTCCGGCCCGTCTCCGGCCCTGTTCGCCTATCCGGGTGACAGGGCCGGAGAACCTCCCTTCGACGGACCCCGCAGGTCACAGTGGGTCAAGTCCTCCGCAGGGCACGGGGGCGAGAAGCTGCGGCGCGCTGCTGGAGGGGGCAGCGCGGGCAGCGCTTTCGCGGCAGGCATAAGGCGCCGCACCGGGGTACCCGAACTCTACGAGGAGTTCAGGGAGTTGACGATGGCGAGCTTCGGACAGGATCGCGCGGGCACCCCCGCTCACGTGGCCGGACGTGGTCACGGACCGGGCCGGATCGCGCGACGCTCGCGGTTGTCGGAGTCATCTGCGCGGTCGCCGGGTTCTTCGTGCTGGGGATCGTCCTCGGCCCCGTCGCGATCGTCTGCGGCTGGCTCGCCATGGGCCGAAGCTGGGCGGGTGCCCGCCCGGTACCGGCCGTGGTCGCCCTGGTCCTGGGCATCATCGACACGGTCCTGGCAGCCCTCTGGCTCATCGGAGCGGCAACCCCGGGCCACGGCATGTTCTGACCACCCCGACCGGCCCCGGCCGACCCGCCCGCCCCTCGGCAACACGGGGGGCGGCGCTCGTGCTGCCCACGACGTCGTCGAACCACCGTCCCACCGCGTCACCCCGGCGCGAGGATGTTCCCGGCCTGCGGGGGGCGGCGGAGCCCGGCCCCACCGCCCACCGCGTCGCCGTCCCTGCGCACTATGCGCTACGCGTCGCCACCCGCGACCCCCGCGATCCGCCGCCGCCACGTCGAGCAGCCGATACCGGTCGATCGCCGCTTCAGCACCGACCGATTGATCCTTCCCCTCGCGCGCCAGCTCGCTCAGCACCCCACCTTCACAGATCGACTCCGCGTCGATGTGGAAGAAGCGCCGTGCCGCACCGCGCGTGTCCGCGAAACCGAACCCGTCCGCGCCCAGCGACTGGAGCGTCCCCGGCACCCATCGCGCGATCTGGTCCGGAACCGACCGCATCCAGTCGGACACGGCCACGAACGGTCCCTGCGCACCGGCCAGCTTCCGCGTCACGTACGGCACCTGCTGCTCCTCCTCGGGATGCAGCAGATTGTGCTCCTCGCACGCCACCGCCTCGCGCCGCAGCTCGTTCCAGGAGGTCGCCGACCAGACGTCGGCGCGTACGTTCCACTCCTCGGCGAGGATCCGCTTGCGCCTCCACCGCCCACGGCACCGCGACCCCGGACGCCATGATCTGTGCCGGGATCGAACCGTCCGTGCCCTCGCTGAAGCGGTGGATGCCCTTGAGGATGCCCTCGACGTCCACGTTCGCAGGCTCGGCGGGGTGCCGGATCGGCTCGTTGTAGACGGTGAGGTAGTAGAAGACGTCCTCGCCGTGCGGGTGCTGCTCGTCCCCGCCGTACATCCGGCGCCCAACTCCGTCCCCGACGATGTGCGCGATCTCGAAGCCGAAGGCCGGGTCGTACGCGACGCACGCCGGGTTGGTCGAGGCCGCAGCTGCGAGTGGCCGTCGGCGTGCTGGAGGCCCTCGCCGGTCAGAGTCGTACGGCCCGCGGTCGCGCCCAGCACGAAACCGCGCGACAACTGGTCGCCCATCTGCCAGAACTGGTCGCCGGTGCGCTGGAAACCGAACATCGAGTAGAAGACGTAGACCGGGATGAGCGGCTCGCCGTGCGTGGCGTACGCCGACCCGGCCGCGATCAGCGAGGCCGTGCAGCCGGCCTCCGAGATGCCGTCGTGCAGCATCTGCCCGTTCGGCGCCTCCTTGTAGGCGAGCAGCAGGTCCACGGTCCACGGACTCGTACTGCTGGCCGAGCGGGTTGTAGATCTTCGCACTCGGGAAGAAGGAGTCCATGCCGAACGTGCGGTACTCGTCCGGCGCGATCAGCACGAATCGCTTGCCGAGCTCCTTGTCCCGCATGAGGTCCTTGAGCAGTCGTACGAAGGCCATCGTCGTCGCGATGGACTGCTGGCCCGACCCCTTCTTCACGGTCGCGTACGTCTTGTCGTCCGGCAGCGCGAGCGGTTTCGACCGCACGACGCGGGTCGGCACGTAGCCGCCGAGGCCGAGCCGGCGGTCGTGCATGTACTGCATCTCCTCCGTGTCCCGGCCGGGGTGGTAGTACGGCGGCGGGCCGGACTCCAGCTCCTTGTCGGAGATCGGCAGGTGCAGCCGGTCGCGGAAGCGCTTGAGGTCGTCGACCGTCAGCTTCTTCATCTGGTGCGTGGCGTTGCGGCCCTCGAAGTTCGGGCCCAGCGTCCAGCCCTTGATCGTCTTGGCGAGGATGACGGTGGGCTGGCCCTTGTGCTCCAGGGCCGCCTTGTACGCCGCGTAGATCTTCCGGTGGTCGTGACCGCCGCGCCCCAGGTGCAGGATCTGGTCGTCGGTCATGTTCTCGACCATCGCGCGCAGCCGGTGGTCGTCGCCGAAGAAGTGGTCGCGGATGTAGGCGCCGGACTCGGTGGCGTACGTCTGGAACTGCCCGTCCGGGGGTCGTGTTCATGCGGTTGACCAGGACGCCGTCGCGGTCCTGGGCGAGCAGCGGGTCCCAGGTGCGGTCCCACACCAGCTTGATCACGTTCCAGCCGGCGCCCCGGAAGACCGATTCCAGCTCCTGGATGATCTTCCCGTTGCCGCGCACCGGGCCGTCGAGGCGCTGGAGGTTGCAGTTGACGACGAAGGTCAGGTTGTCCAGGCCCTCGCGGGCGGCGATGGACAGCTGGCCCAGCGACTCCGGCTCGTCCATCTCGCCGTCGCCGAGGTAGGCCCACACGTGCGACTTCGAGGTGTCCGCGATCCCGCGTGCGTGCATGTAGCGGTTCATCCGCGCCTGGTAGATCGCGCCGATCGGGCCGAGGCCCATCGAGACCGTCGGGAACTCCCAGAAGTCCGGCATCGACCGCGGGTGCGGATACGACGACAGGGCGTTGGGCGCCGCGGACTTCTCCCGCCGGAAGCCGTCGAGGTGCTGCTCGCTGAGCCGGTCCAGCAGGTACGCGCGCGCGTAGATGCCTGGCGACGCGTGACCCTGGAAGAAGACCTGGTCACCGCCGTCGCCCTCGTCCTTGCCCCGGAAGAAGTGGTTGAGCCCACGTCGTACAGGGGAGGCCGAGGAGGCGAAGGTGGCGATGTGGCCGCCGACGCCGATACCCGGCGCGCTGCGCGCGCGAGACCATCACCGCGGCGTTCCAGCGGGTGGCGTTGAGGATCTTGCGCTCGATCTCCTCGTTGCCGGGGAAGAACGGCTCGCCTTGGTCGGGATGGTGTTGACGTAGTCCGTGCTGCGCATCTCGGGCACGGCCACGCGCTTCTCGCGGGGCCCGCTCGATCAGCCGCAGCATCAGGATAGCGGGCCCGTTCCCGGCCGCGCTCGTCGACGGCGGCGTCGAGGAGTCGAGCCACTCCTGGGTTTCCTCGGATCGAAGTCAGGAACCTGACTCGGAAGGCCGCCAATGATGATCGGATTGCGATCACTGCGATCGGATGCGGAAGCCACGCTGTTCCTTCGCTGTCAGAGGGCCACATTGCCGGGTGTCCACGCCGATTCCCCGCCGATTCCCCATCGTTACCTCACGGGGGCAAAACGTCATCTGTACCGGGGGTAACCGGTTCCCCCCTGGGGATCGGCGGACGTTCATTCGAGTCTCCGTACCCACATCGTGGTTCCCAAACACGCAAACGGGGCAGAAGGTGTGGTGTACGTCACCTTCGGTCTGGACGGCATGGCTGGAGTTGCGGCGACACGGCCGGGATCGTCACCGTTTCGGCGGTCCCAGTCGCCGGGTACTTGCGCGATCCGTCCCGCCCGTGTGGACTACGGCCGATATGCTCTGCGCACGCGCGTGGCTGAGATATTCACCAAGACATGATCAGGAGGCAACCCGTGAGCGCGACCGCGGACCACGCGGAGGAGCGGGACGAACCCCTGCCGTCAGGCTGGGGTTCCAGCCCGGGCAGGTGGTCCAGGAGATCGGCTACGACGACGACGTCGACCAGGAGCTCCGCGAGGCCATTGAGGGCGCCGTCGAGGGCGAGCTGGTGGACGAGGACTACGAGGACGTGGCCGATGCCGTCGTGCTGTGGTTCCCGTGACGACGACGGCGACCTGACGGATGCGCTGGTGGATGCCACCACGTACATCGAAGAGGGCGGGCGATCCTGCTCCTCACGCCGAAGACCGGCCGTTCGGGGTACGTCGAGGCCAGCGACATTTCGGAAGCCGCGACGACGGCCGGACTGACGGCGTCCAAGAGCGTCAGCGTCGGAAAGGACTGAGCAGCGGCAGCCGGCTGGCTACGCCCAAGGCCGCCAAGTCCAAGCGGTAGCCGCCCAGGCTCCGCACCACACCCGGACCCCGTACGGGCCGACCGCCGTCGGCCCGTCCGCGGACCCCGCGATGATCTCTGCGTAGGGTGGTTCCAGCGAACCACCCTACGAAGGGACGAACAGGACATGACGCTCCAGGTCGGCGACAAGGCCCCCGACTTCGAACTCAAGGACAACCACGGCGCGACCGTCCGGCTGTCCGACTTCCGCGGCCGGAAGAACGTCGTGCTGCTCTTCTACCCGTTCGCCTTCACCGGCGTGTGCACCGGCGAGCTGTGCGAGCTGCGCGACAACCTGCCGCAGTTCTCCGACCGCGACACCCAGGTGCTCGCCGTCTCCAACGACTCCATCCACACCCTGCGCGTGTTCGCCGAGCAGGAGGGCCTGGAGTACCCGCTGCTGTCCGACTTCTGGCCGCACGGCAACGTCTGCGCGTGTACGGCGTCTTCGACGAGGACAAGGGCTGCGCCGTCTGGGGCACCTTCATCATCGACCAGGAGGGCGTGGTCCGCTGGACCGTCGTCAACGGCCTGCCGGACGCCCGTGACCTGACCGAGTACGTGAAGGCGCTCGACACCCTGTGATCGAGACGTGATCGACACCGTGTGATTTGTCGGTTCCAGGGCCTGCGGGGGGCGGGAACCCGTCACTAGGATCGAATCGTTGATCCGATATCCACGCACCACGGGGCTCCCCGCCCCAGGACACCAATGGAGGACTCGTGGGAGTCAGCCCTCAGCAAGGGCGGCAATGTTTCGCTGACCAAGGAGGCCCCGGCCTGACCGCGGTCATCGTCGGTCTGGGGTGGGACATCCGCACCACGACCGGCACCGACTTCGACCTCGACGCCAGCGCGCTGCTGCTGAACAGTGGCGGCAAGGTCGCCAGCGACGCGCACTTCATCTTCTTCAACAACCCCAAGAGCCCGGACGGATCGGTCGAGCACACCGGCGACAACCTCACCGGTGAGGGCGAGGGCGACGACGAGCAGATCAAGATCGACCTCGCCACCGTCCCCGCCGACGTCGAGAAGATCACCTTCCCGGTCTCGATCTACGACGCCGAGAACCGCCAGCAGTCCTTCGGCCAGGTGCGCAACGCGTTCATCCGCGTCGTCAACCAGGCCGGCGGCGCCGAGATCGCCCGGTACGACCTGAGCGAGGGACGCCTCCACGGAGACCGCCATGGTCTTCGGCGAGCTGTACCGGCACGGTGTGGAGTGGAAGTTCCGCGCCATCGGCCAGGGCCATGCCTCGCCTGCGCGGCATCGCGCAGGACTTCGGCGTGAACGTCTGAGTCACCGATACGTCCGAGGCCACCGTTGACGTCCGGCGCCGCACGGTTTACGTGCGGCGCCGGACGCAGGAAACCCGAGAACCATCACCCGGGGAGGGATCACCATGGGCGCCACGCCATGCCAAGGGAGGCAATGTCTCCCGTCCAAGGCCGCACCGAACCTACACAGGTACTGGTCGGACTGGGCTGGGACGCGCGTTCCACCACCGGAGCACCCTTCGACCTGGACGCCAGCGCACTGGTGTGCAGCAGCGGCCGGGTGCTCGGCGACGAGTGGTTCGTCTTCTACAACCAGCTCAAGAGCCCGGACGGGTCGGTCGAGCACACCGGCGACAACCTCACCGGTGAGGGTGACGGCGACGACGAGTCGGTGCTGGTCGACCTCTCCGGGGTGCCGGCCCACTGCGACAAGATCGTCTTTCCGAGTCTCGATCCGGCATGGCCGACGAGCGCGGCCAGACCTTCGGCCAGGTCAGCAACGCCTTCATCCGGGTTGTCAACCAGGCCGACGGCCAGGAACTCGCCCGCTACGACCTGAGCGAGGACGCCTCCACGGAGACCGCGATGATCTTCGGTGAGCTCTACCGATACCAGGGCGAATGGAAGTTCCGGGCGGTGGGGCAGGGTACGCGTCGGGGCTCCGGGGCATCGCTCTAGACTTCGGAGTCAACGTTTCGTAAAGCCGCGTACGGCGCGGGGGAGCCCCGTCACACACGATTGGGTAGCCAGTGGTTCTGAAAACCTTCGGGTGGTCGTTCGCGGTCACCGCGCTCGGCCTGGTGGCCAGCGGTCTTCTACGGGGGTGGGCCGCCTTCGGCATCGTGGCGATCCTGTCCGTCCTGGAGATCTCGCTGTCCTTCGACAACGCGGTGGTCAACGCCGGGATCCTGAAGAAGATGAATGCCTTCTGGCAGAAGATCTTCCTCACCATCGGCATCCTGATCGCCGTCTTCGGCATGCGCCTGGTCTTCCCGGTCGTGATCGTGGCGGTCAGCGCGTCGCTCGGGCCGATCGAGGCCGTCGACCTCGCCCTCACCGACAAGGACCGCTACCAGGAGCTGGTGACGGACGCCCATCCGTCGATCGCCGCCTTCGGTGGCATGTTCCTTCTCATGATCTTCCTCGACTTCATCTTCGAGGACCGGGACATCAAGTGGCTGGGCTGGCTGGAGCGTCCGCTGGCCAAGCTCGGCAAGGTCGACATGCTGTCGGCCTGCATCGCCCTGATCGTGCTGCTCGTCTCCGCGATCACCTTCGGCGCCCACGCCCACCAGCACGGCGGCACGCACGCCGACAAGGCGGAGACGGTCCTGCTCTCCGGTATCGCCGGCCTGATCACCTATCTGGTCGTCGGTGGCCTCTCCGGCTTCTTCGAGGACAAGCTCGAAGAGGAGGAGGAGCGGGAGCACGAGGCCGAGGAGCAGGCCGAGCGCGCCGGCAAGCCCAAGTCGGCCGTCAAGCTGGCCGGCAAGGCCGCGTTCTTCATGTTCCTCTACCTGGAGGTCCTGGACGCGTCCTTCTCCTTCGACGGCGTCATCGGCGCCTTCGCCATCACCAACGACATCGTCCTGATGGCCCTTGGCCTCGGCATCGGCGCCATGTACGTCCGGTCGCTGACCGTCTACCTGGTCCGCGAGGGCACCCTCGACGACTACGTCTACCTGGAGCACGGCGCCCACTACGCCATCGGCGCCCTCGCCGTCGTCCTCCTGGTGACCATCCAGTACGAGATCAACGAGTTCATCACCGGCATGATCGGCGTGGTCCTGATCGGCGCCTCCTTCTGGTCCTCCGTGCGCCGCAACAAGCGCTCGCCGAGGCCGGGGGAGACGGCGGCAAGGGAGAAGGCGGAGGTCTCCTCCGGGGTGTGAAACCCCATTGTTCCCGGGCCGGGTTCGCTCCCGGTGCGCCTGCTCCTGCGGTGTGAACACGGCCCGGACGAGGAACGCTCTGTGCGGGGCGGCCGACGAGGACGACTCCTCGGGGCCGCCCCGTCGGCGGTCCGCGGTCGGTGGTTCGAGCGAAGGTGGGGGCGGGGAATGGGCTTTTTGGACGGTCTGTGGCGCGGTCGTGAGTCCGAGTTCGACTCCCGGGCAGCGCGGCGACCAACTCCATCCAGCTGACCAAACGGCACAGCCAGGTCTCGCTGACCAAACAGGGCGCGGCGACCGGCAACCTGCGCATCAACCTCTCCTGGCGGATGCGGACCTCGGACATCATGGGCTCACAGCGCGAGAGCCTGCTGCGGCACCCCCTTCAAGGCGCTCAAGCCCCCCGAGGTCGTCGGCC
Source organism: Streptomyces thinghirensis (assembly GCA_021502835.1). The sequence goes on from JAKFGP010000051.1 coordinate 265,852, forward strand.
ACAGCCAGAGCATGGTCAACGTCGACCTCGACCTCGGCTGCCTCTACGAGCTCCAGGACGGCACCCGCGGGGTCGTCCAGCCGCTGGGCGGCTTCCTGGGCGACGTCAACGGCCCGCCGTACGTCAAGCTCAGCGGCGACGACCGCTTCGGCTCGGCCTCCGGCGAGACGATCTACGTCAACCTCGACCACAAGGACGCCATCAAGCGCCTCCTGCTCTTCGCCTACATCTACGACCAGACCCCGGCCTTCGACCGGACGCACGCCATCGTCACGCTCTACCCGAGCAACGGCCCCCGCATCGAGATAGGCCTCGACGAGCGCCACCCGCAGGCCCGGTCCTGCGCCGTGGTGATGATCGAGAACATCAAGGACGAGATCTTCGTCCGTCGCGAGGTGAAGTTCGTGTACGGCTTCCAGGGCGAGCTGGACCGGCTGTACGGGTGGGGCCTGCAATGGGGCCGCCGGGCACAAGAGCAAGGCGGAGCGCTGAGGCTCCGCCCCGTACCGCTGAGGCTCCGCCTGCCCAGCTGAGGGCGTACCGCGATCGCCCGGGCGGCTACCGGCCGACGAACTGCGGCCCCTGCGGCGGCAGCACGGAAGTCCGGGTCAGGGTGCCCCGGTGACCGGCGGCGGATAGCCGTAGCCGGGCTGCGCGCCGGTGACCCCGCCGCGGCGGGCGCCTGCGGATACCCGTACCCGGGCCGCCCGGCCGGCTGCGGGTAGCCGTACGCCGGCTGTGTCGTCGGAGGCTGCTGCGGATAGCCGTACGCGGGCTGTGCCGGCACTCCGGCGGGCTGCTCCGGGGGCAGCGGCCGTGAGACCTCCGGGAGGGGCTGCACGGTCGTCGGCTCGTCGGGGCCGACCGCCGGCGGGGCGGGCGTGGCCTGGACGGGCGTGGACTGGGCGGGCGTGTGCGGGACCGGTTCCGGCCGGGGGGCCCGACACGGGGGTCGTCCGCCCCCTCCGACTCGTCCACCGAGATGCCGAAGTCGGTCGCCAGGCCCTTGAGCCCGTTCGAGTAGCCCTCGCCCAGCGCCCGGAACTTCCAGCCCTCCCCGCGCCGGTACAGTTCGCCGCAGATCAGCGCCGTCTCCTGGCCCGTCTCCGGCTTGACGTCGAAGTACGCCAGCGGCTCTCGCGTCGGCGGCCGTGGCGTCGTGCAGCTAGGATGCGCAGCGACCGGACCCGGTCGAAGGCGACGCCGTCCGCCGAGGCGACCAGCAGGATGCGGCCCACGGACGGCTCGACCCCCGGAGAGATCTGTCTGGATCGTGTCGGTCAGGCCCTCGTCGACCCGCTTCTTGCCGAGCCGCCAGACCTGACCCGACGGATGCCGGGGCTGGTTGTAGAAGACGAAGTCCTCGTCGGAACGCACGCGGTCGTCGGGCCCCAGCAGCAGAGCGGAGGCGTCGATGTCGGGGACCCCCTGCCCGGGTGTCCAGCGCAGCACGGCGCGTACCGTGGTGGCTTGCAGCGGGACGTTCGACCCCTTCAGCATCGCGTGCGTCATGCCGTCATCCTGCCCCTCTCGGTCCTGGTCACGACAACGCGGGGGCGGGTACTCGGGTCGTGTCCGCTCACCTCGGGTCGCCGCCGTCGACACGGCCGGGTTACCTGGAATTCATGCCCAGTGGGAACCTCCGACATGGATACCTACGTGCTATTACCGGCCACCTTTGGACACTTCACAGGTCGCCCAGACACCGCGGGGGAGTTTTAATGCGTCATTTCGGACAGATTGCCCCTGATGTGCGGAAGCGTCTCTTCCACCAGGAGCCCTGCGCCTTCACGGCGGACTCTCCGGCCCGGCTGCTGTCCGCGGCCCTGGGCGCCACGCTCTACAGCCCCGCCACCCGCCCCAGACTCGCCGACGACATCCCTCAAGCAGGGCGTGAGCGGTGTGGTGTCGATGGTGCTGTGCCTGGAGGACTCGATCGACGACGCCGACGTGCCGGTCGGTGAGGCGAACCTCGTCGCCCAGCTCCACGGACCTGGCGGCCCGTTCCGCCGACGACGTCCCCCTGCTCTTCGTCCGGGTCCGCACCCCCGAGCAGATCCCCGACCTCGTACGGCGCCTCGGCCCCGCCGTGCGGCTGCTGTCCGGATTCGTGCTGCCGAAGTTCACCGAGGAACGCGGCGTGCCCTTCCTGGAGGCGCTCTCCGCCGCCGAGGCGGCCGCCGGCCACAGGCTCTTCGCCATGCCTGTACTGGGTCGCCGGACCTGCTGTACCGGGAGTCCCGCGTGCAGACGCTGGAGGGCATCTTCCGCGCGGTCGACAAGTACCGCGACCGCGTCCTCGCCCTGCGTCTCGGCGTCACCGACTTCTGCTCCTCCTACGGGCTGCGCAGGGGCCCCGACATGACGGCGTACGACGTCCAGATCGTCGCCTCCGTGATCTCCGACGTGGTGAACATGCTCGCCCGGGCCGACGGCACCGGATTCACGGTGACCGGGCCGGTATGGGAAGTACTTCCGCGTCCAGGAGAGGATGTTCAAACCGCAGCTGCGGCAGAGCCCCTTCTTGGAGGTGCAGGCGGTCGAACTGCGTCAAGAAGCTGATCGCACACGCCATGGACGGTCTGCTGCGGGAAATCTCCCTGGACCGCGCCAACGGCCTGCTGGGCAAGACCCGTAAATCCACCCCTCGCACGTGCTCCCCGTCCACGCCCTGTCCGTGGTCAGCCACGAGGAGTTCAGCGACGCCCAGGACATCCTGCGGCCGGAACGAGGCGGCGGGGGTGTACTGAGGTCCGCCTACACGAACAAGATGAACGAGGTGAAACCCCACCGCGCCTGGGCCGAGCGCACGCTGCTGCGGGCGGAGGTCTTCGGGGTGGCGAACGAGGACATCGGCTTCGTGGAACTCCTCGCCGCCGGCCTGTCCGACTGACCGCCCTGTCCGACTGAACGCAAGGAATCCATGACCGACGCAAGGCCCACGCCGCGGTGGACAACGGGAGGCACGAGTACATGACCGGAGAGGGCGCGCGCCGAGGGGCGCGCCGGAGTCTGGTCCGGCAGCTGGGTCGCCGAGCGGCTCGGCGTCGAGCTCGCCGGTGACGACACACCGACCGGCCTGCTGGGGCTCGCCCTGCGCCGCAACCCCAAGCGGGCGCACCTGCTCGTCTCGAACGTGCTCGGCAAGCACGTCCCGCAGTCGCCCTCCGTCGTGTACGGCCACGGCGTCGCCCTCGGCAGGGCGCGTCCGCGAACTGCTCGGCGCCGAAGCGGCCGAGCGCGCGGTCGTCCTCGGCTACGCGGAGACCGCCACCGGCCTCGGCCACTCGGTCGCCGACGGCCTGGGCCCCGCCACCGTACCTGCACTCCACCCGCCGTCCGGTCACCGGCGTCGCCCGGGCGGGCGGCTTCGAGGAGTCCCACTCGCACGCGACCTCCCACCTCCTGCTGCCCGAGGACCCGGCGCTGCTGGCCGGCGACGGGCCGCTGGTCCTCGTCGACGACGAGTTCTCGACCGGCAACACGGTGCTCAACACCGTCCGAGCTCTGCACGAGCGCTATCCCCGCAAGCGGTACGTCGTGGTGGCCCTCGTCGACATGCGCTCGCCCCGCCGACGCCGGCCGGCTGGAGGAATTCGCCCGCGACATCGGCGCCCGCGTGGACCTGGTGACGGCCGCCTCGGGCACGGTCCGGCTGCCGGAGGGCGTACTGGAGAAGGGACAGGACCTCGTCGCCCGCTACGAGACGCGAACCGCCGAGCCGGCCCCGGCCCGCCCGTCCGGCTCTGCCGCCGATCCAGCCCTGCCCGCCCGTCCGGATCCGTTGGGCGCGTCGACCTGCGCTGGCCCGGCGGGGTCCCCGACGGTGGACGGCACGGAGTTCACGGCCGCGCAGCGCGACCGGCTGGAGAGCGCCCTGCCCGGCATGGCCGAACGGATCGCCGAGGCGCTGCCCACCGGCGTCCGCCGCGTGCTCGTCCTCGGCTTCGAGGAACTGATGTACGCCCCGCTGCGCCTGGCCCACACGCTGGAGCAGACCACCGACGCCGACGTGCGCTACTCCACCACCACCCGCTCTCCCGTCCTCGCGGTCGACGACCCCGGCTACGCGATACGCACGCGCCTGGTCTTCCCCGCACACGACGACCCGGCCGACGGCCCCGGCGAGCGCTACGCCTACAACGTCGCGGGCGCCGGCTTCGACGCCGTCGTCGCCGTCGTCGACTCGGCCGCCGACACGTCCGCGCTGCACGCGCCCGACGGACTGCTGGCCCGGCTCGCCGCCCACGTCCCACACGTCCTGCTGGCGGTCGTCCCGTCGTACGTCCCAGAGGCCCCGCAAGCCCCGCACGCCTCCGAAAGGCCCACCATGCTGCCCGAGCCCCTGCGCGGCCCCGACTTCTCCTCGTACGCGCCCGACGAGGTCGGCTGGCTGCTCCAGGACCTCTCGGACGTCACGCTGGAGGCACCCACCGAGGAGCGCGAGGAGGCGATCCAGAGCGGCGGCGCGCACTACGCGGAGTCGCTCCCTGTGGAGTACCAGCCCAGCGAGCAGTACCAGGAGCTGTTCCACGCGGCGCTGGCGACGTCCGCGACCCGGCTGGCCCGCGCGGTCGGCGCCGTCACCGAGATCGTGCTCGCCGAGCGGTCGCCCCGCCCCGTCCTGGTCTCCCTCGCCCGCGCGGGCACACCCGTCGGGGTTCTCATGCGCCGCTGGGCGCAGTTCCGTCATGGTCTCGACCTCCCTCACTACGCCGTGTCGATCGTCGGGGCCGCAGCATCGACGCCAACGCGCTGCGCTGGCTGGCCGGCCGTCACGACCCCGCCGACGTCGTCTTCGTCGACGGCTGGACCGGCAAGGGCGCCATCACTCGCGAACTCGCCGCCGCCCTGAGCGACTTCGAGGTCTCCGACGGCGTCACCGGCTTCGACCCGGAGATCGCCGTGCTCGCCGACCCCGGTTCCTGTGTACGCACCTACGGCACCCGCGACGACTTCCTCATCCCTTCCGCCTGCCTCCAACTCCACCGTCTCCGGCCTGATATCCCGCACCGTGCTCCGCGCCGACCTGGTCGGCCCGCACGACTTCCACGGCGCGAAGTTCTACCGCGAACTCGCCGGCGCCGACCTGTCACCGGACTTCCTCGACGCCGTCTCCGCCCGCTTCCCGGACGTCGCCGACACGGTCGACGCCCAGGCCAGGAGCTGCTCTCCGCCGACCGCACCCCCACCTGGGAGGGCTGGGCCGCCGTCGAGCGCATCAGCGAGGAGTACGGCATCCACGACGTGAACCTCGTCAAGCCCGGCGTCGGCGAGACCACTCGCGTGATGCTGCGCCGCGTGCCGTGGAAGGTCCTGGCCCGGGCCGGCGCCGGAGCCGACCTCGACCATGTACGCCTGCTGGCCGAACAGCGGGGCGTACCCGTCGAGGAGGTCGATGACCTCCCCTACACCTGTGTCGGGCTGATCCACCCCAAGTACACGCAGGGCGCGACCGGCGCCGACGGCAAGGCGGTGGCGCTCTGATGCCGGTGCTCGTCGCAAGCGACCTCGACCGCACGCTCATCTACTCGGCCGCCGCACTCGGGCTGACCATGCCCGACCTGCGGGCACCCGGCTGCTGTGCGTCGAGGTCTACGAGAGCAAGCCCCTCTCCTACATGACCGAGACGGCGGCCGGGCTGCTGACCGACCTCGGTGACACGGCGGTCTTCGTGCCGACCACGACCCGGACCCGCAAGCAGTACCAGCGCATCAACCTCCCCGGCCCTCCGTCGAAGTACGCGATCTGCGCCAACGGCGGTCAGCCTGCTCGTGGACGGCGTCTCCGACCCCGACTGGCACGCGCGGGTGACCGCACGGCTGGCCGACGAATGCGCCTCGCTGGCCGAGGTCCGCGACCACCTGATGAACACCGCCGACCCGCTGTGGGTCCGCCGGAGCACCGGGTCGCCGAGGACCTCTTCGCCTACCTCGTCGTCGAGCGCGAACTGCTGCCCGAGGAGTGGGTGAAGGAACTCGCGGTGTGGGCCGAGAACCGCGGCTGGACCGTGTCCCTCCAGGGCCGCAAGATCTACGCCGTCCCCAAGCCGCTCACCAAGAGCGCCGCCGTGCACGAGGTCGCCCGCCGCACGGGCGCCGATCTCACCCTCGCCGCCGGCGACTCCCTCCTCGACGCCGACCTGCTGCTCGCCGCCGACCGGGGATGGCGCCCCGGCCTACGGCGAGCTGGCCGACTCCGACTGGACGGCTCCGGCGATCAGCGCCTTGCCCGAGCGCGGTGTCCTGGCCGGTGAGCGGATCCTTCCGGGGAGTTCCTGCGCGCGGTGAGCCCGGCTCGCTGACCCCTCCGTCCGGGTCCCCGGCACCGGCCCCGCCCCGGGTGCCGGGGTGGTCGTCGTCATCGGCCGGCGGCCGTATGTCCTTGTCCGCGGTCGCGGCCCCGGCCCGCCTGCGGTGGCCGGCCCCCGGCCGCATCAGACGCATGCCGATGAAGACCAGCAGCGCCAGGGCGGCGATCGCGGGGATCACCTTCGAGTACGTGGAGGCGATGCCGAGACCTCGGACCAGTTGTCCCCCAGCGCGTAGCCCGCGAGGGACGAACACGGTGTTCCAGATCGCGCTGCCCAGCGTGGTCAGAGCGAGGAAGACGGGCAGTCGCATCCGCTCCACACCCGCCGGTACGCGAGATCAGGCTGCGGAAGATCGGGATCATCCGGCCGAAGAACACCGCCTTGGTCCCGTGCTTCAGGAACCAGACCTCCGTCTTCTCTATGTCGGACACCTTCACCAGTGGCAGCTTCCCCGCTATCGCCACCGTCCGGTCCCGGCCGAGCAGCGCGCCGACCCCGTACAACGCGAGCGCGCCGATCACCGAACCCGCCGTCGTCCACAGCAGGACGGCGATCAGGTTCATCCGGCCGGAACTCGCCGCGAACCCGGCGAGCGGCAGGATCACTTCGCTCGGCAGGGGAGGGAAGAGGTTTTCCAGAGCGATGGCGAGGCCGGCACCCGGTGCGCCGAGCGCGTCCATGAGGTCGTTGATCCACTGCGGTGCCGCACCGCTGTCCGCGGCCGTCTGCGCTGCGATGGCTGTCATGACGACCACGCTAGAAAATCGGAGCTGAAGAGAGACGAGGAAGACCGCAGGATCGACTGCGGTGCACCGCAGTCCGGAATTGCGGTTTTCCGCAGTGTGCGCCGCTACCGCGCCCGGCTAGCCTCGCGATCATGCGAGACATGGCGCGACGCGTAGTGCGGTGCGGGGTGGGCCTCATCATGGGGGCCGCCCGCGGCACGCCGTCGAGCTGCTCTTCGCCCTGATCGCCGGCGCCGCCGCCGCTGCCGGTGGCGGCCTGGCCGGCCGGCCGGCGTGCCGTACTGCGCCCGGTCCTCGCGGGCGCGCGGACTGGCGGAGTTGGAGCGGGGCCGGCTGGCGATGTGGCTGGACCTCCGTGTCACGCCCGCGTACGAGGACGTGCGGGCGCTGCGGTACGTGGCCTGCCACTGGGCCCTGGGCGTCCTGGGTGGGGTGGTGATGCTGACCGCCGCCATCGGCCTTGGGTACGGCACCTTCGGGCTGTACGGCTGGCTCCTGCTGGACGGCATACGCAACCCCGGTTCGTTCGTCCTCGGCAGTCTCGGTGGCTTCTTCCTCGTGTTCCTCGCCGTGCAAGGAATATTCGGCGTGGTCGGACTGGAGGGCCAGCTGGCGCGGTCATTTCCTCGGCCCCCGCCACCAGCAGGAGCTGGAGCGGCGGATCGCCGAGCTGTCCGCCAGCCGCGCCGCCGTCGTCGACCGCGGTGAACGACGAACGACGCCGCATCGAGCGGGACCTGCACGACGGCGTTCAGCAGCGTCTCGTCGCCCTGGGCATGCTGCTCGGCCGGGCCCGCCCGCAGCCAGGACGCCGATCATCGGGACCGGCTGCTGGGCCAGGCACACGACGAAACCCGCCGCGCCTGGACGAGCTCCGTGAGGTGGCCTGGCGGATCTATCCGACCACGCTGGACGAGGCCGGGGCTGCGCGCGGCACTGGAGACGGTCGCCGAGCGGGCGTCCGTGCCGGTGGGGGTGGAGTACGACCTGGCCGAGGCAGCTGGAGGCGGAGCAGTGGCAGCCGTCGCGTACTTCGTCGTCTGCGAGGCGGTCATGAACGCGGTCAAACACGCGGCGCCGACCCGGATAAGCGTCGCGGTCAGAGCGGAGGAGGAACGGATGTTCGTGAGCGTCAAGGACGACGGCTGCGGCGGGGCGAACGCCGCCGGCAGCGGACTGTTCAGGCTCGCCCGGCAGGTCGCGGCTCTCGACGGCAGCCTCAGCGTGGTCGAGTCCGCCGGGCGGGCCCACCCTCGTGGCCGCCCGGAGCTGCCATGCGGGTGATCCTCGCCGAGGACTCGACCCTGCTGCGGGAGGGGCTGGTGCGGTTGCTGGCGGAGGAGGGGCACGAGGTGCTCGGGGCCGTCGGCAATGCCGAGCTGCTGCTGAAGGCGGTCGCCGAGGACCCGCCGGACGTGGTCGTCGCCGATGTCCGGATGCCGCCCACGCACACGGACGAGGGCCTGCGCGCGGCCCTGGAGATACGCGAGCGCTGGCCGGAAGTCAGGGTGCTGGTGCTCTCGCAGTACGTCGAGAAGCGGTACGCGACGGAGTTGCTGACCGGTGAGACGGAAGGAGTGGGTTATCTGCTCAAGGACCGGGTGGTCCAGGTCGACGAGTTCCTGGACGCGCTGGAGCGGGTGGCCGCCGGCCGGGCGGCCTTCGATCCGGAGGTCGTCCCGCCAGCTGCTCGGCCGCACGACACACACCGACCTGCTCGCCCGGCTCCACCGCGCGGGAGCGGACGTGCTGGCCGAGATGGCGCAGGGCCGCACCAACGCGGCGATCGCGCGGCGGCTGCCACATCTCCCCAGAGCGCGGTGGAGAAGCACATCAACGCGATCTTCGACAAGCTGGAGCTGACCAGGGGGTGAGGCTATTCGCGCAGAGTTCTGGCGAGTGCTGCGCTATCTGGGGAGCTGAGAGGGGGTGAGGGGCCGGAGGCAGCCGAGCGAGGCCCGAAAGCGCCGGCGCGGTCGCACCGGCGCAATCACCCGGGCCGGTGGGTCAGCCGCAGCAGCCTCCGCCGCAGCAGCCGCCTCCGCCGCCCGACGAGGGTGCCGGGGCGGACGCGGAACCGACCCCGCGACCGCGACCGTCGACAGCAGCCACCGTGTCGTCGTGGCCGCCGGACGGGCGGCGGGAGCGGCGGACTCGGCCATGGGACAGCTCAGTTCGAGGTGTCGCCGCAGGTCCGGCAGCGGTACTCGTAGCGAGACATGCCGCAGGTTAACCGGCCCGGCCCAGCGGCCAGGCCCGACGGCGAAAACCCGGCCGGGCCCGGAGCTTGATCACCGTCAGTCGCTCGGCGGTCAGTGGCCGGCCCCGCGCTCCTCCCGGATGCGGGTGACCACGCCGGCCACCGTCTGCCGGACCGCTTCGGTCTCCGTCAGGAAGTGCCGGTCGTCGGGGTGGCGACCCTCCAGCGTGGTGATCGCCCGTTCCCAGCCGAGGCCACGGCGTCGTCCAGCGGGCGCGCGTGACGGGGGTCGGGGTGTTGCGGCCCGCCGCTGGCGGGCGCTGGGCGTCACGGATGGCGAAACGAGTGCGCTCGATCTCCTGCTGGGGTCCTTCTGCACGGCGTTCAGCTGCCGCAGCCGGTCTCCGGCGGCCGAGACGGCCTCGTCGGTGCCAATTCAGCAGCGCCCGCACCGTCGACAGGAGGGCGGTCGCGTCGGGCCAGCGCTGTTCGTCGCGGGCGGTCTGGGCCTCGGTCAGTTTGCGCTCGGCCTGCCGGACCGATTCCGGTGGCCTGGTCCGGCACCTGCTGGAGGTCCTGCCAGCAGGCCGCGGTGAATCGCCGCCCCCAGCTCGCTCAGGACCGGTTCGACCTGTTCGGTGCGGGTGGTCGGGGCCTGGGCGCGGGTACGCAGGGAGACCAGCCGGTGGTCGATCTCGGCGGCGTGCTCGGGCAGCCGCTCGGCCTCGGCGCGGACCGACTCGGCCGCTCGGGTGACCCGTTCGGCCCGCTCGAGGGTCTGTGGCACGCCGTGCTGACCCGCGCCCTGGTTCAGCCGGGTCAGCTCCGGACCGAGGGCGGCGAGCCGGGCGGCGAGGTCGTCCGCCCTCCAGCCCGGCCTCCCGCGCGGCGTCCAGGGCGTTGGAGGCGGCGGACAGGGCCTGCCGGGCGCGTTCGACGGTGGGCGCCAGCCGGGCCAGCAGGGTCTCGGCCTTGCCGAGCGGCGGGGCCGAGGCCGTCGGCGGCAAGCGGTCCAGTTCCTGCTTGACGCGGCCCAGCTCGTTCTTGGCGGCGGTCGGTTCGCCGCCGGGCGCGGGAGGCGGCCGACGCCTCCAGATCGTCGCGGTCCAGGTCATGGGCGTCGACGGCGCCGATGTACTGGTGGCTGACCTCGTCGATCCGCCGGCCGAGCGCCTCGAAGTCGGTGACCGCGCGCGCCGGGCGGCGGAGGGGAGGCATCGACGGCCGCGATCGTCTCTATCGAGAGCCGCAGGTCCCCGTTGAGCGGGTGTCCAGGTCGTAGAAGGCGGCCGCCGCGTCGTCCTTCGCGGCCTACGCCTCCGCCCGCTGGCTCTCGGCCGCCCGCCAGACCAGCGCCGGGTGCCGCCCCCGGCGAACGCTGCGGGCAGCGCGAGCACGGCGAGCAGCGGCAGGCCCACGAGGACGAGCACATCACGGCCCGCGCCGGGCGCGCGACGGCGGTGGGAGCGGTGCGGCAGGCGCTGCGCGCGCTGCCACCATCGGCGAGTACGGCTGCGATGGTGTCGCCGTCACATCCCTCTCCCGTGTCGTCCGTCCTGCCCGGGTTCATTCTCCCACCCGTAGGGACGACACACAGGCCAGTCGGATCGCGGTTCGGACCGTGACTTTGCCGTCACCGGTCCGGGCGCTCACCACGCGGCCGCTGGTGTCGTCCGCGGCACCGACGTCGACCCCGCCGTCACCGGTTTCGGTGGACACCTTGTACGTGGCCCGGGGCGGCGTGATCGTCACGGAACCGTCGCCGGTGCGGGACTCCACCAGGTCGAGACGGTGCCGAGTTCAGAGACGGACCGAGCCGTCGTCGGTGTGCGCGTTCACCCGGCGCGGGAGCCTCCCGCGCGGACGGATCCGTCGCCGGTGCGCAGCTGCAGAGGGCCGGTGGAGTCGGTGACGTGCACCGGACCCGTCGCCGGTACGGATGTTCAGCGCGTCCCGGAAGCCCCGCGCCCGTACGCTGCCGTCCCCTTCCTTCACCTGGACGGCGATGCCCGCGGGACCTCGATGCGGTGCCTGGCCGCGCGGTCGGCGACCACGCCGGAGCAGTGCATGCGCAGCACCAGCCGGTCGTCGTCCATCTTCCAGGTCACTTCAGGATCCGTACCGACGGCGACCGATCCGGGAGAACCACCGGGTGACCTCGACCTTCCCGGACGTGTGGTCGTCCGAGGCGACGATCTCCAGGGCGGAGTCGTCGGAGTCGACGGTGAGGAGTGCGGCCCTGAAGGGCGAAGGACCGGTGCTCGGGGTCCTTGTCGTCCGAGGCGGAGGCACAGGCGCCGAGGCCCGCCACCGAGAACGGCGACGGCGCCGACGGGCGGCGAACGTGCGAACGGAAACGGTGCGGGCGGCCATGACGATCTCCCCCTGGGACGGCTACGAGGTGCCGCGTCCGGCCCTCCCGGAGCGGAAGCGGCCCTTGTCGACGAGGCTCTTCGACCGTACGGAGCACGGGCCCGCGCCGGGATCCGGGCCACTACCGGATCGGGGGTGGGGTTAACCCCCGGCCGAGGCGGCAGCGGCGTCAACACGTTTGCCGGGCAGTGGCCCGGGCCATGTAGGCTGTCGACTCGTCCTGGGTGCGTAGCTCAGGGGTAGAGCGCCTGCCTTACAAGCAGGATGTCGGCGGTTCGAAACCGTCCGCGCCCACCAGGACCGGCGCCGCTGTCGTCGGTGCGAGAGGCCCCCGGAGATCTTCCGGGGGCCTCTCGCCGTGCCCGCCAGGGTCTTTCCGCGGATGAACTCCACAGCGCCGAGATCACTGGAGACGCAGGCGGGTCTCCCCGGCCGGGGCCTCGTGGGCGCGTTTCAGCGCCGAGCGGGCGGTCACCTGGTCCGGGCCGGTGATCTCCGACCAGTAGCGATGAGTGCTGACGAACACGGCGAGTTCGCGCTCGCGCCGCCGGGCTTCTCCACCTCGGCCTGCTCGTCCGCCGACCAGCCGGGGAGGCCGGGCGCTCGACCTTGCGCCAGCCGTTCTTGTCGCTGAATCCGTCGAGGCGGTTCGACGGACCAGGGGAAGTCTCTTCAGCAGGGCCGACAGCTCGGCCCGGACCTGATGCAGTTCCTCCTGACCGGCGAGGAGGTCACTGGGAAAATCATAGGTCGTAGCCACGCACCAATGATACGCCTGTTCGATTTTGAGGCGCGCGTTCCCTTCGGTGGTTCACGCGAAAGTGTGGCCGTCGCCGCCGGGGACGACTGTCAGACCCCTGCCCTACCGTGAAGAGCATGGAAAGCGTGGACGAGCGGGCGGTGGAAAGGCGGGGCGCGGGGCCGGGAGAGGGTGTGTCTGGTCCCCTGGGCGGAGGCGGATCTGTGGCTGCTGCGCAGGACCAACAGCCCCGAGATGACCGCGCACCTCGGCGGCCCGGAGACCGAGGAGCAGCTCGCGGCCCGGCATCGGCGGTACGCCGAGCCGGGCCCAGGGCGGATATACCGGGTCACCCTGGCGGACGGCGGGGAGACCGTCGGCTCGATCGGGTACTGGCAGCGGACCTGGCGGGGCGCGGAGGTCTGGGAGACCGGATGGGCGGTGCTGCCGGAGTTCCAGCGGAGGGGCTCGCCGTGCGGGCGGCCCGTGCGGTGCGGGAGGCGGCCCGTGCCGAGGGGGACGCACCGCTATCTGCACGCGTTCCCGAGCGTCGACCACGCCGCCTCCAACGCGGTCTGCGCGGGGCCGAGTTTCGCCCTGCTCGGACAGGCCGACTTGAGTATCCGAAGGGCCACTGGATCAGGTCGAACGACTGGCGGGTGGACCTGGAGAAGGGAGACTGACGTCATGTGCCGCAGCATCAAGACACTGCGTCCGCCCCGTGCTGGCCGGAGGAGGCCACGGAGGACGAGATCAGGGCCGCCGCCCTGCAGTACGTGCGCAAGATCTCCGGGTTCCGTGCGCCCGCGGCACAGCCGGGAGGTCTTCAAACAGGCGGTGGAGGCCATGTCGCCGGGGCCACGGCCTGACCTGCCTGGCCGGCCTGGAGGGTGCGGGGAGGCGCGCGACGGGCCTCGTGACACCCCGTGTGCCGTTGCCGCGAGGCCTGCGGGCGCGCCAGGCGCGGCGGCCGGCCTCGGCGATCTACGAAGCCTCCGTCGCCCCGGGGCTGGCGGCGCATCAGGTACGCGGCCCCCGCCCCCGCGCTCGAACGAGGCGCCACCAGCGACACCCCGCCGCCAGCCAGGTCGCGCCCAGCCACTGACCGCCGAAGTAGCCGAGGGCCACGCTGTAGGCGGCCCCAGGCCAGTCCGGCGAGGGGCGGACCAGGGGAGGAACTCGCGGATCCGGCGGTGGGGCGGTACCGGCGACGAGAGAGACGACCGAGCGGCCGGCGGGGGCGAACCGGGCCAGGACGACGAGGGCGCCGCCGCCTCGGGCGAGGCCCCGCCGAGACGTTCCTGCGCCGTGGTCAGCCGACGGGCTGGGCGATGGCCCGGTCCAGGCGAGGCCCGCCGCGCCACGCGGGGCGGGTAGACCGCCAGGTGCCGAGGACCGAGGCGGTCGCCGCGCACAGCGTCAGGACCAGGATGTCGGGGACGTCGTCCGGAACCCGCCCGGCGGCCGCCGCGCCCGAGCCCGCGGCCGCCGCCGTGGCCGCCGTGATCACCTGGAGGACACCGCCCGGCAGCACCGGCAGAAAGATGTCGAGGGCACCGAGACGGCGCACCAGCGCATAGATCCATGGGCTGCTGACCAGCGAACCGATACTGCCGAGACTCTCGACCACCACAACTCCCCGTTACTCCCCGTGGGCCGGGCTTACGCCGCGAGACGCGGGGACGGCAGGAAGCGGCCGATGACGAAGCCATACAGCGTACGCCGGGGGTGTGACGGACCTGGTTCACAGGGGCCTCGTGTGTTCGCCACTGAGCGTTCACTCGCGAGGAGGCGTTCCACGCCCGACGCTCGGCCTCGGCACCCGCGCCCCGCGGTCGTCGCGGTGTCGGGCGCCGGGCGGCCGGGCGCCGGCGCCGGGAAAAACGTGAACGGCGCCCCCGGGTTCGGAAGGCGCCGCTCCTGTTCGGGTCAGGCCGCGACCGGGTATGCCTCTCGGCGGACGTCTTCTCCTGCTCCGGCGTGCGCCGGGCGAACAGCCGGTCCAGGCCGAAGGCACCGGGGCCGGTGAAGGCCAGCGGCAGGAAGGCCCAGCAGAACATGGCGGAGGCCTCGCCGCCGTTCTCCATCGGCCACAGGGCGTCCGGCTGGTGCACCTTGGGTACGCGTAGGCCATGGAGCCCGAGGAGACGACCGCGGCGGCGCGGGTGCCGGGCCGAGCATGACTAGGCCGCCGCCGACCAACTGGATCACGGCCGCGTACCAGCCCGGCCAGGTGCCGGTCTCGATCGTGCCGCCGCTTCCCGACGCCGCCGCCGAGGACGCCGAACAGGGAGGAGGCGCCGTGGCAGGCGAAGAGGGAGGCCGACGACGATGCGGAACAGGCCGAGGGCGTAGGGGCTGGGCGCTGTTGAGGCGTCCGGACATGTGGGGGAGCTCCTTCGGTCGGGCCGGCCCGTCGAGGGCCGGTGGGGGACGAAACCGAGTGGGCCGCCCACGTTAGGTGAGCCTAACGAGTACTTGCAAGTTCAACATTTGGCCATGGCTTGGCGCATGGTCACCCTTCTGTCGCGACGGCCACCCCAGGGTGGGAGCGCTCCCACACGGGCGGCGGAGCCCGCCGGTGTGACTTGATTCATACCCGGCTCCGCCCCCGCCTACGCCAGCTCCCTGTCCGTGACCGTCCGCAGGGCGGTCGTCCCGTCGCGCTCCGCTTGCGCCTGCTCCAGGCGCAGCCGGGGCCGATCTCCCCGCAGGGCAGCGTCATACGGCTGATTGCCGAACCAGGGCCCGCCGGTCTTGCGCCAGCCGACCGCCCGGCGGCGCACAGCGTCCGTGCCGGGCGATGCGCCGCCCGAGGGCACGGCAAGCCGGGGGCGCTCCAGCCAAGCGGAAGCCGAGACGGATGGAGAGCGGCACGGAGTTGGACGGGGAACAGGTCAGCTGGGCCACCGTGGCGTCGGGCGCGCGGCCGGGCCAGGACGGCTCGGCCACGTAGGCGTGGTGGACGTCGCCCGACAGCGCGCGTTCACGGTCGCGGGCGCCCCGGGACCCGTACCGGCCCTCGGCGATCAGGGTCCGCGAGGGAGTCGAAGGGAGGTCGGGAAGGCCGACCCAGTGATCCAGGTCGGCCCGCGCCTGATCCGCTCCCCGCGCCGTGCCAACGCGCGCCCCGTTCGCCGACGCACATCGCGGCGCTCACGCCTCCACGTCGTGCACGAGATGGGGCAGCAGCCAGGGCAGGGAGGTGCCGATCAGCAGGTGGTCGTAGGAGTCGCGTTCCTCCACGACCTGTTCGCGCAGCCAGGCGGCCTCGCCCGGGTCGAGCATCGATGCGGCGGTCCTCCTGGGACGCGGGCCGCGCGGAGTCCACCATCACCAGCCGTACGCGGCCGAAGTCGCGCCGGTAGCTCCAAGCGGACGGAGGTCGGGTCGGCGTCGGCCCGCGCGGCGAACGTACGGAGCACGTCGGTGCCGTCGGGGCCTCGCGGGACGGCCGCGTGGGGGTCGGCGGCCAGCTCGGCCGGGGGAGAGGTTGCCCAGCCGCTGGGTACACCCAGTAGGACATCAGCCCGCTCAGCAGCCGCTCCGCCACCAGTCCGTGGCCCGCATGTCGGCGAGCCAGGCGGCGGAGGTGTTCCAGTCGTCGATGACGTCGTGGTCGTCGAAGATCATGCAGCTGGGCACGGTGGACAGCAGCCAGCGCACCTGGGGATCGCTCCACGACTCGTCGTAGAGGCGGGTGTACTCCTCGTAGTCCGCGATCTGTTCGCCGGGAAGCTCCGCCAGGTCGCGGCGGCCTGAATCGCATCAGCGGCGCTGCGTGGCGTCGGAGATCTCGTCGGCGTACACCTGGTCGCCGAGCAGGAGCAGCACGTCGGGGCGGGTGCCCTCCAGGTCGGCCGCGATGCGGCGGAAAGGTTCATCCAGCGCGTCCGGGCCCACCAGGTCCTTCTCGCCGGCCGGCGGCGACGCTGACGGCGAGGGTGAAGGCGATGCGCATGCCACTCGTCCGCCGGGGGGCGTAGCGTTCACCGAGGGGAGGAACGGCGAGTCCGGCAGCGCGGCCATACGCAGGCGCCGTCGAGGGGCACCTCGTACTCGGTCGCCGTGCCCGGTGTCGGAGCCGGTCACCCGGGACCAGGGCGGCGAGTGGTGGCCCGCGACCTGGAAAGGTGCGGGTCGTGCCGCCGGGGCCGTCGGCGCAGCGGCACCTCCCGGTGGTGCAGGGCCGGTTCGTCTCACGACCCAGATGGTCGCCGACGAGGCCGTCGGTGGTTATCTCAGCAGTGGTCCCAGGCGCAGTCCGGCCATGGTGATCCCTCCTCCGTCGCCCATTTGTACGGTACGGAACGACGGAGGCCGGCGGGAGGCTCCGTGCGCCGAACACGCGATTGGACGGAGCGTCAGCAGTTTCGCGGGTTGTTCTGGGTACCGACTTCTCGGCGGAATCGACCGAGAAAGTCGTAGTAGTACTTCACCTGTACCCAGGCGCGGACGGCTATGTGCAGCGGTAGGCGTTTGCAGCCGGGGCGTCCCAGGTGGCCGGGTCCTGGTCGCCCGCTTGGACTAGTTGACGTTGTCGGTGACCGCGAGCTGGGGACGAAGGTCAGGTCGTTAGCGAAGGACTGGCGCCAGGAGGTGCTCCAGGAGGCCGGCGCCCGAGGTCCCAGGCCTCGGCGAAGCCGGGACGAGTGGTCGATGTCGACACGTCGGATGCGGCGGACCGGGTGGCGCCGTCGTAGGGGGAGTACCAGCTGCCCCGCGTGGCGGCGCAGGAGGAGTCGGTGACGACGCCGAGGCCGTCGCGCTTGGGGGACGGTCTCGCGGGTGTTGCAGGTGCCGGACTGCGTGATCCAGTGCGGGAAGGAGGTCGCGGTCGTAGCCGGTGCGGCTCTCGGTCTCCCACGGTGAGGGAGGCGAGGTAGGAGCGGGGCGGTCGCGGCGCTGACCGGTGTGGGGAGGGCGGCGGAGGCGGCCGGGCCGTTGAGGAGCCCGGCGGAGGCTGTGAGGTCGGTGAACGCGGCGGGGACACCGAGCCGTCGACGCGCAATAGAACTTCCCGGCATGCGAACTCCCTTGGAGTGTGGGGGTGTTGGACGCGGGCAGGGGAATGCCGCGACGCCGCATGGCGCACAGGTGTGCGGTCCTCGGTAAGGAAGTTAAGGTGACGTGTGCATGGCACATCTATGGGTGCGGCAGGACTCGTGACGGAACGTCCCGGGATCTCTTCGCCCCCTCGGCCCCGCGGCGGGGCTCGCGTACTATGGACGGCGCAGAAGGGGAGTAGCTCTCCCCGCCCGGACCGTCGACAGCACTACCTCCAGCTCGTCCCAGCCGGCGCCCGGAGGGCAGGCCTCCGTGCGCGGGGCCGGCCAGCGAGACCTTCCGGCAAGCAGTGCACGCCCGCGCCGTACGGCGGGGCGACCGTGTGCTGCCGTGCCGAGGTGTCCGCAGCGCAGGACCAGCACTTCCTCGGTGGGGCGGCCCCGACCGATAGAGGATCCCTTGATCAGCCTGACCGTGACGGCAGTCGTCTTCGGCGTCGTCTTCCTCGCCGAACTGCCGGACAAGACCGCGCTCGCCGGCCTCGTCCTCGGCACCCGTTACCCGGGCCTCGTACGTCTTCGCCGGCGTGGCCGCCGCCTTCCTGCTGCACGTCACGTGCTCGCGGTCGCCGCCGGCAGCGTGCTGGCACCCTGCTGCCGCAGCAGATCGTGCACGCGATCACCGGCGTGCTGTTCCTGGGCGGGCGCCGCCGTGCTTGTTGATGAAGAAGGACGACGAGGACGGGGGAGATCCGCAGCTCGAGGACCAGTCCTTCTGGAAGGTCTCCGGAGCGGGATTCATGCTCATCCTGGTCGCCGAGTTCGGCGATCTCACGCAGATCATGACCGCGGAACCTCGCGGCCCGCTACGACGACCCGCTCTCCGTCGGCCTCGGGCGGTGCTCGCCCTGTGGGCGGTGGCCGGGCTCGGCATCGTCGGCGGAAGGCTCTGATGAAACGGGTGGCCGCTGGCGCTGATCACGAAGGTCGTCGGCGCTGCTCATGCTGGGCCTCGGGGTGTGGAGCCTGTGGGAGGCGGTCGCCGGCTGAACGGTTCGTGAACGTTCCGGCGGGGCGGTGGCGCAATCCCCGACCCGTTTTGTACCGTAGAGAAACAGGTGGCTCCCGCCCGTTCTCCTGACCGGCGGGCGGGGCCGCCTTGTTCCCGGGGACACGCCCTGCGCCCTCTCCCGCGCCTTGAGTCTGCCGATGACTGGCCACCGCCACCACCGTTCTCACCGCCCGTGCCCTGCTGCTGGACATGGACGGCACCCTCGTCAACCCGGACGCCGCCGTCGAGCGCGTCTGGCGGCGCTGGGCCGACCGGCACGGCCTGGACGGCGACGAAGGCGCAAAGGTCGTCCACGGACGGCAGGGCTACGCCTCGATGGCGCTGCTGCTGCCGGACCGGCCCATGGAGCAGAACCACGCCGACAACGCCCCGCATGCTCGCCGGGGAGACCGCCGACACCGAGGGGCGTCGTCGCGATCCCGGGGGCGTCGGAGTTCCTCGCCTCGCTGCACGGGCTGCCGCACGCCCTGGTGACCTCCGCCGACGTGCCGCTGTCCACCGCGCGGATGGCCGCCGCCGGGCTCACCCAGCCGGACGTCCGGGTCACTCGCCGAGTCGGTCGGCGCCAGCAAGCCCGACCTCGAGGGCTTCCTCAAGGGCGCCGCCGAGCTGGGCATCGCCCCCGGCGACTGCATCGCCTTCGAGGACTCCGGCGCCGGCACCACGGCCGCGCGCGCCGCCGGGATGCAGGTCGTGGGCGTAGGCCCGCGGCCGGTGTCCACGGGCCCGACGTGGTCGTGGAGGACCTGACGCGGGTACGCGTGGAGGCCGGCGCGACGGGACGCTGCGGCTGCACATCGGCTGACGGCCGGTGCGGGCCGGGGACCGCGGTGACGCCCTGGCGGAACGTGACGTCCGGCGGACCGTGACGCCCCGGCGGGCCCCGACGCCTCCGGTGGACCGCGCCGTCCTGGCGGACACGCCCGTGAACGCCGCCTACGGCTCCCGCGTCTCCGACTCCAGCCGGCCCCGGGTGTCCTGCCCGTAGACGCCGAGCGCGTCGTCGCGGATGCCGCGGGCCCACTGGTAGGTGCGGACCGCGTCCTCGACCTGGCGGTTGTAGATGCCGTTGGTGTCGCCGGTGTAGAGTGCAGCTGGGCCAGACGCTGCTGGAGCTCGACGACCTCGGGGCCGCGGTCACCGCGCTGCAGCGTGCCGCCTCCGTCGGGTACGCGGTCCTCGTCCTCGGATTCCTGTGCGGGGCCGTCGGCCGGTGCGGTCGTCGTGCTCCGCGTCGGCTCGGCCGACCGGGACGGCGTGGGCGAGGCGCTCGACGCCGACGGGGACGGCGAGGACGACGGGCTGGCGCTGGGGGACGCGCTGGCGGACGGGGACGGCGACGCGGGAGGTCTCGGGGGCCGACGGCGCGCTCGACTCGGGGGTCGCGGAGGCCTCGCTGGTCGACGGGGCCGGGACGCTCGCCCGCACCTCGTCCGGCAGCGCCCCGTCGCGGGAGGGCGTCTCAGTGGAGAACAGGCCGCTCGCGTACCCGGCCGCGCCCACCACGACCACGACCGCCCCCGCGGCACTCAACAGCACGCTCCGGCGTCGTCCGCGCGGCGGACGTCCGCCGGTACTGTCCGCACCGGCCCCCACGGGCTCCCCGGGCGCGAAAGGGGCGCCGGACGAGCCGGGCGAGGTCTCGAACAGGCGCAGGTCGCGGGCGCTGGGCGCGCCGGCCGAGGGTGCCAGAGGCGTGGGCAGGGTGGACGTCGTCTCCGTGGTCGCGCCGGGCTGCTCGGCGCCGACGGCGCGCAGCGTCATGGTGGCATCCGGGTCGGGCGGGGAGGGCGGCACGGACGCGGACGGGGGCGCGGAGTCGGCGTGGGCCGCCGCGACACCGGTTCGGAGGGGCGTTCCGGACGTGGCGCTCCGGGACGAGGGAGGCCCCGAAGGCGCCACGGTCCCGCGCGCCCCGGGTGTCTCGGGCGCCCCCGGCCCCCGGCGCCGCCGTCCAGTTCGACGTAACGGCCGTATGCGCAGCGGATCGAAGTCCTCCGCCGCCGCCGCCTGTGCCGTACCGCGCGTCGCGCAGGGCGTCGGCCGCCCGTGACCCGCAGGCGCAGGCGGGCGTGTTGTCCGCCTCCCTGGGCGTGCCGCACTCCGGCACGAGTGCCCCTGGGGCCGCTCCCGCGGCCCCGCGGCGGCTCTTTCTGCTGTTGCACGCGTTCGTCCCTCCCTCGCGACTCCCCTCGCGACCTCCAGAGATTATGCAGATCTTCTCCACACTCCCACGTGCACGCCCCCGGAATACCGGCCTCGCAGGACTGAACTGCCCATAACTGGTCACACCGACCGGGATGGAAGGTGAGACGTCCGTGGGAGGTCTTCATGGCGGAGATGTACGCGCGGCGAAGGACCCGGTACCGCCCCCGGGACGGGGTGAGGGGCAGGGCGAGGGACAGGAGCAGGTCTCCAGCGGCGTTCTCGTCCTCCGATCGGCGCCCTGCTGCTCGGCCTGCTGCTCGCCGCCCCCGACCAGACCACATCGCGTCGACGGCGCTGCCCACCATCGTCAGCGACCTGGGCGGCCTGGAGCACCTGTCCTGGTGGTCACCGCGTACATGTTGGCCGCGACCGCCGCCACCCCCGGCTGTGGGGCAAGCTCGGCGACCAGTACGGGCGCAAGAAGCTGTTCCAGACGGCGATCGTGATCTTCCTGGTCGGCTCCGCGCTGTGCGGCGTGGCGCAGAGCATGTCCGAACTGATCGCCTTCCGGGCCCTCCAGGGGCTGGGCGGCGGCGGTCTGATGGTGCTGTCGATGGTGATCGTCGGCGACCTGGTCCCGCCCCGTGAACGCGGGGCCGCTACCAGGGCCTCTTCGGTGCCGTCTTCGGCGCGACCAGCGCTGGGACCGCTGCTGGGCGGGGTCTTCACCGAGCACCCGAGCTGGCGCTGGGTCTTCTACATCAACCTGCCCGTCGGTATCGTCGCGCTTCGCCGTGATCGCGGCGGTGCTGCACATTCCGCACCGGTCCGCCCGGCACGTCATCGGACTACCTCGGCACCCTCCTCATCGCGTCTGTCGCGACCTGCGCCTGGTGCTGGTGGTCTCGCTCGGCGGCAATCGACCTGGGCCTGGGGTCGCCGCCGCAGAACATCGGCTTCGGGCGGTGCTGGGAGTCGTGCTGGACTGCCCTCGTGGCCAGTGGAGCATGCAGGCCGCCGAGCCCGTCCTCCCCCTGCTCTTCCGGGATCCGCACTCATCGCTCTCCTACCGTCATCAGCTTCGTCGTCGGCTTCCCGCGATGTTCGGCGCGATGACCCACCTGCCGACGTTCCTCCAGGGTCGTCCGCGTCAGCCCGACCATGTCCGGTGCACATGCCGCCGATGGCCTCCGGCCTGCTGCTGTCCTCGACGGCCCTCCGGGCAGATCGTCAGCCGCACCGGCCGCTGGAAGGTGTTCCCCGTCGCGGGCACCGCCGTCACCACCCTCGCCTGCTCCCTGCTGCACCAGCTCGACGAGAACAGCGCGACCGGCGAGATGAGCGCCTACTTCTTCGTCTCGGCCTGGGACTCGGACTGGTGATGCAGGTCCTCGTCCTCATCGTCAGAACGCCGTGGCGTGCACGAGGACCGGCGTCGCCACCTCCGGCGCGACCTTCTTTCCGCTCCATCGGCGCGTCCTCGGCGCGCTCGCCTCGGCACGATCTTCGCGGGCCGCCTCGGCGACAAACTTGCGCGGACGCCTTCCGGGGCGCCGAACTCCCGCCTGGTGTCTCCGTGGACACCCTGAAGGCCGACCCGCGCGGCATCGGCGCCCTGCCGCCCACCCAGCGGCCCGAGGCACCGAGCGCCTACGCCACCGCCATCACCGACGTCTTCCTGTACGCCGCCCCCGTCGCTCCCCTCCTCGGCTTCCTGCTGGCCTGGTTCCTGAAGGCGAGGACCGGCTGCGCGGCTCGGTCAGGGCACCGGACGGCACACAGACCCTCGCCAGCAACCCGGTGGAACGGTCCTCGCACGACGAGGTGTGCCGTGTGCGTCGGTGCTCGGCACCCGGGAGGGGCGCCGGGAGATCTACCGGAGGATCACCGCGCGGGCGGGCTACGACCTGCTGCCCGCGTCGAGCTGATGCTGCTGCGGGTCAGGAGGAACGGCCGGTCGAACCGGCCCCTCCCTCGCCGAGCGCGGCCCCGTCCCGCTGACCACCGTCATGGCCGCCGCCCGCCAGGTGAGGAACGGCACCCGCCGTCCGCGAGGCTCGACCTGGTCCTCACCGCCCGGGGCCGCGAGGTGGCGGAACGGCTGGCGCTGGCCCGCGAGGAACTCCCGGCCGAGCTGCTCGGCGACTGGTGGGGCCCCGACCGGCCGACCGACCTGGTGCAGCTCGTGAAGGAGCTCACCGGCGAGCTGTGCGGCTCGGAGCGGGAGCGCCCGCACGACCCGCGCACGCCGGCGCGGGCAGGGGCTGAGCCCGGTCACGCGGCGTGCGGAGCGCTTCGCGAACCAGTGCTCGGCGTACGGGTCCTCCTGCACGCCTCGGTCCCCGCAGCCGAGCCGGCGTGTGCAGGGCGCGGGGCCTCGACGAGGTCGCCGCGCGTGTCGAGGACCATCCGCGAGGCGCCGAGCGCCCGTGCCGCGTCCTCGGCGGCCCGCACGAGCAGCGCGGCCCCGCCCCGCCCGCGCATCCGCTCGTACAGGAACACCCGGGTCAGCTTGGCGGTGGCGCCGTCCCGCAGCCGTATGCCCGCCGTGCCCGCTGCTTCACCGCCGTACCGCGCGACCAGCAACAGAGCCCCGGGGCGGCACCAGGTCGGCGCCGGGAGGCGCGGCGATCTTCCCGCTCCCAGCTCGCCGGGGTCGGTGGCCGCC
The DNA here is from genome assembly GCA_021502835.1 of Streptomyces thinghirensis. Next base: position 289,117 of record JAKFGP010000051.1, read on the forward strand.
CCTCGTGCAGCAGGTAATAGCGGTCGCTGACCGTGTAGCGTCGCGCGCCAGAAGGGCGGCGGCGACGGGGGAGTCGTACGGTTCCGGGGCGACAGTCCAGGTCGTGACCGGCATTGTTTCCATGGGAGGGGACCGGGCTCCCGGGCGCAAGCGTATTTTGTACGATGCGCCCTCCGCGCGCGCTGTGCGCCGCCTGAGGGGCGGAGTCCGGGGCAACCCGAACAGCGAACCTGGTCCGTTCGGAGAGTCGGCAGAGGGCCGGCGGAAGGCACTCATGTCCACAGGCGTGATCATCATGCTTGATCGTGATCGTGGCGGCCGCGCCCGTTGCTCGCGGCCGTACTGGCCCTGCGCGCGCGGGGCCCCTAGCACCTGGCGGGAAGCCCGAAGCGCGGCGGCCGGCCCGAATACGACCGGGCTCCTGGTCCGGCACGCATGGCGACACCAAGGTCGCCGAGCGCGAACTCGCCGAGCGCGTGGAACGGCACGGGTGAAGCGGCGCACGAAAAACGCGAAAGCGTTTCACGATAAATGAAAAACAAGGTTACACAAACCCTGGACAAGGCTAAAAGCAAATCTGAACTGAACGAAGTACAA